>DASWQY010000173.1:0-65072 GCA_036403435.1 Pyrinomonadaceae bacterium
TTGTAAGAGCCTTGAGCATCTTCGTCAGGAGTTGAAGTTGGCGATCCTGAGATTAAGGAGCAAACCGCACTTGATTAAATCCTTTTTTGGTGGCGCTGGTTTGCTTCTTAAAAGTTAAGTTACTTATGCAACGATCTGTAAAAATGAAAAGTTAAAAATTGAGGCGGAGAGCCACGTTTAATAAAATGCGGGTCTCCGCCTTCCTTTTGCATTTTTAATTTTTAATTTTGCATTTACTCCGCTACTGTCGCGACGCGTGCCTGTGGCCGGTCGGTCGTCTCATGCTTTTTACGGTCGCGGCCCTCGCGGCGGCAGTTGACGCAGACGCCGAGGATGCGCAGCAGGTGTTGCTTGATCTCGAAGCGGTGCTTGGCGGCCATCGCGTCCTGGATGGCTTCCAGTTCGGCCGAGTAGAACTCTATGATCTCGCCGCACTCCATGCAGATCATGTGGTCGTGGTGCTGGTGCTTGTAGTTGTGCTCGTAGTGCGTGCGCCCGTCGCCGAAGCGGACCTCGCGCGCCAGCCCGGCTTCGGTCAGGAGCTTGAGCGTGCGGTAAACGGTGGTCTGGCCGATGCTGGCGTCTTCCTGCTGCACGAGACGGTAGAGGTCTTCGCTCGACAAGTGTTTCTCGGTGCGCAGAAAGATTTCCAGAATCAGGTCGCGCTGCGCCGTGCGCTTCAGGCCCGCCTTCTGTATGTGCTTGAGAAAAACTTCTTGCTCTTCAGTCATAGAGTCCCGCTCGATAAGTAAAATCCGTCGAGGCTTCGGTTCGAGAGCATTCTAACATCGCGCGGGGCGGACTGTGAAGAAGTTGGAAAGAGGCCGCCCGGCGTGCTATCTTTGCGCCCCGGTGCCGGGGTGGCGGAATGGCAGACGCTACGGACTTATATTCTTTGAGCACGCCAGTCGGGAAACCCTGACGTGAATGGAGTCAAAGTCGGCGAAACCTTAACAGGATGAGAAATCGCTGATGGCAACGCCGAGCTAAGGCCGGCCGGAAGAAGTAGTAGGCCGGCAAAGTGTAGAGACGAGACGGCTCCCTCCTAAACATCATTCCTGATGCACGGAGAAGGCATCGTCCAGACCACGAACTGTTGATTTGACAGGCGGCGAAAGCCGTAGTGGTAAGAAAATCCGTTGTCCGTAAGGGCGTGCGGGTTCGAGTCCCGCCCTCGGCATCAAGATACTTTTTTAGGTGAAGCGAGAGACGAGACCGGCCGCGTGTTTCTCTCTCGCTTTTTCTCTGCCGCCATTTCACCCCATATCGTGCAAAGGGTGTGCGCGCCCGCGCACATGGTTTACAAGCGGGGCGCTCTCAGAATAAATTCCTCACACGATTTTCGCCCATATTTTAGAAAATCCCTCGTTCTGGCCCCTCGCCCTCGCGGGCTGCCGAAGTGGCACGCTCATTGCTCAAGGTATCAACGCGCTCGCTAGGCTGCTCTGTGTTAGAGCTAGGAGACGAAGCCGGTCGAGCTTAGACTCGGAGGAATGGAAATCATGGCTCAAGTTAATCGCAGCATGGCGCGTCGCGCTTTCGGATTTTTAATCTTGATTGCCCTGGTGGCCGCCAGCGTCATCCCGGCCTCCGCCCAGCGGCGCAGAACCCGCCGCAACGTTCGACTCGGCAGGTACACGCGCCAGGTTAAGGCCCAGCCGACCTACCTGACGGTCGCGGCCAACACGGTGATCCGCGTTCGCATGAATGAAGAGATCAATTCCGGCAACGCGCGCGTCGGCGACCGCTTTTCGACGACGGTGACCGAGCCCGTCTACGCCGGGGGCGGCACCGAAGTGGTCCCCGTAGGCAGCAGGGTCTGGGGGCGCGTGAGTTCTGTGAGGAAGGCCGGGCGGCGCACGCCGGGCAACATCTCCGTCAGCTTCTATCAGGTGGAACTGCCAAACGGCATGAGCCGCTCGATTAACGGCTCGCTGACGAGCCTACAGGCCGACGACGTGAACGCAGACAACGAGGGCACCGTCAGGGGCAAAGGCAACCGCAAGCGCGACGCCATCTTCATCGGCGGCGGCGCGACGACCGGCGCGATCATCGGCGCGATTGCCGGGGGCGGCAAGGGCGCAGCCATCGGAGCAATACTCGGGGGCGGCCTCGGCACGGGCGCGAGGGTTTACGAGAAGGAAAAGGAAGCCCAGGTGAAATCGGGCTCGGAGTTCGGCGTCATTCTTAACCAGAGCGTGTCTCTGCCGGCGACGAACGTCCGATAGCCTCTGAAGGTATCGGCAACTCAAGCGGGTTGTCGGTGCGGAGGGAGCCTGCCTGTGAAGGGGAGAGCGCGGGCAGGCTCCCAACAAAAAATCTTACGGAATCGGTCGCCCCTGTCACTACGTAAGCGAGCGACCGTCAAAGAGAGACCCGTTGCGAAGGGGAGAGCGCAGCGGGTCTCTCTTTGTGTGTGGTGTGGTGCAGCATTATGAGATTTCGCCGCGGCGTTATGCGGCAGGCAGGGCCGCGGAACCCGCGGCTCTTTTATTCAACGGCCTTCCCCCCAGTGGACCTAATGTGTGATAAAGTCCCCCATTATGAAAATTGACCGCCGTAATTTCCTGGCAGCCGCGTCTTCAGCTTTGGTGTTGGCGAAAACCCAACTTTCGGCGGCGGCAGACACTCGACACGCTGTTCAACCCTCTGAAGTCGTGGGGCCGCTGCCGGTCGAGGGGAAAGAGGTGGCGGTCTATACCACGGCGGACAAAACTGATTTCCGTCTTTCCAGGACGGACACGCTGACCTTCAAACAAATGGGCCAGCCGCTGGAGACTCAGGTCTGCGTCTTCGTTGACCCGGCCAGGACGTTTCAGACTATCCTGGGCATCGGCGGCGCACTCACGGACGCGTCGGCCGAGACGTTCGCGAAACTGCCGAAGGCCAAACAGCAGGAAATCTTAAGGGCCTACTTTGACGCCTCCGACGGCATCGGCTACAGGCTCGCGAGAACCAACATACACAGTTGCGATTTCTCAAGCGGCAGCTACACCTACGTGGACGAAGGCGACAAGGAGCTGCGGTCCTTCAGCGTCGATCACGACAAGCAGTACCGCATTCCCTTCATCAAACAGGCGCAGGCCGCTGCCGGGGGGAAACTCACACTCTTCGCCAGCCCCTGGAGCCCGCCCGCCTTCATGAAAGACAACAACAACATGCTCCACGGCGGGAGACTGAGGCCAGAGTTTTATCAATCCTGGGCCAATTACTACACGAAGTTCATCAAAGCCTACGAGAGCGAAGGCATCCCCGTCTGGGGCATCACGATCCAGAACGAGCCGATGGCGACGCAGACGTGGGAGTCGTGCATTTACTCGGCGGAGGAGGAGCGAGACTTTCTAAAAAACTATCTCGGGCCGACGATGAAGCGTGCGGGGCTGGGCGGTAAAAAGATCATCGCCTGGGACCATAACCGTGACCTTGTTTACCAGAGGGCCAGGACCATTCTCACGGACCCGAAGGCCGCGCAGTACGTCTGGGGCATAGGCTTCCACTGGTACGAGCCGTGGAGCGGCGGCGAGCCGATGTTCGATAACGTCAAGCTCGTGCATGAGACTTTCCCGGATAAAAACCTGATCTTCACCGAAGGCTGCTCGGACTCTTTCAAGGCCGAAAGGCTGCACGATTGGAAGTTGGGCGAGTTGTACGGGCGTTCGATGATTAACGACTTCAACGGCGGGACCGTCGGCTGGACGGATTGGAACATCTTGTTAGATGAAATGGGCGGGCCGAACCACGTCAAAAACTTCTGCTTCGCTCCCGTCCACGCAGACACGAAGACGGGCGAGTTGATCTACACCAACGCGTATTACTACATCGGGCACTTCTCAAAGTTCGTCCGCCCCGGCGCGAGGAGAATCGCCAGCTCGCCGAGCCGCAGCCAACTGCTCTCCGCCGCCTTCGTCAACACGGACGGGAAGGTGTCCGTCGTGGTGATGAACAGGAGCGATAAGGAGAGTCCCTATTTCCTCTGGCTCGACGGAGCGGCCGCGCAAGTCAACAGCCCACCACATTCCATCCAGACGCTCGTGTTCTGAAAAGCAACGATGAATGCGGAATGATGAATGATGAATTAAAAGGCAAACGCCTTATTATTC
Source organism: Pyrinomonadaceae bacterium (assembly GCA_036403435.1). Taxonomy (GTDB): domain Bacteria; phylum Acidobacteriota; class Blastocatellia; order Pyrinomonadales; family Pyrinomonadaceae; genus QHXM01. The sequence goes on from DASWQY010000173.1 coordinate 4,101, forward strand.
ATCCTTCCGCATTCCGCATTTTCTCTACTTCAGTGCCGACTCCTTCTGCTTCTCGGCCGTCAGGCGGTCGTATTCGGGGTGGCGATAGACTATGCGCCCGGCGACGATGGTGGCGACGGCCGCGCCGCGCAAGGTCCAGCCGTCGAAGGGCGTGTTGCGGCTCTTGGATTTCGAGCGCGAGGCGTCGAACGTCCAGGTCAGGTCCGGGTCTAGAATCGTCACGTCGCCGCGCGCGCCTTTTCTGAGCGTCCCGCAGTCCGTCAGGTTGAAGATGCGCGCGGGGTTGACGGAGCACAGTTCCACCAACCTTTCCAGACTGATCGTGCCTTCGTGAACAAGGCGGTCGAGCGCGAGGCCGACGCCCGTCTCAAGGCCGGTGATGCCGAAAGGTGCCTGGTCGTATTCGAGAGCCTTCTGGTCCGCGTGGTGCGGCGCGTGGTCGGTCGCGATGGCGTCAATCGTGCCGTCGCGCAAGCCTTCCAGGATGGCTTCGACGTGGCCGCGGCTTCGGAGCGGCGGGTTCATCTTGGTGTTAGTGTCGTAGCCTTCGACCGCTTCGTCCGTCAAGGCCCAGTGGTGCGGCGCGACTTCGCACGTCACACTGAGACCCGCGCCTTTGGCACGGCGGACGGCTTCGAGCGCGCCGCGCGTGGAGACGTGCGCGAGATGCACGCGCGCGCCGGTCAGTTCGGCAAGCGCGCAGTCGCGCACGGCGTCCATCTCTTCGGCCGCCGCCGGGATGCCGCGCAGGCCCAGGAGCAAGGAGAAGCGACCCTCGTGCATGGAGCCCCCGGCCGCGAGCGTCTTGTCTTCGCAGTGGTCCACGACCGTTAGATTGAATCCGTGCGCGTACTCCATCGCGCGCCGCATCATCCCGGCCGAAGGAACGGGCCGGCCGTCGTCCGAGATAGCGACGATGCCTGCGTCCTTCATCTCGCCCATCTCGGCCAGCTCAGCCCCCTTCGACCCCTTCGTAATCGAGCCGATGGGAAAGACGTTCGCCAGCCGGGCGCGCTCGGCCTGCTCGATGATGAAGCGCGTGACGGCCGGGCTGTCGTTGATGGGGTCCGTGTTCGGCATCGCGCAGACGCTCGTCCAGCCGCCCGCGACCGCGGCGGCCGCGCCCGTCGCGATAGTCTCCTTGTACTCCTGCCCCGGCTCGCGCAGATGAACGTGCATGTCTATGAAGCCGGGCGCGACCACGAGCCCGGTCGCGTCCAAAACTTCCGCGCCTTCCGGCACGGCCTCATTGCGATTAAGCAGGTCCGCGACGCGCCCGTCTTCGACGAGCAGGTTCTTGCCCGTGTTCACTCCCTGCGACGGGTCAATCAGGTAGCCGTTGGCAATCAGCAGTCTCATTTCGTTCTCTTAAAGCGCGCTTCAAAGTCAGACTCAACCCTCCAGTGCCTTACGTTTTCTCTTTGCGCCTCCAGCGAGAAACCGTCTCACGCTGGAGGCGCAGGAAAAGAAAAACCAAAGCCGCTGGAGGCTTGAGTGAATCTGTTTCTCACACCGCTTCGCCAGCGTGCGCGCCGCCGGCGAGCAGGTAGAGGACGGCCATGCGCACGGCCAGGCCGTTCGAGACCTGGTCCAGAATTAGCGAGCGCGTCCCGTCGGCCACGTCCGAGGCTATCTCGATCCCGCGGTTCATCGGACCGGGGTGCATCACGATGGCGTCCGACGCGGCGCGTTCGAGCCGCTTGAGGTTGAGGCCGTAGTGTACCGCGTACTCACGCATCGAAGGGAAGAAGGCCGCGTCCTGCCGCTCGCGCTGGATGCGCAGAATCATCACCACGTCCGATCCGTCAAGCGCGTCCTCGACGCGGCGCTCGACGACGACGCCCTCCTCGACCAGCGCGCCGAACTCCTGCGGCACGAGCGTCCCCGGCCCGGCTAAGTGGACGGTCGCGCCGAGCTTCGTCAGCAGGTGAACGTTCGAGCGTGCCACGCGCGAGTGCAGTACGTCGCCGATAATCGCGACCCTCAAGCCGCTGATGCGCCCCTTGCGCTCGCGTATAGTCAGGGCGTCGAGGAGCGCCTGCGTCGGGTGCTCGTGCGCGCCGTCGCCCGCGTTGACGATGCCGGCGCGGCAGACGCGCGCCAGCTGGTGCGGCGCGCCCGCCGAAGAGTGGCGGATGACGATGCAGTCCGGGGCCATCGCTTCCAGGTTGCGCGCGGTGTCGAGGAGCGTCTCGCCTTTGGTGACGCTCGAAGTCGAGGCGCTGATGTTGATGGCGTCGGCCGAGAGGCGTTTGGCGGCGATCTCGAAAGAGGTGCGCGTCCGCGTGGAGGGCTCGAAGAAGAGGTTAATGACGGTGCGCCCGCGCAAGGTCGGCACTTTCTTGATCTCGCGGCGCGAGATATCACGGAAGGACTCGGCCGTGTCAAGGACGTGCGTGATCTCCTCGGGGGAGAGTTCGCGTATGCCGAGCAGGTCTTTACGCTTGAAGGGTGCGCTCATCGGTCACACAGGGTTTGCCCGAACATGAAAAAAGCGGCCATCGCTGGCCGCCTTTAAGAAACCTCAGTCGCCGGTCGTTCGACGATGGCGACGCCCTCCTCCTCGTCGAAGTCCGTGAGCATCACTTTGATGATCTCACTCTTTTTCGTTGGCACAACTTTGCCGATGTAGTCGGCCTGAATCGGCAACTCGCGGTGCTCCTTCCCGCGGTCAACCAGGACGGCGAGCTGCACGCGGCGCGGCCTCCCGAAGTCTATCAACTGGTCGAGCGCGGCGCGAATCGTGCGGCCCGTGTAGAGCACGTCGTCAATCAGGACGATGTTCCGGTTGTCAATGTCGCCGTGAAGCTCCGTGCGGTTGACGATTGGGTTGGCCCCGACCGTCGAGAGGTCGTCGCGGTAGAGCGTGATGTCCAGGATGCCCACGGGCGGGCGCGCGCCTTCCAGGTCGGCAATCTTGTCGGCCATGCGCTCGGCGAGCGGCACGCCCCGGCGGCGTATGCCGACTAGGTAGAGGTCGTCCGCGCCGTGGTTCTCCTCGACTATCTCGGAGGCCAGGCGCGACAGCGCGCGATTGATCCGCGCCCCGTCCATGATGCGTGCCTTCTCTATGAAATCCATTGGCGTTGGATACTAACAAGAACGGTGGCGAGTGACAAGGGACAAACCTCTCGGCGAAAGGGTGCGCGCCAAATAAATCGTTGACAGCCCACGGGGCTTGAATTATTGTGCACTCGCTTAGGCGCACGCGCGTCCCGTAACCGAGGCGTCTCGCCCTCCACGGTCGCAGGCCAAGCTCCTCGACCGGACTTGAGACGCAGTCATCTTTCAACTAGCAGCCGACCGCTTCGGATCGTCCCCGCCGCGTCCAGGCGGCCCGTGGCCTCGCTTCCGACTCACTGCTGCGCGAGAAGGGCTGAAGGCCCACGTCAGCCCACTTCCCACGAACCTGGCTTCAACCGGCCAGCCCAGACGGAGAGACTCACATGAGTAATACAGACACCCCCAACGTCAAAGAAGCCAAGAGCATCATCCAGGGTAGAACGAAGTCGGCCAAAGAGATGTTCGACCTCGGCAAGGCTTTGAAGAGCGAGCGCGCCTTCAGCTTCGCCCGCCGCGTCCTCGAACGCGCGCTGGATGACAGGGCGCTCGACAAGGACCCTCCACTCAAAATTTTGGTCCACCAGCAGTGCGCGCTCTGCACCTACAAGGACGAAGACCTCTCGGCGCGCGAACGCTACGACCTGGCGCTCGAAGTCCTCGACGAGATTGACGATTTCGGCGACACGGTCAAGGAGAAGCAGGAGACGATGGGCCTCTATGGGGCCATCTACAAGCGCAAGTGGGAGGTGGACGCGCAGAAGCTGAACCTCGAACGCTCCCTGCTCTACTACCGCCGCGGCTACGAGCTGGGCGTAAAGACGGACCAGGGCTACACGGCCATCAACGCCGCCTACGCCCTCGAATTGCTGGCCTACCAGGAGGCGGCCGAGAAACTGGACGACCCGCGGCTGGTGACGAGCGGGGGCGGAGAGAGCGCGGGCGCGACCGCCGCCGACACCGCCGCGCTGCGCCGCGCCGAGGCCGACAGAATCCGCAAAGAGATAATCGCGGAAGTGCCCGCGCTCGTCGGCGACCCGGCCGGCCCGTATGACTGGTGGCCGATAGTGACGGTGGCCGAAGCCCACTTCGGGCTGGGGCGGTACGAGCAGGCCGAAGAGTGGCTGATGAAGGCGGCGGATTTGCACGACAAGCTGAAGGTCCTGAACCTGGGCTTCAGCGACTGGGAGTGGGAGTCAACCCTGCGGCAGTTCGCCTCGCTCGCGCGCATGAAGGCGGGGGCGACGGCCGACGCGGCGGAGATGAGGAAGCCCTCCGAAGTGCTGAGCAAGTTCATGCAGCGCAAATTTGGCCCAGGCGGCGACACGACGGCGGCCGTCCGCACGGCGTTCCTCGGCAAGATGGGCCTGGGGCTCTCCGGCGGCGGGTTCCGCGCCTCCATCTTCCACATAGGCGTGCTGGCGAAACTGGCCGAGCTTGACCTGCTGCGCCGCGTCGAGGTGCTCTCGTGCGTCTCGGGCGGCTCCATCATCGGCGCGCACTACTACCTGGAAGTCCGCAAGCTGCTCCAGACCAAGACCGACGAAGAGATCACGCGCGAGGACTACATAGACATCGTCCAGCGCATCGAGCGCGACTTTCTGGCCGGCGTCCAGCGCAACATACGCACGCGGATCATCGCCGAGTGGTGGACCAACGTCAAGCTCTTCTTCAGGCGCACCTACACGCGCACGAACCGCGCGGGCGAGCTTTACGAGAGCGAGTTGTTCGCGCGCGTGCAGGACGGCGAAGGCAAAGACGCGAACGGGCGGTGCCTGCCGCGCTGGTTCAACGACCTCTACGTCAAGCCCGCGGGCGAGAGCCCCTCTTTTCATCCGAAGTACGACAACTGGCGGCGCTCGGCGAAGGCACCGATTCTCTCCATCAACGCCACGACGCTCAACACGGGCCACAACTGGCAGTTCACAGCCTCGTGGATGGGCGAGCCGCCCGTAGCCATCAAGACGGACGTGGACGCGAGCGACCGGCTGAGGCGCATGTACTACTGGCAGGCGAAGGCCGCCGGCAAGGACAAGGTCAGGCTCGGCGACGCCGTCTCGGCCTCCGCGTGTGTCCCCGGCCTCTTCGAGCCGCTCGTTATCGAAAACCTCTACGTGCGCAAGACCGCTGGCGGCGCGTCCGCAGGCGGCGCGAACGAGGGAGACGAGCTTGTCACCGTCCGGCTCGTTGACGGCGGCGTGCAGGACAACCAGGGGATCACGGCCCTGCTCGAACAGGACTGCAACGTGCTGCTCGTCAGCGACGCGAGCGGGCAGATGGCGTCCGTCAAAGACCCCAAGACGGGCTTCGTCGGCCGGATGCTCGGCGGCGTGCTCGGCGTGCTCCTGCGCTCGAAGGACATCCTGATGGCGCGCGTGCGCGAGGCCGAATACGAAGACCTCGTCGCCCGCCGCCGCTCGATGCAGCTGCGCGGGCTGATGTACATACACCTGACGAAGGGGCTCGGCACGCAGCCCGTGGACTGGCTCTACTGCGACGACCCCTCGCCCGCGCCTTCGCCGGGCGGGCTGACGGAATTCGACGTGCGCAAGGATGTCCAGCGCCTGCTCGCGGACATCCGCACTGACCTGGATTCATTCTCGGACGCCGAGTCTTACGCGCTGATGCTGAGCGGCTACCGGATGACGGAGTACGAGTTGGAGCAGCGGCGCGTCGTCGAGGGCCTGCCGCAGAGCACGGAGCCCGCGCCCAACTGGAGGTTCCTGACCGTTGACGACCGCCTGAAGACCGCGAGCGCGGACCCTAAGTCCGAGTACCAATCGCTCGTCAAGCAGCTCAGGGTCGCAAGCCAGGTGGCCTTCAAAATCTGGAGGCTGCGGCGCGTCCTGCAAATCTTCGCCGCCGCGCTCGCCCTCTTCGTCATCGGCGTAGCGGGCTACGGCGTCTTCAGCGTCCTGACTTCTAAGGAGCTGGGCGACAGGCCGATCATCAAATTCAGCCAACTCGTCTGGGCTTTGCTCACGATGATAGCGATCATGCTGGGGAGCCTCATCCTCGGCAGCGTCCTGATGAAGGTGGCGAGGTATCAGAAGACGCTGACGCGCGCCCTGGTCCACCTCGGGATGAGCATCTTCGGCTTCCTCGTCGCGCGCCTGCACCTGCACGTCTTCGACTGGATGTACCTGCGGATGGGGAGCGTGCCGCTCAACCCGACCGTCTTCTTCTGCTACGCGCACGAAGACGAGAGGTTCGCCGCCAAGCTCGACGCGGAGTTCCGCGCGAAAGGGCACCGCACGTCCATTGACGGGAAAGAGTGTCTTTACTCCCCGGAGCGGGAGAAGGAGATACACGCGCTCATCAACCAGGCCCAGACGTTCGTCTTCGTGGCGAGCCAGAAATCTCAGGACTCAAAGGTGTGCGGCGCGCTGCTCGAATACGCCCGCGGCAAGGGCAGGAAGATCGTCAACGTGCTCACGCCCGGCTTCAATTACGCAGGGGGCCAGGGCCAGAAGAGCGTCGCCTTCAGTACCAACGGCAGCGGGCCGCTGGAGCCCGCCGCCCTCCAGGCTCTCCTGCAAGAAGTCGGCGACGCGGTCGCGCTGAAGAAATAAGACGCTCCCGACCGTCTGTCTCAGGCGGCCGGGCTTCGGGAACCGGCGACGGGCAGGCGAGTGACAAGCGGCGGGCCGTCGAGATAGAATCCGTCTTGCTCGTCACCTGTCACTCGTCAACCGTCGCCGATGTTTTATCGCTCAGTCCTGCGCCCGCTACTCTTTCGCCTGCCGCCCGAGCGGGCGCACGAGGTGGCGTTGGACGCGCTCGCTTTTGGCTTGGGTACGCGCTGGGCTCGCCGCGCGGCCAAGCGGCGGTTCGGCCGCGAGCCTTTCGGCGAATTACACCGCTTCGGACTCAGCTTCTCCAACCCCATCGGGCTCGCCGCCGGTTTCGACAAGAACGGGACGGCCGCGGAGTATCTCGCGGCGCTCGGCTTCGGCTTCGTGGAGGTCGGCACGGTCACGCACCTCGCACAGGGCGGCAACCCGCGCCCGCGCCTTTTCCGCCTCCCACAGGACCAGGCGCTGATTAACCGTCTCGGCTTTAATAATCGCGGGACCGCGCGTGTGGCCGAGCACCTCTCGTCGCACAGGCCCGACTGCGTGCTCGGCATCAACATCGGGAAGAGCCGCGCGGTGGCCCTCGAAGACGCTACCGCGGATTACCTGGCGAGCTTCGAGCTGGTGCACGCAATTGCGGACTACCTCGTCGTCAACGTCAGCTCCCCCAACACGCCCAACCTGCGCGAGCTGCAAAAGCCCGAGGCGCTCAAGACCCTGCTCGGCGCGCTACAGAAACGCAACCGGGAATTGGCACAGGAACACCCGCGGGGCCTTCCCGTCCCGCTGCTCGTCAAAATCGCTCCCGACCTGACGGAGAGAGACTTGGAGACAATCGTCGAGGTCGCCGAAAGTGCCGGACTCGCGGGCATCATCGCAACGAACACGACGACCAGCCGCGCCGGGTTGGCGACTCCGCCCGCGCGCGTCGCGGCCTGCGGCGAGGGCGGACTGAGCGGCCCGCCGCTGCGCTCGCGCTCGACCGAAGTCATCGCCTCGCTCTACCGTCTGACGCGCGGGCGCATGACGATCATTGGCGTCGGCGGCGTCTTCACGGCCCGCGACGCCTGGGACAAGATCACGGCCGGGGCCAGCCTCGTGCAGCTTTACACCGGCTTCATCTACCGGGGCGCGGGCGTGGCGCGCGACATCAACGACCGCCTGGCACAGATTTTAAGTGAGCGAGGTTTCCGCACGCTGGACGAGGCCGTCGGCTCGCGCGCCGCCGAACTGGCCGCCGCGTGAGTCGTTTCTGAATCTCCGAACGGGACGAAAAATTTTCATGGAACGTTCTGCCAAAGACAAGCTCATCGTCGTGCTCGACGTTGAGACCGCGCGCCGCGCGCTCGACATCTTCCACATGCTGAAAGACGTGGCGGGCATGTTCAAGGTGGGCTCGCAGCTTTTCACCGCCGGGGGGCCGCAGGTCGTGCGCGAGATAATCACGGCGGGCGGGCGCGTCTTTCTGGATTTGAAATTCCACGACATCCCGAACACGGTCGCGGCGGCGGGCGCGGAGGCCGCGCGCCTGGGCGTCTCCATCTTCAACGTGCACGCCAGCGGCGGGAGCGAGATGATGCGCCGCACGAGTGAGGCGGTCGCGGAGACGGCCGAGCGCGAGGGGCTTGAGCGGCCCACGGTCATCGCCGTCACAGTGCTGACGAGCGCGGACGACTCCGTGCTCGCGGAGACGGGTTTTTCGTCCGGCACGGCCGAACAGGTCCGGCGACTGGCGCGGCTCGCCGCAAGCTCCGGCATGGGCGGCGTCGTCGCCTCGCCCCACGAAGTCGGGCTCATCAGGGAGACCGTCGGGCGGCGCGATTTCGTCGTCGTCACGCCGGGCGTGCGCCCCGCGGGCTCCGCGCGCGACGACCAAAGGCGCGTCATGACGCCGGCCGAGGCCGTGCGCGCCGGCGCGGACTACCTCGTCATCGGCCGCCCCATTCTCAACGCGCCGGACCCGGCCCGCGCCGCGCGGGACATCATCGAAGAGATGGAAGCCAAAGCCGATGGCTGAATATCAACTACAGGGGAGCGGCCCGGCGTTTCTGTACGTTTCGGGGATCGAGGGGACGGGGAAGAATTTTTACAAGCAATCGGAAGACCTCGCGCGCGACCACACCGTCGTCACGTTCCCGCTGCGCCCCGCGGGCCGCTACGGGATGGGCCAATTAGTTGACGACCTCGTTCACGTCGTCCGCGACGCGGGGCTCGAACGCGTCACAATCCTCGGCGAATCCTTCGGCGGCCTCCTGGTGCTCGCGGCCGCGCTCGCCGCCCCCCAACACTTCGAGCGTTTGATTCTCGTCAACTCCTTCGCCTCCTTCCCGCACCGCGCTAAAATCAATCTGGGGGTCGCGCTCTACACGGTTTTACCGTATTCTTTACTCAAGGCTTATCGCACGAAGACGGCCCCGCACACGCTCTTTAGCGACGACGTGTGTGAGGAAGACCGCCGCGCTTTCCGCGAAAACACGCGGGAGGTTCGGCCCGAGGGCTACCTGGCCCGCCTGCGCATCATCCGGCGCACGGATTTGCGTCCGAGCCTGGCACAGATTAAAGTTCCTGCGCTCGTCGTCGCGGGCACAGAGGACCACCTGCTCGACGCGGCCGGGGCGGCGCGCGTGATGATGGCCGGACTGGCGCGCGCGAGGCTCAAGCTGCTCGAAGGCACGGGCCACATGGCGCTGCTCTCGAACCGCGTGCGCGTGCGCGACTGGCTCACGGAGTTCGACCGATTCTGAACTGGGCCAGAAGCGAGGAACCGCGCCGGCCCGCGCGCGTGTAAAGCCTGGTGGCTCCCGCGTGAGCTAACTCCGACAGCTTTCCCCCGGTTTTGACCACTTTCGTGCAAGAAGGGGCTCCACATTTGAAACGCTATCTGACAACGGCCGCCGGTATCCTGCTGATGGCCGCACTCGCCTCGCCGCTTTTCGCGCAGAGCACAGAGCAGACGGCCGGCGTCGAGCTAGCCAGGTCTCCGTACCAGGTCGGTGAACTCCTGACCTACACCGTCAGCTTCTCGAATTTCATTGACGCCGCGCACCTAGAGCTTCTCGTCGCCGAGCGCGGGAACTTCTACGGGCGCGAGGGGCTGCAACTGCGCGCGCACGTCGAGACCACGGGCGTCGTCAGCGCCGCGCTCCTCTCCATCAACAACGACTACACGTCGTACCTCGACCCCGTCTCCGGCCTCCCCTACCGCACGCAGCACGTGATACGCGAGGGCGGGAGGACTTCCGACACGTCGAGCGAGTACAACCAGCCGGTCGGCACGACCGCCATTCCGCCCATGCTCCGCGCCGGCGAGATACCCGGCACATACGACTTCCTCTCGGTCGTCTACCGCGTCCGCGCGCTGCCGCTCACCTTCGGCTCCATCTTTTATCTCAACGTGCAGAACGACCTCGACCAGTACAACGTGGAGGTGAAGGTGATCGACCGGCAGTTGATTAAGACCAACGTCGGCTCCTTCAACACCATCGTCACTCAGGTACGCGTGCCGCGCAACGAGGAGGTGAACGACCTCAAAATCCGCATCTACTTCAGCGACGACGAGCGGCACGTGCCCGTGCTCCTGACCGCGCGCCTCAAGTCCGGCGAGATTCTCGCCCAGCTGACGGGCTCGGAATTCATCACGCGGCCCGCGACCGACCCGGCCGCGAACCCGCCGGCCGTCACGACGCCCGCCGTCAACGTCCCCACGGCCGAGAGTCCCACGGGGCGTGCGCTCCCCCCCGAACTCCCGTTCAAGGCCGGTGAGCAACTCAACTTCACGGTCTTCCTGGGCGGCTCGACGCAGGCCGCCGGTACGGCCTCCTTCCAGGTCCGCCCGCGCGCGACCTACTTCAACCGCGACGGCCTGCTGCTCGCGGCCAAGGCGCAGACCGCGCCCGCCGCCTCGCGCATCTTTTTCGCCAACGACCAGATTAACTCTTACGTGGACCCGAACACGCTCTTGCCCTTCCGCACCGAGCTGAACCTGGTCGAAGGCGGCAACCGCACCAACCAGACGTTCACGATTGACCAGGACCGGGGCAGCGCGACGGGCGGCGACGGCGCGACGCTGGAGATTCCCGTCGGCACGCACGACCTCATCTCCGTCCTCTACGCGCTGCGCTCGTTCAACCTCGCACCGCCGAAGCGCAACGCCGTCAGCATCCTCGTCAACAACCGGCCGCGCACGCTCTTCATCACCTCGCTTAAGCGCGAGACCATACAACTCGGCAGCCAGCAGATTCCGGCCGTGCAGCTCTCGCTCACGACCGACGACGAGCAGCCGGACAAGTACGCCCTGCGCCTCTGGGTCAGCGAGGACCGCCGCCGCCTCCCCTTGCGCGTCACCGCCACCACGCAGCTCGGGCAAGTCCGCGCAGACCTCGCCATCATCCCCGTCACACGCCAGTAAGTAAGGACGCGCCTTCAAGCCTCCTCAAAAATTCTCAGGCCCGCCGCAAGCTGAAATTGAAATCTATTTTCAATTAGCCTATACTGTTTCTGTTGGCGAGAGGGAATCCGTCAACGCTAGTTCCAAACCATCACAGGCGGGTGAATTGATGCTCTCGATACGCACATTAAATTCGCAGACTGAGGCGACGGGCGAGCTATCGCTGGCGGCGCTCGGCGTCGGGGCGCGCGCGCGCGTCATCGCCGTCAAAGGTTCCGGCGCGGTGGCCCGCCGCCTGATGGAGATGGGCGTCGTGCCCGGCGCTCCCGTCCGAGTCATCAAGGCCGCCCCGCTCGGCGACCCCATCGAAGTCCGCGTGCGCGGCTATCACCTGGCCCTCAGACGCGCCGAAGCGCAAAGCATTACGGTAGTGATGACTGATGAGTGATAAGTAAGAGAAAGACAGTTTTTTACTCACTACTCATCACTCAGCACTCATCGCCGTTCTTATGAGTTCTCTTCTCGAATCCCCTTCCCTTGATGTTGAGACCGGCGGCTCGGCCTCGCCGGCGGCGCGGCGGCAGCTGACGGTCGCGCTGGCGGGCAACCCGAACGCGGGCAAGACCACGCTCTTCAACGCGCTGACGGGCTTGCGGCAGAAGGTGGCGAACTATCCGGGCGTGACGGTCGAGCGCAAGGAGGGCGCGTGGGCGCTCGCACCCGACGTGCCCGCCGCGCGGCTGCTTGACCTGCCCGGCCTCTACAGCCTCGACGCTGCCTCGATTGACGAGCAGATCGCGCGCGACGTGATCACGGGGCGCATCCAGAACCTCCCCGCGCCGGACGTGATCGTCGCCGTCGTTGACGCCACGAACCTCGAACGAAACCTTTACCTGGTCACGCAGCTTCTCGAATACGGCCGGCCGCTCGTCGTCGCGCTGACGATGTTCGACCTGGCACAAAAGCGCAACCTCGAAATTGACATGCGCCAGTTAGCCTCCGCCCTCGGCGTGGAGATTGTGCCAGTCGTGGTCACGCGGCGACGGGGCCTCGCGGCGCTCGCCGAGGCGGTCCTCAGGGCGGCGGGAAAGAACGCGGCTGGCGCGGGCTGGCGGCTTTCCGACGAGGCGGAGCAGGAGCTAGCCGCCCTTACAGGGAGCAACGGCAACTCCCTTGACCGCCACACGGCGCTGCGCGACCTCTACGCGGAGGAGATGCCCGAGGACGAGCCGCGCCGGCTGCTCGTGCGCGAGGCTCGGGCGCGGCTTTCCGAATCGAACCCGACGTGGTGGCAGGAGCCGCTGCTCGCGCGCTACGACTGGATAGAGCGGGTCGCCTCGCGCGCCGTCCGCAGCAGTAGTAACACCGCGGCGCACGCGCCGACGACGGCCGAGCGGATTGACCGCGTGCTGACGCACAAGATTCTTGGCCCGGTGATTTTAATCGCCGTCATGCTCGTCGTCTTCCAGACGATCTTTTCGTGGGCGGCGCTGCCGATGGACTTGATCGACAGCGGCTTCGGCCGCCTGGGCGAGTTCGTCGGAAACATTCTGCCGGAAGGTTTGCTGAGAGACCTGCTCGTGGACGGCGTCATCACGGGCGTCGGCGGAGTCATCGTCTTCCTGCCGCAGATTCTGTTGCTCTTCTTCTTCATCGCCGTGCTCGAAGACACGGGCTACATGGCGCGCGCGGCGTTTCTGATGGACCGCCTGATGCGCGGCGTCGGCCTGCACGGCAAGGCATTCATGCCGCTCCTTAGTTCCTTCGCCTGCGCGATTCCCGGCATCATGGCGACGCGGACGATTGAGAACCCTAAGGACCGGCTGGCGACGATCATGATTGCGCCGTTCATGAGCTGTTCGGCGCGGCTGCCCGTCTACACGCTGATGATCGCGGCCTTCTTCTCGACGCAGAAACTCTTCGGCTTCATCTCCATCGGCGCGCTGATGATCATGGCGATGTACGTGCTCGGCATCCTCGTCGCCATCGGCGTCGCGTGGGTCCTGAAGCGGACCATTTTGAAAGCGCCGACGCCGCCGCTCGTGCTTGAGCTGCCGCCCTACCGCGTGCCGAATCCCCTGACCATCTTGCAGATGATGCTCTCGCGCGCCTGGCTCTTTTTGAAGCGCGCCGGCACGGTCATCCTAGCCATCTCGATCATCCTCTGGGCGCTCGCGACTTTCCCGCGCATGGAGAAGCCGAGCCAGACTGCGACGGCGCGGGCGGTCGAAGCGGGCAGCGAAGTTGATTACCACGGCGAGCAGTTGCGGCAGAGTTACGCCGGGCGCGCGGGGCGCGCGCTTGAGCCGGTCATCAGGCCGCTCGGCTTCGACTGGAAGATGGGCGTCGCGCTCATCTCTTCGTTCGCCGCGCGCGAGACCTTAGTCTCGACCTTGAGCATCATCTACAACGTCGGCGACGCGGACGACGCGGGCTCCGACTCGCTCGTCGGAGCGGTGCGCGAGGCGAAGCGGCCGGACGGAACGCGAGCGTGGACGCCGCTCGTCGCGCTCTCGATGATGGTCTTCTTCGTGCTGGCGATGCAGTGCATGTCCACGGTCGCCATCGTCCGGCGCGAGACGAACTCCTGGCGCTGGCCGCTCTTCATGGTCGCCTACATGACCGTGCTCGCCTATCTCGCTTCGTTCATCACGTACCAGGGCGGGCGGCTGCTCGGCTTCACTTAAGAGATGACCTTCGACTGGCAAGCAATCGCGGTGGCTCTCATCATCCTCGCCGCCCTCATCTACACGGGGCGGCGCGCCTGGTCGCGCCTTCGAGCCTTCCGCGCGTCGAAAAATATTTCGACCCCCTGCGAGACCGGCTGCGGCAGTTGCGGCGGCGAGCAGAAGCCGAAGCCCGCGGCGACGACGCGCACTGTCTTCGTCGAAATCAGCCGGATAAAAAGCAAAAGGTAAGAAGGCGAGAGGGCAGACCCAGGAGGGGATGACATCTGATTTATCTGGCTTCATCCACTACGGGCTTATCCAGGGCCGCCTCTATCCTCCTGTCGGGGATGAGCCAGATCAGCGCCACCAGGACGTAGAGCGCGTCGGAGACCCACTGGTTGACGAAGGCCATTGCTATCGCGATGGCGTAAATCACCGGCGAAATCTTGCCCTTAACGTCTTTGCCGAGCGCGGCCTTGAGCCTGGACTGCGGGCCTTGTTGCGCAATGATGAGTTGTTGAAGAAGGTAGTAGGCGATGGCGGCCGCGAGCAGCACGCCGCCGTAAACGGCCGTCGGCAGGGCGGCGAAGTGGTTCTCCCCCATCCAACCCGTGACGAACGGGATGAGCGACAGCCAGAACAGCAGGTGCATGTTGGCCCAGAGAATCTTGCCGTTGACGCGCTCCGTCACGTAGAGCATGTGGTGATGGTTGTTCCAGTAGATTCCGAGATAGACGAAGCTCATCAAGTAAGTGAGGAAGACGGGGACGAGGGGCCGCAGCGCCTGCCAGTCCGCGCCGTGCGGAATCCTTAGCTCCAATACCATGATGGTGATGATGATCGCTATCACGCCGTCGCTGAACGCTTCGAGACGCCCTTTTTTCATCAATCTCCCGTGCCCTCACGAAACTCGTGCCGTTAACAACTGAGCCGCCCGATCACCACCTGACGCGGTCATCGGCGCGGCCTTTCTGCTCTCTTCGCGTTTGCCTTTTTCCTTTTGCCTTAAGCGGTCGCCGCTTCCGCCGTCTCGTACTTGACGCTGTAAATCTTCACAGGCTCGTCAATGTGCTTGACCTCGACGGTCCAGGGGTCGCTCAGCTCGAACTGACCGTTCAGCTCCTGCGCGGTCGCGTCCGTGACGAGCACCTGGCCGGGGTGCGCCACGCCCTCTATGCGCGAGGCGACGTTGACCGTGTCCCCGATGGCCGTGTACTCAGAGCGTTGCTCCGCGCCGATGCAGCCGACGGTAGCCTCGCCCGTGTTGATGCCAATGCCGAGCTGGACCTTCGGCAGCCCGCGGGCAGAGAGTTGCAGGTTGACTTCCTTGATGCGGCGCTGCATCCCTATCGCGGTCGAGACGGCGTCTGCCGCGTCCTGCTCGCCGCCGACGGGCGCGCCGAAGAGCGCCATCAGGCCGTCGCCCAGGTACTTGTTGAGCGTCCCCTGGTGCGCGAAAATCTCGGCCGCCATCTCTGTGAAGAGGATGTTCAGGAGGTCAACGATCATCTCGGGCGGCGCGCGGTGGGCCAGGCGCGTGAAGCCGCGCACGTCGCAGAACATCACAGTGATGCGCGTGTTCGTCCCGCCGAGATGAAACTTCTCGGGGCTCTCGACCAGCTCCCGTATGATGTGCTCGGGCATGAAGCGCGCGAAGGCGGCGCGGGCGAGAGTCTCGCGCTGCACGCGCTCGTGGGCGCGGGCGGCCTCGACGGCTGTGGCCGCCTGCGCCGCGACGGCCGCGAGCAGTTGCGTGTCCAGCTCGGCGAACGGCTCGGGCGTGCCGCGACGGTCAACGTAGAGCGCGCCGTAGACGCCCTCTCGCCCGACGAGCGGGGCGCAGGCGAGCGAGCGTATCCCTTGCGAGATGGTCGCGCGGCTGACCGGCAGGTTCATGTCCACGGCCACGTCCTGCGAAGAGAGCATGACGCGCTTCTCGATGGCGGTGCGCACGGCCGTGCGACTGATGAGGTGCTGCTGCGGGTGGCCTGCGGTCTCGTCGCGGAAGCGCAGCGAGACCGGCTGCGTGTCGCCGCCCTGTTCGACGAGCAGCGCCGCGCAGCAGTCCGCCTGAATCATGCGCATCACCACGTCGGTCGCGTAATCCAGGATGGACTTCGCGTCGAAGACGGTGGCGAGCGCGGCACTCATGTCGCAGAGGTGAGCGAGCAGCTCGGCCTTGCGGCGCAGCTCTTCCAATTCTTTATCTTTCGACAGCCGCCCGGCGAAGGTCGTGTTGATAAGCGAGGTGAAGCCGCTCGCCGCGGGGACGAAAGTGGTGCTCTGGGAGAGCGGCTCGTCCGTGTAGCCGAGGACTTCTTCCCACGTCAGGGCGAAAGTGGCGGGGACGACCTTGATCTCGTCGCCGCCGCGCACCTGACGCTCGCCCGCATCGTTCGAGACGTTGTGCCCGTTGACGAGGAGGACGTTGCCGGTGCTCACGTTTCTGACGAAGGCCGCGTCGCCCGCGCCCGCGCGCAGGATGGCGTGGTGGCGCGAGACGCGCAGGTCGTCCACGCGTATGTCGTTGTCGTAGGCGCGGCCGATGGTCAACTGCCCGCCCTCGGGAAGCGTCCACTCGCGCCTCGCGCCTTCGGTCTCTTGAATCTTGAACATCAGTCTTCGCTTGCCGCCGGGCCAATTCGGCCGCCCGCGCGGCGTGGGTTATTTTAGCCCAGCGCCGCGAAGTAAGATAGCCTAAAGACTGGAGCCACGAAGAGACACGAAGAGACACGAAAAGTGTTATCTCAATTTCGTGTCTCTTCGTGTCTCTTCGTGGTTCGTACGCTTTGAGGTTGAATAAAAAGAAGTAAAGCCCCCGATTGCTCGGAGGCTCTACCTGTCGGAGTAAGTTGTGAAAGGCCAACCGCCTCTTACTTGCCTGTGTTGACGTACTGGATGCAGTCGCCCTAACGATGGTATTCCACGAGACGAACGTGTCACCCTTCGGCCGCGAAGAGACGGGACAGCTCGCGCTTGAGCAGCTTGCCCGTCGGCCCCTTCGGGATGTCCTCGACGAAGCGCACGGACTTCGGGCACTTGTAGTCCGCCAGGTGCTCGCGGCAGAAACTGACGATCTCCTCGGCCGTCGCGCTCGCCCCATCTTTCAGGACGACGAAGGCCGCGACCTCCTCGCCGTAGAGCGGGTCGGGCACGCCGATGACGGCGGCCGACGCGACCGACGGGTGGCGGTAGAGCACCTCGTCAATCTCGCGCGGGTAGATGTTCTCGCCGCCGCGGATGATCATGTCGGACTTGCGGTCAACGATGTAGAAGAAGCCTTCACGGTCGCGGTAGCCCACGTCGCCCGTGTGGAACCAGCCGTGGCGGAAGGCGCGCTCGTTCGCCTCCGGGTTCTTGTAATAGCCCTTCAGAATATTTGGTCCACGCAGGACAAGCTCGCCCAGCTCGCCGTCGGCCACTTCGCGGTCCTCTTCGTCCACGACGCGCATCTCGTTGCCAATCGCCATCCCGCAGGAGCCTGGACGGCGGCGCTCGTCCGGCGGGTTGAAGGTCGAGCGGCAGGTTGACTCCGACAACCCGTAGCCCTCTACGACGAGACAGTCGAAAGTCTCCTCGAACTTTCTCATGACTTCCGCCGGCACGGGCGCGCTCCCGCACATGGCGAAACGCAACTGGTCCGATTTGAGTCCGGCGGGGACGCCTTCGGGGTAAGTGCTCAATAACATCGAGAGCATAGTGGCGACGGAGCCGAAGGAGGTCACCCCGTAGTCGGAGATGATTTGCCAGAAGCGTGAGGCCGAGAACCTGGGGCTGACGACTGACGAGCCGCCAGCGTAGAGCGGCGCCATGGTCGTGACGGACACGGCGTTCATGTGGAAGAGCGGCATCACCGTCAGCAGCCGGTCGCGCTCCGTGAAATTGAGCCAGCCGGCAATCTGCCGCGCGTTGGCGACGAGGTTCCCGTGCGTCAGCAGACAGCCTTTCGGCTTTCCGGTCGTGCCCGACGTATAGATGATGATCGCCTCGTCGTCACTTTCGATTGAAACTTCCGGCAGAGTGTTCTCTGCAAACTCGGCGGTTGCGCGCGCCTCGTCGTCGAAGATTATGACGTGTTCGAGGCCGTGCAACTCATTTCGGATGCTCTCGATTTTCGGCAGGAATTCGGAATGGACGAGCAGCGCGCGGGCCTCTGAGTTGTTGACGACGTAGCTGACCTCCTCGGACTTCAAGAGCGAGTTGACGGGGCCGGCGAGCGCGCCGAGCTTGAAGCAGGCGAAGTAGGCCACGACGTACTCGATGCTGTTCGGCATCAGCAGGCTGACGGCGTCGCCCTTCCTGATGCCGCGCGCCGCGAGCATCAGCGCCGCGCGGTTTGCGGCCGCGTCGAACTCCGCGTAGGTGTAGAGACGCCCGTCCGCCTCCGAGAAGAGGAAATGTTTGTCGGGCGTGGCGGCGGCGCGGCGCTCCAGCAGCTCGCGAACGTTTTCCGCCGCCCGCGCCGCCGATGATTCGTTTCGTTCTCCCATCCGTGGCCCTATGATATACGGGGTGCTATCCATTCTCAAAAATCAGTAACCGCGAAGCGACGCGAAAAGAACTGTTTTTGTTTCGTGCCGCTTCGCGTTGCTTCGCGGCCCCGCGCTTTCCGCCGAGCATACTACCGGAGTTCCAACACCACGACGGACTTCGGCGGTATGGTCAGGGTCAGTTGAGAGCCTTGCAGCTTGTAGCCGCCGAACTCGGCCGGCTTGACGACGTTCGGCTGGTCGAACGTGTTCATGGCGTTCATCGCCGGGGCCGTCAACACTTCCCCTGTCACGCCCCTGACGGTCTGGCCGGCGACGCTCGTCGTCACCACAGCAGGCCGGTTCGGGTCAAGATTAACAATTGACAGGTGCAGCTTCCCTTCCTTGTCGCGCGAAGCTGAAGCGTTGAGCGATGGCACGGACGCTTGCTCGGCCTTGTACTCCGGCGCGCTCAGCTCGACCGGGAGCAGCGTCGCGTCCTGGTGCACCCTGTACATCCTGAAGACGTGATACGTCGGCGTCAGGACCATCTTCTCCTTGTCCGTCAGCACCATCGCCTGTAGCACGTTCACCATCTGCGCGATGTTCGCCATCTTCACGCGGTCGGAGTGGTTGTTGAAGATGTTCAGGTTGACGCCGGAGACCACCGCGTCGCGCAGCGTGTTCTGCTGATATAACGCGCCCATGTCACGGCCGGGCTCCGCGTCGTACCAGGTGCCCCACTCGTCCACCATCAGCCCGACGCGCTTCTGCGGGTCGTACTTGTCCATGATCGCGCTGTGCTTCTCGATAAACTCCTCCATGCGCAGCGTGCGGACGAGCGTGGCGTGCCACTCCTTCTCCCCGAACTGCGTCGCCGACCCCTTGTGCCCCCAGTCGCTCGTCGGCAGCGTGTAGTAATGCAGAGACAGGCCGTCCATGTACCTCGCCGCACGCGACATGAGCACCTCGGTCCATTCGTAGTAATCGTCGTGCGAACCGACGGCCAGCTTTTGTATGCGGTTGCCGGCATAATTCTTGACGAAGGTGGCGTAGCGGCGGTACTCGTCCGCGTAATACTCTGGGCGCATCTCGCCGCCGCAGCCCCAGGATTCGTTGCCGACGGCGAAGTACGGAACCTTCCAGGGCTGCGCGCGCCCGTTCTGGCGTCGGAGCTGGGCCAGCGTTGACTCGGAGTCCGATGTCATGTACTCGATCCACTCCATCATCTCCTGCGGCGTCCCCGAGCCGAGGTTGCCGTTGATGTAGGCGTCGGCCCCCAGCATCTCTGCGAGGTCCATGAACTCGTGCGTGCCGAAGGCGTTCGCGTCAACGCCGCCCCAGCTCGCGTTGGGACGCCGCGGGCGCTTGTCGCGCGGCCCTATGCCGTCCCGCCAGTGATACTCGTCCGCGAAACACCCGCCGGGCCAGCGCAGGACGGGAACGCGTAGCTCTTTCAGCGCGGCGACAACGTCGTTACGCAGCCCGCGCGTGTTCGGGATAGCCGAGTCTTCGCCCACCCAGAGCCCCTCGTATATCAGGCGGCCCAGGTGCTCCGCGAACTGCCCGTAGATGTTCCGGTTGATAGTGCCTCCGGGCTTGTCTGCACGAATCACCAACGTGGCTTTGTTCGTTTCGGGATTTTGGCCCAGCGCGGGCTGAAGACTTAACGCGGTTAGAAAACTTATCGCCAGCGCGGCGAGTCGCGACGCGCGCCGATTCTTCAGAAAAATCTGCCGAGAAGGTATCAACATTTATCTCCCCCAGACTTGAATAGACCCTTTTGTCCGTCGGGCGCTCCCGCCGAAGCCGCGACCCTCACGCGGCCCCGGCTTTGACTCTCGCTTCCCTTTCGTCCAGCGCGGCGACGGCCTGTTCGGTCGTCTCGATGTGGTGTAAGTCCATCAGCTCGCCCGCGGCCTGCGCGACGCGGCGGGCGGCGGCCGCGAGCAGGTGCCTGTGCATCTTCGAGAGCGGCTGATCGCCGCACCCCTCGAAGGTGATGGGGCGCGGCGTGAGGTCGGCCGTGTCCGTGCGCGCTTCAGAGAGCGTCAGGACTTCGCTCAAGTCGTTCGCGTTCAGGTCGCGGTCGGTCAAATTCTGACCACTGAGCCAGCGGTTCGAGGCCGTCTTGATGATGGACGTGTGGTCGAAGACAGTGTGACAGACCGTGCCTTGCTCGATGAGCGGCGAGACGAGCACAGCGGGGACGCGCACGCCGTAGCGGTTGAAGAGAAAGCCGCTGCCGCCCGGCTGGTCCGGGGGAATGATTTTATCGTCGGGCGGCGCGGCCGCCCCCGGCGGGACGTGGTCGTAACAGCCGCCGTGCTCGTCGAACGCGATGATGAAAAGCGTGCTCTCCCAGTCTGGGCCATTTCTCAGGGCTTCGTAGATCGTGTGGATGAGCAGCTCACCGTAGAGCGCGTTGGTCGGCGCGCCCGTGTCCGTGATGGCGTAGGCCGGGTGCATGTCATTTTCGGGGCCGTACTTCGAGCTGCACATCATGTTCGGCTCGATGAAGGAGTAGGCGGGCAGGCCGTTCGGCCTCGCGGCGTCCTCGACGAACTTTGCGAACGGGGAGAAGTGGCGGTCGAAGAGGCTGTACTTCCACAGCTCCTCCTGAGTCAAGAGCGCGTTGCAGAGCAGGAAGGGCCCGCCGTAGTAGATTTTCCAACTGACGCCCGCGTCTTCGAGCAGGTTGTAAACGGTCGGCGTCCTGTTAATCAGGATGCCCACGTCCCAGAGGTGCTCGCCAGTCTTCCAGAAGTTGTAGACGTAGCCGGAGGAGGTCGCGGCGTGGACGAACGAGCGGTTGGGGAAGGTCTGCGTCGGCACGGAGCTGAACCAGTGGTCGCAGACGGCGTAAGCCTGGGCCAGCCCGTTGATGACGGGCAGCGTCTCGGGCGTGAAGCAGTTCATGATGATGCCGGGCTCGGGCGGCGGCTGGTTCACGACCTTGCCCGTGAAGGCCACGTTGATGGCGTCGGCGTAGTTGATGACGAAGCCTTGCATGTCGGGCGCGTCGGTCGTGTTGGGGATGGGCGTCGGTGGCGGGTTCCGGTTGAACATCTGCGCGTAGACCTGGTCGTAAGGCTCGTTCGGGTCCGGGAACGGGTCCGTCATGACGGTCCCCTTGCCGACGCAAACTTCGCCGCCGCCTGGGAGCGGGTTGCACAACGTCCTCCCCGCTACGCCCTCGAAGCTCTGCCCGCGCGGGACCGTCTCAGGGTCGTAGAGCCAGCCCAGCACGTTGTCGAAAGACCTGTTCTCCATCATCAGAACCACGACGTGGTCGATGCGGTTCAACTGCTCGTTTGAGTTAGCCATCGTCTCTCCTGAACGCAAAATTGATAGGGGGAAATGCAAATGACGTGAAGGATGCCGCCGACTCTAGTCTCCGCCAGAGTCCCTGTCAAGACTTTCGACGGGCGGCTGGCCCTGCCGACGGGAGCAAAAGTTTGGGCAGGATTGCTGCTTTTTTGATATATTATGCGAAAAGCAATGATGAATGCGGAACTTGGCGGGATGAATGAAAGACGACCGCCTTCTAATTCATCATTCATCATTCCGCGTTCATCATTTTTCTATGAGCAACTATCGCAACTTCATCAACGGCGAGTGGGTCGAGTCTGAGTCTTCCCGGACGGTCGAGAACGTCAACCCGGCCGACACGGAGGACCGCCTGGGCACGTTCAGGCAGGCGACGCGCGACGAGGCGCGGCGCGCGGTCGAGGCGGCGAGCGACGCTTTCCGCGGCTGGCGCGCGACTCCGGCCCCGGCGCGCGGGCGCGTCGTCCAGCGCGCGGCGCGGCTGATGGAAGACCACAAGGAAGAACTGGCACAGCTCCTGACGCGCGAGGAGGGCAAGACCATCGGCGAGTCGCGCGGCGAGCTGCAACGCTCTATCAACGTGGCCGAGTTCTGCGCGGGCGAGTCGCGCCGCATGAACGGCGAGACGATCCAGTCGGAGCTGCCGTCGAACTTCGCCTACACGATCAAGCAGCCGCTCGGCGTCGTCGCCTGCGTGACGCCGTGGAACTTCCCCGTTGCCATCCCCGTCTGGAAGATCGCGCCCGCGCTCACCGCGGGCAACACGGTCGTCTTCAAGCCCGCGAGCCTCACGCCCGCGACGGCCGTTCGCATCGTGGAGATTTTCGAGGAGGCGGGGATTCCGAAAGGCGTGCTCAATCTCATCCTCGGCTCCGGCTCGGACGCGGGCGACGAGATTATCAATCATCCGGCCGTGCGCGCCGTCTCCTTCACCGGCTCGAACGAGATAGGCATCCGGCTCTACGAGCAGGTGTCCAGGCGCGGGGCGAAGGTGCAGTGCGAGATGGGCGGCAAGAACCCCGTTGTCGTGCTTGAGGACGCGGACCTGAGCCTCGCGGTCGAGTCAACGGCGCAGGGCGCGTTCGGCTCCTCCGGCCAGCGTTGCACGGCGACGAGCCGCGCCGTCGTCGTCGAAGAGGTCGCGGACGAGTTCGTCTCAAGGCTCGTCGAGCGCGCCGAAGGGATGCGGCTCGGGCCGGGCAGCGACCCGCAGACGGAGATGGGGCCGAGCGTGGACGAGAGCCAATTCAAGACCGTGCTCCGCTACATAGAGATCGGGCGCGAGGACGGGGCGGAATTAAAGTGCGGGGGCGAGCGCGCCGGGGGCGACCGTTTGGACAAGGGCTACTTCGTCAGGCCGACGGTCTTTGACCGCGTGACGCCGGACATGCGCGTCGCGCGCGAAGAAATTTTTGGCCCGGTCCTGTCCGTGCTGCGCGTCAAGGACTTCGACGAGGCGATGAGGGTCGCGAACGACTCCGAGTACGGCCTCTCCTCCTCCATCTTCTCCAACGACGCGGCGCGCATCTTCCGCTTCGTCGAAGAGATCGAGACGGGGATGACGCACGTCAACTCGCCGACGACCGGCGGCGAGGCGCACATTCCCTTCGGCGGCATCAAGTCAACGGGCATCGGCGACCGCGAGCAGGGCTCGACCGCGCTCGACTTCTACACGGAGCTGAAAGTTGTTTACGTTGACTACACGGGCCACAAGCGCGAGGGTAACTTGTATTGATGAAATTTCACGCTGGAGGCGCAAAGACGCAAAGACGACCGCGAAGGTGTTGAAGGCTCCTTCATCTTGCGTGCTTTCTTCGCGCCTTTGCGCCTTTGCGTGAGGCTCTTCTTAAAATTCACACGAGGAACGATTCACCCATGAGCACAGCCGAAACGAAACCCGCGCAGTCCGAGACCGTCCGTAAGCACAAGGAGTTTCTCTTCCCCGCGGTCGCCACCTATTACCAGGAGCCGCTCGCGCTCGTGCGCGGCGAAGGCATGTACGTCTGGGACGACAAAGGCGACCGCTACCTCGATTGCTTCGGCGGCGTGCTGACCGTCAGCGTGGGCCACGCGAACCCGAAGGTGAACGCGGCCATCATCGAGCAGGTCAAGACGATTTCGCACACCTCCACGCTCTACTGCAACAAGCCGCAATCGGACCTCGCCGAAAAGCTCGCCGAGATCGCGCCCGGCCGCCTGAAGAAATCCTTCTTCACCAACAGCGGCACCGAAGCGGACGACACGGCCATCCACGCCGCCAAGACCGCGACCGGCCGCCACGAGATCGTCGTGCTCAGGCACAGCTACTCGGGCCGCTCGGCCACGGCGCTCTCGGCCGTCGGCCACTCGACGTGGCGGCCGCTCCCGCCGCAGGTCGCCGGCATCGTTCACGCGCGCGCGCCCTACTGCTATCGCTGCCCGTTCAAGCTCACTTACCCGGAGTGCGGGCTGGCCTGCGCCAACGACATCGAAGATTTGATTATGACGACGACGACGGGCGAGATAGCGGCCTTCATGGCCGAGCCCATCCTCGGCGTCGGCGGCTTCATCGTCCCGCCTCCGGGCTACTTCGAGCGCGCCGTCGAGATCACGCGCCAGCACGGCGGGCTCTTCATCGCCGACGAGGTGCAGACCGCGTGGGGCCGCACGGGCAACAAGTGGTTCGGCATAGAGCACTGGGACGTGGAGCCCGACATCGTCACTTCCGCTAAAGGCATGGGCAACGGCGTGCCCATCGGGATGACGACCGCGACGCCGGAAGTCGCCGACGCTTATCCAGGACTGAGCTTCTCGACCTTCGGCGGCAACCCCGTCTCGATGGCCGCCGCCCTCGCCGTCATCCGTGTCATCGAAGAGGAAGACCTGAAGCGCAACGCGGCCGAGGTCGGCGCTTATTTCCGCGAGCGTTTGGAAGAGCTGAAGGAGAAGCACAAGGCCATCGGCGACGTGCGCGGCCTCGGGCTGATGCAGGCGATAGAATTGGTGAAAGACCGCGAGACGAAGGAGCCGGACCCACAGTCTGTCCTGAAGGTCTTCGAGGGGACGAGGCGGCGCGGTGTGCTCATCGGCAAGGGCGGCCTCTACGCCAACGTGATTCGCACGGGGCTGATGCTCAACTCTACCAGGGACACCGTGGACGAACTCATCGGGGCGCTGGACGCGGCCTTTGCCGAGACGCAATGACGTGGGCGACGTGAGACGGCCTTGAAAGGAGTCTTGGCGTGAAACTCATCAGGGCAATGTTATTTGATTCTCTGCCAGACCCACGTGTCTTGAGGAGGACGCGTCGGTTTCAAAAGAGCGTATTTGGCCGCCAACTGCTCGACCGGCTCAGGTTCCACGACGATAGCATCAACAGGGCAAACCACCACACACTGGCTCTCGCCGAAAAAGCCGTAGCACTCAGTGCAGGATGACGGCTGGACGACCGGCCGTTGGGTGCCCGGTCTCACGGCTTGTGTCGGGCATTCCCAGATGCACGCGCCGCAGGTCACGCAATTTTCCTCAATTCTCACAGACATTTTTATCTCTCGATGGTCAACAAGCTGGCGTCTTCAAGCGCCCTCAGGAACTGGTCTACTTCTCGACGCAATTCCGTGGGGTCTTCTTCTGGATAAATCTTGCTGACTTCCGCCGCGACGCCTTCCACGGAGTCGGCCGAGGTGCAAGTCTGCCAAATAACTCCGCCGGTGTCGTTCAAATGGAAATACTCCACACGGCCCGTGTGGCACAGTGTCATCACGCCGTCCACTTCGTCCCAGATCACTTCGGGGTTGACTGTCACATTCATTGTTCGGCGATTCGGGTTAACTGCACCAGCGGGGCGATGGGCACGTTTTCAAAATCAGTGCTGCGCGGAGGCGGAAGCGAGCCGGTGCTTCTCCACGCCTGCGCCTCGAAGGAGCTTCGCAAAAACGCGCAGAACCTTAAGTCGGCCTGACCATAGTCGGTGGTCATAGAGTAGTGTATGCCCCGGCAGCCCCCGGCACAGTGATTCTTAATGATGCAGGTCTTGCAGGGGTGCAGCGTTTTGGCGACGCGGCGGCGGAGGCCACCCAATATCGGGTGCTCTTCGTAGATTCCCGCGAGCCGCTTGGCCCTGACGTTCTCCGTCCGAAACTCCGGGTATTGGAGCAGCTTGCAGGGGTACACCCACCCCTCCGGGTCCACTGATACCTCGCTCAGACCTGCGCCGCAGTGATTCCGGATCACGCCCTTTGACGTTATATCGCCATCGGTGCGTATCTTTGTAACGCCCGCCTCGTTCAACTCCCTCTCAGCCCGAAGCAGTCGGTCGCCGAGGCCGATCAACTCCGAAGGGCTGAGTTCATCCTGTGTGACCGCGCTCCCGCGTCCCATTGGAAATTGTGGGACGATTCTATGCTCGCCGACCGGAAGACTGTGCCCGAGGCGGACCAACTCTTCGACATCGGTCAGCCCCTGGCTGGACAGGACCGAATTCACATCCACGTGCACATTCGCGCCCAGCAGTAATTGTATTGCGTCGAGCGCCCGCGCCCACGACCCTTCGCCGCGGGCCCGATCATGATGCTCGGGGTTCCCGTGGTCGAGGCTGATGCTGACGTTATCGAATGTTTCCGCGACGGCATCGACGGTTTCTGTGGTGATGAAATGGCCGTTCGTGATGACGTTCGTCAGCAGGCCCAGGGAGCGCGAGTAGCGAGCGACTTCGAGCAGGTCGCGCCGCATGAAGGGCTCGCCGCCCGTGAAGATAAAAGTGTCCGCTCCGGCTTCTAACGCTTGGGCTACGAGGTCTTTCGCTTCGGCAGTGGTCAGTTCATGCGGGCGCGCGTAAGTCGCGTCCTGATAGCAGTACGTACATCTCAGGTTGCATGCCTGAGTGCAAATCCAATAGACAGTGGACAGCGTCGCGTTATTTTCCATCGAAAGCTGCGGGTCACCGACATCTTCGTCCAGGTACAGCAATCTTCGGATGATGCACCAGTTGAGAACCTGACGGAGCCGCGCCTCGGCCTCTTCTTTCGTGTACTCGAAGCGGCGTGCCAGGTGGGCCGCCAGCGCGTGCTTGTCGCGGCCCGCGCGCAGCCACCTGAGGACCTCGGCCGTGTCGCTCTCTAGCCGTTCCCAGACGTTGAGCGCGGGGTTGTAGCCGAGCGTGTGATCGTCGCGATAGATGAGGGCAAGGCGTGGTGGGACTACAGTGCGGTCGAGCATATTTGCACTCCGTACTTTCTTTCGGCGGACGGGGACCTGACAGCGCCTAACGGGCCTTCATTGATATCCCTTGTTCGTTCACGCCCTTTAGAAACATAGGTGCCGAGTGCGAGAGGGGGTCACCGTCCGCCTATGGAAATGCCGACGCTTCCGGCCGGCGTGTTACTTTTTCTTGGAGGGGCTGACCTTCGCCGTAGCTTGGGCCGCCGCTTTGCCCGACCCGCCGCCCGCGCCACTCTGGCTGCCGCACAAGCAATCGCAAAGTGACGCCGCTCTGGGAGCCAAGCGTTGGACGTTCGGACTAGAGAATTTACTTCCTTTCGCCGCCATGACTTTCCTCCTTCACTATATTTTCAGACGCGGAAACGAGCCGCCGTCAGGCTTTCGAACTGCCGCCTTTTCTGGCGGTCGCGGCAGTTTGTGCCAGCTTTCCGGCCCCGGCCCCAGCACCCGAGGTGGCGTCGCATGAGCACGTACAACTGCCCACGGCGCGTATAGCTTGTTTTGGAACGGACTTAAGGCTGGGTGAGTTGAACTGCTTGTTGGCTGCCATGACAGATACCTCCTGTGAGTCAGAACGCGAGGTCTGTGTGAAGCACGCCCAGTGGGTTCGCTCATTTGCTCACCTGGAAGTATCACAGATTGCAGGGCACGTCAACAGTTTTTTTGCTGCGGGCGGCGTCACTAACGACTTGCCAACACGGCCCCGCACGCGGTATGCAAGAATCATTGCGCCAGGTTTCAGCAGCCGGCAGCGAGGCCGGCAAGCAGGTTGTGTGGGCCGCGAACTACTCGCGCGCTGTGAATGGAGCGGCGGGCAATCCTTTTACCGAAGCGGCCATGCCGGAGAGCGCGCGCGTCCGAAAGAATTTCGGTTGATTTATTTTTAGGTTGCCTCTATAAACATTTCGCTCCCGACGACGCGGCAAACCTTCAACCAACACAGACTATGAGAACACTGATTATTAACGGCAACATCGTCACCGCCACCGATAACTATCACGCTGACATTTTGATCGAAGGCGAGACGGTCTCCGTGATTGGCGCGAAGCTCGATCTGGAAGCCGACGTGACCATCGACGCGGGCGGCAAGCTCGTCATCCCCGGCGGGATTGACCCGCACACGCACATGGAGTTGCCGTTCGGGGGGACGGAGGCGTCGGACGACTTCCGCACGGGGACCATCGCGGCGGCGCACGGGGGGACGACGACGATCATTGATTTCGCGGTGCAGTACAAGGGTCAGTCGCTCATCGAGTCCGTGGACAACTGGCACAAAAAGGCCGAGGGCAAGACGGCGATTGATTACGGCTTTCACCTCATCACGACCGAGCTGGAGGACAACCAGATCGAGGAGCTGTACACGGTGATGGACGAGGGCATCACGAGCTTCAAGCTCTTCATGGCCTACCCCGGAGTCTTCCTCGTTGACGACGCGACCATCTTCCGCGCGATGTCGGCCGCGGGCGAGCGCGGCGGCCTCATCTGCATGCACGCCGAGAACGGCATCGTCATCAACGAGATCATCAAGCGCGCGCTCGCGCAAGGCCGGACCGCGCCGAAGTACCACGCATTAACTCGCCCCACGCGCGCCGAGGCCGAGGGCGTCCACCGCGCCATCGCCATTGCCGAGATGGCAGAGTCCCCCGTTTACATCGTCCACCTCTCCTGCGCCGACGCGCTCGACCAGGTGCGCGAGGCCCGCGACCGGGGCTTGCCCGCCTTCGCCGAGACCTGCCCGCAGTACCTGTTCCTCTCCATAGACAACTACGACGAGCCGGGCTTCGAGGGCGCGAAGTACGTGATGACGCCGCCGCTCAGGGAGAAGTGGAACCAGGCCGAGCTGTGGAAGGGGCTGAAGACGGACGACCTGCAAGTCATCTCGACGGACCACTGCCCGTTCTGCATGAAGGAGCAGAAGGAATTGGGCCGGGATGATTTCACGAAAATTCCGAACGGCGCACCGGGCGTCGAGCACAGGGTTCCGCTCATCTACACGGGCGTCGTCGAGAACCGCATCTCGCTCAACCGCTTCGTCGAGCTGACCTCGACGGCCGCCGCCAAAATGTTCGGCCTCTTCCCGAAGAAAGGCACCATCGCCGTCGGCTCCGACGCGGACGTAGTCATCTTCGACCCCGAGCGCGAGCAGACCATCTCCGTGAAGACGCACCACATGAACGTGGACTACTCCGCCTATGAGGGCCGCACGATCCGCGGCGTGGTCGAGACGGTGCTCTCGCGCGGGCGCGTCGTGATAGAAAACAGCGAGTACAAAGGCAAGCCCGGCGACGGGCAGTTCCTGAAACGCGGCACGTGCGCGGCGTTGTAGTGTGAGGCGAAAACGTATGATCGGCAGTGACGAGCCGGAGGACTTTGAAGTTTACGAGAAGCGACGGAAATGAATAGCACTGCTCCCGCATCAGACATCGCCGTCACGCAGCGCGACTTCGAGGAGTTGCGCAAGGACGTGTCGGAGAGTCCGCTCTGGAATAAGGACCTCGCGCCGACGACCATTAAGGAGCGGACCTGGTCCACGTGGAACATCGCCGCGCTGTGGATAGGGATGAGCGTGGTGATTACGACCTACACGCTCGCCGGCAGCTTCATAGAGGCGGGGATGAACTGGTGGCAGGCGATGTTGACCATCCTGCTCGGCAACACCATCGTCCTCGTCCCCATGATGCTCAACGCGCACGCCGGCACGAAGTACGGCGTCTCGTTCCCCGTCCTCTGCCGCGCCTCTTTTGGCACACTCGGCGCGAACGTCCCCGCAGTCCTGCGCGCGATTGTGGCGTGCGGGTGGTTCGGCATCCAGACGTGGATCGGCGGGACGGCGCTCGACGCGCTCTTCGGCGTGATGTGGGGCGGCTGGAACAATTCCTTCGGCGGCGCGGCCGTCCTCGGAGTCGCGCTCCACACCTGGGTCGCGTTCCTCCTGTTCTGGGGCATCGAAGTCCTCATCATCCTCAAGGGCATCGAAGGCATCAAGTACCTTGAGACCTGGTCCGCGCCCCTTCTACTTTTGGGCGGCGCGGCGCTTTTGTTGTGGGCGTCGTGGCGCGCGGGCGGACTGGGCCGCGTGCTGAACGAGTCGAGCCGCCTGCAAAAAGAGCAGAACAATTTCTGGGCCATCTTTCCGGGCGCGCTGACGGCCTCGGTCGGCTACTGGGCCACGCTCAGCCTGAACATCCCGGACTTTACGCGCTACGCGAAATCACAGAGGTCGCAGATGCTGGGCCAGGCGCTCGGGCTCCCGCTGACGATGACGGCCTTCGCCTTCATCGGCGTGGCGGTGACGAGCGCGACCCTTTTGATTTACGGCAGGCCCATCCCGAACCCCGTCGAACTGATGAAGCAGTTCGACAGCGTCTCGGTCGTCCTCTTCGCCACGCTCGTCATCTTCGCCGCGCAGTTGACGACCAACATGGCGGCCAACGTCGTCTCGCCGTCGAACGATTTTTCAAACCTCAACCCGAAGCGCATCTCGTACGTCACGGGTGGGCTGATTACGGCGCTGATAGGCATCGCCATGATGCCCTGGAAGCTGATGGCCTCGATGGGCGCTTACATCTTCACTTGGCTCCTCGGGTACTCGGGCCTGATGGGGGCCATCGCCGGGATACTCATCTGCGACTACTGGGTCCTGCGCCGCCAGCGGCTGGACCTGGCCGCGCTCTTCGACCCGAAGGGGCGCTACTCGTACGGCAATGGTTTCAACTGGCGCGCGCTCCTCGCGCTCGCCGTCGCGGTCGCGCCGGTCGTCCCAGGCTTCGTCCGCGCCGCGACGACGCCGAACTTCACCGGCAGGCTGGACGACCCGAACTTCTTCGACACGCTGTACACTTACGCCTGGTTCGTCACCTTCGCGCTGGGTTTTGTCATCTACTACGTTTTAATGAAGTCCGAAGTCGCAAAGTCCAAAGCCTGAGACCCGGCTTGTTGACTTTGGACCTCGGACATTAGACTTTGGACTAAGGAGTTGAAGAGATGCCACGCACCGTCAAATGCGGACTCATTCAGGCGACCAACGCCGCGCCGACCGACGCGCCGATTGAAGAGATCAAGCGCGCCAATATTGAAAAGCACCTGAAGATGATTGAAGACGCCGCGCGCCAGGGCGTGCAGATTCTCTGCATGCAGGAAGTCTTCACGACGCCGTACTTCTGCGCCGAGCAGGAGGTGCGCTGGTACGAGGCGGTCGAGAAGGTGCCGGACGGCCCGACCGTTAAGCTGATGCAGGACGTGGCGAAGCAGCACGGGATGGTCATCATTGTGCCAATTTACGAGGAAGAGATTACCGGCATCTACTACAACACGGCCGCCGTGATTGACGCCGACGGCACCTACCTCGGCAAGTACCGCAAGAACCACATCCCGCACGTCGCGCCCGGCTTCTGGGAGAAGTTCTACTTCAAGCCGGGCAACCTCGGCTACCCGGCGTTCGACACGGCCTACGCGCGCATCGGCGTTTACATCTGCTACGACCGCCACTTCCCCGAAGGCGCGCGCATCCTCGGCCTGAACGGCGCGGAGATAGTCTTCAACCCGTCGGCCACGGTCGCGGGGCTCTCCGAATATTTATGGAGGTTGGAGCAGCCGGCGCACGCCGTCGCCAACGGCTACTTCGTCGGAGCCATCAACCGCGTCGGCCACGAGCAGCCCTGGGACATCGGCGAGTTTTACGGCCAGAGCTACTTCTGCGACCCGCGCGGCCAATTCATTGCCCAGGCCCCGCGCGACGAAGACGCGCTGGTCGTCGCGGACCTGGACCTGGACATGATTCGCCAGGTCCGCAACACCTGGCAATTCTTCCGCGACCGCAGGCCCGAAAGCTACGAGCCGCTCGTCATGGAGTAACGAGGACAACCTCGCGGCCATTGAGGAGGGATGCCGGACGGCGTTCGGTTAAGGCGCAAGCGTCGGCCGGCGGCCCTGTCACCTAAAAGAAAGGGAAAGTACAATGAGAAACGGCAGTCGCCTGGCGGGCCTGGGATGTCTCCTGGTCTTGTGCCTGACGTTCGCGGCGTGTAAGTCCGACCCGTTTGTGGGCACCTGGAAGCCCGCCGCGTCAGCGTCGGGCGACAACGACCACATGCGGATCGACTCGTTCGTTATCAACAAGGACGGGACGTTCGCGATTAAATTCAAGGACTCGGCGCGGAAAGAGATCACGGGCACGTACACGAAGGCGGGGGATAAGATCGAGCTGACCGGCCCCGGCCAGCGCGGGAAGGTCGAGGCGAGCGTCGGCAGCGACGGGCGTTTGGGCGTGACGGAGGGCGGCGGCCCCATGGTCTATTTCACTAAAGGCTAGGCGTCGCATTCTCGCCCCAGGCTTCGGCACCCGGCTGGAATGAGCGCGGAAGGAGATCAGGTGAAAGTATGAATCTCTCAATCACAGTCAACGGCATCAAGTTCCCCAACCCGTTCCTGCTCGGCTCGGGGCCTCCGGGGACGAACGCGCGCGTGATCGCCAAGTCTTTCGACGCCGGGTGGGGCGGCGTGGTGGCGAAGACCGTTAGCCTGGAGAGCGCGAAGGTCGTCAACGTCGTCCCGCGCTACGGGCGGCTGCGCTCGCGCGAGACCGGCGAGATTATAGGCTTCGAGAACATCGAGCTGATCTCCGACAGGCCCATTGACGTTTGGCTCCGGGAGTTCCGCGAGATTAAAAAGGAGTACCCCGAAAACGTCCTCATCGCCTCGATCATGGAGGAGTACGACAAGTCGCGCTGGCAGGAGCTGACCCGCGTGGTGCAGGAGACGGGCGTGGACGCGTTGGAGTTGAACTTCTCGTGCCCACACGGGATGACAGAGCGCCGGATGGGCTCCGAGATGGGCGAGCACCCTGACCTTACGGAGGAGGTCACGCGCTGGGTGGCGGAGGTCGCGACGATTCCCGTCTGGGCCAAGATGACGCCGAACATCACCAACATCAAGGAGCCTTCCTTAGCGGCCGTGCGCGGCGGGGCCGCGGGCATCTCGGCCATCAACACGATCCTCTCCGTCATCGGCGTGGACCTCGAAACACTCAGGCCCATGCCGACCGTCGAGGGCTACACGGTGCCGGGCGGCTACTCGTCGCAGGCCGTCCGGCCCATCGCGCTCCGCATGGTGAGCCAGTTGGCCCAGGCGCTGCCCGATGGCGTCTCCATCAGCGGCATCGGCGGCATCGAGAATTCGCGCGACGCGCTGGAGTTCATGCTGCTGGGGGCCTCGACCGTCCAGCTCTGCACGGGCGTGATGCTGCACGGCGTAAAAATCATTGACGAACTGAAGGAGGGTCTGGCAAAATTCATGGCCGCCAAGCAGTTCGAGACCGTCCAGGAGATCGTCGGCAAGAGCATCCCGTACTTCTCCACCCACATGAACCTCGTCGAGCGGATGAGACAGGCCAAGCGCCACAAGGCGGGCGAATCTAGCCGCGACAACGACTGGGCGGAAAAGAGCATCACCGAAAAGACTGCGGAACTGACATCCAACTGAGCAAGCTCTACTACCTGCGCCCGCACGCAAATTTATAATGGCACATTGGGGCTTCCGTTTTGGGGCGGAAGCCTTCGGGCGGATCATCCTCTCAATCCAGGTTCATCAGGCAACCGGCAAGGCCCTCATCAACCGCGCGGCGGACCACTCGCCGCGCTTAATAATCGTTAGGAGGTGTTGCCCCAAAATGTCTAACTTGTCCCGCCTCGCTCTCTCGACTCTCGCCAGCGTGATACTGGCCGGGCTGGCTTTCGTCTTCCCGTACACGCTGATGATCTACTTTTTCGCGCCGGGCTTCTGGCTCGGCGACTCGCTGCCGAACTCGATGGTCAACGCGCTCGGCGGCTATCTCTTCCCCGTCTTCGCCTCGGCCGTCGTCTGGACGCTCCTGATCTTCAGCCTGTGGGTGATGACGCGCAACGGGCTCACGAGTCTTAGAAACAGGTATTAGCTAAAACCTGGACGAGCCGGGTGGGTTAAACGAAGACGCCCCGCGTGACGAACGTCACGCGGGGCGTCTCTCTTTATTTGTGAGCGAGTCGGCGACTCACTCACAGGTTGTTGATTCAGGCCGGGCGGTTACTTCACTTTCGGGACCTGAATGTTCCCGCCGCTCAGGGTGATCGGGTTGAACGTCAGGTCGGCCACGACCGCGCCGTTCGGGGCGGTGACGCGGAGGCCGAACTGGTCGGCCGTCCCCGGCTCGCCCTTGTCAATGGCCCTGGCGATGAAGCTGTAGTTGCCGACGCCGTTGACGACGGCCTTGCCCACGGGCTGAGCCTCGCCGCCGACAATCGCCATCACGCCCATCGCGGTGCTCTTGACCACGACATCGCCCGTCGCACGGTGCTCGATGTAGATCAAGTTCCCTTGAGCGTTGCCGTTCTTCAGGTACTTGATGTTCAGGCCGAAGTTGGCCCTGACGCCGTTGTGCGTCACGACGCCGCCGCCCGTCACGAACCCGAGCGACGGGTCGTAAACGACGACGATGGAGTCGGCGGAGCCCGTGTAGTAGTTGCCGCCGATGCTGATGTTCACGTCGTAAACGTTGACGGGGACGGACGCGAAGTTGCACGCCACGTTGAGCGCGCCGCTTGCGACCGTGCCGGTCGTGGCGTTGCACTGGATGGTCGAGCCAGCGCCCACCGGGACGAGCTTGAACGTCACGGGGACGGCCTTCGAGATGTCACCCAGGCTGCCGTCGGCGACTTCCTTGATGGACGCCTTGAGCGTGAACGCGGGCGAGGTGCCGCCGGCCGAAGCTACCTTCACGGCGAAAGGATTGGCCGCGTCCGGCGTGACCGTGGCGTTCTCCTTCGAGACCGTGAGCGTGTTCGACCCGCCGCTGTTCTGGAAGGCCGCGTTCGAGCTACTGAAGCTCGCGCCGATGGTGTAGCTGCCCGCGCCTTCACCGATGGTGTAGGGCAGGGTGGCGATGCCGGCGGCGTTAATCGGGGCGGAGCCGACCGAGTTGCCGTTGACCGTGAAGGCGACGCTGCCGGCACCCGTCTGGTCGTAGTAAGCCATCGGGCTGACCGTCGCCTTGAGCGTGACCTGATCGCTGTACTGGCCGGCGGCCGGGTCCACGACCGTGTTGGTCGCCACGGGCGCGACGCACGAGGTCAGGCTCACGTCGTCAATGTACCAACCGAACGTAGAGCCGCCGCAGGAGTCGTTGCTAAAGTCCCAGCGGAGCTGAACGTTCGAGCCGGCCGGCGCGAGCGCCGTCAGGTTGACGACCGTCGTGCCCCAACTGCCGTCCACCTTGCCGCCGTCGCCGCCCGAGAGGGCCTGCTGGCCCTGTCGCGGGTTGTCGCTGCCTTGCGCGGTGGTCGCCATGAAGATGTTGTAGCCGTTGTAGAGGAAGTACTGCGTCGGCGTCGCCGTCACCAGCGTGAACGGCCCGCCGTTGACGCTGATGTACAACTGCCCGCCGTCGAAGCCGAACTCGGAAGCCATCCAGTTCTTGTAGCGGAGGATGGTGTTGCCCGAGGTGGCCGGGATCGTGATGCTCGGGCTGGTCACAGAGCGGACGCCCGCCTCGCCCAGCGTCGGGCTGGCGCAGGCCACGTTACCGGCCGAGGTGTTCGGGACGAAGAAGGCTTTCCCGGCGCGGTCGGGCAGCGTGCTGCTGACGGACCAGTTCGGCAGGTTGCCGAAGCCGCCGCTGTTGGTCGCGCCCGGCGTGCCGGAGGCGGTCCAGGCGGCGGTGTTGCCTTCGAAGTCTTCGTTGTAGAAGGTGACGCGCGACAGGCCCGTGTTGCAAGCGGGGTCGGCCGGCGGGTTCTTCCCGAGCAGGTCCGTGAAGCCGCACTGCACAGGCTGGGTGCGCATCTCGGTCGCCAGCATGGCCTTCTTGACCTCGTTCACGTCCGAGGCCGTGATGATCTGGCCCGAGGGCTGACCCGTCACGAGGTCCGCCAGGTCAACGCCGATGAGGTCCGTCGCGGACTGCTCGATGGCGTCGGCGTGGTCTGCGAAGTCCGAGGCCGGGTTCTGGTAGACAGACTCGGCGCGGAAGTAGATGTGCGCGGCCTTCGTCAGGCCGATGCCGTTGATGGTGTAGCCGTTGTAAGTGCCGCCGTCAACGATCAGCGCGTAAGCGTGGTTCGGGATGCCGGAGTTCGTGTGAACGCCGCCGTTGTCGTTGGCCGCAGTGCCGGGGCCGCAGACGTAGAAGGAAGCGTCTGTGACTTTTCCGGGGTTGGCGAAGCAGGACGGGTTCATCATGTCGCGGAGCGCGCCGGTCAGGCCGACGGCCGTGTCGTCCTCGCCCACGAGCCAGCGGGTCGAGGCGTCGGTGCCGACGCCGAGGCTGATCGTCGCGTTGGCCGGCAGGTTGGCCTTGATGGTCGCGCCGTTGGCGGCCGAGATTTCGAGGCTGGCGATGCCCGCGAGCGAACCGAGATTAAGAAAGCCGGTTGACGGGGCTATGAAGATGATGCCCGCCGCGCCAGCGTTGATGGCGTTCTGGGCGCGGGCACCGGAGCCGCACTGGTTGGCACCGTTCGGGAGGAGCGTCCAGTCAATGACGACGATCTTGCCGGCGACGTTGCTGGTGATGGCGCTGCAAGCCCCGTTCGGGACAGAGAGGGCCATCGGGAGGGGCCCGACCGTGAAGGGGCGCGCGGGCTCGTTCACAGAGGCGCGGGCCAGGTAGCTGCCAGCCGCCGCGCCGCCCGTGACGACGAGCGCCGGGCGGGGGATGCCACCGTAGGTCGAGCAGCTGTCGTCTGTGCGGGCCGGGTCGTTGGCCGAGTTGCCGACGTTGTCGCGGCCGTTGATGCGGTCAACCGTCTCGCCGTGGATGTCCGAGTAGGACTCGTTCAAAGCGCCCGGCTGCCACTGGTAAATCAGGCCGTGCGTGTACTGCGTGTAGGCGTGCGACCACTCGTGTGCCGTCACGTCGTCTGTAGTCATGCCGGGGCAGAACGAGATGAACGTCCCGTTCCAGGAGGCGTTCGGGCAGGAGTAGCCGCGGTTGAAGATCGAGTCCATGATCCCGCCCGTGCCGTCGAACGAGTCGCGGCCGAAGGCGTTGTTGTAATAGTCGTAGGTCTCCTTCGAGGAGACGATCATGTTGTCGGCTTCGGCGTTGCCGGTCGGGAACGCGTCGCCCTCGACCCAGAACGGGCTGTTGGGGTAGATGGTCGCGAGGATCTGCGCCTGCGTGAGGCCCTGGCCGTTGTAGGCGCGGCGGTACATGCCGTCGACGATGCCGGGGAGACGGTCGACGAGCTGGCCCGTGTGCGCGTCGATGTAGAGCATGTCGCGCGCGTCCGTGCGGTTGCTCACTTCGACTTCCCAGACCAGGTAGTTCAGGCCGTTGACGCCCTTGGCGAGACCCGTGCGATAGACGTAAAGCGTCGTGGCCGCGACGGACAGCCCGCGGTCGGCACCCATCTCATCGGTGATGATGTCGAGGGCGGTCGCGGCGGCTTCCTGCGCGCTCTTGGACGGCTTGGAGTTGACTTTGATCTCGGGGATGAAGTTGCCGTTGACGGCGCTCAGATTACCCGACGCGTCGAAGTGGGTCTTGAGGATGCCGGCGAAGACGGGGACGCCCTGGTAGTACTGCCTGTAGGTCAGGTTCTTGCCCGCGGCCTTGTCGGCCTTCTCTTCGGTGAGCTTCAGCTCGGCCTGGTCGTTCTTGATGCCGAAGATGCCGCCATACTGTTTGAAGAAGGCGGCCGACCTCACGTTGGCCGTGCCGGCCTTAGTTGACCCCATCAGGTCGCCCTTCGTGCCGGGCGCGAAGCGCACGAAGCGCGCGGAGCCGGTCGCGTCGGAGACGGTCACTTTCGCCTTGTTACCCGTGTCGATTTTTAACCGCTGGATGCCAGCCGGGTCTAATACTTTGTGCTTCCCGCCGGGGCCTTCGAGGGCCTGCGTGCTTTGCCCCTTCCCTTTGACCGACTCGGCTTGCGTGGGGGTCGCAAGCGGGGCGAACTGTAGCAGGGCGAGGACGAGCAGAACGACGCCCCCACCCAGCATGATGGAAATTTTTTTCATCAGGGAAAATTCTCCTTACAAGGGGAAAGCGCCGTAGCTCCGGTCGCCACCGCGCGGGGTTTACCGTAAGGCTGGAAAGCGATTTTGCGGGGAACCGCAGGCACGGGGGGCCAGCCAGTAATCGTTTTACAGAAACTTCAATTATCGCTAAGCGAATGGGCGGAAAGCGCCCGCTACTGTTTCTCAGGTCATCGCCCGGCGTGGCCGGGAACCTCAAAGCGCCCGGCGCGGGCGCGGCGAACTTATTCCTGAACCGGACCCTCTTTCACTGGGCCGCCGCCCGCGCGGTTTTTATCAACGACGAGCGTGGCCCGGTAATCTTCCGGGGCGGACTGTCCGCTGGCCGCCGGATAAGGGTCGAGCGCGACGAGCGTCAGGAAGTATTGCCGGTATGCGGCCTCTTGCGCGCCCGGCTCGGTCGTCAGCTCAACGGCGGCGGGCTTGTCTTCGCCGCTCGTGATCTCCAGCCTGATTTTCGCGCTGCCCTGCCGGATGCACTGCTCGCCTCTCGGGCAACGCGAGTCTTCGACCACGGAGACGAACCTGACCCGGAGTTCCTCGCCCTTGACGCGAACTGTTTGGCCCAATTTGAGTGTGAACTCTTGTCGCAGCGAGACGACGGCGGCCGGCGGGGCGGCCTGTGCGCAACAGACCAGCGGCAGCATCAGCAAAGCGAGGGCACGCCTGAAAGGCGCACGCGCACACATAACCGTGCCGGTATTGATTCTTAATCTGCGCGAGGTCAATGTTCTTGAATTACCAGAGTGGACAACCGAAGCGGCGGGCCGTCAGAGCCTCTTAATAAGCGCACCGATAACGTCACCATCGTCTGCACACGAGATTTAGGGGGATAACATTCCAACCAGTGAGGCTCACCCGAGGGCAAGACGCACAGACCACCCAAACCAGGATCGGTTGATTCTTCTTTTTAGGCTTTTTACCGCAGGCCGGATAGCTTCGGTGAAACGCCAAACTGATGAAGCGCGGGGAGTCTAATCTAAATGCCCCCCACTGTCAAACGTAGATGGACAGGAAAACAATAGCGATAGACCGGGCCGCCGCGACCCTGCCGCTTCAGTGGCTCCTGACGTGTAAAAAGGGGCCGGCGCTTGATGGCGCAGGCCCCTTTCGAAGACGCACGGTCAATCACCCGGCGTCGGGTTTGTAGTCCTACGGGATGCTCGCGCCGGCCGCGCAACTCTGAATCGCCGCCTTCTGAGCGCCCGTCATGAGCCCGGCCTTCTTCAGCGCGTTCGTCAGGTCCGCGACGCCGCTGACGAATTGGCCGTGGTTCTTCGCGCTCGCGCCGATGTGATTGATCAGGTCGGCCAGCGTGCAGCCGTCCGCGCCCATCGGGTTCGGCACGCCCGTGTCGCAACTCCCGATGATGACCGTTGGCCTGCGGTCCGAATGCGGCTCGCAGTCGTTGCCGTCGGCGACCAGGTCCAGGTCCGCGTCCGGGTACCAGCCGATGTCACGCATCAGCGAGACGGTCAGGTCCTGGGGAGTGGCGATGAGGTGCGGAAGGTCGCCGTTAATGTTCGGCTCCATGATCTGGTTCGGGAAAGCACTCGTGTCCCAGTGCGAGATGGTGGAGCCGGGGATGACCGGGTTCGGCGTGTACATCAACGCCCTGCCCAGCGGGTCAGCGCCGGCGCGCAACGTCAGGTCGAGGCCGAGCGTGGCGTTGACGCCCGTCCCCAACTGCGCCTTGATCGTGTTCCCGTCGGGCAGCGTGATTCTGACCGAGGAGATGGTGATGGTCGGGTCAACGCCGCCCAGGCCGGCCGGCGGGCCGCCCGCGACGTTATCCGCGACGAGCACCGCGATGGCCCCGGCGTTCTGCGCGTTCTTCACCTTGACGATGAAGCCGCACGTGCCGCGGTCAACGAGCGCGATCTTGCCCGCGACCGCCGCCGCGTTCGTGATGGGCGAGCAGGCGTCCGTGGTTGACGGCCCGGCCCCGTTCGCCGGGTCGAGCGCGAGCACGACGTTGGCGGTGACGCCCGGCGAACTCAACTGCGGCCCGAACTGCGCCGCGCCGACTTCGTAGTTGCCCGCGATAGCGCCGGGCGAATTGACCTTGAGAATCGGCGTGCCCAGGCTGAGCACGGTCGGCACGTCCAACGTCACCTGCGTCCCGGTCCAGACCACCTTGCGCGGGTTAATCGCGGAGGCGGCGCGCTCGGCGTTGGTCATGGCGGGCCAAGCCTTATTCGTCGTCGTGTCGTACAGGTTCCTGTTATACGTGTCGGGCAAGTTCAGGGGCTGTGCGCCGCTGGTCACGCTGGCGAACTGCGTGAAGCCCATGCCGTGGCCGAACTCGTGCAGCGCCGTCGCCACAAGGTCAACCTGGCCGGCAGGTTCGTTGGCGTCGAGGCCGTAGTAGAAGGGCGAGCCGGTCAGGCAGCCGGTCTGGCCGAGGTTAATATTGAAGATGATCTGAAAGTCGTTGGCCGGGCCGTTCGACAGGTCGTCCGGGGCCTGGTCGAAACCCGCCTGCTTGTTGGCGAGGGCGACCGGGTACCAATGGTTGAAGTGTTCGGCGTTGACGAAGTTGGCGAAGATTTGAATCACGCCGGTCGAGGCGAGCACGGCCGAGGTAGCGTTGCAGGTGCGGGCACCGAATGACGCCTGCACTTTAATCTCCACGTTGCTGTCGAGCGTCGCGGCCCAGAGGTCCGCGGCGAACTGGGCCGCGATGAGCCGCTGCTGGCCGAGGGTGGTGCCGGGGTTGGTCGGGAGCGGGGCCACCGGTGTCGGATCGTTGAAGCCCACGCCCGGCGCGTTGATGTTGATGATGGTCACCGTGGAGTTCGCCAGGGCGGTGACGGAGAGAGTCAGCAGGCAGACGGCGAGGAGGGCGAAGCGGAGCGCGTGTCTGGTTGAAAGTTTATTTGTCATTGGTCTGCTCCCTTCTCGTCGTCCTGCGGTGCGCTTTCGCGCGCGACCCGCGGGTGGCCTTCGCCGCGCGACTGGCTATCGGTTTCGGCACTACGCCGAGGAAGGCGTCAACTTCCGGGGGGCTGCTCAGGCAAGCCTCCGTGAGCGTGCCGTCCGGGTTCTTCTTGGCGACGGCGATGGTCTGGTAACGATCTTGCAGGTCGAGCGAGATCGAGCCGTTGCCGTGGTAAACCGGAGTCAGTCCGTCGGCCGACTGATTGACCAGCTTCTTCATGCCTTCGGCCAGGGCCGCGGCCTCGTCACGCGTGGGCTGACGGAGCTTGCCGGTCTTCTTATCGACCGCGACCGTCTGGCCCGCCACTTCTACCGACTCGTACTCGTCGGCGTCTTCGTCGGCGGCCCTGGAGGCGGCCTTGTCGCTCTGTGATTTCTTAATGTGCCCGGTCTGCGCCGTCGCCGCCGTCCCTGCAATCAGGACGAAGATAGCCGCGGCGACCGCGTTGATTCCGAAGGCCAGTTTCGCAGCCTTCTTCAAGGGGTTTTTGCTCATATCATCTTCCTTTTAGGTCTGTGGTTGAAGGGGAGCATGCCTGCTTGAGACACGCGTGTCTGGAGGTTTCCGGCCGGCAAGGTCGGTGCTTACAGAGCAGTCCGGTCGGGCGGAAGTCTCCGTGTTTCTAAGAGCCGGTGTAACCGTCCGCGGCCCGTTCAGACTGCGGACTCTGTTGCGAGGGGAGCCAGTGACGAACTTATGTTTGCTTTGCCGAACGAGAACCCCTTGTGGCGTGTATGAATGGCTAAGCCGCTGGCCCTCCCGTGACCGCGACGACCGCAATTCGAGAAGAGGTAAGCACCGTCCTCCGGGTTGATGAGGGACCGCCGACGACTTGCGGGTCGCACGGGTGTCCGCGATGCGAGGTCGGAGCTACCAGGAATTGGTCCGCACGATTTACTGCCAGGAACCTCTTCAGACTGTGGCGCTGCAAGTCAAGGGTGACAGTGGCCGCTTGAATCGTTTCAGGCTTTTTACCTCAGGCTGGAAAGCTTCGGTGAAACGCCAAGACCTTTTGAAGAGGGGCGAAGCTTAGTCTAAATAACCGGGGCTGTCAATAAAATCTGGAAGGAGTACGAGTTTTTGCGGACCACACTTTTCTCACCTCGGCTTCCGCCCGGAGAGCCCGGACATCAGGCGCGGCACTTCGCGCGCCAGCTCGCGCGCCAGGTACCCGAGAGGCCCCACGCGCCGGGCCAATTCGTCGCCCGCGCGGGCGTGCAGGTGGACGCCCCAGACGGCCGCCTGCAAAGGCGCAGCGCCGCGCGCCGCGAGGCCCGCGACCAATCCGGCGAGCACGTCGCCTGAGCCTGAGGTCGCCAGGCCGACGTTGCCCGCGCGGTTGACGTAAGCATCCGGGCGGCCCGGCGAAGTGACGTAGGTCTCTCTGCCTTTGAGCGCGACGACCGCGCGAAAATCTTCCGCCGCACGCCGCGCACGCGCCGCCGGGTCGCGCTTGATTGAGGCCACGCTTTGGCCCAGAAGCTCCGCCATCTCGTCCACGTTCGGCGTCAGGATGATTCGGGAATCGGGATGGCGCGAGCATCGTCCGCGTTCCTTCAGGCAGGCGAGCGCGGCCGCGTCCAGAATCAACGTCGCGCCCTCGATTCCGGGCAGCACCTTCCACATCAAACGCGCCGCCGCGCGCTCGTCAATCATTCCCGGCCCGACGAGCAGACATTGCACGCCGCCCGTCAGCTCGACGATTTTCCCCGCCGCCCTTTCGGAGAGGACGCCCGCGCGCGTTTCCGGCAGGCCGAAGACGCGCGCCTCGGGCAAGGCCGCCGCCACGACGAGGGCGATGCCGCGCGGGACCGCGATTCTAAGCTTGCCTGCGCCCGCGCGCAGTGCTGCCTCGGCCGCCAACACTACCGCGCCCGGCGTCTCCCTTTCGCCGCCGACCACCAGCACGCGCCCGCGCTCCTCCTTGTCGCCGCCCTCGTCCGGCTGCGGCACGGCCCAGCGCCGGAGGAGCGCGGGCGTGATGACGACAGGCAAGCTCGCGGGAGCGCGTGAAGCCCGCTTAAGTTTGCTCGTCCCCTTGCTCTCTCTTCCCTTGTTAGCCAAGCTCGTTGTTCCCCGCGCCCGCCCCAATCAAAAATCGCACATCAAAAATCAAAAGTGCTCACGACCGGCGTGTGGTCTGACGGCCGCTCCCAAGTGCGCGGCTCCTTGTCTATCCAGGTCTCTTTTGAATTTTGGGCCAGCGGCTCCGAGACCCAGACGTGATCTATGCGCAGCCCGGCGTTGCGTCGGAACGAGCCCTGCCGGTAGTCCCACCAGGAGTAATGCCCCTCCTCCTCCGTGTGCAGGCGGAAGGCGTCCTTGAATCCCCACTCGCGTATTTTTTCCAGCGCCGCGCGCTCGCGCCGGCTGAAGAGTACGTGCCCCTCCCACGCTGCGGGGTCGTGCACGTCCCGCTCCTCCGGCGCGACGTTGAAGTCTCCGCAAAGCAGCACGCGCTCGCCCGTGTCGTAGTGCTCGTCGAAGAAGTGGCGCAGGCGCTGCATCCATTCGAGCTTGAAGCGGTACTTGTCCGAGCCCACGAACTGCCCGTTCGGGACGTAGACGTTGACGACGCGCACGCCGCCGACCGTGCCGGCTATCAAACGCGCGTGCGCCCCCTCCTCGTCGTCAGGGAAGCCGCGCCGCACGTCCGCGCACTCCTCGCGCGAGACAATCGCCACTCCGTTGTAAGTCCGCTGGCCGAAGACCGCCGAACTGTAGCCCAGCTCCGCGAACGCCTCGGCCGGGAACTTCTCGTCCACGCATTTCAATTCCTGCAAGCAGAGCACGTCCGGCCGCTCCGCCTCCAGCCACTTCGTCACCAGAGGCAGCCGCGCCGTTATCGAGTTGACGTTCCAGGTAGCGAGTTTCATTTTCTCGGGTTTCAAGTTTCAGGTTCCAGGTTCCAGGCTCTTTGTCTTTAACTTGAAACCTGGAGCCTCAAACCTGAAACTATTTCAGAGCGAAGCGATTATTCCCGCGAGTAATGCGCCGCGCCTCGCGAGGGCGGCGGCCTCGATGTGCTCGTGCGTGGCGTGCGCGCCGTCGCCTTCAACGCCCAGGCCGTCTAAGACTGGCACGCCGAGCGCCGCGGCGAAGTTTCCGTCCGAAGCGCCGCCGACCGCGGCCTCGCCCAACTCGAAACCGAGGCGGGCCGCCACCCCGCGCGCCAGCTCGTAGAGGGCCGCCACCCCGGCGGTCCTTTCGAGCGGCGGGCGGTTGACGCCGCCCTCGACCGTGAGCCGCACGCGCTCGTCGAAGGGGCGAGAGTTCAGTATCGCCTCTTCGAGCCTGCGCGCGTCCTCGTTTGTGGCGAAGCGCAGGTCAATCTCGGCGCGCGCGCCGGCCGCGACGACGTTCGAGCGCGTCCCGCCCTGGAAGACGCCGACGTTGACGCTGACGCCGCGCGCGGTGTCGCTCAGCGAGTGCAGGCGCTCGGTCTGCCGGGCCAATTCCAGAATGGCGCTCGCGCCTTTCTCCGGCTCAAGGCCCGCGTGTGCCGCGACCCCGTGCGCGGACATGGTGAATATCCCCGTCCCCTTGCGCGCCGTCTTGACGCGCCCGCCGCTCGCCGAAGGCTCAAGCACGAGGACGCTCGCCGCCTTCTGTGCTTCCTCTTCCACCAACGGTCGGCCCGTCGTGCTGCCCACCTCCTCGTCGCACGTCAGCAGGAGGACTACGGGGCGGCGCGGCATGAGGTCGAGCGCCGAGCAGGCGCGGAGAGCTTCGAGCGCCAGCGCGCAGTTGGCCTTCATGTCGAAAATTCCTGGCCCATAAATGAGCCCGCCCTCTTCGCGCCACGGCCGCTCGTTGATCGTGCCGCGCGCGTGCACCGTGTCCGTGTGGCCGACGAGCAGGACGGGCCGCGACTCGCCGCCCGCGCCGTCAAACGCGCGCACGCGCAGGTGCTCCCCGTACTCCGGGCTCTCTATCCGCTCGACCGAAGTGACGCCTTTGGTGCCTCGCGCCGCCTCCGCTAACAGCCCGACGACCTCGCGGCTCCCTTCAACGTCGCCCGACGGGGATTCACTTTCGACCAGCGCGCGCACGAGCGCCAGCGTCTCGCCCCGCCTGGATTCCAGCAGCGCCAGCACCTCGCCGGCCGTCGATTTCGTAAACTCACGCCCCATGATTTTGAATTA
Organism: Pyrinomonadaceae bacterium; assembly: GCA_036403435.1. GTDB lineage: Bacteria > Acidobacteriota > Blastocatellia > Pyrinomonadales > Pyrinomonadaceae > QHXM01. The sequence continues at coordinate 48,886 of DASWQY010000173.1, forward strand.
TCCCCGCAGCTCCTCTTTCCTGACCGTCAGCCTCTCGATTCGCTCGCGGTTAATCTCGAAGCCGAGCCCCGGCGCGTCGGGCGCGATGATGGTGCCCAGAGGGGTGACGGTGACGGGCGGCTCGATCACGTCTTCGGACCAATAGCGCGCGCTCGCGGACACGTCGCCGGGGAGCGTGAAGCCTGGGAGCGTTGAGAGCGCGATGTTGTGCGCGCGCCCGATGCCCGATTCGAGCATACCGCCGCACCAGACGGGAATCTTCCTCTCGCGACACACGCGCTCGACACGCCGCGCCTCCGCGTGGCCGCCGACTCGGCCGAGCTTGACGTTGACCACGCGGCACGCGCCCAGATCAATCGCATGCCGCGCGTCCTCGGGCGTGCGGATCGATTCGTCCAGGCACACGGGCGTGTGCAACTGCCGCTGCAACTCGGCGTGGTCCAGCATGTCGTCGTACGCCAGCGGCTGCTCGATCATCGTCAAGTCGAATTCGTCCATCGCGCGCAGGGTGGGCGCGTCCTCAAGGCGGTAGGCCGAATTGGCGTCCGCCATCAACTGAATCTCGGGAAAGCTCGCGCGCACTTTTTCCAGGACCGCCAGGTCCCAGCCCGGCTTAATCTTGATCTTGATGCGCCGGTAGCCCGCGTCCAGCTCACGCCCGATTTTTTCGACGAGCGCCTCGACGGTGTCCTGAATTCCTATCGAGACGCCGCACGGAATCTCGCGGCGCACGCCGCCCAAGTGCCGCCAGAGCGGCACGCCCGCGCGCTTCGCCTCCAGGTCCCAGCACGCCGCCTCAATCGCGCCCTTCGCCATGCGGTTGCCGCGCACGGCCTTCATCAAGGGGAAGATGTCGGCCGCCCCCTCGGCCTCGCGCCGCAAGACCATTGGGCCGAGATAATCCTTGAGCGCGGCCCAGGCCGTCTCCGTCCACTCCTCGCAGTAGAAAGGCCCTTCGCCCGCCGTGCACTCGCCCCAGCCTTCGACGCCGTCCGCTTCGCTGACGCGCACGAGCACGATGCGCCGCTCGGTGGTGCGCCCGAAACTCGTCTCGAAGAAGTGCACGAGCGGCAGACGAATCTCGCGCAACTCAACCCGGTTGATGCTCAACATGCTGACTCCCGAAGACCAGCATTATGCCTCGCGCCATTCATCTTTGCCAGCAACAAAAGAAGGCGGCCCGCGCAGGACCGCCTTCGTCTAAAAGTTGTGCCAGCAAGGACGCGCCGGGATTAAAGACTCCCCTCCTGCGCCCCGACGGGGTCGAGCGCGCCTTCGGTCGAGGTCTCCTCACGGTTGTTAAGCGCGGCCTGCATCGTGTGCCAGGAGAGGCTCGCGCACTTGACGCGCGCCGGGAAGTCGCGCACGCCCGCGAAGATGGTCAGGCGGCCCAGGTGGTGCGGCTCCGCCTCTTCGTTAAGCTCCCCCGTCACCATCCTGTGAAACTCGCCGAAAAGGGTTTCGGCCTCCTGCTTGGTCTTGCCCTTGACGCTCTGCGTCATCATGCTCGCCGCCGCCTTAGAAATGGCACAGCCCGAGCCCTCGAAGCTCACGTCCCTGACGACCTCGTCCTCCAGCTGCATGTAGACCGTCAGCTGGTCGCCGCACAGCGGATTGTACCCCTCGGCCCGGCGGTTCGCGTCCTCAATCCGCCGAAAATTCCGCGGCTTCTTGTTGTGGTCGAGAATGACCTGCTGGTATAGCTCGCTCAGTTCTGACATGACAATAAGAGAAATGATGAATGCGGAACGATGAATGCGGAATGAAAAGGCGTTTGGCTTTTAATTCACCATTCATCGTTCCGCATTCATCATTAAGAAAATACCTCTATCACTTTTTCGACGGCGCGCACGAGCGTATCCACTTCCTGCCTGGTGTTGTAGAAGGCGAAGGAGGCGCGGGCGGTCGCCGGCACGTTGAAGCGATGCATCACGGGCTGGGCGCAGTGGTGGCCGGCGCGCACGGCGATGCCTTCCTGGTCCAGAATCGTGCCGATGTCGTGCGGGTGCACCTCGTCCACGACGAAGGAGACAACGCTCGCCTTCTCGGCGGCGGTGCCGATGATGCGGACGCCCTCGATGGCACTCAATTTGTCGGTCGCGTAAGCCAGAAGCTCATGCTCATAGACGACCGCGCGCTCGCGCCCGATGGCGTTCAGGTAATCTATCGCCGCGCCGAGCCCGATCTGCGAGGCGATGGCCGGCGTGCCGGCCTCGAACTTGTTCGGCAGCCCCGCGTAGGTCGTCTTCTCGAAAGTCACCGTGCGAATCATGTCGCCGCCGCCCTGGAAAGGGCTCATGCGCTCCAGCCACTCGGCCTTGCCGTAGATGACGCCGCTCCCGGTCGGCGCGAACATCTTGTGGCCCGAGAAGACGTAGAAGTCGCAGTCCAAGTCCTGCACGTCTATGGGCAAATGAACGATGCCCTGAGCGCCGTCTATCAAGACCGGCACGCCGTACTTGTGCGCGCGCGCGATGATTTCTTTGACGGGATTGATCGTGCCGAGCGCGTTCGAGATGTGCGTGACGGCGACGATTTTGGTCCGCTCATTAAGAAGCGCGTCGTACTCGTCCAGAAGCAGCTCGCCCGCGTCGTTCATCGGGATGACGCGCAAGACAGCGCCCTTCTCCTCGCAGAGCATCTGCCAGGGGACGATGTTGGCGTGGTGCTCCATCGCGGAGATGACCACTTCATCTCCCTCGCCGATGAACTTGCGCCCGTAGCCGTGCATGACGAGGTTGATGCCCTCGGTCGTGCCGCGCACGAAGATGCACTCGCGCGACTCGCGCGCGTTGATGAAGCGCCTGACCTTCTCGCGCGCGCCTTCATAGGCGGTCGTCGCCTTCTGGCTCAGGTAGTGCACGCCGCGGTGTATGTTCGAGTGCTCCTGCTCCAGGTAGACGCTGCCGCGGTCAACGACTATCTGCGGGACCTGCGAGGAGGCGGCGTTGTCCAGGTAGACGAGCGGCTTGCCGTTGACCGTCTGCTTGAGCACGGGGAAGTCTTCGCGCACGCGCTCGACATCCCACCCGAGGCCCGCTGTGCCAATTACTCGCTCGATTTTTTCCTCTGTGACGCTCATAAACTTCTTGCTTCCAGATTAGAGTGGAGCCGGTTGAGCACGGCCTCGTCCAGCTCGGCGCGGATTGACTCGATCTTAATCTTCTCGATGACTTCCTCGGCGAAGCCGTAGGTCAGGAGGTTGCGCGCCAGCTCCGCGTTCAGGCCGCGGCTCGTCAGGTAGAACAGCTCTTCTTCTCCGAGCTGCCCGACGGTCGCGCCGTGCGCGCATTTCACGTCGTCGGCGAAAATCTCCAACTGCGGCTTGGTGTCCACGTGCGCCTCGTTTGACAAAAGCAGGTTCCTGTTCGTCTGCTGCGCGTCGGTCTGCTGCGCGCCCTCGCGGACGAAGACCTTGCCGTTGAAGACGGCGCGCGAATGCCCGTCGAGGATGCCCTTGTAGAGTTGACGGCTCACGCAGTGCGGCCGGCGGTGGTCAATCACGGAGTGCGTGTCCGTGTGCTGGCTGCCGCCGACGAGGTAGAGGCCGTCCACCCAGCACTCTGCGCCCTCTTCGTCGAGCGTGACCTGCACGTCGTGGCGCGAGAGCCGAGAGCCGAGCGTGATGGTCGTCAGGTTGAAGGCGCTGGCACGAGAGAGCGCGGCCCGCGTCGTCGCGACGTGAAACGCCTCCGTGCTCTCGCGCTGCACCTTGTAGTGGTTGAGCCGCGCGCCTTCCGCCAGCGAGACCTCCACGACCGCGTTCGTGAAATAAGCCTCCCCCTCGCGCGCGCCCGCGTAACTCTCTATCACGGTCGCCGTGCTCCCGCGCCCCGCGACGATCAGGACGCGCGGGGAAGATATGGCCCGGCCGTCCGAGAGGAAGAGCAGGTGAAGCGGCGCTCCCACCTGCGCGCCTTCGGGGACGAGGATAAAAGCCCCGCTCTCGATAAAGGCCGTGTTCAGGGCCGTGAAAGCGTTCTCGTTGAAATCCGCGCCGCGCGCCAACTGCCCGCGCAAGGTCTCCGAGTACTGCTCTTCCCCGAGCGCCGCGGCGAGGTCTAAAGCGACGACGCCTTCGGGCAGTGCTTCCGTTGAAGAAAGGTCCGCGCGGTAGAAGCCGTTGACGAAAACCAGACGGCTCGCGCCCGCCTCTTCGTAAACGAACGGCCGCAGCGCCGCGGCGTCGAGCGCCTGTGTGCCTTCGACGGCCGGCTCGAAATTCGCTTTCGCGATGGGCGTGACGTTCGTGTACTTCCACTCTTCCTGCCTGACGGTCGGGAAGCCCAGCCGCTCGAAGCTGGCAAACGCGCCCTCGCGCAGGCGCGCGACCCACGAGGACGAGGCTGTGCCAGTTTTCTCTTGCAGCCGGCGGAAGGGCGCACTGTACGCGCCCTGCTCTTTTGCGATTTCAGTGACCATCTCTTCTAGCTAACCTTGTAACGCGCCGGCAGTGGAACCGCTGCCCGTCGCCTGCGCCTTAATCCAGTCGTAGCCCTTCTCTTCCAATTCGAGCGCCAGCTCCTTGCCGCCCTCGCGCACGATGCGCCCGCCCGCGAGCACGTGCACGTAGTCCGGCACGATGTAGTTGAGGAGCCGCTGGTAGTGTGTCACGAGGATGATGGCGCTCTCCGAAGTCCTGAGCTTGTTGACGCCTCCGGCGACGATGCGCAGGGCGTCTATGTCCAGCCCCGAGTCAGTCTCGTCGAGCACGGCGAGCTTCGGCTCAAGCACTGCCATCTGCAAAATCTCATTGCGCTTCTTCTCGCCGCCCGAGAAGCCTTCGTTGACGGCGCGCGACATGAAGCTTGCGTCCATCTCGACTATCGCCGCGCGCTCTTTCAATAAATCCTTGAACTCAAGCGGGTCGAGTTCCTCTTCGCCCAGATGCTTGCGCTTCTCGTTGTAGGCGAGCCGGAGGAACTGCGCGTTCGACACGCCCGGAATCTCAATCGGGTACTGGAACGCCAGGAAGACTCCCTCTCGCGCGCGCTCGTCCGGCGCGAGTTCGAGCAAGTTCTTCCCCTCGTACAAGACCTCGCCCTTCGTCACCTCATAAGCCGGGTGGCCCGCCAGCACTTTCGCGAGCGTGGACTTACCCGAGCCGTTCGGCCCCATGATGGCGTGGACCTCGCCCGGCTTGATCGTCAAGTTGATCCCCTTCAGAATCTCGTTGCCGTCAACGGTCGCGTGCAAATCTTTAATCTCTAACACCTGCTACCACTCCTCAAGTTAAGTTTCAGGAAGGCTCTGGAATGCCAACGCCGACCGCATCAGCCGCCAGGAGGCGATTCCCTTCTAGCACCAGCTCAATCGCCTCCGACAGATTAGCCCGCGCCTCCTCGCGAGTCTTGCCGAGGGAGATTGCGCCCGGCAACTCCGCCACAGAAGCCTGCACCAGGTCTCCGGCACGTTCGTAAATAATAGTCGGCCGCATCTCCATCGCGCGTGCGTTCTCCTTACCCGACGCTGCCTTCCAATTTCAGTCCGAGCAGCCGCGTGGCCTCGACAGCGAACTCCATCGGGAGTTGGAGGAAGACATCTTTGCAGAAGCCGTTGATGATGAGAGAGACGGCGTCCTCCTGCGAGATGCCGCGCTGCTGCAAGTAGAAGAGCTGCTCCTCGCTGATCTTCGAGGTCGAAGCCTCGTGCTCGACGCGCGAAGTGTTGTTCATCACTTCGATGTAAGGGAACGTGTTCGCGCCGCAGCGCGAGCCGATGAGCATCGAGTCACACTGCGTGTAGTTGCGCGCGCCCTCAGCCTTCGGCATCACTTTCACCAGCCCGCGGTAGCTGTTGTTCGAGCGCCCCGCGGAGATGCCTTTCGAGATGATGGTCGAGCGCGTGTTGCGCCCCAGGTGAATCATCTTCGTGCCCGTGTCGGCCTGCTGCGCGTGGTTCGTCAGCGCCACCGAGTAGAACTCGCCGACGGAGTTGTCGCCTTGCAGGATGCACGACGGGTACTTCCACGTGATGGCGGAGCCCGTCTCGACCTGCGTCCAGGAAATCTTGGAGTTGCGCCCCGCGCACTTGCCGCGCTTGGTGACGAAGTTGTAAATGCCGCCCTTGCCCTCCTCGTCGCCCGCGTACCAGTTCTGCACGGTCGAGTACTTGATCTCCGCGTCGTCCAGCGCGACCAACTCGACGACGGCCGCGTGCAGTTGGTTCTTGTCGAACTTCGGCGCGGTGCAGCCTTCGAGGTACGACACGTGCGCGCCCTCTTCGGCGACGATGAGCGTGCGCTCGAACTGGCCCGATTCCGAGTTGTTGATGCGGAAGTAAGTCGAAAGCTCCATCGGGCAGCGGACGCCTTTGGGGATGAAGACGAACGAGCCGTCCGTGAAGACCGCGCTGTTGAGCGCCGCGAAGTAGTTGTCGTTCGTCGGCACCACGGACCCTATGTGCTTGCGGACCAGTTCCGGGTACTCCCGCACGGCCTCGGAGAACGAACAGAAGATGACGCCGGCCTTCTTCAGCCTCTCCTTGTAGGTCGTCGCCACCGAAACCGAGTCGAAGACGGCGTCAACGGCCACGCCCGCGAGCTGCTTCTGCTCTTGCAAGGGGATGCCCAGCTTCTCGAAGGTGCGCAAGAGTTCCGGGTCAACCTCGTCCAGGCTCGCCTTCTTCGCCTTCTGCTTCGGCGCGCTGTAGTAGATGATGTCCTGGTAGTTCACCTCCGGGTACGAGAGGTTGGGCCAGTTGCGCGGCTCCTCCATCGTCAGCCAGTGGCGGTAGGCTTTGAGCCTGAACTCCAGCATCCACTCCGGCTCGCCCTTCTTGGCCGAAATGAGGCGGATGGTCTCTTCGCTCAGCCCGCGCGGAATCGTGTCGGATTCGATATCCGTCACGAACCCGTATTTGTATTCCTTGTTGGCAAGTACCTCGATTGTGCTCATTCTAAAATTTTCCCCCGGCCGTCCGTCCGGCCGCTCTCAGACAACTCTCTCTCTTCAGTGCGTAGGGCTCGGGCGCGGCTGCAACTTCTGAATCTGGTGCAGCGTCGCGTCAACGTTGGCCTCGGGGCCGACCAATTGTGCCAGCGTGACTTCCGACAGCGCGTTCTGCACGATCTCATGCAGGCCCAAAATCACGGGCCGGATGCCGCAGTCGCTCGTGTGGACGCAAACGTCGAGCACGCCCGTGTAGCTCTTGCAGTGCCCTTCCACCTCGTCGGCGTCCAGGACCTTGATGACCTCGCTCAGGCGAATCTCGGAGGCCGGTCGCGTCAATTGATAGCCGCCCTTTGTGCCCCGCGTGGACTGCACGAGGCCGGCCTTGCTCAGAATCCAGAGCAGCTTGCCGGCGTTCGCCACCGAGATGCCCTCGCGCTTCGCCATCTGCGAAAGCGTTAAGGATTCGCCCCCCTTGAGGTGGGCCAATTGCACCAGGCACCGCAGGCCGTATTCTTCCTGGGCCGAGACTTTCATCCCCGAAAACTCCTCCGACATCCCTCAACTAATCCAGGATTCACGAGCATTTTAGCATACCTTACTTTTAAGTCAAGATTAGCTAAGCGGCTGTAAACAAAAATAAAAGAGGCCGCCTGTGGGCCTCTTTCAGAGTCATGGAGCGTTGCAGTCGCCCGAGCTTAGAGCGTGAAATTGAAGTTGAGGAAGCCTATGACGCGCGTGGGCTGGCCGCCGATGACGGTCGGGCGGAACTTCCAGCGCCTGGCGGCCTCGGTCGCGGCCTGCTTGAGCATCTGCGGGCCGTCGGCGCGCTGCACGACCTTGACCGCGCCCTTTTCGTCTATCTCAAGGTAGACTTTGACGACGCCCGTGATGCGGGCCAGCTTGGCGGTCTGCGGGTAAGAGGGGTTCACCTTCTGCGTGGCCTTCTCAAGGAGTGAGCCGACTTCCAGGGGCTGCTCAGACGGGGCCGGGCCGTTGGGGGTGGTGGCGGCCGGGGCATTCGTCTTCGACGGCTCGCTCGACGCCGCGACCCGAACCGGCTCGCCCGCGGCAGTCGCGTCATAAGTGCTCGTCGCGGTCGCGTGGTTATCTGACGCCGCCGGCTGCGGGGCGGCCTTAGGTTCGTCCGCGGCCGGCTGCGCGTTCATCGAGGCGACGCTGACGGGCGGGTTGCCGGTCGAAGCGATTCTCATGTCGGAGGCCGCGAGTTTGCGGCGCGTGTCCGCGACCTCGCGCTGCCATTGCAAGCGGTCCTGCTTGGTGCGCGCCACGGTGCTGCGCACGTTCGCCACCTCTTCCAGGAGGCCCAGAGCGTCGAAGTGCTTCTCGCTCTGGCCGCAAATCTCGCGCGCCTGTTCGGCGACGCGCTCCAGGAGCATACGCATGTGGTCCAGGTCGCTGCTGGCCTCCTGTGCCAATTCCTTGTCGTTGATGTTGATGCCGAAGGAGCGGTAGCGGGCGAGGCGGTCGCGCGCGCCGTTGACGGCCTGGCCGGCCAGCGCGAAATAAGTGCGGGTGGAATTCTCACTCTCAGGCGTGCGCTGCTTGTAGGTCTCTTCCAGGAGATTCTGCGCGCGCATGTAGTCGCCGTCTTCGAGGTAGACGCTCATCAGCATGATGCGCGCCACGTCGCGCACGGCGTCGTCGGACGTGGAGTTGCGGAGTGAGTCCAGCTCCGCCGCGGCCGTGCCCAACTTGTGCGCGGCTATCAACGCGCGCGCCCGCTTCAGGCGCTTCTGCCCGGCGTCCGCCTCGGGCGCGGACTGCGCGCTGACGGCCACGGCCGCCGTGACGAGGGAAAGGATTATTCCGAGGGTTGACTTAATGACATGTCGGGCTCTTTTTTCCTTCACTTTTTCGGGCTCCTAAAAAAAACTTAAGCGAGCTGATGAGGCTCGCCTGCTGGCAACACCAAATATTCATTTGACGTTGCTCATTATGGCCTCTCCGGCGCGCAGGGGGCAAGCGCGTCGGCCTAATTTTTTTCCGTTTGCGAATTTGAAGGGGCGAGGCTATTTAAAATCCGCCCGCGAAAGACTCGTGCGCGTGCCTTTATATCCTTTTCGTCCAGAGTTAGCAACCTCCGGTCGCGCATAATCACGCGCCCCTCGACGACGACCGTCCGCACGTCATCCGCCTTCGTCGCGTAAACCAACTGCGAGTAGATATTGTAAAGCGGCGTCTGGTTGAGGTCGTCGAGGTCAACGACGAGGAGGTCGGCGCGCTTGCCCGTCTCGATTGAGCCGATCTCGCGCTCCATGTGGAGTGCGCGCGCGCCGCGGATCGTCGCCATCTCGAAAGCCTGCTGCGCGGTGACGACTTTCGGGTCCATCGTGAAGACCTTGTGCAGCTTGGCGGTGGTGTCAATCTCCTCCCACATGTTGAGGTCGTTGTTTGAGGCCGCGCCGTCCGTGCCGAGGCCGAGGTTGAGGTCCGCGGCCAGCATCTGCGGCACGGGCATGACGCCCGAGGCGAGCTTCATGTTTGACTGCGGGTTGTGCACGACGCCGACGCCGAGGCGTTTCAAGACGACGATCTCTCCTTCGCTCGGATGCACCACGTGCGCGGCGATGACGCGGTCGTTCAGAAAACCTATGCGCGCCAGATAATCAACCGGCGGCGCTCCTTTCGCCTTCGTGATGTCTTCGACCTCCTTGCGCGTCTCCGAGACGTGCGTGACGATGGGCGAGTTGTATTTGTCCGAGAGGGCGCGCACCTCTTTGAGGTGTTCTTCGGAGACGGTGTAGGGCGCGTGCGGCGCAACGGCCGGCACGACGAGCGGGTGGCCTTTCCACTTCGCGAGAAACTTGTCGGTGTAGGCCATCGCCTCGGCCCAGGTCTTGTTGTCCGCGACGGGAAAATCTATCACGGTCTCGCCGAGCACGCCGCGCACGCCGGCCTTCGCCGTCTCGTCCGCGATGGCGTCCTCGAAGTAGTACATATCGCAGTAGGTCGTCGTCCCGCCGCGAATCATCTCGGCCAGGCCGAGGCGCGCGCCTGCGCGCACGAACTCTTCCGTGACGTTCTTGGCCTCGGCCGGGAAGATGTACTTCGTCAGCCACTCGTTCAAGTCGAGGTCGTCGGCCAGCCCGCGAAAGAGCGTCATGGGAACGTGCGTGTGCCCGTTGATGAGGCCGGGGACGACGACCTTGCCGCGCGCGTCAATCCGCTCGCGCGCCGTGTATTTTGCTTCGACCTCGGCGCGCGGGCCGACGGCGACGATACGCCCGCCTTTGACCGCGACTGAGCCGTCTTCGATGACGCGGCGCGGCGCGTCCATCGTGACGACGGTTCCCCCGCTCACAATAATGTCCACGGCGCTGCCCCCCACGCCGCGCGCCGCGCGCCCCCTACGCTGCGCGAAGGCGGACGGCGTCACGACTGAAGCCACAAGAAAAAGTGTGATGACGAATCGCGTTACTTTCATCGTGTCCCGTGAAATTGGCTCGACCCCTTTGCGCCTCCAGCGTCTTTGCGTGAGTAACTGGTTTTGGTTTTCTCACGCAAAGGCGCAAAGTCGCAAAGGGATTGAATGCTTTTTGGAATGCGCTCTTACTCTTGGGTGCCGGGTTCTTTTAAGAACCTGGCGTCGAAGGCGCGCGGCAGGAGGTCGTGCATTTCCACCACCTCGATCTTCCCGCGCGGGTTCGCCAGCACGACCGTCACGTCGCGGCAGAACTCCCAGATGATTTGCCGGCACGTCCCGCACGGCGGCGTCAAGGGGTCCGTGTCCACGACGACCGCCAGTCGCTTAAAGCGCCGCTCGCCCTCCGAGAGCGCCTTCCAGATGGCGACGCGCTCGGCGCAGACCGTCAGCCCGAAGCTCGCGCTCTCGATGTTGCAGCCGGTGTAGATTCGCCCGTCTTCCGTCTCGACGGCCGCGCCGACGCAGAAATTTGAAAAGGGCGACAGCGAACAGTCGCGCGCCGCGCGCGCCGCGCCAACCAATCTTTCGATCTCTTCCGTGCTCAAACCTTTCCTCCGCTCGTCGTCAGCGCGCCGGCCAGGCGCTCGCGTATCTTGCCGCTGATTAAGTCTATGCTGACGAGGTTGTGCCCGCCCTCAGGGATGATTACGTCCGCGTATCGTTTCGACGGCTCGACGAATTGAATATGCATCGGCCGCACCGTGTTCAGGTACTGCTCGATGACTGAATCCAGCGTCCTCCCGCGCTCGCTGATGTCGCGCCGCAGGCGGCGTATGAAGCGGATGTCGTCGGGCGTGTCCACGAAGACTTTAACATCCATCTGCTCCAGGAGGCGCGGGTCCGCGAAAATCAGAATCCCCTCGATGATGACAATCGGCTTCGGCTCTATCAGGACCGTGTCGCTCAGCCGCGTGTGCGTCTTGAAATCGTAAATGGGTAGTTCGACCGCGCCGCCGGCTTTTAACTTTCTAATATGGTGGACGAGCAGGTCGTTGTCCAGCGCGTCCGGGTGGTCGAAGTTGACCGCGTTGCGGTAGTCGAGCGGGAGGTCCTTGCGGTTGCGGTAGTAAGAGTCCTGCTGGATGAAGGCGACCTCGCTCGCGCTCACCGACTCAAGGATGCGGTTGGCGACCGTCGTCTTCCCGGACCCCGTGCCGCCGCAAATGCCGATAATCATAAATCAGTTTTCGGTTTTCAGTTTTCGGTTTTCAGCCGTCAGCTTTTAACTGAAAACTGAAAACTGAAAACTCTAAGTAGTTAGTCTAGGGATTACGCGCCTGAGCAACTCCCTGAAGGTGTCGCGGACGCGCTCGCCGGTTTCCATCACTTCGTGGTGGTTGATCGGTTCGTCCTTGACGCCGGCCGCCATGTTCGTGATGCAGGAGACGCCGAGGACTTTAATCCCCATCTGGCGCGCGGCGACCGCCTCGGGCACGGTGCTCATCCCGACGGCGTCCGCGCCGAGCGTGCGCAGCATCCGAATCTCGGCGGGCGTCTCGTAGGTCGGCCCCGAGAGCGCCGCGTAAACGCCGCGCCTCAAGTCCAGGCCCATCGCGTGCGCCTCCTCGACCGCCAACTCCTGGTAGTCGCGCGCGTAAGTTTCCGTCAAATCCGGGAATCGCTCGCCGAAGCGCGGGTCGTGCGGCCCGCGTAGCGGGTTAACGCCCATCAGGTTCAAGTGGTCGGAGATGACCATCAGCGCGCCCTGTGCCAATTCTATGTTGATGCCGCCGGCCGCGTTCGTCAGTATCAGCGACTTCACGCCGAAGAGCCCGAGCGTCCGCACGGGGAACAGCACTTCGTCGAAGGAGTAGCCCTCGTAGTAGTGGAAGCGCCCCTGCATGACGGCGACGGGGACGCCGCGGACGCGGCCGAGCACGAGGCGGCCGGCGTGGCCCTCGACGGTCGGGCGCGCGAAGCCCGGAATCTCTTCGTAAGGCAGCGCGACTCCGTCTTCGAGGTCGTCGGCGAAAGCGCCGAGGCCACTGCCGAGGACGACGGCCGCGCGCACCTCTTCGTCGAAGCGCGCGCGGATGGTGCGCGCCGCGTGCTCGGCGCGCTCGTAAATCGGCTGCGGGATGGTCTCTTCAGACATGGCGGAAATCTCTTTTCGCTTCACCTTTCCTTCTGGTACGGCAGCCCCAGCGAGCGCGGCGCGCGCGAGTGACCGATGAAGCCCGCGAGCACGACCATCGTCAGCACGTAAGGGATCATGGTGATGAACTGCACGGGGATTTTGACGACGCCCTGCATCTGAATCGCCACGGCCTCCGCGAGGCCGAAGAGCAGGCACGCGAGCATCGTCTGGACGGGCCTCCACTTGCCGAAGATGAGCGCCGCGAGCGCGATGAAGCCCCGGCCCGCAGACATATTGCGCGTGAAAAAGGACGACTGCCCGATGGCGAGGTAAGCGCCGCCGATGGCTGCGAGCGCGCCCGACAGCAACACGCCCGTGTAGCGCACGCGCGCCACGCTGACGCCCGCCGTGTCGGCCGCCTCCGGGTTCTCGCCGACCGCGCGCAGCCGCAGGCCGAACGGCGTGCGGTTGAGCACGTACCACGTCAGGGGCACGAGCGCGAAGGCGATCAAGATGGGCGCGTTCGGGAGTTGATTCTGAATCGGGATCGGCGGTGTCGAGCCCGTCGCGTCGAAGAGAGCGCCGCCGATCAAAGCGGGCGCGCCCAGGAAGAGCAGGTTAATGGCCGTCCCCGTCACCACCTGGTCCGCCCTGTACCTGATGCACGCCACGGCGTGAATGGCCGCCACGAGGACGCCCGCGACGACGGCCGCGAGCAGCCCGAGCCACGGCGCGGCCGGATACCCCTTGACGCTGGCGTAGTGCGTCACGGCGGCGGCCGTGAACGCCCCCGCCAGCATCAAGCCTTCGAGCGCGATGTTGATGACGCCCGAGCGTTCGGAAAAGAGCCCGCCCAGCGCCGCCAGCAGCAGCGGCGTCGTCAACCGTATCGCCGACAGGATGAGCGCGAACGTGAAAATATTTCGCATAGTCAGTGGTCAGTGGCCGGTGGCCGGCGGTCAGTTAAAAGCCAGTGTCTTGCACTGACCACCGGCCGCTGACCGCTCCTAAACTTTCGACCGTTTCAGTAAACCCCACCTGGAGAACGGGCCGCGGAAGAGCGCCTCGGCGGCGACGAAGAGGATGACGACGGCCTGAATCACCTGGACCAAATCTTTCGAGACGTGGTCGGTGAAAATGTCAACGAAGAGGCCGCCGCGAATCAACGCGCCGAAGAAGATGGCCGAGAGCAGCACGCCCACAGGGTGATTGCGCCCGAGCAGCGCCACCGCTATCCCCGTAAAACCGTAGTTGGCCGAAAAGCCCTCGTAGAAGCGATAGCGGTAGCCCAGCACTTCGTTAATCGCCACCATCCCGGCCAACCCGCCCGAGACCGCCATCGCCAGCACGATCTGCTTCTTGACCGAAATCCCGCCATACTCGGCGGCCGAAGGGTTCGCTCCCGTCGCGCGAATCTCGTAGCCCCACTTGGTCCGCCACAGGAAAAAGTAGACGGCGACGCACGCCAGGAGCGCGAGGATGAAGGCGACGCTCAGCGGGATGCGTTCGGGGAAGCCTGGGACGAACGCGCCCAGGCGCGGGATGTGCGCGTTGATGCCTTTCAGAGCTTCCATGCCTTCCGGCACGTTCTGCCGGCCGATGAAGCCTGTCTGCATGATGGGGTCACCGGGCGCTTTGAGGTGGTACTGGACGAAGTAGTTCGTGAGCGCGATAGCGATGAAGTTCAACATGATGGTGTTGATGACTTCGTGCGAGCCGAAGCGCGCCTTGAGCAGCCCCGGAATCGCGCCCCACGTCGCGCCGCTCACAATCGCCACCAGGCAGAGGAGCGGGACGAGCACCCAGCCCGACACGTTACCCAACGTGATGCCGACCCAAGCGGTCATGAAGGCCGCGATGTAGAGTTGGCCCTCCGCGCCTATGTTGAGCAGGCCGCAGCGGAAGGCGACCGCCACGGCGAGCCCCGTGAAGATGAGCGGCGTCGCGTAGAAGAGCGTGTACCCGATGCCGTCCGGCCACGAGAGCGCGCTCCCGATTAACAGCTTGTAAGTCTCAATCGGGTTGTCGCCGATGAGCAGCACGACGATCCCGCCGACGACGAAGGCCGCCACGACGGCGATGAGCGGAAAGAGTAGTTCGCGGAGCAGCTTCATAACTCAACTACAGAATCCAGAATTCAGAATCCAGAACTCAGAATGAAAGGCCGCGACCCGTTTTTATTCTGACTCCTGGATTCTGAATTCTGGATTCTGCCTTTAGTGTCCTCCCGTCATCAGCAGTCCGATCTCCTCGGGGGTCGCGGCCCGCGGGTCAACTTCGCCGACGATGCGGCCGTCGTGAATCACGAGCAGGCGGTCGGCGAGCGCGGTCACCTCTTCCAACTCGGCCGAGACCAGGAGCACGGCGCAGCCGGAGTCTCTGAGCGCGACGAGCTTGCGGTGGATGAACTCTATCGCGCCGATGTCCACGCCGCGCGTCGGCTGCGAGATGAGTATCAGCTTTGGCCTCAGGTCGAACTCGCGGCCGATGATCAGCTTCTGCTGGTTGCCGCCCGAGAGCGAGCGCGCCGGCAGCTCAGGGGTCGGCGGCCGCACGTCGAAGTCCTTGATGATCTGTCTGGCCCGCTTGCCGATGGCGTCGTCGTCCAGAAGGATGCCGAGTCCCGAGACGATGGGGCGGCGGTAGTGAATCCCGAGGATGGAATTTTCCGCCAGGTCGAAATCCAATAGCAGCCCGCGCCGGTGGCGGTCCTCCGGGACGTGCGCGATGCCCAGCTCCTTGCGCGCACGGGCGGAGGCGCGGCTGATGTCGCGGCCCATGAACTCGACTGTGCCAGAAACGGCCGGCGGCAGGATGAGCCCCGCGAGCGCCTCTATCAACTCTGTCTGGCCGTTGCCTTCGACGCCGGCGATGCCGACGATCTCGCCCGCACGCACGTCGAGCGAGACGCCGTCGAGTCGCCGCGTCCCGTCCGCGGCCGTCATTGAGAGTTCGCGCACGCCGAGGACGGTCTCGCCCGGCGAGGCGTCCGGCTTCTCAATGCGGAGGAGCACGTCGCGGCCGACCATCAACCGGGCCAATTCCGCCGCGCTCGTCTCACTGGTCTTCCTTTCCCCGACCACGCGCCCGTCGCGCATCACGGTCACGTCGTCCGAGACGGCGAGCACCTCCGAGAGCTTGTGCGTGATGATGACGACGGTCTTCCCCTGCTCGCGCATGCCGCGCAGGATGCTGAAGAATTCTTCGACCTCCTGCGGCGTCAGCACGGCCGTCGGCTCGTCCAGGATTAAGATTTGCGCCTTGCGGTAAAGCGCCTTCAGCAGCTCGACGCGCTGCTGCTGCCCGACCGAGAGGCTCTCGACGGTCGCGTCCGGGTTGATACTGAGCCTGAACTCTTCGGAGAGCGCGCGAATCTCGCGGGCCGCGCGCCGCAGGTCGAGCACGGTCGCGGTGCCCGGCTCCGCGCCGAGCACGATGTTTTCGGCGACGGTCATGGGCTCGACCAGCATGAAGTGCTGGTGAACCATCCCGACGCCCAGGGCGATAGCGTCGTGCGGCGTCTCAATCCTTCGCGCCTGGCCGTCAATCAGAACCTCGCCGTCGTCCGCCTTATAAAACCCGTAGGCGATACGCATTGCCGTGGACTTGCCCGCGCCGTTCTCGCCCACGATGGCGTGAATCGTTCCGGGGCGGACCTTGATGTTCACACGGTCGTTCGCCAGCACGTCGCCGAAACGTTTGGTGATGTTGCGCAGCTCCAACATAAGTGGTCAGTGGTCGGTGGTCAGTGGTCAGTGAGAAGCCAGTCGTC
>DASWQY010000174.1:0-17238 GCA_036403435.1 Pyrinomonadaceae bacterium
CACGCTGGCGGCGCAAAGCCGCAAAGCAGAGCGCAGGCCGTTTTTATCCCAGGAGCGTGAGTTATGGGCAATCGTCTTGTCGAAGTAATGAGGCTCGGCCAGTCCATCTGGTACGACAACATCCGGCGCGCGATGCTGGACGCGGGCGACCTGAAAAAGAAGGTTGAGGAGGACGACCTGCGCGGCGTCACCTCGAACCCGACCATCTTCGAGAAGGCCATCACGGGCTCGACCGACTACGACGAGCAGATGCGCTCGCTCGTCCAACAGGGCGCGGGCGTCAACGACATCTACGAGGCGCTCGTGCTCGACGACATAGGGCGCGGCGCGGACATACTCAAGCCCGTTTACGACAAGACGGACGGCGTTGACGGCTACATCAGCCTCGAAGTCAACCCGCGCCTGGCCTACGACACGCGGGGGACGATTGAGGAGGCCGACCGGCTCTTCAACCGCCTGGGCCGCAGGAACGTGATGATAAAAATCCCCGCCGCGCAGGAGGGCTTACCCGCCATTGAGGAGTCGATTTATCGCGGCATCAACATCAACGTCACGATGATCTTCTCGATTGAGAATTATGAGCAGGTGGCTGAGGCTTTCGTCAAAGGCTTGGAGCGGCGCGACGCGGAAGGCAAGCCCGTGGACCACATCGCGTCGGTCGCGAGCTTCTTCGTCTCGCGCGTGGACACGGCCATTGACTCGGACCTGGAGTACCGCGCGCGCCACGCCAAGACCGATGAGGAGAGGGAGGCTCTCGAAGCACTGACCGGCAAGGCCGCGATTGCCAACGCGAAGCTCGCTTATCAGAAGTTCAAAGAAATCTTTCACGGCGAGCGGTTCAGTAAGCTGAAGGCGAAGGGCGCGCAGGTGCAGCGATGTCTGTGGGCCTCCACGGGGA
Organism: Pyrinomonadaceae bacterium; assembly: GCA_036403435.1. Lineage (GTDB taxonomy): Bacteria > Acidobacteriota > Blastocatellia > Pyrinomonadales > Pyrinomonadaceae > QHXM01. Next base: position 899 of record DASWQY010000174.1, read on the forward strand.
CGAAGAACCCCAAGTACCCGGACACCTACTACGTTGACAACCTCGTCGGCCCCGAGACCGTCAACACCGTCCCGCCGCAGACCTACACGGCCTTCCGCGACCACGGCGCGGCCGCCGCCACGCTCGAAGCGGACCTCGACGCCGAGCGCGGCGTCATCGAGCGACTGGCCCAGCTTGGCATTGACCTTAGTGAAGTCACGGAGAAGTTGCAGCGCGACGGGCTCGCCGCGTTCGTCGGCTCGTTCGACACGCTCGTCGAGTCCATCGAGGCCAAGCGCGACGCGCTCATCTCCGGCATACACGCGCGACTCACGGCCTCGCTCGGCAAGCACGGGGACGCCGTCGGCGCGGCCATCAAGGAGGCGGAGAAGGGTGACGTGATGCGCCGCCTCTGGCGCAAGGACGCGGGCCTCTGGAAAGAGGACGAGGCGCACCAGAAGATCATTAAGAACTCGCTCGGCTGGCTGACCGTGCCTGACGCGATGATCGGCGTTGAAGACGACCTGCTGGCGTTCGCCGACCGGATACGCGGCGCGCGCCACTTCAAACACGTCATGCTCTGCGGCATGGGCGGCTCTTCGCTCTGCCCCGAAGTCTTCCGCCAGACGTTCGGCCACCAGGAGAATTACCCGGAGCTGCTGGTCCTGGACTCGACCGACCCGGACGTGCTCGCGGAGTTCGAGGCGCGCATTGACCTTGAGCAGTGCCTCTTCATCATCGCCTCGAAATCCGGCACGACGACCGAGCCGCTCACTTTTTATAAATACTGGTACGACCGCGTCGGCCGCGTGAAGGAGAACCCCGGCGAGAACTTCGCCGCCATCACTGACCCAGGAACGCTGATGGAGCAGATGGCGACGCGCGACCACTTCAAACGAATCTTTCTCAACCCGGCCGACATCGGCGGGCGCTACAGCGCGCTCTCTTACTTCGGCATCGTCCCGGCGGCACTCATGGGACTCGACATCAAGAAGCTCCTGGACCGGGCGGAGCGCATCATGCACGCGTGCTCGCAGGTCGTCCCGGCGGGCGACAATCCGGGCGCGCGCCTCGGCGCTATCCTGGGCGAGTGTGCCAAAGCGGGGCGCGACAAGCTGACCATCGTCGCGGACCCGAAGGTCTCCGCGCTCGGCCTCTGGATAGAGCAGCTGATCGCGGAGAGCACGGGCAAAGAGGGCAAAGGGATTGTGCCAATCGCGGGCGAGCCGCTCGCCTCGCCTTCCGTTTACGGCGACGACCGATTGTTCGTCTCCGTCGCCGTGAACAAGCTCGACGGCGACACGGAAGTTAAGTTGAAGGCGCTCGAAGCTGCCGGGCACCCGGTCGTCTACCGCACGCTGACGGACATCTACGACCTCGGCGAGGAGTTCTTCCTGTGGGAGATCGCGACGGCGTTCGCGGGCTGGCGGCTCGGCATCAACCCGTTCGACCAGCCGAACGTGCAGGAGTCGAAGGACGCGACGCGCGAGCTGCTGGAACAGTTCGAGCGCGAGGGCAAGCTCGTCGAGCAAACCCCGCTCGTCACGGACGGCGTGCTGACCATCTACGCGGACGATTCGAGGCACGACCATCTGCCGCCGTCTTCGGTCGCGGACGCGCTGCGCGCGTACCTCGCGCAGGCCGGGGCGGGCGACTACGTGGCGCTGTTGAATTACATCGAAGAGACGCCGGACATAGAGGCTGCGATTCAAATGATTCGCACGTCCTTGCGGGACGCGACGCGGTGCGCGACGACGACCGGCTACGGCCCGCGCTTCCTGCACTCGACGGGCCAGCTCCACAAGGGCGGGCCGGACAACGGAGTCTTCCTGCAACTCACCGCGCCGGACAAAACGGACTTGCCGATTCCGGGCCACACTTACACGTTCAGCACTCTGAAGCAGGCGCAGGCGCGCGGCGACTTCCGCTCGCTCGCCACGCGCGGCCGCCGCGCCGTCCGCATAGACCTCGGCGCGGACGCACCTGCGGGCCTGCGCCGCCTGCAAGAACTAATCGGCGAAGTCGTTCCACGCGCAGACGCAAAGGGAACGCAATGAAAGGCAGAATCCAGAATTCAAGAGTCAGAATAAAAGAAAATCAGAAGAAGAGGTTTCAGCCTCTCATGCTGGATTCTGGATTCTGACTCCTGGATGCTGCTTTTAATGACGATGAAAACCAAGCTCTTAATCGTTATCGCGCTGTTGTGCGTCCTGGGCCTTGAGGGAGCGGTCGTGGCCGGGGCGGCGAATAGTAGTCCGGCTTTTAAGGCCGACGGTGTGGCCCAGTCTCGGCGGCGCAAGAGGCGCGCGCGTCGTGTGCGGAGGACTCGCACGTACGCCATCAAGGCCGCGCCCGAGCCGCCGTCGCCGCTGCCGCCGCCAGCGCCAACGCAAACTGCGATGGAGCCCGAGCCGGAGGCCGGAGCGCCGCCGGCGGAAGAACCTGTTAACGCCACGCCCGCGCCGCCCGCGGAGGGCCCGCAGGACGCGCCCGGCCGTGGGCGCGAGCCCGTGCCGAGCAAGAGCGGGCCGCGCATCAAACCGCCGACGGTGCAGATCAAGCCGCCGACGGAGTAGCGCGGCCCGACAGTGATGTCCCGGCCAGAGGAAGACTAAAAATCATTTTCATTTCGGCAATCCGCTCCAACACCCCAGTAAGGAGAAACTCATGGCTAGATTCAAAGACCCCAACTTCGTCGCCGCGGCCTTCCAGCCATACCTACAGCCGGGCGAGCAGATCAGGAACATCGCCTTCGGCGTCAAACAGCCGAACATGGGCTTGATAATCGTTCTCTTCGCGCTGGCGATTCTGCCGGGGGCCATCGCCACCGCCCTGCTGACCAAAGAGTACGTCGTCGCGCTGACGGACAGGCGCGTGCTGGTGCTCCACTTCAAGGGGAGCCAGATACAAGTCCAAGAGGTCCTGGAATACTCGCTCTACAACCACGCCCCCGTGGAGTCTTCGACCGGGTCCATCTTCACGCACATCAAGATTAACGACCCCGCCAGGCCCTTCGTCGCCAAGTTCCACCGCGCGGGCATGCCCGGCAACCGCGAGCAGGCGATGGCGATTGCCGCCGCGCTGAGTCAGCCGCCGTACCCGCCGCAGCAGCAGCCGTACCCGCCGCAGTATCAGCAGCAATACCCGCAGCAGCAGTACCCGCAGCCCCCGCAACAACAGTATCCGGGGCAACCGCAATGAGCTATCAGCAGCAATACCCGCAGCAGCAGCCACCCGCGGGCGGGCCGGGAGCTTACGGCAGCGGCGCGGTCGTGTGCCCGTTCTGCGGCGGCACGTCGAATTCGCAGCATTGCAACTGGTGCGGGCGCGACACGACCGCGCCGCGCCGCCCGTGCCCGAGGTGCGGGCGCATGTCCCAGACCGTCGAGCCCGCCTGCTGGAACTGCGGCGCGAAGTTCAAGAGCGATATGTCCTGGAAGATTCCGCTCATCATCCTGATCTTCCTGCTCGCCATCGTCCTCAGCGTCGTCATCGTCACGTCGCGCTAGCGGAGAGAAGACACCATGCAGGAAGCAGCCATCCTGGAAAACCCTCTGCGCGCCGGCATCCGACTGGAGCGCACCGCCTCTCCCTGCGCCATCGTCATCTTCGGCGCGAGCGGCGATCTGACCAAGCGCAAGCTGTTGCCCGCGCTCTACCGCCTCGTGCAGGAGCGGCTGCTGCCCGCGGAGTTCGCCATCGTCGGCCTCGCGCGCACGGAGATGTCCACCGAAGAGTTCCGCGCGCGGATGAAAGAGGCCGTGCTGGAATTCTCCGAGGCGAAGAGCGTGGACGAAGAGGTCTGGAACTCTTTCGCGCAGGGGATGCACTACCTGACGGCCGACATCAACAACCCGGCCGACTACGACAAGCTCGCGGAAGTTTTGGCACAGGTTGACCGCGAGCGCGGGACGCAAGGGAACCGCCTCTTCTACCTCTCGGTCGCGCCGAAGTTTTACGCGGAGGCCGTCAAGCAGTTGGGCGAGCACGACCTCGTCAAGCCGCGGGGCCAGAACTGGGTGCGCGTCATCGTCGAGAAACCTTTCGGCACGGACCTGGAGAGCGCGCGCAGGCTCAACCGCGAGTTGCTCACCTACCTCGACGAGTCGCAGATTTACCGCATTGACCACTACCTCGGCAAAGAGACTGTCCAGAACCTGTTGGTCTTCCGCTTCGCCAACGGCATCTTCGAGCCCTTGTGGAACCGCCAGTACATTGACCACGTCCAGTTGACGAACGCGGAGACGGTCGGCGTGGAGGGCCGCGGCGGCTACTACGAGACGGCCGGCGTGGCGCGCGACATGATTCAGAACCACGTCTTCCAGGTGCTCTCGCTCGTGGCGATGGAGCCGCCGGTGAGCCTGGAGTCGGAGGCCGTGCGCGACGAGAAGTCGAAGGCGATGCGCGCCGCGCGCGAGTTCACGCCGGAGCGCGTGCGTGCCGAGTGCGTGCGCGGGCAGTACGGGCCGGGCTCCATCGCGGGCCAGCCCGTGCCGGGCTACCGGCAGGAGCCGGACGTTGCGCCGGACTCGACGATAGAGACGTTCGCGGCGCTCAAGATGTACTTCGACAACTGGCGCTGGGCCGGCGTGCCGTTCTACATACGCTCCGGCAAGCGGATGCCGAAGCGCGTCACGGAGATCGCCATCCATTTCAAGGAAGCGCCGCTCCACCTCTTCGGCGAGGCGAGCGCGCAGGTGACGCCGAACCAGCTCATCATACGCATCCAGCCCGACGAGGGCATTACGCTCCGCTTCGCCTCGAAAGTCCCCGGACAGACGACCAACATACGCGACGTGAACATGGACTTCCGCTACGGCGCGTCCTTCGGCGTGCAACTGGCGGAAGCCTACGAACGACTGCTGCTCGACTGTATCCTCGGCGACTCCACGCTCTACGCCCGCGCCGACATGACCGAGCGCGGATGGGAACTCGTCATGCCGATTTTGAACGAGTGGGCCAATGACAAGAACGTCAACTTCCCCAACTACGAGGCCGGCACCTGGGGGCCGCAGGAGTCGCACGAGTTGATCGAGAGGGACGGCCGCCGCTGGCGCAGGCCATAGCCTGGGGCTCTTGAGCTTCTTAAATCGGGCGAGGGGCTTGTCGAAATTAACGCGAACTAACAAACAGCTTGAGCCTGATTCTAATATGCAGTTCCAAACTAACGAAACCCCGGTCTCGACGACGAAAGGCATTGATGTCGTGAAGATCGAGAAGGAGCTGGCTTTGATGTGGAAGCCGGCTTCGACGGGCGAGGGCGTGAACGCGGAGTCGGGCGTGACGCGCGCGTGCGCCTTGAATCTGATTGTGTACGCGACCGCGGCGGACGACCGCGAGCGGATTGACGACATGCTCGACGTGGTCAACGCGCGACACCCCGGACGGACTCTGGTGCTGATGGCCGACCGCGAGGCCGCCGCGGCGGCGCTTGAGGCTTACGTCTCGACGCGCTGCCGGCGGCTGGGCGGGAGCGGGCGTCAGGTCTGCGGCGAGCAGGTGACGATTGAGGCGGCCGGGGCAGCAATCGAGACGGTCGCCAGCGCCATCGTGCCGCTGCTCGTGCCGGACGTGCCCGTCTTCCTCTGGTGGAAAGACATCCCGCACTACGAAGACACTCTGTTCAGCCGCCTGACGACGATGGCCGACCGCGTCGTGATTGACTCCTCCTGCTTCGACCGCCCGTACGAAGACCTGCTTCATTTGGCCCAGGTCATCAAGGCGCACCCGCAGCTTATGTCCGCCTCGGACCTGAACTGGGGGCGGCTGACCGCGTGGCGCACCCTGCTCGCGAGTTTCTGGGACGTGCCGGACTACCGGCCGCACCTGGACCGCATCGACCGCGTGCGCGTCGAGTACGACCCGCCGGACGTTGCGCCGGAAGAGGTCGCGCCGAAAGCTCTGCTCGCGCTTGGCTGGCTCGCGACGCGGCTCGGGTGGAACGTCGAAGGGGCGGGCGTGCGTCAAGGCAGTTCGACCCATTTTCTGCTGCGCGCGGGCGGGCGCGAGGTCAGGGCTGAGCTGTGCGCCACCGAACGCGTCGAGGTGATTGACGGCACGCTCGTCTCGCTCGTGCTCTCGGCCGACGGCTCGGGCGCGGAGTTCCGCGTCAACATCACGGACGACCGGAAGAAGCTGGAGACGGAGGCGACGATTGACGGCGCGCGCACGGTCGGCCGCCTCCTCAGCTACGAGCAGAAGACGGAAGGCCAGCGCCTCAGCCGCGAGCTTTCCCTGCTCCAGCGCGACATCATCTACGAGCAGGCGCTCCTTTACGCCGCGCAGTTGATTCGGATGATGAAGTAAGAACCCTCAACACCTTAGCGCCTTTGCGCCTTTGCGTGATAAATCCAAAACATCTCACGCAAAGGCGCAAAGGCGCTAAGAAAAGAGAATCAAGATGGAAGCTCGCGGAGAGACCCCTCAGGTTACGGTATTCGACGGCGCGGAGGAGGTGGCGCGCGCCGCCGCCGAGCGTTTCGTCGAATTGGCACAGTCGGCCGTCCGCGAGCGCGGGCGCTTCGCGGTCGCGCTCTCCGGCGGCTCGACGCCGAAGCGGACTTACGAGCTGCTGGCGGGCGACGATGACGGCGGCCGCGTTGACTGGCCGAAGGTGCACGTCTTCTTCGGCGACGAGCGGATGGTCCCGCCCACGGACGCCGACAGCAACTACCGCATGGCGAGCGAGGCCATGCTCTCGCGCCTGCCCGTCCCGCCCGAGAACGTTCACCGCATCAACGGGCTCGGCGACGCCCTAGCCAACGCGCGCCTTTACGATGACGAGCTGCGCACCTTTTTCAACGACGCCGCCTGGCCCAATTTCGACCTCGTGCTGCTGGGCATGGGCGACGACGGCCACACCGCTTCCCTCTTCCCAGGCACGCGGGCGCTCGACGAGCGCGAGGCGTGGGCCGCCGCCAACTGGGTCGAAAAGCTCGACGCCTACCGCGTCACGCTGACCGCGCCCGCCATCAACCACGCCGCGCACGTCATCTTTCTCGTCACGGGCGCGAACAAAGCAGCGCCGCTCCGCGAAGTCCTCAAGGGCGGGCCTGACACGCGGCGGCTGCCCGCGCAGTTAATCCGGCCGCCCGGCGGCTCGCTCGAATGGCTCGTTGACAGGGCGGCGGCGGCGCGTTTGTAGAAGAAGGATAGTTTTCATGAGCAGCAAGCAGTTTTTCAACGAGGTGGCCGGCGAGTGGGACGCGATGCGCGCGAACTTCTACTCGGAGGGCGTGCGCGAGAAGGCTTTCGACCGCGCCGGCGTGCGCGCCGGGCAGCTCGCCGCGGACCTCGGGGCCGGGACGGGCTTCGTGACGGAAGGGCTGCTCCGCAGGGGCTTGAGCGTCGTCGCCGTTGACCAGTCGGAGGCCATGCTCGCGGAGATGAGGACGAAATTCGCGGCGGCCGCGGACAGGATTGATTGCCGCAAGGGCGAGGCGGAAAGTTTGCCGCTGCCGGACCAGGCGGTCGAGCACGTCTTCGCCAACATGTACCTGCACCACGTTGACGATCCCTCTCGCGCCATCGCGGAGATGACCCGGATTCTACGGCCCGGCGGGCGGCTCACCATTACGGACGTGTTCGAGCACCCTTTCGAATTTCTCAGGACGGAGCACCACGACCGCTGGCTCGGCTTCAGGCGCGAGGCGCTGGAGGAGTGGCTGACGGCGGCGGGGCTTCACGAAGTCGCCGTGGACGACCTCGGGGAAGAGTGCCGCGTCCGCTCCGAGGGCGGCGGCGTGACGGCGCTGATGAACGTCTTCGCGGCTTCGGGCCGTAAATAAGCGGCGGACGGAGGGCTTGCATGGAGGACCTACAAAGCGTCGTCGAGTTCCTCGAACAGACGCCCGAGTTCTTTCGGAAAATGGCACAGGGCTGCGCTGACGCGGACTTGAGGTGGAAGCCCGCGGGCGACCAGTTCTCGTTCGTCGAGAACGCGTGCCACCTGCGCGACCTCGAAGTGGAAGGCTACGGCGCGCGCCTCAGAAAGCTGATGACGGAAGACGGCCCGCAACTCCCGGACGTTGACGGCGCACGCCTCGCGCGCGAGCGCGATTACAACAGCCAGGATTTCGACGCCGCGCTCGACGAGTTCGCGCGCGTGCGCGCCGAGAACCTCCGCGCGATAAAAAATCTTTCGCCCGAGCAGTTGGGCCGCACCGGCGTGCTCGAAGGCGTAGGCAACATTACGCTCGGCAAATTATTTCTCCTGATGCGCGAGCACGACGAGGCGCACCGGCGCGAGCTGGTCGAGCTGCGCGGGCGAATGGCCGGCGAAAGACAGTGAATTCATTGACAGGCTTCCGCCGTCGAGTGTATAAGCCTCGTCGCTCGCGGGAACTATTTCGGTTACTCAACTAAAACTCACGTCCGAACTGACATTCGAGGAGGAAGAGATGGCAGAGGAGAAAAAGCCTTCGTGGGGCCCGCTCGAAAATCGCTACGTGGGGGAGCCGCGCCCGCGCAAGCTGCTGGCGCTCGACGGCGGCGGCATCCGCGGCGTCCTCACCCTACAGGTCTTAATCCGCATGGAGGACCTGCTGCGCGAGGCCAGCGGTCAGGGCGAAGGCTTCCGCCTCTGCAACTTCTTCGACTACATTGGCGGCACGAGCACCGGCGCAATCATCGCCGCGGGCCTGGCGCGCGGGATGTCGGCGCGTGAGCTGGCGGACTTTTACATGAAGACCGGGCCGGCGATGTTCGACAAGTCTTTCATCCTCTTCCGGCTGCGCCACCTCTACGAGTCGCAGCCCCTCGCCAAAGAACTGCAAAAGACTTTCGGCAAGGACACGAACCTCTTCCCCGAAAACTTGAAGTGCCTCCTGCTGGTCGTCACGCGCAACGTCACGACCGACTCGCCGTGGCCCATCAGCAGCCACCCGTTCGCCAGATACAACCTCCCGCACAGGGGCGACTGCAATCTCTGCATCCCGCTCTGGCAGCTCGTGCGCGCCAGCACCGCCGCCCCCGTCTACTTCGCCCCGGAAGTCTTGCAGTGGGACCCGAACGACCCGTCGAAGACCTTCGTCTTCGAGGACGGCGGCCTGACTCCGTACAACAACCCGGCCTTCCTGATCTTCCGAATGGCGACGGCCAAGCCGTACAGGCTGAACTGGGCGACGGGCGAGGACAAGCTGCTCGTCATGTCGGTCGGCACGGGCTCCGCGCCGAAGGAGGACGCGGAGGTTTACTCCTCGGGCAAGAGCGCCTTCACGAACCTCGCCAACTTCCCCTCCGCGCTGATGTACGGCGCGCAAGTGGACCAGGACATCAACTGCCGCACGGTCGGCCGCTGCCTGCACGGCGCGGTGATTGACCGCGAGCTGGGCGACCTCATCCCGCGCGACGACGCGGACAAGGCGGTCCCGCTCTCCGAGGGCCTCGGCCGCCAGTTCCTCTACGCGCGCTACAACGCAGAGCTTTCGGCCCGGTGGCTGAGCGCCCGCGGCCTCGGCGACGTGGACGCCTCGAAGGTCGCGCAGCTCGACTCGGTCGAGCACATCAACGACCTCGTCCGCGTCGGGCAGAAGCTGGCCGAAGAGGTCAGCCTCGACCACTTCTGCCTCGACCGCTTCGGCCAGTTCTACTAAATGAGGAGAAGCATCTATGCGAGCCTTCATCGTCCGCCCCTTCGGCGTCAAGAACGAGATTGACTTCGACGGGGTCGAGCGCCTGCTCATCGCCCCGGCGCTCGAAGCGGTCGGGGCCGAGGGCGGCACGACCATAGACATCGTCGAGTCGGGCAACATCCGCGTGGACATGTTCCGGCGGCTGCTCACGGCCGACCTCGTCGTCGCGGACCTCTCGATCCACAACGCCAACGTCTTTTACGAGCTGGGCATCCGCCACGCGCTGCGCGACCACGGCACCTTCATGCTCCGCTGCGACGCCGACAAGTTCCCCTTCGACCTTCAGACCGACCGTTACTTCGTTTACGATAGGAACGACCCGGCGGCGAGTCTCGCTGAACTCATCAAGGCGCTCCAACGGACGAAGGAAAAGATAGAGAAAGACTCGACCGCGAAGGACAGCCCGGTCTTCGCGTCGCTTCCCAACCTGACCGAGCACAACCAATCGCTGTTCAACCCCGTGCCGCAGGACTTCGGCGAGGAGGTCGCGCGGGCCTTAGCCAACCGTCAGGCCGGCGACCTCGCGCTGCTCTCCTACGAGGTCCGCGGCCGGGAGTGGGAGAAGCGCGGCCTGAGCACGGTCGGGACCGCGCAGTTCGACCTCGACGCGCTGGTCGGCGCGAAGGTCACATGGGAGCAGCTACGCAAGGACGAGCCCAACGACCTCGAAGCGAACATCCGGCTCGGCACCGTCTACGAGCGGCTCGGCGACCTCGTGCGCTCGACGCAGGCGCTCGAACGCGCCCTCCAGAACAAGGCCATCAACCAGAACCAGCGCGCCGAGGCGTACTCGCTCCTGGGGCGCAACTTCAAGACGCGCTGGCGCAACGAGTGGGAGAGCAAGCCGCCGGAGGAGCGCGCCGAGACGGCGCTGCGCTCCCCGCACATGCAAGAGTCATTCGAGAACTACGAGCGCGCCTTCGACGAAGACCTCAACCACTACTACTCCGGGCTGAACGCGCTGGCAATGATAAAGATCATGATCGGGCTGGCCGAAGCCCTGCCCGAGGTCTGGGCCGAGAATTTCAGGACTGACAAGAAAGCCGAGGAGGCGCTGGCAGACTACCGCGTGCAGGCGGACAAACTGACCGCCGCCGTTGACCTTTCGCTGAAGGCGATTTTCCGGCGGCTGGAGCGCGAGAGCAATAAAGACGTGTGGGCCGAGATCAGCGAAGCCGACTTGATGTGCATCACCACGGACGAGCCGCGCCGCGCCGCCGCCGCCTACCGCAAGGCGCTCGCCGCCGCGCCCGGCTTCGCGAGCGGCTCCGTCCGCAAGCAGCTCGCCATCTACAGAGACCTGGGCGTGCTCAAAGCGAACCTCGCGGAGGTGTTTAAGGTCGTCGGCGAGCCGCCCACGCTGGCCGCGCCCGGCGTCGAGCCCGCCGCCGCCCCGCAGCGCAAGCGCGTGCTCATCTTCGCCGGCCACATGATAGACGCGCCCGATAGGGAGAAGCCGCGCTTCCCGGCCGACAAGGAGCAGGTCGCGCGCGAGAAGATCAGGGAGGCCGTCATGAAGGAGAAGGACACGGGCGCGGGCGTCGCCAGCGGGTACGCGGGTGGCGCGAGCGGCGGCGACCTGCTCTTTCAAGAGGTCTGCGCCGAGCTGGGCATAGAGACGCACCTCTACCTCGCCGTCCCGCCGCGGGAGTATGTCAGGAACTCCGTGCAGAAGGCCGGCCCCGCGTGGGTCGAACGCTTCTGGAAAATCTACAACGAGCACCAGGCGCGCAAACAGGTGCGGGTGCTGAGCGACGCGACCGACGAGAAGGAATACTTGCCGGCGTGGCTGCGCGAGAAGCCGGACTACAGCATCTGGCAGCGCAACAACCTCTGGATGCTCTTCAACGCGCTCGACGAGGGCTGCGACCCCAAGTCGGACGACCCGAACCTGACGCTCATCGCGCTCTGGGACGGCGCGGGCGGCGACGGGCCGGGCGGGACCGGCGACCTCGTCAAGAAAGTCGAAGACCTGGGCGCGCACCCTGTAGTCATCGACACCAGGAAAGAGTTCGGCCTCTGAGGCGCGCGCTCCGATTCGCGCCGCGCGAATCTTCCCGCTCTTTTCATGGCTGCAAGCCGCCGCCAGTGTGATAGGCTTATGCGCGATGCGGGTTGAGAGGACAACGGAGCAGACGCTCGGCCGACGCCTCTGGTGGCTCATCGCGGGCCGCGTCGCGGCCGCCGCCGTCCTCTACGTCCTCGGCGTCACGCTCTTCTCCGACGTGCGGCCCGGCCGGCCCGAGCGCGACGCGCTCTTCATCTTCGCCGTCGTCGTCGTCGTCTCGCTGATTTACGCCGTCGCGCTCAGGGCGAGCAAGCGCCGGCGCTTGCAGGCGAGCGTCCAACTCTTCGCGGACGTGCTGATCGTGACGTGGCTCGTCTGGGTCACGGGCGACGTGCGCTCGCCCTTTGCGGCCTTCTACATCGTCGTCATCTCCGTCGCCAGCTTCTTCCTCGGCGCGCGCGCCGCGCTCGTCGCCTCGGTCGGCTGCGCCGCCATCTTCACCGGCCTCTCGATGTGCGTCGTCTCGGGCGTCATCCCGCCGCACGCCGCGCCCACCGCGGAACTCCCGCTCCTGAAAGTGGTGCAGGCGGTCGGCCTCAACGACGTGGCCTTCCTCTTCGTCGGGCTGCTCGCGGCGAGACTGGCACAGCGCCAGTCGCACTTCGACGTGAAGCTGTCGGAGGCGACGCAGACGCTCGCCAACTTGCGCGCGCTGCACGAGCGCATCGTCGAGTCGATCCGCTCGGGCGTCATCACGACCGACCTGCAAGGCCACATCTACATCTTCAACGCCGCGGCCGAAGAGATCACGGGCTACCGCGCGGAGGACGTGCGCGGGCAGAACGTCTCGATCTTCGTCGGCGAGATCGGGGAGCACATCCGCGAGTCCATGAGCGCGGCCGAGACAGGGAGGACCAGCCCGCGCTTCGAGGCCGACTGCCTGACGGCCGACGGCCTGCGCCTGCGCCTCGGCTTCAGCATCTTCCCGCTCTTCGCGGAGTCGGGCGAGACCACGGGCCTCGTCATCACCTTCCAGGACTTGACGCAGGTGCGCGCGCTCGAAGAGACCTCGCGCCGGCAGGACCGCCTCGCGGCCGTCGGGCGCGTCGCCGCCTCCATCGCGCACGAAATCCGCAACCCGCTCGCGGCCATGCGCGGCTCGATTCAGGTCTTGCGTTCCGAGATGGACGGCAACTCGCAGCAGGCCGAGCTGATGGAGATTATCCTGCGCGAGTCCGACCGCTTGAACCGCATCATCACGGACTACCTGACCTACGCGCGGCCGCGCTCGCGCGCGCACCAGAGCGTGGACGTGCGCGAGTTGCTCACCGAAACCTTCACGCTCCTGCGACACAGCCCGGAACTCAAGCCCGAGCACGCGCTCGAAGAGGACTACCCGGCGGGGGCGGTCATGACGGACGCCGACGCCTCGCAGCTCAAGCAAGTCTTCTGGAACATCACGCGCAACGCCCTTCAGGCCATGCCCGCCGGCGGGACTTTGCGAGCCGAGCTGAAGCCCGCCGGGGGCGGCCGCCTGCGAATCACGTTCACGGACACGGGCCAGGGCATGTCGCCCGAACAGGTCGAGCACCTCTTCGAGCCCTTCTCTTCGCGGACCGGCGGCACCGGCCTCGGCCTCTCAATCGTCTACCAGATCATCCGCGACCACGGCGGCACGATTAACGTCCGCAGCCGCGAGGGGCAAGGGACGACGATTACAATCGAGCTGCCGGGGGAAAGGCAGAATTCAGAATCCAGAATCCAGAATCCAGAAGAAAAGCGTTTGCCGCACCACCCCGGCATTTCCTGAAGACAGAATGCAAAGAAGTCCCGCGAAATCTTTTCAAGATTTGATCGTCTGGCAAAAGGCGCATCAATTCGTGCTGGCCGTCTATCATTACAGTGATTATTTCCCGCAGAAAGAGATTTATGGTCTCACCTCGCAGTTCAGGAGAGCGGCGATTTCTATCGCCGCAAACATCGCGGAAGGTTTCAAGAAAAGGGGTGTCAATGATAAAGCTCGATTCCTGAATATTGCTCAGGGCTCGCTCGAAGAGTGTCGTTACTATATTGTCCTGGCTAAAGACCTGGGATATGGTGATAATCCTGATTTGTTGCCGCAGCTTGAAGAGGTCAGCGAGTTGCTTGAAAAATATGCGGCAGCTATTCTGGCTCCTGGCTCCTGAATTCTGGATTCTGTTTTTCCCTTATGTCTAAACTACTAATCGTTGACGACGAGCAGGGGATGCGGCAGCTCCTCTCGATTGTGTTCGGGCGCGAGGGGCACGCGGTGCGTGTGGCCGAGAACGGGCGGCGCGCGCTGGAACTCCTGCGCGAAGAGGCGGCCGACCTGATCGTCTCGGACGTGAAGATGCCGGACATGGGCGGCATCGAATTGCTGCGCGAGGCGCGCGAGATGTTGCCCGAGGTCGCGGTCGTGATGATGACGGCCTTTGCCACCGTGGACACGGCGCGCGAGGCGTTCAAGCTCGGCGCGGACGACTTCATCACGAAGCCCTTCGACGTGGACGAGCTGAAGCTCATCGTCGCTAAGGCGCTCGAACGCGTGACGCTCAAGAAAGAGGTCGAGGCGCTCAAGATCGAGAAGGACGCGCTCATCAAGGAGCAGCGCGAGCGCGGGAGCCTCGGCAACATCATCGGCCACTCCGAGCGGATGCAGGCCGTCTACCAGATGATCGAGACGGTCGCTGAGGTGCAGTCCACAGTCCTCGTCACCGGCGAATCCGGCACAGGCAAGGAATTGGTCGCCCGCGCCATCCACGTCCTCAGCCCGCGCGCCGAGCGGCCCTTCGTCTCCATCAACTGCGGCGCGTTCACGGAGACCCTGCTCGAATCGGAACTCTTCGGCTACGTCAAGGGCGCGTTCACCGGCGCGAACACCAACCGCAAGGGCTTGTTTGAGGCGGCCAACCGCGGGACCATTTTCCTGGACGAGATCGGCGAGATGTCGCCGGCCATGCAGGTCAAGCTCCTGCGCGTCCTCCAGGAGCGCAAGGTCCGCCCCGTCGGCGCGCACGAGGAGCTGGACATAGACACGCGCGTCATCGCTGCCACTAATCGCGACCTCTCCGCGATGGTCCGCGACGGGCAGTTCCGCGAAGACCTCTACTACCGCGTCTCCGTCATCCCGATAGTCCTTCCCGCCCTGCGCGAGCGTGCCGAAGACATAGCGGAGCTGACCGAGCACTTCATCAAAAAATTCTGCGCGCAGACGGGCCGCCAGGTCGGCATCGGCGAGAAGGCGATGCGGCTGCTGCAAGCCTACTCCTGGCCCGGCAACGTCCGCGAGTTGGAGCACACCATCGAGCGCGCCGTGGCGTTGGAGCGCACGGACACGATTCAGCCCGAACGCCTCCCCGAACAGATCACCAACTACCCGACGCGCATGACCTCCGCCTTCGCGCTCCCCGAAGAGGGCCTCAACATCGTCGCCTACCTGGAGCAGATGGAGAAGACCTACGTGCTCGAAGCCCTGCGCCGCACGGGCGGCAACCAGACGCGCGCCGCCGAACTCCTGCACCTCTCCGTCCGCTCGCTGCGCCACCTCCTCGACAAACATCAAATCCGCGGCCTGACCGCCCAACTGCGTGACGCAAGAATGCAAAATTAAAAATGTGAAATGCAAAATTCAGGCGGAGACCACTTTTTATTAAACGTGGTTCTCCGCTTCCCTTTTTGCATTTTTCATTTTTAATTTTGCATTCCCCGCTGGCACGCTCATTGCTATCGTGCGGAGGGCATGCCCGACGCCTCTTGGGCATCTGACCACCCGGAAAGGCAGCCCGTCCGCACCTCCGATGAAAAAATCTTCCTTCGCACAACAGGGGTTCTCGCTGATTGAATTGATGATCGTCGTCGCCATCATAGGCATCATCGCAGCCGTCGCCGTCCCTTACCTCGAACAGGCCAGGCAGGCCACCAAGTCCGCCTCGGCCGTCACCTCTCTACGGACCATCAACTCGGCGCAGGCTTCCTTCCGCGCCACCAACGGCCGCTACGGCTCGCTGGCCGAACTGGGGACCGACAAACTCATCGCGGACCCGAGCCTGAGCGCGGGCGAGAAGAGCGGCTACACGTTCGACATCCCGACCTCGACGGCGCTTAATTATGAGGCGGTCGCCGACCCCGTCCTCGACCCGTCGAACGCTTACCAGCATTACTACATTGACGCCTCCGCCATCATACGGGTCGAAGTCGGCGCGGCCGCCACCCTCGCGAGCGGCCCGATTGATTAGCGACCTGCACTCGCCAGGCCCTTCCTCTTAGCCCCCCTTTTCCTCTGCCCGCAACCCACCGGACTTACCGAAAATCGTCACCCGTCCGCTGCCGTTATTTGTCAGCTCGCCAAGCTTGTCCACTTCCTGGCTGCGGCCTGGCCGAAGTGTTTCGGGCCGAAAGCGGCGGATTTCAGTCGTTCTCGCCGCCCGCAGGCTTTCGGCACGGGTTTTGTTAAGGTCAGGTTGACCGCAGCGCGCGCCGAGCGCGGCAACAATGCCTGAGAAAGCCTATGGCGCAAATTTTTTGACCGAAAATCTCTCTTATCTCTTCAAGGAGCACCCGAAAGAAATGCAACAGAACAAAGGCCAGCAAGGCTTCTCTCTGATCGAGCTATTAATCGTCGTCGCGATCATCGGCATCATCGCCGCTATCGCCATCCCCAACCTCCTCGCCTCGCGCCGCGCCGCCAACGAAGGCTCGGC
>DASWQY010000175.1:0-2349 GCA_036403435.1 Pyrinomonadaceae bacterium
ACGAAGCCCAACGGCATGGGTATGGGCCTATCGATCTGCCAGTCGATCATCGAGGACCATGGAGGACGGCTGTGGGCGAGCCGGATAGATCCCCAAGGTGCTCTGTTTCAGTTTACGATCCCAGTCACTTAGCCAGTCAAATCACGATCAGGTCGATGCCGCTCTTTGGCACCTTTGGGACATGCCGAAGCACGCTGAAAATGTCTGTTATCGGGGTAGACCGGAAGTAGATGGTTATTAGTCAAAACGGCGCTTTTAACCCGAAGGCGACATTCGCAGTCAAGCCGTCACAGGATCAGGGCGACGGGCGAGGATCGCGGTCGGCGTGAAGGTGTATACCGCCTCGCCATTCTGGTTGTAGGCCGTCCATTTGACCTTCGCGATCCCTTGCGGCTTGGTCCGCGATGGAATTAGCTCCACCACTTCGCCCTCGACATGAAGGACATCGCCAGGGCGCACCGGCATCATCCAGCGTAAGCCGTCGACGCCAAGACCCATGAGTGGCTGAGATCCAAATGGCCGGGCTTCAACGCAAAGGCGCATCGAAATGGCCGCAGTGTGCCAACCGGATGCTGCAAGACCTTTGAATACGGTTTTCTCGGCGGCGGCTTCATCCAAATGAAACGGCTGCGGATCGAACTCCGCAGCAAACCGCTTTATATCTTCCGTCGTGACCGTAACCTCGCCGGTTTTGAAACGCATCCCCAACGCCAGGTCGTCGAACCACTCGATCATTTTTGCTTCGCCTCCAGTGAACTACGCTGATCTCTTGCGCCGGCTAAGGTCTCGACGCTGAGCGAGCGCAAGGAATGTCGCCGCGCACGCGAGCAGGATGAGAGCAGCACCGAACACGTTGGCCGCCGCAAGTAGCCCGATCTCCTGCGCCAAGTAGCCGGCGCCGACAGCAGGCAAAGCGTAGGACAGATAGCCCTCGATATAGAAAGCCGCCATCAAGGCGCCGCGCTCATGCGGTTCCGCCAGTGGCGCGATGCTGCCCAGCGCGCCGAGATAGGCAGCGCCGAAGCCGATGCCAGCGAGCGCGGAACTTGCCAACAGCAGGGAAGGCGACGCGACATTTGCTCCGGCGAGAACCCCGAGCAGGCCGGCTACCAACGCTCCCGCTCCTAGAATGAGAGCGGATGAAGCCGAGTAGCGACGGAGGACTAGAATGGCAGCGGCGGCGCCTGCCATCAACGCGGCGACCGCGAGCCCGCCCAACCAGGCGGCGGCAGGGTCGGTTATCGTCACGAGCAAGGACGGCATCAGCGCCAGGTAGAAGCCCGATAGGGCCCAAAGCGCTACATTGATCGGGGTCATGGCGAGGAATGCGACCCGCGCCCGCGCCGGCACAGCGACCCTCGGCTTGAAGGACCATCGTTGGAGCGATCGCGTAGTGATCGTTTCAGGGGCGTGCGCCGTCCGGATCGCCTGGACGACGACGAGCGCGAACAGCAGGACATAGCCGAGATGGAGTGGCGCAGGCGCGTATTGCGCCAGAAGGCCGGAACCCACTGCCCCGAACGCCGTGCCTGCTATCGTCGCGAGAGCGTTGGTCAGCGCTCCTCCCTGCCGGTCGATGTCGAGCATGGCAGCCCCGAGCGATGTGGTCGCAAGGCCGGTCGCGAAGCCCTGGATCAGCCGGGCAAACACCAACCACTCGATACCCCGAGCCGTGAGAAAGAGCACGAGGGCGACGCCCTCAAGCGTCAGCGCCGCTAGGATGACAGAGCGACGACCTGTCCGATCGGATAGCGACCCAAAGATGAGGAGGGCGGCAAGTAGGGCCAATGCATAAACCGCGAAGATCACGGTGAGCATCAATGGAGAGAACCCCCATTCTCGCTGATACAGACGATACAGGGGGGTAGGTACGCTTGCCGCCGCGAGGAACAAAATCAACGTCACAGCATGGAGGAAGCGAGGCTGCCGATCCTGAGCGAAAGCTTCGGCCGTAGATGTGGTCATGCGCGTGGCCTCGTAGTAAAAGCAAAAAGTTTGCTTTTGGTGGTAAAGGGCATATAGGATAGACCGGCCACTAAAGCAAATCGTTAGCGTTAGATGGTGCGGAGGCGCGTGGGAGAATGCAGAAGGAGGCAGTCGACAGGTCCAGTCCGCGACCCGGCGGGCGGAGCGCGCGGGTGCAGAACGCCGTGCATCGGGCCGTTCGCGAGCTTCAGGCCGATGGTGGCGAAGGGGAAGTGACCGTGCCCGCCGTCGCGGCCCGGGCGGGGGTCACGCCGTCGACGATTTACCGACGCTGGGGGACGCTGTCGCAGCTTTTGTCCGACGTGGCGCTGGAGAAGTTGCGCCCCGAAACGGCCCCCGTTGACACGGGAAGCCTCAAGGGGG
>DASWQY010000176.1:0-1593 GCA_036403435.1 Pyrinomonadaceae bacterium
GCGCATCATCAACATCACTTCGATTGCCGGCTTGCAGGCTTATGCGCTGCGCAGCCCTTACTGCGCGTCGAAGTGGGCGATGGTCGGCTTGACGCAAACGCTCGCCGAAGAAGTCGGGCGTTATAACATCACGGCCAACGCCATCGCGCCCGGCCCCGTGCACGGTCCGCGCATCGAGAACGTCATTCGCAACCGCGCCGCGCAGATGAATGTCGCTTATGAAGAGATCGAGCGCCAGTATGTCGAACCGACGGCGCTCAAACGGATGGTCGAAGAAGAGGACATCGCGGCAATGGCCCTGTTCCTGGCTTCAGACGAAGGCCGCAACATCACCGGCGAAACCTTTAACATCTCAAGCGGCTACCGGCTCTCGTGAATGATGATTAAAGAGGCTAGAGCGGATTTCGGTTGCATTTAGCCAAGCAACCGGTCAACCTACAGGCTATGAAACCTTATTCCAACGACTTGCGCCGCCGAATCGTCGAAGCCTGTGAGGGTGGCAAGTATTCACAGGGCGAAGTGGCTGAGTTGTTCCAAGTCAGCCTCGCTACAGTCAAGAACTTCCTCCGCCGCAAGCGCGAGACTGGCTCGCCTGACGCCCTGCCGCACGCCGGCGGCAACAAGCCCCGGCTGGATGAGAAGGCACGCCAGTTCA
This sequence comes from Pyrinomonadaceae bacterium, assembly GCA_036403435.1. Taxonomy (GTDB): domain Bacteria; phylum Acidobacteriota; class Blastocatellia; order Pyrinomonadales; family Pyrinomonadaceae; genus QHXM01. Next base: position 656 of record DASWQY010000176.1, read on the forward strand.
TCCAGCAGAGCGTCGAAGAGAATAACGACTTGACCTTGGATGAACTCTGCCGGCGCGTGCAGGCCAGGCCTCGAAAATCCGTCTCGCGCCCGACCATGAGCCGGCTGCTCCAGGCGCTCAATCTGCCGCGCAAAAAAAGTCGCTTCACGCCTCCGAGCGCGACAGCCAAAGGGTTCAGCAAGCGCGCGCCGAGTACCGGGGAGTGATGGCCGGGTTTGACCTCAGCCGGCTCAAGTTCATTGACGAATCGGGCGTGAATCTGGCGCTGACGCGGTTGTATGGCCGTGCCCCGCGTGGCCAGCGGGCGGTCGGCAGCGCGCCGATCAACTATGGCCAGAACCTGACGCTGATCGGTGCGCTGGGCAGCAACGGGATCGACGCGCTGCTGACGATTGAAGGGGCCACCGACGGCGAGGTGTTCCGGGCTTACACGGAGCGGGTGCTGGGCCCGACCCTCAGAGCCGGCGACATCGTCGTGATGGACAACCTCGGGGCGCACAAAGTCAGCGGCATCCGTGAAGCGATAGAAGCGCGCGGGGCGCAGTTGATCTACCTGCCGCCGTACTCGCCCGATCTGTCGCCGATTGAGCGCTGCTGGTCGAAGATCAAGACGGCGTTGCGAGCAATAGGCGCGCGAACTCGCCGCAAGCTGGAGCGCGCGATCAAGCGGGCGCTGGAAACGATCACGCAATCTGACGCTTTGGCTTGGTTTGCTCATTGTGGTTACAAGCTAAACTGACGTGAAAACCGCTCTAGAGGTTACTAGCAACGGTGATGATGCTAGCTGGAGTTTTCGCGCCGATAGATTACAGCAACTTGGTGATGACTTCTTTCTATTAATCGAGCACATGGAGAATTATGACAGTCCTAGGTTTCAAGAGAACTGCACTCGCTGGGGAAGGTTCCTTCTAAGCCCGACAGAATTAGAGGAAATAAAC
>DASWQY010000177.1:0-14848 GCA_036403435.1 Pyrinomonadaceae bacterium
TCAGCAAATCAGTTTTTAACTGACCACTGACCACCGACCACTGACCACTATCTTGTCGCTACTTTGACGATGGCCGGCCGGAGGAGTTTCTCGCCGAGACGGTAGCCGGGCACGATCTCCTGGATGACGGTGTCGGGCTCGTACTCCTCCGTCTGCTCCGTGACGACGGCCTCGTGGACGTGCGGGTCGAAGCGGTGGCCGAGCGCGGCCACGGGCTGTAGGCCGAGACCTTCGAGCACGGTGTTGAGTTGCTTGTAGATCAGCTCGACGCCGCTCAGGAAGTGGCGGAACTCCTCGGACTCGTTGGCCTGCAAAGAGCCCTCGGCGTCGAGCGCGCGCCGCAGGTTGTCGAGCACGGGCAAGAGCTTGCTCACCACGTCGCCGACCATCCGGTTGTAACTCTCGTTGCGGTCGCGCTCCATGCGCTTGCGGTAGTTCTCGAAGTCCGCCTGCCGTCGCGCCAGAGTCTCGCGCAACTCGGCGCGCTCGCTCTCGACGCGCTTCAGCTCCGCGCGCGTCGCGATCAGCTCGGCCAAAACTGGGCCAGTCGCTTCGGCGCTGCCCTGCGCGCCCGCGTCCCCGGCCGGCAACCCTGGGCGGCCGGCCGCCTGCTGCTGATTCGGGGCGGCCTGGTGCTGGTCTTCGCGCCGCTCGGGCACTTCATTTCGCGGCGGCCCGCCGACCGTGTCGCGGTCGTCCGCGCCCTCGTTTTCCGGCCCGCGGTCAATCCGACGTTTCATCTCCGTTTCGCCCTCGTAACTGGACTCGCGCCCCAAGTCTTCCGGCGTGTGCCCGCCCCTGTCCGAAGTGTCCTCGGCCCCCGGCTCGTCGTCGCCGCCCGCGCCACCTGCACGCAGCTTCTCGTCGTCAACGAAGTGCACGGGGATACGGTTGGCCTTCTGTCCTCTCTTATCTACCATCACTGGTCAGTTACCCTCCCTGGGTGGCGCGCGCCTGATGGGCCGCGCGTCTGGTTCGATTCCTGCTCAGGCCGCGCCCGCGTCCTCGCGCAGCAACTGCTCGATCTGGCGGGCCATGTAGTTGACGACGGCCATCATGCGCGCGTACTCGATGCGCATCGGCCCGACGACGCCGAGCGTGCCGGCGATTTCGCTGCCTATCCAGTAAGGCGCGGTAATCAGCGCGCAGTCGTGCATCGAAGGCACGGCGTGCTCGCGCCCGATGACGACGCGCACCTCGCCCGGCAGAGACTTGTCGCGCTCCACGCACTCGTTGAGGATTTTGACGAGCCGCGATTTTTCCTCGAAGGTGCGGAAGAGTTCGCGCATGCGGTCCGCGTCGGCGAAGTCCGGCTTGGCTAGGATGTTCGACGCGCCGTCAACGTAGACCTCAACGCCGCCCGCCTCCTCGCCTTCGAGGCTGCGGTCGCAGAGCATGATGGCATTCCTCAGCAGCCGGTCGTAAAGCGCCTTCTCCTCGCGCATCAGTTCCACAATCTCGGCGCGGATGGCGAGCAGACTCTTGCCGCCGAACTCCGTGTTCAGGTAGCGTGCCGTCTGCTCAAGCTCCTCCTGCGTCAAAGCCTCGTCAATGCGTATGACCTTGTTGTGGACCAGATTCGGCGAGGAGACGAGCACGACCAGGATGCGGTTGTCCGCCAGTTGCAGAAACTCTATGTGTTGCAGCCGGTGGTCGGCGAGCGTGGGCGAGACGACGATGCCGACGTTTTCCGAAAGGGCGGAGAGCGCGTGCGAGACCTTGCCGAGCAGGCGCTCGGGCGCGCCGCCCGTCTCGTGCTGCAAATTTTTCAGGAGCGAGTTGATCGCGGCCAGGTCCGCCCGCGACAGCCGCGTCTGCCCGAGCATGTGGTCAACGTAGAAGCGGTAGCCCTTGTCCGTCGGGACGCGGCCAGCGGAAGTGTGCGGCTGCTCGACGAGCCCCGCCTCTTCTAATTGGCCCATGACGTTGCGGATGGTGGCGGAACTCCAGCCGGCGGCGTGCGCGAACCTGTCCGAGAGGGTGCGCGAGCCGACGGGCTCACCCGTCACCAGATGCTCCTTGATGACGGCAGACAACACGGCCTGCCCGCGCGGGTCGGTCGGGTACAAATTTCCTGCCTGGGAGGTAGAGATGCGGCTGACCATCTGTCTTCCAGATGCGGCGCGGCCGAAGGCCCTCTGCGATTTATTTTAGGGGAGCGCGCCGGCAACTAAAAATTGAATATCACTGCCACCCCGGACTGTCAACAATTCTTCTCGGAATCACCGGCGGGGCAGGCGTACACTTCCGTTTCAGAGTATAACGGATTGTGTCAGGGCGCGGCAAACATTCCTTTTTTAATAGTGGCTCAGTTTGAATACTGGAATTGCCCCGAAGGGCCGAGCCAGTGGCCCAGCCGATACTTCAATTCAGTCTCTGGCCTCGAACGTTCAGCCTCTGAGCCTCACCGTTGAGACTCAAAGGCTAAGCGGTGAGAATTTGAACCTCAGCGTTAAGGCTCTGAGTATCAACGCCGGGGTTCGGAAGCTCAACGCTGAGGCTCTGAGCTTCAACGTTGAGCCTCCGAGCCTCAGCGTTGAAGCTCAGAACCTCATCGTTGAAGCTCCGAGCCCAGCGTTGAGTCTTTTTCTTCAAAATTGGCCTGTTTTCGGTTTTTGCTCGAATCTTGAGGTTCGGAGCCTCAATTTCCCGGAGAGATTAAGTTTCGGGCACGCCGGGCGGACCAGTGCCCGCCCGTGCCGTCTAATCCGTCGCCCTCCTTGCGTTTAGCCCGGCCCGGCGGAAGGATTATTCTCGTCTTTCAACTTAACCCGTTCTCAGCCGTAGGGTTAAGCCGGGCCAGAATTCCAGCTTCCGGCAACCTTCGACCACCCCGTCGGGTCAGGCCATGAGTTTTCAACAGCTTAGCCGCATGTCAGAACGTCCCCGTTGACGCGCCCGTCCGCCGGCCCGTAATATCAAGCCGAGTCGAGCTTCCACACAGGCAAGAGGTTTCTACAGGTCTCGCGGCGGCTCCTTCTCTACGGCGAACACGCGCCGCGGCCACACGTCTCCAGGTCTAAAGTTTCGGCGATGTCAGCATCTCAGAGCCATCTCAGCGCCCTTTTCACTGAGGCTTTTCGACAGCTCGGCCGGAACCGTCTTGTGCCAGAAATCGAAGTCAGGTTCTACCCCTATGCCGGCATCAGCCACAAGATTCGCCTGCGCTCGGGCCGCGTTTACGTGCGCATCTCCGACATCTTCGAGAAGGCACCGCCCGAAGTTCACCGCGCCATCGCCTACATACTCGTCGCGCGCTTGCTAGCCAAGCGCACGCCCGAGACCCACGAGCGCGTCTACCGCGCATACGCCTACTCGCCGCAGGTCCTGCGCGCCCAGGACCTCGCGCGCCGCCAGCGCGGCCGCAAAATGGTCTCGTCGGCGCGCGGCCGCGTCTATGACCTGGACAAGCTTTTCCAGAGACTCAACCGCCGCCACTTCGGCGACGAGATCGAGAAGCCCGTCCTGACCTGGTCGCAACGCCGGACGCGCAGAATTCTGGGCCACCACGACGCCGCGCACGACACCATCGTCATCAGCAAGACCCTGGACGACCGCGAAGTCCCCGAGTGGTTCGTCGAGTACGTGCTCTACCACGAGATGCTGCACATCAAGCACCCGGCGCGGCTCATCAAGGGCCGCCGCCGCTACCACACCAACGCCTTCCGCGCCGAGGAGCAGCGATTCCCCTACTACGAAGAGGCGCAACGCTGGCTCGAAATGGTCGCGCTCAAGCGCCACGTCCCGCGCGCCCGCGCCGCCTGAGATTTTCGGGAACTTCTCAAACGCACGAACGTAATAAGCGGCAGGTAGGTAGGCTCCAAGAGAGAGCGGGCCGGGCATCAAGGAAAAACGTCAATCCCTCCGACGTTGACCGAAAGTGCCCGGCCCGCTCGCGTCTTTTCTGTACCCCTTACAATTTTTCGTCCCTTATGTCACTATGCCCTGACCGAATCACAATCCGAAATTCTGAATCACGATTGAGGAGCAGAGCCACATGACCGACAACGTTTTCAAAGGGGTCGAGATCGTAGGGACCTCCGAGCAGAGCTTCACGCACGCCATAGAGATTGCCGTCAAGCGAGCGCGCCAGACCCTGCACAACCTCTCCTGGTTTGTCGTCACCGAACAGCGCGGCGGGTTGCAGCAGGGCCGCCTCGAATACCAGGTCACGCTCCGCGTTTACTTCAAGCTGGACAGTGCCGACAACGCGGACTCGGCCGGCGAAGGAGGGGCCGAACGCTCTGCGCCGGGCACTGGACAAACCCCGTAAGCGCCCGCTAGACTACGCAGTTTGCTGACCACGCCCCGGCGCTCTCTATACCGCGCGCCCGGCGCGTCGTAGCCCAGGCGATATTCTTTTAAGACGGAGATTAATCTTCCTTTATGGCAATTCCCGCAACACAGATTCGGCGCGGCATGGTCATCGTCTTCGAGGGCCAGCCGTGCAAGGTCGTCGAGTTCCGCCACCACACGCCCGGCAACCTGCGCGCGATGGTCCAGACCAAGCTGCGCAACATCCGCACCGGCTCCAGCTTCGAGCACCGCTTCCGCTCCGCCGACACTATCGAGCGGGCCTCACTCGAACAGCACGAGATGGAGTACCTCTACTCGGACGGCTCGCAGCACCACTTCATGAACACGGAGAACTACGAGCAGATCGGCCTCGGCGAGGACGACCTCGGCGACGCGGCCCAGTGGCTGATGCCGGGGCTCAAGATTCAGGTCGAGTTCTACGAGGGCGCGCCCATCGGGATAGACTTGCCCGACTCTGTCGAGCTGAGTGTGACCTCGACGGAGCCCTCGCTCAAGGGCGCGACCGTCTCGAACGTCAACAAGCCCGCGACGCTCGAAAACGGCGTCACCATACTGGTCCCGCCCTTTGTCAACGAAGGCGACCGTATCCGCGTCTCCCCCTCCGAAGGGCGCTACATCGAGCGGGCGAAGTAAAATTCAAGTGATGAGTGATGAGTGATGAGTGATAAGTAAAACCTCTTTCTTTTACTCATCACTCATCACTCATCACTCATCACTTATGTACTTTCTCTACAGCTTCCTTCTCACCCTCGGCGTCGTCGCGCTGCTGCCGCGATTCGTCTGGGATGCTTTTCGTCACGGGAAATACGTGGCGGGTTTGGGTGAGCGTTTAGGAAGACTGCCCGCAATCGAGACCGGGGGTCGGCCCGTCGTCTGGCTACACTGCGTGTCCGTCGGCGAGACGCAGGCCGCGCGCCCCCTGGCCCGCGCCATCCTCGAACGCTTTCCCTCTCACGCCCTCGTCGTCTCGACCACGACCGCCACGGGCCAGCGCGTCGCGCGCGAAGTCTTCCGCGACGACGCGGCCGCCGTCATCTACTTCCCCTTCGACTGGGCCTGGGCCGTCCGCCGCTCGCTCCGCAAGGTCAACCCTTCGGCCGCGCTCATCATGGAGACGGAATTGTGGCCCAACTTCCTGCGCGAGTGCCGCAGGCGCGGCGTCCCCGCGGCCGTCGTCAACGGCCGGCTGTCGGAAAAATCCTTCCGCCGCTACCGCCTCGCCCGCCGCTTCACCAAACGCATCGTCAACGAGTTGACGTTGGCGCTCATGCAGACGGACGCGGACGCCGAACGCATGCGCGCCCTCGGCCTCGCGCCCGAGCGCGTCTTCGTCTCGGGCAACGTGAAGTTCGACGGCGGCGACAATGACGGGGACGGCCGTCAACTGACTGAAAGCCTGCGCGCGCGTTTCCGTCTCGACGGCGCGCGGCCGCTCGTCGTCGCCGCCAGCACGCACGCGCCCGAAGAGCGCATCGTCCTGGACGCCTTCAAACAGTTGCGTAGCACGCAGGGGAACAATCAGGCCCGACTGCTCATCGCGCCGCGACACCCTGAACGTTTCGGTGAAGTGGCCGCGCTGCTGGACGCGTCGGGCCTGCGGTGGTCGCGCCGCTCGGAGGCGCAGTCGCAACGGGACACGGACTGCGACGCGCTGCTGCTGGATTCGATTGGGGAGCTTCGCGCCGTCTATTCTCTCGCCGAGATCGTCTTCGTCGGCGGGAGCGTCGCGCCGAACGGCGGGCACAACATCCTTGAGCCGGCAGCGGCCGGCGTCTGCACCGTGACCGGCGCGCACACCTTCAACTTCAAGGCCGTCGTCGAGGCTTTCCTCGAAGCCGGTGCGCTCGTTCAGCTCCCCGCTCTTTCCGAAAGTGAAGCGCCCGCCGCGCTCGCGAACGTCCTCGGCGGACTGCTGGCGGACGGCGGGCGCAGGGGAATTCTGGGCCAGCGGGCGCGCGAGGTGCTTGAGCAGAATCGCGGCGCGACGGCGCGCACGGTCGAGCTGCTCGCAAAGCTCTTCGCGTCCCCCTCGGACCCGGCGGCGCGGCCCGAGACAAAAGGCGCGCGCGAGGCCGCGACGCGCGTCTCCGCATGAAAGGAGCCCCCGGCATCATCCTCGCGCCCGTGGGCTTGCTCTACAGCGCCGTCACGCGCGCCCGCCTCGCGCTCTACCGCCGCGGCGCGCTTCGAGTTCACAAAATCAACGCGCCCGTCGTCAGCGTCGGCAACATCACTACGGGCGGCACGGGCAAGACGCCGCTCGTCGAGTGGGTCGCGCGCGAGGCCGCGCGGGAGGGGCGCAAGCCCTGCATCCTGACGCGCGGCTACGGCCGCGAAGACGCGGGCAGGCGCGTCCTCGTCTCGGACGGCGGACGCGTGCTCGCGGACGCGCGCGAGGGCGGCGACGAGCCGCGCCTGCTGGCGGAGACCCTGATGGGAATCGCGGCCGTCGTGAGCGACGCTGACCGCGTGAGCGCCGCGCGCTGGGCCAGCGAGAACCTGAAGAGCGACCTTTTCATTCTCGACGACGGCTTCCAACACCTGCGCCTTGCGCGCGACCTCGACCTCGTCGCCGTTGACGCGACGAACCCCTGGGGCGGCGGGCGACTGCTCCCCGCCGGCCGCCTGCGTGAACCGCTCAAGGGACTCGGGCGCGCGGACCTTCTCATCCTCACGCGCGCGGAACAAGCGGCGGACGCCCGCTCGCTACGCAAACAGGCCGAGCGCCTGAGTGGTGGCCGCCCCGTCATCCTCTCCCGCACACGCACGAAAGCAGTCCGCCCGCTCGACGAAGCGATGACGACAGGTAACGCTCTGGAAATTCCTTCTCATCCCGCATCGCTGCGGCCCGTCGCGGCTTTCTGTGCCATCGGGAACCCGGAGGCGTTCTTCGCTCACCTGCGCGCGGACGGGTTCACGCTTAACCACACGCGGGCCTTCCCGGACCATTACGCTTACAGACAATCGGACGTTGACGCGCTCGCCGCAGAAGCGAAGCAGCGCGGCGCGGTCGCGCTCGTGACGACGGCGAAGGACGCCGTCAAGCTGCGCTCGCTCAATTTCGGGCTTCCATGTTACGTGCTGAAGATCGAACTCACGTTCGACGAGGAAGAGAAGTTGAAGGGCATGCTCCGCGAAGCGATCAGCCGCGGCTGATTCAAGGGAGCACGGGCGCGCCGGGGGCCGTGCCCGACGGTTTCTCGGTGCTCGGCGGGGGCAGGGTCGGCTTGGGCGTCGCCTCCTTGTTCGGAGTCGGCTTCGGCGGCGGCGGAGGCTCGTCGTCCTGTTTCTCTGGCGTGGGCGTGTTGCGCGGCGGCGGAAGGTCCTGCCGCTGGTTGTTGTTCTTCGTCGGAGAGGGGCTGGGCTCCGGCGTCTCTTCCGTGTTTTCGTTCGCGGGCCTGGCGTTGCGATTCTCGGTCTCGCCGCCGGTGGGTGGGCCGACGTTCGTGTTGACGTTCGCGCCGGGCTGCGCGTTCGGGTCATTCGCGTCGGGCGTCGGCGTGGCGCTGGGCGCGATGTTGCGCTCGTCCTCGCCGGTGGGCGTCCCTGCCGGCTGCACGGGTGAGCCCGCGGGGTCAATCGTCAGCGGCTGAGTGTTGTCGTTCGTCGTCGGCCCGGACGAGGCGGAGTTGCGAGTCAGCGCGTAGACGACGGCGAAGACGACGAGCAGCCCGGCGACGGCCGGGATCATGATGCGCCACGGGTTGAAGTCCGACGGCGCGGCGGCCGCCAAAGCAGGGTCGTCCGGCGCGATGCTCAATATCTCTGACTCCACGACGGCCGGCCTCTTCTCTTCCCTGGCCCTGACGACTGTAGCCTCGTCGTAGTCCTCGTTGTGCGTGTTGCGCGGCGCTTCGTTCGAGCCCGTCGTGACGACGATGCGGTTGGTCGCGCGCTCGGGCGTGCCGGCGGTGGCGGCGGCCTTCGCGGCCGGCTCTCCTTCGGCCGCCGCGGCCAACTCTTCGGCAAGCTCGGCGACAGTTTGATAGCGGTCCTCGGGTCGCTTCGCCAGCGCACGCGCGACGACGCGCCCGACGGCCGCAGGCAGGTCCTTGCGCTCTTCGAGCACCGAAGGCGGAGGCTCCTGCAAGTGTTTCATCATGATCGCCGTCGGCGACTCGCCCGTGAAGGGCACGTGGCCGACGAGCATTTCGTAGAGGATGACGCCGAGGCTGTACACGTCCGAGCGCGAGTCGATCTCCGCGGCCTGCGAGCACTGCTCGGGCGACATGTACTGCGGCGTGCCGATAATCAGGTTCGGCGCGGTCAGCGCGGGGTCCTGGCCCACTTTCTCCGTGATCTTGGCGATGCCGAAGTCGAGCACTTTGGCCCAGTCGCCCCCGCCCATGTCGAGGAGCATGATGTTGTCGCTCTTGAGGTCGCGGTGGACGACGCCCACGGCGTGCGCGGCTTCGAGCGCGCCGCAGACCTGGCGTATGATCTCGACGACGCGCGGCAAGGGCATCGCCTCGTCGCCGTGAATGACCTCCTTGAGCGTGCGGCCCTTGAGGTACTCCATGACGAGGAAGACGACGCCGCTCTCGTCTTCGCCGAAGTCCGTGACCGTGAGCGCGTGCGGGTGCGAGATGCGCGAGGCGGCCTTAGCCTCGCGGGTGAAGCGGGCGACGATCTTGTCGTCTGCGGCGAGCGCGGGGTGAAGGACCTTGAGGGCAACGATCTTGTCCATCAGGACGTGCGTCGCGCGGTAGACTGCCCCCATCCCGCCTTCGTTGATCAGTTCCTCGATGCGGTATTTGCTGGCGAGCGTCTGCCCGATGAGGGGGTCTTCGGTCTTCTGGAGCACGGTGCCGTCGGCCGGACACAAAGTGTTCGCGTTCTCGAACTCCCTGCCACACTTCGGACACTTTTTCATCAATTCGTTTACGCCTCGCCGCCGCGTCTGGATGAGTTTGAACCCGAGCGTACCATACAGCTTCCGCCGCACGCAATGACATTAAACTAGAGCCCCGCGCCACAGAAGGGGAGACGACCGCGGCACGCCGTCTCCCCTTCGCTTACGGTACGAGGGCCGGGCAAGTTCAGTAAAGAATCCTCACCCGGAAGCTGCCGTTGTTGTCGCTGTAGTCGTTATCGTTGATCATCAGGACGAGCCTCCCGCCTTCGGGCGCGCTGATGGTCTGGGACGACCCGATGTAGAAGGGGCGCGTCTGCCCGTAAGGCGTCCGTATGTAGCCGACGAGCGAGCCGAAGGCTGCGTCGCGTTCAGGGTAGTTTTCGCCCTGCTTGTCGTAATAGCGGTTGCCCTCGGGCGAGATGGCGTCCGTGCCGCGCGAGTAGACGCTGCCGCTCGCGTTGAAGGTCAGGCGGTCGCCGGCGCGCACGTCAATGCCCGTGTCGTTCTCGCGCGTGTTGGCGTAAACGGTCACGGTCTTCTCGCTGCCCTGCGAGCCGCCGACGCCGCCGTTGCCCCCCGTGCCCGGCTGCGTCGTTTGCGAGGCGGTGTTGACGAGCCTCACGTTGAACTGCCCGGCGTTGTCGCTGTAGTCGTTGTCGTTGATGAGCAGGAAGAGGCGGCCGTCCACGGGCACGTTCAACGACTGCTGGCTGCCGACGGCGAACGACTGTGTGACCTGGCCGTTCGGCGTGCGTATGTAGCCGATGAGCGCGCCGACGCCGACGTTCGTCACCGGGTAGGCGAGGGCACCGAAGCCGACACGGCCGCCGTCGGGCGACACGTCGCCGACGCGGCGTCCGGCCGTGACAGTGCCGGTGGCCGAGATTGTCACTTGATCGCCCGCGCGCACGTCGAGGCCCGTATCGGTCCCGCGCGACGTGCCGGGGATGGTGATGTTGATCTCACGCGGCGCGTGCCCGGTGCTGCCGGTCGTGCCGTTGTCGGACGGCGGCGGCTGGCCGTCCGTGGTGTGCTCCCGCCGCCGCACGCGGCCCGTTTGGCTTGGCGTCTCGTCAGGCTCAAACACGTTGTCGTAGAAGTTGTCGTCGTTCCGACTGCCCGCGGCCCGCTCGATGATTCTGATGTCGCGGTAAATGCGCGCCGTGAATGCGCGGCTCGCATCGTTGTAGCTCTGGCGGTTGGCCGTCAGGTAGAGTCTCCCGTCGCGGTCAGCCACGAACTCCCGGTCCGTCCCGACCAAAAAGATCGGATAGTTCGGGTCCTCACCAATGGCACCGATCAGCGCGCCTTCGGGTGCGCCGGGGAGCGGCAGGTTTCTTGTGGTCGGGCTGATTCCGGCGGGCGTGATGCGCGTGTTGTTTGTCGTTATCGTGATGTAGTTGCCGGCGCGGATGCGCACGGTCTCGCCGCGCTGCAAGTCTACGCCCGTGTCTATCCAGTTCGGCCCGAGTTCGACCCTCACGGTGCGCATCACGTAGCGCGCGTCGGCCAGGCTGCGGCCCTCAATCTCCATGCGCTGAATGCTGCGCGGGTGGATGAAGATGATGTCGCCGGTTTCGCCCGAGCCGGTGAACCTGGTGCGGTTGCTCTGCTGCTCGGTCTGCATGGTGGACGGCGGGCCCAGGTCCGCCGTCAGGCGGACGGCGAAGCGCCCATTGACGAAGCCGAGCACGACCCCCTGGATGGTCCGGCCGTCACGCAGGGTGATGGTGTCGGCCGCCGCCAGTGACACGGCCATAATGGTAAGCACAAAAGCGAGAACTAATTTTCTCATCAGTCTGATCCTCCCTCGGCCGTCAGTCGGCCAGAAACAATTTTGATATTTCGGGCAAGGAGAGATTTCACCGTTTGTGCGAGTTGGCAAGGATTATGCCAGATGAGGCCGGCCCGCGGGTGCAATTTATTTGCAATTAAATTGAGATTAAAGGGCGGAAGGGCCGGCGCGGCGTATTGCGCCGGTACGGAGATGGCCGAAAACGTACAGAAAGATGCGGGCGCAGCTACCATTTCGGTTGCGCCCGCACCTCTTGCTTTTCAGTTCAGACTAGACCTTAGCGAACACGATCACGAGCGCGAACAACACGAGCGACTCGATGAGCGCGAGGCCGATGATCATCATGATCTGGATGCGGCCGGCCGCGCCGGGATTGCGCGCCGCGCCCTCGACCGCCGACGCCGCGATGCGCGACTGGCCGAGCGCGCCCAGGCCCGCCGCGATGGCGAAGCCGAAGCCGGCGGCAAGCGCCTTATACTTGTTCACGCTCTCCACGTTGTCGGGGGCGTCCTGCGCGAAGACAGTCACCGCCGACATTAGAATGCAGAAAAGCGTGTAGTACAGCATTCTCAATTTTCTCATCTGGATTCCTCCTCGAAAGAAGTTTCAAAAAGGCGGCGGCGGAAAATCGAATCGGGAAAGAGTCTAGACACGGGGAACGCTCACAGTATTATTTCGCCCGCCTCCGGTATTCGCCGCCCCTCTTACAACGACGCGCCAGCGATGCAAGGCCCCTCTGCTTTCAAACTCCGAAAGCCATGACCGAGCGCCCTCCGGGCCTTCCCACTCTCCCTTTCGTCTCCCCCACTCGCCTTAAAAGTTTAACCACCCAACGCCCCAACGTGCGCGGGCGCGACTGCCCGCATCGCTCAAAGCGCAAAAAGCAGAGGTTAGAGGTCGGAGGTCAGAAGTTAGGTGATTATAAACTGACCTCTGACCTCTAGCCTCTACGTTAAAACTGGCGCAATGATCTCGTCCCCGTCAACGTGCTCGTGGTCGCCGTGCTCGTCGTGCGGCGGGTGCGAGACCTCGCTGATGTAGACCATCGAAAGAAACATGAAGATGAAAGTCTGTATGAACGCGACGAAGAGGCCGAGCGGCATGATGAGCACCGGGACGATCCAGTAGGTCTTGCCCGGCGCGAGGTTCGCGATGTTCTCCACCACCTTCTCGTCCGCGAACATGTTGCCGAAGAGACGTATGCCGAGCGACAGCGGGCGAATCAGGTTGCTGATCAGCTCGATGACGAAGAGCAGCGGCGCAATCGCCAGCACAGGCCCCGCGAAGTGTCTGAGGTGGCCGAATAGTCCATTCTCATTAATGCCTATGTAGTTGTAGTAAACGAAAGACGAGATGCCGAGCGCGAACGTGACACTCGTCGCGGAGGTCGGGGCCATCATGCCTGGAATGAAGCCGAGCAGGTTCGACACCAGGATGAGCACGCCGAAGGTCGCGACGACGGGGAAGTATTTCACGCCGTGCGGCCCGATGACATCCACGATCAGGTTGCGCACGGCGAGCACGCCCACCTCCAACGTCTGCTGCCCGCCCGAGGGCTCGTCCTCCGAGAGCTTGCGCTTGAGCAGCCAGATGATGACGATGCTCAGGATGCACGCGATGATGAACATCACGGTGTACCAGGGGACGGCCGTCTGCGGCGAGTACTCGCCGATGACGTGACCCGCGTCCGTGCCGAGCAGCTTGTCCCAATAAGGCTTGGTGTACTTCAACTGTAGGTGATAGAGCGGCTCGCCTATCACGTCGTTGACCTTCTCGACGATCCACGGCGTGTGGTGCGCGGCCTCGGCCGCTTTCCCCGCGGCCTTCTCCCCGTGCTCGGCGAGTGTGCCCGCCGCCCCGTGCTCGTCCTGTAGCCAGAAAAACATTTACGTTTCCTCTCGATTGACGATTGCGAAATAAATCTGCGCGAACGCTTCCGTCATCACCGCCGGCACGAACGAGCAGAGGCCGGCGAGCGTGGCGACGATTGAGACCAGGTTGAACGAGTAGGCGGAGGCGACCACGGCGGCGATGACGAAGTAGCGCAGCACGTAACGCGCCGCCCTGAACTTCACGCGCCTCCCGCTCCCGGCCGTGCTGAACACCGCCGCCAGCGAAGATCGCAGCCAGTGGTGATTGAGCAGCGACAGCACGCCCCCCAACAACAGCCCCGCCGTCACACGCCACGGCGCGAGCGGCAGACTGACCGCGACCGCGACCGCGACGCCGACGCACATCCCGCGCACCAGACGGCGCTCCATCGCCACCGGGTCCGCAGCACTTTGCAGAGCAGTACTACTCCCCACACTGTCCACGATTTCACTCATGCTCGAAGCAGAAGATTTTACACACGCGCGCGCGCACTGTCGAGCCACAGAGGCGGCGCGTAGTGGGTCCGCCGACGGGGAACGCGAGTGTCAACGAGCGTGCACACGTATCCGCGCCCGCTTCAAGACAGGCACGCTCACTGACGTTCGCGTTTCCGCCGCCTTCCGGCCCGCCGCGGCCGCCTCTCACGCCGCGCGAGTCAGGTTCCGCGCCGCGCGCGAGACAATTCGCGCGCTGTGACAGAGACGTTCGCGGGCGCGCGGGCCGGCTGGCGCTTCGTTTTTCTCTTGTTTTCTGATGGTAAAGCCGGTGCGTGTAGAACGGCCGGACTTGTTGATTCGGCCGGCGGCCTTCTTACGGTAAGTGTCGTTCAGGAAATACGCGAAAGCAGCCGGATGAACTGGTAGAAGCCGACGCCCGCGCCGGTGACTATCCCGGCGACGACGAGCCACGGACCCGTGCCGAGCCAGCGGTCGAGCAGCCAGCCCAGGCCGAGCATCGTCACCGTCGAGATGACGAACGAGAGCACGGCGGCGTAAACCAGTCCGCTCTTGCGCGTCACGGCGCTGTCGTCTTCGCGTTCAGGCATCACGAAAGGCGGAATCCAGAATTCAGAATCCAGGAGCCAGAATAAAAGAAAGACAGAATAAAAACGGGTTTCAGCCTCTCATTCTGGATTCTGGATTCTGGATTCCGCCTTTCCTTTCATTCTGAATTCCGACTCCTGAATTCTGCTTTTACCAACGTTTTCGCGTCAGGTAGTTCTTCGGGACTTCATAAAGTAAGGCGCGGCGCGAGTGGCGGAGGGAGTCGTGTATGAAGCAGACGTGCGTGCACCAGCAACTGCTGCCCCCGTCAATCGCGCCGAGTTCCTGCCGTCGCTCTTCGGCGGCCCAGAGTCTCTGGAAATCGTAATCGTAGTCGGAGAGCGTGGCGAACTTTTCGCGCAGCTCGCAGGCGCGCACGTCGCCGTTGTAGTCGATGACGGCCGTCGTCTCGCCCGCCGTGCAGGGGAAGGGCCACTCGGACGGCCCGGCGAAGTTCGCGTGCTGCGTGCGGTAGTGCGTCGTGATGGCGCCGACGTAGGCGACCGACTTGACGAAGCGCGTGGCCGAGTCGTCCCCGGCGAACATGCGCTCGCCGTACCTCTTCGTGAGCGCGGCGACCCGCGCGTACATCTCCGGCAGCACGTCGGCCGGAATCTTCTTAATCCCTTCGCCGGCCTTCGTCTCGCCGCGGACGATGTTGAAGTAGTGGCCGTCGAGTCGGAAGTTCTCCCACATGAAGTCCGCGAGGCGGCCGACCTCCGCGTAGTTCTCAGCGCAGACGACCGTGTTGACGTTGAGGCGGAAGCGCTCGCCGTAAATCTCCTTCAGAGGGTAGAGCGAGCGTATGCAGTCGAGCGTGCGCTCCCAGTTGCCGGGCACGCCCCTCACGCGGTCGTGCGTCTCGCCGTAGCCGTCGAGCGCGACGTTCAGGTAGAGATCAAGCGCGGGGTTCTCTCGTAGCGCGCGGCTAACGACTTCGCAGACGTGCGACTTGATGATGGCGTT
>DASWQY010000178.1:0-1701 GCA_036403435.1 Pyrinomonadaceae bacterium
TGCCGCATGCCGCGGCGACCGACCTCGGCCGAACTACGCGGATCGCCGGTCGCTGCCCACATAGGCGGATGCGGATCCTGGTACGGACGCGGCCATATGTTTACATGCCGGTGGCTGAAATGCTTCCCTTCCCAACTGAAGGCTACGGGATTCGCACATTTGACTCGGCTCCGAGGGCTGTGGCGATCGTGAACCCTGCGGTCATGGTTGCGAACTGTGCCCATCCTGCTCTCATTGTCTTCGGGCCGGGCGGTTTGTAGTAGCAATTCCAGCCCCCAAGTCTGGCAACGATCCAAGCCAGCCATGCAAGAGAATGCAGCGGGTGGCGGTTTTTCTGACGGTCGGTTTTGCCTTCCAGTGTTGCGCCGATGGCTTCGGCCACAGGCAACAAGACAGGATCGATCACATCGCTTGCCGGTCTTGGGCTACCGTTGCGTGCGTCCACCAACTGGATGGTTCGACACGCTGCGGCCAATCCGACGACGGCCAGCTTGAACAGCCGTCCAGCCTCATGCACCTGCGTCTCTTCCAGACGCATACCGTCGCTTTTCAGCGCGCGAAATATTTCTTCGATTCGCCACCTGAGGCGATATAGCCGCACGATTTCGCACGCCGCGGCGGCGTCGCCAACCTCGATCGTGGTCAGCAGGCGCCAGTGCAGTGGTTCTTCGTTCGCAGGCGGATTGATTTCGCGGGCCTCCACCAGCGTCATCGACACCGTCTCGGGTTCGGTCTTGGCGAACCCGTTGCGGGGCCGCTTGAGCGTGACCGGGCCGGCACGCAGTGCCACAGTCGCGATCCGGCCGGGATCGCCAACCCGGCGAGGCGCCACCTTGACCAGCATCTGCGTCAATTCGGGCCAAGCTGCCGCGCTGGCGAACAACGATGCGTCTTCGACCAGAGCGCGGTCTTGTGCGGCACGAACGATGAGATCAACCCCTGGCGGACGCCGGGCGAAGCAACTGTAAATGTCGTTCTCGCGATCGCCGACGACTACAACCGACGCCGCATCCGTCAACAATTCAGCGGCCCGCTCGGCTCCTCTCAGCCAGCGGATGCTCTCCTTGTCTTCAATCGCACGCTTGCGGCGTGGCGCCGTCTCGATCGCGTCGTCACGGGTCCAGATATGCGAGTCGAGAAGACCGAGAACAGCCTCCGTCTCGCTGTCGATGGCGACCAGGGGATGAATGAAAAAGCCGGCCGAAACCCCATCGCCGGCAGGCCCCAGTCCGCGGCGATTGGCCTCTCGGCCCGCGAAATTGATCTCGGTGGTGTCTTGCGCGACGACAATTCGCCGCCCTGCGGTGGCCGTGACGGTGCGCCCCGCCAGGGTTCCCAGCATCTCCTTGCACGTCACCGATGGGGCCGATAGGAAACGGTGGATCGCCAGTTCGCCGGCGCGCGTCTCACCAAGCTTGCGGATCACCAGCGATCCGGTCGCCGTAACCCGTTCGATCAGCTCCGTGCCGACGGCCGCTCGCCGTGCATCCCCGAAATAGCCAAGCGCTCCAGTCTGTTCCACCATGATGACCCGCCCTTCAAGACGGGATCACAGAATCGATACATCAACCGATTCACAAGTGGCGATCAACAAGTAGAATGTGTGAACGCCGTAGGATCTCACGGCGGAGTGCCTCGCTGTGAAGGTACTGGCACAGGAAGATGGTCTTGACCGCCCTGCCGAGTTCCGAGAACGCCTTG
>DASWQY010000179.1:0-105914 GCA_036403435.1 Pyrinomonadaceae bacterium
AAGCGCGCGATGACTGCGAGTCATCGCGCGCTTCGCAGTTTTCAACGCGGACTATTTCTTCGCGGGCTCCAGACGTTTTTGGCTGCCTTCGCCGCTGACGGTGCGGCTGGCGCTCTGCGCGACGCGCTCGGCTTGGCCGAAGGCGCGCAGGAAGTTTTCGCCCAGGATTTTGCGCACGTCCTGCTCGCTGTAGCCGCGCCGCAAAAGCTCGTAGGTGATGGCGGGAAGCCGTGCTATGTCTTCCATCCCGACGGGCAGGCTCGACACGCCGTCGAAGTCTGAGCCGATTCCGACGTGGTCAACGCCCGCGACCTTCGCGATGTGGTCTATGTGGTCAATCAGGACGGAGAGCGGCGTCGGCGGCAGTGGGTTCGCGTCGAACAATTTTTTCCTCTCCTCGTCGAGCCGCTTCGGGTCGTCCTTGAATTGTTGGGCCAGCTCGTCCAGCTGCGGCTTCAGGCGCGCGTCGCGCTCGCGGCTCGCGTCGAGCGCCTTCTGGTCTATGAAGACTGGGAAGAAGTTGACCATCACGACGCCGCCGTTCTTACTGATGCGCCGCAGCAGCTCGTCCGGGATGTTGCGCAGGTGCGTGTTGAGGGCGCGCGCCGAAGAGTGCGAGGCGATGACGGGCGCGGTCGAGATGTCGAGCACGTCCGACATGGTCTTGTCCGAGACGTGCGAGATGTCCACGAGCATGCCCAAACGATTCATCTCGCGCACGACCTCGCGCCCGTAGTCCGACAGGCCGTTGTGCTTCGCCGTGTCGCAGCACGCGTCGGCCCAGTCGTTCGTGTTGTTGTGCGTCAAGGTCATGTATCGCACGCCGAGCCTGTAAAAATCGCGCAGCGCCATCAGCGAGTTCTCGATGGCGTGCCCGCCCTCTATGCCCATCAGAGCGGCGACCTTCCCTTCCTTCTTCGCGCGCCGTATGTCCGCCACGGAGGTCGCCATCATCAGCTTGTCGGGGTAACGCTCGGCCGCGCGGTAAACCAGATCGATCTGGTCGAGCGCGCGCCGCGCCGAGCCGCCTTCCGCCGCGTACTTCCTGTCAACATAGACGGAGAAGAACTCGGCGGTCAGCCCTCCCTCCTTCATGCGCGCGAGGTCCGTGTGGTACTTGCCGACCGAAGACGTGCCGATGTCGTAGTCCTCGTCAATCATCATCGAGGTGATGTCGTTGTGCGTGTCAACGACAATCGCCTTGCGGTGAATCTTGAGCGCCTCGCGCCACAGTCGTTCGTCGCGCTGCGGCGTCGCCGCCGAAGTCTCCTGCGGCGTCGCGTCTCTTCCAGACTGCGAGGGGGCGCGCGGAACGAAGGTGAAAAGGAGCAGGCCGAGCGCGACGAGCGACAAGGATTTCCGTTTGTTCATTGGCTGTCCGTCTTTTGTCAGAGATGCTGCCGGGAGCGCGGAAACTCTAGCCTACTTCGCGTGCGCCCGCAACCTGCGAAAAAGCCACGCGAGCGCGACCAGCGCGGCCGCCGGAATCCAGACCCAGACGACCTCGCTCTTAATAACTTCCGCCCCGCGCGGGCTCAAGAATCGGTCCAGGCTGAGCGGCGAGACCTCTACCGGCCGCCAGGGGAAGAAGTAGCGCGCGCCGTCGAAGGGCGCGAAGAAGGCCACACCCGAGCCGCCGTTCGTCAGCGCGTCGAGCAACCCGTGCGAGGCCGTCACCGCGAAGAAATAGAAGACGAGCCAGCCCGTCTTGAACGGCCGCGCCTTTCTGAAAGCCAGCCGGACGACGAGGAGCGCGACTATTAACGCGAAGAAGAGCGAGTGCGTAAGCCCCCTGTGCCCGAACATCGAGTCGCGCAGGCCCAATCTGAAACTGACGAAGTCGGCGTCCGGCAACATGGCGCACAGCGCCGTCAGCAGCCAGAAGCGCGCAGGCATCCGTCGAGTGCCCGCGCTCGCCTTCCCCACGGCGAGCGCCGCGATGGCGTGCGTGAAAATCGTCGGCATAGTAAGAGACCGTTTACTGATTCAAGAGAGCCACGTCGGCAGCACGGCTGTCAACTGTGGCTGTCCACATTACCGTGCGCGCCAGGCGGGATTAGATTTACAATATGAGCATGTCTATTCTGATCGCCGAAGACAACGTGGCCCAGCGCCGCTACCTGCGCGAGATTCTGGAGCGGGAGTTTGCCGCGCACGCGCCCGTGATAGAGGCCAGCGACGGCGAGCAGACGATTGAGTTGGCCCTGAAGCACAGGCCGGGCCTCTGCGTGCTCGACATACAGATGCCGAAGCTCTCGGGCGTGAAGGCGGCGCGCGCCATCTGGAAAGACTACCCGGCGGCGCGCATCATCTTCTGGACCCAGTTCCCGCACGAGATTTACATCAACGAGATTCGCAAGATTATAAAATCGGTCCAGCCGCCGCCCGCCTACGGCTTCATCCACAAGAACAACCCCGAGTCGCGCTTCCTGCGCTTCGTCGCAGCCGTGTTGGAAGACGGCGCGGACATGATCGACCCGGCGTTCAAGGACTCGTTCAAGCGGCCGCTCCTGACGGAGTTCGAGGCCGAGGCGCTCTACTACCTCGCGCTCGGCCTGTCGAATTGGGCCATCGCGCGCAAGTGCAGTCTCTCCCTGCGCGGCGTCGAGAGCCGGCTCGCCACGCTCTACGAGAAGCTCTTCGTCTCGATGCCCGAGGGCACGCAGAACGAGTCTTATGACAAGCTCGCCTACAACGTCCGCACGCGCGCCTTCTTCGAGGCGCTGCGGCGGGGCCTGCTCAACTCGGACGAACTGGAGACGGCCGCGCACGACCTCGAAGGCTGGATCGAGCGCGACCGCAAGCGATACCTCGACGAGCAGAAGGCGGAGGCCAGGAAGCACTAGCGAGTAAACACGCATGAGCGATGACGGAAGAACTCTCACGCAAAGGCGCGAAGGCGCAAAGACCTTTAGCGAGTAAGAGCCTCGCCGCGTTCTGCCTGCTCGTCATCGCCTTCTTCTTCACAGTCCCCTTCCTTCTTTTGGCACAGAACGCGAACCAGCCGCCCGCGCGTCAGACGGAGACGGCGCAGGCGACGCCAACAGTAGCTTCTGCTCCAACTCCGACGCCCACGCCGACGCCGACGCCGCCGTCCACGCTGCACCAGTGGGGCGCGGTGACGCTCTTTCACGGGTTGCCGTCGAACCGCGTGCGCGCGATTGCGCAGGGCGCGGACGGCGCGATGTGGTTCGGGACCGACGCCGGGCTGGCGAAGTACGACGGGCGGCGCACGCAGGCGGTCACGGCCGAGGGATTGAGCGGGAAGCGCGTGCTGGCGCTCAGGCTGGACGAAGACGGCGTGCTCTGGGTCGGGACGGAAGACGGCGCGGCGCGCGGCCTCAATGGCGAGTTTCAGTTCATCAAGGAGACGGCGGGCAAGGCCGTCACGGCAATCATCACGCCCGAGCGCGGGCGCGCGCTCCTCGCCACCGAGCAGGGCGTCGTCTTCGACTGCCGGACCAATTCCGACAAGACGCTGGACGTGCGGAGCAGCCCCGCGGAGCCGCTACAGAGCGCGGCCGTGGACGACCCCGGCGCGCTCAAGCTGACGAGCCTCGCGATGAAGGACGGCGTGCTCTACGTCGGCACGCGTAGCCGCGGGGTGCTCACGACCACGGGCGGCGTCTTCGCGGAGATTCAGAGTCGCCCGCGCGCCTTCTTCGTCGAGGCGATTGAGCGAGACGCGCGCGGCCGCCTCTGGTACGGCGCGAAGGCGCGGGCGGAAGAGAGCGGGCTCTACGAGGCGGGGGACGATTTGAAGCCGGTCAAGGTCGGCGCGGGGCTCGGGACCGTGACGGCGTTGCGCGCGGGCGCGCACGACGATATGTGGGTCGGCACGAACGGGCGCGGCGCTTTCCGCTACGACCGCGACGAGCGCCTGGTGGAACGCTTCACGTTCGAGGGGACGGCCGGCGGGCTGCGCTCCGACTTCGTCTTCTCCATCTTCGTTGACCGCGAAGAGGTCATCTGGTTCGGCACGGACCGCGGCGTTTGCCGCTACGACCCGCACGCGGCGCGCGTCGAGAACGTCTCCGGCGACGCCGAGAGCAACTTCGTCCGCGTGCTCTTCGAGACCTCCGACGGCCAACTGCTCGCCGGCACGAATCGCGGACTCTTCGTTTACGAGAGCGCGGCGCGCGAGTGGCGCATCATTCCCGGCCTCGCTCACAGCGCCGTCTTCGCGATTGCCGAAGACAAGGCGGGCCGAGTCCTCGCGGCCGCGGCCGACGGACTTTACAGGAGTGATAAAGCCGGCGCGTTACCTGTGCAACGCGTCGAAGGAGGAAGCTCGGAAGCCAGGGACAACGTGCGCGGCGTCGCGGAGTTCGGGGGGAAGATTTACGCGGGGACGTTCGGGCGCGGCGTCGAGCGCCTGGACCGCGACGGCCGCACACTGATTTGGCCCACCGGCCAGGCGGCGGGCGACGCGCCAGAGCGCAACGTCGTCAGCCTGCAAACCGACCGCGGCGGGCGGCTCTGGATAGGCACCGCGCTCGCTGGCGCGTTCGTCTACGACGGCCGCGAGGTCAAGCAGGTTCCCGCGCTCGCTCCCCTCAAAGGGAGCGCCGTCTGGTCGGTCGCGGACGCGGGCAATGATCGCCTCTGGTTCGCCTCCGCGCGCGGCCTCTACCTCTATCAAAATGGCACACTCAAGGAAGTGGCACAGAACCTGGACGTACGCGCCGTGCTGGCCGACGAGAATTCGGCGGGCGCTTGGTGCGCGACGACGGGCGGCGGCCTGCTGCGCGTCGTGATGGACGACCAGGTGGGCGCGGTCGTCTCGCGCCTCGACGCCGAGCAGGGGCTGCCCTCGCAGAACGCCTTCGCCGTCATCCCCGCGCGCGACGACGAAGGCACGCTGCTCGTCGGGACCAGCCGCGGCGTCGCGCGCTACAGCCCCGGCCGCATCCCCCCCGTCCTCACGCCCGTGCGCGTCATCGGCCAGAAGGCGCACCAACTGGACGAGCTGCGCACGGGCCTGCGCCTCGAATACCCGCAGAACAGCCTGCTCTTCGACGTGGCCGCCACCAGCAGCCGCACGTACCCCGAGCAGTTCCAGTACGCGTTTCTCTTGCAGGACGCGCGCGGCCGCGTCATCAAACAGAAGTTCTCGCACGACGCGCAGTTCGCTCTGGAGAGCCTGAGTCCGGGCAGCTACAGGGTGGTGGCGCGCGCCTTCTCGAAAGACCTCGTGGCGAGCGAGCCCTTCGCGTTCGAGTTCGCGGTCGCGGGCGCGCCCTTCCCCTGGACGACCGTCTCACTCTCGGTGCTGCTGTCGCTCGCGCTGGTCGCCCTGTGGTGGGGCTACGGCCAGAACCGCAGGCTGGCGCGCACGGGCGTGACCCTCGCCGACACGAACCGCCAACTGGCCGACGCGCGCTTGCAGCTCGCCAACGAGACCGAAGCCGAGCGCCGCCGCATCGCGCGCGACCTGCACGACCAGACGCTCGCGGACCTGCGCCACCTCTTGATGCTGACGGACCAGTTGCCCGCCAACGGCGGCGAGACCAGTCAGCAAAGGAGCGCGCCGGTCGCGCCCTCCGTCTTCCGCTCCGAGATAGAGTCCATCTCGCACGAGATTCGGCGCATCTGCGAAGACCTGAGCCCGTCAGTGCTGGAGAACGTCGGCTTCAGCGCGGCACTCGAATGGGCGCTCTCGAACGCGGTGACGCACGCGCCGCCCGAGCGCAAGTTCGAGTATGAGTTCGTGGCGGACGAGAACCTGGAAGAGAGGCTCAGTCTGCCGCGTGCGACCGAGATGCAGATTTACCGCATCCTGCAAGAGGCCGTCAGCAACATCTCGCGCCACGCGGCGGCGACGCGCGTGCGCCTCGCGGTTAAGACGACTGGTGCGGGAGAGTTCCTGCTCGCGCTCGAAGACAACGGGCGCGACTTCGACCCGCAGGACGTGAAGGTCAAACAGGGGCGCGGGCTTGCAAACATACGCGCGCGCGCGAGCTTGATTGAGGCCGAAGTCAACTGGAAGAGGCGCGAAGGCGGCGGGACAGAGTTCACGCTGCGCAAGGCCGGCGCGGTCAAAAACTCTCAAGCACACTGAATGACTCAACTCCCTTTGCGTCTCCAGCGTGAGTGGCTTTGGTTTTGTCTCGCAAAGATGTTGAGTGGGCTTTGTTCAGACCCTCTCCATCAACTCGATGCGGTTGCCGAAGGGGTCGAAGAAGGAGAACCTGTTCAATCCCGGTACGGGAATCTCGTCCTTGATCTTCACCTGATTCTCTTGCAGGTACTCTCGGATTTGTGCCAGCCCCTCGACCTCGAAGGCCGGGTGGCGTTTCGACTTGCCCTCGACGTTCTCGACGCCGACGTGCAGTTGTACGTCCGCGACCTGGAACCAGAGCCCGCCGTTCGCCTTCAGCGCGTCCGGCTTCTCCAACTCTTCCAGGCCGAGCAGGCGGCCGTAAAACTCCCTGGCCCGCTCCTCCTCGCCGAAGGGGACGCAAATCTGCACGTGGTCCAGTCTCTTGAAGTGAACTTTCAAGGATAACTCTCCTCCCGAATGCTGACCTCGGTCGCACCAAAGTATAATTCAAGCTCTTGTATCCTGCCTATCCTGTCCACTCCTGTTTGAATTTACTTCGCGTCGAGCGGGCGGAGGACTTGTCGTGCCCCTACAATTTTTGTTGTTCGACGAAGCTGCGTAGCTCCGTGATTGATTGGTCGGCGATGAGGCGGAAGACGCGCGCGTCGCAGCCGGCGGGGAGGCGTGGGGCCGTGACCGCGTCCGTGATGACGAAGGCCGTGGAGCGTAGGCCGCGCTGCCAGCCGTGCGCGCGCGCATCGCGTGCGCTGATGGCCTCCGGGTCGAGCCCGGCCGCTACCAGCATCGTCCGCGCCCAGCGCAAAAACCCGGACCAGCGCGAGACCACGGCCACGAGCGCGTCCGGCGCGGGAAGCTCCTGCCCCTGCATCGACGCAGGGACCGAGCGCGCGTCGAGCAGCAGGCAGGGCGTCCCCGCAGGGAGCGTTGCGCGCGTGCGCTCGCCCTCTTGATTGTGAAGCGCGACCACCAGCGCGCCCGCGAGCGCCGGGTGATCCCCGCCCGCTTCCGGGCCAGTGCCGGAGACGCGAAAGCCCGTCGCCTGACTAATCTCCGTGACGAGAATCGCGCGCAACTCTTCGTCCGGCTCGACGACTAAAAAGTGGTCCGGCGGCTGAAGCTCCAGCAGGCGGCGGACGCGCGCCTGAATCTCCTTCAGGGAGTAGCCGCGCTCGCGCGCCGCCTGTAGGAAGGCGGAAATCAGTTGATCGAGTTCGAGCCCCTCGCCCGCGGGGTGTTCGCCTCCGGGGTGCTCGCGGACGTAGATGCCGCTCCCGCGGCGCAGCTCGACCCAGCCGCGCCCCGCCAGGTCGCGGTAGGCCGCGCTGACCGTGTTCGAGTGAATCGAAAAGCGGCGTGCCAGCTCCCTCGTGCTCGGCAGCCGCTGGCCCGGTTTCAAATCGCGGCTGACGATGCCGAGCACGATCTGCGTCACGAGCTGCTCGCGCACCGGGACTTCACTGTTTTTCGAGAGCCAGATTCTCATCAACGTCGCGTGACGACGAGTGTCACGCTCGTCTTGCCGAACGGGTCTGCGCCCCACACCTTGACGGTGTAATCGCCGACGTTCGTCTCCTCGCCGACCTTCAGCCACTGCCGCTGCTCACGGCCGTCGAGCGTCATGATAAGGTCGGCGTCAGCGGTCTCGCTCTTGCCGTCCACGTACCAGGTGCGCCTGACGCCTTTCAGCTCGATTGCGAGTGGCGTCTCTTTGATCGAGACCGTTTCGTTCGGGGTTAAGTTGAAACGCTCGCCGATGGCCGGCCCGCGCCCGCCCGCCGCGCCGCAGCCGGATAAAAGTGAAAGAAGCAGGGCGAGGAGGAAAAGCGATTGGCGCTTTGATAGGTTCAGTCGCATGGCTTACTCCGTGTCCGAGCCCGAAAGAGTTGGGAGTCCCGCAGGGAGTCTTGATAATAGCCCAGCACTTCAACGCTGGGAATAGGTTCGTAAAATAAAGTTGAGTCCCGTAGGGACGACTGAGCGGGTTTCTTTTCTTCAGTCGTCCCTACGGGACTCAACAAAACTCTCGCCGCTTAACCCTGCACCGAAGTGCCGGGCTATTTTCACGCCGCCCCTGACGGGGCTTACGATTCGGGGACTCTCGGCCGAATCATCGGTCATAATTGTGGACGGCCGTATTGTCGCGCCGCTCCGTTCTGTGGTACACAGGACGGCAGTTACAACGGTTTTCCAGACTCAGGACGCATCGACCATTCTCTTAGGGAGTTAAGATCACAGTCTATGTCTTCCGCGACGACGAACATCGAATCGGTCCTGCACGAGGAGCGCGTCTTTCCGCCGCCCGCGGAGTTCAGCCGCCAGGCGCACGTCAAGTCAATGGAGGAACTCGAACGCCTGCGCGCCGAGGCGCACGACTCGCCGGAGACTTTCTGGGCGCGCATGGCCGAGGAGCTGCACTGGTTCAAGAAGTGGGACGCGGTGCTCGAATGGGACCTCCCGCACGCCAAATGGTTCGTCGGAGGAAAGACCAACGTCTCTTACAACTGCCTGGACCGCCACCTGAGTACGTGGCGGCGCAACAAGGCCGCCATCATCTGGGAGGGCGAGCCGGGCGACCAGCGCACGCTCACTTACCAGCAGCTGCACTCGGAAGTCTGCCGCTTCGCTAACGTGCTCAAGCGCGCGGGCGTGGCGAAGGGCGACCGCGTCGCGCTCTACATGCCGCTCATCCCCGAGCTGGCAATCGCGATGCTCGCCTGCGCGCGCATCGGCGCGACGCACTCCATCATCTTCGGCGGCTTCTCCTCGACGGCCCTGATTGACCGCATCAACGACGCCGGCTGCAAGCTCGTCGTGACGGCCGACGGCGGCTGGCGGCGAGGCGGCGAGGTGAAGTTGAAGCCCGCCGTGGACGAAGCCCTGAAGCAGACGCCGGGCGTCACGGCCTGCGTCGTCGTCCGCCGCACGGGCACGCGCGTCCACATGGAGATGGGCCGCGATTACTGGTGGCACGAATTGATGGAGACGGTTGACGACAACTGCGCGGCGGAAGAGTTGGACAGCGAGCACCCGCTCTACATCCTTTACACCTCCGGCACGACCGGCAAGCCGAAAGGCATCCTGCACACGACGGCCGGCTATCTCTTGCAGTGCCACCTGACGAGTAAATGGATTTTCGACCTCAAGGACGAGGACATTTACTGGTGCACGGCGGACATCGGCTGGGTGACGGGCCACAGTTACGTCGTCTACGGGCCGCTCTCGAACGCCGCGACCGTTTTGATGTACGAGGGTGCGCCCAACCACCCCGAGCCCGACCGCTTCTGGCGCATCATCGAGCGCCACCGCGTCAACATCTTCTACACCGCGCCGACCGCCATCCGTGCCTTCATCAAGTGGGGCGAGCACTGGCCGCTTAAACACGACTTGTCTTCTTTAAGACTTCTTGGGACGGTCGGCGAGCCGATTAACCCCGAGGCGTGGATGTGGTACAGGGAGATCATCGGCAAGGCGCGTTGCCCGATTGTTGACACGTGGTGGCAGACGGAGACGGGCGCAATCATGATCGCGCCGGTGCCGGGCGCGACGCCGACCAAGCCCGGTTCTGGCACAAAACCGCTGCCCGGCATAGAAATGGACGTGATGGCGCGCGACGGCCGCCCCGTCGGCGCGAACGAGGGCGGCTACCTCGTCATCAAGCGCCCGTGGCCTTCAATGCTGCGGACCATCTGGGGCGACGACGAACGCTACCGCCGGCAGTACTGGTCCGAAATTGAAGGCGTCTATTTCGCGGGCGACGGCGCGCGCAGAGATAAAGACGGGTACTTCTGGATCATGGGCCGCGTGGACGACGTGATTAACGTCAGCGGCCACCGGCTGGGGACGGCCGAGGTCGAGAGCGCGCTCGTCTCGCACGAGGCCGTGGCCGAGGCGGCGGTCGTCGGCCGCCCCGACGAGATCAAAGGCTCTGCCATCGTCGCCTTCGTCACGCTCGAAGGGACGCACAAGGCGTCGGACCCGCTCAAGGACGAGTTGCGCAAGCACGTCGCGCGTGAGATCGGCGCGCTCGCCCGCCCGGACGAGATACGCTTCACGGACCAGCTCCCCAAAACCCGTTCGGGCAAAATCATGCGCCGCCTCTTGCGCGAAATCGCCACCGGCGGCTCGGTCGCCGGCGACGTGACCACCCTCGAAGACTTCTCAGTCCTGGAGAAACTGCGTGCGGAAGAAGAATGAAAAGCAATGCGGAATGCGGAAGGCGGAATGATGAATTAAAGACGATTGGTTCTTAATTCATCATTCATCATTCCTAATTCATCATTAGCTTTTATGGAGTGAAGATGGCCCGACACATGACCTCAGAGCAGCGGACGGGGCCGCGCTACCTTGCCTCCTTGCTGGTGCGCGCCGAGTGGGAGACGGAGGAGGGCAAGCACGTCGTCGCCGAGGGGACGACCGAGAACGTCGGCCCCGAGGGCGCGCTCGTCCACTTGCAGCGCGAGCTGCCGAACGTGGGCAGCCGCGTGCAGCTGATGGTGCTCAGCGAGGACGGGATGAAGCTGCAAGTCGTCACGGAGGTCTTGCGCCTGGAGCGCAACGCGGCCTACCCGCTGGCCGCGCTGCAACTGCTCGACGCGACGGAGGAGTGGCGCGGCTTGGTTTGGATGCCCGCCGCCCCGCGCGTCGCCCCGGCCGAAGAGGAGGCCGAGAGCGAAGACGACGACACTGAAATGCAAAATTGAAAATTAAAAATGCAAAAGGGAGGTGGAGAACCGCTTTTAATTTAAGTGTGGTCTCAGCCTCAATTTTTAATTTTGGCTTCCTACGCTCCTGAAACGAGAATCAAGTTGAATTTCAGAAAAGACCAGACAGACAGCGAGGCGAAGAGCCAAGAGGTCAAAGAGGTCGCCGAGACGGCGGCGGTCGCGGCCGCCGAAGCCTCCGGGCCGCAGACGCGCGTCATCCTCCGCGTCATCACCATCATCCTGCTGGTCGCGGCCTTCATCTGGGTGCTCTACAAGCTCGAAGGCGTGCTCCTGCTCGTCGTGCTCTCGGTCTTCTTCTCTTACCTGGTCGCGCCGCTCGTCGAGCTGGTGCGCCGCCCCTTCAAGGTGCGCGGGCGTGAGCGCGTGGTACCGCGCGCGGCGGCGATTGGGATTGTTTACCTGCTGATCTTCGGCTCTATCGGGTTGGGCATTTATCTGTTAGCGCCTCGGCTCGGCGCGCAAATCACGCAGTTCGCGGCGAAGGCCCCCGATTACATCGAGCGGGTGCAGGAGCGCGGCAAAGGACTGGAAGGTTTCTGCCAGCGTAATAACATTCCCCCCCAAGCATGTGAGACTATCAACAATACGATGAAAGGGGCGGTCGAGAGGGCGAGTAAGTATGCCAAAGAGCAATTGCCGGGCGTCGTCGGAGTGAGTATTGTCGAAATCCTCGGGTGGATCCCGTGGCTAATTCTGGTCCCGATTCTCTCCTTCTTCTTCTTAAACGACGTGGAAAGTTTTCGCCGCTCCGCGCTTCAGATGTTTCCACGGGGGCGCTGGAGGTGGCGGGCCGACGAATTTTTTCAGGATGTTAACTCGACGCTGGCCGCCTATATCCGCGCGCAGTTGACCGCCTGCCTGCTCATCGGAACCATCTGCACGCTGGGCTTCATCGCCCTGGGTGTTCCGTTCTCCCTGGTTCTCGGAGTGACGGCGGGTTTTTTTGAGTTCATTCCGCTCGTCGGGCCACTCGTCGTGGCGGTCGTCGCAACGCTGGTCGCGAGTTTCAGTCCTGACACCTCCACCTACTCGGGCCTCTGGGTACTTCTTTTTCTCGGGACCCTGCGCATCATTCACGACTACACGATCTACCCGCGCCTCGTGGGCCAGGGCGTCCACCTGCACCCGGTGGCGGTCGTCCTGGCGATTCTCGCGGGGAACGAGCTGGCCGGGGTGGCGGGAATCTTCCTCTCGATTCCTTTAATCGCGGTCGCCACGGTGAGCTACCGCCACTGGCTCGAACACAGGGGAAGTGAGGGGCTGGTTGCGGAGATTTTGCAGCCCGCCGAGGAGACCGCGACAGAGCCCGCGACGCCCGAAGACATAGCGCCCTACTACGAAGACGAAGTGCCGGACGCGCCCGCGCGCCCGCCCCGCGACGGGCACCCGCACCCGAGCGCCGACACGACCCCAGACGAGATGGCGCGCGCCCGCCCGGACCTGACCACAGGCGAACTCAAGATGCCGAAAGTTTAGTCCGAACGCCAAAGTCAGGAAGCCGGTTTTGACTTCGGACTCATATAAAAAGGAGACTCCCTGTGCTAAACCCGTTCGTCTGCCAGATAAGCCTCTTCGCCTTTAACTTTGCCCCGGCGGGCTGGGCAACGTGTGAGGGGCAGTTGCTCCCGATCTCCCAGAACACCGCACTCTACATGCTGCGCCGCGTGAGTCTTCGCCCGTCGGCGAAGACTCACGCGGCGGCGCGCGCGCTCTCCATCAGTTCGATGAAGCGGTTGAAGTGGTGCTCGGCGTCGTGCGGGCCTGGGGCGGCCTCCGGGTGATACTGGACCGAAAAGATTGGGAGCGCCTTGTGGCGCATGCCCTCGACGCAGTTGTCGTTGAGGTTGACGTGTGTGACTTCGATCTCATCGGGCAGGCTGTCGGCGCTGACCGCGAAGCCGTGGTTATGCGAAGTGATCTCGACGGAGCCCTTGAGTAAATCCTTAACCGGCTGGTTGCCGCCGCGGTGGCCGAACTGAAGTTTGTAGGTCGTGCCGCCGAAGGCTCGGCCGAGCAGTTGGTGGCCGAAGCAGATGCCGAAGGTCGGCAAGCCCGCCTCGGCGACGCGGCGCACCTCCTCAATCACCTTCGTCATGGAGGCCGGGTCGCCCGGCCCGTTCGAGAGAAAGATGCCGTCCGGTTTCATAGCGAGGACTTCCGCGGCGGGCGTGTCCGCAGGCACGACCGTCACGCGACAATTCAGCGCCGACAGCTCGCGCAGAGAATTCATCTTCACGCCGAAGTCGTAGCAGACGACGCGGAAACGCTCCTCGCCTTCGGCCGGGACTTCGTAAATCTCCTTGCAGGTGACGACGCTCGCCAGTTCCCTGTTCTCCATCGCGGGTGAGCTGCGCGCCTTCTCGACGAGGCTCGTCTCGTCCAAATCCAGAGTCGAGAGACAGGCGCGCATCGCGCCCTTGTCGCGGATGTGGCGCACGAGCGCGCGCGTGTCCAGGCCCTCGATGGCGACGATCTTCCAGCGTTTGAGGTATGCGTCGAGCGTCTCCTCTGCGCGCCAGTTGGAGGCCATCCGGCTCGCCTCCTTGACGACGAAGCCCTCGACCCACGGCCGCGACGACTCTGCGTCGCTCGCCGTCACGCCGTAGTTCCCAATCAGCGGGTACGTCATGCACACGATCTGCCCCGCGTACGACGGGTCCGTCAGGACTTCCTGATAGCCCGACATTGAAGTGTTGAAGACCATCTCGCCGGAGGTCTCGCCCTCCGCGCCCCACGAGCGGCCGCGGAACACGCGCCCGTCTTCGAGCGCCAGCAGTGCAGGTTTTGAATCAGTCAGCACCATCTTCTCTTTTCAGGACGGAAATTTCCCCGTCGTCTTCCATGTGGTGATACGTCCCGTTCCCCGCGGTGAGAGCCCCGCGCGTCTCGCTGTACTTCTTCATGAAGTTAGACCTTTGGTCCCACGCGAGGAAGCAAGCCTTGTGCATGCCCGAGTCGGAGAACCGCCACAGCGGGTCGTCGGGGTCGTTAAAAAAGCGGTGGTCGCGACAATGTCGTCATCCTCTTTCAAGACGACGCCGCACACCGAACATTCCGTTTTGCCGAGCAGAATCAGAGCCATACTTTAAGCCTGCGAGCGCAGGAACTGCTGCGCCTCGTTGAGCCAGCGTTTCTCGGTGCGGTACTTGTAGGCCGGCGCGGTCTTGACGGCCTCGATGCAGGCTTGCATGGAGTCGGCGGCCTCGCGCTGGCGGCCGAGGCCCGCGAGTGCGCGGCCCATCAGGTAAAGTCCCTGCGGGTCGGCGTTGCGTTTTTCGAGGAAGCGCGAGAGCGCCTCGCGCGCGTCCTCGAACTGCCCGGCGGCCAGATAGGTCGCTCCCGTCTCGCGCCAGATTTCGTGCTGCGAGTGTTGCGGCGCGCGCGAGACAACCTCGCTGAAGTGATTGATGGCGTCGGCGAGGCGGCCCTGCCCGCGCGCGATGCGGCCCAACTGGTAATGCGCGTCCACCTCCTCGGCGTCTATCTCGATGGCGCGCTCGAAGCGCCGCCTGGCCTCGTCCAGTTGGCCGCGCTGCTGGTGAATCAGGCCGAGGTTGTAGTGAGCCGAGGCGTCTGCGGGGTTGAGCGTCGCGGCCTCCAGGTTCTGCTTGAACGAGGCGCGCGCTCTCTGATGGCGCGTCACCTCGCCGAAGTAGCCGCGCAGCATGATGAGGATGAAGATGAGCCAGAAGGGCGCACCGAGGAACATCCCGAAGACGGACGCGAAGATGCGGCCCGCGACGAGCGTGAAGGCCCCGCCCAGAAGTGTGATGAGTATCGAGCGCACCGCCGAGAGCCTGAAGACCTCGTGCACGGCGAGCGCGGCCCAGAAGATGAAGAACGGGAGAATCAGCGTCGCTACGAAGGTGGCCGTCGGCCAGAACGAGGGGGCGTACAGCAACGCCTCCGCCTCGAAATCTCCCTGCGCGGCTCGCTCTGCCAGGGATTGCTGGACGCGCAGCAAGACCTCCGCCTCGAATCCGCTCGTCCGCGCCAGCACCGCGAGCGGCAGGCCGATCAAGTTGGCCGCCGCCCAAGCGTACAGGGCCGCCGCGGCCAGCGGCGCGTACTCCTGCTGCAAGGCCAGGCCGAAGCTTGCGCGCCGCTCGAACAGGTTGGCGAGCAGGACGAGCGCGGGGACGAAAATCACCGCGATCACGAGGAGCGGGAGCAGCACCCACTTGATGAGGCCGAAGACGGCGAAAGGCGCGACGCCGATGACGAACTGATGGCTGATCGATTCCCACAAGGCGTAAGTGACGAGGCCCAGTTGCGCCAGCAGCGCCAGCAGCATCGCCGGCCCGAGCGGGGCACGGTCGCGCACCTCGCCCATCCCGCGCCGGGGCGCATAGAACATCATCAGCAGCGGCCGCAGCCAGTTCGTCATCGCCTCTTCAAAACTCGCGCTTCAAATATCTGTCGCACCTGGAAGCCTACTGAGTCTCGCCGCCGTCCGCCGCCGGCTCCGCCCGCTCGGGCGTAGGCTGGGGCGGCGACCCTATGTTGTACTCGGACTCGTGTGAGATGAAGCTGACGCTCCCGAGCGGCCAGTAGCGGAAGAGCGCCTTGCCGTAGATGTACTTCTCCGGCACCAGGCCCCAGATGCGCGAGTCGCTCGACGCGTCGCGGTTGTCGCCCATCACGAAGTAGTAATGCTGCTTGACCTCGACGGGCGCGTGGTTGGCGCGCGAGACGTTGCGCTGCGGGTCCAGGTACGGCTCTTCGAGGAGTTGCTCGCGCCCCTGCGACGTGATGTAGATGCGCCCCTCGCGTATCTCGATGGTCTCGCCGGGCAGGCCGATGACGCGCTTGATGTAGCTCTTCGACGGGTCCTCCGGGTACCAGAAGACGACGATGTCGCCGCGCTGCAATTCGGGCAGGCCATAGTAAATCAGCTTGTTGACGAAGATGCGCTCGCCGTCGTGCAGGCGCGGCAGCATCGAGGTGCCTTCGACCTTGACGGGCTGGACGACGAAGACCACGAGGAGCGCGGCGAACATGAGCGCAAAGATGAGGTCGCGCAGGAGCAGCCGCGCCTCGGCCCAGAAGCTGTGGCGTGCCACGTCGCGCGCCCGCTGGACTTCGATGTCCTTGTCGTCTTCTGCCGCCACGCCGCCGAACAGCGGCGCACGCCGTTTTTTGATTCCGAACATAGGGAAGCAGTGGTCAGCAGTCAGTGGTCAGTGGTCAGTATAAAAACGCTCACGCCCCGAACTCGGAGCTTCATCATTTACTCACTTCGAGGTTAGCCGCGCGCCCCGCGCTTTGTCAACGAGACAGTGGTCAGTGGTCGGTAGTCAGTGGTCAGTTAAGAGCTACTGTCTTTAACTGACCACTGACCACCGACCACTGACCACTATTCCTTGACAGTCTTCTCGGCGCGTCACTATCATCGCTGGTGTCCCGCCCGGACATCATTTTCATTTTCCGAGGCAGTCGAAAGAGGGAGGCCGTGAGCCATGATTAAACTAGACATCGTCAACCGTGTGGCGGACCGTACGGGAGTGCCCAAGATGAAGGCCGAGCAGGCCGTGGACGCCCTCTTTCACTCGATGAAAGAGGCGCTGATGCGCGGCGAGCGCATCGAGCTGCGCGGCTTCGGCGTCTTCGTCGTCAAGCCCCGCAAGCGCGGCGTGGGCCGCAACCCGCGCACGGGCGAAGAGGTCGCCATCCCCTCCGGCAAGACCATCCGCTTCAAACCCGGCAAGGAGCTGCAAGCCCACGACGGCGGCGACGAGGCCGCGGCCGACGACTCGTCGGCGGGCACGCGCCTGCCCGACTCAACTTACTGAAAAACAGTGGTCAGTAGTCGGTGGTCAGTGGTCAGTTAAGAGCTACTGTCTTTAGCTGACCACTGACCACCGACCACTGACCACTGCCTTTATGTCTGCTGAAGCAATACCGCCGTTCGTTGATTCGCCGATGACGGGGGAGCGCCGCCGGGCGGCGCTCCCGACCGCGCGCGACTGGCGCAAGCACGCGCTGCTGCTCGCGCTGACCGTCGTGACGACCACCTTCGCCGGCCTCATGCTGATGGCCGAGTCGGTCCCCGACCCCGTCATGCCTTCGCCCCAGGGGCTGCTCGATTACGTCCTCTACGTCCCGGAATTTTACATTAAGGCCGTGGGGCTTTATGTGGCCCACGCGTTCGCGAACCCGTGGCTTTTGGCCCAGGGAGGGATGTTCTCCGCCGCACTGCTGAGCATCCTGGCGGCGCACGAGGCCGGGCACTACGTCGCCTGCCGGCGCTACGGCGTGGACGCCACCCTCCCCTTCTTCATCCCCGCGCCGCCGCTCTTTCTGGCGGGCACCTTCGGCGCGTTCATCAAGATCAAGTCGCCTATCCCGTCGCGCCGCGCGCTCTTCGACATAGGCGTGGCGGGTCCGCTCGCGGGCTTCGCCGTCGCGCTGCCCGTCGCCGTCATAGGCATTCTGACGGCGCAGCCCGCGCCGCCGCTCGCCGTCGCGCCCAATGAAACGGCCATCGTCTTCGGCGACCCGCTCCTGCTGCAACTGCTGGCGCGCGCCTTCGGCTCGGGCCTCCAGATTCAGCTCAACCCGTTCTACTTCGCCGCGTGGATAGGGCTGCTGGTGACGAGCCTGAACCTGATGCCCGTGGGCCAGCTCGACGGTGGGCACGCGACCTACGCGCTCTTCGGCAAGCGGTTGCACGCCTGGATCGGCGGCGTCGCCTTCGTCGTGATGACGACGCTGGCCGTCCTCGGCTGGTTCTGGCACAGCAGCCCCAGCGGCTTCCTCTACGCGGTGCTGCTCGCGGTCATCCTGCGCATACGCCACCCGCAGGTGCTGGACGAAAGGGAGCCGCTCGGCCGGGGGCGCGTCCTCGTCGCCGCCTTCACGCTCGCCGTCTTCGTGCTCTCTTTCCTGCCCTTCCCGATTAAGATCGTCTAGCCGGACACACGTTGACCGCCGCGGGGGGCGCGGGGCAGGCTGCCCACGCCCCCGCGGCGGTCAAAAAATTTCGGACTTCGTATTTTCTAATCAGCTCCCGCCGGGATGGGCCGGCGCTGCCGGCGGCGGCGGCGGGACCTCGCCCACCATTCTCTTCTTCGTGCAGGAGCGCCCCTCGTAAACGGTGATCGTCTCGGAGGTCGTCCCCAGTTCAGACTTCTCGGCCGAAGTCGAGGACCAACTGTGGCGGTGGGGGCAGGGCCTACTGTAAGAGTCCGCAGAACTCTGGAAAGGATTGAGACCGCCGAGCGCCCACGAGACGCCGACGCCTGCGAGAAAAGCGAGCAGGCCGACAGCGAGGCGGAGAATGAAACGTCTGATTCCGGTGTTCATTTGTGTCCTTCCTTTTCGACAAAGATGCCAGTCTGATGATTTCGGTTGACCGAAGCGGAGAAAACTTCAACTTCCCACGTCCCCCGGAGCCTTTTGCCGAACTGCCACAAGAACAGTATACGCCCAGTGTACTTCAAACGTTCGGGCAATGTTAAGGGCCGCCGCCGTCCCCTAAAAAAATTACTGGACAAGACGGCTAGCGGTATCACAGTTAGTGAGCAAGATGTCTTGGATTTCTACAACGCCAACAAGGAGCAGTTTGTCAGACAACGTGGTGTCACTCTTTCAATGATTAAGGCTGATGCCATATCCAGCGGCGTTAATGATGATGCCAGGAGTGAAGCAGAAGCACGACAGAAAATAGACGCCATTTATCAGCAGCTAAAAGATGGGGCTGATTTCGCCACAGTTGCGCGGGCGCGCAGTGAAGATACGAAGGCGGGTCTCAACGGCGGAGATATTGGATTCGCCACCGAGAAAGACCTCGAACAGAGTGGCTTTCCTCAAACGTTAATCAGACAGTTTTTTGGGCCGATGCAGCCAGGAGAAATAACTCAGCCCGTTAACTTCGCGGGAAGCTGGTACATTTTCAAGTTGACGGAGAAGCAGCTTCAACCCGAAAACCTGACATTAGAAAGCCCCGGCGTCCGTTCTCAAGTCAAGGAAGGTTTAATCAATCAACGTAAGCAGGCAGCCAACGCAGCCCTACTAGAGACGGCGAAGAATCAGGCAAAAACAGTCAACTATCTTGCCTCGAAGGCGGACTGAAACGCCAGCATACTTCCAAGATACTTTTGGCCTGATTTCAAGCCCTAAAAGACCTTATTTCCGACCTCACGCCGCGTTGCCGGCCGGCAGCAAGCCCCGTATCTCACGCACGACCCGCGCGACTTCTTCCTGTCCCGCCAGCGCAATCATGAAGAATTTGTAGCCCTGGTAGAAGCAAAGGACGCCGTTAGCGAAGAGCCAGATGCCGTCGAGCAGGGGGTTGCCGCCGAGTATCCAGCTGATGGGCGCGCCGGTGATCGCGCCGGGCTGGAAAATCTGCGCCCACATCGCGACGCCCGCCGCGCAGCTGAACGCGCCGAGGAGCGGTGCGCCGACGTGCTTGACCATCTTGCGCTCGAACTCGACGCGCTTGCGCTCGGCCTCGGTCAAGTCGCCGCTCGCGACCAGCGTCTGGCGCTCGCGCAGGTAGCCGTCGAACTTCTCGCCGATTTTCCGCAGGCCATAGACGGGAAGCGCGGAGTGCGTGAGCCAGTGCGGGTGCGAGCCGAGGAGGACGGCGTCCAGGCTCGGGAACGAAGCGCCGAGGCGCGCGCCCGCGACGAGCGAGAAGGTGACCATCGCGGCCTTGCCCGGATTCTTCCTGACCCACTCGCGCGCCTTCAAGAGCCCCGCAGTCGAGGCGACCGAGGCGCGCGTGAACCGCGCACCGGCCGTCGCGAAGCGCGAGGCCCGCTCGTAATAGTGCCTGGCCCCGTCCAAAACGTCGCCGGCCTTCTCGCCCGCGACGCCCGCCGCGCTCTTGACGGCCTCGCCCGCCTCGCGCGCGCGGCGCGCGGCCTCTTCCGCGGCGCGGCGAGCCCGCTCCCTGACCTCGTACTCGTCGTCGAAACGTTCGGCCTCGGCGCGTACGCGCTCCGCGCCGCCCGCTAAGGTCTCCGCGCCCTTACGGGCGGCATCCTGCGCGGCCCCGGCGACGCCCTCGACGCGCTCCTTGATCCCGTACTTCTCGTCCAGCTCGCGCGCCTTGCGCCGCGCCGCACGCTGCCACTCGTCCAGCTTGTCCCTGTAATCAGCCATCGGATACTCCTCAAAGGCAGAATCCAGAATCCAGGAGTCAGAATAAAAACAGGTTTCGGCCTTTCCTTCTGGATTCTGAATTCTGGCTCCTGAATTCTGCTTTTCCGTTATACGTCGTGCGCCGGCTGTCGGTTCGCTTCCGTGACGCCGCGCTCGACGCGGTCACGCCCGCCGCGCTTGGCCTGGTAGAGCGCCGCGTCGGCGACCGCGAGCAGCTCGCGCCCGGTCGCGGCGCAGAGGGGAAACTCCGCCACGCCGAAGCTCGCGGTAATCGTCCCGGCCGGCGAGATTTCCGTCTCGCGGATGGCGACGCGCAGGCGCTCGGCCACGTCCACGCCGCCCTCGAAGTCCGTCTCGGGCAGGATGACCGCGAACTCTTCGCCGCCGATGCGCGCGGCCAGGTCGATGCCGCGCGTCCCGGCCTGAAGCGTCAGCGCCAGCCGCCGGATCACTTCGTCACCCGCCTCGTGACCGTAAGTGTCGTTCACCAGCTTGAAATTGTCTATGTCCAGAAGGAGAAGACAGAAGGGCCGGCCGTAGCGCGTCGTGCGCGACACCTCGCGCTCCAACTGCCGCTCGAAGCGGCGGCGGTTCGCGAGGCTTGTCAGGTGGTCGGTGAAC
Source organism: Pyrinomonadaceae bacterium (assembly GCA_036403435.1). Classification (GTDB taxonomy): domain Bacteria; phylum Acidobacteriota; class Blastocatellia; order Pyrinomonadales; family Pyrinomonadaceae; genus QHXM01. The sequence continues at coordinate 20,521 of DASWQY010000179.1, forward strand.
GCGGCCTCCTCGCAGGTGTCCAGGTAATGCTTGAAATCCAGAAGGGTGCGCGCGCGCGCGAGCAGCATGTCTATGTCGGTCGGGTCCGTGATGTAGCCGAGCGCGCCGACCTCGGAGCCGCGCCTGATGTCTTGCGCCTCGTTGCGCGCGGCCGTCTGGATGATGATCGGCAGAAAGCGCGTCTGCGGGTTGGCGCGGACCCTGCGCGCCAGCTCGTAGCCGTCCATTTTGGGCATCATCACGTCGGTGATGATGAGGTCCGGCTGAAAGGATTCGACGGCCAGGAGTCCCTCCTCGCCATCGTTGGCCGTGCGGACTTCGTAGCCCGCCATCTGCAAAGCGACCGTCAGGAGCATACGCTTGTCCGGGTCGTCGTCAACCACGAGGACGCTGAATTTTCCTACCATAGAAGGGCCGTTCCCGTGCGCAAGGAAGTGCTTGCGCGCTTTTCCTCTTCGTGCTAGAGTGTCGCTTCTTCAGTTGTTGCCCGCGGCGACAGAGTTTGAAAGCCAACCTTCTTCAAACAATCCGTAGACAAGAACTGAGAAGCGTTTTGCCTCGCGCTTGACTACCAAAGGACGATTCTCCTTACCAAATTCCGAACTTTACCCAGGATTCTTTTCTAACTTGTAATGCTCGCGATCAAGGTACGAGAACTAAGGCCGAATGTAAACGTCGGCCCCAGTCGTCCCCTAAAAATTATAAGGAACTTCATCCCCGATGCTACAAAAACGCGCCTGCGACCTGACCCCCGAAGACCGCGCTGAGATCATCAGCCAGTCCGACTTCGGCGACTTCTTGGACGAGGAATTGCTCGCCCGTCTCGCCGTAAATTCCCTTGCGGTTGACTACCGCCGCCGCCGCTTCATCTACCGCGCCGGCGACGAGGCGGACGCGCTCTACGTCATCGCGCGCGGCCGCGTCAAACTGTGCCGCGTCGAGAACGCGACGGGCCGCGAGGCCGTGATAGACATTTTCGCGCCGGGCGCGCTCTTCGGCGAGTCGGCGCTCTACGTCATGGGCCCGCGCGAAAAATGCGTCGTGGCCTACGAGAATTCGCGGCTGCTGCGAATTCCTGTGGGGGATTTTAAAGAGGCGATGGGGGGAAACCGCGAACTTTATGATTACACCTTCCGCCTCATCGGTCAACGCCTTTCTCGCGCCGAGCGCCTGATCGCGGACTTCGCGCTCGACGCCATCCCCACGCGCCTCGAAAAACTGCTCCTCGAATTCTCCGGCCGCTACGGCGTGCACGAGACCAACGGCGTGCTGATTGACATCCCGCTGCCCCACCGCGAAATCGCCTCCATCGTCGGCTCGACGCGCGAGAGCGTGACGGTGCGCTTGAACGCCATGCGCCGCGAAGGTATCATTGACTTCGTCAATCGCAAGATTCTCATCAAGCGCCCCGAATCGCTGGCCGCAGCGTGAGGTAATGCACAATTAGAAATTAAAAATGCAAAATGGAAGACCAGCGGCTCGCGTCCGGTCTTCCATTTTGCATTTTTAATTTTGCATTTTTAATTATGAATTGTCCGAACTGTGGGAAGCCCGCCGCGTGGCAAGATAATCCGCACCGCCCTTTCTGCTCCGAGCGTTGCAAGCTGATAGACTTCGGCCGCTGGGCCAACGAAGAGTACCGCATGCCCTCAGAGCCAGCGCCCGCCGGCGGCGCGGGCGAAGAGACGGGCGCGGCGGGGCGGGGCGAAGAAGAATGAGCCGGAAAGTCGTCGCCGTTTATCTCGCACTCTTCTTGCTGCCGCTCGTCGCCGCGTCGTGCGGCCCCGCGCCGGCCGAAGTCTCGCGCACGGAAACGCCGCGCGGCAAGAACCCGCCGAGCACATTGCTCCCGATGCCGCCCACGGCACCCGCCGCCGCGCAGAGCTTCACGCTCCTGGACGAGCGCCGCGCGAATCTGTCCGAGTATCTGGGGCAGGTTGTGGTGGTGGATTTCTGGGCCACCTTCTGCGCGCCTTGTGCGGCGGAGGCACCGCACCTCGACGAGCTGCAAACCCGCTTCGGCGCGAAGGGCCTTCAGGTGATAGGACTCAACGTCGGGGGCGACGACGACCGCCCGGAGATTCCCAAGTTCGTCGAGCGGCTGAAGATCAAATACGCGCTCGGCTTCCCCGACCCCGAGATGCTCAATCTCTACATGGGCAACAACAGCAGCATCCCGCAAACCATCGTCTTCGACCGCCGCGGCCGCGTCGTCAAACACTTCATCGGCTACGACCCGAGCGTCAAGCAAGAGTTAGAGAGCACGATAGAAAAAGAAGTGATGAATGCGGAATGATGAATGATGAATGAAGGGCATTTGCTGTTCATTCATCATTCCGCATTCCGCATTCATAATTGATTTTATGCCCCGTGACATCCCCGTCGGAAATGGCTCGCTGCTCGTCACGTTCGACGAGTTGTACAGGATTCGTGACATCTACTTCCCGCACGTCGGCAAGGAGAACCACTCGGAGGGCCACCCGTTCCGTTTCGGCCTCTGGGTCGAAGGCGAGTTCTCCTGGGTCGCGGACGAGGGCTGGACGCGCGAGTTGAATTATCTCGACGAGACGCTCGTCACGAACGTGCGCCTCACGAACCGCGCGCTCAACGTTGAGATAGTCTCGAACGACGCCGTTGACCCGCACGAGGACGTGTTCGTTCGCCGCGTCAGGCTGACGAACACCGGCGCTGCCCGGCGCGAGTTTCGCCTCTTCTTCCACCAGGACTTTTATATCTCCGAATCGGAAGTCGGCGATACGGCCTACTTCGACCCGGACACGCGCGCGCTGATTCACTACAAGGGTCAACGCTACTTCCTCGTCTCGACGGACGCGGAGGCCGGCGTAGAGACTTTCGCCACCGGGCGCAAGGCGTTCAAGGGCGCGGAGGGGACCTGGCGCGACGCCGAAGACGGCGTGCTGAGTGAAGGCGCGATTACGGAAGGCTCCGTTGACTCGACCATCGGGCGTACACTCGTCGTCGGCGCGGGCGAGACGGCCGAGATGTTCTACTGGCTCGCGGCCGGCACCTCTTACGGCGAGGTGTCGGACCTGAACACGCGCGTCTGGGCGCGCGGGCCGCGCTGGTTCGTCGAGCGCGCGGAGAATTACTGGCGCGCGTGGGTCAACAAGAACGGCACGGACTTCGGCAACCTGCCGCCGGAAGTGGTCCGGCTCTACAAACGCTCGCTCCTCGTCGTCCGCACGCAGATTGACCAGGGGGGCGCGATCCTCGCGGCCAACGACTCGGACGTGACCCTGAGGGCGACGGACCATTATAGCTACCTCTGGCCGCGCGACGGCGCGCTCGTCTCTTACGCGCTTGACCTCGCGGGCTACGGCAACCTACCGCGCCAGTTCTTCGACCTCTGCGGGGGGATCGTCCACCCCGAAGGTTACTTTTTACAAAAGTATAACCCGGACGGCTCGGTCGCCTCGGGCTGGCACGCCTCCTGGGACCCGAAGGCGAAGCGGCGTCTTGTGCCAATTCAGGAGGACGAGACGGCGCTCGTCGTCTGGGCCTTGTGGAACCATTACGACGAGTTCCGCGACACGGAGTTTGTCAGCCGCCTTTACCGCCAACTGGTCACGCGCGCCGCAGACTTCCTCGCGCGCTTCCGCGACGAGGAGACGGGCCTGCCGCTCCCCTCCTGGAATTTGTGGGAGGACAGGCGCGGCGTGCACACCTTCACCTGCGCGACCGTTTACGGGGGCCTGCACGCGGCGGCCAACTTCGCGACGCTCTTCGGCGAGCCGGAGCTGGCGGCGAAGTACGAGCAGGCGGCGCGCGAGGTGCGCGACGGGATGCGCGCGCACCTCTACCGCCCGGAGCTGGGGCGCTTCGCCCGCTCGATCCAATCGGTCGAGGGCGGCTTCGAGGTGGACGGGACGATTGACGCCTCGCTCTTCGGCCTCTTCTACTTCGGGGCGTTCGAGCCCGACGACCCGCTGGTCCAGGAGACCATGCGCGCGGTCGAGGAGCGTTTGTGGGCCAAAACTGCGGTCGGCGGCTGCGCGCGCTACGAGGGGGACGGCTACATGCGCGTCAGCGAAGATTCGGAGAAGGTTCCCGGCAACCCCTGGTTCATCTGCACGCTCTGGCTGGCCGACTACCGCATCGCGGCGGCGCGCAGCCTTGAGGATTTGGAGCGGGCCGTGGAGCTGCTGGAGTGGACGGTCGGGCGGGCGCTGCCGTCGGGCGTGCTGGCCGAGCAGGTTGACCCGCTCTCCGGCGCGCCCGTCTCGGTCTCGCCCCTCACGTGGTCGCACTCGACGGTCGTGGCGACGGTCGTCGCCTACCTCAGAAAACTCGAAGCACTCTTGCTCTGCGACGCCTGCGGCCGCCCCCTCTTCCGCTACGACCGCCGCGCCCGCAGAGTGCATAGCTAAGGTAAAAGGTAAAAGGTAAAAGTGAAGACAAAAAAAACATCGAGATTTCGGGTGTCAGCCCGTCCTTCCTTTTTCCTTTTGCCTTCTTTTCCGGGCAACTTTTGGCCCTTCCGGCGGCATCTTGACTCTGTTCAGAGCGAGACCGTAAAATTCATCGTCAACCTGACGCTGGTCACGCTTTTTCGTGCCGCCGCGCTTATAACCTGAATGCTTTATCCCGTAGAGGTTCTCTCAAAAGACGCCCGGTTGACTCTGCCGCGTTCTTGGACGCCGCGCGCGCGCCCGTTTGGGAGCTTGGCCTCCCCTTTCGATTTTCAACAGGAGTTGTCCGCTATGCCTAAACTTATCCGCCGCGTGAGTCTCTTGCTCTTCGCCGTGGTGCTGGCCTTCCCCGCAGTTTTCGGCCAGGATTTGCCCGACCGGAAGACCAACCAGAAGCCCGAAGTGCCCAAAGCCTACAGGGACTGGATTGACAAGGACGTGGCCTACATCATCACCGATGGCGAGCGGGCCGCGTTCAAAAAGCTCAAGACCAACGAGGAGCGCGAGCAGTTCATAGAGCTGTTCTGGCGTCGCCGCGACCCGGACCCGGACACCGACGAGAACGAGTTCCGCGAGGAGTACTACGAGCGCATCGCCTTCGCCAACGAGAATTTCTCGTCCGGCGTCCCCGGCTGGAAGACCGACCGCGGGCGCGTTTACATCATGTACGGCAAGCCCGACGAGAAGGAGTCGCACCCGATGGGCGGCGGCTACGAGCGCCCGTCCTACCAGGGCGGCGGCTCGACGACGACCTACCCCTTCGAAATCTGGTTCTACCGCTACCTGCCCGGCATCGGCTCCGGCATCGAGATCGAGTTCGTTGACCCGACCGGCAGCGGCGAGTACCGCATAGCACGCTCGCCCGACGAGAAGGACGCGATGCTCCAGGTACCGGGCGCGGGCCTGACGCTGGCCGAACAACTCGGCCTCTCCGACAAGGCGCAGCGCGTCGCCGGCTCCGGCGGCTACGGCAGCAACTACGGCTACTCGCGCCAGCAGGACTCGCCCTTCGAGCGCCTGCTCCTGATCAGCCAGCTCAGCCAGGCCCCGCAGGTCAAGTTCAAAGACCTGGAGAACACGCTCGGCGTGACGGGCGGCGGCACCATCGAGGAGAACCCGCTTGACTTCGACGTGCGCGTGGACTTCTTCCGCCAGTCGGAGGATCGCGTCATCGCGGCCGTCACGGTCCAGACCGAAAACAAGAATCTGGTCTTCACCGACAGCGGCGGCCTCCAGCGCGCGCGCATGAACATCTTCGGCCGCATCATCTCCGTGGCGGGCCGCCGCGTCGGCATCTTCGAGGACCCGGTCGAGACGACTGCCTCGGCCGCGGAGCTGGCCGAGGCCAAAGAGCGCAAGTCAATTTACCAGAAGGCCGTCCTGCTCTCGCCCGGCACCTACAAGGTCGAGGTCGTTGTCCGCGACATCGAGTCGGGCGCGACCGGCGTCCGCAAGTACGGCTTCACGGTCCCGAAGTACGACCCCAAACAGCTCAACACTTCGACGCTTGTGCTGGCCGCGAAACTTGAGAACGTGACCAATCCGGCGACCGAGACGAGCAGGTTCGTCATCGGCCAGACTAAGGTCGTCCCGAACCTCTCGCGCCAGTACCGGCGCGGCCAGCCCGTCGGCCTCTACCTTCAGGTCTACAACGTCGGCACGGACCAGACGACGTTGCGCCCGTCGGTTGACGTGCAGTACGTGCTGACGCAGGGCGGCAAGGAGGTCGGTAAGCAGACCGAAGACTGGCAGGGGCTGGCGGACTACGGCCAGCGCCTGACGCTGGCCCGCATGATCGACACGAGCCGCCTCAGCGTCGGCGAGTACGGCATAGAGATTCGCATACGCGACCGCGTCTCCGGCCAGACCGTCAAACAGGAAGACAAGTTCACCGTCTCGCAGTAAGGCGCGAGACGCGGGCTGACAACACCGGGCCGCGAGTTCCAGAAACGAACTCGCGGCCCGAACTATTTTCAGCTCCGTGCCGACTCAACCCTTTGCGTCTTACGTCTTAACTTTGCGCCTTTGCGTGAACTGCTTTTTCTCGCTGGAGGCGCGAAGAGAAGACCTAAGGCGCTGGAGGGTTGAGTGTAGGTTTCGACCTCTTAAAACAGTCGCGGGTTTTCGTCCTCGGAGGGCGGGCGCTCGCCGCGCCGGAGCGCGTTGACCAGTAGGTGCGCGCGCCGCGTCGGCTCGGGCTGGCGGTAGCCGCCGTCCGAAGCGAGCGTCAACTTGATTGCGCCTTCGAGGTCGATCAGGTGGCCGGGCGAGACGAAGATGGGCTGCGTGCGCGTCTTCGTCCGCAAGGCCGCCCCGACCGTCTCGCCGTTCTTCGGGTCAACCAGCTCCGACCAACTGCCGCGCTCGGCCGCGGGCTCCTCGTACTTCCCGACCAGCACGGATTTGGCACAGCCGAGCGTCGGGCGGTTGATGATTAACCCGACGTGCGAGGCGATGCCGACGCGGCGCGGGTGCGCGATGCCCTGCCCGTCGAACATCACCGCGTCCGGCTCTGTCTTCAACTTCGACCACGCCTCCAGGACCGACGGCGACTCGCGGAACGAGAGCAGCCCCGGCACGTACGGGAATTGCGTCTCGCTCACCACCCCGACCTCCTCTATGACTTCGAGCGACGGCAGCCGCATCACGACCAGCCCCGCGTAGACCACCGGCGAGAACTTATTGAATGAGATGTCCGCCCCCGCAATCGTCTCGACCGGCTTCCTCAGCGGCTCAATCCGCACCCGCTCGCGCAGCTTCTTCTGAAGCTCCACGGCCTCCTTCGGCTTCATCGCCCAATCGTGAATCTGTTCGTATCGCGCCATGATAAAAGCAAATAATGAATGCGGAATGATGAATGATGAATTAAAGAGGCGCTCTTAATTTATCATTCATCACTCCGCATTCATCATTGTCCTTTCCTCCTCCTCGCTCGGATAGATTTCCGCCCCCAGTTTGGCAATCGAGTGGACGCGCCAGCGTTCGTCGTCGCGGTGGGGGAAGTCCGTGCGGTAGTGCGCGCCGCGCGACTCTTCGCGCCAGAGGGCGGAGCGCGCGACGAGCGTGGCGACGTTGAGAAAGTTTCGCGAAGCGCGCGCGAGCGGGGCGCGCGTGATCTGCTCGAACTCAAGCAGGGCGCGCGTGATTGATTCGCGGCTGCGAATGATTCCGACCCGCTCCCACATCAAGCGGCGGACGCGCTTGCGCACGGCAAGCGCGATCTCGCCCGAGGCGCGCGCCGCGCTCACTTCCCTTTCGTCTTCGGTTGCGGCGGCGCGCGCGACGGCCTGCCCGCCCGCGAAATCCGTGGCGGCCGCACGCCCCGCGCGCGCGCCGAAGACCAGGCCTTCAAGCAGCGAGTTCGACGCCAAGCGATTCGCGCCGTGCACGCCCGTGCAGGCCACCTCGCCCGCCGCGTAGAGCCCCGCGAGGCTCGCGCGGCCCTCCAGGTCCGTCCTCACGCCGCCCATGCAGTAGTGCGAGGCGGGCGAAACCGGCAGCGGGTCTTCGGTGATGTCCAGCCCGTAGCGCCGGCACGTCTCGTCAATCTTCGGGAAGCGGCGGCGGACGAAGCGCGGGTCGAGGTCGGTCATGTCTAGATAGACGGTGCGCGTCGCGGTGCGCTGCATCTCGGCGACGATGGCGCGGCTGACGATGTCGCGCGGCGCTAGCTCCTCGCGCTCGTGGTAGCGCGCCATGAAGCGTTCGCCCTCCGCGTTGCGCAGCACGCCGCCCTCGCCGCGCATCGCCTCGGAGAGCAGGAAGCGCGGCGCGCCCTCGACGCTGAGCGCCGTCGGGTGAAACTGCACGAACTCCATGTCGGAGAGTTCCGCGCCCGCCGCGTAGGCCATCGCCATCCCGTCGCCCGTCGCCACCTCCGGGTTCGTCGTGTGCAGGAAGACCTGCCCCGCGCCGCCCGAAGCGAGCACAACGGCGCGCGCCCACAACTCGCGCGGCGCGCGCACCAAAGGGTCGAGGTAACGCACGCCGCGCACGTGCCCTTCTCCCACGAGCAGCGAGTCTGTCGCCGCGTGGGCCACAAACGCTATCTCTTTTTCGGCGCGCGCCCGCGCGATCAGTGCGCGCACAATCTCGCGTCCCGTCGAGTCGCCGTGGGCGTGCAGGATGCGGCGGCGCGAGTGCGCGGCCTCGCGCGTGAAGGCGAGGCGTCCGCCCTCGCGGTCGAACTCGGTGCCCCAACTGATTAGTTCTTGGATATAGCGCGGGCCGTCCTCGACCATCGCGCGCACGGCGGGCGCGTCGCACAAGCCGGCCCCTGCGTTCAGCGTGTCTTCTTCGTGGAGGGCGACCTCGTCTTCGTCGGAGAGTGCGACCGCGATGCCGCCCTGCGCGTACTCTGTGTTGGACTCGCTCGTGCGGTCTTTGGTGAGGACGGTGACGCGCGCGCCGCCTCGGGCCAGTTCGATAGCGGCACGCAGGCCGGCGATGCCGCTGCCGACGACGATGAAATCCGTTTCGAGTGCCATGCGACCCTAAGGCGTTTCCGGCTCAAGCTTGGTCACGCGCTCGTCCAGGTAACGCAGATCGGCACGCACTTCCAGGAAACTACGATTAAGGACATCTACTTCACGGGCTATCCGGCGCAGACCGTGGTTTAGCTCGGAGCGCAGCTCGGCTATCTCCGCGAGCGCGCGCTCCCAGATCGGGCGCGTCTCCTGCAAGCGCCGGTCAACCTTCTCTTCGACCGCGGTGAGACGCGCGTCCATGGAATCAAGGCGCTTCTCTATAGCCTCGAAACGCTTGTCCATAGAATCAAGTCGCTTGTCTATCGCGTCAAACCGCTTGTCCATAGAATCGAAGCGCCTGTCCATGGAATCGAAGCGCCTGTCGATGGAATCGAAGCGCGCCAGGATAAGCTTCAACATGTCGTTGGGCAACGGTTGTGTGATCTCTTCACTCATTTCATTCCTCCCTCCATCTATGCAGCCTTCCGCTGTTGGGTGGGCGGGTGGATGGCTGATTATACGCCGCGCCTCTGGACTCTTCAAAACTTTCCGCGCGGGCGTGCCGACCGCTGTTGCGCATCCCTTCGGGGCCGGGATAGAATGACTCTTCCCCAAGGACTAAATCTTCAAATTTAAGGAGACAGCGCGCCCCGGTTCCGCCGCGCGCGGCGCTTCGCCTCTTCTGCCGTCGCAAACTGATAAGGAGACTTTCGAGATGAGAATGAAACGCTTGCTCGTCATCCTGCTGGCCGTCTCGCTTTCCGCGCCCCTGCCGGCGCTCGCGCAGAGGAGAAAGAGGGCCGCCGCGAAGACCGCGGGAGCGCCGACCGACAAAGCCGTGTTACCGCCACTCAAGTTTACGCAATTCACACTCGCGAACGGCCTGCGCGTCATCTTCCACGAAGACCACTCGACGCCGATTGTCGCCGTCAACGTCTGGTATCACGTCGGCTCGAAGAACGAGGTGCCCGGCCGCACGGGCTTCGCGCACCTCTTCGAGCACATGATGTTCCAGGGCTCGCTGCACCACGACAACGACTACTTCGTGCCGCTCCAGGAGGCGGGCGGGACCTTGAACGGCTCGACCAACGTTGACCGGACCAATTACTGGGAGGTCGTGCCGTCGAACTTCCTCGAACTCGCGCTCTGGCTCGAATCCGACCGCATGGGCTACCTGCTCGAAGCCCTGACCGAGAAGAAGCTCAACAACCAGCGCGATGTGGTCAAGAACGAGAAGCGACAGAACTACGACAACCGGCCTTACGGGCTCGTCCCCGCCAAGATCGCCGAGACGATGTACCCGAAGGAGCACCCGTATAACTGGCTGACCATCGGCTCGCTCGACGACCTGACGGCCGCCTCGCGCGAGGACGTGTCCGCCTTCTTCCGCCGCTTCTACACGCCGAACAACGCGAGCCTCGTCGTCGCGGGCGACATCAACCCGGCGGAGGCGCGCGCGCTCGTCGAAAAGTATTTCGGCGCACTCAAGCGCGGCCCCGAGGTCAAGAAGATCAACCCGCCGCGGCCCTCGCTCGCGGAAGAGAAGCGCGTGACGATGGAGGACCGCGTCAGCTTGCCGCGCGTTTACATCACCTGGCACACGGAGCCCGCCTACACGAGCAACGACGCGCCGCTCGACCAGTTGGGCTACGTGCTCGCCGGCGGCAAGGGCTCGCGGCTCTACAAGTCGCTCGTCTACGAGAAGCAGATCGCGCAGGACGTGACGGCCTTCCACAACTCGCGCGAGCTGGCCGGGCAGTTTCAAATCACCGCGACCGCCAAGCCCGGCGTCAAGCCGGAGGATTTGGAGAAGGCGATAGACGAAGAGATCGCGAAGATTAAGGCCGAGCCGCCGACTGCCGAAGAGTTGGAGCGCGCCTATAACGCGCGCGAGTCTTCGATCATCTACGGGCTGCAAACCGTCGGCGGCTTCGGCGGCAAGAGCGACCAGCTGAACCAGTACGCCGTCTTCCTCAACCAGCCGGACTACTTCCGCCTGGACCTCTTGCGCTACCGGAGCGTGAGGCCGGAGGACGTGACGCGCGTCGCCCTCGGCTACCTGACGGACAAGCGCATGGTGCTGACGGTCGTGCCGCGCCAGAAGGGCAAGACGACGGGCGACCCCGCGCCGGCCTCGCCGACGAACGCCATCGCCTCGCCGTCGCAGCAGACCGGAGCGCCCACGGCCAGCACGACACCCGCCGCCCGTCCCGGCGCGACGACCACGACTCCGGCGGGCGTTCAGCCGCAGACTAAATCTGAAGCGGCCGCGACCACGCCCGCCGGCGCGACGCCTCCGACCACGGCGGCGAAAGGCGCGGGCGAAAAGGGCCGGGACGAGTCCGGGCTCGGCGGCCTCTACGTGCAGCCGAAGCCCAAGCCCGACCCGCCGTTCAGCCTGCCGCGTGTGCAACGCCACAAGCTCTCGAACGGGCTCGAAGTCTTGATCGTCGAGCAGCACGAGGTGCCCGTCGTGAACATGAATCTGGTGTTCAGGAGCGGCGGCGCGGCCGACCCGCAGGACAGGGCGGGCCTCGCGAGCCTGACCGCCGCGCTGATTGACGAAGGCACGAAGACGCGCTCGGCCCTCGACATCTCGAACCAGTTGGCGGCCATCGGCGCGCGCCTCGGCACTGGCTCGGACTACGACAGCAGCCTCGTCAACCTGCTGACGCTCTCGAAGCACCTCGACCGCGCGCTCGAAATCTACGCCGACGTGATCACCAACCCGGCCTTCCCGGAAAGTGAGTTGGAGTTGCAGCGCAAGTCGCGGCTCGCGGCTCTCTTACAACGGCGCGACGACGCCAACGCCATCGCCGGCGTCGTCTACGCCTCGCTGCTCTACGGCCGCAACCATCCTTACGGCCACCCGACCGTCGGCGACGAGGCGAGTGTGACGGCCGTCAGGAACGAGGAGGTTCGCGGCTTCTACGAGACGCATTACCGCCCGAACAACGCCGCGCTCATCGTCGCGGGCGACGTGCGGCCCGCGACGCTCCTGCCGAGGCTCGAACGCGCTTTCGCTAATTGGAAGCGCGGCGAAGTCCCGCCGGTCAGCATAGAGACGCCGTCCGCGCGCGAGCGCGCCGGCCTCTACATCGTTGACCGGCCGGGCGCAGCGCAGAGCGTGCTGGTGATAGGGCAGGTGGGCCAGCCGCGCTCCACGCCCGACTACTTCCCGCTGCTCGTCTTGAACACCCTGCTCGGCGGGCAGTTCACCTCGCGCGTCAATCTGAATTTGCGCGAGGAGAAGGGCTACACCTACGGGGCGCGCACGTCGTTCGACTACCGGCGCGCGCCCGGCCCGTTCGCCGCGACCGCGGGCGTGCAGACGGCCGTCACGAAGGAGTCAGTCTTCGAGTTCATGAAGGAGCTGCGCGGCGTGCGCGGCGAACGTCCCATTACGCCGGCCGAGCTGGACTTCGCGAAGCAGGCGATCATACGCGGCTTCCCGCGCACCTTCGAGACGCCCGAGCAGATCGCCAACCGTTTGACGGATGTCGTGCTCTACAACCTGCCGGACGATTACTTCAACAACTACATCACGCGCGTGCGCGCCGTGACGATGGAGGACGTGACCCGCGTCGCCAACCGCCACCTTGACCCGTCGCGCATGGCGATCCTCGTCGTCGGCGACCGCAAGGTCATAGAGCCCGGCCTGCGCTCGCTCGCGGACGTGGGCCAGGCGATCACGTTCGTTGACGCCGAAGGACGGCCGGCGGGCGAAGCGAGTGGCGGAGGCAACGTCGAGGGGGGCGGGACGCGCCGCTAGCTAACGAAGAAACGGAGCGTTGACGAATAAATGGAACGGGGCCGCGCGAGTTGATAGTTTTTCGCGCGGCCCCGTTTTTTTGGTCCCCACTCGTAGAACTTTTCAGATGATGACGGCGTATGGCTGTTCGACATCACGATGAGGTGCTCCCCACCACACACGATGTCGGCCGCGCGCACGGACTTCGCGGTGAAGAAAAATTTTTTGGAACCGGGAAAGCGTGGCGGCGTTCTGACAGAGGCGAATAATCGGAGACGAAAGTTTGGTTTTCGATTAGTCCGGCTTGCCAAATCAAAACATAACACTGCTTGGAAATCCCCCTGCTCCTTCGACAGGGTCGGGAGAACTGTTTTCCAAGAAGCCGATCCTGAAAGGAGTTAACGATGAAAAAGTTTGCGGTCCATTTGATTATTGCGCTCGCGGTGTGCGCCCTGACGAGTAGCGCGGCGCTGGCTAAGGTGAAAAGCAGGACCATCACCGTCGGGCTGGATTTCGCGGTCGGCGACACGCTGATCAAGAAGGGCACTTACAAGTTCAGCTTCGACGACAAGACCAACGAGCTGACCATCACCGCCAGGGACAAGACGGTCGTCGCCAAGGTCACGGCGCGCTTAGAGAAGCGGCAGCAGGAGGCCACGGGGATGGACCTCGTCCTGGCCCAGAAGGGCGACAAGCAGGCGCTCGTCAGCATAGCCTTCTACCGCGAGAGCGAGAACATCGTCGTCTCCGACGGCCCACAGATGGCCGAGTCCGGCGACAAGCCGGCCGAGAAGTCAAGCAACTGAGACACCCAAAAACTTTTTGCGCCTTTGCGTGAGGAATTAGTCTCACGCAAAGGCGCAAAGTCGCTAAGAACTGCTAGTGATTTTGTAGTCCGCCCTTAGTCAACCGCGAAGCCCACGTTGACGACGGCCGTGATGTCCTTGTCCAGCGACGAGGTGTCGTTGATGCCCTCGCCCGAGACCTCGTTGGAGTCGGCGGCGGTGATCTGCATGACGCCCATGCGGGCCGTGCGGACGCTGCCGATGCTGCTCCCCGTGCTCTTCGCGACCTGCTCGGCGCGGACCTTCGCGTCCGATGCGGCGGCCGCCAGCATCTCAATCTTCAGGTCGGCAATCTTCGTGTAGTAATACTCGGGCGCGCTCGATTCGAGCAGGATGCCCTGTTGAATTAACTCCGTCGCCTCGCGCGCGATCTTCTCCACGCGGTCAACGTCCGTCGAGCGCACCTGGACTTCCTGGCGGAGGCTGTAGCCCGTGATCTCCGAAGTCTCGTTGCCCTCGTTGTCCTTGCCGTGCATGGTCGTCGAAGAGACGGACGAGACGATCATCTGGTCATCCGTGACGCCCTTCGATTTCAGGTACTGCTTGATCCGCGAGACGGCGTCGGTCAAAGACTTATAAGCGCCCTCGGGCTGCGCCGCCTCGTAAGAGACGCCCGCGCGCCAGATGACCAGGTCCGACTTGATGCGCTTGCGGGCCGAGCCCGTGACCGTGATGGTCTGGTCCGATTTCTTGTTCTGCGTGATCGCCCAAGCCATGACGATTGAAGCTAAGACCAGCGCCACGGCCAGCGCGAACCCGGCGTTGAAAATGTTTCCGTTTTTCTCTGTACTCATTTTTTTCGTGGCACCTCCCAATGCCGCCGATTAGACGCGAGGCGCGAGTGGCTTTGCATAGTACAGCGCACGGTGCGCGACTGTGGCTGCCCACAGTCGGAAGGGGACAAGGCGGCAAAGAGCAGAAGGCGGAAAGCGGGAGGCAGCAAAACCGCTGTTCTCCGCCTTCCGCCTTCTGATTTTTCCTCTAAAACTCTCGCAAGCTCCCGGCGAGCGCGCCGACCGCTGACTCGGCCAAGTCCTTGAGCGCGCCCGCGCGCTGCATCAGGCGGAAGCGCGTGGCGACGACGAAGCCCGCGCTCAGGCCCAGGCTCGTGTCGAGCGCGCTCAGCTCGTTCGCCAGGGCGGTGCGTGAGACGCGCTCGAAGGCGCGGCCCAACTCTTCGCCCGTGTCCACGCCCTCTATCAGGAGGACTTCGACCTCGTCGCCCCCGCGCGAGCGGCGTCGCGCGCGTTCGCGCAGCCGCACGCGCGCCTCGTCCTGAATCTTGCCGCTGGCGATAACGACTAGGTGCGCCGCCTCCGTCTCCGCCTGCGCGGCGAGCGCGTGCCGCGCCTGCGCCGCCGTCACGTCGCCGTCGCGCAAGACCAGCAGGAACGACTCGTCGCACACGCTCACCATGATGTGCGCCTCGCCGTCTTCGGCCGCGCGCGCCGTGACGATCTGACTCTCGGGGACGCCCAGCCCGCGCAAGGAAGAGTGGACGCGGCTGGCGAGCCACGAGCCGTCTTCGAGCATGCGCGAGGCGGCGTCAGTCGGCTTCACCAGGTCTTCAATCTTCTCGTCCGCGATGGCCGTGCCGCACTCGCTGCACACTGCGTTGGTCGCGGTGATGACGTTGAGCGCGTCCGGCGACGGCAGGCGGAAGATAGCTCGCGCCTTCTTGCGGCAACTGACCAACACCTCGCGGCGCAGCAACCCCGCGTCCGCCATCCTCCTGATCAACGAAGCGGTCGCCGCCTCGTCCTCCAGGTTCGAGAGGATTTCGGAGACGCGCCCCTCGGCCTGCGATTCCGTGACGCGCCGCATCATCCTTCGGACCTCCGCGTCTTCGAGCATCTCCAGCGCGCGCACCCCCGCGGCCTCATTCGTCCCGCCCCCGGCGGCTGTGCCATTTTCAGGCCCGCCGAAGCCTGCGGCTGTCGCCGGGAGGCGTGCCGGCTCGCGGCGCTGCCACTCCGTCTCTTTCGGCCCGCCGCCATTGCCCCCCGTCGCGCCGACGGCTTCGAGCGCGTCGCCCACGTTGCGGCAGAACGCGTCCAGCTTCTTCATCGGCTCAAGCATCTCCGCGCCGTAAACAATCCCTGCGCGCATACCCGAAGCCCCGTCCTCGTCGTCGCCGAAGATCAGGAAGAGCGCGAAGTCCTCGAAGCAGAACACGTCGCCGCGCACGTAGGCGCGGTCGTCCTCGCCCTCGGTCCACGCCGCCACTTCGCGCTCCATCTCGGCCACGCGGTCCGGCCCCAGGAGCGCCTGCTCGTAGCAACTCAGCCGCGTCGAGCGTATGAGAGGAGTCAAGCCCTTCTCCTGTAGCTTCTCAAGCAGGGCCAGTCGCACGCCGCGCTCCACGCCCCGGCCGGAAGTCTTCGTTTCGATGAACAGCATCAGTCTCTCCTCTCGCCTCTCTTCTGGCCGCGCATGCTATCACGCCGCGTGGAAAAATTTCTACGTGATGCACGCAGATTGACCGACTGTGTTTCGTGACGGGACGTGTGTACGCTCATGCTTCACCGCGCGCGGGATGGGGTTTGCGCCCGGTGACCCCTTTTGGGTCGTCTGACCGATACTCTTTTGATTCATCACGAAACAGTCACATTGCTTCTTGTAACACCGCTAAGTGATTAGTAGAATGGCTTTTGTGGTTAGGTAGTACCCACCGCATCAAGCAATCCCTAAAAGCAATACAAGACTTTATAAGGAGATACTAGTTCCCCGTCTATGAATTATAAAAGACTGTTCCCCTGTGTGATCGCCGCATTCTTCGTCCTTAGTTTCTTCGCCACGGTCATCGCGCAAGACTCGCCCATAGGCCAAATCACCAATCTGACGACGACGGCGATTGAGCCCGGTGGGGCCGCGCGGCTCGAAACCGACCCGATTGTCATCTCGCGCGCCAGGCCCTTCGCGGCCGAGCCGACCGCCGTGCTGCGTTTCGACCAAATGCTGCTGAACGCGATTGACACGCGGCTCGGCGCGCGCTACGTCTGGGGCGCGGCCGGCCCGCGCGTCTTCGACTGCTCCGGCTTCGTCTGGAGTTCCTTCAAGGAGACCGGCGCGGACTTCACGCGCGGCAGCGCGCGCTCCTACTGGGCGCGGTTCGCGCCCGCGCGCGAGGACGAGAAGTTCAAATTTGGCACACTCGTCTTCTTCAACGGCCTGACGCACGTCGGCATCGTCGCGGACGAGCACGGCTTCTATCACGCCTCGCGCCACAAGGGCGTGGTCTACCAGGAGTGGAACAAATATTACCTGAGCCGCGTTGACGGCTTCCGCCGCGTGCCGCTGCCGATGCCGCTGCTGGCGTCCGCGGCCGAATAGGCGGGCGGGTAAAAGGAGGACCAGGAGGCCGGCGCTTGATACTTTCAGCGCCGGCCTCGTGTTTTAAGACGCGCGCCGCGGCGGCGCTTCAGCGATTGTTCAGCGGCGGCCCAGAGACGAAGCCCGCACGCTTCTCGTCCTCGCGCGCCTCCCAGACGACCGCGATCTTATCAACCGCCACGAAGCACATCTGCTGCTCGTCGTCCTTCAGGTGGAGCACGCCGCCCTCGACCTTCACGACCTCACCGCGCAGGCTTGACGCCCCGCCGCAGAAAATATCTATCTTGCGCCCGATCATTCTCGAAAGAAATTCCTGCATCGCCACCTCCAAGAATAATGATGAATGCGGAATGATGAATGATGAATGAAAAGCGATTGCCTTTTAATTCATCCCGCAAAGTTCATCGCTCATCATTGCTTTTTCCATTCCCAAATTTTCTCGCTGCCGTTCTCGTCGCGGACGGTCTTCTTCTCCACCTCGCGGAAGGTGATCTGGACGAGCGGGAGGACGGTCGGGTCGTCCTGCTGGTTGCGCTCGAACTGCAAGAGGTCGTAGTAGGCGCAGCGCACGCGATCCGGGTACGTGCGGCAGACCGCCGGGCGCGCGTGGTAGATAGTACAGCCGCGCGTCTCCTGGTTGAGGAACATGCACGTCTCCTCGAAGATAACGTCCTTGCGTCGGCGGAGCACCCTCTCGCCGCTGGATCGCTCGATCTTCGTGTAGCGCCTCTCGGCCGCCTCCGGCGTGAGGCCGAAATACTTCGCCAGCCGGTTGAGGTCGCGCTTCGAGACCTGCACGCGCTCGTAGACGGAGCAGCAATAGGCCGGGCACTTCGAGCAGTCGAAATAGACGCGTGGCTGTTCGTCCGTAATCTTTTTCCCCATCGATTCCCTTTCCGCTCCTCCTATTGCGTCATGCCTTCCCAAAGGTAATAACCCCGCGCGCGCCGCCCGCGGCCAAACAGCAGAGGAAGAGGGCGCACAGACCCAACCTCTGACAAATCAGCCTGCACATTGTTCGAGCCCTCCTATCGTCGCTTGGATTTTTTATACTCCGATAGCAAGAGCCCCATGAACTCCTCCCGCCGCTCGTAAAGTCGTTTCGGCTCGCGTGGCTCGTGCCGCGCCAGGGCGTACGCCGTGATAATCGGCAGCGCGACCGTCGAATCAACATAACACACAACCGCGTCCGGCAAACGCTCCGGGTCAACTTTCCCCCACGAGACTGCCTCCCCCGGTGTCGCGCCGCTCAACCCACCCGTGTCGGGGCGGGCGTCCGTCACCTGCAAAAAGTAGTCGTGGCCGCGCTCGTCGATGCCTAAGACTTCCTGAATCTGCGGCTCGGTCTGGAGCATGAAGTTTTTGGGGCTGCCGCCGCCGAGGATGAAGACGGCCGAGCGCCCGCCGTGCTTGGTGCCGCGGTCCCCGCGCCCGTGAATCGCGCCGCGCTTGCCGGCGAGCACGATGGCGGCCGTCTCGTTCACGTCCAGCGACGGGTCGAAGCTCAGCTTGTTCCCCTGAATCGCCTTCGCCGCGACGTTCATCCCGATGGACGAGTCGCCCGGACTCGAAGTGTAAATCGGGACCGCGTATTCGTACGCCGCGGCCAGCAGCGACTTGTTCTCCAGGCCCAATTTTCGCTCGCGCTCGCGCACGTACTTCCCGCAGAGGTAATGGAACTCGGCTGTGGACATCGCCCGCTGAAACTCTTCGCCCTCTATCAGGCGGCGGAAGAAGGCGTCCGTGTCGAGCAGCACGCTGTAGTCGAAGAAGATGTCGTAGATGCGCACGACCTCTTCTTCGCGCAGGACAATGTCGGAGATTTGCGTGTTTCCCTGGTGGAGAGAAAGCCCTATGCCGAAGTGCGTGTCGTGATAAAGGTTCGCGCCGGTGGAGATGATCCAGTCAACGAAGCCGGCCTGGATCAGAGGAATCAGCGCGGAGATGCCTAACCCTGCGGGCGTGAGCGCGCCCGTGAGCGAGAGCCCGACGGTCACCTCCGGCTCCAGCATCTTCTGCGTGAAGAGTTGGCAAGCCTCGCGCAGCCGCGCCCCGTTGTAGGCTATGAAAGCGTCGTCAACCAGGTCCGCAAGCGTCGTCTCGCGCGTGATGGGCCGCGGGTCAATGCGCCTCCCCTGTAGAAACCTGCTCCTCTTTTTCGCCATCGCTTGTCTCACCCTCCGCGTAGTTTTCCAAACACACCCGACACAGGCACCGCTCGTAGCGCGCGCGCAAACCGGCGCGCGCCTCTTCACTCAACTTTATCTCCTGACACCAGCAGCCGGCGAGCGTGGCCCCGCAGGTGAACGCGCGGCCGCACGCCTCGCAGGCGGAAGGCGCGACGCACTGCGGAAGAACCCGGCCCGTTGCTTCTTGAAAGCTCATCTCTCTTCGCTTACTCCGCCTGGGCCTTGCTCTCTTTGGCGGCGCGGCGCAGGCGCAGGCGGCTGATGCGGCGGTCGTCCGCCTCCAGCACTTCCACGTCGAGGCCGCGTATGTTGAGTCGCTCGCCCTGAGGCGGCACGTAGCCCGCCTCGCTGATGACCAGCCCCGCGATGGTCGTGAAATCGTCGTCCTCGATCTCCATGTCGAAGAGGCGCTCGACCTTCCCTATCTCGGTCGAGCCCAGCACCTCGTAGTAGCCGTCGCTGGCCTCGACGATTTCTATAATCTCCTCCTGCGCCGTGTCCTCGTCCTCGATCTCGCCGACGATCTCTTCGAGGATGTCCTCGACCGTGACGAGCCCGGCCACGCCGCCGTACTCGTCAACAACCATCGCAAGCTGCACGTGCGCCTTCTGCATCTCTTCCAAAAGGTCCGCGACCTGCTTCGTTTCTGGCACAAAATAGACGGCACGCAGCAGTTTCCCAATTCGCTCGTCCTCCGTCCCTTCGGGCCAGCACTGCAAGAGGTCGCGCACGTAGATGATGCCCTCCACGTTGTCAATCTGCTCGCGGTAAACGGGAAGGCGCGAGTACTTCGACTCGATGATCGTGTCGCGCGCCTCGCGCACGGTGGCGGTCAGCGGCAGCGCGACGATTTCGGTGCGCGGCGTCATCACCTCGCTGACGCGCGTGTCGCCGAACTCGATGATGGAATGAATCAGCTCGCCCTCTTCCTCTTCAAGGATGCCTTCCTCAGCGCCCACGTCAATCAGCGCCTGTATGTCGTCGCCGCCGCTGTCCTCCTCCTCGCTGGCCTCGGGCGTCACCGTCAGCTCGCGGTCGCGGCGCGCGTGCGCCCTGCGGTTCAAGGGGTCCGCGACGAAGGCGAGCAGGCGGTAGAAAGGTTTGACCAGCGGCAGGAGCGCGAGCAGCGTCTTCTCGGGATTGCTGACGCTGATGAGCCGCGGGATCAACTGGCGGAAGATGCCGGCGAGAATCAGCCCCGTGAAGAGGGCCAAAAGTAAAAGCTCGATGCCGGACAACCAGCGGAGGAGAATCGAAGTGACGAGGACGGAGACGGCGACCAACTGGATTTGGATGGCGGCCCCGATGGTGAAGCGGAAGCGCGGGCGGTCCTCCTGAATCTCTTTGAGGAAGTCTGCCGCGCGGCTCTTGCGCTCCTCGGCCTCGGTGATGAGCAGCCGCAGGCCCACGTCGCTCAACTGGCCGAACGCCATGTCCACGGTCGCCAGAAACGTCAGCCCGACGAGCAGCAGGCAGGTGATGACGATTTCGATTCCCATAGTTAAGTGGTCAGTGGTCAGTGGCCCGTGGTCAGTTGTTCAACTTACTGACCGCCGGCCACTGACCACTGACTACTGCCATTATATTCCAAGTCGCCGTCGGAGGCGCACCTCAAGACGGTTCATCTCCCCGTCATCCCTCTCGTGGTCGTACCCGCACAGGTGCAGCACCCCGTGCAGAATCAACTGCTCCACCTCATTCTCAAAACTCAACCCATGCTCCCCAGCCTGCCGCGCCGCCTGCTCCACAGAGATGACCACATCCCCCAACGTCACCCCCTCCGCCTTCTCAAACTCATCCTGCCCCGCCGGAAACGACAACACATCCGTCGTCCCCCTCTTCCCCCGCCAACGCTTATTTAGTTCTCGCATCGTTCTATCTGAAACGAAGGCCACCGTCACACCTGCGCCGTCAGCAGGAGCAACTTTCAAAACCATCTCCGCGAACGCCCGCCAGACCTCGCTGTCCAGCGGAACCTTGCGCTGACGGTTGACTACCTCAATCACCATCTCCCCTAAGACATATCACGCCGCGCGGGCGAAGTTTAACCCCGCGCCAGTCATGTAACGCCCCGCGCAACTCATCTGCCACGCCGCGCAGCCACCTGTGCACGCGCGCAAGCCAAGTTTCGCGCTGCGCAAGTCAACTTTCGCGCTGCGCAAGCTAACTTTCACGTTGCGCAAGCCGTCTTCACCCGCCGACAACCCATGTGTGCAGCCCGATCTGCTACCTCTACAGACTGATTTGCAATGTTTACGGCCGCGCAGGTCATGTGTACAGTCAAACATCTCATGTGCACGGCCCCGCGCGTCATCTCTTGCGCCGTGACAGGCCGTTTGAACAGCCTGAATATCACCCGTCCTGCTTTTCATGAGGCGTTAACTATTCGGCGGCCGTCCCTAAATGTTAGCCAGCCGTAGTTCAACCGAGGCCGTCTTTATTGTGGGGGCCTGGTTATTAAATCTGGGGCTTGCTCGTGTGCTTTTCGTAAGCCTTGATGATCATCTGGACGAGGCGGTGGCGGACGACATCTTTTTCGGTGAAGTAGATGAACTCTATGTCTTCGACGCCGGAGAGGACGCGCTCGGCCTCTATCAAGCCGCTACGCTTGCCGGTGGGCAAGTCAATCTGTGTCACGTCGCCCGTGATGACGGCCTTCGAGCCGAAGCCGATGCGCGTCAGGAACATCTTCATCTGCTCGCTCGTCGTGTTCTGCGCCTCGTCAAGAATAATGAAAGCCGACGAGAGCGTATTGTGGGTTAGGATAAAATCGTCAGTGACGTAGAGCGAGTCGGCCGCGGCCACGCTAATGCACTGCGTTTGCTGCACGCCGACAGGCTCGATGCTCTTGATGAAACGAACGGGGCGGCCGCCGCCGTGCTCGTGATAAATCCTAGCCTTTCGTTCGAGGCGAAACGGCTCAAGACCTCGTGGCAAACGTATGTCCATGACGAAAGCATCATTGCGATGCAGGACTTCTCTGCCCCTGGCTAGACCGGGTTTGCGTCCTTCAGCTTTGCGCCTGCGCCAGTAGGCTACGCCGCCGAGCGAGCGAACAAGAAACAGCACGTCATCTCTCAGCCGTTCAGATGTGGTCGTGTATTGAATGCGGCACGTTCGGCCCGCCTGCGTCACCGGCCCGCCGTCTGTATCCAAGAGCCCTTGCAAAACCGCTAGACGGACTTCCGCGCTGTTATAAAGATAATTTTCGGGGACGAATTTTGTGGAGGAATAAGTCCCGGATAATTGTAGCCCGCGCAACACCTGTGTGAGTGGGTTACGAATACCAGTCCAGCCGCGTCCGGCGGCAGGATTAGTGATGACGTAATCAACGGTGGACTTGCGCCGGAAAGAAAGTTTCATGTCGGCAAGAGCAAATTCCAGCGACGAGACCAATTCGGCATCGGAGGTGCTGAAGCTTGGCGAGGTCTTGCCCGTCAGGCAGCCGTCGCCGAGCAGCAACCCGAGTGAATACGGGTCGAGAGGAGTCTGCTTAAACGTCCACTCCACGGGCGCAGATAACAAAGGCAACTCGTAACGGTATTGATGAAAGCAACGCAAGTTGCCCATCATCTCTTGCGTCTGCATGACGCGCAGAGCTTTGTGACGGCGCTTGTCGGAAGCCGTGCGCACGGCCCAAAGATGTTCCGCGCAAGCCAACGCGCTCGCCCTGTCTGTCATCGTCACGCGGTAAACCAACTTTTCCCCCTGCGGGAAAACGCCTGTGACTGCCGTCGGTTTTCCGTCAGAGCCGATGACAAAATCCCCGATCTTCAGGCTGCCCATTTGCCGCCAGCCCGACGGCGTGAGAATCTTGCTGTGCAACGGATGCGCCCTGCCACGCATGAAGGCCAGCGGCGCGACTTCGATGACGCGCTTCTCCAGGAGCTTCGTCGCGCGCTCGTAGTCAATCAAGTCAAACAGCGCGTCGTAGAGCGGTCTCAGGTAAGGGTCAACCTTGTCCTGCAAGTCGCCGGGCAGGAATCCCAGCTTCTCCCCCGCCTCGACGGCCGGGCGCGCGAGCACGATGCGGTCAACCTGCTTCTGCATCAGAGCCTGGACGGCCATCGCCACGGCCAGATAAGTGTTGTGATTCACGAACCCGCTAGCGACGAAGGAATGCGTACCGGGGACGGTCAGGTCATACACATGCGCCTGTGATTGCTCGATTGATGAGACTTCAAGAAAAAGTAGGCGGCGATTCAGTAAATCGTGTAAGTGCGAAAACGCCACGTTCCGCACCTGATGAGCGTGTAGGATGCCAACCAATTCTTCCAGCTTACCGTAACTCGGGCGACGCACCTCGCGGCGGTAGTCCGAAAACCGCTGATGCTCGGCGCGAGTGAAGACAGTGCCTTGCATGGCAGCAGTCAGGTGCGTGCTCAGGTTAGGAATGACATCTATATTAGTGTTCGGTTGCCGGATTTGCCTGCGGGCGCGCTTGCGTTCGAGGGCGAAGCCGATTGACTCGTGAAATTTCTCTGTTTCCGCCCCGGCCATCGTGAGTAGGTAGCAGATGTGAGGTTGCCCCAGATACAGTGTGCGCTTGATTGACTTCGCCGCCACGATGCCGAAATTCAATAAAACGATCTGCGTCTGACGAATCAGCTTCTCCGAGACCGAGGCTAAAGATACCAGGCCATCGCGCTTTTCGACCGTCCCGTCGGTGTCGAAGAGGCCGCGCAGATAAGCCGCGACGAGGGGCTCCGGCGCAGACAAAATCGAGTGGGGGATGTACTTGCTGGCGGCGCGGCCGGTTGACATGCCTAGCTGCTGAAGCAGTCTGTAGAGTTGCGAGCTGGCTATGATGTAATCGTACATGCGGCCTTTGCCGTTGCGGAAAACATGCAGGCCCAGCCGGGCGGCCACCTCGTAGAAGGCGTTGACGATGGATTCGTCTTTCGACGAGAGGATGATTCGGTTGCGGAAAGTTAGGCAGCCGTCGCCGGTCATCACCCCCATGAAATAAGCGAGCTGCTCATCGAGGCGCTCGACCTCAATCCGTTTGGACGAATGGTCGTTCGGGCCGCTGGGGGCGTAATCAAACTCGACCGCGGTCCGTTGGCCGAACATGCGTTGCCCCCGTTGCAGCGCCAGCACGTCGCCCGCACCGAACTCGTCCGCACGTTTCCAGACCAGACTGCCCCGCGCGTCGAGCGTCAACAGCGGGTGCTCAGGCGTCGCTTCGATGCTAAAGCCGAAGCGCGTGGTCAGGCGCACAGTCTCCGTCTCGCCGCCGTTGTAGATGTGTGAAACCGGCTCCGGGCCGTTCAGCCCGTGAATCTGGAAATCCGCCGGGAGATACTCGCCCGACAAGGCGTCTGAGCAAAGCGCCTGTATCTCAAGCATACCTTGATCGGTGAGAACCAGCGAATCACCCGCGAGGCACTTGCCCGTGCCGGCCGGGCCAATTCCGAAGACGATGTCTTTGTCCTGGATTGACTCTATGTAGCGGCGCTGCATGGCCGACTTCGGGGCGACCTGTTTCTTGCCGGCGGGGTTGAAGCGGGCCTTTGTAAAATAGTCGCGCAAGGAGTAGGCGCGGTCTTCGGCTATCTGGGCGAAGGCTTCGCGCAGCTCGCGGTCGGTGAAGGTCTTGCCCTCCGTGAAGAGTTCGGCGAAGTCTTCGAGGATGCGCTCGACCGTCTCCACGTCTTTCGGGTCGCCGTCAACCGCCAGGTCCTGCCCGCGCGCGTTGATGCGCACGTCGAGGAGCGACTCCAGGTACTTGATGTTCTGGTCGTGGACGCCGAAGAGCGTCTCCAGACCTCTGGGCGGAAGCTCTATCTTTTTCAAAAGGTGCAGAAATCTCCTTGCAGCGGGTGAAAATCGGGGGCGTGCCGATGAGGGTGGGCCGGGTTGACTCGCATAGGTTGCATGCGCGACGCTACTACAGGCCGCGCGCGGGTGTCAATGCGGTTGCGTACGGATGCCGCGCGGTTTGCGGCCCGCCTTGACACCCCGAGCCCCGATACCTATACTTTCCCCTTTGCGCCCGAAGGCGGAAAAGTCGTCGGGCAAAACTATAGTGATTGTAGATACGCAGGGACGGAGAATTCAGTAATGCCGAATCATAAATCAGCAGAGAAGCGCATGCGCCAGAACGAGAAGCGCCGCGACATCAACCGCAGCAACAAGGGGCGGCTGCGCACCTCGATCAAGAAGCTGCGCGCGGCGCTGGCGGGCGGCGACGCGGGCGCGATTTCCGAGGTGCTGCCCCAGACGATTTCGACCATTGACAAGGCCGTGCAGAAGGGCGTGCTTCACCGCAACGCGGCCGCGCGCCACAAGGCGCGGCTGACGGCGCGCGTCAACGCGGCCGGGAAGTAAGCGCAGGGTTTCGATAGAAGTTTCGAGGAGCGAGGCGGGCCGGAGATTCCGGCCCGCCTCGCTTTTTATCTTGCCTTATAAAGAAAGGAGTTTCCCGTGGACGGTTCGAGAAAGCTTTACGGGAGCGAGGGCGAGTTGGAGACGGTCGTGCGCGGCTTCGAGAACTGTGCCACGCCGCCCGCGGAATTCACGCACGCGGCGCACCTGATCGTCGCGCTCTGCTACCTGCGCGCCTCGCGCCTCACGGTCCCGCAGGCGTCGGAGCGCATGCGCGCGGGCCTCTACCGCTTCCTGGACCACAACGGCGTTGACCGCCGGAAATACCACGAGACGATGACACTCTTCTGGCTCAAGCGCGTGCGCGGCTTTCTGGGCCGCGCCGGTGCCGCGCGCCCGGCGGCCGAGCTTGCCAACGAGATGATCGAACTCTGCGGCGACGCGAAACTCGTCAACGACTACTACAGCCAGGAGCGCCTCTTTTCGGAAGAGGCGAGAAAGGCTTGGGTCGAACCGGACTTGAAGCCGCTGGATTTTTAAGACAGGATTAACCACAGAGGAACACAGAGGGAAGGAAGGGAAGATGAAATAGCAGATTTGAAATCTCAAATCTGCTAGCTGAGATTATTTTTATCTTTCTCTGTGTCCTCTGTGGTTAATTTTTGGCCCGGCAGAGATTCATGACGCGAGTTCGCAGATGAGAAATTCGAGTTGGAGGCGCGCGCCTTGTGCGCCGCCGCCGCCGAGCGAGGTCTTGATAGCCAGGTCGGCGGCGGCGATGCGCTCGATGCTGCGGGCGAGGGCGCGGGCGTCGCTGCGGCGCGCGGTCGCTAGAAACTCTTCGCGGCGGCCGAAGATGCCGACCTGGCGGTAGACCTCGTTGTTGGGCGAGCCTTTCGACATCAGCTCTTTGGCGAGCGCGAGCCGGTGGTAGTTGCTCGCGACGAGCCCGATCAACATCACCGGCTCCGCGCCGTCGTCCAAAAGCCGCCGCAGCGTCTGCAACGCGCGCTTGCGGTTGCGCGCAATCAGCTGGTCCGTCAACTCGAAGTTCGACAACTCGCGCGAGCGGCCGACCAGCGCGTCCACCATCTCCATCGAGATGAAGCCCGAATCGAGCGCGGCCGTCGCCAGCTTCTCCAACTCGTTCGAGAGCGTGCGCACGTCCGGCCCGGCGAGCGCGATGACCTGGCGCAAGGTCCGCTCGTCTGCCTGCACCTTCAACTCCCTGAGACGCCTTTTGGCCCACTCGGCCAGCTCCCCGTCCGGGAGCGGCGCGAACTCGACCGCGGCGCAAACGTCCAGGAGCGTCTTCGTCAGCTTGCGCCGCTTGTCCAGCTCGTCCGCGACGAAGACGACGACGCTTGATTCGACGGGGCGCGCGAGGTAACGCGCCAGCGCCTCCTCGTCCGACTCGCGCAGCTTCGTGAAGTCCCTGATCTCGACGACGCGGCGCGGCGTCATCATGGGCAACTGCTCGGCGGCGGCAATCGCCTGCTGCACGTCCGCGCGTGTCAGGCTGAAAGTCGTTTCGTTGAACTCGCGCAAGGGGGCGTCTTTGAGTGCCGCGTCCGCGATGATGCGGGCGGCCTGGTCGCGCAGGTAAGTCTCCGCGCCGAAGAGTAGGTAGAGCGGAGAGAGTTCACCCTGCTTAAGCGCCTTGTGCAGCTCCTGTCGCGTGAGGGCGCTCATTTCTCTTCGTTGACCCCGAAGCCGTTGACGAGCGTGGAGACGACCGATTCGGCGAAGCTGCGCGCCATGCGCTGGACGGCCGGGTCCTCCTCGTTGAAGAAGGAGCGCGGGTCGCTGGCAAACTCGAACTCGCCGCGGAAGACGTAGTTCTGATTGTCGTAGAGGACGCGGTTCTCCGTCTGGTCGCGCACGGTCACGGCCGCCGTGATCGTGACCTCGAAGATGCGCGCGCGGCCGCGCTCGTCCAGCAACACGCCCGAGAAGCCGAAGCTCTTGATGACGCCGTCGATGACCGCGTCCGCGCCCTCGCGCTCGCCCTGGACGCGCAGGCCGCGCCCGCGCCGGACCAATTCGTTGATGACTGACTCCGTGAAGCGGTGCTCGATCTTGTAGCGTAGCGCCTGGTTCTGAAAAGCCGGCACGGCGACGGTGCGGATGCGCGTCGGCAGTTGGTTCTTCGTGACGGGCTTGTAGCACTCCGTGAAGCCCGCCGCGAAGAGGAGCAGACCGAAGAGCGCGACCGCGCGCCAGACTTTTCGTGTAAAACTCATCAAACTTTTCTCCGTCCGAAATTCTTGTTGAAGAACGCAGATAATATGAGCCGGGGTCGAAGCAAGTCAAATAACCGGCCCGCGAGGGTATGCCGAAGCTCTTGTGCTTACTGCGCCTTCGCGTGCTGCGCGTGGTTCGTCCCAGTCTCTTTCAAGTCTTCAACTGGTCGCGCGCTTGATGGCGTCGGCGACGCGGACGGTCTCGACGGCGGCTTTAACGTCGTGGACGCGGACGATGTGCGCGCCGGCGAGGACGGCGGCCGTGACGGTCGCCATCGTGCCGTGAAGACGCTCGGTGACGGGCGCGCCCGCGAGCAGGCGGCCGATGAAAGATTTTCTGGACGTGCCGACGAGGACGGGAAAGTTCGCGAAGAGGCGCGCGAACTCGTGCAGCCTGGCGAGGAGCAGCACGTTCTGCCCCTGGCTCTTGCCGAAGCCTATGCCTGGGTCAACGACTATCGCGTCGCGCCCGACGCCGCGCCGCAGCGCCTCGGCGATGCTGGCATTCAGGCTCGTTTCGACTTCCGCCATGATGTCCGGGACGGGCGGGAGCGTGTGCATCGTCTCGGGCTCCCCGCGCGAGTGCATGAGAACTAAGCCGGCGCGTGATTGTGCCACTTCGTCCGCGAGACGCGGGTCGAAGCGCAAGCCCGAAACGTCGTTGACGATCTCCGCCCCCGCGCCGAGCGCGGCCCGCGCGACCTCCGCCTTCGTCGTGTCAACAGAGATTGGCACAGTCGCCTTTTTAGACAACCGCTCGACGACCGGCACGACGCGCCGCAGCTCTTCTTCCGCCGAGACGATGCCCGCGCTGCCGGGCCGCGTCGATTCGCCGCCGACATCCAAGATGTCCGCGCCCTCGGCGAGCATCTCCTCGGCGCGGGCCACGGCGCGCTCGAAAGAGTCAAACTGCCCGCCGTCGCTGAAGCTGTCGGGCGTGACGTTGAGCACGCCCATGACGAGGGTGCGTCCCCCCACGCCGAGGGCGCGGCGTGCCAATTTCCATTCACGTTGGGCCATAAGTATCGAGCCGTCCGTGACGGATTCTACCCGAAGAGTAAACGGCTTGACAGGCGTCGCGCGGCGGTAATAGAGTCTTGCTACTTCGGAGAGTCCGAAGCCTGACTCGGTCTCGCAAACTCCATCAAGCCGAGTCGAAAAAGCGTGTTGCCACCTTCTGTAACCAGCCGTTACGCTCTCTCCTAAGAAGCAGGCGAGGATGAGGAGAATTTTGAGGGCCAGAAATTTCGCGCCGCCGTTTCTTTTGCTGCTCATTACGGGCCTGCTCTGGGCCTGCTCGACGACCGTCCGCCCGCAGTCGCGCCCCAAGCTCGAAACGGAGCCCACGGTTCGGCAGAGGGCGGCCGCCGAGGCGCTGCCCGCAAGCCCCACGCGCGAGTCGCTCGCCGCGCCGAGCCTCGGGGGCAAACAGCTTCCCTACCGCGTGCTCCTGCCCGCGGACTACGCGACGAGCGGCAAGCGATACCCCGTGCTCTACCTGCTGCACGGCTTGACGGGCAACGAGAACGACTGGTGGGAGCGGTCGAAGCTGACCGCATACGCGGCCCGCTATCACTTAATCGTCGTCACGCCGGGCGTCGGCGACAGTTGGTACGCCAACAGCGCGAGCGACCCCTCGGCGCGCTACGAGGACGTGATCGTCAAGGACCTGATTCCGCACATAGACTCAGAGTACCGCACGCTCGACAGGCGAGAGGCGCGGGCCATCGCGGGCCTCTCGATGGGCGGCCTGGGGGCCATGAAATTCGCGCTCCGCTACCCGGAGATGTTCGCCTTCGCCGCGAGCTTCAGCGGCGCTTTCGGCGTGCCGCTGACGGCCAGCCTGGGCAAGAAGCCGAGCGCGCGCATGCTCGCGGAGTTGCGCCAGGTCTTCGGCGACGAGAAGAGTCAGGCCCGGCGCGATAACGACCTCTTCGCGCTGGTCCGGCAGGTGCCGCCGAAGGGCGTGCGCCTTCCTTACCTCTACGTCTCGACCGGCAAGAGCGATCCGCTGCCGCAGGTCGCCGACATCAACCCGCGCTTCGCGGAGGCGATGCGCGCGCAGAAGCTCAAGCACGAGTACAACGAGCGGCCCGGCACTCACGATTGGAAGTTCTGGGACTCCGAAGTCGAACTCATGCTCGGTCGCCTCTGCGTCGTGATGCCGCAAATTTGTTCCTGACGAGCCGTCCCGGCATCGTCCATAGATCAAGAGAATTTCCGTGACCAGGTTTTCGTGAAGGAGTGTTTGAGATGAGAGCGAACCGCCCCCACTTCGCTTTGCTGAGCGGACTGACAGTCTTGCTGTTCTCCGCCGCCTGCCAGCGCGCGCCGGTGAAAGAGACCACGCGGATAGGCATCGTCCCGCTGACGCACGTCGCGGTGGGCCAGAAGGCGCGTCTGAGCGCCTACCGCGAGTACCGCATGGCGTCCGGCGACCCGGACGCGGCCTACGCCGCGGCCGCGGACCTTCCGCGCGAGACCGTCGCGGCGAAGTGGAGCGTCTCCGATGACGCGCTCGCGAGCGTGAGCACTGACGGCAGCCTACAGGCGCTGAAGGCGGGCAGCGTCCGCGTCAAAGGCGTGTGGGAGAATTTCGAGACGGAGACGACCGTCAAGGTCGTGAAGAGCCTGCCGGTCGCGTCCCTGCCGCAGGTGACCGCGGCGGGGACGAACTGCCTGCCGCAGTCAATCGCGCTCAGTCTCGCGGAGGACCGCGCGCTGCAATTCAAGTTGGGCTTCAGCGGCAACCAGTGCCGCGCGGTCACAGTCGAGGCGAAAGCGCCCGAGGGACAGTTGCCCTGGAAGTTCGAGTTCGAGGGCGGCGCGCTCGAATTGACGAAGGCGCAGGGGCCAATCGTGAGCGGCGCGGCCCGCCTGAGCGCGGGCGGCGCAATCGAGTTCACGGCGTGGGCCGACGGCGAAGGGATTTTCCCGCTCTCGCTCGCGAACAAGACGATCCTCCTGACGGGCGACTCCATGTC
The DNA here is from genome assembly GCA_036403435.1 of Pyrinomonadaceae bacterium. GTDB lineage: Bacteria > Acidobacteriota > Blastocatellia > Pyrinomonadales > Pyrinomonadaceae > QHXM01. The sequence continues at coordinate 51,089 of DASWQY010000179.1, forward strand.
AGAGGGCATAGGGTGGAGCTTCAAGGAGAAGGTCGAGGCCGCGGGTGGGAAGTTAGTGGTCCAGCCGTGGTACAGCTCGACGACCGTCGGGTGGGAGGGCGAGCACCGGCTGAGCCAGTACATAGAGCACTACCACCCCGACATAGTTTTCATCGCGCTCGGCTCGAATGAAATTTTCACGTCCGACATGACAGCCCGCGCGGCGGCCGTCCGCAGCATCACGGCGGAACTCGGCGACATTCCAGCCTACTGGATCGGTCCGCCGAGCTGGAAGCCGGACCACGGCATCGTTCGCACCATCGAAGAGAACTTCCGCCCCGGCTACTTCTACAACTCCAACTCCCTGGTCGTCCCGCGCCGCAAGGACGGCGCGCACCCGACCGTCGAGGGCTACGTCACCTGGACCGAGTTGATCTGGAAATGGTGGGCGCGAACCGTCTAAGCCTGTCACTAAAAATACGAGCAACCCCTTAGCGCCTTTGCGCCTCCAGCGTGAAAAATTTATCTCACGCTGGAGGCGCAAAGGCGCTAAGACATTAGACTCGTTTCTTAAACGTCGGTGGCCGCGCTAATCAGGCCGCGCCAGATGAATTTCTCTATTTGCCGCCGGTGGCGCAGGATGTGCACGACAGCGTGCTCCAACAATCCCTCGACGTTATAGACCACGCCCCACCGGCTGTTGATGACCGTGCGCGCTATCTCCTCGTCGCCCATCTCCCACCTGCCCTCTAACGTCTCGGCGGTGTAGCGCAGCGCCGCGCCGAGTTGCTCCAGCGATTCCAGGCGCGAGAGGAGTTTGGGCTGCGGGCGGGTGGACGCGATGGAGAATTGCTCTCTGATGTAATCGGCGTAGCCGTACCCGGCCCTGACGACGTGGGACATGACGGTCTGCACCGAGCGGCAGTCTTCGTCCTCCGTCTGCGAGTCCACGACCCGCACGAAATCGCCGTCGGAGATTCCCTGGACCAGGCGCACGAGTTCGGAGGCCGCGCGCTCATACTCGTCCATCAACGCCCCTATGGCACCACTCCTGTAAGTCTCTCTCATACCCCGCGACTCCGTACGCGTGAAGGACCAGCTACCGGCGGATCATCGTCGCCAGCATCGTCGCGACCAGCTTCGTCTCGCCGTCCGCCAGGCCGAAAACGTCGCCCCTCGTCACCGTCAACGTCTTCCCGGCCTTCAAGACCCTGGCCTCCGCGACGAACACCTCGGCGGCGGCCGGCCGCAGGAGGTTCACCTTGAACTCCACGCTCAGGACTTCCGAGCCGGCAGGCATCAGCGTGTAAGCTGCGTACCCGCACGCGCTGTCGGCCACGGTCGTCAGGATGCCGGCGTGCACGTAACCGTCCTGCTGCGTCAGGTCGTCCCTGTAAGGGAGGACGATGTCCACGGCTCCGGGCTCGACCCGCCTGAGGCTCGCGCCGATCAGGCTCATGACGTGCTGGCGCGAAAAGTTCTCGCGGACCCGCCGCTCGAAATCCGCGTCCTGAATCTGGAAGGAAGACATGCCACACAGTTAATAACAGGTCGGCCCCGCCGCACAACTCGCGCCGCACGCCGAGAATGTGCGCCGGGCACGGGAAGCGGCAGGCCGCCCCGCCTGAGTTTAATTCCCGCTCCGGTCCGGCCCGTAATTTCTCAAATGCTCTTCGCTGGTGATGAGCCAGCGCGAGCCCTGCTTCGAGAGGGTCATGGCGTTGTGCGACTTGCCGACGAGGTAGCGGGAGCCGCCGCGCCAGTCGTAGGAGTTGTCGTAAGTCACCCTGGCCTCTGTCCCGGAGGGGTCCAGCTCGATTGAGATGTTGTCGAGCTGAACGTCGGTCGAGGAGTAGAACTTCGAGAAGATGGCCTGGCGGTCGGAGCGCACCTGCTCGCGGCTGACGCTGCCGCGCTGGTAGTAGGAGTCGAGCCGGTCTGCGTAGAGGCTGACGTTCGCGCCCACGTCCTGCCGCCTCAGACTCTCGGCCCAGGCGCTCATCAGGGTCATGACTTCGGAGCGCGCCCTTGATACGTCCGGCGTCCGCTCGGGCGTGGGCGTAGGGGTCGGCGTCGCGGTCTGCGTCGCCGTCGGGGTCACGGCCGCGTAGGGCGTCGGCGTAGAGATGGGCGGCGTCTCCACGCCTTTCGCCGGGGCCGTGTCCGCAGTGCCGGCGCGGCCCTCTTCGACGCCGCCTCCGCCAGTGCGCGTTAGTATCAGGGCCAGGCCGACGCCGCCCGTCAGCAGGACGGCGATCAAGATCGCCATCAGCAGCTTCGTGTTGTTCGCGCGCGGCGGGCTGGCGGGAAATGGTCCAGGCGCGAGCAAGGGGGAGACGGGCAGCGTCGGCTGGTCCGCAAAGCCTGCGCCCTGGCCGCCGCGAGGCAGGACCTCCGTGGGCACGCCCGAAGGGAGGTGGCTCGTGGGCTGCGCCTGCCGGCCTCGGTCGCCGTCGGCGACGACCAGACTGGCCCCGTCGTGCAGGCAGTAGTTCAACGACTGGTCGGTGTAGACTCGGTTACAGGCGGGGCAGCGTTTCATGACAGATGAGGCCGACGGGTGGCGCAACGTGGCGGCCGGGGAGCGAAGGTGTTTCGAGCACGGCACCGAAAACGGGCAAGACTCTATGCCCGCGTACGAAGTGCTGTCAAGGGCGAGGCGCGGACCGGCGGCCGAAAAGAGAAAGGGCCGAAGGCTCGTCAGCCCTCGGCCCCTCTTTTCGTTTGCTCTCGCTTATTAAGCGGTCGCCGGGTTGCTGCCCGTAATCGGGGGCAGGATCGGCTTGAGCGGCTTGGCCGCGGGCTCCTTGAGCTGCGGCTTCTCGTCGTCGTTGGTCGTCGGCCCGCGGTCGTCGTCGAGCGGGAGGCCCGCGACGATCCGGCGAATCTGCACGCCGTCGAGCGACTCGCGCTCAAGCAAGGTCTCGGAGAGGCGCACCATCGTGTCGCGGTTCTCCTCGATGATGCCCTTGGCGCGCTCGTACTGGTTGGAGACGATCTTCTTGACCTGCTGGTCAATCTTGATCGCCGTGTCCTCCGAGAAGTCGCGGTGCTGCGCGATCTCGCGGCCGAGGAAGATTTGCTCCTCCTTCTTGCCGAAGGTGAGCGGCCCCAATTCCGACATGCCGTACTCACAGACCATCGCGCGGGCCAACTCCGTCGCGCGCTCGATGTCGTTCGACGCGCCCGTCGTGATGCTGCCGAGGAACACGTCCTCCGCGATGCGCCCGCCCATGAGTATCGCAATCTGGCCCAGCAGGTACTCCTTCGAGTAGTTGTGCCGGTCGCCCTCGGGCAACTGCTGCGTCACTCCGAGCGCCATGCCGCGCGGGATGATCGTCACCTTGTGGACGGGGTCGGCGTTCGGGACCTTCAAGCCGACGAGCGTGTGGCCCGCCTCGTGGTAAGCCGTGATGCGCTTCTCCTCGTTCGAGATGACCATTGACTTGCGCTCGGCACCCATCAAGACCTTGTCCTTCGCCAGCTCGAAGTCCGGCATCGAGACGAGCTTCTTGTTGTAGCGCGCCGCGTTGAGCGCGGCCTCGTTGACGAGGTTCGCCAGATCAGCGCCCGTGAATCCCGGCGTGCCGCGCGCGATCACACTGATGTCCACGTCCTCGCCCAGAGGAATCTTGCGCGTGTGGACCTTCAGGATGCCCTCGCGCCCGCGCACATCGGGCCGCGAGACGACCACCCGGCGGTCGAAGCGTCCCGGCCGAAGCAGGGCGGGGTCGAGCACGTCCGGCCTGTTGGTCGAGGCTATCAGGATGACGCCGTCGTTCGACTCGAAGCCGTCCATCTCGACGAGCAACTGGTTCAAGGTCTGCTCGCGCTCGTCGTGCCCGCCGCCTAATCCTGCGCCGCGGTGGCGGCCGACCGCGTCAATCTCGTCAATGAAGATGATGCACGGCGCGTTCTTCTTGCCCTGCTCGAAGAGGTCGCGCACGCGGCTCGCGCCGACGCCGACGAACATCTCCACGAAGTCCGAGCCCGAGATGGAGAAGAACGGCACGTTGGCCTCGCCCGCGATGGCGCGCGCCAGAAGCGTCTTGCCCGTCCCTGGCGGCCCCATCATCAGGACGCCTTTCGGGATGCGCCCCCCCAGCTTCTGAAACTTCTGCGGCTCCTTGAGGAATTCAATAATCTCCTGCAACTCCTCTTTGGCCTCTTCGACGCCGGCCACGTCCTTGAACGTGACGCGCTTCTGCTGGTTGTTCAAAAGCTTCGCGCGCGACTTGCCGAACGAGAGGGCCTTGTTGCCGCCCGACTGCATCTGCCGCAGCATGAAAATCCAGATGCCGACGATGAAGAGAATCGGAGCCCAGCTCAGCAGCACGCCCCAGAGCATGTTGTTGCTGCCGGGGTCCTCGTCCACCTTCTCGACCTTGGCCTTCCCGTTCGGGTCCTTCTCGGTAGCCTTCTTCATCAGCTCGGCCTTGCGGAACTCGTTCGCCAGCGGCGCGCGAAATTCGTTGCCGTTGCGGTCGGCCGCGACCACCTCCTGCTGCTTGAAGGTGACCTGCTTCAACTCGCCGTTATCAATCTTGGCTTCCAGCGCGGTCTGGTCAATCTGCGACGCGGCCTTGCTCTGCGGGTTCGCGAAGAACTTGTAGAGCAGGAGCGCCCCGACCACGATGAACATCCAGAAAATGATTTGTCTCGCCGTAGAACTCAAATTTTTCCAAGCCTCCGGTGCAGATGATAACCCATCCGAGCACCTTTTGTCGCTCCCGCCCACTTCAAAACTGGTCCGCGCCGGCCGGGGGAGCGAACTCTTGTCAAATCCGGCCCGAAACCGTTCGTGTAAGATGCCCCGCGCCGCCCGCGCGTTGCGCTTTTAAACTGCCGGGGCCGCCTGTCAAAACCGTCAACCTCTTGTCACGAATCCTGGCTGGCGCGCGCGAAGGTGGCGATATAGGGCAGCCCGCGCCAGCGGTCCTGGAAGCCGAGGCCGTAGCCGAAGACGTAATTCTCGTGCGTCTCGAAGGCACGCCAGTCCGGCTCGACCTGGACGCGCCGCCCGTCCGGCTTGTCAATCAGCACGCAGAGGCGGACGCTCGCCGCGCCGCGCGCGCCGAGCTGCTTCATCAAGTATTCCTGCGTGACGCCGGTGTCGAGCACGCCCTCGACGAGCAGCACGTCGCGGCGCGCGAGGTCAACGGGCGTCGAGAAGGAGATGTCCTGGACGCCGCCGACGGCGTGGTGGTCGTAGCGCAGGAAGGCCGTGCGGCAGGGCGCGCTGATGGCGCGCAAGAGGTCCGCGAGGAAGATGAAGCTGTCGTCCAGGACGCCGAGCACGGTGAAGTCGCGCCCCTCGTAGGCGCTCGCGATCTCGCGCGCCAGCGCCTTGATTCTGTCGGCGATTTCCGCCGCGCCGTAAACCTCTACGATCTCGTCCGTCATATTCGAGCGCGCCCGCCTTCCGTTAAAAGAGGAAAACGAAAAACCGCCTGCGAAATTGAGGCGGCAAGTCAACACTGATTGTAGATGCGAAGTGGTTCCTTTTTCAACCTATTTAATCTGAGTTCGATGTAAGAAGAATGAGGCTGCCAGCCCCGTCAGGGGCGGAATATCAGTAGCCCGGCGTGTGAGCGCCGGGTCAGCGGCAGGAAATAAATGTTCGAGCCCCGGAGGGGCGGCATGTGATTCCGCCCCTCCGGGGCTCGAACATTTATGGGATGGCTAACCCTGGGTTACTGATATTCTGCCCCTGCCTACCGCCCGCCGAGTTGATAGACCGCGGTGTCCGGGTGGTAGGCTTTCCAGTCGAACCAGTAGTCGTTGAGCACGGCCACTTTCGTCAACTGTCTTCCGGCGAGCGGCCCGGTCGTGGCCCGCCCGGCGAAGTTCCACCCGCTCCCCGTCTCCGCGTCCACCAGCACGAGCGGCGAGGCGTCCGCCTTGACGAAGAACTCAAGCTTACGTCCGTCCACCGCCCGCTCGTAAGCGCGCACCGACTTCCCGTCCTCGCCGGCGACTATGAAAATTGGCACACCGCCGACCGCGTCCATGATCGGGCCCTGCCTGACGACCGCCTCGAACGGGTAAGCCTTCGACGCGCCGCCCGCGGTGACGCCCACGACCAGCGCGCGCGCTTCGAGGATGGGGTCCACGCCCTTCGAGGTCGCGACCGGCACCTGAGACATCCGCGCGTCCCAGTCGGCCGGTGGGTACTTCCCCGCGCGCTCCGCCTGTTCGTCCGGCCTGAGCACGCGCCCCGCGGGCTGCTCGCGCTTCCAGAGGCCGAAGGTCAATTCGTCGTGAAAGACCCGGCGCAGTCTCTGACCTTTGAGCGGGCCGAGCACGGCTTCGCCCGTCACCTGCTGCCACCAGGAGCCTGTCTCCTCGTCGAGCATGATGAAGTTCTGGTTGTTGATGCCCGCGAGGTGAAAATTGAGCTTGCGCCCGCCGACCGTCGCCTCCCACACCAGCCCGGTGTGACAGAGCGTTCAATAGGTGGCGACGACGGGCGTGCCGCCGACCGTGTCCTCGACGATGTGGTGGTAAGCCATCAGGCGCACCGGGTAGGCGACCGCTTCCCCGTTCTGCTCGACGGCCAAGACCATCTCCGCGTCCGCGACGAACCCGGCCTCGCCGGCCCCGGCGTAAGACGCGTTGGCCGGCTGGCTGAACATCCACTCGAAGTGGTTCTGCCTGGCGAACCAGGTGGCCGCGAGCAGCGGGATGAGGACGACGACCAGCGCGGCCTTGCGCCACCAGCGCCGCGCGCGCGGCCAGAGCCACACGGCCAGCCCGAGAGCCGCCACGGACCCGACGAGTGTGACCATCGGAGACCACCGTTTCAGGGCGTAAGAGAGTTCCATGCCCCGCTCGGTCTGGGCCTTGAAAGGCATGATGACCCAGACGGGGATGACGACCATCAGTAGTCCGGCCAGCACGATCAATAGCAGGGCGACCCAACCCATCCACGGGCGCGGGAAGGTCTTGTTGTTTTCACTCGTCATAAGTTTTTACTCCGCTACGAGATTTTACTCCGACACGCCGGGACTGCGGCCGCGCCGACGTAGTAAACGTTACCAGCGTCCGGCGCGGCCGGGCTTTGTCGCGCTCGTTTGCCCGCCGTCGTCCGTCTCCCCGTCAGGGCGTCGTGACCAGGGGCAGCTCTATGAAACTGGCCCGCCCCGGCTCGTGGTAGATGCGCTGCGTGGCCTTGCGGTAGTCGCCCGGCCTGGCCCAGAAAATGTTGGGGACGAACATCTGCGGGTTGCGGTCGTAGAGCGGGAACCAGCTTGACTGAAGCTGCACCATGACGCGGTGGCCCGGCAGGAAGACGTGGTTCGCCGTCGGCAGCGCGAAGCGGTAGAGCAAGGGCTTGTCGGCCTCAATCGCTTTCGGCTTCTCCAAACTTTCGCGGTAGCGGCCGCGAAAGATGTCTGCCGAGACCATCAACTGGTAGCTGCCCATGTCGGGCTGGCTCGCGACTTCGTCCGGGTAGAGGTCTATCACCTTGACGACCCAGTCGGAGTCCGTCCCGCTCGTGGACGCGACGAGGTTGGCGACGGGCTCGCCGCTGATCTTCATGGGCGAGGTCAGCACGTCCGAGACGAAGACGGCCACGTCGGGCCGCCCCGCAGCCTCGCGCTGGTCGTCAACGAGCCAGCGCGACCAACTGTCGTTGTCTATCGGCCGCGCGCGGAAGGGCACGGGCTTCATCGGGTCCGAAATATATTCTTCGTACTTGCTGTCGCCGGCCTTCGGCGCGACGAAACTGAGCTTGAGTCCGCTCGCGAGATAAAGCGGGGTCGCGCGCACCGCGCAGCCGGCGGGACAGCCGGCGGGCCAGGAAGTCAGCCTCCGCCAGGTGTTCGTCCCCGTCTCGAACGCCGTGACGGGCGCGATGTTGGCTTTGGGCGCGTCGTCTTTCAGATACTGGTCCAGGAACGGCCGCAGGACTTCGCGGCGGAAGGCAAGCGCCGTGTCGCTGCCGAACTTCAGAGCGCCGAGCGCGGAGCCCTCGCGTATCTCCTGGCCGTGGTGCCAGGGGCCGAGCACCAGAAAGACCTTGTCGTTGTTCGTGTCCTTCGGTTCGATGGCTTTGTAAACGGCTATGCCGCCGTAGATGTCTTCCTGGTCCCAGAGGCTGTGCACGAGCATGACGGGAACCTTGAGCGGCTGCGCGGAGAGTATCTTGTCCACGGCCTGCTCGCGCCAGAAGGCGTCGTACGCGGGGTGCTCCAAAAGTTTCCGCCAGAAGCCGAGCTGTTCCATACCGCGCCGCTTTCCAAGCTCGCCCGCCGAGACCGCCTCCATGAACATATCGTAGTCGTCGTGGTGGCTCGTCCACCATTTCACGTCGTTGGCGCGCGTCGCCTCCTGGTCGTAGATGTAGGACATGCCCTGTTGGCGGAACGCGCCGTTGTGGAACCAGTCGTCACCGCGCCAGCCGTCTACCATCGGGTTCATTGGCACAGAAACTTTAAGCGCCGGGTGTGGGTTGACGAGCGCCATCAGCGGCAGGAAGCCGTCGTAGGAGATGCCGAGGATGCCGACGCGGCCGTTGCTCTCGGGGACGTTCTTGACGAGCCAGTCTATCGTGTCATAGGTGTCCGTCGCGTGGTCCACGCCGGTCGGGTTCAGCGGGCCGACGAGCGGGCGGTTCATCACGTAGTCGCCCTCGGAGCCGTACTTGCCGCGGATGTCCTGGACGACGCGGATGTAGCCGCCCTCGACGATCACGTCAGTCGCGTTGTCATAGCCCTGCAAACTCGGGCCGAGGTGTGAGCTTGCCGAGTGGGTCGTGAGCCCCGTCGCGTTGTAGGGCGTGCGCGTCAGAAGTATCGGCGCGCGTCTAGCGCCCTTCGGGACGAGGATGACGGTGTGGAGCTTGACGCCGTCGCGCATCGGGACCATCACGTCGCGCCTGACGTAATCGAAACCCTCGTTGGTCTGCTCGAAGCCGGCCGGCGTCTCGCTCGGCAAGGTCGTCTGTGTGGGCGTCTGGGCCGGCGCGGGTTCGGCAAACAGGACGGCGGCAAGCACTGCGGCGAGCACTGTCAAAGAGCGGACACTCTTCTTCATCATCAATTATTCATCCTCGTCAGAGATTTTTAAGGCGCGAACAGAATCGTTGCCGAGAGGATAAGCGCCGACCGGGCACGAAAGTCAAGCTCTTTGTTGAGCGCGCGTACACCCTGGCACACGTTTTCCGGCAGACCGGCGCACGACGTTACCCGTTTTAGCTCATAAAGGATTTCACACTCTGCCCCGCAGGTCGCGGCACAATCCTATTTTTCCGAAGAATCTTAAAAGGAACGACGGTCAGTCAACGGCGCGGCACAATCGTTGCCGTGTGCCCCGGCGGCGGACCAAAGGATTTTCATCAGAGGGTAAAAAAGAAGAGGCAGGCGAAGAGACATGGAGCCGCCCGGAAATCCTTGACGCGACCTCTCTCCACGAATCATTCAGAGCCCCCGCGCGCGACCGCACGCGCCTGATCTCCCCTGCCCGCGGTCCCCGGAGGTCCGGCTGGCTGTGAGACCCGATTATCGAAACAGCCAATAACAAATGACCTCGAAGGAGTAAAAAGATGAAAGCGCAGAAGCTCACTAAGATCGCCCTGGCCCTCTTAATCGTCGCGACGTGCATTTCGGCCTTCTCCCAGGACACACCGCTGCCCGCCCCTCAAACAACCACGCAAGCAGTCGTCAAGAACCCGCGCGCGGGTTACACGCCGCTCAACGACGGCGCGAAGCAGTCCGGCGCGACCAAGACCGCTGCGCTCGCCAGCACCGAAGCGGCCACGACGAGTTCGGCCACCGCTTACAAGACTTTCACGAGCGGCGCGGGCGACACGCTCTTCAAGTGGACCATCTCGACGCACGGCAACCTCGTCCGCCTGGAATCGCCCGCCGGCTTCGAGCACATGGCGAGCGGGACGGTCGGCGAAGGCTACGTCGTCAGCATGAGCACCTCAATCGGCGCGGTGCGCTACTTCGACGCCGGCTTCAGCGAGGCGACGGGCTGCTCCGGCAACGTGCGCTCGTGGAGCCCCTCCGTCTTCGAGACGAATGCTTCGGCCAACGGGACGACCTTGATCCGCGACACATGCGACGGCGCGTGGCGTCTGACGCAGACCTTCCTCCGCAACCCCGCCAACCACGAACTGACCATCACGATGACCTTGCACAACCTTACGGCCTTCAACTACACGGGCGTCACGCTGGACCGCTACTTCGACGGCGACCTCGACAACGATAACAGCGACGACTCTTTCTGGCGCACGTTCGATTCCGTGTCGGGCCGCGACGGCATCCTCGACAACCTCTCGATGACGGCCATCTCTTTCGACGTTCCGCACACGACCGCAATCCACTCGTTTGCCGGCTGGAACCCGAGCGTCGTGAACCAGGCAAGCCTCGCCTCACCGACCGGCAGTGGTGACTTCGTCGGCAGGGTTTCGTATAGTCTTGGCACGATCAACGCCTCGGCGCAGAAAGTCGTGAAGGTGCTTTACAAGCGGCAGTAAAATGCGGCTTCCGTCTTTCTTTAACTTTGCGCCTCCAGCGAGAACGGCTGTTTCTCGCTGGAGGCGCAAAGTAAAAACGTCAGGCGCTGGAGGGTTGAGTTATCTGGTAGCTTGTCTTATGACAACGGCACACTACCGGCCGCTGATGGTTGGGCTGCGCGCGGCGCGGGCGAATCTCGTCCCGGCCCTGCTCATACAGACGGTCGTGGTCGCCATCGTCGCGGCCTACTACTTCCACCCGCAGGCGCGCGAGTGGCTGGCCCACCTGGCGGAGCTGAAGCGGCGGGGCGGTTATCTGTTCTCGTTCGCCTCCGGCGCAATCGCCGGCGGCCTGCTGCCTCAACTCTTGAAGGTCGCGGTCTTCCAAAGGCGGCGCGTCAGGCGCGAGAATCTGGGCGACCTACTCTTCGGCGTCTGCTTCTGGGGATTGCTGGGCGTGGCCGTGGACGGGGTCTACCGCGCGCAGGCCCTGATGTTCGGCACGCGGGTGGACTTCCTCACCGTCTTGAAGAAGACTCTGGTGGACCAGTTCGCCTTCACCCCGTTCGTGTCCATCCCGCTGACGGTCGTCACCCTCGAATGGAAGCACCAGGGCTACCGCCTCGCGGGCCTGTCCAGGGTCTTCAGCCTGCGCTTTTACAAACAGAAGACACTCCCGACAGTCGTCAGCGCCCTGGGCTTCTGGCTGCCCGTCGTCATCCTCATCTACTGCCTGCCGCTCCTGTTGCAGTTTCCTTTATTCACGCTGGCACTGACGCTCTGGGTCATGATTATCACCTGGATCAGCCTGGCGCAGAAAGAAGAAATGATGAATGCGGAATGATGAATGATGAATTAAAAACAGATTGTCTTTAATTCATCCCGCAAAGTTCCGCATTCATCATTTGCTTTTCTTCCCTCACCCCTCTCGCATGCAGCGTTCGAACTCTTCCATCTCGAACTGGCCGCCGACGACGAGCGGCGTCCGCTGGTGTATGTCGTGAGGCTGCACGTCGAGGATGCGGCCCCTGCCGTCGCTGGCCGCGCCGCCCGCCTGCTCGGCGAGGAAGGCGACGGGGTTGGCTTCGTACAGCAGGCGCAGTCTCCCCTCCGGGTAGTCCGTGTTCGGCGGGTAGATGAAGACGCCGCCGCGCAGGAGCGTGCGGTGGAAGTCCGCGACCATCGAGCCGACGAACCGGCACGAGTAGCGGCGGCCCAGCTCGCCCGAGCGCAGGCGCTTCAGGTAATCGAGGTAGCCTCTGGGCCAGCGGTCACAGTAGGACTCGTTAATGGAGTAGTATTGGCCCTGCGGCGGGATGCGCAGGTTCTCGTGCGTCAGGATGTAGGAGCCGATGGAGGGGTCGAGCGTGAAGGCGTGGACGCCGCTGCCGGCGCTATAGACGAGCACGGTCGAGGAGCCATAGACGATGTAGCCGGCCGCGACCTGTTTCCTGCCGGGCTGGAGCACCCACTCCAGGGGGTCGCCGGCCTTGTCAACTTCGGGGCGGCGGAAGATGGCGAAGGTCGTGCCGATGGTGACGGCCACGTCTATGTTGGAGGAGCCGTCGAGCGGGTCGAAGACGATGGCGTAGGTGGCGTCGGCGCGCTCGTGCCCGAGCAGGATGGGCTCCTCGTTCTCTTCCGAGGCGATGATGCCGAGGCTCCCGCGCTGGCTCAGGCAGTGAATCAGCGCCTCGTTGGCGTAAACGTCGAGCTTCTGCTGCACCTCGCCCTGCACGTTGACGCCGCCGAGCGAGCCGAGGATGCCGGAGAGCCCCGCGCGGCGGACCTGCGCCTCGATCATTTTCGTGGCGAGCGAGATGCCGGAGACCAGCAACGTGAACTCGCCCGTTGCGCCGGGGAAGCGCGCCTGCTCCTTAGAGATGTGATGCTGAAAGGTTGTGATCATCGCTGTTCGACCTTTAAGACCGGGCTGGTGACGGCGGCCCATATCTTACCCTTTAGTCGGTCGTGGCGTCAGCCACTTTCCGTCCGCCCTCAACAGAGGCTTGCGGAAAATGGCGCGAACGCTGCTTCGGCGTCATGCCGCTGCTCGCCGTGAGCGGCGGCTACTTGTTCGGCTGGTGAGTGTCGGCGGGGTCAGGCGGTAAAGTAACAACGCACGCGGGCGCTAAGGCTTCTCCAGCTTGAGGAACTTCTTCTGGAAGTCAATCGTGATGCGGTACGACTTGAGGAAGTTCAGGCCGACCAGCCCCTTGATGCCTAGTCCGGGCGGGGCCATCCTGTTGAGATCGATGGAGCACGCGGCCAGGCCCGTGGCCTTAGCATTGCCCACTTCGAGCGTCTCGACCTTCAGGAGTTTCATCCCGCCGCCGCCTGGGCCGACCACAACGGTGCCGAAAGACCCCTTCCACTCGGGGAGCTTCAACTCGTCGGCGAACCCGGCGTCAAGGCACGTGAAGGTCGCGCCCGTGTCGAGCACGAAGTCGTAGGGGCCGCGCCCGTTGATCTTGACGGGGACGATGATGGCGGCGTCGTTCGGCCCGGCCATCTTGAACTCGACCGCGCCGGGCGAAGCGTCGGCCGGAGCACCGACCTCCCTGGTCCCCGGCAACACGCAGCCGAGCATTGAACCCGACAGCACGAAGGCGAGAAGTAATTTCAGCGCGCGCATCTTCGGCACTACCTCTGCGGGAGATAGTACCAGCCCCGAGGCCAATCTCCGACCGTCTATAGCCCTAGAGGGTCTCCAATTCCTCGAGCACGGTCGCGAGCGGCGAGTAGGTGTCGCAGATGAACTGCTCGGCGCGCTGGTAGTCGAGCGGCTTGGAGAAGAAGTAGCCCTGGCCGTACTCGCAGCCGAGGGTCTTGAGCGTCGCGACCTGTTCGGGCGTCTCGACGCCTTCGGCCACCACGTCCATCCCTAAGTTCTGGGCCAGGCCGACGATGGTCCGCACGATCTCGGCGTTCTCATCGTCGTCGCCCATCTGCGTGACGAAGGAGCGATCTATCTTGAGCGTGTCGATGGGGAAGCGGCGCAAGTGCGAGAGCGACGAGTAGCCCGTGCCGAAGTCGTCCATCGAAATCCGCAGGCCGAGAGAGCGCAGGCGGTTGAGCAGCTCCGTCGCCATCTCGACGTTCTCCATCACGGCGCTCTCCGTGATTTCGAGCTTCAGGTTCTTCGAGTCGAGGTGCGTCTCGCGCAGGATGGCGTCCACCGTCTCGACCAGATTCGGCTGCGAGAACTGTTTGACCGAGAGGTTCACGCTCATGAACAGGGGCGGGTCGGAGGGCAGGACCATCTCCCACCGCCGCATCTGCCGGCAGGCTTCTCTGAGGACATATTCCCCGAGTTGGACGATCATCCCCGTCTCCTCCGCCACCGGGATGAAGTCGCTCGGCGGGATGAACCCCTGCTCGGGGTGACGCCAGCGGACGAGCGCCTCGAAGCCGCGCAGGCCGCCCGTCTCCAGAGACATGATGGGCTGGTAGAAGACGAAGAACTCGTCGCGCTCCAACGCGCGGCGCAGGTCCGTCTCCAATTGCAAGAGCCTGGTGGCGCGGTCGTGCATGCCCTTGTCGAAGATTTCGTAGCGGGCCTTGCCGAGCGCCTTCGCGCGGTACATCGCCGTGTCCGCGTCGCGCAGGATGTCTTCCGTCTGCTCATACTCCTTCGAGCTGATGGCGATGCCGATGCTGACGGTCGTGAAGACCTCGCGCCCGCTCAGCGAGAACGGGGCCGACAGCTCCTTCTGAATCCGCTCGACGATCTGCACGACGTAGCCGCGGTCTTGGATGTCCTCCAGGAGAAGGGTGAACTCGTCGCCGCCGAGGCGCGCTATCGTGTCGCCGGGCCGCAGCGAGTTTTCCAGGCGGCGCGCGATGCCGACGAGCAACTGGTCGCCGATCATGTGGCCCAAACTGTCGTTGATGACCTTGAAGCGGTCGAGGTCCAGGTAGACGACCGCGAACATGGCCTTGTCGTTGCGCTGCGAGCGGGCGAGCGCGAGCTTCAGGTGGTCCATCAGCAGCGCGCGGTTCGGCAAACCCGTCAGCGCGTCGTGGAAGGCGTCGTGCAGGAGACGCTCCTCGGCCTCCTTGCGGTCTGTGATGTTCTGAATCTGGAAGATGAGGTGCGGCGACTTGCTGAAGGCGTCGCGGGCGAGCGACGCGCTCCAGAGCGCCCAGACCTCGTGACCCTGCTTGTGCACATAACGCTTCTCGATCTGGCAGGACTGCACCTTGCCCTTCATCAAGTCCTTGATGTTCGCCAGCGCCGCGCTCAGGTCGTTCGGGTGTATGACCTTCAGATAGTCTGTCGCCATCAACTCGCGCTCGGTGTAGCCGAGCAGGGCACAGAGCGAGCGGTTGACCTGGAGCCAGCGGCCCTCGGGCGAGACGAGCGCCATGCCGATGGCCGCGTGGTCGAACGCGCTGCGGAAACGCTCTGGGCTCTCCTTCAGGCTCCCGACGTGATGGGCGGCCGCGGCCTCGACCTTCGCGCTCGTGAGGTTCCTGCCGTAAGCGAAGACGAGGATGGAGCCGGCGGCCGTAGAGGCTATGAAGGCGGTGAAGCCCATCGCCGAGATGAGTTGCGCCGCGACGAAGACGACGGCCGCGCCGCCGAGCTGCGTGAGCACCGTCCAGAGAAGCAAAGTCCCGCGCTTGCTCCAGACGGACTGCTGAATCTTGTAGGACTCGCCGAGGATGGTTACGCCCGCGCTGACTGCGCCCTGGATGAGCGCGGCGAGGAAGAGCGCCTGGAAGAAGCCGAGCGAGTAAGTTCCCGGACCGGGCACGCCGCCGAAGAGGAGGCGCAAGGTCCAGACGGCCAGCGCGGCGGAGACGGCGCTGACGGAGGCGTCGAAGGTGACGCGGAGGGCGTCGCTGCCGCGCCGCGCGGAGAGGCCGGCGGACGTGATGGCGGCGAAGAGGACGGCGACCTCGCCCCCGAAGAGCAGGAGCGCGAGCAGGACGAAAGTGTCTAATAGCGAAACCCGCCCGAGGTTGCCGGGGACGGGGACGTGGAAAACGGACGAGGCCGCCATCGCCGCCATCGCCAGGACCAGGGCGGGCGTGCCGGGCTGCGCCATCTGCCAGTAGTAGAGTGAAACGCCGATTGCCGCGCATCCCAAAGCGATGACCGCTTGCATGAACTTCGGGTGAAAACGGTACTTGTCCATCTTTCTTTTGCTTCCTGTGAAAGCACGAAACTCGCTTGAGGGTAACAAGGGGGCAATTCGCCGACGCAGTCAAGAGCAACCCGGATGCCAGTGGCTTTCAACCTCCGGCCGCTCGAATCTCTCAGGTTTTTGGGAGTTAACGGACGGAGGCGGTGCGTCACGGATTGGCCCATCGGTCAAATCGCGAGGATTCGGTCAGCCATTTTGAACGGTGCCTCTCACTTGTCGGAAAGCAGCTTGAAAGAAACTGTCAGATGAGGTATAAGCCGCACCACCTCGGCGCTTCGTTTCGTGAAGACTCCGGGGCGCGATGACGAAGCCGCGCACAAGGTGTGGCTCTCCCCGAACGCCGCAGCCTTCGCGCCGCTTCATTCTCGAATGGGTGGGGCCTGGTTGACGGCCGGCGGGAAGGCGGGTAGAATCCGCCACTCTCTCCCAAAGCGTCAGACTCTCGCTCTGCCCGGAGGCTCTGTCCCCCATGCTGACCCCCAAGCGACGCGTCCTCTGCGTTGAAGATCATGAGGACACGCGCGCCATGCTCACGCTCATGCTGGAGCGTGAGGACTACTTCGTCCTGACGGCCGAGAACGCCACGCTCGGCCTGGCCCTGGCCCAGACTCAGCCGTTCGACCTTCTCATCATAGACATCTGGCTGCCCGACGAGGACGGGCACAAGCTGTGCCAGAAGGTCAGGCAGTTCGACGAGTACACGCCGATAGTCGTCTACTCGGGCGCGGCGCGCGATTCCGACCGTCAGGACGCCGTCGTCTCCGAGGCCGACGCCTTCGTCGCCAAGCCGGACGTGAACAAATTGCTGGAGACCGTCAGATACTTCCTCGAATGACTCACTCATGAGGAAAGGAGATTAGCAACGATGTCCTCACTACGTCGCTATTGGCACCACCTGCTTAGGAAGTACGTCTGCTCGAAGCGTGGACACAAGTGGAAGCTCTCGAAGCAGGGGTTCTCCTACTGCTCGCGCTGCCGGATGGTGATGAAATAAATGCGGATGAGTAAACGAGGACGCGCATGAGCGGAAGAGAGACGGCGGCCGCGAAGGTGCTGGTCGTGGACGACCAGAGCGATAACCTGACGCTCATCAGCATGGCCTTGCAGGAGCAGGGCTACCGCGTCTCGACCGCCGTCAACGGTGAGGACGCAGTGAGCGTCGCCCGCCTCGTGCTGCCCCAGCTCATCCTGATGGACATCAGCATGCCGATATTGGACGGCATCGGCGCGACGCGCGTCATCCGCGGCGAGGAGAAGATCAAGGATGTGCCAATTGTGATTCTGACCGCGCTCGACGACGACCGGTTCAGGAGCGAGGCGATGCAAGCCGGCGCGGACGGCTACTTCACCAAGCCGATTGACTTCCCCAGGCTCCACGCCTTCATGGACAAGCTCCTGCGCGGCACCTCCGGCGAAGAAAGGGAAGCGAAGCAGACCGTCATCTCGCCGGACTCTGGAAGGCTCGACCCGCGCTTCGTCCTCTGGCGAATGTTCTGCGCCGCCAACGACGTTTCAGTCGAGATGCTCCCGAGCGAACTCACCGCCGAACTGAAGAAGCGATGGCAACTCCTGAAGAAGGAGCAGAGGCCGCTCTTCAGGTTCTGAGAAATGTGGGCCAGCAGCCGACTCAACCGTCCTCCCTCATCGCCGGCCGGTTTCCCGGCGCGCGGGCAGTTATCGTAAGATACCCTCACAATGTTCACGGTTTTTTACGTCCTGTTAGTCATCTTTCTGGTGGCCGCCAACGGCTTTTTCGTCGCGGCGGAGTTTGCGCTCGTCGGCGTGCGCCGCTCGCGCATAGAGGCGCTGTCGGCGGGCGGCGACGGCCGCGCGCGCCGCCTGCTCGGCCTGCTCGACAACCTGAACGCCTACATCTCGGCCACGCAGCTCGGCATCACGATGGCGTCGCTCGCCCTCGGGTGGGTCGGGGAGCCGGTCATCGCGCACCTCCTGGAGGGGCCGCTCAAGGGCCGCATCTCCGAGGCCGCGCTCCAGACGATCTCCTTCGCCGTCGCCTTCACGCTCATCACCTTCCTGCACATCGTGTTCGGCGAGCTGGCCCCGAAGACGCTCGCGCTCGAACGCGCCGAGAGGGTGTCGCTCGCCGTCTCTTGGCCGCTGCAAGCCTTCTACAAAATCTTCCGCTGGCCCATACGGCTGCTCGACTGGGCCGGCACGCGCACCGTCCGCCTCTTCGGCCTGCACCCGTCTGAGGACCACGCCTCCGTTTACACGGAGGAAGAGTTGCGCGGCCTCCTCGAAGTCTCGCGCCAGAGCGGGCAGCTCGAAGAGGAAGACCAGCGCCTGATTAACCGCGTCTTCGACTTCAACGACGCGGAGGTGCGCGAGGCGATGGTGCCGCGGACCAACGTCGAGGCGCTGCCCGTGACGGCCACGCTCGACGAAGTTAAGGCCGCGTTCCGTCGCCTCGGCTACTCGCGCCTGCCCATCTATCGCGGGCGGCTGGACGACACGGTCGGAGTCCTGTTCAGACGCGACATAGAGCCTTACCTGGAGGGCGGCCGCGCGGCCGACTTCGACCTTGAGGAGCTTGCCCGCCAGCCGCTCTTCGTGCCGGCGACGGCCAAGCTGGGGACGGCGCTCCGGCTCATGCAGGCCGCGCGCAGCCACCTGGCCTTCGTGATTGACGAACATGGCGGGCTCGAAGGCATCGTCACGCTCGAAGACTTGCTGGAAGAGATCGTCGGCGAGATTAACGACGAGTACGACGAGGAGACGCGCTCGCAGTGCGTGGAGCAGGCGGACGGCGCGTACCTCTTAGACGGCATGCTCGCCGTGAGAGACGCCAACCGCCGGTTCAATCTGGGGCTGCCGGAGGACGGCGGCTACACGACGCTCGCGGGCTTCCTGATGGCGCAGGCGGGACGCGTGCTTGAGGCCGGCGACGAGATCGAATACGAAGGGGCTGCGTTCAGGGTCGAGCGCGTGGAGCGCCGCCGCGTGCGCTGGGTGAGGTTTACGCCGGCGCGGCCCGAGGAGGGTTCTTCAGACTCCGCGTCGCCGCAGCTCGGCACTCTCGCTTCTCTCGCCGCCACGGCGACGCTCGCCGCGTGCCTCGGCCGGGGGCTGATCTCTACGCCGCTTTTGCCGTGAGGTGGGCGAGCAGTTTCTCGTCTGTCTCTTCCCTTGACCGTCAGTCTCGCCGGCGGCGTCACTGGTGTTGTGCCGCGCGGCGGTTGCTTCTTAGCGCGGCGTCTCGGGCGGCGCGGACAGCTTAGCGATCTTTCCCTGTAGTAAGTCGAGCCCGAATGCGCCGAGTATCAACAGCGGAATGGTCAGGGCGCACGAGATGATGCTCACCACGTGCAGGCGCGAATTCATGGACTGCGAGTGGACGAACCACGTCACGACATCGGCCGTCGCCCCGAGGACGGGGGCGACGACGCCGCCCGCGAGCCCCAGCACCGCGCAGATTGATTGCCACGCCCAGGGGTTCTTCTTTATTAAAGACTCCATCTCCTGATAGAAATCGGTTTCTGTTTCAGTCTCAAGTGCGTCGTAAGTTGTGCTCATGTCTAACCTCTCATCCGTGGCCGGCGACAAAAGGGCGCGGAAAGCAAGGTTGCTTTCCGCGCCCCCTCGAAAACTTCGGTCGCGGTCGTTGCCTCTTCCCTTCAGAGCCTACGAGGTTAGCTGACGGGCTCGGACCGAGAAGTGTCCTTCGCAAGACGCGCCCCCGCGGGCGGCGTCTGTCACGATACGCCCCGCGTCCCTCGCCCTAACGCGCGGGACAGTTGGTTCCCCCGTGCTGCCCGTCACACGAAACCCTTTTGCGGGCGCGGCGGACAACTTCGGCAGACAAGTTGTCAACGGCAAGCAGCCAATTCTTTTCTTGCCGACGACAAGATGCTACTCCCCGGCGCATAAGAAAGGGGTAAAGGGTTCGTAAATGTTTTATAAAAACTACGGGCGGGTCCGCGGCGGGTTCTCCCGGCCGCCTGGGTCCAGGCGGTAGCCGATCCACGGCTCGTCATCTACGATAAGGATGCGCTGCTTCTCCTTCATACTCGCTGACGCCTGAGACTTCATCAACTCCCGGCGCGGCCTCGTCCTCGTCGCCTATCGGGAGCGTGACGACGACGCGGTTGCCGCGCCTTCCGCGAGGCCCCTCAATCCAGATGCGCCCGCCGTGCGCCTCGACGATGCCCTTGGCGATTGCCAGCCCCATCCCGGAGCCGGAAGGCTGGCGCGTGCTTGAGTCGCCGTCCCGCATCGCGCGGAAGAACTTGTCGAAGACGCGCTCGCGCAGCTCCAATGGCACGCCCGGTCCTTCGTCCTCCACACTGAGCTGCACCGCCTGGCCCTCCGTGCTTTTCGCCTGCACTTCGATCTTCGTCCCTGGCGGCGAATACTTCGCGGCGTTGTCAATCAGCGTGTAAACGACTTCGGCGACGGCGCGGTCGTCCACGCGCACGGTCGGCAGATCGTCGTCGAGCCTGACCTGAATCTGATGGTCCCGCGTGAGCGGCGCGGCGCGCTCCAGGGCCGTCGTGACGATCTCCTCGATTGACCCCCAGCGGCGGCGCAGGTGCATCTCGCCGGCCTCGATGCGGGCCAGTTCCATCAAGCCTTCGATGAAGCGGTTGAGCCGATCGGTCTCTTCGTCAATGACTTCGAGCATCTCGCGGCGGCCCTCCGCGTCGAGCGACCCCGCCTCTTCCCCGCCGGTCCTGGTTAGACGCGGCTCGTCGAGCAGCGTGGTGACGGACGCCTTGATGGACGTGAGCGGCGTCCGCAGGTCGTGCGTGACGGCGTCGAGCAGCGCGGACTTCAGGCGCTCGCTCTGTTCCAAAGCCTTAGCCTGGCTCGCGCGCTCGAACGCGTCCGTCAGCTCCGTGTAGAGCCGCTCGATCTCGCGCCGCCCTCCTTCGGCCTCCTCGGCCTGCCGCTTCGCCCGCGCCCACAGCTGGCCCGCCGTCGCGGCCGTGACGAGAAAGGCGAAGAACGCGATCCAGTTGTCGGGGTCTTCGATGCTCAGCCTGCCGACCGGGGGCAGGTAGAAGAAGTTGAAGCAGACGACGCCGAGGAGCGACGCGAGCACCGCCGGGCGCGAGCCCCAGCCGGCGGCGACGAAGAGCACGACGAGCAGCAGCCCGAGCGCGACCGTCGTCGAGTTGATGTGCTCGCCGAACAGCTTGAGTAAGCCCGTCACGGCGGCGACGCCCGCGACCGCCGCGACGTAACCCGTACTCCTCTTCCCGTACATCTTCATCCACATGCCGGCCATTGTATGCCGGAAGCCTTCCGATTGCGGAATGCGGATTGTGAAGGCAAGTTCTTCTTTGCGTCTTTGCGCCTTTGCGTGAGAGATTTAATTTTTTCACGCAAAGGCGCAAAGACGCAAAGGGGTTGAGTCGTTCTCTT
Organism: Pyrinomonadaceae bacterium; assembly: GCA_036403435.1. GTDB lineage: Bacteria > Acidobacteriota > Blastocatellia > Pyrinomonadales > Pyrinomonadaceae > QHXM01. The sequence continues at coordinate 72,071 of DASWQY010000179.1, forward strand.
GCTTGAATTCTTTCTTTTCAATCCACAATCCGAAACCCGCAATCGTCAGCGTTCGAGGTGGTAGGGGACGCTGACGACGACCACACACTTTTTGAAGAGCAAAGACCCCTTGAGCAGGAGCGAGCTTTGGTTGTGTAGGAAGTGCTGCCACCAACGCGCGGGGATGAATTCGGGCAGCACCACCGTGACGAAATCGTCGGTGCCTTTTCGTCTCAGGCGCTCGATGTAGCGCAGGAGCGGCCGCCGCAGCTCCCTGTACGGCGAGGGCAACACCACCAACTCCACCCCGGAGCCCCACTGCTCCCACTTCACTTGCAGCTTGTGCGTGGCCTCCTCGTCGAAGTCCACGTAAACGGCCTTGACGCCGTTGGCCGAGATCGACTTGGCGTATTGCAGCGCGTTGATGACGCCGCGGTGTATGCCGGAGATGGGGACGACGACGGTGTTGCGGATTTCGTGAAGCTGGATCAAGCCTTCGGTCGAGAGCTGCGTCGCCACCTTCAGGTAGTGCCTGTGAATCGAGCGGAACATCAGGACGAGCAGCGGGATGATGACGACGACGATCCACGCGCCGTGCAGGAACTTGGTGATGATGAAGACGCAGAGCACGACGAACGTCGCAACTGCGCCGAGCCCGTTGATGACGATTGACTTCTTCCAGTGTGAGGCGTTCGTCACCTCGTCCTCGACGAAGTAGGGCGAGTGCGCCTCGGCCGCCGCCAGTTGCACGTCCGGCAGCACGACGGTGTCCCGGCCAAAGAGCGGAGCGCCCGGCGCGCGGCTGCCCGCCTCGGTCTTTTTGGTCCGCGCCGCCGCGCGCTCCTTGAGCCAGTGGCGCACCATGCCCGTCTGCGAGAGCGTGAAGGAGAGGAAGACGCCGACGGCGTAGAGCGGAATCAGGCGCGAAGTGTCGCCGCCGAAGGCCGCGACGAGGACGGCCGAGAAGAGGGCCAGGATGACGATGCCGTTGGAGAAGACCAGCTTGTCGCCGCGGTTACTGAGCTGGCGCGGGAGGAAGCGGTCGCGCGCCAGGAGCGAGGCGAGCCGCGGGAAGTCCGCGAACGAAGTGTTGGCGGCGAGCACGAGAATCAGCGCGGTCGTGATCTGCACGACGTAGTAGAACCAACTGAACACGCCCGTGAAGATGATGCGCCCGAACTGCGAGATGACCGTCTCGTTATTGTGCGGGTGCACGCCGTAGAGGTAGGCCATCACGCTCGTCCCGATGAACATCACCGTCAGCAGCGCCGCCATGACGACGAGCGTCGCCGAGGCATTGCGCGCCTCGGGCTTCTTGAACGCGGGCACGCCGTTCGAGATGGCCTCGATGCCGGTCAGCGCGGCGCAGCCGTTGGAGAACGCGCCGAGGATGAGGAACATCGTGACCGGCTGAAATTTGTAGCCCTCCGCGACTTTCAATTCGTCAGGGCCGGGGACGTGGGCCGCGCCCCCGACGGTGAAGTAGTGAAAGAGGCCGTAGCCGATCATGAAGAGGAAGCAGACGATGAAGGCGTAGGTCGGGGCGGCAAACAGCGCGCCTGACTCGCGCACGCCGCGCAGGTTGGCAACGGCGATGAACGCGATGAAGATCAGACAAAGCAGGACCTTGTGATGATCCAGCCCGGCGAAGCGCGTCCCCTGGACCATCGAGGTGATGGCCGCCACGCCCGCCGCGATTGAGACCGAGACGGTCAGCACGTAGTCAACGAGCAGGGACGCGCCCGCGACGAGCCCCGGCGTCGTCCCGAGGTTCTCTTTCGCCACGATGTACGCGCCGCCGCCCGAGGGGTAGGCGTGAATGGTCTGCCGGTAGCTCGTTGCCACGATGACGAGCAGGACGGCGATGCCGACCGAGATTGGCACAACGTAGTTGAAGGCGTTCGCCTGGCCGAAGGCCACGGCCGCCGCCAGCACGAGCAGGATTTCCTCGGTCGCGTAGGCCGTCGAAGAGAGCGCGTCTGAAGAGAAGACCGCGAGCGCCGTCTTCTTCGAGAGCCGCTCATGCGAGGCTTGCTCCGTCCTGAGCGGGCTGCCCACGAGCAGCCGTTTGATTGATGTAGCCATTAGTCCGCGCCGGGGCGCAGTCCACCGGCGCTTGAGCATACGCTCCGGCTCATAAAGATGTCGTAAGGGGTTTATAAAAAATTCGTAAAGAAGAGGCGGGACGAAGAAGTCTCTTTACCCTTCGGGGTTGAAGCGGTAGCCGATCCACGGCTCCGTGAGGATGTAGCGCGGGCTCGACGGGTTCTCCTCGATCTTCTTACGCAACTGGCCGACGAAGACGCGCAGGTACTCGCCCTGCTCCGTGTAGTTGCCGCCCCAGACGGCCCCGAGCAGCGTGTGGTGCGTCAGCACCTTGCCGGCGTGACGCACGAAGTGCACGAGCAGGTCGTACTCCTTCGGCGTCAGGTGCACTTCGGCCCCGCGCACGAAGACGCTGCGCGACTCAAGGTCTATGCGGAAGTCCCCGACCTCCAGGACCGTCGAAGAGGCTTCGCCGAGCGGCGGCATCGCCGCGCGCCGGAGTTGCGCGCGGACACGCGCCAGCAGCTCGTCCATCCCGAAGGGCTTCGTCACGTAGTCGTCCGCCCCGGCGTCGAGCGCCTCGACCTTTGTTTTCTCCTCGCCGCGTACCGAGAGGACTATGATCGGGATTTGCGAGACCTCACGCAGGCGGCGGCAGAGTTGCAGCCCGTCCAGGTTGGGCATTGCGAGGTCCGTGACGACGAGGTCCGGCCGCCAGTCGTTAAAAGTCTCCAGCGCCGAGACGCCGTCGGAGGCGACGCGCACGTCGTAGCCGTGAGTCTTCAAGCCCGTGCGCAGGACGCGCGCGATCTGCGACTCGTCGTCAACCACGAGGATGCGCGGCTGCTGGTTCATAACTGCTTCGGTCTACCACTCACCCCCTTTGCGTCTTTGCGCCTTTGCTTGATAAATCCAAAACATCTCACGCAAAGGCGCAAAGACGCAAAGGGGGTTGAGTCAATGCGTGGCTTGAGTTTTGAAACCGCTGCTAAATTTCTATCTGCGAGCCCAGTTCGACGACCCTGTTCGGCGGGAGGCAGAAGTAGGCGGTCGCGGACGACGCGTTGCGCGACATGAGGGCAAAGAGCTTTTCGCGCCAGATCATCATCCCCGGCGTCTTGCTCGCCATCACCGTCTCGCGGCCCAGGAAGTAGGTCGTGTTCATCCGGTCGAAGGTCGGCCCAGGCGGCCCCAGCTCGTCCAGAACTTTCGGGATGTCCGGGTCCTCCATGAACCCGTAGTTGATAATCATCCGGTAAAACTCGTGCCCGAGCGCCTCGACCGTCACGCGGCCCCCCGGCTCGACGTAGGGCGACTGCTTCGTCTTGACCGTCAGCAGCACGACGCGCTCGTGCAGCACCTTGTTGTGTTCGAGGTTGTGCATCAGCGCGGGCGGCGTGCCGGCGGCCGTGCCGTTCATGAAGACGGCCGTGCCGGGGACGCGCGCCGGCGGGTGCCTGGCGATGTCGCGCAGGAAGTCTTCGACGGGGTGCGCGCGCGAGAGCAGGCGCGCGGCGAGGATGCGGCGGCCCTTCTTCCACGTCGTCATCAGCAGGAAGATCAAGGCCCCGACGACGAGCGGGAACCAGCCGCCGTGCGGAATCTTGACGATGTTCGCGCCGAAGAACGCGAGGTCGATGACGAGGAAGAAGCCGGAGAGGGCGAGCACCAGCGGCAGACTCCAGCCCCACTTCCGGCGCTCCACGACGCCGAGCAGGATGGTCGTAATCACCATCGTCGCGGTCACGGCCACGCCGTACGCGGCGGCGAGGTTGCTCGACGAGCCGAAGCCGACGACGATGGCGATGCAGCCGAGCATCAGCCCCCAGTTCAAAGCCGGGATGTAAATCTGGCCCATCTCGGTCGAGGAGGTGTGCTCGATCTTGAGGCGCGGCATGAAGCCGAGCTGGATGGCCTGCATCGTCAGCGAGTACGCGCCGGAGATTAAAGCCTGCGAGGCGATGATGGCGGCGCAGGTCGCGAGCACGATGAGCGGGTACAAGGCCCACTCGGGGGCGAGCCGGTAGAAAGGATTTTCCGTCGCGGCCGGGTTCTCGATCAGGAGCGCGCCCTGGCCCAAATAATTAAGTAGGAGCGCGGGCAGCACGACCGTGTACCAGATGAGACGGATGGGGCGCTTGCCGAAATGGCCCATATCGGCGTAGAGCGCCTCGCCGCCCGTGACGACGAGGAAGACCGTGCCGAGCACGAGGAAACCGCGCCAGCCGTTTTCGCGGAAAAAGTTGAGGCCGTGGACGGGGTTGAAAGCGCCGACGACGGACGGGTGGCGCATGATCTGCATGACGCCTAAGCCAGCGATGACGGCGAACCAGACGAGCATGACGGGGCCGAAGAGGCGGCCGACCTTCGCCGTGCCGCGGCTCTGTATGAGGAACAGCCCGACGATGATGCCGATGGTGATCGGGACGACGTAAGCCTCGAAGAAGGGGGTCGCCACGTTCAAGCCTTCGACCGCGCCGAGCACGGAGATGGCGGGCGTGATGATGCCGTCTCCGTAGAGGAGCGCCGCGCCGAAGATGCCGATGACGACGAGCACCCAGCTCTCCTTCTTGCTCACGACCTTGATGGGTGTGGCGAGCGCCGTCAGGGCCAGAATGCCGCCCTCGCCGCGGTTGTCGGCGCGCAGGACGAAGATGCAATACTTGACCGAGATGATGATGATGAGCGCCCAGAAGATGAGCGAGAGGACGCCGAAGACGTTCCCCGGCGTGGCCGCGATGGCGTGCGGGCCGTGGAAGCACTCGCGCATGGCGTAGAGCGGGCTCGTCCCGATGTCGCCGTAGACGATGCCGAGCGCGGTCAGCGAGAGAACCGCGAGGTAGCGCCCGCGCGGCTTGGCCGTGTGCGGGTGCCCGTGCTCGTCCGTGAGCGTCGTGTGTATGTCTGCCGTAGCTGTGCCTGCCATAGTCGTCCTGAGAAAGTGTGATTGATTCCCGCCATCAGCCGCCGCCCGCCGAAAGGCTGAACAGGTGCACGCCTCGCGGGCATTCTGTCGGCGGCGCACAACGGGGGCGGACGATTTGCTGAAATAAGGGGAAGTCGAACGGGCACAGGATGGCACAAAAGTTATAAAGATTCTATAAAGAAAATGGCCGAAGCTTAAGTTTCCGCCCAGGGGAATAAGGCCGCGCAGGGGCGCAGGCGAAACGTGCTCGGGCGGGAGCGGCTCGCCCTTCCGGCCCGAGTTGTTATATTTATCTTGACGGCGGCCGTCAATCCGCTCATAACCTGGACCAAAGGAGCCGTGTGCGTGTGAGACTTCTCAGACTCTTGTCTTCCGGCCGGACTGTCTGCCTGCTGGCCGCGGGCCTGCTGCTGTATGCGGCGGCCGCGCCCGCGCGTGCCGATTCCCGCAGCCTCTCTTCGCGGAAGTCCGTCCGCGCCGTGATGAAGAGGGTCTTCGCCTGGCAGGTCGCCAACCCCGTAGTGACGAATGAGCGGAACGAGAATTTGTGGGCCAGGGCCGCGTTCTACGCGGGCGTCATGGCGGCGTACCGCAGCACGGGCGACCGCGAGTACCTGGAGCGGGCGATGCGTTGGGCCGAGGGCCGCGGGTGGAAGCTCGGCGAGAGGCCGCGCCACGCCGACGACCACGCGCCCGGCCAGACCTACCTCGAACTCTACCTGCTGAAAAAAGAGCCGCGCATGATCGCGCACACCCGGACGATTGTTGACGCGATGCTCGCGAGCCCGCGGCCCGGCCGCGAGGACTGGTGGTGGTGCGACGCGCTGTTTATGGCCCCGCCCGTCCTCGCGCGCCTGTACAGCGTGACGGGCGACGAGAAGTATCTCGACTTCCTCGACAGGATGTGGTGGGACACGACCACCTTTCTCTTCGACCCGGAGAGCAAGCTCTACTACCGCGACGCCAACTACAAGGGCAGGCTCAACGCCGACGGCAAAAAGATTTTCTGGGCGCGCGGCAACGGCTGGGTGATGGGCGGCACGGTGCGCGTGCTAGAGTTTCTGCCGGAGAATCACCCGCGCCGCGTGCGCTACGTGAGGCTGCTGCAAACGATGGCCGCCTCCGTCCGCCAGCTACAGGGCGCGGACGGCCTGTGGCGGCCGAGCCTGCTGGACCCGCTGGAAGCGCCCGTGCCCGAGACGAGCAGCACCGGCTTCTTCTGCTACGCCCTCGCCTGGGGCATCAATCAAGGCTACCTCGACCGCAAGACGTACCTGCCCGTCGTCAGGAAAGCCTGGCGCGGCCTGGTCAACTCCGTGAGCGCCGACGGCAGGCTCGGCTGGGTGCAGCAGATCGGGATGGCCCCGGCGACAGTCACCGCGGACGACAACCAGGAGTACGGCTCCGGCGCATTCCTCCTGGCCGGCAGCGAGATGTACAAGCTGAAATAATCTTGAGAAGGGTTAAGGCATGTTCGAGATAATTGACTTGAGCCAGGAAATCTTCACGGGGATGCCGGTCTTCCCCGGCCTCCCGGAAGTCAGCATCACCGTCCACCAGTCGCACGAGCAACTGGACGGCGTCACGGACAGCGACGTGGTCTCGCCCGCCGTCAACCGGCTCGAACTCGGCGAACACACGGGCACGCACGTAGACGCCCTCAACCACATGGCACGCCAGTACCGCGGCCAGTCCATAGACACCATGCCGCTGACCACGTTCTACACGGAGGGCGTCTGCCTGGACCTCTCCGACAAAGGTCTGATGGAGCTGATCGAGGTCGAAGATTTGGAACGCGCGCTCTCCGACGACGGCCTTGAGATTAAACGTGGCGACACGGTGCTGCTCTACACGGACCACTACCGGCGCGCGTTCGGCACGGAGAATTGGCACAGAGGGCCGGGCGTCAGCATCGAGGCGGCGCGCTGGCTGGGCGGGCAAGCCGTCGCGGCCTTCGGCGTGGAGCCCGCGTCGCCGGGCGTGAGGGGAGTCTCCAACAAGGAAGTCCACTGGGTCTGCGGAGAGCTGGGCTTCACGCACTACGAGAACATGGTCAACCTGCACCTGCTGGTCGGCCGCGGGCGCTTCCGCTTCATAGGGCTCCCGCTCAGGATACGCGGCGGGACCGGCTCGCCCGTGCGCGCCGTCGCCGTCTTCGAGGGGTGAGGACCGCTCACGGCCCGCAGCCTGTCGCCCTCGGGCCGTAGGACTGACCCGTTACTAATTTCTCCCGCCTTAGCCCGGCGTCACCCGCCCGCTCGCGCGCAGGCCCATCAACCGCGCCGGGAAGACGCCGAAGTCTTCGACCTCCCAGGCGTTGCCGTCACGCAGCCGGACGCGCGCCGCCGGGATGAAAGTCCCCTCGCCTTTCCCGTTGCGGTCCAGAAAAATCTCCGCGTAGCCTACGGGGTAGTCCTGCGACCGGGTGCCGTAGCGCAGCTCGAAGAAACGCACATTGCGCTCGTAGAAGACGGTCAGCTTCGTGCCGCCCTCGCCCCACTGGTCCGCGATGACGGCGTTGGCCGTGACGCCCACGCCCGTCCCGACCTGAATCCGGCCGGCGTCCATCCTGGACAATGCCTTCAGCAGTCCGTCCTGCCCGCCCTGTTGCAGGGCATCGTTCAACTCGCGCGCCTCGCCCGCCGTCGTGTATCGGTTGACTATGAGGCGGAACGGGCCGGACCAATTCCCGGCCCGCCTGCCCCCGCCGATGGCGTAGACCGTGCCGTTGATGGTCATCCTCGAATCAACTTTCGCCTCGGCCGCGGGATAAGCGAGCGCGAGCCCCGCGACGCAGCACAACGCGCACAGCATAATGATCGCTCTTCTCTTCTTCATCCTAATCCCCTCCACAGAGACCCTTCCCTCATGCCGCACCGTCAGCAGGAGACCGCCCTCCGGGCGCGAAGACCCGGCAAGCCGCGGCCCGACGGTGCTCAGTTGTTGGCTTCTGAATATAGGGCGAAGTATAAAGATAAAGCCGGCCAGTCACAGTACGGAAATGTACACGACTCGAATTCGGAGCGGGGTGTCTGCCGACGCATGAGAAACAACACGGAGCGGCTGTGGACGCGCGTGCGCACGGAGCTGAACTTCCTGGCTTCAATCTACGACCTGCGCCAGTTGCGCTAACGCACAACGGCCGCGCAATTCATCCGACGGAAAAGCGCCCCCGAAAGAGGGTGCTTTTCTCATGTCCTAAAAAAAGGAAGAGATGCGCTTTTCACGTAGCGTACTGGTCCGCGCCCATGAAGTGCAGTGAGACGTAAGGCTCGTCGCCTATGACCCAACTGTCGTGCGGGGCGGGCGGCACGTGGAACAGGCTGCCGGCCGAAAGCTCGACTTCGGTCCCGTCCTGCATCGCAGCCATCGCGCGCCCCGAGAGCACCAGGCCGACGTGCTCGACCTCGCAGAGCGGCGTGCCCGCAATCGGGCTCACGTGCTCGGACCACTTCCACCCAGGCTCGTACGTCGCCCGGCCCACGGTCATCCCGCCGATGCGCACGATCTCCAACTTCCCCTTCTCGAACACGCGAGTCTCGTCCGGCTCCTCGAATCGCTTCAAGACGACTTCCAGCATTCTTCGCCTCCTTCGGAAATCTTCCCGCCAAAAATATCTCATCCCGGCGAAGAATAGAAAGAGGCGGGAGGACGGGGCTGATCTTTCCGAGGAGAGATATCAGCGCCGCCCTCCCGCCCGCTCCCCGCGCGCGCCCCCCGCCCCGACAACGGTTGGCACGCGTGGGAATTCGGGTCAACCGCGAATCACTGCAAGAGCTGTGCGGTGACGGCCCCGGTCAGCGGGTTGACGCTGAAGCGGACGTACGGCGTGAGCGCGGTTGAAGTAGAGGTGCTCGCGGTCGTGGTCGTCGTCTTCGGAACGCGCAAGGTCTGCGTGCTGACGAGCTGGAAGTCCTGGGCCACGCCGAGCCAGCCGACGACGCGATAGACGTAAGCCGTGTTCGGCTGGATGGCGGCCGTCACCGTCTCGTTGGCGCTCTCGGTCGCGCCCGAGGCGAGGACGCGGCCCGCCGAGTCGCGCAACTCCACGTCGAGGTCAACGCCCGTCGTCGTCGTCAGCGCGCCCGTCACGGACTGCGCCCCGTCCTTCGACGTGAAGGGCACATCCACGTAGGTCACGCCGTCGGCCAGTTGCAGCCCCGTGTCACCGACCGGCACAACCCCCGTGAACGTCTCTTTGAAAGTCGTCGTCGTGAAGTTGGCGTCGAAGTTGGGCGGCGGCTGGTAACGCGTGGCCTGCGCCGGGTCCACCTGTGCGCGCGCCGTGACGACGGCGTTGAAGGTGAACTGCTTCTTGTTCGGGTTGTTGAAGACGAGGTGGCGCGGTGCCGAGACCTGATTGGCCGCGAGTGCCGATGGATAGTAGAAGCTGGCCGGGCTCGTGCCGCGCCCCGTGCCGAGGTTGTCGGCGTTGGCGACCGTCACGGTCGGGTCCGAGATGGAGACGATGCGGAACTCGATGGGCGTGTAGATGCCGGCCCCAGTGTTCTTGATCGTCTGGTCCATCTCGGTCTTGCCGTTGGCGGAGACCGCCGGCGTGCGGCTGACCTGTACCTTGCTGGTCACGTTGACGACCGCGGTCGGCACGGCCGCAGCCTTGCTGTTGACGCTCGCGCCCACCTGCCTGTTCGCGTTGACGTTCAAAGCGCGCACGACGTACTCGTAGGCGACAGGGTTCTTGAGCCCGCGCGGGATGAAGACTTCCTCCCTGTAGCCGTTGTCCACGTAGCTCGTGCCCTTGACGAAGGTGACGTGATGGTAGCCGTCCGTCGAGCCGTCGCCGTCAACGTAGGCGCGGCCCGTGACGGGCTTGTTCAGCCGCTCGGTCTCGCGCCCGATCTCGCGCTTGAGAAGCTGGTAAGCGAACGCGCCGGAGACGGGCTGCCACGCGACGCGGTTCGAGTTGGCCGAGGCGAGCGCGACCGTCAAGCCCGCGGGCGCGGCCGGCTTGCCCTGCGCCGCGACGAAGGGCGAGACCCGCGTCGAGATGGTCTGCCGGCCTTCGGTGTTCGGGGCGGCGGCGTTGACGCCCAGCTCGCGCGCGGCGAAGACGCGCTCGATCAACGCGCGGTGCAGCCCCGGCGAGTTCGGGTCGGCCGCGTTCGACGGGTAGAGCGACTGGTCCGCGATGATCATGGCGTCGCGCGCGCGGACGAAGGTGTCCGGGTTGAAGGTCGAGAGCACGTAGATTGCGCCGAGCAGGATGCGCTCCCAGTTCTCCTGGCCCACGGTGATCTTCCTGGTCGGGTTGCCGGAGATAACGTCGGGGCGCACGTAAGCGACCGCCGGTTCAGTCATGATCATCAGCTCGCGCAGGTCCCAGCCCGTGGCGGCGAAGATTTCGCCGTCGCGGTGCTCCTCGAACTGCGAGCCGCCGAGCGTGCCGAGCTGCGAGTAGCTGAGGCCCGAATCCGCGTGGCGAATGTACTGCCGCTCGTCTGGGTTGCGGCCCGCGTTGCGGACATACTCGCGGTATTTGAAACCGTTGACGGGGTAGCCGCCGAGCACAGGGTTGTTCGCCGCCGTGTAGGCCCAGAGGTCCGCCTGCGCTTCGTTCAAGGCGCTGCCCTCGGGCGTGCCTTCGAGGCCGGCGATGGGGCTGGAGATGGAGTGCATGCCTTCGTGGTAGGGCACGCCGAAGTCAATCGCCAGGTCGTTGAGCAGGTAGCCGTGGCCGTAAGAGGTCGGGTTGACGATGACGTTCTGGCCCGCCACGTCCTGGCCCAAAACCTCGCGCGACGAAAGCGAGAGCGAGAAGGCGTTGTCGAGGCCGAGCAGTTCGTCCGCGAACGTCGGCGAGGTCGGGTCGGTCGGCGGCGCGAGCACGTTCGGCATGTGCACGTTGCCGATGAGCGGCGTGGACTGGTTCGGGTAAGTGTCCGGGAAGTCGCCCTGCCCGACGGTGCTGTGCTTGGCGTCCCCCGCGACGTGCAGGTAGTCGATGTATTCGAGCAAGGAAGTGATGTAGAAGAACTGCGAAATCTCGTCCTGGTGCGCGGCGGGCTCGGCCCCAGGGCCGTAGTGCGTCTGCTCGTTGGTGCGCGCCTCGAACGCGGTCGCGTCGTCTTTGGCGAAGTGCCAGGTGCCGAGCGCGGCCTGCGCGAAGGGCAGGCGCAGCGGCGAGAGGTTCGTAATCAGCGCGTGCGTGCCGGTCAGCGTCCCCGTAGCGCCGGTCGCCGCGTTTGATTGGTCGAACTTGCGTAGCTGGACGCGGAGCTGGCCGCAGGGCGTGCCGTTCGGGCCGTTCTCGATGACGCCCTCGTCCTTGAGCTTCCGCGTGATGCAGGGGTAGGTCGGGTAAACGTCGGCCGTCAACGGCAGCGGGTTCGGGTTCTGGTAGCGCACGAAGTCTTCGCGGTAGAGCACCTCGCCCGTCTCGGCGTCAATCTGATACTTGAACATGCCGAACGGATTGCGCGAGAAGACGAAGAATTTCCAACTGAGCCGCGCGCCGTCGGGCGTCGGGAAGACATTCAGCTGCGGGACGGGCACGGCCATCGCGCCGAGTTGTTTCGTCAGCGTGTCGAGCGCGCCCTTGAGCTTTTCGGCGACGCCGGTGGCCCAGACCTGCTTGTACTTCGCGAGGTCTGCCTTCGCCTTCGCGACGGCGATTGCACCGGTCAGCGTGGGCGTGATGCCGAAGTTGAGGTCTTTGAGGTACGGCCCGGAAAGCATCTTGACGCGGCGCTCTTTGTCGAGCACGACGCCGATGCCTGCGTTCGAGACGGGCAGGCCCATGTAGGTCTGCTCAAAGTAAAGAAGGTTGCCGCCGAAGGCGGGGTAGTTGGACTTGAGCCGCAAGGTGCTCGGGTCCGTGATGCCGAAGAGGGCGGAGTTGACCTGGATGAAGGCGCGCGCGGCCGCCTCCGGGTCGAGCGTCGAGGGGGCCGAGGCGAAGTCCATCAGCGCGTCGAGCGAGCCGGTCCGCTTGTCCCAGCGCGCGGTGACGGAAGAATCGTTCAGGCTGAGCTTGAGCGCGTCGAGCGCCTGGACCTGCGCGGGCGACGGGAGGCGCAGGCTGTACTTCGTCAGGTTGATGTCGAAGTTAGGGACGGGCCTGTTGTTGAGATTGGGCGCGGCGGGCGACGTGCCCGCCGCACTCACGGTCATCGCGGCGGGCGGAATCATCTGCCCGATGAGAGCGGCAACGACCGACAGCGTAAGAAGCAGCTTGAATAAAGCCGAACGGACGGCCTCGCGGCCGCGAATGGTTCCCTTGATGTGCATCCGAATTTTCCTCTCCTGCGACATAGTCGAATTTAAATGTGGCCTCGTGACGGTTGGTCTCGTTCTTGACGCGGGAGAAGATAAAGGTTCCTGCTTGAAAAAAACTTGAAGCGGGCGGGCGGGCACAGAGAGGAAACTTAAGCGGAGAAATAGCGAGACTTAACGGCCGAGGTTCGACGCCTTGAAGAATCCTTGAAGGGCATCGGTGAGATAAATGAACATGAGTTTGACGTAAGAGGAGTAGCGCCCAGAGCCCTGTCTTATAACGCTATGAGGCGAGCTTCCCGAGGACGACCATCGCCTGTGCCAGATGCACGCGCGTGAGCGCGCTCTGCGGGCTGAAGTAGCCGCCGCTGGCCTTGAGCAGGCCGCGCGTGTGCGCGACGGCGACGTAGCCGCGATACTCGACGGGGACGATGTTGATGTCCACGATGGCCGGCATCGGGCCAGTGTAATTCTCGGCCTCGGCGCGCAGGCCCGCGGCCCGCACGAGCGCGACGGCCGCCGCGAGGCGCTTGACGCTGCGGTCGGGGTAAAAAGCTCCCCCGGCAGGCGCGTCGTAGAAGAGCGGGCCGCCCGGAGCCTTCTGCACGCTCTCGACGAAGTTCATCAACTCGGAGCTGCGAACGTCCGTGTAAGTCGGGACGCCCGGCAGGTACTGCGGCACGCGCGCGCCGCGCACGAGCGTCGCCGCGAATTCTCCGCGCGTCACGGGCCATGACGGGAAGAAGCGGTCGCCCACGGGCATCATCACGAACGAGCGCAGGTTCTGCCGGATGTCGTTCTGCGCCGACGCGCTCAGGCCGCTGATGTCCAGCAGCGGCGCGTACTCGACCCGCTCCACGTCCAGCCTGCCGACGTAGGGCTGCGGCAATAGGCCCAGGAGCCCGAGCGTGTTGAAGACCTGAACGCGCCACGTGCCGGCCGCCGGCGAGTTGAGCTGCGTCGCCTCTTCCCTCCCCGTCAGCCCCGGCAGGTTGAGCACGTTGACGTGCGAGCGCAGGACGCCGCCCGAGTCGTAAACTTTCATGCCGAGGTCGCTGACGGTCAGGAGCGGCCCCCAGGCGACGCGCACCGAAGCCGCGACGGTGTTGCTCGGAATCGTGAGACTCGTCGTAGAAATCAGGCCGGGCTGGACCGTGCCGCTGAAGGCGCGCGGGGCGTTCTTGACGAAGCGCACCTGCCCGCGGTTGAGCGTCGCGCGCCACATCCCCATGCGCCTCGTCGGGAACGCCGCTTCGAGCACGGCCGCGTGCGCGTTGAGAAGCCCTGCGCCGACCTCGTGCGCGAAGTTTGAAGGGAGCGGCGTGGCCGTGCGCTGTAGAATGTCGCGCACCTGCGCCGGCTTCAGGTTCGGGTTAGCTTCGAGCATGAGCGCGATGGTCCCGGCGACGACGGGCGCGCTGAAACTGGTCCCGCTCCCGGCCGTGTAGAAGGGCAAGTCACCGACCGAAAGCAGCCGCGTGTCCGCCCCGCTGCTGAGGCCGTTCAGGCCCGTCTGGTTCAGGCCAGTCGCGCGCAGGCTGATCATGTCAACGCCGGGCGCGACGAGCGTCGGCCTTCTTCTGAAAGCGGAGCCGAAAGCGCCGCGCGAAGAGAATTGGGCCAGACGGCCGCGCGAATCGGTCGCGCCCGCCGAGATGACCCACGGCGCGAGCGCGTAAGGGTTCAGGGAGTCCGCCCCCGGCCCGGTGTTGCCGGCCGAGAAGACCACGTTGACGTTCTGGTCCGTCAGCATCTTCGTCGCGACGTTGACCGGGTCGTTCGTGTCGAAGACGGTGTTCGCGGAGAAGCTGCAATTGACGACGCGCACGCGAAGCGTCGGCCCTTGCGTCAGCAGGTAGTCGAAGCCCGCGAGGACGAAGAGCAGGTTCGCGTCGCCAGCGGAGAGGCCCACCAGCTTCGCGTTCGGCGCGACGCCCTGATATCTGCCGTTCGAGCGCGCGCCGTTGCCCGCGATTAGCCCTGAGACGAACGTCCCGTGCCCGGCCAGGAGGTCCGTGTTCTGAAGCCCCTGGACGTTGGCGGGGTACTGGAAGCCGAGCGGCGAGAGTCCCTGTAGGTCGGCCAGCTTGACGTTGCTCACGACACGACCTGCCACGTCCGCGTGTGTCCCGTCGAGGCCCGTGTCGAGCACGGCGACTGTCACGCCGCGACCCGTGACGGGCAGCCCCTTGTTCTTCCGCGTCAGGTCCGCGTCACCGTAGACGCGGCCCGTGCCCGTCAGCGCGGACGTTTGCTCTGCGTTCCATTGCAGCGTGCGGCTGCCCCAGATGGAGCGCACCGCGGGCAGTTGCGAGAGCTTCATGATCTGCGGCCGCGACGCGCTGAAGACGATCATCGGCAGCTTGCGGAAGCGCGTGCCGCCCGTGATGCCGAGCGCCCTCATGGCCGTGAGGTCCGCGTCGGTCGGGTAATGGTGGAAGGTGACGACCGCGTTGATGGTGCTGTCGTCCGTAGCCTTGTTGAGCAGGAGCGCCAACTCCGGGTCGAGCCCCTGAAGGCCAGTCGCTATCCCGTCGCCCGCGCCGTCAGCGCCCGTCATCGTGATCCCGTCCGCGCCCGTCATCGTGATGCCGTCGGCCCCGGTCATCGTGATCCCGTCGGCACCCGTCATCGTGATGCCGTTCGGGCTGACGCTGAACACACGGCCGTCGGCGGTGACGATGGTGACAGAGTCGGCACCCGTCATGGTAATCCCGTCGGCCCCGGTCATCGTGATGCCGTCCGCGCCCGTCATCGTAATGCCGTCGAGGCCAAGCATGGTGATGCCGTCGGCCCCGGTGGCAGTAATTCCGTCTGCGCCGGTCATGGTGATGCCGTCGGCCCGGCGGACGATGACGGAGTTGGCGACGTAAGAAGCGCCGTCCGCGCCCGTCATCGTGATGCCGTCGGCCCCGGTCATGGTGATGCCGTCCGCGCCCGTCATCGTAATGCCGTCGGCGCTCACGGCATTGACCGCATTCGCGCCCGTGTACGTCACGCCGTCCGCGCCCGTCATCGTAATGCCGTCGCTCGTGATCGGCAGCGTGACGCCGTTGACCTTCAGGCCGAGCAGCCCGTCCGCGCCAGTCATCGTGATGCCGTTCAGGTTCTCGTAGTAAACGCCGTCAGCGCCCGTCATGGTGATGCCGTCGGTGCCCTGCACAAGAATGCCAGCGGCGACCGGCCCCGCACAGAGAAGCACGACGAGGGCGAGCGACAATACTTTTTGGAGAGGTTGAGAGAGCTTGATCTTCATCTGGGATAACGACAAAAAGCTGCCGGCTGGCGGCGGCGGGTTCCCGGCGGGTAAAGGCCGGCGTCGGGAACCGGGTTATTTTACGCGAGGCGTGGGCAAACGCAAGGCACGGAGCGCCTTAAACAAGTTATAACCTATCCGGCCGCTCCGCTTGTTGCAACGGCGTTACATTTTCAAAGGCCGCGAAATCCCCGGCCAGAGCTTCTCCGGCCAGGGGCTCCGGGGCGAATTCACTTCATCATCTCCCTGTAAACCCGCTGGGTCTCGGCCGTAGGCTCGACGCCCAACTCCTCCCGCAGCAGTCGCCTCAGCTCCTCGTACTGCTCGCGCACGGCGACGCGGTTTCCGAGCGCGGCGTGTGCGCGCATGAGCATGGCGTGAACGTCCTCGCGGAACGAGTCGTCGCGCAGGATGCGCTGCGCGTAGTGCAGCGAGCGCGACCAATCCTCGGCCTTGAGCGCGGCCTTCGCGAGCGTCTCCAGGAGCCGCACGTACTGCTCGCGATAATAAGAACGCTGCTCCTCGACCCAGTCGTCGTAAGAGCCCTGCATGAAGTCGCCGCGGGAGAGCGCCACGGCCCGCTCGAAGGCGTCCGTGACCGCTTCCTGGTCGCGCGAGCGCAGCGCGGCCTCGCCCTGTGCCACTAACTGGTCGAACTCTTCGAGGTCTATGCGGTACGTGAAAGCCGGGTCGAGCAGATACTCGCCGTCCCGATAGACCAGAAAATTCTGCCGGACGGGTTGGTTGCTGTTGAGCGCCTTACGGACGAGCGACATGGTCGGGTAAAAATTCTTCTCGGCGGTCGTCAGCTCCGCGTCGGGCCAGAAGGCGTCCAGGATGGCGTCCTTAGACGTGCGGCGGTGGCGGCGCGAGGCGACGAAGCAGAGCAGGTCGCGCGAGCGTTTCGTCTTCCACGCGTCGGGCGCGAAGGGCCGGGCCGGGTCGCGGTAGACTTCGACCGCGCCGAGCAGATTGATGGTCAAGTCCACGGGGGCCGGGGCGGACACGAGAATTGAAACTGGCCCAGGGACGGCCGCCGCGGGCTGGGCTGGCGAAGCCGCCGCAATTGTCGGCGCGGCCGTCAACTTTTCGCGTACGTCGGGCGGCAGAAGCTCGGCCACGCCGGTCTTGATGAAGAGCGCGGAGTTGTTCGAGACCTCGCGCTCAAGCCAGTAGTCGTAATCGTAGCGCGCGGCCAGGTCGAGCGCGCGCCTGAGGTGCTCGCCGGCCTCGCCCGTGTGGCCCGAGGCCAGGGCGCAGGCGGCCAGCGCCGCCGTGGCCTGCGTTTCGTAGTAATAAAGATTGTGCTCGCGGAAGTAGGCGAGCGCGGGCGCGAGGTCGTTGCGCGCCGCCTCGTGCTCGCCCTGCGCGAGCAGGATGCGCCCGCGCGTGAGGGCGGCGGTGCGCGCCCCGACCTCGTCGTTCGAGTCTTCGCGCTCGGCAATCAGCCTGTCCATAGTGGCGCGCGCCGCGGCGGCGTCGCCGAGTTGGAGGGCGAGCAGTGCGCGCTCCTCCGGCAACTCGCGGCGCGCGAGCTTGATGCCCGCCACGTCGTAGGCCCGCGCGGCCCGCTCGTAATACTCGGCGGCGTGCGCCGCGTCGCCGCGCTCGCGGTACAGGTTGCCGTAAGACTCGTAAACCTCGCCGCGCAGCGAGATGAGGTTGAAGGTCTGGCAGCCCTGCATGGCGCGCTCCAAGTGCTGTTCGCAGGAGTCGAACTCGCCGCGGTAGAAGTGGCAGCGGGCGATGTTGAGGTGCGCGTTGGTCTCCTGCGGGACGGGGAGCGCCTGGCCGTCGCGGATCAGGCGGCGCAGCCAGCGCATGGCCTCCACGAAGTCGCCGCGCATGCCGGCGGGCGTCCCCAGGTTGTGCGCGATGATGCGCGCCAGGGGTTCGTCGCCGATCTCTTCGGCCAGACTCAGCGCCGCGCGGAACTCGCGCTCGGCCTCCTTCCAGCGACCCTCCGCGCTCAGGCACAGGCCGCGCGTATTGGCACAGCGCGCGCGCACGACCGAGCGCGCGCCCGTGATGGCCTCCGCGCGAGCAACGTAGTCGAGCGCGCCCGCGACCTCGCCGCGACGCCGGCTGAGGGCGGCGAGCGAGTGCAGGGCTTCGGCCTCGCCGGCGGTATCGCCGCTCTCGTGCAGGAGGGCCGCGGCGCGGCGGAAGAGCGCGCCGGCGTTTGCCTGGTCGTCGTAAAGTCGCGCCACCTCCGCCTGGTGGAGCAGGACGCGCGGGTGCGCTTCCGAAGTTTCGGCCGGCAACTGCTCGATGAAGGCGACGAGCGAGGCGAACGCGCCCGTCTCTATCCAGTCGCCGCCGCGCGACGCGATGACTTGCGCGGCTCGTTCAAAGTCTTCGGCCGCGATGAGGTGATGAAGGGCGCGCTCCCAGGATTTATCGCGCAGGAAGTAGTCGGCCAGCCGGCCGTGCTCGGCCGCCAGCTCATGACGCCCGCGCTCGTCCGCGACGCGGCGGCGCAGGAAGTCTCTGAAGAGCGGGTGCAGGCGGTACTCCTCGCCGCGGCCGTCCGAGGCCAGCGTGACGAAGACGTTGCGGCGCGCGAGCGTCTGGAGCAGCGTGACGGCGTTCACTTCCGGGAACAGCTCGCGGCACGCCCTCGGCTCGACCCTTTCGAGCAATGAAATGCCGAGCAGGAACTTTTGGGCCTCTCCCGCTTCGTCGGCGAAGACCTCTTCGGCGAAGTAGTCGAAGATGTCGCGCTCGGACTGGCGCAGGATTTCGGTTAAATCTTGAGTCGCCGGCGAGGCCGCGGGGTCGTGCGCCAGGGTGCTGCGCTGCGCGACCTGCCGGACCAGTTGCAGCGCCGTGATCCAACCTTCGGTGCGCGCGCGGTACTCGGCCAACTGCTCGGGCCTCAGTTCGAGGTCGAAGACCTGGCGGAAAAGCTGCTGAGTCTCCTCGTCCGTGAAGAGCAGCTCGTCGCGCGCGACGATTGTGAGCGACGACTGCGTGCGCATGCGCACGAGTGCGAGCGGCGGCAGCTCGCGCGAGATGATGATCAGGTGGAGCACGTCCGGCAGGTAGTGCAGCAGCCGGTCCACGACCTCGTGGACGGCCGTCTCCGCGCCGAGGTGGTGGTAATCGTCGAGAACTAAAACAAGCTGCTGCTCGACCGAGTCGAGCACTTCGTTCAAGAGCACGTCGAGCGCGCGCTCGGGCCGCTTCGCGAGATCGCCGCGCGCCTCCTCCAGGTAAGAGAGCGTGACGGCCCCGAAGCCTGGGACGGCCTGCCTGATGCCGTGGGCCAAATAGCCGAGGAAGACGAGCGGGTCCGCGTCCGCCTGGTCCAGTTGATACCAGACGAACCTCTGCGGCTCAAGGTTCCTGACGAAGTCCGCGACGAGTGTCGTCTTGCCGGAGCCGGCGTTGGCCGTGACGAGCGTGACCGGGTGCGAAAGGTTCTGGCGCAGCCGCTCCATCAGCCTCGGGCGCGGCAGGAGCGCGGGCGCGGGCCGCGGCGGGAGCAGTTTGGTGCGCAGGAAGAAGACGGAGGTCTCCTTGCTCGCCCCCGCGTTCGGCGCAGGCGGCGACGATGTGGCTTCGTCCTGATGACGCTTGTGGGGGTCGTTGAGCATCATCCGTACAAGTGTCTAGGGCGCGAACCCTCTAATCAAGCTGAGGTGTTTGGTCTGACGCCGGGCGCGGCCGTGCGCCGAAAATCCTTCACCCAGGCTCAACCCCGCCGCCGCTCGGGCCTTCTCGACGAACGCGCCGACGCGACCCCAGGTCTCGGCCCAGGCCGCGAGCACCGCCTCGGCCTCTAAGCCGTAAAGGTTGGACAAGTCCTCAGCCTCGCGCAGCGTGAACGAGAGCGCAGACTCTTCGATGACGCGCAGCGCCTGCTTCGAGCGCATGCGCCACAGCGGCGTCGGCGGCAAGCCCCGGCCGATGAGAATGACGTGTACTTCCCTGGGCAGCAGCGGGAGCAGCCGGCGGAAGAAGGGGGCGACCCACTCTTCGTCGTAAACGAGGTGCAGATCGTCGAGGACGATCAAGAGCGGCTCGTCGCGCTGGAGCAGCTCGTTGACGAGGCTCTCGACCATCAACGGCACGTCTTCGGCCCCGGACGCTTCCGCGCCGAGCGCGGCCATCTGCGCGCCGAAGCCGGGGCGCTGGCTGGCGATGCTTTCCACGAGGTACTTGAAGAAGACGGAGAGATCGCCGTCGGCCGCGTCCACCTTATACCACGCGGCGGCGCGGCCTGCGGAGCGCGCGAACTCGACGGCGAGCGCCGTCTTGCCCGTCCCGGCCCGCCCGCTGATGATGGTTGCGGAGCCGCCCGTCAGACTTTCGGTGACGGCGCAGAGCAGCCGGCCGCGCGAGAGGTAACACGCGGGGAGCGGCGGCGGCACAATTTTCTCGGCCAAGAGGTGCGTGGAAGGCGCAACGTTCGTCACATTCAATTCTCTGATTCCCACTGTTTTCTCCCGCAAACGATATTTTCTGAGGCAAAGGGGCGAGCAAGGGCCGAACCCGAAGTAAAGATAACCTCTCCGGCCTTGAAGAAACCTTGAAAGTTTGAACTCGCTTATTATTAAAGTTTAGCCGGGGCGCGAAAAGCAATGCGGAATGATGAATGATGAATTAAAAGGCAATGGGTTTTTCATTCCTCATTCCTCATTCCTCATTTCTTAGGATTCGGGAGGGACGCTCAGTTCCGAAGTGTGTTGAATGCCGGTGGCGATCTCCGGGAGGATGCCGATTTTGACGTAGAGGGGGCGCACGTCGCGGCGAAGCGACGGGAGCGAGGTGGCGAACCAGATGGCACCCGCGATGCACCCCAGGCCGCCAAACATCAGCGTGCGTGGTGCGCCGATTCTTTGGGCCAGGCTCCCCGCGAGCAGACTGCCGAAGGGCACGGTCCCCATAAAGGCCATCGTGTAGAAGCTCATCACGCGCCCGCGCTTGTCCTCCTCGACGATGGTCTGCAAGACGGTGTTGCTTGCGGCCATCTGGACCATAAACCCGAGCCCCGTCAGCACCATCAGCGGCAGCGACAGCCAGAGCACGCGCGAGAACGAAAAGGCTATGAGCCCCGAGCCGAACGCGGCGGCCGTCAGCGGGATGTATTTCCCGAGGCCGAGCACTGACCTGCGCGCCGCGAGAAACATGGCCCCCGTGAGCGCGCCCACGCCTGAAGCGGCCATCAGCAAGCCCAGCGTGCTCGGGCCGCCGCGCAGGATTTCGTTGGCGAAGACGGGCATCAGGACCGTGTACGGCATCCCGACCAGGCTGACGAGTGCGAGGAGCGTCAGCACCTTGCGGATGGGGGCGAAGCCCGAGGCGTAGCGCCAGCCTTCGCGCAGTTGGGCCAACATGTTGACGCCCCTTTTGGGCCTGCCCGCGCTCGGCGTGAACTTCATGGCGAGCAGCGAGGCGATGACCGCGAGATAACTGACGCCGTCAATCATGAAGCACCAGCCCTCGCCCACGGCCGCGATGACGACGCCGCCAATCGAAGGCCCGAGCAGCCGCGCCGCGTTCACCATCGATGAATTGAGCGCGATGGCGTTCGGCAGGTCTTCCCTTCTCTCGACCATCTCGACGACGAAAGCCTGCCGCGCGGGCATGTCGAAAGCGTTGACGACGCCTTGAAAGATGCTGAGCGCGATGACGTGCCAGATTTGGATGAGCCCCGTGAGGGCCAGCACCGCGAGGGCCAACGATTGCAGCATCGCCAGCACCTGCGTGGCGACCAGGAGCTTGTGACGGTTCCAGCGATCCACGAGGACGCCCGCGAAGGGCGCGAAGACGAAGGAGGGAATCTGTCCCGCGAAGCCGACGACGCCGAGCAGCAGCGCCGAACCCGTCAGCCGGTAGACGAGCCAGCTCGTCGCGATCCTCGTCATCCACGTCCCGATCAGCGAGACGCTCTGGCCGCTGAAGAAGAGCTTATAATTCCTGTGGCCCAGCGCGCGCAGCATGAACGCCAGGCCGCCCGATTTTTTATCCGAGTTGACCATCTGACCGCTTGCTAACCCCCTTTTTCGACCGACCTGACGTGAAAGGTGAGGCGGCCGCGCCTGCGCTCGACGAAACTCCCGCCCGGCAACTCTGCCACGCGCCCGCCGCGCTCGCCCTCCAACAGCTTCTCGACGCCCAGCAAGTGGGCCAATTCCAACCGCCGCAAATCCCCGCGCCCGCGCCCGAGCCACAGCCTCAGCGCCCGCCTGCGCAGGGCCGACGGCGCGCTCGACAAAACCTTCACGTCGAGCGACGCGACTGCCGACACGCCCCCCTCAGACGCCGCGCCCCTTTCATTCCCCTCCTGGCCCAATTCCCTTTCGCCCGCCGCCTCTAACAACTCCCGCGCCGCCGCGTTCAGCGTCTCCGCGTCCTCGCGCAGCAACTCCGCCGCACGCGCCAGCGCCTCGACCGCGCGCGGATTAAACGTCAACATCAACGGCAGCAGCTTGCGCCGCACACGCACGCGGGCAAAACTCTCATCCTCATTCATCGCGTCCCGCCGCACGATGACGCCCCTCGCTTTACAGAACGCCTCCGTCTCCGCCCTCCGCGCCCAACGTAACAGCGGCCTCGCCAACCTCACCTCCGACCCCGCATCGAGCGCCCTCACAGCCTCCATCCCGCCCAACCCCTCCGCCCCGCTCCCACGCAGCAGCCGCAGCAACACCGTCTCCGCCTGATCATCCATCGTGTGCCCCGTCAAGACCACGCGCGCCCCGCGCCTCTCCGCCACCTCCCTCAAAAACTCATACCGCGCCCCCCGCGCCGCCTGCTCCAAATTCCCCCCCGCCTCCTTCACGCCCGCGCTCCCGACCTCCACCTCGACCCCCAACTCACCCGCCAACCCCTCCACCCACCGCGCATCCTCCCTGCTCTCCTCCCTCAACCCGTGGTCCAGATGCGCCACCACCAACCCCACCGCCAACCGCCCCGCCCTCACCAACTCCTCCAACCCCAACACCAACCCCACCGAATCCGCCCCACCCGACACCGCGACAACCACACGCTCACCCCCCACCGGCAACCCCAGCCGCCCCCACTCCCTCAGCAACGCCCCCGCAAACGCGCTCAACCTCCGCCTCCCGCGCACACTCACACCCCGCCGCGCTTGCGAATCAATCCGCGCCTGCTCTTTCCCGATAGCCTTCATCCAAGCCGATTGTCAGACCACCCCACATGAAAGTCAAAACGAAAGGCAGACATGCCCCTGAGATTCTGAGATAGAGTTTTATTTCGCCAGTAGAGTTACAATGTGATAAAGACAGACGCTGCCGAATTTTTTTTGAGGAAATGAATAATGACTAAGAGTCGAAACCGTAAGAAAGAGGCGTCAGACAAATTATCTGTCGCATCTGCTCTCATTGAAGAAGCCCACAAGGAACAGGCACTTCATTTGGATTTATCAAGAAAAGGTTTGGATGAACTTCCAGCGTCCATCGGCCAGTTAACTCAGCTTGAGGAACTATCCCTCCAATACAATCAACTAACATCGTTACCAGAATCTATCGGTCAGTTAACTCAACTTCGAATTCTATCCATTAGTAACAATAAATTGACATCCCTTCCCGAAT
Source organism: Pyrinomonadaceae bacterium (assembly GCA_036403435.1). Taxonomy (GTDB): domain Bacteria; phylum Acidobacteriota; class Blastocatellia; order Pyrinomonadales; family Pyrinomonadaceae; genus QHXM01. The sequence goes on from DASWQY010000179.1 coordinate 95,073, forward strand.
CCATCGGCCAGTTGTCTCGACTTCAAATACTGTACCTTGACGAGAACCAACTAACGTCGCTGCCTGAATCCATCGGCCAGTTGACTCAACTTATATTTCTATACCTTAACAACAATCAGCTGACGTCATTGCCGGAGTCTCTGAGGAATCTAACATCGCTGATAAAACTTTACCTCCACGAGAACGATGCGCTTGGTTTGCCCGCCGAAGTCTTAGGGCCTACATGGGAAGATGTCGCGGGAAATGGAGTCCAACCGGCCAAACCCGCTGAGATTCTCGAATACTATTTTCGGGTGCGTGGCGGCAAGCGACCGCTGAATGAGGCCAAGCTGATTCTGTTGGGGCGCGGGGCTGTTGGGAAGACTTCGATTGTCAACCGGCTGGTGCATGACCTGTTCAGGGATGAGAAGAAAACAGAGGGCATCCAGATTACCGAATGGCCTCTCCTCCTTAACGAGAAAGATGACGTGAGGCTGAACGTGTGGGACTTCGGCGGGCAGGAGATTATGCACGCCACGCACCAGTTCTTCCTCACGCAGCGGAGCGTTTACCTGCTGGTCTTGAACGGGCGAGAAGGCGGCGAAGACGCGGACGCCGAGTACTGGCTGAAACTCATCGAGAGCTTCGGGGGCGAGTCGCCGGTCATCGTCGTGCTGAACAAAATCAGGGAGCACTCCTTCGACGTTAATCGCCGCGCTCTGCAACAGAAGTACCCGGTCATACGCGACTTCATCAGGACGGATTGCGACGAGTCGCCAATCGGGGTCAACGAGCTTCGTCAGGCCATCGAGCGCGAGACGGACCGCCTCGAACACCTGCGTGACGCCTTCCCGGCGAGTTGGTTCGACATCAAAGACCAGCTCGCGAGGATGGAAAAGAATTACCTGAGCTTTGAAGAGTACCGCGAGTTCTGCAACGAGCACGGCGAGACGGAAAGGGACGCGCAGGAGAAGCTCGCGGGTTATCTGACTAACCTCGGCATCATCCTGAACTACAGGGACGACCCGCGATTGCAGGACACGCATGTCCTCAATCCGCACTGGGTCACGAACGGCATCTATAAGGTGCTCAACTCCGTCAAGCTGGAGACGCAGAAAGGCGAGGTCAGCCTGAACGACCTGGCGGAGATTCTCGACGAGCGTGAGTACCCGGCGAGCATGCGCCGCTTCATCTTTGACCTGATGAAGAAGTTCGAGCTGTGCTTCAGCTTCCCCGACGACGATACCCATTACCTGATTCCCGAATTGCTCGACAAGCAGGAGCCGGCGGAGGCGGCCGAGTTCAGGCCGGAGGAGTGCCTGAATTTTCAGTACCACTACCCGGTGCTGACGGAAGGATTGTTGCCGCGCTTCATCGTCCGCACTCACTCGCTGAGCGAGGGGCTGTCGCGCTGGCGCACCGGCGTGATCCTGAAGTTTGAAGGCAACCACGCGCTCGTCAAGGCCGACGTGCAGGACAAGAAGGTCTTCATCAACGTCTCCGGCCCCGGCACGGGGCGGCGTCGCCTGCTGGCCGTCATTCGCTCGGACTTCGAGCGGATTCACCACGACATTCGAAACCTACAGCCGCTGGAAATGATTCCTCTGCCGGATTACCCCGACGTGGTCACGCCGTATCAGGAATTGCTCGTGATGGAACAAAACGGGATGAAGAAATTCCCGAAAGTCGTCGGCAACAAGGTTATCGAACTCGACGTGCAGGAACTGCTCAACGGCGTAGACCTCGAAGGCACGCGCAGAAAGAAGAGCGTGATGGACGAGCGCAGGCAGAGCGTGCGGTTGTTCTACAGCTACTCACATAAAGACGAAGGCTTGCGCAACGAATTGGAGACTCACCTCAAGCTCTTGCAGCGGCGCGGGCTGATAGACACGTGGCAGGACCGCAAGATCGAGGCGGGCGACGACTGGAAGCGGAGGATTGACGACAATCTGGAGCGGGCGGACATCATCCTGCTGCTCGTCAGCTCTGACTTCATCGCCTCGGACTACTGTTACGAAATAGAGATGAAGCGGGCGCTGGAGCGCCAGGAGAAGGGAGAGGCGGTGGTCATTCCCGTCATCGTGCGCGATGTCAACTTGAAGGACGCGCCGTTCGCCGGGTTACAGTCTCTGCCCAAAGACCGGCTCGCTGTCGCCGAATGGAAGAGCAGAGATTCTGCGTGGCGCGATGTTTCGGAGGGGCTTGAAAAGGTAGTCGAAGGAATACGAGAGAAGTCCGGGCGATTCATCTGAAATTGTTGCCACAAAAACCTCCCGCGCGGTGTTTACCTTCAAAAGGGCAGTTGCATCCGGCGGCCTGTCTTGTCCCAGGCCGCTCTCGCCAGGTGAGGCTAGATGAAGCAGGAGGCTCGAAGATGAAGACTATGAGTAACGCGGGGCGTTTTGTCCGCCGAATGGTTTCGCTCTCAATCTGCGCCGCGCTGGCGATGTTTGTCTGGGCGTGCGCGCCTGCGTCGTACACGAGTGACGCGACGGGGGCGTCGGTGTCGGGCGTGCAGGCGGCGTACACGGGGCAGTGGATGGTGGAGTTCAGGACGGGGGAGGAGAGGGTCCAGTTCAGCCTGCGCTACCACCGCGACAGCAACGGCAGCTACGACAGCAACAACTCGTTCCGCGTCGCGCCGGACCAGTTGCAGGGGCTCGCGCGTGAGCAGGCCATGTCGAGCGCGGGCACGAACGTCAAGTTTCAGCTCGTGCGCGACGCCGGGACGTTCAACTGCGAGGGTTGGTTCAAGGACGGCAACGGCTCCGGCCACTTCGTCTTCTCGCCCAACCCGTCGTTCGCCGCCGAATTGAAGCGGCAGGGCTACGGCACGCCCTCAGGCGACCAGCAGTTCTCTCTGGCGCTGCACGACGTGAGCCTGGCTTTCATAGAAGAGCTGAAGACTCAAGGCTACGAGCGCCCGACGCTCGACCAACTCGTCACGCTCGGCGAGCACGGCGTCCGCCTCGACTACGTCCGCGGACTTAAAGAACTAGGCTACATGCTCCGCTCGATTGACAAGCTGGTCGAGCTGAAGGACCACGGCGTCAGCCTCAACTTCATACGCGAGCTGGCGGCGCTCGGCTACGAACGCCTGACGGCGGACGCGCTCGTCGAGACGAAAGATCACGGCGTCAGCCCGGACTTCATCAGGGGGCTGCGCGACTCAGGCTACGACCGCCTCACGCTTGAGAAGCTGGTCGAGCTGCGGGACCACGGCGTCGGGCCGAAGTTCGTCAGAGACCTCGCCGGGCTCGGCTACGTCCGCCCTTCGGTCGATGACTTGATCGAGCTGAACGACCACGGCGTGAGCCCCGAGTTCATCATGGAAATCAAGCAGCTCGGCTACGACCGCGTCACCATCGAACAACTCGTGCGCCTGCGCGACCACGACGTTTCGGCCGACTTCATCCAAAAGATGCGCGCCCGCGGCCGCAACAACCTCTCCCTCGACGAACTGATCGAACTCCGCGACAACGGCGGGGAGGAATAAGGCAATGATGAATGATGAACGCGGAATGATGAATTCAAAGCCAGTTGCTTTCATTCATCATTCCGCGTTCATCGTTCATCAATAATCATCGTTCCCTTGCCTTCGTCCGTGAAGACTTCGGCAAGGAGGGCGTTGCGGGTGGTGCCGTTGATGATGTGCGCGCTGCGGACGCCGCGGCGGATGAGGCCCGTGATGCTCTGTAGCTTGGGGATCATGCCGCCGGTGGCCGCGCCGTCGCGCACTAAGCCTTCGGCCTCGTCAATCGTCAGCCGCGAGAGCCTGGTCTCGGGGTCATTCGCGCGCAGGTAAATCCCGTCCACGTCCGAAAGCAGAATCAACTTCTCCGCCTGCAATTGAACGGCTATCTCCGCGGCAATCGTGTCCGCGTTGATGTTGAAGACCATCCCCTCGTTATCAGCGCCGAGCGAGGAGACCACTGGCAGGTAGCTCTGGTCCAGGAGCACGCAGAGCAGCCGCGCGTTGATTTCCACTACGTCGCCGACGTGCCCGAAGTCAACGCGCTCGCGCTCGCCCGTCGCGCGGTTCAAAACCTCTCCGGGGGGCCGCCGCTCCGCGTGCACGATGTTGCCGTCAACGCCGGACAGCCCCACGGCCTCGACGCCGCGGTGCCGGAGCGCCGCGAGGATGTCCGTGTTGATCTTGCCGGCGAAGACCATCTTCGCCATCTCAAGCGTCGCGTCGTCGGTCACGCGACGGCCGTTGATGATCGTCTGCTCGACGCCCATCAGCGAGGCCAGCTCCGTCAACTGCTTGCCGCCGCCGTGCACCACGCAGAGGCGTATGCCGACCTGGTGCAGCAGGGCCAATTCCTCCGCGAGCGAGGCCAGGTTCGTAGCGTCCTCGGTCGCCTTGCCCGAGAGCTTGACGACGAAAGTCTTGCCCTTGAACCGCTGAATGTACGGCAGCGCCTCGCGCAGGAGGTCGAGCCGCACCTGATTCGAAATCTCGGATTGAGTTTGAGTCATTGCTCCCCCTTAATCGAAGCGGACGGAAAGTCTCACGCAAAGGCGCAAAGACGCAAAGTAAAGCGCGCAAGGTCAAGAAGCATTCAACGTCCTGGCGGTCTTCTTTGCGTCTTTGCGCCTTTGCGTGAAACCTGTCTTTAACTCAGCAGCTTCGCTATGACCGCCTTCTGCGCGTGCAGGCGGTTCTCGGCCTCGTCCACGACGACCGAGGCGGGCGAATCGATCACGCCGTCGGTGACGATGACGTTGCGGCGCACGGGCAGGCAGTGCATGAAGATGGCGTCGCGCGTGCGCGCCATCTTCTCTTCGTCAACGATCCACTTCTCGCGGTGGACGGCGCGCGCCGCGATCTCCGTGTGCGCCGCGCCGTAGTAATCCTTGCTCCCCCAGCTCTTCGCATAGACGACCTCCGCGCCGTCGAACGCCTCGTCCACGTCGCGCGTCACGGTCACGCTGCCTCCCGCGTCCTCCGCCTTGCTCTTGATCTCATTCATCAACTCGTCGTCGAGCGCGTAGCCGGACGGGTGCGCGATTGTCAGGTCGTGGCCCATTTGCGCGGCGGCCAGCGCGAAGCTGTTCGGCACGGCCATCGGCAGCGGCTTCGGGTGCCAGGCCCAGGTGAGCAGCACTTTCTTTCGGCCCTGGCCCAGTTTCTCGCGCACGGTCATCATGTCCGCGAGCGCCTGACACGGGTGGTGCATCGCCGATTCGAGGTTGATGACGGGCACGCCCGCGTACCTGGCGAACGCGGCAAGGACGGGGTCGCGCCGCTCCTCCTCCCAATCCTTGAGCGCGGCGAAGGTCCGCACGCCGATGGCGGCGCAGTAGCGCCCGAGCACGCGCACGAACTCCGCGACGTGCTCCGTCTTGTCGCCGTCCATCACCACGCCGTCGCGGTGCTCAAGCGTCCAACTCGTCCCGCCCGGCTCAAGCACGACCACGTTCCCGCCCAACTCGTAGACGCCGACCTGCATCGAGGCGCGCGTCCGCAAAGAGGGGTTGAAGAAGACGAGCGCGACCGAGCGGCCCGCGAGCGTTTTGCTTCGGTCGTCGCCGCGCTTGAACCCGAGCGCCGACTCGATTAAGCCGTCAAGCTCGGCGCGCGTCCAATCTCCCGTGCTCAAAAAGTCTCTAGGCATGGCTCGGATATCCACCACAGAGGACACAGAGGAAGATAAAATAATTTCAGGCTTCAGATTTGAAATCTCAAATCCCTTTCTTCCATCTGTATACCTCTGTGGTTCAAACAACCTCTTTCAAAGCGTCAACAAACAAATCCACCTCTGCGCGCTTCAGGCACAGGGGCGGCAGGAGTCGCAGGACGTTCGCGTCGCTCGACGTGCCCGTGATGATGCGGCGTTCGAGCAGTGCCTGGTGAATTGGCCCGGCCTTCTCTTTGAATTCTAAGCCGAGCAGGAAGCCTTGACCGCGCACGCGTGCGACCTCGGGGACTTCAGCGAGGCGCTCGCGCAAGTAACTTTCAACCGCCTTCACGTTCTCAAGCATCGCGTCGGCTTCAATCGCTTCGAGCGTCGCGTTGACCGCGGCCATCGCGAGCATCCCGCCGCCGAAGGTCGTGCCGAGGTCGTTCTCCTTGACGTGCGCCGCGACGCGCTCACCCACGAGGCACGCGCCGACGGGGACGCCGCTGCCGAGCGCCTTGGCGAGCGTGATGATGTCCGGCACAGTGCCTGCGCCCGCCTCGCTCCCCGCAAAGAACCACTCGCCCGTGCGCCCGACGCCCGTCTGCACCTCGTCGTAAATCAAAAGCAGCCCGCGCTCGTCGGCGAGTTCCCTCAAACCTTTGTAAAACTCCGCGCCGGCCATGCGCACGCCCGCCATTGACTGAATCGGCTCAAGCATGACGGCGGCGACCGTCTCGTCCGCGAGTTGTTTGACCGCCTCAAGGTCTCCGAACTCCGCGAAGAGGTGGCCGGGCACGTTGGGCTTCCCCAACTCGCGGTACTTGCCGAGGCCCGTCGCGCTGATGGCGTCGGCGGTGCGCCCGTGAAAGCTGCCGGTGAAAGTGATGATCTTCTCCCGACCCGTAGCCATGCGCGCCATCCGCATCGCGTTCTCGTTCGCCTCAGTCCCCGAATTACAGAAGAAGGCTTTCGTCAGTGGCGCGGGCGCGAGCGAGACCAACTTCTCCGCCGCGCGCGCGCGCACTTCTGAATAGACGAGGTTCGAGTAGAAGAGCAGCGAGTCGGCCTGCTCCTTCAGCGCCGCGACCACGCGCGGGTGGCAGTGGCCCGTGCCGGCGACGGCGTGCCCGCCGTAGAGGTCCAGGTAGCGGCGGCCTTCCGCGTCGAACAGCCACACGCCAAGCCCCCGCGCCGCCACGAGCGGCATCTTCTTGTACGTCGCGAGCTGAAAACGCTCCTCGCTCGCCTCGACACTCGTCTGTATTTTCGCAGTGCTCATCTTCACCCCGCGCGCGCGCCGTCCGGCACGCCTTCTTCGGGAACGGCCAGGACGGGCTTGACGCCGTCCGCGTACCCTATGTCGAACAACATCCCTTCGGAGACCTCGCCCATCAAACGCTTCGGCTCAAGGTTGACCACGAACAGCGCCTGCCGCCCCTCTATCTCCCGCGGGTCCGGCCGCTCCTGTTTGAGCCCCGCCAGGATAGTCCTCTTGTGGTCGCCGAAGTTGACCCTGAGCCTGACGAGCGTCTTCGACTTCGGCACGTCTTCGACCGCCTCGATTGTGCCGACGCGGATATCAACCTGATCGAGCACGTCCGCGGGAATGAGCGGCTTGACCGGCGCGGCATTGAAGCCGGAGTTTTCCGACCCGGTGCTCATGGGTTGCTCCCCGTCAGAATCAGCCCGGTCTTCTCGTCGAGCCCGGCCATCAGATTCATGTTCTGCACGGCCTGGCCCGCCGCGCCTTTGACCAGATTGTCTATCGCGGAGAAGACGGCGAGCTGCCGGCCGCGCGCGGCCATCCCGAGGTCGCAGAAGTTGGTCGTCTTCACCCAGTTGATGTCCGGCGAGCCTGGCACGAGCCGGACGAAGAACGAGTCCTTGTAAAACTCCGCGAAGAGCGCGCGCACTTCCCGTTCGCTCAGCTCCTCTTTCATCTCGACGTAAGCCGAAGCGAAGATGCCGCGCGCGACGGGCAGGCTGTGCGTCATGAAGACCAGCTCGCTCGTCCAGTCGCCGACGGCGCGCAGCTCCTGCTCAATCTCCGGCACGTGCTGGTGTGTGAAAGGCTTGTACGCGTAGAAAGAGTTCATGCGCTGCGGGTGGTGCGTGTTGGGGGCCGCCTTCGCGCCCGAGCCCGACGAGCCTGTCTTCGCGTCCACGATCACGCGCCCCTCAATCAAGTTGTTGGCGACGAGCGGCGCGAGGGCCAGGAGCGTGGCCGTCGCAAAGCAGCCGGGGTTGCCGATGCGGCCGGCATTTCTGATAGCCTCGCGGTTCGTCTCCGTCAATCCGTAAACGAACTCACCTTGCACCTCCATCGCCGTGTGCTCGCGGTTGTAAAAATGCTCGAACGTCTCGCGGTCGCGCAGGCGGAAGTCGCCCGACAAATCAATCACCTTCAGCCCGCGCGGCAGCCGCGGCACGAGGTCAATCGCCTGCCCGTGCGGCAGCGAGAGGAAGACGAAATCGAGTTCCTTCAAACTCTCCAAGTCTTCCGGCACGCGCTCGAAGCTGAGCGTCGTCAGCCCGTACAGGTTCCTGTGCACGTCGCTGACCGCGTGCCCCGCGTGCTCGTTCGCCGTGACTATCGTGACTTCCGCCTGCGGGTGCATCAGCAGCAGGCGCAGAAGCTCAGCCCCGCCGTAGCCCGACCCGCCGAAAATGCCGACGCGGAGACGCGTGGACGCGGGGACGCGGCGAGTTGCGGCGTCTTGTCCAGTCTCGATTTTGTTCGTCGTTGCTCTCTCCATTAGCGCCCGCCTTTTTCTTATCCCCGCGTCTCCGCGTCCACGCGTCCACGCGTCTCCAACTTCCCTTTCACTAACTGGAAAAGCCTCGCCCCGTCGCGCCGCGCGTTGCTCGCCGGCACGCCGAACTCGCGCTCGATGTAGTCCTCGCCCATCTGCGAGTCAGTGACGGAGCCGGCGATTAAATCGACCTTGATTCCGCGCCTGCGGAACAGCTCTATGCCGCCCCACGCGCCGACGTAGTCCGACGCGCAGAAGACGAGCGCCGCGGTCGCCGCGCGCAGCTCTTCGTCCTCGAAGATCGAGTCCACCGAGTAGCCGCCGAGGATGCCGTCGCCGAGTTCGATGACGACCAGGTCGGGCGCGCTCTCGTTGAGCCGCGCGATGATCGACTTGGCGACGGGCGCGAGGTCGCCCGCGTCCACGGTCGAGGGCAGGCCGCAGTTGAGGAAGCTGGCGGTCGCAATCGCCCCGTGGTCCGCCATGTTGAGAGTGTCGCGCAACGCGGCCACGCCCGACAGCTTCGCCGCCGCGACGCGGAGCCCCGCGCGCGTCGCCTGCTTGATGAGTTCCGTCGCCGCGTAGGTCTTGCCGCTGTTCATGCAGGTGCCGGCGACGAGGACGAGCGGGGCCGTCTGGCCCAAATTCTCGCTCACGGGCAGCGCCGCGTCCGCGATGTTGAGCACGCGCCCCGTAGCGTCCGCCGCGAGGCCGAGGACTTCGAGGCTGATGGCGTCGCTCAGCGAAGAGTGGTGGCCCGTGCAGAGGCCCACGACGCCGCCCATGTTCAGGAGGTGCAGGCGGTCGCCCGCCCTGACCGACTCGGGCACCTCGCCGACGAAGCCTTTGAGCGCGCGGCGGCGGCCGAGCACGCCGATGAGCACGTCGCCCGGATTGATCTTCGCCATGCGCCCGGTCGGCAGCTCCAACTGGTTATAGGTCGCGCTGTCGGTCAGAGCGCGCACGACCACCACGTCGCCCGCGCGCACAACCGGCGCGCCCTCGACTACCGCCACCGTCTTCGACAGATTGAGCAAGGATGCGGCCGACCCGACCTTGTCCGCCTCGACCACCAGCACCGTCGCTTCAACGTCCTTCGTCATCAACATCATCACTCCCTCACGAATGTTTGACTCAACCCTTTGCGCCTTCTGTTTTTACTCTGCGCCTTTGCGAGAAATGCTTTTTCACGCAAAGGCGCAAAGAGAAGACGTAAGGCGCTAAGGGTTGAGTGATTTCAAAGCTACGCCTAATCCCGGAAACGCGCCTGCGTTCTGAGGCGCAGCGCGTTGAGCTTGATGAAGCCCTCCGCGTCGCGCTGGTTGTAAACGTCCTCGGCCTCGAAGGTCGCCAGCCGCTCGCTGTAGAGCGAGCGCGGCGCGCGGCGGCCCGTCACCGTCGCGTTGCCCCTGTAGAGCTTCAGCCGCACGTCGCCGGTGACGTTCACCTGCGTCTCGTCAATCGTCTTCCGCAGCAGCTCGAACTCGGGCGCGAACCAGAAGCCGTAGTAGATGCTTTCGGCTACACGGACGCCGAGCGAGTCGCGCAGGTGCATGACCTCGCGGTCGAGCGTGAGGGATTCGAGCGCGCGGTGCGCCGCCTGCAAGATGGTCACACCCGGCGTCTCGTACACGCCGCGCGACTTCATCCCGACGAAGCGGTTCTCCACCAAATCAACGCGCCCTATGCCGTGCGCGCCGCCCAGTTCGTTCAGCGTTTCGAGCAGCGCCACGGCGTCGAGCCTGCGGCCGCCGACCGAGACGGGCTCGCCGCGCTCGAAGCCTATCTCGACGTACTCCGCTTCGGCGCGCGCCTCCTCCGGCGCTTTCGTCAGCCTGAAGATGTCCGCCGGCGGCTCCGCCCAGGGGTCTTCGAGGATGCCGCCCTCGTAAGAGATGTGCATCAGGTTGCGGTCGGTCGAGTAAGGCTTCTCGGCCGTCGCCGTGATGGGAATGTTGTGCTCTTTGGCGTAGGCTATCAGGTCCGAGCGCCCTTTGAACTCCCACTCGCGCCACGGGGCCACGACCTTGATGTCGGGTTCGAGCGCGTAGTAGGTCAGCTCGAAGCGTACCTGGTCGTTGCCCTTGCCGGTCGCGCCGTGGGCCACCGCGTCCGCGCCCTCGCGCCGCGCGATCTCGATCTGCCGCTTGGCGATGACGGGCCGCGCCAGCGACGTGCCGAGCAGGTACACGCCTTCGTAAACCGCGTTGGCCTTGAGCGCCGTCCAGACGTACTCGCGCACGAACTCCTCGCGCAAGTCTTCCACGTAGAGCTTCGACGCCCCCGTCTCGTGCGCCTTCGCCTCCAGCCCGTCCAGCTCCTCGCCCTGGCCCACGTCCGCGCAGTAACACACGACCTCGCACCCGTAACGCTCCTTGATCCAACGCAGCATCACGCTCGTGTCGAGCCCGCCCGAATAAGCCAGCACGATCTTTTTGATTTTTTTCTCAGTCATCTCATTCAGTGGTCAGTGGTGGGGGGGG
>DASWQY010000180.1:0-91523 GCA_036403435.1 Pyrinomonadaceae bacterium
TTTTTAACTGACCCCCCACCACCGACCACTGACCACTATTTCCCCCTGTTGACGACGGACCAGAAGCGCGCGGCGAGGCGTTCGCGTTCCTGCTCGGTGCGCGGGGGGCGGAAGCTGCGGCGGACCTTGATCTCCAGGCCGGTAGCGATCTCTATCCATTCGGCGGAGGCGCGCTCGGCGCGCTTGACCGATTCGACGGCGAGCGCGGCGAGCGGCGGCGCGCTCGCCAGCGTCATCGAAGGCGCTGAAGGCGCGTCCGCCTGCGCCCTCTTCAGGAGCGGCTGCGTGACGCGGAAATCCTGCGCGCCGTCGGCGGCCCTTTCGGTGAGCCTGCGCCCTGCGCGGACCCCTGCGTCCGGGGCGGAAGTGAGCGCGGTGGTGACGAGTTGTTCGAGCGCGCTGATGTCGAGGGCCGCCATGAACTCCCTGATCTTGACGACCGACCAGTGGTCCGCGAGCAGCTTCTTGACGGCGAGCAGGCGCAAGAGGTTTCCGTAGTTGAAGAGAATGGCGGTGCCCGCGTGCCCCGTCGGCGGGCCGAGCAGCCCCTCGCTCAGGTAGTGGCGCACGATGCGCGACGTGATCCCTAAGCGGACGTTGCCGCGCGCGGGCTCCTTGCCGTATTGCTCGATCAAACCGGAGGCGGCCGACGCCAGCTCTTCGACGCCGCGGAAGTCTCGCCCCCTGAACTTCTCCAGCTCGCCCATGCGCCGCACTATATTCTTCACAATACCTCTTGTCAAAAAGCAGAGGCTAGAGGTCAGAGGTCAGTGATTGAGTGTCGGCAGTCTTGAACCTTCAGCTTCGAGTCTCAAGCTTTTGCGCCTGGGTTTTAACTGACCTCTGACCTCTAGCCTCTGCTTTTGCTACTTGCTTGACGGGCGGGGAGTCGTTAAAATCCGTGGGGCGCGGTGAAAGCCAAATTCTCAACTTGTTGTCCGGCAGCCTTTTCAACTTCAGTGCTGCCCCTTCAGCGGGCGCTCGCCGCGCCGGACGAGTCTCCCCGGCTGACGAAGACTCTCTTGCCGCCACCGTGGTTGTGTGCGGGCCGCCAGTCTCCAAGTCTCCTGAGGGCTTCGGCGGCCTCGCGGAAATTCGTGCGGGCTGACCCCGGATCGAGCCGATAGATGAAAGAATGCCCAGTTTGTCGTCGCTGCTTTCCCGACCACGTCAACCACTGCCCGGACGACGGTGACGCGACGACTCTTTCGATAGCCGGCGAGCCCGTCCTGGACGGCCGCTACCAGCTCGAACGCCGCATCGGCCACGGCGGCATGGGTGTCGTCTTCCAGGCCCGACACATCTTCCTCAAGACCGCGCACGCCATCAAAGTCATCCTCCCCGACCTCGTCGGCAACGACCCGATGCTCGTCACGCGCTTCCGGCAGGAAGCCCTCGCGGCCGCCGCGATTCGCCACCAGAACATCATCGCCGTGACGGACTTCGGCGTCGTGCGCGGCACGATGCCATTCCTCGTCATGGAGTACGTCAGCGGCAGGTCGCTCCACGAGATGCTGGCCGCGGAAGGTGCGCTGCCGCCGGCGCGCGCCCTGGAAATGCTCGCGGCGGTCGGCGCGGGCGTCGGCGCGGCCCACCGGCAGGGAATCATTCACCGCGACCTGAAGCCGCTGAACATCATGTTCCAGGAGGGCCTGCCCACGGCCGAGGCCGTCAAGGTTCTCGACTTCGGCTTGGCGAAGATTAAGTCCGGCGAACTCCTGGGCTCGTTCGTGCAGGCGAAGACGAGCGGGCTGATGGGCTCGCCCTTCTACATGGCCCCGGAGCAGTGGAGCGACGAGGAACCGGACGCGCGCGCAGACATCTACAGCCTCGGCGTCATCCTCTTTCAGATGCTCACGGGCGACGTGCCCTTCAAAGGCACCAGCATCCCTTCGATCATGAAGAAGCACCTGACGCAGGAGCCGCCGGCCTTCGCCTCGCTCGGCGTCAACGTGCCGCCGCAGATCGAGAAGGTCGTACGCCGCGCGCTCGAAAAGGAGGCTGAGAACAGGCCGGCCTCAGTCGAAGAGTTCGTGCAGGAGCTGCGCGACGCCATCACGTCTGTCACAGCCGCCCTGAAGAGCACGCAGGCCCACAGCTTGGCTTCGCTCCACGCCGAGACCATGATCACGGGGCCGCAGGGCATGACCTCGATCCCGCCGGACGCGACCACGCTCAGAATCAGGACCGACCCACCGCACTCGCGCGTCTACGTCAACAACGTCTCGGTCGGGATGAGCGACGAGACTGGCCTGCTGGTCGTCCCCGACATGCTGCGCGGGCTTCATAGCGTGCACGTCATGCGCGACGGCTACGCGGCCTGGGAGCAGCGGGTCGAATGCCGTGGCGGCGTGTGCGAACTCGAAGCGCGTTTGCCACTCTTGAGGGAGACGGACGTTCCCGCGCAGCCTTCCGTCTTCGGCCACCAGAGCGTCGAGAGCGTGAGCGACCCGCACGCAGGGACCATCAGCTCCGGCGCGCTCGGGGGCTTCCCGCACCAGAGCAACGCCGCGATGGAGGCGCATCGTCTGCGGCAGCAGGCCGAGGCGCTGGAGGAGCAGGCCCGACGCGAAGAAGAGGAGATGCGGCGCGAGCAGGAGCACCGCGAGCTTGCCGAACGAGAACGCCTCGCACGCGAAGAGCGCGAAGAGGAAGAGCGCCGGAAGGCCGAAGAGGAAGCCGCCCGCCTCAAGGCGTTGGAAGAGAAGGAGCGCGCGCGCGTCGAGGCGGAGGCCCGGCGCAAGGCGGAAGAGGAGCGGCTGGCGGCCGAGGCGGAAGCGCGCAGACTCGCGGAGGAAAAGGCGCAAGAGGAAGCAAGACTCCGCGCCGAGGAAGAAGCGAGACTCCGTGCCGAAGAAGAGGCGCGACTCGCCGCCGAGGCCGAGGCCAAACGTCAGGCCGAAGAGGAAGCGGCACGTCTGCGCGCCGCAGAGGCCGCGCGGCTGAAAGCGGAAGAGGAAGCGCGACTCGCCGCGGAAGCCGAAGCAAGGCGGAAGGCGGAGGAAGAGGCCCGGCTCGCCGCCGAGGCGGAAGCCCGTCGTCAGGCCGAAGAAGAGGCCACGCGCCTGCGCGCCGAGGAAGAAGCGCGCCTGCGCGCCGAAGAAGAGGCTCGGTTGCGTGCTCAGGAAGACGCGCGTCTTCAGGCCAAAGAAGAGGCGCGTCGGGCGGAAGAAGAGCGGCTTCGTTTGGAAGAAGAGGAGCGCCGGGCAGAAGAGGCGCGGCTCGCGGCGGAGGCGGAGGCACAGCGTCAGGCCGAAGGGGAGGCCGCGCGCAGGCGTGCCGAGGAAGAGGAGCGCCGCCGCGCCGCCGCCGAAGAGGAGCGTCGGAAAGCAGCGGCCCTCGAAGAGGAGCGCAGGCGCGCGGCGCAAGAAGAGCAGGCGCGCGCGGCGGCCGAGGAGCGTGCCGCGGCCGAAGAGCGCGCGGCGCGTCAGCAGCGCGACCGCGAGGAGCAGGCGGCGCGCATCGCCGCGACCATCAGCCCGCAGTCCCTGTCGCCCTCCGAGATAGAGTCAACACAGGGCCAGCGCCAGGGCGTCGTCACGCAGAACCTTGAGTCGGACAGCCTGCAAGGCATAGAGCGCCCCGCGCCCGCCTGGCGCGGCGGCCAGGCGGGCGCGCACCCGGTCGCGAGTCAGACTTCTCCGTTCGTCAATTCCATGCAGGGGGCGGCGGCGCGGCCCGCAAGACGCGGCGTCTCGACGACGGTCATCGTCGCAATCATCGGCGTCCTGCTCGCTGGCGGCGGCCTCGGCGTCTGGCTCATGATGGGACCGAAGGCCGTCAAAGAGGGCGGGGAAGTGACGCAGCCGCCCAACGAGCAGAAGCCTCCCGACGAACAGAAGCCGCCCAACGAAAAGCAACCGCCCGGAAACGGCGGAGGCACGGACGGCGGCTTCCAGCTCGAAATGATTTCCATCCCCGGCGGCCGCTTCCAGATGGGGCGCGACGGCGGTGCCCCGCAGGAAGGGCCGGCGCGCAACGGCGTCGCGGTCGCCGGCTTCACGATGGACAAGACGGAAGTCACTAACCTGGAGTACGCGAACTTCGTCCGCGAGGAGGGGCACGCGCCGCCGTCACACTGGGGAGGCCCGCAGCCCGCGGACGACATTAAGCTGCTGCCCGTCGTCAACGTCTCATACCGCGACGCGGTCGAGTTCGCCGCGTGGCGCTCGCAACGCGACCATGTTAAGTACCGCCTGCCGACCGAGGAGGAGTGGGAGTACGCGGCCAAGGGCGGCGACCAGAACAACTTCTACCCGTGGGGCAACACCTGGGTGACTGGCTACGCCGGGACGAAGGATTCGGGCGCGACGCAGCCGAAGCCCGTCGGCTCCTACGCGCAGGACAAGACGCGCTGGGGCATCCTGGACATGGCGGGCAACGTTTACGAGTGGACCTCCTCGCGGGCCTCTCTCTACCCTGGGAGCGACGTGCAGATCGACCCTGCGCACAAGACCTGGATGGTGGTGCGCGGCGGCGCGTACACGACCGACCACAAGCAGAAGCCGCCGAGCACCTACCGCGACTGGTTCGACCCGTCCCGCAGGGAGCCCGTCATCGGCTTCCGCCTCGTCCGCCCTGGGCCGGAACAAGGCAACTCGTCGGCCCCTCTGCCGTCTGTCAACAGGCTCTTGATCAAGTGAGGCCCGCCGGGGCGGCCGAAGCGGCCAAACCTCTTTGCGCCTTTGCGCCTTTGCGTGAGATATTTAGGTTCCTCACGCAAAGGCGCAAAGAACTGCCCGGCTTTCGTTCAATACGCGATTGGCCTTAAAGTTTTGGTGAAAGGAAGAGAGATGAGACGCCAAGTAATTTCGCGTTCATTCTTCAGACTGACGATGCTCGCCGCGTGCGCGGCGCTGGCGCTCGCAGTCTCCGCACGCGCGCAGGAGGCGGGCGGCGACCTCGGCGGCGGGGCCGGCATCTTCCGGCCCAGGAACCCCGAGACGAGCCGCCGCCGCGGCACTGGCCCAGGAATCAAGCCGCCGACGGCGCGCAAGTCGCCCGCGCCGGGCGGCGGCGGCAAGGCCAACTACAACAAGACGCCGGCCGCCGGGCTGCCGCCCGAAGTGGTCGAGGAGCGTTTCGAGGACGCGCTCGAAGAGGGCAACCAAGCGCGCGACGCGCGCAAGTACTCGGACGCCGAGAAGTCTTACCGCGACGCCGGCCAGTTGAAGCCTAAGGACTGGCGCGGGTGGTACGGCCTCGGCAACGTTTACGCCGACCAGCAGCGTTGGGACGAGGCCGAGTCGGCTTACAGGCAGGCGTCCAACTACACGGTGAACGAGGCGGACGTGTTCGTCGCACTCAGCTACGTGCTGGTCCAGCCGCGCACGGGCGGCGCGAACGCCAGGAAGCTCTCGGACGCGGAGCGTGCCGCGCGCCAAGCCATACAGATTCAGCCGAGCAACGCCGTGGCCTACGACCGCCTCGGCGTCGCGCTCGAAGAGCGCGGGATGGAGGGGAGCGACACCGAGCAGGCTTACCACCGCGCCATCGAGCTTGAACCGAACTTCGCCGTGGCCTACGTGCACTTGGCGCGACTGCTGAGGAAGACGGGGCGCAAGGCCGAGGCCGAGCCGCTCTACGCGCGCGCTACGGAACTGGCACAGGACGCGCCGACGCTCGTCCTGATGGCCGGCGCGCTGCAATCCGAGCAACGTTGGCCCGAATCGGAGAAGGTCTTGCGCCGCGCGCTGGAGATTGACGCGAACAGCCCCTCTGCGCTCTACCTCCTGGGCCGCGCGCTCGTCGTCCTGAAGAGTTTCGCGGAGGCCGAGCAGCCGCTGACGCGCGCCATCGAGATCAGCCCGCGCTCGTTCGCGCCCTACTCGGTCCTGGGCTCCGCCTACCTGGCCCAGGGGCGCTACGAGGACGCGGAGAAGATTTACACGCGCGCGCTGGACGTGGCGAGCGCGGGCGAGCGCAAAGGCTTGGCCGGCGCGTACGGCTTCGAGGGCGTCGGCGACGGCTACATGAAGGCGGACCGCAAGGCGGACGCCCTGCGCGCCTACCAGCGCGGCCTGCAACTTGACCCCGCGAGCGCCAGCCTCCAGGCTAAGGCGAGGATGAATTGAGAAGGAGGAAAAGCAATGATGAATGCGGAGTGATGAATGATGAATTAAGAGCCAATCGTCTTTAATTCATCATTCATCACTCCGCATTCATCATTGCTCCTGGTCATGCTACAGTGTCCCAAATGTGGTCGCACTTACGAGACTGACACGCAGAAGTTTTGCACGCACGACGGCGGGCGGCTCACGCCGTACGACAGGGCGTCCGCCCCGACCTCTTACGACCTCAACCAGACGGTGCGCACGGACCCTTTCGACCCGGAGGCGACCGTGACGCGCATGCCGGACCTGGGCAAGACGATTGCTTCCGCCCCGACCTCGGAGATTCGGCCCAAAGAGACTGGGCCGGCCGCGGCCCCGCCGCCACAGCCGCCCGCGCGTCAGCCCGAGCCGCCGCTTCAACAACCTCCGCCCAGCCCGCGCGAGATGATGCCGACGGTAGCGTTCAACCAGCCGCCGCCCTTGCCTCCGCCGCCACAGCAGCAGCAATATTACGCGCCGCCGCAAACCTCGCCACAGGCCCACGCGCAGCCCACGTCGGCCAACCCCCCGGCGTCGCAGGAGCAGTACGCGCAAGGCCAGCCGCAGTACGCGCCCGCGCCGCAGCAGCAGTACCAGCACCCGTCGCGGCCCGCGCAGGCCCGGAAGTCCAGCCGCGCGCCTTTAATCGTCGGCCTCGTCGTGCTCGTCCTCCTGGGGAGCCTGGCCGCTTGGTATTTCCTCGTCTACAAGAAGGCGGACGCAGGCGCGGCGGGCAACACAAACGCGAACGCCAACGCGAATGCGAACACCACC
This sequence comes from Pyrinomonadaceae bacterium, assembly GCA_036403435.1. Classification (GTDB taxonomy): domain Bacteria; phylum Acidobacteriota; class Blastocatellia; order Pyrinomonadales; family Pyrinomonadaceae; genus QHXM01. The sequence continues at coordinate 6,867 of DASWQY010000180.1, forward strand.
GCGAACACAAACGCGAACGCCAACACAGGCGGCAACACGAACGCGAACACGACGGCGAACGCCAACGCCTCGTCAACGCCCGTCCCGCCCGGCGCGGGCGAGACGCAGTTCGTCAACGTGAGCGCGAACCTGGACGGCAAGCTGGCCGAGAACTATTCGGACTTTTCGTTCAACTACCCGAGCGGGTGGGAGAAAGACCCTAAGGCCGGCGTGGCCGGGGCGAGCAACTTCGTCAAGGTCGAAAGGCGGCTGCCGCCCGACTTCACGCAGGAGAACTTCGCCGTCAGCTGGTACGAGAGCACAGGGACTTACGAATCGGACGAGCGCGAGGACGTGTTTCAGAAGCTCGTCGCGTCGTGGAAATCGCGCCTCTCGAAAAACTTCCCGGAGTTCGAGGCGCTTGCGGACGGCCCGACGACCGTCAACGGGATTAAGGGCTACGAGCTGCGCTTCCAGAGCGTCTCGCGCGGGACGGAGAAGGGCGACATCACCCTCTGGGGCCGCGTGGTCTTTCTGCCGCCGGGCGCGGAGGGCAAAAAGAACGGCACGCAGCTATTGATGCTCACGACCTCGCTCGCGCCCGAGCTGAAGCTCGCTGACGACATGGGCGTCAAAGGCGAGCTGCCCGTGATTCTCAACTCGTTCAAGATGGCAAGCAAGTAAGAGCCGATTTCAAAACTCAAGAGACGCAGCGACTCGACCCCTTTGCGTCTTTGCGCCTCCAGCGTGAAAAATAAAAACCATCTCACGCTGGAGACGCAAAGAAGACCACGAAGGGGTTGAGTGAGTATTCAAAAGAGGCCCCTAATCATTCTCAGGTAACAGTCATGAAAATCGTTCTGATAGAAGAGCGCAACGGTCAGCCGCAACCCCCCGAGCGCAGTTACGAACAAGAGGCCGTCAAGATCGGGCGCGACCCGGCCGAGTGTAACATCGTCTTCAACCAGTCAGAGTGGCCCATGGTCTCGCGCCGCCACGCCGAGTTCCGCTTCAAGAACGGGCGCTGCCTGATCGTGGACACCAACTCAAGCTTCGGCACTTTCCTCAACGGCCGCCGCATCATGGAGCCGGCCGAGGTTGGTCCAGGCGCGCGCGTGCAGTTCGGCGCTGGCGGCCCCGTCATACTCGTCGCACGTATCGAGCAGGACGCGCCGCCGCCGCCCCGGCCAAACTTGTCCGACCTGGAGACGCGCCGCGACATGGACAGGGAGCCGCCCGAAGAGGTCACGGCCCCGCGCGAGGCCGCGCGCATCCCGCCCGCCCCGCCGCAGCCGCCCTACGCGCAGCCGCCTTACCCGCAGCCGCCGACGGGACAACCTTACGGCCAGCCACCGGCACAGCAGCCTTACGGGCAGCCCGCGCAGCAGCCTCCGTACGGCCAGCCGCCTTACCAGCCGCAGCCGCCCTACGCTCAGCCGCCCGCGCCGCCGCAACAGCCTTACGCTCCGCAACAGCCTTACGCTCCGCAGCAGCCTTATGGGCAGCCGCCCGTGGCACAGCCGCCGCAGCCGCCGCCACCTGTGGCCCAGCGGCCCGCCGCGCCGCCGCCGCAACAGCCCGCGCCTCCCCCGGCTCAGCCCGCGGCCAAGACCCCGCCCGCGCCGCCTGCCGCGCCCGCGCAGCCGGCGGTCATCGAACTGGTGCGGACTTCGACGGGCAAGCTCGAACGCATCACGCTGACTAAGGACGTGACCACGCTCGGGCGCGAGCCTGGGATGGACGTGGCGATTGAGGCCGCGGCGGCCGTCGTCTCGCGCCGCCACGCGGAGATTAAGAAGCGCGACGGCCAGTTTGCGCTCTTTGACCTCGGCAGTTTCAACGGCACGCTGCTCAACGACCAGCGCATCACGAGCCCGACGCCGCTCTACGACGGCGACCGCATACAGCTCGGCATGGGTGGGCCAATCCTGCGCTTCATAGACCCGGCTCACCCCGCGCCCGCCGGCGCGCAGAACACGGGCCAGCGTTCGGTCGCCATCTCCTCGGGCGCGTCGCCGATGGCCCCCATCCCCGCGCCCGTGCCGCCGGCTTCCAGCCCGCTCAACATCCCGGTCAGCGCGCAGACGATGGTCGTCAAGCCGGGCTCGGGCTCGCTGGCCCAGCCGCCCGCGAGCGGCGGCGGCCCGCAGCCGCAGCTCCTGATGCAGGTCGCCTTCAACGGCAAGCAGCAGCTCTCGGTCGGCCGCGCGCCCGACAACGACATCCACCTCGACGGCCTGCAAATCTCCAACCACCACGCGCGCCTCATCAACGCCGGGGGCAGCATCGCGGTCGAAGACGCGGGCTCCACTAACGGCATCTACGTCAACGGCGCGCGCATCACGGGCCGCCGCCCCGTCACCCCGCGCGACATCGTGCAGGTCGGACCCTTCGTACTTCAAGCGGACCCGCAGCGCGGCGTCGCCGTCTTCGACACGCGCTCGAAGACGCGCATCGACGTGATAGACATCACGAAGGTCGTCCCCAACCGCTCGGGCGGCGGGATGATCAAGCTGCTCGACGACGTTGACCTGACGATTCTGCCCAACGAGTTCGTCGGACTCCTCGGACCCTCGGGCGCGGGCAAGTCAACGCTGATGGATTCCTTGAACGGCATGCGCCCCGCGACGAGCGGCCGCGTGCTCATTAACAACCTGGACCTCTACCAGCACCTCGACTCCATCAAGCAGTCCATCGGCTACGTCCCCCAGGACGACATCATCCACAGGGAGCTGACCGTCTACCGCACGCTCTACTACGTCGCGCGCCTGCGTCTGTCGCGTGACGTGTCCGTGCAGGAGATCGACCAGATCATCAACGAGGTGATGGACGTGACGGGATTGTCCGAGCGCCGCGACGTGCCCGTCAGCCAACTCTCCGGCGGCCAGCGCAAGCGCGTCTCCATCGCCGTCGAGTTAATCACGAAGCCCTCGGTCATCTTCCTCGACGAGCCCACGTCGGGCCTCGACCCCGCGACCGAAGAGAAAATCATGAAGCTCTTCCGGCAGATCGCAGAGTCGGGCCGAACCGTTATCTTAACGACGCACGCGATGGAGAACGTGCGCCTCTTCGACAAGATCGTCGTCATGATGAGGGGCAAGCTCGTCTGGTACGGTGCGCCGAAGGAGGCGCTTGAGCACGTCAAGGCCGACAGCTTCAAAGACCTTTACGACAAGCTCGAAGCGCCGATTGATGAGCGCACCGCGAAACTGCCTCCGCTCCCGCCGGGGGCGAGCAAGGAGCAGAAGCTCGCGCTGAAACTTCAGAAGGAGAAGATTTCGGAAGAGGTCGCCGACGAGTGGAAGCGCCGCTTCATGAAGACGCATCAGTACCAGAAGAACATCGTCGAGCCGCTCGGCGTGCTCAAGGGGCAGAAGCAGGAAGCGCCCGTCGTCACGCGCCGCCCGACCGTGACAGACTCTTTGCGCCAATGGGCCACGCTCGCGCGCCGCTACATGGAGGTGCTGTCGCGCGACAAGTTCAACTTGCTGATCCTCTTCGGCCAGGCCCCCATCATCGCCTTCCTCACTTACCTCGTGGTCGGCCAGAATCAGCCGCGCGACTTCCCCTACTTCATGCTCGCGCTCGTCGCCATCTGGTTCGGGACTTCAATCTCCGCGCGCGAGATTATCCGCGAGCGCGCCGTTTACAACCGCGAGCGCATGGTCAACCTCGGCCTCCTGCCCTACGTCGGCTCGAAGCTGCTGGTGCTCTCCGTCATCGTCGGTCTTCAGTGCCTCCTCTTGTTCGGGACGCTCAAGCTCTTCCACTACGCCGGGATGATGAAACTCCCGCCCGACAGCCTGACGGACACCGTGGCACAACTGCTCGTGATGATTCTGACCGGGATGGTCGGCATCGCGCTCGGCCTCTGCATTTCGTCCATCGTCAAGACCTCCGAGATGGCGACGAGCCTCGTGCCGCTCATCCTGATTCCGCAGATTCTCTTCTCGGGGCTGGTAGGCGTGCCGTCGGGCGCTGCGCGCTACATCGGCGCGGCGATGCCCGCGACGTGGTCTTTCGACGAGATCAAACGGCTGTCGAAGCTCGACACCATCAGCGAGGAGGGCTCGGACCCGCAGGGGCCTAACCAGGGGAAGGGTCTTAAAAAATATATAGAGTCGGTCAACGACAAGAACATCGAACAGGCGAAGGCCGACATCACAGACTACAAGCAGGAGGCCGAGGACAACTCCAAGCAGTTCGAGGACGACATGGAGCAGTACCAGGAGGATTTGGCGAAGGCCGCGCGCGGGCAGGGCGAGAAGCCCGAGAAGCCCGAAGCGCCGCAGCTCAAGGAAGCGCCGCAGCCGAAGGACGCCGTCAAGCAGCCCGAGGACTTGAGCAGCTACATCGACTTCCTGCACCCCTGGGGCGACCGCCTGCTCGACGCCCTCATCCTCGTCGGCATGTTCTTCGGCCTGCTCGCCGGGACCCTGTTCGCGCTCCGGTCGCAGGACATTGGATAAAGCAATGCAAAATTAAAAATGAAAAATGCAAAAAGGAGGCGGAGAGCCACTTTTAATTAAATGTGGTTTCAGCCTGAATTTTTAATTTTACATTTTTAATTTTGCCTTTGAGGAGGTTCGTCATGCTCGCGCCCAACACGCTCTTGCAGGACCGTTACCAGGTCATTCGCTCCATCGGCCACGGCGGGATGGGGGCCGTTTACCTCGCGCGCGACCGGCGGCTCGGCCACACGGTCGCGCTCAAGGAGACCTTCTTCACGGAGGACCGCATGCGCAAGGCTTTCGAGCGCGAGGCGCGGCTCCTGGCACACCTGCGCCACCCCGCGCTGCCGAAAGTCACGGACCACTTCGACGAGGACGGCGGGCAGTTCATCGTCATGGAGTTCATCTCGGGCGACGACCTCGAAATGCTGCTGGCACAGCGCGGCGAGCCGTTCCCCGTCGAGCAGGTCCTCGCCTGGGGCGACGAGCTTTTGAAGGCGCTGGACTATTTGCACAAGCAGGAGCCCCCCATCCTCCACCGCGACATCAAGCCCGCGAACCTGAAGCTCACGCCGCAGGGCGAAGTCATCCTGCTGGACTTCGGGCTGGCGAAGGGGACGGCCGGGCAGACTTCCTCCGTGATGACGAGCCGCAGCCTCTTCGGCTTCACGCCCAACTTCGCGCCGCTCGAACAGATTCAGGGAACTGGCACAGGACCGCGCAGCGACCTCTACTCCCTGGCCGCCACGCTCTACTACCTCGCGACGGGCGCGATCCCGCCCGACGCCCTGACGCGCATCACCGAAGTGGCGAACGGGCAGCCCGACCCCCTGCGCCCCGCGGAGGAGCTGAGTGCGCGAATCCCGCACGCCGTCTCTAAGCTTCTGACGAGGACAATGGCGCACAACCGCGAGCAGCGGCCTGCGAGCGCCGTCGAGATGCGCCGCCTCATCCGCGAAGCCATGCCCGAGTTCGTCTCGCTCGCCGCGAGTGCCGCGGCCGCGAGCGACGCCGTGAAGGAGGCCGCCAGGGAAAGGGCCGCCCAATCGACGCTCGTCGAGCCGGCCGACACGCAGGACGTGCCCGCAGCCGTCGAGACCGCGCCCTCGCCGACCGAAGTGGCACAGACCGCGCAGCCGTCCGCCCCGGTGCTTGAGCCCGCGCCCGCCTCAGCGTCGCCCCTCGTGGCGGCGGAGGCCGAGCGTAAAGTGAGTCGCCTGCAATGGGCCGGGGCGGTTGCGGCCGCCGTGCTCGTCGTCGTCTTCAGCTTCGTCGGCATCTCCAGATATCTTTCGACCGGCCCGACCGAGAGGGCGGAGAAGATGGCCGCGGTGGACGCCAGCTCGACCGCCGCGCCCGCGTTGAAAGTCTCCGAGCAGGCGGTGGACGCGCCCGACGATTCGTCAATCGTCACGACGGCCGCGCCCGACGGCACGAAGACCGAGACGCGCACCTTCAAGAGCCACGCGCTCGTCTCGAAAGTCGTCGTCACGACCGCCGGAGGAAACAGCACGGCGCGCGTCTCTTCAACCGGCGGAGTAGAGCGCGAGCTGTCGGCCGCGATGGTGCCGACCGCGCTCGAAGCGAGCGGTGACGCGCTGGCCGCGGCTGTCGGTTTCGGCGTCGAGAAGGTGAAGTCGTCCGAGCCGATTAAAGTCGCCGGCCGACCCGCCCGCCCGCGCCCGCAGGAGACGGCCAGGAAAGAGGCCGCGCCGCAATCGCTCCCCATACAGAACAACACGACGGCCCCGCAGAACAACACACCCATGCAGCAGCAGGCCAACGCCTTCCCGGAGGGCACGAAGCGGAATCAATCCAGGAGCCTCGGCCCCGAAGGCCGTGGCACGGCCGAGGGCGCGAAAAAGCAGAGTACACAACAAGGCATACAGCCATAAATAGTTGGGAAGAGAATTATCACCACAGAGGAGACAGAGGAACAGAGAGGAAGATAAAATAATTTCAGATTTGAAATCTCAAACTTTGAAAGTTCAAATACCCTTTCTTCCCTCTGTGTCCTCTGTCTCCTCTGTGGTTGATTTTTAGTCTGACCCGGCCCGCTTGACCGCTGGCGTGCGCACACGTTATTAACTTAAAAGTATTTTTGAGGACTAAAGGTTTTGCTGTGCGAAGGAATCGTTTGAAAGTTTGCGCGGGCGTCATGCTCATGCTGGCGTCCGCGCTCGTTTTGGCACAGGCCGCGGCGCAGCAGGAGACTCTGCCCGCGCCGCCCGCCGACCGCGCCCTCGTCTACTTCGCCGACGAGCACGGGAACAATCTCGCGCCGCTCGCGTTTGAAGAAGGTATGACCCCTTTGCACGTCGAGCAGGTGGCGAAAGGCGACAAGCGCAGCTACGTCGAGCTGAAGGGCGGCCACGCCGCGACCATCATCACGGGCCTGGAGCCGCGCTTCTACCTCTTCCTGCCGGACGAACCCAACGCTAAGCCGCCGTTCCTGGTGCGCCTGACCGAGAAGGGAGGCGCGCGCCGCGTGACGGCGATGGCCCAGAAAGGCTACAAAGGCTTCGCCATCGACTCCGAAGAGATCGTCAAGCCACATTACCGCGTGCTGGTGCGCGAGGGCGGGGCGCAGTTCGTCGAGTTCCGACCGCGCGAGCCGCTCCTGTACGGCGAGTACGCCATCATCGGCACGGACCTGCGGCGCATCGCGACCTTCCGCATCATGGCGGCCCCGACCCCGTAGAATTCATTTGAGGTGATAATAAATTTATGAATCATTCGACAGGCCCGCGCGCCCGCGACTTCTGGACACCGGCGCGCACGGCACTCACTTTGACGACACTCGCGCTCGTCGCGGCCCTCGGCGTCGCGAGTTGTGGCAAGTCCGCCGACACGCAGGCGGTGAACGCGCCGAAGGCGACGGTCACGGTCGGGACGAAACCGAACGGGCCGGCGGCCCCTCCCGCGACGCCCGCGGGGCCGCGCCTGCTGCCCGCGAGCGCGCTCGACGCCCCGCTCGAAACTCTGGAGGGCAAGCCGTTCAAGCTCTCGGACCTGAAGGGCAAGGTGCTGATCTTAGATTTGTGGGCCACCTGGTGCGGGCCGTGCCGCTCCTCTATCCCGGAGCTGGTCAACCTGCAAAAGGAGTTCGGGCCGAAGGGCCTGGAGGTGATCGGGCTCGACATTGACCCCGACAGCGACACGCCCGAGGACGTTAAAGCCTTCGCTAAGGAGTTCGACATCAACTACAAGTTGGCCTTCGCCGACAGGGAGCTGGCGATCTCGCTGATGCGCGGCGGCAACATCCCGCAGAGCATCATCGTCAACCGCGACGGGCAGATCATCGAACACATGGTCGGCTTCCACCCCGTCAACACGCCCAAGAGAATGCGCGCCGCCATCGAGCAAGCATTACAGTAATTAAAAATTCAAAATTAAAAATGCAAAATGGAAGACCGGGAGCCGCGCTCTTCGTCTTCCATTTTTAATTTTTAATTTTGAATTTTTAATTCTTCGTTGCTTCGTCTTTTTCGCGTTTGCCTTCGTCCTTGAGTTCGCGGGCCTCGCGTTCGAGGTCCTCGTCCTGTAGCCCCTGGGCGACGCGCTCCTTAGCGCGCCCCTCGATCTCCTTCATCTCGGCCTCGACGCGGTCTTCGACCTGGTCCATCGGGGCCGGCTCGCCCGACTCTTCCTGCGTGACGATCTTGTCCTTGTCAATTTCCACTCGCCTTAACCTCCCGGCCAATTCATGATTGCCTAACCTTCGCCGGCAATCGTCTCACTATTGGCTGCGCGAGGTCAAACGTCATTGCCGAATGCGGATTAGGGCTCATTCGTCACAGAGGGCACGGAAATAGAACAAGGAAACCTGAGAGCAGGACGCCGTCGGAAATTTTCGAGTCGTTTCATTTTCCGCCAATCGTGGTAAAGTTACGGCCTGAAGCGCACGGGCTCCCGATTGCACCCGCCAGCCGGCGGGTTTTCCGACCGACACCTACTTTATGCCGCGCGAAATCACACATCACGGCCAGATTCTCGAAGCCATCGCGAGCGTGGACAGCATCTCGGAGCTGGTCGAGCGCGACAACGGCCACTTTAAGTACGAGCTGGACCTGGAAGTCATCGTCTACGGGCGCAACTACACGGGCAAGAAGGTCGGCCCCTACGCGCGGCTGCTCTCTTACGAGGCGGGCGAAGAGGTCGTGCGCCAGGGAGACTGGGGAGGGAACACGCTCTACACGCTGGTCGCGGGCGACCTGGACGTGCTCATCACCGACGACCACGGGACGACGCGCAAGGTCGCGGAGCTTCAGCCGGGGACGACCTTCGGCGAACGGAGCGTGCTCGCGGGCCAGCCGCGCAACGCCACCATCACGGTCCCGCCGAACTCGAAAGCCTACGTCATCGAGATTCAGCGGCCCGCGCTGCGCCTGCTGAGAAAACTCAAAAAGTTCGGCCACCTGCTCGACGTGGCCTATCGCAAGTACGGCCTCGACCGCACGCTGCTCGAAGTCGAGGAGGCGACGGCCGACGCTTTTGGCCCAGATTTGCTCAGGCAGTTGGGCGACGCGGCGCGCTTCACGGTCTACGGCAAGAACCACGTCCTCTTTCAGGAGGGCGACCCGGTCAACCGCCTCGTCTTCATCAAGAACGGTTGGGTCCGTCGCGTGCGCGGCCTCGCCAACCCTTCGCAGGCCGACATGGTCCTGGAACTCGGCAAGGACGTGGGCATAGATTTCCTGGGCGCGGGCAATTGCCTCGGCCTCGAAGCCCTCGACCCGGCGGACAAGGGGGCGTGGAAGTACACGGCGAACGTGATGGCGCGCACGGAAGTCCTGGAAGTCGCCATCCCGCGCCTGCGCGCCAACCCCGCCCTGCGCGACGCGGTGGTCAAACAGTTCTCGTCCTTCTCATTCGTGGACGACCACGAGCCGGACCCGCCGGCCGACCGCCGCCTGATTGCCGCCGCCGGGCGCGAGATTACGACCGGCATCGTGGACGGCACGAACCTGCTCGTCATGGACATGGACCTCTGCATACGCTGCGGCAACTGCTCGCTTGCCTGCCACAAAGTTCACGGCCGCTCGCGCCTGCTCAGGCGCGGCATCCACATCGCGCGCCCGGTCAAGGTCGGGAGCCGCTCGCTCCAACACGTCCTCGCGCCTTCTGTCTGTTTACATTGCCAGGACCCGGAGTGCCTGACGGGCTGCCCGACGGGAGCCATCGGGCGCTTCGAGGAGGGGCAGATAGACATCAACCCGAAGACCTGCATCGGCTGCGGCGACTGCGCGACGCAGTGCCCCTATAACGCTATCACGATGGTCCCGCGCAAAGCGGCCGCCGTGCCGCCGCCGGGCTTCGGCGCGAAACTCAAAGGCTTGTTCAGCCTCGCCAGGCCGAAACTGCCGCAGCCCGTCACGGACACGGAGAACCTGCTGGCCGTCAAGTGCAACCTCTGCGAGAACACGCCGCTCAACCCGCCGGGGACGAAGAAGCACGCCTACTCCTGCCAGGAGAACTGCCCGACGGGCGCGCTCGTGCGCGTCAACCCGCGCGAGTATTTCGCGGAGGCGAAGAACGCCGTCGGGCTGGTCTATAAAGACCAGACGCACGCCATCGGGCGCAACATACACAAGCGCGACTGGCCCGCGCGCCTCTGGCACATTTTCGGCGTGCTCGCGACCGTCGCCGCCAGCTGGGCCAGTTTGTGGGCCGCGCGCAGGTACACGCTCGACGGCCACCTCTGGGGCACCTGGCTGACCGTGCGCTGGATCACGGGCCTCGGCGGCCTCGTCGGCATCGCGGCCGTCATGACCTACCCTGCGCGCAAGCAGGTTTACAGGCGTCGCGCGGGGCCGCTGCGCTACTGGATGCTGCTGCACGTCTACGTCGGCGTCATCGCTGGCATAGTGCTCCTGCTCCACGGCGGGCGCGACACGGGCGGCCTCCTGACCTCGCTCCTGATGGTCTCTTTCGACCTGGTCGTCGTGACGGGCCTCTTCGGCGTCGCCTGCTACGTCGTCGTGCCGCGCGTCATGACGAGCATCGAGGGCGACCCGCTCCTGATCGAAGACCTGCGCGACCGCCGCGACGAGCTGCGCGAGACGCTGTCGAAGATTGACCTCAGCAACCCGGAGTTGCGCGACATCCTCAAAAGAAAAATCCGCCGCCGCTTCCTCTCGTTCCGCTACCTGATGCGGCAGTACGTGCGGCGCGAGGACTTGACGGGGATGATGGCCGCGGCGCGCGAGGAGTTCAAGGAGGACGCCGAGAAGTTGCAGGACGCGGACGCGCGCCGCCTCCTGATGGACGTGGTCGAGGCGACCGTCACCCTGCGCCGCGTGGACGCGCTCATCTACCTGCACCAGTTGCTCAAGCTCTGGCTCGCGCCGCACGTCGTCACCTCCTCGGTCATGCTGGCGCTGATGATTGTTCACATCGTTCAGGTGATTTTCTTCACGGTGAGATAAAAGCAATGATGAATGATGAACGATGAACGCGGAATAAGAGGCTTTTTATTCATCATTCATCATTCCGCATTCATCGTTTCTGAATATGGGCCTGGAGCTAAGGAAAAGCACGTTCGTCATCACGCGCGAGGACCGCGCGGAGGACGCCAAGACGCTCGTCACCGAAGGTCTGCACATCGGGCGGCTGACCGACAACGACCTCGTGCTCAACCACCCGACGGTCTCGCGCCTGCACGCCGGCATCAACCAGATCAGCGGCCGCTTCTACATCGTCAACCTCTCGGGCTCGAACGTGACGACCTTGAACGGCCGCGTCATCCCGTTCGACGAGACGGACGCCGTCGCCTCCGGCGACCAGATTCGCATTGGGCCATTTCTGCTCCACATCGAGCAGGCCGACCGCAGCACGCTCAAGGTTCGCGTCGCCGAACAGGTCGCGCTCAACGCCGGCGACATAGAGGCGCGCGCCGGGTACGAGAGCAGGAAGCCGAAGAAGTCGCCGGAGGAGGAGAGCACGCTCGAAGTCGTCTCGCGCGACGTGGCCGGCGCGCTCAAGGTCTTCTGGGACAAGCGCACGCGCGAGAAGGCCGGCCGCCAGTCGCCGCTCCACCCGCACAACCCGCCGCGCCTCGGCAAGGCGCGCTTCAACTGGACGCCGACGCGCGACCTGGCCCGCCCCTGGCCCTTCTCCGTCTTCGTCTGGGGCATCATCATCGTCGGCGCTCTCTCAGCCTTCGCCGCCTTCAAGTACAAGGACGCCTTCGCGCCCGAGCTGCTCTCGTCGCCGCACACGCGCGCCGGCTTCACCCTGGACCCGCCGATTGCCAGAGAGGCTAACAGCAACTCCTGCACGACCTGCCACGCCGTCGGCGTGAGCGCCGCGAACCGCGCGCGGATGGAATCGAATTGTGCCAGTTGCCACGAGACCCAAGCCTTCGCCGCGACCACGACGCGCCCGCACCGCGAGGCCGGCATTACCTGCGTCGTCTGCCACACGGAGCACCGCGGCACGGACTTCCGGCCCATGCACGCCGCGCTTGATTCCTGCACCAACTGTCACAACGACGGCAACAAGAAGACCTATAACGGAAAGCGCGTCGGCACGCCGCACGGTGGGACGCTCGGCTACCCGGTCATGAACGGCGAGTGGATTTGGAAGGGGCTTGAGCCGGAGGAGTTGGCCCTCAAGCCGGAGGTCGCGCGCCTGCGCCGCCCCTCGGACAACGAGCAGCAGTGGCGCAACAAGCAGTTTCACGCCCTGCACCTCTACCGCGTCCGCGCCGTCGCCAGCATCGAGGGCATCAAGGACGAGGACGCCGGCGACGGCACGCGCGTCATCTCGTGTTCGAGTTGCCACCGCTCGTTCGCGCCGATTGACCGCCAGACGCCGCGCACGACCTGCATCCGCTGTCACAACGGCCAGGTCTTCGAGCCGACCGCGCGCCCCGTCCGCGCCGCGACCACGATTAGCTGCACCTCCTGCCACATCCAGCACATACGCGACAGGCACTGGCGGCCGCTCCTCTTCGCGGACGCGCCGCTCCCGCGCGACTGGCACGAGAAGGTGACGGCGAAATAAGTTTCAGGTTTCAAGTTTCAGGTTCGAGGTTAAAGACAGCGAACCTGAAACTTGAAACTTGAAACCTGAAACCTAATCTATGAGAAAGTCGCAACTGCTCATCACCATCGCGCTGCTGGCGCTGCTCGTCGCGGTTAACCAAACGACCGAGGACAATGCGTTCCTTAAGAGCGTCGCGGGCGGCCTGCCCTGGTACGGCTGGGCGGGCATCCTTGCCACCGTCGTCGTCGTCGGCGTCGCCCTCGCGGTGCGCGACGGCTGGCGCGCGCGCCGCCTGCTGGTCCAGAGAGTCGAGAGGCGCGAGGACCCGAACGAGCGGCGCGCGAAGCTCACCGCCGACCTGCTCGAACAGTACGACCCGGACGGGCCGGACTACCCGCACCCCGTCATCGTCACCGAACGCTGCATAGGCTGCCACGCCTGCGTTGACGCCTGTCCGCACGACGTGCTGGCGATGGTTGACAACCTCGCCGTCCCCGTGGCGCGCGACCAGTGCGCCGAAGACACGTCGTGCGAGGTCGAGTGTCCCGTCAACCCGAAGGCGTGCATCGTCGTCAACACGACGAAGAAGATCAAGCCGCGCCCCGTGCCCGCGCGCGACGCGCGGTTCATGACGAACGTCCCAGGCTGCTACATCATCGGCGACGTGTCCGGCACCCCGCTCATCAAGAACGCGGCCAACGAGGGCGCGGATGTCGTGCTGCACATCGCGGGGGAACTGCGGACCGCGCCGCCCGAGCTGAAGGCCCAATACGACGTGGCGATCATCGGCGTCGGGCCGGCGGGGCTCTCGGCGGCGGTGCTCGCGCGGCAGCACGGCCTACGCTACGTCGGCATCGAGCAGGACAAGGTGTTGGCGACCATCGAAGCCTACCCGAAGAACAAGTACGTCTTCTTTAAGCCCGAGACGATGGAGTCGCGCGGCGGGATTCTCGTCGAGGGCGCGGGCGACCAGCGCGAGGCCATTCTGGATTCGTGGCTCCAGACGATGACGAAGACCGGCGTCGCCGTCAACGAGGGCGAAAGCTGCAAGGCTATCAAGCGCGCGGAGGACGGCGACTACTTCACCGTCACGACGGAGCGCGGGATGAAGCGCGAGCCCGTCGCCTACCGCGCTCGCCGCGTCGTCATCGCCATCGGCAACCGCGGCACGCCGATGAGACTGGGCGTGCCCGGCGAGGAGATGAAGATCACGCGCAACGGCCGGCCCGAAGACAAGGTGATGTACAAGCTGACGAACCCCGAAGAGTTCAAGCGCCGCCACATCGTCGTCGTCGGCGGCGGCAACTCCGCGGTCGAGGCGGCTGTGGACCTGGTGGCGCGGCGCGACGGCGACCGGATAGAGTTTCGCCCGGAGGACGAGATCAACGACGTGACGCTGGTCGTGCGCAGCGACTTCAAGAACGATCTGAAGTTCGGCAACAAGCTGCAAGTCTACGATTGCATAGACGAGGGGCGCGTCCGGGTCTACTTCGGCGCGGCCGTTAAGGAGGTCTCAGATTCGGAGGTCGTCCTGATGGACGCGCGCACCAAAGAGGAGAAGGCTCGGCTCCCGAACGACTACATCTTCGCCCTCATCGGCGGCGACCGCCCGACAAAATTTTTAGAATCCATCGGCATCCAGATTCCGAAGGATTGAAGGGCGGGCAGAGCGAGTTCAACGTAGAGGACGACAGGTCGCCAGCCCCGTCAGGGGCTATAAAACTTCACCACATTCCGCGCCGCGTCCAGAACCTTCTCGCGCAATGTCACCGGCTCCAAGACCTCCAACTGTGTGCCAAAACCGAGCGCATACTCGCAGGCCATCTCCTCCACGTCGAAGCGGAGCCGCACCTCGGCCCAGCCGTCCGAATCCGCCTCGCCCACCTCTTCGACGCGCGCGAACCTGCCGGCGAAGCGCAAGCGCGGGACAATCTCACGGCGGACGCGCGCGCGCACCTTGTAGCTCGGCAGGTGCGCGCGAAACTGTTCGGACGACTCTTCCCAGAACGCCGCGAGGTCGAAGCCCGGCGGGCGGGCCGCCGGCTCATCCAGTATCTCCGCGCTCTCTATGCGCGAGACGCGGTAGCTGCGGACTTGGCCTTCGACCGACCCGACCACGTACCAGACGCTGCCCTTGGCGACGAGCCCCAGCGGGTCAACGAGGCGCTCCGTCGCGCCGCACTCGCCGCGCCCGTAGCTCATGCGTACCCTGCGCTGCTGCCAGATGGCGTCCTGGAGCGTGTGCAGCATTGGCACAGTTTCCTCGGCGCGATTCCAGCCGGTCACGTCCACGTGTATCCGCTGGCGCGCGTACTCGGCCCCGCGCCGGTGCAGAGGGGGCAGCGCCGCCAGCAGCTTCAGGAGCGCGCCTTCGGACGCCTTCTCCAGATTCAGGTCCGCGAGCAGCCGCGACGGCTGTGTGACGAAGAGCGACTGAATCTCCGCCTCGCTCATGCCGGTCAGGTTGGTCCGGTACTCGCCGAGCAGCGACCAGCCGCCGCCCGTGCCGCGCTCGGCGACCACGGGGATGCCAGCGCCGCTCAGCGCCTCCATGTCGCGGTGGATGGTGCGCTCGGAGACCTCCAGCCGCTGGGCCAAATCGCGGGCCGTCAACTGCCTGTAAGCCTGCAACAGCAGCACGATGGAAAACAATCTGTCCGCGCGCATCTCAAGACTCCTTTCACCAACTGCCCGCGATTTTATCTCACAAATATGACAGGAGGTGTCATCAATCATCATTTATCTTCTTAGCGTCTTTGCGCCTTTGCGTGAGAGATTTTGTTTGTTTCACGCTGGAGGCGCAAAGACGCTAAGAAGGAAAGGAGAATGGCAATGCGTAAGGTGACGTTCGGCGGGGCCAACAGTCTAGACAACTACATCGCGCGCAAGGACGACTCGGTTGACTGGCTGATGCATGGCAAGGAGGCGGCCGAGTATTTGAGGGACTATTGGAAGACGATTGACACTGTGCTGATGGGCCGCAAGACTTACGAGGTCGCGCTCAAGCTCGGCAAGGGACAGGGCAACCCTCACCCTGGGGTGAAGACTTACGTCTTCTCGCGCACGTTGACAGAGCTTGCGGACAAGTCAGTGGAACTCGTCAAGGAAGACGCCGCCGGGTTCGTCCGCAAGCTGAAGAAGCAGGAGGGTAAAGACATCTTCGTGATGGGCGGCGGCGATTTCGCCAGGACGCTTTTCGAGGCCGGGCTGATTGACGAGTTAGGCTTCAACATTCACCCGGTCCTGCTCGGCTCCGGCATCCCGCTCTTCCTCGAAATGAAACAGCAGATCAATCTGGAATTGCTCGAATGCCGGCCCTTCAAGAACGGCTGCGTGCTCGTCACTTACCGCGTGAAGAATAAGCGGGGCGCGCAATGAGACGCGCGCCCTCGCGTCAGCCTTCGCCTGGGTAAGCGGCCACGACTTCGAGCATGACGAGCGCGCCTGCGGGCAGCGCGGCCGCCGCGAACGCCGTGCGCGCCGGCAGGGGCGTGACGCCGATGGCCGGGAGCCAGGCGGAGTAAATCTGGTCCACGGCCTTGAAGTCCTTGATGTCGGCCAGCATCAAAGTCACCTTGACGATGTCGGCCGGCGTGCACCCGGCGGCGTTCAAGATGGCGTCAATGTTGGAGAGCATCCGGCGCGTCTGTGCTTCGAGTCCCTCTTCCAGCTTGCCCGTCTCGGGGTCGCGCCCGGTCTGGCCCATCACGAAGACGAGGTCGCCCGTGCGAATGGCCTGCGAGTATGTGCCCAATGCGGGCGGCGCTGCCTCCGTCTTAATCCGAATCTTGTTCACCATCTGATGTGCTCCTTTTATTCATTCAGCCGCTCGGTCCTGAGCGGGATTTCAAATTTCACCTTGACGGGGCTGCCGGCGAGCGGGGCCAGGTCCAGAACCTGGGCCGACTCGCCGGGGAAGATGATTTGCACCGCGACCACGTTCCGGGGGTTCGCGAATTCCAGATCGAAGTAATGAAATTCCGTGATGTTCGACGCGTAAATCCAGAGGTTGTCCTGGCCGCGAATCCAGGAGCTGAAACTCTCGCTCTCCATCGGCTCGGTGCGAATCTCAAGGGGGACTTCCGTCAGGAGCCGCCTGGTCAAGTCGAAGTGCTCGAAGGCGTACTGCCAGCTCTGCTCGTAGGGGCGCTTGGTCGAGCCGCGCTCGCGGGGCAGACGGCCCTGCTGCTTGAGGCGTATGTTCTCGCGCACGAACTCCTCGCGCTCCGTCTTGGCCTCGTAGTCCGCGTTGGTCAGGCGCTCTAGAAAATGGCCCACGTCGCGGCTCGAAGTCCACACGCGGCGGATGATTTGAAAGTAGGTGACGGCCGTCGGGTTGATATCGAAAATCGTGATGCGCTTGGGCCGCCAGAGGGGGATGAGGTTGAGGCCGTAGAGACCGCCGACGACGCTCACCATGTGTATGTCCCCGCGCCGCTCGGGTGCGACGCCCTCGTAGTGGGCCTTGATCGTCGCGAACTCGCCGAAAGACCCGTCCTGGTGGCCGTCGTCCGTGCCGTAAAAAACCATCTCCGGGTGGTCGTGGTAAATCTCCCGGTTAAAAGCTCTCGGTGCCTGCGATGTCACGTTTCGTCCTCCCATAAAAAAATAATGCGGAATGATGAATGATGAACGATGAATTAAAGACGGCTGGTTTTTAATTCATCATTCATCATTCCTGATTCATCATTTCTTCCGTCCTCGTCCCAGGCCGGCCTGAAAAGCTGCTTGTCGAAGTAGCCGAGCCGCTCGGACCATTGCTCGCCGGGAGTTGCGTCCGAGGGCGCGGACGATTCCGGCCGCGTGTAAGTGACGTGTACGGTCTCGGCGATTAACTGAAGGGCTTCTTCGACGGCGCGTGTTTCCTCGTGGCGGAGGGTAATGAAGCCGTCGCCGGTGTAGGTGGCGGACGCGGGCGTGCCTGCGCGCGGCAGCCGGGCCTCCACGACCATCCGGCCGACGTGCCGCTTCGCCTCTGCGACGCCGCTGACGTGCTCCACCAATCCGCCCCCGACCCCGCGCAGGAAAATTGTGCCAACGGCGTGCTCGCGCTCCCACGGGCCGTCGAAAGAATCGTCCACGGCGGCGCGCGCCCAGGCCAGCCGGGGGTCCATGTCGTAAGCGAACGCGAGCATCGGGCCGATGCGCGCGCCGGCGGGCCTGAGCGTCGCGTCGGTGAAGCTGACGCCACCGCCTTCCAACAAAAATCCTTCCATGTGCGTCATGGCGCTGCCGACTTCGAGCGCGCGGGTGGCGGCCAGTCCCTGCTCTATGAAGCGGTGGAAACGCTCCTCATTTATGTCGCGCGGCATGACGCACGTCCACTGAATCGCGGGGTCTTCGAGCGCCTCAAGGATCGAGGGGCGGTAGCAGCAGACGGAATAAAAGCGCGGCTCGTTCGCCAGCGTGATCGTGTCGAAGCAAAGCTCCTCGCCGCGCAGGTAGTCTTCGGCCAGCACGGGGCTCTCCGCCGACGGGCGCATCAACCGGAGCGCCAGCTCAAGCCGCTCGGCGCTGCGTATGCACCAGGTCGCGAGCCCGCCGCTCCCGCCGAGCGGCTTGAGCACAATCGGAAACCCCACTTCGGCGGCGAATCGCCTGGCGTCCCCCGCGCTCGTAATCAGGCGGTCGCGTGCTGTGCCAATTCCGGCCCGTTCGAGAGTGCGTTTCAGAGACGACTTGTCGAGCGCGCGCCTCACCGTCTCCGCGCCCATGCCGCGCAGGCCGAGCGCCTCGTTCGCCAGGGCCACGGGGAGGAGCAGCGTCTCCTGCGCCGTGACGAGTTGGTGAAGCGGGCCGTGCGCCTGAGCCAGTGCGCGCGCGGCGGCGGTCAACTGCGCGGCGTCGTGTGCGTCGGCGACTGAGATCAGGTCGTCGAAAATCCCGGCTCCGTTTCCGGCGCGCTCGCAGATGCAGAGCAAGCGCACGCCGTCGAGTTTCGCGACCGCCTCGGCGCAGCGCAAACTCTCGCCGGCCGCGCGGCCGGCGACGAAGACGATGCGGCGCGCATTCTCACTCTGTGCCAAATTCACGCGGTGGCCCTTTCGGCGGCTTCGCGGCGCTCACGCAATTGCGCCTCGCGGGCCTGCCTGTCGTAAAGCACGTACTGGATCAAGTCCCGCCCCGACGCGTTAACGTCCTCCTCCGAGAGCGGCTCGACGCCGTGAAACGAGATGTCCGAGCGCCGGAACGCCAGCAGGGAATTGGGCCTGTAGGGGACTGTCTTCACACGGACGAAGTCCTCGAACTGGTAATGCGTGCCGGCGGGGCAGCGAAAGTCCGGCTCCTTCGGGACGTAGAGCGAAGTGCCCAGGTGGCTCGCGCTCTCGTCCGGGGCGAGGTAGATGAGGAGCACGACGAGCTTCGTGTAAAGGTCGGAGTGCGGCCCCAGAAAATAACCGGCGCGGTGACGAATCAACTGCGATTCAACCGCGACCTCGGGCCGGGAATTTTCGTCAGGGAGTTGCGCGGCGAAGGAGTCCAACACGGCCTGTGCCAGTTCCGGGCTGAGGAACCAGCGGTTGAAGTCCTCCCAAAACTCGCGGAGCCCGCCGGGCAGCGTCTTCGTCCAGCCATCGTTGAAGTCCCGCTGGTCCCTGTGGCGGAAGTGGTCCAGCTTGAGCGTCGTCACCTCGAACAGGTTCTGGTAGGCGGCGCTCTCGGGCAGGTGTGCCAAAAGCTCGCGGTAGTAGTCGTCCGGGAAAACGTGCTCGACGTAGTAGTGCGGGTAAGGCTCCGCGACCACACGGGCCGCGCGCAGCCGTGCGGCAAAGTGTGCGAGGGGGCTTTCTGTCTGCGAATTAGAATTTTCCGTCACAGCCTCAGCCTTCCTTCAGTGTCCTTCCGCGGCGCGCACGAGCGGTATCACCTCGCGCCCGAAGATGACCATCTCTTCGAGCTTGGGCCAGCCGGAGATGATGAACTGCGTGACGCCGATGCGCTTGTATTCGAGAAACGCCTCGGCCAACTCTGCGGGCGAGCCGACGAGCGTGATCGCGGACGAGCCGTAATAGGGAACGAGCCCGGCCCAGAGGTTGCGATTCATCCAGCCGACTTCGTCCGCGGCGGCGAGCGCCTGCTTCAGCGTCTGCGAGTCGCTGCGCGTGAGGATGCCGCGCTCCTGCCGGCCGATCTCCTCGTCGGGCAGCAAGGCTTCGGCGGCCTTGACCGCTTCCTCGCGCGTCGGGCGGCAGACCACGCAGAGCCTGAGCGAGACTTCGACGCCGCGCGCGCGAAACTGTGCCACCTGCGGGGCCAATTTTTCGGGCGTGTCAACCAGGCGCAGCCAGCTTGAGCCCTGGCCGAGTGCGAGCTGCTGCGCCTGCTCGGAGTGGCCTGAGACGTAGATTTCTGGCGCGGCGCGGTCGGGCGCGAGGAACGGCGTGTTGAGCCGCCCGCCTTCGACGCGCCAGTAGCGGCCGTCGAAATTAACCGGGCCATTATTGAGCCAGAAGGAGCGGCAGATTTTCAGGAACTCCTCGGCGCGCGCGTAACGCTCGTCGTGTTCGAGAAAGTCGCCGTAGCCACGTTGCTCGGCGGGCGAGCTGCCGGCAACGACGTTCAGCGCGAGGCGGCCGCCTATCAGGCCGGAGAGTGTGTTGACCTGCTGGACGAAGGTCGCCGGCTGCATCAGCCCCGTGCGGTAGGCGATGATGAATTTTAGTCTCGCGGTCGCGCGCCCGACCGCGCAGGCGACGAAAATCGTGTCGGGCTCGTAGCGGCTGAAGGAGAGGAGCACGGATTCGATGCCGGCCTCTTCGGCGCGGCGCGCGAAGTGTGTCCAGCCTTCCATGTCGGGCAGCGCCGCGGGCGAAGTGCTGCGGGTCGTCAGCACGCGGTTCGTCTCCTGCGCCGTCTTCATGCCGACCTCGCCGCCCTTCGGAAGCATCCAGTGGAATCTGAGATTCATGGTCATGTCGGAAAAAACGTCTCACGCAAAGGCGCAAAGCCGCCAAGAAGGACGCAAAGAAGTTGAGCGCCTCATTACCTTGCGTGCTTTGCTTCGCGCCTTTGCGCCTTTGCGTGAAATGCTTTTCATTGTTCCTCGGCCTCCCTGACGAGCGGGAGGACTTCGCGGCCGAAAGTCGTGACCGCGTCAACCTCGGGCCAGCCGGAGATGATGAACTCGCCGACGCCGATCCGCTTGTACTCCATGAGGGCGTCGGCCACCTCACGCGGCGTGCCCAACAGCGTCGTCCAAACTGGCCCATAATGCGGGACCAGCCCGGCCCAGAGCGAGCGGCCGAGCCAGTGCTTGTCTCCGGCGAGCGCCGCGCCCTCCCTGTACATCTGCGAGTCGTCCTTGAGGCGAATCGTGCTCTCACCTTTGTCCGACGGCAGCAGTGACAGCGCGTCGCGCACCGCCTCCTCGCGCGTCGGCCTGCACACCAGGCACAGCCTGAGACAGACGCCTCTGCCGCACGCGCGCAGCCGCGCCACCGCCGGCTCAAGCTTCTCGGGCGCGTCGGCCGCGCGCAGCCACGTCGTGCCCTGCGCGCAGGCGAGGCGCTCGGACTGTTCCGAGTGGCCCGAGATGTAGATTTCGGGCGCGGCGCGGTCGGGCGCGAGGAACGGCGTGTTGAGCCTTCCTTTTTCGACCCTGTAATACTTGCCCTCGAAATCAACCTCCCCGTCGTTGTGCCAAAAAGCGTTGCAGACCGCGAGGAATTCTTCGGCGCGCGCGTATCGCTCGTCGTGTGCCAGAAAGTCGCCGTAGCCGCGCTGCTCCGCAGTCGAGCTGCCGGCGACGATGTTCAGGGCGACGCGGCCCGCTATCAGCGCCGAGAGCGTGTTCAGCTGCTGGACGAAAGTCGTCGGCAGCATCAGCCCGGAACGATAAGCGACGATGAACTTCAGCTTTTCCGTCTCTTGACCGAGGGCGCACGCGATCATGAACGGGTCGGGCTCGCAGTGGTTGAGCGCCACCAGGACCGAATCAATGCCTGCTTCCTCGGCGCGGCGCGCGAAGTGTGTCCAGCCTTCCATGTCGGGGTGGGAGGCGGGCGAGTCCGCGTCCGCGTAGTGGACGCGGTAACGCGCGGCGTCCCGTGCGGTCTGCGGCACGCCGACGACGACTTCGCCGGCCTTCGGCAGCATCCAGTGGAATCTCAGCTTCATGGCTTAACTCTCGTCGTTCGTCAGGACGCAGCAGTGCTGCCACTCGGGGCTGACCGGCGGAAGTATCTTCGCGCCGGGGAAGAGCGAGCGCATGTAGTCAACCGTGAAGTAAGAACAATAAGACTCGCCGGGCTGGCCCTCCCGCTGCTGCTCGCAGAGTTCATCGCCGGGCTCCACGTGCAGCTGGTCGTCCACGAGCACGCACCAGTCGGACCCCTTCGCCGTCTCGACCAAACTGTCTATCTCAAGCGACGGGTGCGCGGGCAGCTGCCATTCGAGGTTCTTTCGCACGTCCGTGCCCGAGGGCAGCTCCGGGGACGACAGAGACCTGTCGTAGGACGGGTCGCAGAACGTGAACGCCAGCACGCCGCCCGGCGCGAGCTTATTCCTCAACTGCCCGACCAGCTCGACGGTTTCGTTCCGGTGCGTGTGCGTGAAGACGGAGAAGGCGAGGATGACATCGAATCTCACCCCGAGGTCGGGGACGGGCAGGCGGCGCACGCCGCCGGGGTTGAAGAACGCGCTGTAACGATCGTAGTGATAAAAATGGGCCAGCGGGAAGGCGTGCCCGCCCTGCTCAATCGCCCCGCGGTTGAGGTCCAGGCACCAGTAGTCGGCATGATTCACGTTCCCGTCCGCGCCCAGGAGGAAGCCGCCGACGTTGCCGCCGAAGTCGAGCACCTTGCGGCCGCGCCAGCGCGGGTGGCCGAGCTGGCGGTCGAAGTAAGAGAACTGCGTGACGCGCGTCGAGATGAAATCCCACATGAATGACCGCACCTCCCGAAGAGTGAGAACTCAAGCCTCCACCGTCCACGGCACGGGGCGGGGGAGCGCGCCGTGGCGTTTGGCCCATTCTTTCAGCGCCCAGGGCTGCGTATCAACGTCCCTGTAGCCACCGAGCAGTTGCCGCGTGACCGGGTCCGCCTGCCAGAGCGCGCGCTCGTCCGGCGATTCCAGGTAAACCTCCGGCTTCATCCAGCGATAAGCGTAGCCGTACATCAGGACTTTAGAGGTGTGCCCGCTGAGGTTGGGCGCGGCCGTGTGGTAGAGCCTGTTCTCGAAAAGAAAGGCGTCGCCCGCGTCGAGCTTCAGGTCGCACAGCTCCACGTCTTCCGGGTCAACCTGGCCTTTACGGATGGCTAAAGGCTCAGACCTCAGGTGGCTCTTGCGGGCCAGCAGGGTCATGCCCGAGTCCGGCTGGTGAAAGTCCGTCAGGCAGTAACAGATTTTGACGCCGACGCGCGGCAAGCCTTCGTGGCCCAAATCCTGAGGGATGCGAATGTCTCTGTGCCAGCCGCGGCGGAAGCGCGGGGCGTCCCGACTTTCCGGCCGCTTGCAGATGAGCGCCGTCGAGTGGAGGTGTATGTTGGGGCTGAGCAGCTGCACGACCAGCGGCACGGTCGGCGAATGAGAGACCAGCTCGCAGAGCGCCTTTTCTTTGAGCAGGCCGGGGCGCAAATCCAGGTGATTGTACTCGGGCCGGTTGAGCACCCGCGGCTTGTCGAGGAAGACGCCCGCCAGCCGGTCGCACGCGTCGAGCAGGCGCGCGGCCACTTTCTGGTCCAGCGCGCCGCGCACGACGAGAAAACCGTCCTCGTCAAAGGACCGTCGCTGCTCGGGTGTGAGGGGAACGAAGTCCATAGGCGTCATCCTTCGAGCCCGTCGCATCTAGCCAGCTTCCCGGCCGTGTCGTTGCGCGCGCGCTCCAGCTCGCGCGGGATGTTGCCGGCAGGCCAACTGAGTTTGAGCGACCGCTCCAACACCTCCAGCCGGCCGCACAGGAAACGAAACTGCTGCGAAATGGTGCGCGGCTTTCCGGGCATAGCATGTTCGGGGCGCGTGCCGTCGTCGATTTGCCGGACGTGGGACCAGACTTCCGGCAGGACGGCTACGCGGCAGTTGTGGAAGAGGCGGATTTCGAAGTCCCAGTCTTCGTGCGACGCGAGGTCGGCGGCGAACAGCGGCCCGCCGCCGAGCCGGTCCAGCGCGTTGCGGCGCAGCGTCATCGAGCAAGTCGAGACGGCGCTGCGGTGAGCCCAGACCGGGGGGCAGTCGCTGGCCCAGCAGATGTCTCCGCCGGAAAACTTCAGCAGCCCGCTTGCCTCGAAGCGGCTCATCCCCTGCCGCTCGCCCTCTATGAAGTAGAGGTTGTCCGAGACGACGGCCTCCGCCCCCGGCAGCAGCTCGAACACGCGCAGCTCGGCGTCGAGCTTGCCGGGCAGCCAGAGGTCGTCTGAGTCAAGGAAGGCCAGCAGCTCACCCGCCGCCAACCGCGCCCCTGCGTTTCGCGCCGCGCGCGCGCCGCCGCGCCGCGCGAGGCTCAGCAGCCTGATGTCTGGCCCAAAACGCTCCGCGAGCACGGCACAGGTGTCGTCGGTCGAGCAGTCGTCAACCACTATCACTTCGACGGACCCGCGCCGCTGGACCAGGGCGCTCTCGACGGCCTCGCAGACCAGCCGCGAGCGGTTCCAGGTGGGGATGACGACAGATAAGAGGGGGCGTTCCACAGCCGTGTCCTTCAGTTGCCGAGTTTCGGGAACGATGGTTTGCTTCCCGCGAAATAAGGGTGCCGCCAGCCCCGCCTCGGAATCGGCCAGGCGGCGGGCGCGGCGCGCATACTCTAGTTGGTTCCTGGGGCTCGTCGAATCACGCAGCAATGCTGCATCTCGTCGTTGACGGGAGGCAGGATAGTAGCATGCGGGAAGAGCCCCCTCATATATTTTTCGGTGTAGAAGACGTGGCACGTCCTCTGCCGCTCCGGCGCGTAAGGCTTAAGCTCCTCCGTCTCCAGGTACAGGTCGTCGCCGTTGACGAGCACGAACCAGTCCGCGCCCTCGGCCCTCTTCAACATGCCCGGCGGATCAATGTCCAGAACGTTGCCCTTCTCGTCTTCCAAGTACACCTCTCGTTCGAGCCGCCACTGAAAGTTGTTCCCGCCGTAGCGCCCCGGCCATGAAAAATAGTTCGGGTCAATGAACGTGAAGGCCAGGACGCCGCCCTCATTCAGGAGTGCTTCCAACTCGCCGACCTGTTGGAGCATGTCGGAGCGCGAGGTGTTGGTGAAGACCGAGTAGGCGACGATGTAGTCGAACTTTTGGCCCAGAGGGGGGAGCGGGAGGCGCGGCTCGCCCCGCGGGTTGAAGAAGAAGCAGTAGCGGTCGTAAAAAATCCAGTGCGCCTCCGGGTAGGCCCGCTTCCCGCGCTCGACAGAGTCGCGGACGACATCAACGCACCAGTATCGCTCGTGGTCGATGGTCGAGTTCGGGTCGCGGAGGATGTTGCCGACGTTCCCGCCGAAGTCGAGCACGTTCTTCCCGCGCCAGGAGGAGTCGCCCACTTGCAGCGAGAAGTAAGTGAACTGCCCCGTCTTTTGCGAGAAGAATGGCACAGGAGTCCTCGAAGATTGATTGACTGAGCTGGCTCGCATCTCAACCCGCGCGGTAAAAGAACTCGCGGTTGACGTAGTCCGAACGATTGCTCTCGTCCAGGAACGTGTAATAAGCGACGATGACGAGGACGCCCTTGTTGACGCGCAGGTAGCTCTCGACGCGCATGAAGCCGAAGTCGAAGTCGGCCGCGAGCGCGACCGCGCGCTGGCCCGCCTCCTCCTCCAGGTTCGCCATCACGCGCCCGCGGGCCGTGGGCCAATTTACCGGGCCGTCCGAGCCCACGCCGACGACGCCGACGCTGAAGTGCTCGCCCTCCTGCGCGATTGTGACCTCGACCACCCCGTCCGTCGCGGGGTCGGTGTTGACCCACCGCCCCGTCAGCTTGCCCACGTTCAGCGTCCGCGTCGCGGGGTCGCCGAGCGCCGGGTGCAAATCGCCTGTCTGTTTGAACTCCGTGAGCTGTGCCAATTGAGAATCCTCCGGCGGAAATGGGCCAGGGGCGGCGCTAGTAGCGCCCGTGGGAGAGCGCGAAATACTCGCGCACGAAATAGTCCATGCGGCCGCTCGCGTCCTTGAAGCGGTGTTGCTGCGCGAGCACCATCAGGCCCTTGAGGAGCATCGCCTGAAGCTCCGTCTCCGCGAAGCCGAAGTCGTAGCTGCACGTGAAGCCCGTGCCGGCGCGCGTGGACGGCGTTGCCGTGAAGGGCTTCGCACCCACGGTCCCCCAGTCTATCAAACCTTCTGGTCCAATTGCGTAGACCCGAAGCGTGAGGCGGCCGCCCTCTTCCGCCACCTGTAGCCGCGCGATGCCGCTCGTCTCGGGGTTCGAGTTGACCCACGTCCCAGGGAACGCGGACAAATCGAGCGGGCCGTCGGCGGCGGGTACGCGATCACGAATTTGAGCGAATTGCATTCGTCACCCCTTCAGGAGACTCTGATCCAACTGCGAATCATCAGGCGGTTTGAGGCGTCCGCGTTCGCAATCGGCGTCCGCGAGTGAATCGTCCGCGTGTTGTCAGAAAAAAGCATCTCGCCCTCGCGGAGCAGGAAGTCGAGCGTGCGCTCGGTCTCCGTGATGGCCCTCTCGAAGTCGTCCAGCAGGGCGAGCATTTTGTCCGAGAGCCTGGCGTGGCCGGACTCAAGCGCCAGATTGATCACGTCGCGCCGCCAGCACATGCGCCCCGCTTCGGTCAGCACCGTCCGCCACCTCAAGCCGCCTCCGCAAAGCGGCGACAAGCTCCACGGCACCGGCTCGGTTTCGAGAAGCCCGAGCATTTCGGCCCCGAGCCGGCCGCGCACCTCGTCGCGCACGGTGTCCACGTCCAGGACCCTCGAACGGCCGTCGCCCGAGTGGTCCGGGCGGACGCAGACCATCGAGATCAATTCGATGGGAATGGCCCAATTCGCGGCGTCCGTGTGCAGCCTCTCGCTCTCGCGCCCCCCGCGCGGCGAATGGATGTCGGTCGCGGGCTGTATGTAATGGACCAGTTGCGCGCGCGGCTTCTGGTACGGGAGGGCCACCATCTCGCCGAAGGCGCGGTTGACGGCCACGAACACGCGGTTCCCTTCGTCGAAGCGTAGGCCACCGACGAGCACGCAGTAAGGCCAGGTGGCGATGCGCTGTCTGATTGACTCGACGAGCCAGTCGAAGCCTTCGGGGTTGACCGCGCGAACGTCCCGCCGCACCCGCTCCTGCAAGGCGGGCGAGTAGAACTCCTGATTGTCGTAGAGCGGGAGGCGTTCGGCCCCGTCAAAGAGTTCGCGCGCCAGCGCGGGCGGCACGTTGATTCTCGCCGAATCGGGAAACGGTGCGAGCATCTTCGGCGTCTGCTCCGATCTCCAGGTTATTAGGCATTCCCGAAAAGGCTTCCACCCCATTGCAACTCGAATTGCGGCACAGTCTATGAGACTGGCCCTGCGCTGTCAATAAAAAGAAGTGATAAGTGATGAGTGATGAGTAAAAGCAAGAAGGTTTTCTCTTATCACTTATCACTCATCACTTATCACTAAGTTTTTGGAGTTTGAATGCGCGCCAGGCGGCGAAGGCCGTTTGGGGGTCGGTGCCGGCCGGGGGCTTCGCGAGGGTGAGGTGGCTGCAATCGGCGCGGCCGCGGACGCGGAGCATGGGCCTGTCGCGGTTGGTGGTCCGGTTGGTGACGAAGCGGACGATGAAGCCGACGCGCGGCTCGTCCGAACTGTTGGGGTTCGACCCGTGCACGATGTTGCTGTGGTGCAGCGACATCTCACCCGGTTGCAGGACCAGGTCAAGCGCCTCCGCCTCGTCCACAGTCATCTCGACCCGCTCGCCGCGCCTGTTCATAAGGTTGGGGTCGTTACGGATGATCTGATGCTCCAGCAGGCCGCGCTTGTGAGAGCCGGGGACGACGCGCACGCAGCCGTTGGCGCGCACGCTCGGCGTGAGCGCGACCCAGGCGGAGGTCGAAGGCGTCAGGTGCCAGCCCGAGTAAAGGCTGTCCTGATGCCACGAGACGTAGCTCGCGTCACGCGGCGGCTTGTAGAAGACGACCGTCGCCTCCACCAGTATGTCGCCGCCCAGCACGCCCTCGACCGCGTCCAGGAGCGCGTCGCGCGTGACCAACTCATAGGCCCAATCGAAAAAGAGGTGCAGGTTGTCGAACCGCTTGAGCGCGCCCGCGCCGCACTTGTCCGAGAGGGAGTCGAGCGCGCCGCGAAACCGCGCGGCCTCGTCGGCCGAAAACACGCGGACGGGGAAGACCACGCCGTCGCGCTCGTACTGTTCGATCTGCCGCCTGGTGAGTCCGGCTGTCACGGCCGCGCAAACCCTCCTCACGAGCGATGGGCCAAAATGAGAGGTTCAGGAAATCGCGCGCATTGTAGCACCGGCCGCGGGATAAAAGAACAATTGATTGAATTCCGTTTTGACCTACAAGATTAAATTTCAAACATGAAGCGGGGCCGCCGCGCGCTGTCAGGCGAGCGGCTCGCGCGGCGGCCCCTCCGCACCACCCGTCTCTTCCACGAAAACAGGCGTGCGGCACAGGGAGCGCACAGCCCACCCAAGCCGCGCGCTCCCATTCTTAGCGGCGATTACTTCTAGCTTTGGCCGGTTTCTTTCGTGAGCGTGACAGACGTATAACGACCTCACCTGAATTAGACAGACGAAAAGTCAGTTGATCGCCCGGCCTTGCTCTCATCTCGTGCAGCAGTGGGCAGGGGATGCGGCCACGGGTGAGGCCGCTATCGTTCGTGATTTTGGCCCGATATTCTTCTCTTCTTTTCATGTGAGCTTCCTTTTTCATGTGAAGACGCGCGCTTGTTTGGTAAGATGCGCGCGGTCTGATTGAAAACTGGCAACGGCTTATGCGTCGTCTCAAGCCTCAACCTCAAAAGCTGAGTGATGAGCGCCGCCGTTCGGAATGAAAGGTTCATTCTCACGGCGAACAACTTGAGCGAGAGCATATTATCTGTATTCACAGATAAAAGCAAGCCGCGTCGTGCCGTCTTCACCTTGTCGGGGGGCGACTCCTGATGGGGAAGAAGGCGCGCATGAAGCAGGAGCGTTTGGCCGAGAAGCTTTTACAGATTCGGCAGGCGCTCGGACTCTCTCAAACCGACATGCTCAGGCGTTTGGGATTTGAAGACGTGATTGATTACAAGAGAATTTCGGAATACGAAATAGGAAGGAATGAACCGCCGCTAGCAGTGCTACTGAGATACGCACGCGCCGCGGGCGTCTGCGTGGACGTGCTGATTGACGATGAGCTTGATCTGCCCGCCAGATTGCCGAGCAAGCCGAAACATTCTGGCTAACCTACAATACAGATTCAGAACCCTACAGCGGAAACAGCTTGACAGTTCCGGGCGGCGGGCATAGATTCTGACAGACCCGATTGAGCAGTTCCGCGGCGTCCAGACTGCGCTGCCTCACGAAATTTTCTTGCCGGAAGTCTTCAGTTTTGAGCAGCCAGTTTCAGTACGGAGAATCATGAGGAGTCAGTCTCGCGCGCGTCCAATCATGAAAACCCGCCCGACAATCTTGTTCGTTAAGCTCGCTGTCATTCTCGTCTCGCTCGTCGCCGCCAGTTCTTCGCGGGTCCGCGCGCAGCAGGAGGACCGCGGCGTGCCGCAACGTTACACGCGCGAGGGCGTGCGCGTCGAGTTCGAGGCGGAGCCGGTGGCGAGCGGCAAAGGCTTGATGGAGGGCACGGAGGCGGTCGTCAGGTTCAAGATTACGGACCAGAGCGCGGGCAAGCCTCTGAGCAACCTGCGGCCCACCGCCTGGCTCGACCTGCGCGAGAGAGGCAAGACGACGGACGCGCGCGCGTGCCGCGAGAAAATTCAGTCGTTCCTACAGGCGAGCTTGAGCGCCCGCCCGGACATAGACCTCAACTCCTATTTCATACTGGCCCTCAACCAGGAGCCCAACATCTCTGTCATAGACCCTTTGTCCGGCTTCGGCTCGACGAAGCTCTTCACGCTGGTCGCCCTCGCGAGCCCCGGCGAGGACTGGGTCTTGAGCGGCGACAAGAAGCGGCTCTACGTCTCCATGCCGCTCGCGGGGCAGGTCGCGGTCGTTGACACGGTCACTTGGAAAGTCGTCTCAAACATCCCCGCCGGGACGAGGCCGACGCGCCTCGCCTTGCAGCACGACGAGAGATACCTCTGGGTGGGCGACGACGGCGACGAGAAGACGGCGGGCGGCGTCATCGCGATTGACACGACCCAGCTGAAGGCCGCGGGCCAAATCGGCACGGGCGCGGGCCACCACGAAATCGCCTTCACTGACGACGACCGCTACGCCTTCGTGACGAATCGAGCTGCTGGGACGCTCTCCGTGATTGACGTGCGCGGGCTCAGTAAAGTCAAAGACCTCAAGACCGGCGCACAGCCCTCGGCCGTAGCCTTCTCGTCGCTCGGCAAGGCCGTTTACGTGGCCCACGAAATGGACGGGACAATCGTCGCGGTCGGCGGCGCGGGCCACGAAATTCTGGCACAGATAAAAGCGCAGCCGGGCATCAGTGCGCTCAGTATCGCGCCGGGCGGCCGCTTCGGCTTCGCCGTCAACCGCGCGACGAACTCGGTCCACGTCTTCGACGTTTCGACGAACCGCCTGGCCTACAACGTGCCCGTCGGGCCGAAGCCCGACCAAGTCATCTTCACCAAAGACTTCGCCTACGTCCGTTCGACCGCCAGCGAGTTCGTCAGCATGATTAAGATTTCGGGACTCGGCGAGCGAGGTTACGTGCCGGCCGTCAACCGCTTCCCGGCGGGCCAGCGCGCGCCGCAGGACTCGCCCTCGATCTCGCACGCCTCCGTGATCGTCCCCGCCCCCGAGTCGGGCGCGGTGATCGTGGCGAACCCCGCCGACAAGATGATCTACTTTTACACGGAGGGCATGGCCGCGCCGATGGGTAATTTCCAGAACTACCGCCGCGACCCGCGCGCCGTACTCGTCCTGGACAACAGCCTGACGGAGACCTCGCCCGGCGTTTACACGACTACCGTCAGGTTCAACGGCAACGGCCAGTACGACGTGCCCTTCCTGCTCGACTCGCCGCGCGTCGTCAACTGCTTCAGCGTCGCCGTCGCGGAGAACCCAAGCCTGCCGAAGAAGCAGGAGGTCCCCATCCGCGTCGAGCCGCTTTTGACAGAGACCCCGCTGGTCGTCGGCGAGAGTTACCCACTGCGCTTCCGCGTGACGGACTCGGCCACGAACCAGCCGAAAGAGGTCAGGGACATGGGCGTGCTCGTCTTCCTCGCGCCGGGCGTCTGGCAGCAGCGCGAGTGGGCCAAGATGGTCGGCGACGGCGTTTACGAGATGAGCTTCGTCCCGCCCGACGAGGGCGTTTACTACATCTACTTTCAAGCCCCCTCGCTCGGGGTCCGTTTCACCCAGATTCCTTTCATCACCATGCAAGCCGTGAGGGCGGGCGGCCCATCCGAGGAGAAGTGAATGAAAAAAGCACTCGTGAGAAAGTGGCCCACAATGGTTCTCGCCGCGGCCGCCCTCTTCCTCCTCTGCGGCCCGCGTGCGGCGGCGCAGGACTCCAGGCAGCAGGCGGCGCAGAAGTATTTCACGGACGTGGAGCTGGTGAATCAGAACGGCGAGAAGATGCGCCTCTACAGCGACCTCCTGAAAGACAAGGTGGTCGTCATCAACTTCTTCTTCGCCACCTGCCAGGGCACTTGCCTGCCGATGAACCGCAACGTGCAGAAGGTCCAGGACGTGTTCGGCGACCATTTGGGCAGGGACGCTTACATCATCTCGATCAGCGTTGACCCGACCGTTGACACGCCGTCGCGCCTCAAGGAGTACGCGGGCAGAATCGGCGCGCGCCCCGGCTGGTACTTCATGACGGGCGACAAGGCGAACGTCGAGTTTGCGCTCAAGAAGCTGGGCCAATACGTCGAGAACAGGGAAGACCACACCAACATCATCCTCATCGGCAACGAGCGCACGGGGCTCTGGAAGAAAGCCTTCGGCCTGGCGAAGAGCGACGAGCTGAGCAAGGTCGTCGCCAGCGTCCTGAACGATCAGCCGCCCGGCGGGAAATAAAAGTCTTGCATCTCAGCCCCACCTCAACCTTGCGCGCCGTCGCGATCTGTCTGACTCTGGCGGCGGGCCTCTTGACGGCGCATCCCTTCGCGCAGGGCGTCACGGCCCACGCGTTTCTGGCCCAGGAAGCGACCGCGACCGCCGCCGCCGCCACGCTGACGCCGCAGGAGAAGCGCGGGAAGCAGATTTACGTGCAGGGCACTACCGCGGCCGGGCGCGAAGTCCTGGCCTACGTCGGCGACGCCTCGATTGAAGTGCCGGGCAGCACTCTGCCTTGTGCCGGTTGCCACGGGCTCGACGGGCAGGGGAAGCCGGAGGGCGGCGTCGTGCCGTCGAACCTCTCGTGGGAAATCCTGACCAAGCCCTACGAAGTGACTCAAGCGAGCGGGCGCAAGCGGCCGCCCTACACCGAGCGCGCGCTCGAATTCGCCATCACGCGCGGGCTCGACCCCGGCGGCAACAAGTTGCACCCGGCCATGCCGAGCTACCAGATGGCGCGCGAAGACCTGGCCGACCTCGTCGCCTACTTGAAGCGGGTGGGCCAGGACCGCGACCCCGGCCTGACCGAGAAGAGCATCACTGTCGGCACAATCGTGCCGACCAGAGGGGAACTGTCCGGCGTCGGCCAGGCCATCAGGGCCACGCTGACGGCCTTCTTCGACGAGGTCAACAGCCGCGGCGGGATTTACAACCGCAAGGTCGAGTTGAAATTCATAGAGACTGCCGACACGCCCGCCGCGACGGCCGCGAGCCTCAGGCGTTCGCTTCAGGACGAACAGGTCTT
Organism: Pyrinomonadaceae bacterium; assembly: GCA_036403435.1. Classification (GTDB taxonomy): domain Bacteria; phylum Acidobacteriota; class Blastocatellia; order Pyrinomonadales; family Pyrinomonadaceae; genus QHXM01. The sequence continues at coordinate 39,114 of DASWQY010000180.1, forward strand.
CGCCCTCGCGGGCGCTTTCACCTCCGGGGCTGACAGCGAGATCGCCGCGCTCGCGGACGAACTGGACGTGCCCGTGATTGGCCCACTGACGCTCTCGCCGCAGACCGCGCGCCCCTTGAACCGCCACGTCTTTTACCTGCTGTCGGGGTTGGAGGAGCAGGCGCGCGCGCTCGTCAGCTACGCCTCTCAGAAGTTGCAGGGCGACAAATCGGGCGTGCTCGTCGTCTACCCCGAAAGCGAACTCTCCGCGGGCGTGATCGCGGCCGTCAAGGACCAGTGCCTAAAAAACGGGTGCGGCCCCGTCGAGACAGAGGGCTACCGGCGCGCGCAGTTCGACGCGCAGGGCCTGGCCGTGAAGCTCGGCAAGACGGGCAAGCAGGTCGTGCTCTTCCTGGGCGCGGGCGGCGAGGCCATTGCGTTGATGAAGGAGGCGGACAAGCTCAACTGGTCGCCCGCCGTTTACCTGCCCGTGGCCGGAGGGAGCGGAATCATGGAAGCCCCTTTGAGCTTCAACCGGAAAATTTATCTGGCCTTCCCGACCTCGCCGTCGGACCAGACCGGGGACGGCGTCGGAGAGTTTCGCGCGCTGGCGGCGAAGTACAATCTGCCCAAGACTCACCTCGCCACGCAGCTCTCGGTGATGGGCGCGGCGAAGATATTGGTCGAAGCTCTCAAGCGTGCGGGCAAGGATGTCAGCCGCGAGAAGCTGATCGAAACGCTCGAGGGGTTCAACCAGTTCGCGACGGGGCTGACGCCGGCCGTCACCTACGGCCCAAACCGCCGCATCGGCGCGTCGGGCGCGTACGTCGTGACGATTGATTTGGAGAAGAAAGAATATCTGTCCGCGAGCGGCTGGGTGGACGTGGATTGAGCCGGCGCGGACGAAGCAAGCATCTGACGTGGAGAAATCCGATGAGGGTCAAGTTTATTCTCGCGCTCGCGCTCGCCGCTCTGATAGTTTTTGGGCCAGTGCCGTGCGGCGCTAACCCCTCGGCGGCCGGGCAGGCGCAGCGTAAGGCGCAGCGCCAGAAGGCGGCGCGCTACGAATGCCCCATGCACCCGGAAGTCACCTCGCGCCGGCCGGGCAAGTGTCCCAAGTGCGGGATGGCTTTGAGGCCGGCGAAGAATAATGGTCCAGCGCAGACTGCCGGAGCTGTTGCGGTCGAGGCCAGTCCGCCGGCCGAGGGCGCGGCCGAGGCTTCGGCGCTGCGCATCCCGGACGCGACCGTCTATAACCAGAACGGCCGCCGGCTCAACTTCTACACGGACCTGGTCAAGGGCAAGGTCGTCGCCATCAACTTCATCTTCACGACCTGCACGACCATCTGCCCGCCGCTGACCGCGACCTTCCGCCGGGTGCAGAGCGAACTGGGCGAGCACGTGGGCCGCGACATCGAGTTGATTTCCGTCAGCGTTGACCCCGTGACGGACACGCCCGAGAGGCTCTTCGACTTCGCCGCGAAGTTCAAGGCGGGGCCGGGCTGGACGTTCGTGACGGGCGACCAGGCGGAGATTGACTCGTTGCTACAGGCGTTCGGCGTCGCGGTCGCGAATAAGAACGACCACACGCCGACGATCCTCATCGGCAACGACGCGACCGGCCATTGGACGCGCGCCTACGGCCTCGCCTCGCCCACTACGCTAGTCAAAGCAATCACCGAAGCCGCCGGCTATAAGTAAAGCGCATTTCAAAATCAAAACTCAACCCTTTGCGCCTTACGTTTTTACTTTGCGCCTTTGCGAGAAACAGCCGTTCACGCAAAGGCGCAAAGACAAGACGTAAGGCGCAAAGGGTTGAGTTTTGACACGCGCTCTTACTTGCTCGAACTCAAATTTCAACTCCGCTTACCCTGAGAAGCTCGCCGCCTCTTCCTGCGCCTTGTGATTTTCAAAGATGGCGTGGTGCAGTCGGCGGACGACTGCGCCGACGCGGTCCCCGTCGAGGATCGAGACGAAGTTGTAGCTGGAGGTGCTGCACCAGTCGAGCGTGGAGTCGAGTCCCCTGAGCGCGTCGCGGGATTCGAGCGCGCGGCCGCGCGCGTACTGTAAGCCTTCGCCGACGCAGCAGACGATGGCGCGCTCACTCCTGAACTCGATTGGGCCAAAGGCTCGCAAGTCCTGAAGGATAGACGGCAGCGCCCCGGCCTCTTCGCACGCCACGACGAATCTGTCCCCCGCGGTCGCCATCAGGTGGACGGCCGATTGATTCCGGCCGGAGACTTCCCGTACGACGCGCGCGAAGCCGTCGGCGGGGAAGCCGCGCGCGGGAGTGAATTCGGCGGTCGCGAACCCCGTCCGGCACGCGATGGCTTTGATCGCGCCGCGTGACGCAACGCGCCCGGCGCGAATAATCGTGCCGACATCTTGGGGCGCGCGCGAGTTGCGGATGCGCAGGGGGATGCCGAGCGCGGCGGCGGGCCCAATCGTTTTCGGGTGGAGCACCTGGGCACCGAAGCGCGCCAGCTCGGCCGCCTCGTCGTAGGAGAGCCGCGGGACCGTGCGCGCCGTCTCGATCAGGCGCGGGTCGGCCGTCAACACGCCGCTAACGTCGGTCCAGATTTGAGTCTCGCGCGCGGACAGCGCCGCGCCGACGAGCGTCGCCGTGTAGTCGGAGCTTCCGCGCCCGAGCGTGGTCGTCACGCCCTCGGCGGTCGCGGCGATGAATCCGCCGAGGACCGGGATTCTTCCGGCCGTGAGCAGTGGGCCAATTTCCGCGCGCGTGCGCCGCCGCGTCTCCGCGTAGATGGGCCGCGCGCGCCCGTGCGACGCGTCCGTCAGGATGCAGCGGCGTGCGTCAACGTAGGTGGCCGGGAGCCCGTGCTCAAGGAGCACGGCCGCGAGCAACGCGGCCGAAAGGCTCTCGCCGTAGGAGGCGACGGCGTCACGCAGTCGCGCCCGCGACGTGCCGTTCCCGCCGACCGCCCCGAGCAGTCCCGCTATCTCGCGCCGGGCGCTCTCGACTGTCGTGCGGACGCCGGCCCGCGCCTTCGCCCCCAACTGGTCGGCCACGCGCAGGTGTCGTTCGAGGTGAGCCTCGACTAAATTTTGGGCCAGACTCAACTCGCCGCCCTCGGCCGAGCGCAGCGCGTCGAGAAGCGCGTCCGTCACGCCGCCCATGGCGGAGACGACTACGACGAGCGGGCGCGCGCTTTCGTGGGCGCGCACGACGCGGGCCACCCTCTCAAAGGCGGGCCAGTCTTCGACGGAGGTCCCGCCGAACTTCATGACTGTGGCTCTGGCCGGCATGGCTTGATTCGTTTCAGAGAGAGAAGAGGGCCGGCCCGCCGGACTTTTCCGAGAAGCCGCGGCGGTCGAAGGGCTGAGGCTTCTCTCCTTGCGGGGGGGCGGGCCGCGACTTCAAAAATCCAAAGGACGCCGAACCCGTTGCTCGAAAGGTTTTGGACCACCGGGGCAAAATCGCCGGCGGCCGCATCAGGTCCAACGACGGACGTGAGGCCAGAGATACTAGGGCATCGCCCGCTAATTAGTCCACAGAAATTTTATTGGCACAGGTAGAAACTTATTTTGCAAGTTTTATATTGACACGAACAAGGGGAAGAGTTACGCTTTGCGCGCTTCCAAGCGAACGCGGGAAATTGTACCAGTTTTCTCACTTGACTTTTCACCATGCCGCTAACGAAGTCCTTCTCGTTTCGTTAGTCTCACCTCCCATAAGCGAGCACGGGTCGTTAGCTTGATAACCCAGCATTCATAGCCCAGTAGACCGGAGAATTCTCAGGAGAAGAGTATATGCCTACCCGCCGCAAGTCTCTCATCGGTCTCATCAGCTACTCCACGTTGGTCCTTGCTCTCACCTTGCTCGCCGGGCGGGCGGGCGCGCAAACGCCGACCGTGGTGACGGCGGACGCGCCGGCGGCTGGCCCAACGGTCGCCGACGCCGCGGCGATGAACGCCAGGACAGACTCGGCCGGGGCAGACTCGGCCGGGCCGTCGAAAGAACAGCCGAAAGAGCAGCCGCCCGCGAAGGGTCCGGCCGCCGCTCCTGCGCCGCCGAACTGCCGCCCCGTGACGGCCGACGTGGTGGCACTCTTCCAGCCCATCATGCTGAACCGCATGGGCGCGGTCATCCCGAATGGGCTCATCTTCGCCCTCAAGGGAGACCTGGACCAGTCGGGCAAGATGCTCAGGCCGGGTAAGCGCCCGCGCCCGCTCGTGCTGCGCGCCAACGTCGGCGACTGCCTGACCATCAACTTCTGGAACCTGATACAGCCGCCCGCGACGCAGCCGCCGCCGGCGGTGCTGCCTTCGCCGACGCCTTCGCCGACACCGCTCACTTTCCCCGACACCAAACCCGTCTCCATTCACGTGCAGGGGATGGAGTGGGTCCAGGGCCCGCAGGACGACGGCTCTTTCGTCGGCCTCAACCCGCCGAGCTTAAATCCCAACCCGCTGCCTTCGCCTTCGCCTTCGCCGACGCCGACGAAGTACACCCTTTACGTCAGGAACGAGGGAACCTTCCTGCTCTACACGATGGGCGACACGAGCACGCAGGGCGACCAGCTCGTGCGCGGGCTCTTCGGGGCCGTCAACGTCCAGCCGCAGACCGCCGAGTGGTACCGCAGCCAGGTCACGGCCGACGAGCTGGCGCTCGCGACCTACAACGCCAACAGCCTGCCCACAGGGGCCACCCTCAGCCCTTGCGACGGCTCGAACAAGTGCACGCTAACGCTCGCTACGGGCAAACAGATTAAAGTAATCAGGACGACCGGCGGCTACCTGGACACGCTGGACAACCACCCGCTCATCAACTACAACGCCGTTTACCCGGCCGGCTCGAAGTGGGCCGACGGGACGCCGATCCCGAACGGGACTCCCATCCTCCAGATGCTCGACACCGGCGGCCAACCGATCACGGGCGGCGGCAAGATTGTCTACAGCGATTTGACGGCGATGATTACGGGGCCGGGCGCGGGGAGGTTCGCTGGGACCACTGGACCAGACAACCCCGAGCCGCCGTGCAACGCCGAGAAAAACCCCGCAATCGCCACCGCGACGAACCCGCTCTTTTGTGCCAACCCGGCCGCGCCCGACCGCAAGCAGCCTTACCGCGAACTGACCATCATCTACCACGGCGCGCTGGGCCAGGTTGCGACGCAGGCTTTCCCGGTCTTCGCTGACCCGGCGATGATTGACACCGTCCAGGCCGGCAACGACGCCTTTGCCATCAACTACGGCACGGGCGGCATCGGCGCGGAAATCTACGCCAACCGCCTCGGCGTCGGCCCGATGGGCGACTGCGTTGACTGCAAGTACGAAGAGTTCTTCCTCAGCTCGTGGACGGTCGGCGACCCGGCGATGCTGGTGGACAGGCCGGCCAACTCCACCGCCACCTTGCCGGCGTCCAAGTCAAACTACTTCAACATGCAGAACCAGCGGGCGCTCATCCCGCCCTGCAACACCAACCAGGCTTTCGAGGGCAAGACGAGCACCAACCCGCCGGGCAAGCCCGACTTGAATTGTGCCAACGCCAGGATTCCCAACCCGTTGAACCCAGGCGGGACCGTTCAGCCGTACACGCTCGTCCCGCTCCCGAAGGCGACGAGGGTCTTCTTCCCGGACGACCCGTCGAACGTCTACCACAGCTACATGAACGACCACGTCAAGTTCAGGATTCTGCACGGCGGCGTTGACGTGAGCCACGTCCACCACCAGCACGCGCACCAGTGGTTGGTGTCGCCCAACAGCGACGAGTCGAGCTACCTGGACAGCCAGATGATTAGTCCGGGCGCGAGCTACACGCTGGAGATGACCTACAACGGCAGCGGCAACCGCAACAAGACCGTGGGAGACTCGATCTTCCACTGCCACTTCTACCCGCACTTCGCCGCCGGCATGTGGTCCATGTGGCGCGTCCACGACACGTTCGAGTCCGGGACTTACGTCTTCCCGAGCGGCAGCCCGAAAGTGGGCCAGGTCGTCCCCGGCTCGCGCGCCCTGCCCGACGGCGAGATTCGGGCGGGCACGCCGACGCCGGCCATCGTCCCGTTGCCGACGGTCCCGATGGCCCCGCTCCCGGCTTACGCGCAGATCGGCCCGGTCGTCCGCGTCAACGGCCCCAACACCGTCAGGCTCAACACCCCGCTTCAGCCTCCGGTCAGCGGCCAGTGCCAGAACAACGCGGTCAACGGCATGGACGTGGTCGGCGGCTGCGTCAACGGGCAGACCGTCAACGGGACGATCATCGGCGGCCAGATCGAGATCGGCGGGACTTGCCAGAACAACACGGTCAACGGCCTGACGGTCGTCGGCGGGTGCGTGAACGGCCAGAAGATTAACGGGACGGTCATCAACAGCCAGTTCAACGGCACGCAGATGACGGGCCAGTTCGTGCCCTCCGCCAACAACCGGTTAGAGAATCCGGGCTATCCCTACTTCATCCCCGGCATCGCCGGCGCGCGCGCGCCGCACCCGCCGCTCGACTTCGCCGTTGACCCGACCAACGGCGGCGTCCAGGACGGCGGCCTGCCGCGCCACGTCGTCATCGGCGGCGAGATAGGCTACGAGCGCCACGACAAGTTCGACTGGAGCAAAGACCTCTCGAAGATGAACGCCACCCGGCTGCCCGAAGAAGGGACGGCGGTCGAGCAGGCCGCGATGGCCTACTTCGGCAAGCGTTGCTACGAGACTTACTTCCCCGATGGGACGAAGGGCAACTGCCCCACACCGGCGAGCACGGTCCCGCAGAGCACGCTGGCCCAGCCGCCCACGGGCTTCATCCTCAACGGCCTGCCGCGGAAGAACCCGGCCGGCAACACCGCCGAGCAGCTCGGCGCGCAGCACGGCGCGCCCTTCGCCGACCCCGCGGTGGACGACAACGGAGTCCCCCTCGGCAAGATGCGCCGCTACCAGATAGCGGCCATGCAGCTCAACGTGGTCTTCAACAAACAGAAGTGGCACTACCCGCAGCAGCGCATGCTGAGCCTGTGGCAGGACGTGATGCCGACCTACAATTACAAGTTTGGACAGACGGGCGGCCGCAGGCCCGAGCCGCTCTTTATCCGCGGCAACGCCGGCGACATCGTCGAATTCTGGCATACGAACCTCGTGCCGAATTACTATCAGGTTGACGACTTCCAGGTGCGGACGCCGACCGACATCATCGGCCAGCACGTCCACCTTGTGAAGTTCGACGTGACGAGTTCGGACGGCGCGGGCAACGGCTGGAACTACGAGGACGGCACCTACAGCCCGCAGGAGGTTCAGGAGATGGTCGCGGCCATCAACGCCACCGGCGGCATGATGCAGGCGGGGAGCCAGACGACGCTCACCTTGAAGCCGCCGCCGAAGGAGATCATTGACTGCGCCACCAACCCGAATAGCCCGTACTGCAAGGCTTGCACGGACCACCCGACATCCAGCTCGCGGCCGATGTGCCCGAGCTGGCTCGGCGCGCAGACGACCATCCAGCGTTGGTACCTGGACCCGCTCGTTGACAACTCGAACGTGGACCGGACGATGCGGACCACTTTCACGCACGACCACTTCGGCCCGTCCACGCACCAGCAGGCGGGACTCTACGCCGGCCTGCTCATCGAGCCGCTGAATTCGGTCTGGAAGAACTCGGAGACGGGCGAGGTGATGCCGTCGGCCGCGCGCACGGACGGCGGCCCGACCAGTTGGAAGGCAGACATCCTGACGAATGACATCATCACGGGCGCTGACATCAGCTACCGCGAGTTCACACTTGAGTTCCAGGACTTCCAGCTCGCGTATGAGGCTGCCAGCAGCAAGTGTAACAATTGCCAGCCGATCTCGGGCCCGAGTAGCGACCCCGGCCAGGGATACATGGACCCGAATTTCGCCATCCTGCCGCCGCCGACCCCGCAGTTGATTAGCACCGTGCTCGGGCGCGGCCCCGGCACGCACTCGGTCAACTACCTGAACGACCCGCTCCCGTTCCGCGTCGGGCAGTTCGGCGACCCGTCCAACGCCTACGACTCGTCCGTGAAGATAGCGAGTAACGCGCCGCCCATCGGCGACCCTGTGACGCCGCTGATGCGTGCTTACCAGGGCGACAGGGTCCAGATTCGCGTCCTCGTCGGGGCCCACGTCTTCTCGCACCAGTTCAACGTCGAAGGCCCGGTCTGGACGGCTGAGCCCTTCTGGAAAGACTCCGGCTACCGCAGCGTCCAGGCGATGGGGCTCTCCGAGCACTTCGAGTTTCTCTTCCAGGTCCCGTCCTCGGCGACGATGAACAGCAGCCGGAAGTGCCCGGACGGCACCTCGCAGGGCAACTGCGTGGACTCCCTCTACAGCCCGAGCCTCGACGAGCTGGGGCTCGCCAACGGCATGTGGGGACTCTTCCGCTCCTACGACCCGCGCAAGGGCGCGGACAAGTTGCAGTACCTGACGAGCAACCCGAAGGTGCCCGACGCCAACATGGACTACGCGACCTGCCCGGCGAACGCGCCGACGCGCACCTTCGACATCTTCGCCGTGGACGCGCAGAACGCCGTCCCGCCGCTTCCGGGCCAGAGCAAGGGGCAGATTATTTTCAACGACCGCGGGATGCGGAACAATCCCCCGAAGCCGGACGAGACGCTGCACAACGGGCTCGGCATCATGTACGTCAGGGCGGAAGACCTGATCTCCTCCACGTCGGGACAGTCCGGCTACGGCAAGCTCAAACCGGGCACGCCGATTGAGCCGCTCATCCTGCGCGCCGCCGCGGGCGACTGCATCAAGGTCAACCTGACGAACTACGTCAACCCGAACGCGGATGTCTTCAAATCGAAGTTCAAGTGGGCTCCGCCGTTCGACGGCCAGAACTACATGCGTGCGCCCTCCAAGATAGTCGGGCTGCACCCGCAGCTCCTGGCCTACGACGGCGCGCTCAGCAACGGCGTCAACGTCGGCTGGAACAGTCAGGGCCAGCAGGACCAGTCGGTCCCCTTCGGCAAGACGATGACGTACCAGTGGTACGCGGGCAAGGTCGAGCGCGACCAGACGACGAAGGCGCTCGTCTATACGCCGGTCGAGTTCGGCGCGCTCAACCTGTTCCCGACGGACCTCCCCTTCCAGAACATCAACGGCCTGTTCGGGAGCATGATCATCGAGCCGGCCGGCTCAAGCTGGAAGTGCGACCAGACGGGGACGCCGGGCGGCGTGGACTGCGACCAGCCGGGCCCGACGCCGCCGACGACGCGCGCCCAGGCGACCGTCACGTTGGGCGGCGGCGCTTCGACGTTCCGCGAGTTCGCGCTGATGATCAGCGACAACATGGTCATCTCGAAGTCAACGGCCGGCGGCCAGCTGAACACCAGCTCGGTCAACTACCGCACGGAGCCGATGGACTTCCGCTACAACAACCTCAACGCGACGGACTTCTCCTGCATGTCGTCGAACCAGTTGAATCAGAAAAGTAAATTCCAGATTGACCCCGTGACCCCGGTGGTGACGGCGGACGTGGGCCAAGCCGTCCGCTTCCGCATGACGCACCCGTTCGGGACGGGCACGTCTCAGGTCGTCAGCATTCACGGCCACGTCTGGCAGAAGAACCCCTACCTGAACAACTCGACCGTCATCGGCGACCAGTTGCTCTCGCAGTGGATAGGCTCGCGCGACAACCACGGCTCGTCGGACCACTTCGACGCCGTCATCGACCGGGCCGGCGGCGAGTTCGGGCAGGCGGGCGACTATCTCTACACGGTCTTCCTGCCGCTCCAGGCGAAGGCCGGCGCGTGGGGCATCTTCCGCGTCGGCACGCCGCAGGCGCAGCCCGTGCCGCCGCAGCCGGGGCCGCCCTGGACGCCCTGCAACCCGCAGCCGAAGTCGCAGGGGCCGCCGCCGCCGCCGAAGAAGAACGAGAGGGAGCTACAGCGGTTCATCAGGCAGCCGCAAAACAGGAACGCGACGGTAGCGCCCTAATCATCAGTCTCGTCATCGGGACCGGCCGGGCCGGAGAGAGGCATTCAATAAATCTCTCCGGCCCGGCCGACCGGCCGATGGCCCAGGTCAGCCGGCGGGCTCGGCTCGCCGATTACTCGTCCTGAGTCGAAGGGACGAGAGCTATTCCGAAGGATTCGGGAAGACCACCCTCGCCCATTCCCGGCACCATCTCTGCTCGACCACCGGCGGCCCGACTGCGCGAGTGCCACCGCTGCCGCGTGAATACCTGTCCCGAGACGGCGCATGAAGTGCGGCGCTGCGGCCTCGGGTGAATGAGTTCTAATCGAGAAGAACGAGGCGACCGCCCTCGATGCTCGTCAGTTAAGCCTCGGCGGGCTGAGCGGCACGACGCAGGATTCCTTTCAATCTAAGGAGGAAAGTTATGGGAGGTAAAAAGTACGACGGCGGCGGCGGCGAAACAACGGACACCGTCTGTGTAGTGCTCAGCACCAAGTGCGCCAACGAACTGCTCACCGCGCTCCTTATCGCGCTCGGCATCACGCCTGACCCGAAGAAGAAGAAAAAGAAGAAAGGCAAGAAGAAAGACGGCAAGAAGGACGGCAAGAAAGACGGGAAGAAAGACGGCAAAAAGGACGGGAAGAAGGACGGCGGGAAGAAGGACGGCGGGAAGAAGGACGGCAAGAACGGCGGCAAGCCGAAGCCTTATGGTAAGCCGAAGCCTTACGGCAAGCCGAAAGGCGGCGGCAAGCAAACGGGGGGCGGTAAACCTCCCGGCGGAGGCGGCAAGCCTCCCGGTGGCGGGAAGCCTGGCGGCGGGACAAAACCGCCGGGCGGCGGCGGCCCCAAGCCTCTGGCTGTCGCCAAGCCCCTGGGCGGCGGTAAGCCTCTGGGCGGCGGCAAGACCGGCGGCAGCAAGTCCACCGGCGGCAGTAAGAAGTGGAAGTAGTGGCCCCGAGCGGGGACGCAGGAAATTAGCCGGCGGTGAAACTGCCGGGACGTGGACCAATTCTTACGGCGCGTCCGGCGGTTGCGCCGCCGGCTAATCTCCCACACCACTTCTGAGATGTCCGCCGAACAATAACCGAGCGAATCGAAACGTCTTCGCTCTCGACCGTACACGCTCGCCGCGCGGCGCTACCCTTCAAAGGGTGGGTGGATGTCTAAGGCATGAAGAATCTCGCCAGAGCCTCGCAGTTCTCCAAGCTCAATTACCTACGCGCTCTCCAGACGGCCGGGTTCACCCAGCCGCGCCGGCCCGGCAATCTGCTGAGCGAGTTCCTCGAACACGAAGACTACAGCCGCGCCTTCTGCCTCTCACTCCTCGCGCTCGCCAGGCGCGGCACCGGAGTCTCCTGGGATGTCAGGCGTCTCGCCGTCCTCATGCTCGAACACCAATTGCTCAAGCTCGCCCCGGACCAGATTGACGAGTACGACCTCCTGCTCACGCGGCTCGGCCTCAAGCCCGCGCCCGGCGCGGACGTTCAGCTCTCCGGCTCCGTCCTGAAAGAAGGCTACACGACGACGGAGCTGCGCCACTTCGTCCCGGAGCTGCGGCGCAGGCTCGAAAGATTGAACCGCGTTCACGCGCGACTCAAAGGGCGGCGCAGCTCCGAGCAGGCCCTGGCCGATTTCGTGGAACTGTCGCGGCGAGACTGCAAGCTCACGCTCGCGCGCTACGTCTTCAGCCCCGCAGAGACGGTCGCGCGCCTCCTCAAGCAGATGGAAGTGAGCGAGGGCATCAAGGACGTGAACGTCGAGGAGCCGCGCCACGTCGCGAATGAAGTCGCGCGCGCGCTCGCCGTCCTGCCCGACTACGAGGGCGCGATCCTCAAAAGGCTCTGCGAGTCTTCAAACATCTACTGGGTCGCGGACGACACCAGTTCCGAAATCAACTCGCTGGTCGAATACCCTTTGACGACGGTCGTCCTCGTCGTCAAGCCGCCGGGCAGCGACGTGGAGTTCGAGATTAAGCGGGCCGGGCGCAAAGGCCCCAACCGCCTGCGCGTCGTTTACGCGCGCGACGGTTACACGGTCTCACCCTCGCACCGCCTCGACGGCGGGAGCATGCTCGCGCTCCTGCGCTTCGAGACCAACGCGGCGCTCAAGCTCGCCGTCATCTACCGCGCCGCGCACGGGACGGAAGCGCCGCTGGCCGGCTACCTCTCCCGGAGGACCGTCTCCACCGTCCCCGTGAAAAATTCCCAGGCCGCCGTGCTCAGCTACTTCACGGACGCGCGCGCCTACGGCCAGGACTTCGGCGAGATGCGCACGGCGATGGAAGAGTCGGTTGCTGCGTTCAGGAACGAAGGCTACACGACCCTGAGCATCCCGCGGCGCGGCCTCGGGCTCACCGCGCAATTCATCAGCGATGTCGCGCCGGCCCAGACTATCCTCGCGGGCACCAGTTCGTTCCGCCTGGACAAACTCGCCTTCTACCTCGACCCGCGGGGAGCCGAACGCTACTTCAAGCGCGGCCTGAAGGTGGACTACGACAGGCACGACGCGCGGCGGCTGGCCGACGAGCTGCTGGAAGAAGTGCTGGGCGTTTACAGGCCGCCGGACGCGCGCTTCCAGAGTTACAGGCAGTATGTAGAGGCCGCGCTCAATGTGGCGGAGAACCGCGCGCGGGCCGACGCGACTTACCTCTCGGTGGTGGAGCAGCTCGGAAAATTCTGGGGGACGCTCCTGGCCGTGCGCGGGTATTCGAGGGGCGAGTCCTTCGTAGCGAGAAACGTCGGGCTGAAGAGCGTCTGGCGCGACGGGGAGTGGGGCGTGAAGGTCGTCTTCATGGACCACGACGCGCTGGTCATCCCCGGCATCGACAACGAAAACTTTCTGGCACAGGGCGCGATGCCCAACATGCGCATGGACGAGCGTTACCTCTGGGGCGGCTCGAACCCGGCGCAGTGCGCCACGAGCGAGGTGGGCTACCTCCGCAGCATCTACCGCACGGGCGCGGAGGTCAACGCGCGCGGCAAAGTTCTGGCACACAAGGCGCTGAAGGACGCTTACACGAAGACCCGGCACGAGGTTCTGAATAACCCGGACCTGCGGCGCATGTTCCACCGCACGTTCCTGGACCGCATACACGACTGGGACGTCATCGTCACGGGCTACCTACAGACGCGCGACGACGAGCGCGCCTGCGCCGCCTGGGAGCAGAAGATGAAAAGTGCGCTCCACGAGAAAGGCTACAGGCACGGCGGGTTCGAAGGCTACCTCGAAGTCATCCGCAACTACCTCGGCTTCATAGAGAAGTATTCGTTCCTCTTCGACGCCGGAGATACTTCCGCTTGAGCCGCTCGTAGAGGCAGGCCGGGCCGTACTCGGCGTTCTTGTCCTGCCCGGCGTCTCTCCACATCTCGTTCCAGAGGTGGACCGCGCGAGTCGTCTCACCGAACGTCCCCTCGAAATCCGGCTCCAACACCCTGTGCCATTCCGAGTAATCGAGCGGGCAGAAAACTTGAAACGGCTGCCTGCACCGCGAGAGCGAAAATCTGCCGACCGCGTCCATCATCAGCCTCGGCCCGGTCTCGCCCCAGACCAGCTCCTGCGGGTTCTTCTTCCGGCACACTTCCCAGGCGTAAGCCATCACGGGGCTGCCCACCGGCGCTTTAATGATGCCGCTCGTCACGACCTCCTCGCCGCGGCACATCTCTGTGGCGAAGACGTGCGCGCCCGCGAAGTCGAACGGCTTCAGGCAGACCACGTCCGTGTCAACCCACCACCCGCCGCGCTCCAGCAGCAGCTTGTAGCGGAAAAAATTGGCGAAGCCCGCGTAGCTCGCCTGGTGCTTGTACTGGAAGATGCTTGAAGCCGGTAAGATTTCGCCCGCGTCTTTGACGACCGCCCCCTCGGGGACGTTTCGCATCTCGTCGTAAACGTAAAGATGATACTCGTGCCCGTTCGACAGAAACGAGGAGACGGAGAGCTGCTCCATCACGGACATCTCCGCGCCGATCCAGAGCCCTTGAATGATTCTGTTGGAGTCCGCCTCAGCCGCCATTTCGCTCGATCTCTTTTCGGTACTCTGCCACGTAATCGGCCGCCATCTTCAAATAGTGATACTCCCGCATGGCCTTCGCGCGGCACGCTTGCGGCGGAACCTCCGCCACACTTTCGACGGCCCGCACGTAGTCTTCATAACTGGCACAGACGAAGCCCACGTCCTCGGAGATGACCTCCGGGCACGCGCCCCGGTCGCTACAGATGACGGGCGTGCCCGACATCAACGCTTCGACCATCCCGAGGCCGAACGCCTCGTCCACCTTCGTCGGGAAGAGAAAGCCGCGCGCGCCGGCCAGCAGTTCCGCCTTCTCCCTGCCCTTCACGTCGCCGACGTACCGCGCGCCGATTTTTTGGCACATCTCCGCGACGCGGTTGATGGACTCGTAGTCGGAACCCGTCCCCGCGATGACCAGCTCGAAGCCCAGCTCCTGCGCGAGCGTGAGCACCACGTCGAGCCCCTTCTTCGTCCCCCAGTCCATCGTGGACATGAAGAGGAAGTAGTCGTCTTTAGTCTCGGAGTAGATATAGTTGGCCGGGTCAACGCCGTTCAAGACGTAGCGGTCGCGGCCGTGAAGTTGTGCCAGCGTGCGAGAGACGAATATCCAGTTCTCCGTGGTCGGGTCGCGCTCCAGGCCGCGCGCCTTGAGGTCGAGGTGGCAGGTCGTGACCCAGGGCTTCCCCCGCGCCTCCATCTCCAAAACCAAATCACTATCGCGCCCGGCGATGGTGTGCAGGATGTCAACGTCCGGCCTGAATTTCGAGAGCAGCGTGACGCCGTCGGGCAAGGGCTTCTCGGCCCCCTGCGGCAAAAGATAAAAAACTTCGTGGCCCAATTCCGCCAGGCCCTTGACCAGCATGTCGTGCAGGTAGAAGGCGGAGCCCGAGGGGAACGCCTTCGGGTGCGCGCCCGCGCCCACCTCGCCGAAGGCGGGGTACTTGTGCGTTGACGGGAGCAAGAGTCTCATCTCATCTCTCCGGCTGTCGGCTCAGGCCGTCAACGCAGGCGAGCCAGCGCCCGCCCGTCAAGGGGTGCGGGTCCACGTGGTGCATCCCGACGGCGTTCCAGCCGCTGCCGCTGCCCTTCAAAATCGGGCTCTGCGGGTGCTCCCGCTCGCTGTAGCTCGCGCCCGCCAGCTCGCGAATCTCGAACGCGCGGACCTGCGAGCCGTAGCTCGGGAAACAGACCTGCGAGAAACGCGTGACCCTGTGGCCCGCGACCAGCACGCGCCCGCCCGGCCGCGCCGATAGCTTGTCCTCCTCGACGATGGGGCTCGCCGGGTGTTCCGTCCACGAGCCCGTCAGCGAGCCCGAGCGAAAGAGCCGTAGCGTGTCGTGCCTGTAAGGGGTCGAGCAGGCGAAGAGCCACCAGTGGTCCTCGAAGTAACAGATCGAAGGGTCGGCGAACGCCCCCTCGAACAGCGCGCCGAGGTAGGCCCACTCGGTGGGGAAGGCGGTCGCCCTGTAGAGCCGCACGGCGTTCGCGCCCAGGGTCTCGGGAATCATGTAGTGCTCGCCGGCCCACTCGAAGACGTAGGGGTAAGAGAGGTGGAACGGCTCGGCCAGGACGATCTGCCTGTAAGACCAGGCTAGGCCGTCCCCGCTCTGTGCCAATCCTATCTCGCCCCTTTGCGTCCTCTGGTTCATCACCTCGAAGAACATGTACCAGGTGCCGTTCAGCCGGGTCATGAAAGGGTCCGCGACGAACTCGGCGGGCACGTCCGTGACGTGCCCGCCGGTGAGGACGGGGTTCGCGACGCTCGGGTGCGGGAGGAGTTGGTACGGCGACTCGCCCGCGTAGATTCCGATTGACCACATGAACGCTTCTCCGGGTTGTGACGCGTCTAGCCGCGAAAGAGACGCCGGACGGGGTTAGGCGACTGGTAGACCCTGAGTCGCTGGGCCACTTTCTCCGAGGTGCGGTCTCGCCCCGCGCCGTCCGCCTCGTCCCACCCGCCGATTAACAGCATCCCCCTTTTCGTGAAGATGCAGCACGAGCCGCACGCGTCCCGCTTGGGGCGCGGCCGGGAGTTGCCGTTGTAGTCCCAGCGCAAATCTTCCCCCAGAATCCTGCGCGTGTCCTGTTCGTCCAGGTCCCAGATTTCGCGGAAGCCGCTCGCGAAGTCGTACTCCCGGCACTTCAGCAAGTTGGCCTTCACGTCCTCGCGCGTGAGGAAAACGTCACTGTCCAGGAAGATGAAGAACTCCTTGTCGCGCTCGAACATCTCGAAGCCGCTGCGGAAAGCGCGGCCGCGCCCGCCGTCCCTTAAAAAAATGTGGCGGCAGTGGGGCGGCAAATCTTCGGGCCTGACGGAAGGCGCTTCGCCCTGCTCGACGACGAGGAGCGCGACGGCCGGCAGCTTTTGATAAAAATAGTCGGCGAGGAAGTTCAGGTTGCGCCCGGCCTGCGGGCCGGAGCCGCGGTGAAAGACGACGGCGGCCGTGCTCCGCAGGACCTGGTCCATCTCCTCGCCCCAGAGGACGAGCGATTCCCTGAGCCACCAGAGATTGATGTGCTCGTCGGTCACGTCCGAGTAGTCCTCCTCGACCCAGGCGAGGTGCGGCATGAAGCAGTAGGAGCTGAACCGCTTCTGCAACTCCCTGTTGTTTTCGTCGAGCGCGCCGCGCGCGCGCCGGTTCAACTCGATGAAGGCGTCGTAGATCGTGCGCCTCATCGCGTAGGCGTAGGTCGAGAGCGAGTGGGCTATCTTGATGACGTTCGGGGCCGCGCGCACGAGCGGCAGGTAGTGTATGCCGCCGAACAGCAGCATATCCCAATCGGCGGGAAGCTGCTCTATGAAGCGCGGAAACTTGTCGCCGAACTGAGGGTCGAGCACCGTGTCGTCCTCGAAAATCAGGACGCTGGGCCAATTCTCGCGGCGGGCTAGCTCGACCACCGCGAGGTGGCTGCGCAGGCAGCCGTAAGCCCCGCGCGAGGCGGCCCAGTCGCGCGGCGGCGTCAGAGACCTTCCGTCCAGCGCCGGGAAGCGCGCGACCCCCTCGATCCCGTGCTCCGCGAATCTGGCACACATACGCTCCCAGCGGTCCCCGCGCTTGTCCAGGTTGATGCACACCTTGTGCGGGAAAAAATCGTTAAGGTTCATCGGCGACCCAAAGAAGAAGTGAACGAACCACGAAGATACACGAAGCAACACCAAGCATAATTTCCTTCGCGTCTCTTCGTGTGTCTTCGTGGTTCGTTCTTTTCATTTCTTAACCCACACACGTCTCGTTTATCTGCCGGGCGCGGTCGCCGGTCTTGTGTCTGGCCCAGACCAGCTCCTGCCCGCGCCTGCGGATTTCGTCCACCTCCGAACGGTTCCCCTCGTCCAGCACGTACCTGACACGCTCTTCCAAATTCTCTTTTGACACGGGAACGTAGTGGCGGCCTTTAATGAACCCGAGTTTTTCGAGCGGCCCGCTGACGGCGTCGTCCGCCAAAAGCAGCGCACCCGCGGCCGGAATCTCGAAGTATTTGGCGACCACGTAATTGAAGCTCAGGCTGTCGGTGAACGCGGCGAGGTGCCTGTTAATTCTCGACGCGTAGCCGCGGCCCACGTCCCCGTCGTTGCGTTCGTAGTCGTAACCGCAGTGATAACCCGGATGCGGCTGGTAGGCTATCCCACAGGCCCCGCGCTCGTGCAGCGACTTCATCTGCTGCCGGAGCGGGTAGTGAACGCTGACGGCCCCGCTCAGGAGAATCGAATTCTCGGGGTCCGGGTTGTACGGAATCATAAAGTCGGGCGAGGCCGAGTGCGGGACCCACACCACACGCTTGAAGCCGGCGAGGCCGGGATAGAACTTCTCCCAGGCGTAGCCGTAGGTCGAGAGCACCGCGTGGCAGAAGCCGAAACTGACCAGCTTCTTCCGCCTCAGCAACTCGCCGGACCAGTGCAGGTCGTCGGCGAGAATGTACCTCTGGCAATCGAGCCGGCGGACGTTGAGCGCGTGGAGCGCCAGCACGTCGTAGCTCTCCCAGAACAAGATGACCTCGGGCAGCTCGCCGTACACTTCCAGAATCAGCTCCCTCATCGTCCTCCGCCCGTCCCGCAAGCTGCCCGTCTCAAGCTGTCGCCAGCCGTATTTTTCTATCAGCTCCTTCATCACGTAGAAGAACTCACGGCTCACGTAGCCGCGCAGGGCTCGCAAGGGTGATACCAGGAGCTTCATCGAAGTTGGCCCAGTGGTGACGCGACGATTTTTATTAACTCGTCTCTGTCCGGGATCGCGAAGCTGTAGCCGCCGAGGCGCGGCGCGTCGTCCGCCGGGCAATCGCCGCCAGGCCCGCGCAGATAGAAAGCGCCTTCGAGCCGGCCGACGGATGGGAAGGCGCGTATGTCCTCGAAATCAATGACGGGCTCGCCCCGCTCGTCCTGGGCCAGCCGCGCGCGGACCTCGTCGTGGCTCAGCCAGCCGTCCGTCGTGAAACGATAACGCAGCGCCGCGATCTGTCGCCTCGTCAGTCGCGGCAGGTTGTGGAGCGCCGTCAGGTAAGCGCCACGGTCGCGCCGCGCGGGGACGCGGACGTGCAGCCGCCGAGTTTGCGCGCGGTCGTTCCACGAGAGGACCGAGTAAGAGACGCCGTCAATCGTGCGCCTCTCCGTTTCTATCCGGCCGCCGGCGATGCGCCGCGCCCCGCCCTGCGAGAGCAGTCCTTCGACGCTGCGCAGCGAGACGCGGATTCTGCGGTCAACGGCCTCCTGTAGGACACGCGCGTCGTCGGCCGCCTCGTACGCCACGACCGATTCGTTCAGCTCCTCGAAGAGCCGCTTGGAGTAGAGCGCGTCGAGCGGCTGGTTCTCGAACTCGGCGCGGGCTTCGATGGAAGACCGCATGTTTGCCAGGCCGCCGTAATACTGCTCCGCGTAATCCTCGCAGGCGCGCATCAGCTCGCCGTAGAGCGCACCGAACTCTTTGATCAACTCTTCGGCGACCGCGCGCTTGTGCGCGACCTGGTAGCGGTTGCCTTTAATGATCGGCTTCAGGGCCGCGCGGATAAAGTCCGTGTGATCGGCGCGCGGGGCGGCGAAATACTCTCGCGGGAAACGCGCGAGCAGGTTGAAAACGTCCAGCCCCGAGACCGACTCGACGAGCGAGCGCGCGACGCTCGCGCCGCCCTGATTCTTCAACGCGGCCATCTTGAGAATCGACTCCGCGAAGCGGTGGGCCAGTTCCGTCTGCTCGGCCCGCAACCTTTCGGCCGTCTCCGTCTTCAGGCCGGCGGCGCACAGCAGCTTCACCTGTAGGTGCGGCCCGTAGGCTTTCGACATCTCGCCGCAAAAATCTATCCGCCTCGCGTTGAGACGCTGGCGGTCGGGGCGGGGGATAGAGCGGACCAGTTTCCTGTAGACGGGGGCGAGGCGCGCGGCGCGCTCGATGTGCTCCCTGCCGAAAACGGAGTCCGGGAAGTCGAGCGCCCTGACGGGGGCCGTGCGCGGCTGCGCGGACTGCGTCGGCAAATCGAGCATCGCCCCGCTCAGCTCCATGTTCGACGAGCTGAGCGCGCCGTGAAGCATGCGCCAGCGGAACTGCTCGGCCGCGGTGCGCGCGTGGTCTGTGATGACGCGCCGCATGGTCGCCCGCAGGTCAGGGATGTCTTCGCCCGTCGCCGCGTCGTGGCGCGTGACGAGCTGGCCTGTGGCGCGTGTCATCCTGACGAATTTTTCCAGCAGCGAGTCGCGGCTCGGGCGCGGGACGAGCAGGTGGGCCGGGCGCAGTTGTGCGCCGGTGCGGACGATGAGCGCGACAGGCTTTCTCTCGCCCGAGGGGAAGGTGATGTGCCGGCCCTGGTCAATGACCGCGACCGCGCGCGTCGAGCCGAGCGTGAAGAGGTTCTGGTTGACCTCGCCGAAGACGGCTTCCGACAGGCAGTCGTCCATGTGCACGCCGCCGTGAGAGTGCACGAAGTCGCGCGGGTCGTTCCTGAAGAGCGGCGTGAACCCTATGCCCTTGACGTAGAGGTTACCGTAGGGCAGGAAACCCGCGCGCGCGGCCCCGAGCGCCGGGCGGACGCCGTCGCCGCCGTACTTGTCCGCGTACAGGCGGACGGCCTTCGCGCCCGCGGTGTCCTCGCCGGGTTTGACGGCGCGGTAGGAGAAGGCGTCGAGCATCTCTTCGTGGAACTCCGGGGTCATAAGGTTCGCGGGCGGAACGTCAAAGCCCAGCTCTCGGGCCAACTCGAAGTTGCACCAGACGACGCGGCCGGGCGCTCTGACGCAAAGGACCTCCGCGAAAGATTCTGGCCCAAGAACGTCGAGCACCTGCGAGGCGCTGACGCGGCCGTGCGCGGCCGGCTCCGGGCGGCATCCCGGTTCGCGGGCCTCCGGCTTCGCTTTCTTAACTGTCCTGCAAGCTGATCTCATCGAGCCGCGACCGCACCAGGGTGTGAATGCGCCGGGCGCAGTTGACGTAAGCGCCGAGCCCTTTGCCGATGGGGTCTTCAATGTCGCCTTCGGGGTCCAGGCAGTGCGTCTTCGCGGCGGCCGCCGGGAACAAGCGGACGACCGCCGCGCGGTGCGCCTCGGTCATGCAGAAGATGCGCTCGACATCGTGGGCCAATTCGACGGTCAGGCTGCGCGCGCTGTGCGGGAGCACGGGCACGTCCAGCAGGCGCAGGGCTTCTTGCGCCTCGGACATCATCGGCGCTCCCGCCCTCGCGGAAAGTCCCGCGCTCTGCGCCCGCACGCGCGCGGTTGCTACCTCCTCGCCCGGTATCTTCAGGCGCGCGGCAATCTCCGCGTTGGAGATGTTGGCGGCGATGGGTGAGCGGCAGGTGTTGCCGCTACAGACGAATAAAAATATCTGCCGCAGCCCGTCGAGCTGTTCCTTGTCTGCCTGAGCTGTGGGCAATTGTCCGGCCAGCATCTCCCGCAGGCCCGGCGCGGCCAGGGGCTTTTGCTCCCCGAAGCCGCCCGCGAAATCGAGCAGCATGCGGTAGAGGCTGACGAGCGAGCCTTTCAAACTGGCCCACGAGCGCCGGACGTGATGCAGCGGCGAGAGGAAGAGGAGCGCGAAGACTATCAGGCCGGCGCTCCCGAGCTGTGCGTTGCTCGGCGGCGCTTGGCCCAGGAACAGAGTCAGCACGAACGACGCGAAGACGCCCGCGAGCAGGCTCGCGCAGCGGTTGAGCGGGATGCAGAAAGTGTTCTCGCGGCAGTCGAGGTAAATGAGGGTGCCGAAACAGTAGAGGCAGCTGTAGAGCGCGCCGATGACGAGCGCCGGGAGGGTGACGCCGCTCGCGAAGAAATCCGTGAAGCCGGCGCGCAGCTCCGCCGCGATTTCGCCTCGGCCTACGAAGGCGAAGACGGCTGGCCCAATTACCAGCAGGGGCACCGCGGCCATGACCTCTTCGACGAAGTATTTGCGGGTGACGGCCGTGTCGGTCGTCTTCGCCAGCCCGTTGATGCAGGGCAGGCGGAGCAGGTAGCCCACGAGGTAAGCCGCGATGGTCAGCGCCGCGACGCCCGTCAGCTTGTAGTTGTTAACGTCCATCAGGGCGACGAGGAGCGCCGCGACGCTCAGCGCCAGCGCGGCCCAGGAGAACCAGCGCACGCGCCGCTTAAAGAGGCGGTCCACGACGGGCGCGACGCTCAACACGCCCGCGCGCATCAGCAAAAGCGCGAAGATGATGGAGACGCCTGTGAAGGTGAAGGCGAGTGTGGTCGCCCCGATGATGATCGCCGTGCCGAGGCCGGAGAGGAAGACGAGCCTGTCGGGGAAGGGAACGCGCACGCCGAAAATCACGCGCCGCCCTGCGTACTTCCACCAGCCCATGAGCGAGATGATGACGGGCAAGGTCACGGCCGTCGAGATGACGACCGCCGGCAGCAGGCGGAAGCCGGAAACCTTTCCGCCGAGGCCGGGCCAGAGCCCCGTCGTGGTGACTTTGATGAGGGCGCTGTAAGGGGCGTAGGAGACGAAGTAGCCGAGGGCCAGGCCCCAGATGACCAGTTTGAAGCGGCGATTAGCAGAGGCCATTTTACTTAACCCCAATCTCGAACGGGTCCGAAAGCCCTTGTTCAGCTCACGCGCTCACGGCTTGTAGAACGACGGGTCGTGCGTCAGGCCCAGAACGGACTTGCCGATCATGGCGAGGATGTGGTCGTCGTTGTCGTGGCGGACGTAGAAAGAGAGGTCGCGGTAGATGCGCTCCAATGCGCTCGGGCGGTTCAGACACCGCGCTCCGCACGCGCGGATGCAGTGCTTGACGGTCTCTTCCGCCAAATGTTCGACCACGTGGCGGGCGCGGCTGCCGGCCACTTGCGCCTCCGCGTACTTGCCCGTCTCCCAGAGCCGCGCGACGTGCCTGAGCCAGAGGTGTGCCGTCTCCACGTTGACGGACATCTGGCCCACGTGGTGCTGGATGTAAGGGTCCGCGGTCTTGTGCTGCGTCGTGACGTACTCGACGGCGTAGTCGTAGGCAGCCTCGGCCGCACCCAAAAAGGTCGCGGCGTAGTGCGGGATGAAGCAGGTCTGCCAGCCCTCCTTGATGTACTGGCCGGGGTAGCCGATTAAGTTCTCGTCGGGGATGAAGGTCTGCCTGAAGTTGACGAGATAACTGACGGTCGCGCGCATCCCGATGGGGTCCCACCAGGAGCCGTCAATCTCGACGGTCGGGTCCGAGAGGTCGCAGGCCATGAGGAGCTGCGTGTCGAGGGATTCGGCCGTCGCGTGGCGGACGCCGCCCGGCCCGGCCGTATTGACCAGAAGAATGGCCCACTCCGCGCCGCCCGCGCTCGTCGAGAAGACCTTGTTGCCGGAGACTGTGTAGCCGCCTTCGACCTTCTCGACATAAGTCCCGAAGCGGCGCGTCTCGCCCGGCGCGCGCGCCTGCGGCTCGCCGCTCCAGGCAACCCACTTGTCACCGCGCTCCACGACCCGTTTGAACCATCGCGCCTTCTGCTCGTCGTTCGCCATCCCGTCGAGCAGCACGAGCGAGTTGACGTGCCCCTCCCAGCAGCGCGCCAGCGAGAGGTCCGCCTTCGCGATCTCCTTCGTCATCATCCAGAGCGTGAAGACATCACCGCGGTATGGACCCAGGCCCAGGCCGCCGTGCTCCGCGGGGACGACCGGCGCGATGAGCCCCGCGTCGAAGAGGTCCGCGAAATCCTCCGCCGGGAAGGTCGCCTCCGAATCGTAATCGGCCGCGCGCGGCGCGAACTTCTCACGGGCCAATTCCCTGACGCGGTCAACCAGCGCCTGACGGTCACACGCGATGTCGAGTTGCGTTTCGATGGCAGACACCTCCTAAATGAATGCGGAATGCGGAATTAGAAAGCCCTTGTCTTTAATTCATCATTCATCATTCCTAATTCATCATTTCTTCTCCAAGTCCGAGCTTCTCGCGCATCGTGTGTGCCGGCATGTCGCGGCCGGTCATCATCCGAAATTGGCGCAGCACCTGCGTGAGCAGCACCTCTCGCCCGTCAACGGCCACGCGGTCGAGCGCCAGCGCGCCGGCGACCAGTGGCGTCGGCTCGAAGCCATAGACGAGATCGATCACGACGGAATCACTGTCGAGCGTCTCGACGCGGAAGGGGGACGCGCCGTCGTCGCGCCCGACGGGCGTCGCGTTGACCACTATGTCGTAGCCGCGCGCGCTGAAGCCCTGTAGCGGGGCGTAGGGGAGGTCCAGAAGTTGGGACGCGTAGCGGCCGCGCTCGGGGCCGCGGTTGACCAGAGTGACTCCGGCTCCCGACTCGTCGAGCGCCGTGGCGATGGCGCGGCCCGCGCCGCCGCAGCCGATGACGGCCGCGCGCCTCCGCTTGACGCTTACCTTACGCTCGCGGCTCGCCATGAAGACGACCTCCGGGTCGGTCGTGTCCGCGCGCCACGAGCCGTTGTCGCGCACGAGGATGTTGACGGACTCGGCGCGGCGTGACGTGGGGCTCACCTTCCGCGTCGTCAGCAGCGCGGCCTCCTTGTGCGGCGAAGTGACGGTCAGACCCTTGACGGGCATCTTCAGAGACTTGAGCACGTCGCTCTCGACCACCTCGTCCCAGAACTCTTTGAAAGACTCCGCGCGGAAGGGCACGAAGAGCGCCGGATGCTTCAAGCCCCTGTACGCGGCGTTGTGCAGGCGCGGCGAGAGCGATTTGAAGACCTGGCTCCCGACGATGCCGTAGATGCCTTCGAGCGGCTCGACGTGCGGGAAGCCGTAATCTTCGATCAGCTTGTCCACGGCCGGTTCCGCGTCTGTCGCTGCTGCCGTCCCGTTCGGGACCAGCCCGTAGACGAGCGGCGCTCCGAGGTGCGGCGCGACCAGGCGGGTCCAGAACCCGAGCGGGCCGTCCGCGTAGGCGATAGTGTCCGAGCGACGGATGCGGCCGAGCAGCGCCAGCGGCAGGAGTTCGTCGCCGCACTTCGCGGCGTTCGTCTTGAGCTTATAAAATCGGGCGGGGACGGACGAGAGCCGGGCGAACCTGGCTTCGAGGTCTGAGAGATTCGCGGTCGCGCCCTGCCAGGAGATGAGTCGCTGCCCGGCGGGAATTTGGGCCAGCAGGTCCGGGGTTAAATCGCGCTCGCCGTCAAGCTCGACGAGGTCGAAGGAGCGCGCGGCGCGTCTCAGCCTTTCGTGCCTCTGGTCCAGGGGGCCGGCGGAGTCGTCTCCCCCGGCGCGGCCCCGAAGGCTGTAGAGCAGCCGCCCCGCGAAGCGGCCGCGCAGCCAGTCCGGGTCGAGTTCTCCGGCGAGGTCCGCGCACACTTCGAGCCACTCGACCTCGGCGGGAAGCGCCCCTATCTCCGCGCCGTCCTGCGAGGGGGGAGAAGTCAGGGTGGCGATGATGTTTATTCTAATCATAAGGGACGACCGGCGGCGTCCTCGGTCACGGCAGACAGTTTTTCAAGCGAGATGGAGCGAGTCAGCGATGATCAACCCGTTTTCGGATGCCTGTGTGAGACTGACGAAAGTAAAGCGACTGGCCCAGAGAATATGTGTGCCAAAAACTTTTCGCGAGAGTAAAGCCGGAAACACCCAAAGCCTAATCCTACGCCCCCGATATGTCAATAAAAATGTGTCCAACTGATTGTCAGTCTCGCCGCAAGGCCCGGCAGCAAATCCCATTGCGGCCGCGCCCCGCCGCGCGACCCCTGACGGGTGTGGCGTATCGCGGCCCGAGTGAGTAAACTAGGCAGTCGCTTCGGGCGAAATGATATGCATCTGGGTATTGACGCTTCCAACCTGCGCAGCGGCGGCGCGCTCACGCACCTTTCCGAACTGTTGAAGGCCGCGGAGCCGTGGGGGCACGGCATCGAGCGCGTCTCCGTCTGGGGCGGCCGCGACATCCTGGGCCGCCTGCCGGGGCGCGAGTGGCTGGAAAGTGTCCACGAGCCCGCGCTCGACAGGCCGCTCCCCGTGCGGCTCCTGTGGCAGCAGACGAAACTGGCCCAACTGGCTAAGCGGGCCGCGTGCGACCTCCTCTTCGTCCCCGGCGGCACGTACCTCGGAGACTTCCGACCCTTCGTCACCATGTCGCGCAATATGCTGCCCTTCGACTTCTCGCAGGTGCGTCACTACGGCGCGTCGCCGAAGGTCCTGCGGTTCGTGCTGCTGCGCTTCAGCCAGGCGAAAACCCTTCGCCAGGCGGACGGCACGATCTTCCTGAACGACTACACGCGGGCGCGCGTCGTCGGGAAGGTCTCGAAACTCAGGGGGCCGGACGCGGTCATCCCGCACGGCGTCTCCGGCAGCTTTCGCGCGGCCCCGAAGCGGCAGAAGCCGCTCGACGCCTACTCGAAGAGTGACCCGTTCAAGCTGCTCTACGTCTCGACCGTCGAGCCGTACAAGCACCAGTGGCGCGTCGCCGAGGCGGTCTCAAAATTGGCCCACGAGGGCTTGCCCGTCGCGTTGGAACTCGTCGGCCAGGCGCACCCGCCCGCGCTGAAGCGCCTGCGCAAGGTCGTCAGGCGCGCGAAGGCGGAGGGGTACGTTCGTTACCGCGGCCACGTGCCTCACGCGGAGTTGCCGGAAATTTACTCGCGCTCGGACGCCTTCATTTTCGCGTCGAGCTGCGAGAGCCTGCCGAACACTCTGCTCGAAGCCATGACGGCCGGGCTGCCCATCGCCTGCTCGAATCAGGAACCGATGCCGAAAATCCTGGGCGACGCCGGAGTCTATTTCGACCCCGAAGACACGGAAGAGATGGCGGCCGTGCTGGGCCGTTTGATCGTCTCGCCGGGCGAGCGCGAGAAGTATTCGTCGATGGCCTACGAGCGGGCTCAAGCGTACACGTGGGAACGCTGCGCCGAGGAGACCTTCTCCTTTCTGCGGAAGATTATTTGAGGCCCAATTTTTTTAGGACGCGATGGCTCTGAAACCGGGCGCGAGTTCGGCACACCGCTGGTATTCCTTTCACGTCGCGGGTCTCTGCTTCGCCCTGGCGATGCGGCTGGTGCCGCGACGGTTGAGGTTCGGCGCGGCCCGGCTCCTGGCGCGCGCCGCGACGCCGCTCATCCGTCGCACGCAGGCTTACAGCGAGCAGCGGAAGACGAACGTTGACGGCGTCAACGAGGTCGCGTTACACCTCGTCCTGAACACCCTGACGAAGAACGGGACGACGTTCGACCCGGTCATCGCCGTCAACGGGTACGAGGCGCTTGAGCGCGCCCTGGCGACGGGCAACGGCGTCTTGATGATTACGCCCCACACCGTGCTCAGCATCCTGGCATTTCGTCTTTTTCACGACGCGGGTCTGGACCCTGTCGCCGTCGCCGCCGACCCTCGGATGCGAGTCAGCGGGACGAGAGTGATGGCGCGGCCGTTGCTGCCCTCGCCGACGTTCCTCGTGGAGATTCGGAGCAGACTGCGCGGCGGAAGACTCGTCTGCGCGATGCCGGACAGGATGGAGCATAAAGAGGGGAGGACGATTGAGTTCGACACTGCCAACGGCCGGGTCATCATCGCCACCGCGCTGATGCATGTGGCCGCGCGCTGCGGGGCGGAAGTCGTCTTCTACGAGGCGCACTTCGACGGCCGGGGCGTGGTCGCGAACTTCGCCGCACCCGCGCCCGAATCAATGGGCTCGGCCGACGCCGTCACGCGCGACTTCGTCGAGTTCGTCCGCTCGCACGTCGAGGCGCGCTCCGCCAGTCACTATTGATTGAAGAACGGAAGAATGGGGAAGAGAGCGATCAGGCGCGAGGTGAAAGAAAAGCTGCGGCCGTTAGCCGGGAGACTCTCGGCCTTCTTTTCAAGCGGGCGGCGTCTCGTCGTGGCGGCGGCCGTGCTGCACGTCGCGCTGGCGGTCACACTGTTCTGGGCCGGGCGGGCGCAGGTCGCCCCGAGTTTCCTGGACCGCGACGGCATCATGGAGTCTTTCGCCTTCGACAGCTACGAGTACCAGCGCGGGGCCGCGCGGCTGGCGGGGATTCTGAAAGAAAGCGGCGTCAGGGCGTGGGCGGCGGAGCCGGAGCAGGCACACGTCAAGCTCATCGCAATCCAGTTCGCGCTCCTCAGCCCGCTCTTCGGCTACAGCACGCTGAGCGCCGAGCCGTTCAACCTCTTCTGCTACGTCGCCATCCTCTGCCTGGTCCTGCTGCTGGGCCGCGAAGTCGGGGGCCGGCGGGTCGGCCTCGCGGCGGCGGGCGTCGTCGCGTTGTGGCCCACTTTCCTGCTGCACACCACGCAGTTCTTGAAAGACCCGCTCTTCATCGCCGGCGGTCTCGCGCTGACGCTGATCGTGACGACGTGGCTGACGAGGACTTACGACTGGGTGAGGGCCGCCGGCATGGGGGCGCTGATGGCGGCGGCGACCGCGCTGCTCGTGCTCGTGCGCCACAAGTTCGGCGTGATCATCTTCGCGGTCGCGTTCTTCGCGCTCGTCCTGCTCGTCGTCCGCCAGGTGCTCGAAAGGCGGCTGCTCTACTGGAACCTAATCTGCCCGCTGCTCGTCCTGCTGGTCGGGGCGCTGACGATTTTTTCGCTGACCGCCACCGACCGGAAAATCAAACAGTATCCTTCGACCCAGGGCGGCCAACCGAAAGCGGTCGCCGGCCCCGGAAAGCAGGCCCCGGCGATTGTCGTCTATAAAGGGTCTGTCCCCCCGAAGACGAAGACGCCGCCGAATTTCACGGACAGACTGTCCGGGGCGACGGAAAAAATCGCCGCCGACCTCAGCCAGACGCGTCACAGGTTCAACGTCGGCACCCCTGAGTCGGGCTCGGCCATTGACCGCGAGGTCGAGTTCAGGGACTCGAAGGATTTGGTCCATTACCTGCCGCGCGCGTTCCAGATCGGGTTCTGGGCCCCGTTTCCTGACACGTGGCTCGGCGCGGGCGCGCGCGTCGGCAATGCCGGGAGGCTGTTGTCCGGCGCGGAAACCCTCGTCATCTACCTGTGCCAGTTGCTGGCGCTCATAGCCATCTGGCGAGACCCGCGCAGCCTCTCGTCGTGGCTGCTGCTCTTGATAATCATCTTCGGCGTGACCGCGCTCGGGCTGGTCGTCTCCAACGTCGGCACGCTTTACAGGTTTCGCTACCTGTTCTGGATGCTGCTCATCATTCTCGGCGCGAAGGGACTCGAAAACGTCTTGACGAGGCAGGGGGAGAAAACTGCCGGCACAATTAACCGGGGAGGCGGATTGAAAAAGACGGCGGTCGTCGCGGCCTGTGTGCTCGCCGCCGCCTGCTCTTCGTGCTCGTCGCGCGCCGTCCCGGCGGGTGATGAGGGCGAGGCTCGACAGGCTTCTTCCGGCCAGCTCGATTTCACGCTGAACAACTTCACGGGCACGACGCTTCGCGCCGTCTACGTCTCGCCGCACGACTCGCCGGGCTGGGAAGAGGACGTGCTCGGCGGCGTCCCGCTGCCGGACGGCGAAGTGGTCAAGCTCGGGTTCGCCGCGGAGGAGAGGGCGGCCGTCTGGGACATCAGGGTGGAGGACAAGGAGGGGAAGAACTTTGCAGAGTGGAAGGATTTGGACCTGCGTGGAATCTCCGAACTCACGCTCACCGTGGACAAGGGCATCGTCATTGCCGAGGCCGAGTAGCGACGCGTCCGCCACGCTCGTCCCATGAGAATTATATACTGCATCCCCACGCTTGAGTGCGGCGGGGCCGAGAGACAGTTGGCGGGCCTCGCCGTGGAACTCACACGCGTGGGGCACGAGGTCCACGTCGTCTTCTCGCGCGGGGGCGAGAGCCTGGACACCCTGAAGGCGGGCGGCGTGGCGACGCACGAAGTAGGAGGGAGCCGTAACCACGACCCTAAAATTTTCTTCAGGCTGGTCCGGCTAATTCGCGGGCTCAAGCCCGACCTGGTCCAGACGACTCTGACGCAGATGGACATTTTGGGCGGGGCGGCCGCCCTTGCGACGCGCACGCCGTGGGTCTTGCAGGAGCGTAGCTCCGCGCCCTGTTACCCGGCGGGCTGGAAAAACAGGCTGCGCGCTCGGCTGGGCGCGCGCGCCGACGCGGTAGTGGCGAACTCCGCCGAAGGCGAAGATTACTGGCGAAGTCAAAGCGGCACGTGCGCGCCGCTTCACGTCATCCCGAACGGGATCCCCCTTGACGAAATAGCCGGCGCGGGGCCGGAGGGCGCGGACGGTTTCGGACTCGGCCGCGGCCAAAAACTTGTGCTCTACGCGGGGCGCATGGACGACGGGAAGAACGTCGGAAACCTCATCGCCGCGCTGGCCCGAATCGCGGACGACGTGCCCTTCTCCGCGGTCCTCTGCGGCGACGGCCCGCTCCGGCCCGCGCTCGAACAGTTGGCCGGGGAACTGGGCCTCAGTCACAGGCTGGTCTTCCCAGGTTACGTGCGGAACCCCTGGGCATTGATGAAGCGCGCGGACGTGTTCGCTTTCGTCAGCAGGTTCGAGGGGAGCCCGTGCGTCGTGATGGAGGCGATGGCGTGCGGCTGTCCGCTGGTCGTCTCGGACATTCCCTCGCACAGGGAAATCCTCGACGACCGCAGCGCCTGCTTCGTCAACCCCGAGGAGCCGGCCGAGATTGCAGCGGCCGTCAGGTCAACGCTCTCGTCGGGCGAAGCCGCGCTCGTGCGGGCGGCGTCAGCGCGGGCCAGAGTCGCCGAGCTGAGCTTCGAGACGATGGCCCGACGCTACGAGCAACTTTACTTGAGCGTGGTCAGTAAATATTGATACCAGGAACGCGCTTCAAAACCTGGACTCACTCTTTGCGTCTTTGCGCCTTTGCGTGAGATTAAGTTTCACGCAAAGGCGCAAAGGCGCAAAGGGGGTGAGTCAGTGTGATGATTGAGTTTTGACTTTCAAGGCAGGCTTTGCATGAGGAGCCTGATGGCGTTTCCTCCCATGATCATCCTGATCTCTTCCTCGCTGAAACCCGCTTCGATGAGGGCGTCCGTTATCTGTGCCAGCCCGGTCGTGTCGAAGGGCGTAGTGACCGCGCCGTCGAAGTCCGAGCCCAGGCCGACGTGCTCGACGCCGACGAGGTCCGCCGTGTAGCGTATCGCGCGGGCAATCGCTTTCGCGTCCCGGCCGCAGACGGCCGTCTCCCAGTAGCCGATTCCAATCAACCCGCCCGTCCCCGCTATTGCCTTGAGCTGCTCGTCCGACAGGTTGCGCGTGTTGTCGCACGTCCCTTTCACGCCCGTGTGGGAGACGACCAGCGGCCTCGACGAGACGGCCAGCACGTCCGCGATGACGGCGGGCGACGCGTGGGCCAAATCGACGAGCATGTGCGTGGCCTGCATGCGCCTGACCATCTCCTTGCCCTTCTCCGTCAGGCCGCCCTTCCTGAGACCGTGCGCCGAGCCGCCGATGTCGTTGTCAAAGAAATGCGACGGCGACATCATGCGCACGCCCTCGTCGAAGAAGACCTGTATGTTGTTCAAGTCTCCTTCCAACGCGTGCGCGCCCTCGATCCCGATGAAACCGGCCGTGACGTTAGGGTCCGCCGCGCGGCGCTCAAGATAGCTCGACAGGTCGGCGGCCGTCTTGATGAGCACGAGCTTTCCGTTCGAGCCTGCGGCCAGGGCGTTGAGCCTGCGCGCCTGGTAGAGTGCGCGCTCTTTCAAGCTCGACCAGGTTGCGACGGGCCAACGCTCGGCGACGGCGAGCCAGGTGATAAGGTCGCTCTCGTCGCTGTTGCTCTCGATGTTCAAGCCGCGCGGAACTTTGGTGACGATGGTGAACGCCTGCACGGCCACGTTGCCTTCGACGAGGCGCGGCACGTCCACGTGGCCCCGGCTGTTTCTCGCCAGCAAGTCCCTGTCCCACAGCAGCGAGTCCGCGTGAAGGTCCACGACCGTCAACCTCTTGTGCAGCTCTTTGGCTTTCTCCGAGGCCGCGTAAGGCGCGGCGTGGAAGACGGCGTTATATTTCCCGTCAACCACCTTTGGCACGACGAGGAAGAAGGCCGCGAGCCCGGCGAGGACGAGCGCGGCGGCACTCAGGATTAAAATTCTCTTCGTCGTCCAAAAACTTCGCAGCGCCATAGCTTCTCTCAATCTTTATTAGTGGTGTAAATTGAAGCCGTCGAGCGGGAGTTCAAAACTCTCGACCGGCAACATGCCTCATTCGGGTCTGCCGATAAGGAGTGATCATGCGAAGACTTCTCATCTGCCTGCCGCTCGTCCTGCTGACGTTCCAGCCCGCGCGGGCGCAGGAGGGCGAGCGCGGACGGCAGTACCAGGCCGTGGGCTTCAACTACGGCAACTCTGCGGTCGTTTACAGCATCTTCGAGGCAGACCTGGCCGACACCCCGTCGTGGAACCCGGAGCAGGGGGAGCCGCCGGTCGCCCTGAGTCAGGCGCTCGAAATCGCGCGCAACAATTTAGGCCGCTTCGTCCACGACTCGGGCAGGCTCGCCGTCGGGAAAGTAGACCTCCAGCGGTTCGACTCAGACAAGTGGGTCTATCAGGTGCTGTTCAACTGCGGCGATGCCGGCGACTGCGGGCCTTCGTTCTGGGTCATCGTCAAGATGGATGGCACAGTGTTCGAGCCGGAGTTTTCCGCCGCCGACGCCGCACCGAAGAAATCCGGCGGTGGGCCGTGACGGGTCGTGCAACTATTTGGGCAGCGCCACCTCGTCGAGCGTCAGGGTCTGCGAGTGGGAGTAGATTTCTTTGACGCGCTCGGGGGTGTTGTCGGTCAGGAGCCAGCTCGACCAGACCATGAACCAGGTCCATTTCGGCTGCGCTTCGAGTATCTCCGGCTTCGGCAGCTCGCCCACCTCGCCGAGCGCGATCAACTTCCCGCCGGCCAGCTCCAACAGCTCGTTGTAGTCCTTCTGCTCGTAGTCGAAGTGGTAAACGTCCGCCGCCAGCACGTCCACGTAGTCGCGGCCGGGGAAGTAAAGGTGGTAGCTGAACGCCTCGTCCTTCGGGATGTCGCGCGGCGCGTTCGCGTTCCAGACCCAGAGCAGGTTGTTGAGCCCGTGAAAATTGACGAAGCGGTCGAAGAGCATCCTCCACAGCTTCTGATAGCCGTCCTTGCCACGCTTGTCGCCCCACCAGAACCAGACGCCGTTCATCTCGTGATAAGGCCGCCAGAGCACAGGCACGTGCGCGTCGCGCAACTGTTTGAGATGGCCTGCGACCTTGTCCGCCTGCGCCTGCCACCGCAGGTTCAACGCCGTGCCCGGCGTCACCAGCTCCTTCCACTGCACGTCGGTCAGCTCGGCCTGGATGCTTTCCTTCCAGCCGTAAGGCGGGTCGTCCGTGGGGCGGCCCGCGTGCCACATCAGGGTGACGATGTAGCCCTCCTGATATTTCCTGATCGCCTCCTGAACGATCTCCGGGCCGTAGTCTTTGGTCCCGCCCAGGATGAAATCCGTCCCCCAGACGGCCGGATATTTCCCCGTCATCGTCCGCGCCGCCTCGACGTACTTGTTCAGCTCGTGGTTGTAGTTGTGCTGACCCGCGAGCGTGTGCTTGCCCTCAAGGCTGTAGAGGTAAGCCAGTAGCTTCTGCGCCTCGGGCGACGCGTTCCTGTTAACGGGTTTGAAGCCCTGCGCCTCTGCGCGCGAGCACGACAGGAGTAAAAGGGCGAGCGTCAGAATTTTCAGCTTCATCTTGACAATCATCTCGGCGCAGTCGCCGCCAATCTTCTTAACCGCTCGGTGACGTTAAGCAGGGCGCGGCCGTCGTGGTAGGCGGCCTTCCACATGCGCGCCTTGGGCGTGTTCGTCGGCCGCCCGTCGCGCTCCGTCGTGTCGTAGAGGCCGCGAAACTCCCGGTCAACCTGGCGGTCACGGATGAATTGCCACTGGTGCTGGAAGGCGCGGAAATAGGCGTCCGACACGCTGCCGTACTTTTCGTGCATCAGGAGCAGCGTGTTGAGCCCCTCGACCTGCGCCCACCACTCCTTCTTCGTGTCTTCGGCCTCGCCCGTGGCCGTCCCCTCGCGGTAGAAGCCGCCGTAGGTCTCGTCCCACCCGTAGGCCAGCGCGTGGTCCACCAGCATCCTCGCCATGCGCTCGGTCGCGGCGTCGTCCTTCTGGCCCAAAACCTCAGCCGCTTCGAGCATGAGATAGGCCGTCTCCACGTCGTGCCCGTAAGAGTCGTGGCCCGGAATCGCCCGCCAGTCGTTCGTAAAGTAAAGATTCATCGTGCCGGGCTCGACGCAGATTTTGTCGCGCACGATTGTCAGCAATTCCGCGAGCCGGCGGCGCAGCGTCTCGTCCTTCCAGACGTGGTAAAGCTCCGTGAAGGATTCGAGCAGGTGGATGTGCGTGTTCATGGACTTGTAGCCGACGGGGAAGCCCGAGACGGGCACGCCCTGAACTTTGCCCGGCCGAGTGTCGGCCGCGACGACCTGGCCGTCGCGCGCGAGCCACTCGAAGTAGCCGCCGCTCTTAGCGTCGTGCGCGTGCTCGTCCATCCAGCGGAAAGCGCGCTTCGCCAGGTCCAGCGCCTTCGCGTCGTTCGTCGCCCTGTACGCGGCCGCCGCGCCGTACAGGCAGAAGCTCATCCCGTAAAGATGCTTGCCGTCCGTGAAGCCGGAAGTGACGCGCCCATTGTCGTCCAGGCCCCAGTAGAACCCGCCCCGCTCCTTGTCCCACATGACGTTCAGTAGATACTCGACGCCGTGCCGCGCCGCGGGCAGGAATTGGTCCTTGAGGTCCGGGCGGCGCAGGGCGACCTGGGCCGCAATCCACGTCATGCGCCCCTGGAAGACGGAGAACTTGCCGTCGCTCGGGCTCTTCTTCCAGTCGCGCGTGAAGTTGGAATGAAAGCCGCCATGCTCCGTGTCCACGGTCCGCGGGAACCAGACGCCCAGCACGTCGCGGCGCAGCATCTGCTCAGCCTCTTCGGCAAACTTCAGGTAAGTCTCATTGCCCGGCGGGGAGTAATTTGTCATCGGCCCACCCTGCTGCCCTCGCGCCGCGGCGCAGAGCAGGAGCGCGAGCGGGAGCGCCAGTGCCGCGAGTAGAGGCACGCGCGCCAACCGCCCGCTGTGCCGCGTCCGCTTTGCTCTCGTCATCGCACCTTCCCGCGCGCCGCCCGGTGCCTGCGCGGCGACTTGATTTCCGGCCGTCCCAATCGCTACGATCAACGCGCTGCTACTATACACCATGAAAAAAGAGGTGCCCGAAGCACGCGGCGTCACTTTCGGCGAGGCGTTCCGCTTCTGGGCCAGACTGGGCTTCATCAGTTTCGGCGGCCCGGCGGGGCAGATCGCGCTCATGCACCGCGAACTGGTCGAGCGCCGCCGCTGGATAAGTGAAGAACGCTTCCTGCACGCCCTGAACTACTGCATGCTGCTTCCGGGGCCGGAGGCGACGCAGCTAGCCATCTACGTCGGCTGGCTCCTGCACAAGACCTGGGGCGGCATCGTCGCCGGCGCTTTCTTCGTCATCCCGTCAATCTTCATCCTGCTCGGGCTCTCCTCCGTCTACGCGGCTTACGGCAACGTCACCGCGGTCGTCGGCGTGCTCAATGGCTTCAAGCCCGTGGTCGTCGCCATCGTCGTCGAGGCGGTCTTGAAAATCGGCGGCCGCGCGCTCAAGCGGCGGGCCCATTTCCTCATCGCCGCGGCGGCCTTCGTCGGCATCTACTTCTTCCGCGCGCCGTTCCCCCTCATCGTGCTCGCGGCGGGCTTGACGGGCCTCGCCGGCGCGCGCCTGTGGCCCGAGGTCTTCGCCGGCGCGCGGCAGAAGAAGGGCCCGGAACAAGGGGCGGGCGAAAATGGCACAGCGCCGGTCGCACCCGTGATTGACGACCACGCCGCGCCGCCCGCGCACACGCTGCCCTCCGTCCGCCGCGCGCTGAAAACTTTAACGGTCGGCCTCGCGCTCTGGGTGCTGCCGCTCGCGGCGCTCGCGGCGTGGCGCGGCTGGGGGAGTTTGCACGCGCAGGAGTACAGGTTCTTCACGCTCTCGGCGCTCGTCACCTTCGGCGGGGCTTACGCGGTCCTGGCTTACGTCACGCAGGCGGCCGCGGGCTCCTTCGGCTGGCTCACGCACGCGCAGGCGGTGGACGGGCTGGCGCTCGCGGAGACGACGCCTGGGCCGCTCATCATGGTCTTGCAGTTCGTGGGCTTCATGGCGGGCTGGAACAACCCGCAGGGCATGAGCCAGGCGATGAGCGCGTTGACGGGGGCGCTCGTCGCGACCTACTGCACCTTCCTGCCGTGCTTCATCTTCATCTTCCTCGGTGCGCCTTACATAGAGGTGCTGCGCGGGAACAAGAATCTGACGGGGGCGCTCGCGGGCGTGACGGCGGCGGTCGTGGGAGTGATTCTGAACCTCGCGCTCGTCTTCGGGGCCGCGGTCATCTGGCCCAGGGGCTTCGCAGGCGAAGTCAACTGGTTCGCGGCCGTGATGAGCGCGCTCGCCTTCGTCGCGCTCTACAAACTGAAGCTGGACGTGCTGTGGGTCGTCCTGGCCGGGGGCGCGGTGGGCCTCGGCTGGACGCTACTTCGATAAGAAAGTGAGAAGAGACGACGTGAGAACCGAAGGCGGGTCCGGGCGGGTGCTGCTCGTCGGCAGCTCGACGCTTGACGGGCACGGAAAGGCCGTGCGCCTGGGGCGCGGCGCGCTCGTGAACTTTGCGGAGTGAAGTCTCTTCACGCTACAGCCCTTGCAGGAATCTTCCGGGGAGGAAGAGGAACAAGATGATGAGAAAGATGGTCCCGAGCCCCATGAGGCCGAAGGCCCAGCCGATGGCCGGGCGGTAAATCAGCCCGCTCAGCCCGACGAGGGCCGTCAGCGCGTAAAGGCCGCCGAGCACGACGACGGCGTCCCTCCTCCACAGGAAGAGCGACGAGAGCAGCCCGGTCGTGATGAAGGAGAGCGCCCACTTGCCTAGAGAGACGCGGCGCGCGGCGTCTATCATCTGCTGCGTCGTCTCCGCGGGTGCCGTCCCCAGCAGCGCCCGTATGTTCGCGTTCTCCGTGTAGTCCATCGCGGCCGCCCCGACCGCGCACAAGCCCGCGATGACGGCCACCCACAGCGCCCACGATAAGCGGCGCTGCGACAGCAGCCAGCTCAACCCGAGGAAGAGGAAGGTGTACGACGGGATAAAGAGCATGCCGTCCGGCGTCAGCGCCTTAAGCATCAGGGCACGCCTCTCGTCGCCGAGGTCGCCCACAGTGTCCTTAACGTCGTCGGGCTGGCGGGGAAGCTCCAGCGTCATCATGGGGTTTTTAATGCCGGCGAAGGCCCTGTCCCTCTCCTTCTTCCCGAGCGCGGAGACGATAACTATCGTCGCCACCAGGAGCAGGATGACGACGGCGAAGGCTCTCAGGTAAACGGGTTCGATCATGTGACCATCCTTTGCCATTGATCTATCTTCCGTCCGGTTAATGCGGTGCGGGTAAGGAAGGGGAATAGTTGACGCCCGGCTGACAGGGGCGCGGTCGGACACCTGGAGTCTGATCGCGGTGAGAGTAGTCCCAGCCCGCGGCGGAAGTCAATACGAATCCGCCGCCCTCTCAGGGGGCCGGGCCATTTTCGGCGGCGGCGAAACGGATCGGCCGGCAACAACATAACAGTTGGGAATTTAAATTTGTGCCAGCGGCCCCGGATTATCATTGACACGCGAAGCCAAATGAAGTACTAAGGGGGCTCAATCACCTTGCGCCCGGCCGGCGCTGGCTCTTCTCGGGCCGGATTCAACAGGCCGGGTCGGTACGCCGAGTCAAGGCCGCGCGAGCCCGTCACGCTCGCCGCGCGCCGCCTGAGCATTTTCACCAAGCAAGCAAGAGCGCGAACAGAGAGGGGCGTCAAAAGTTATTCGGCCCGCGTCGAAGCCGCGCTGAAGGAGTCGCTTATGATCCGCAGATTCTCAACCCTGGTGCTGGTGTTGCTTTGCCTCACGCCCTTCTCATTCGCGCAAGAGAGACGGGACGCGCGCAACAGGAGGGCGCTCGACAGGGCCGCGAACAACGGGAGACAACTCCAGACCGAGTTGACTGTCAGCGGCCACGTGACGGCCCAGGCCGTCCTGATTCCGAGGGTTGACGCCCGCCGAATCTTCGGCAAGGAGATCGCCGACAACTACGCCGTCATTGAGGTCAACGTGGGCAACAAGAGTTCGGACGCGGCGCTGATCATCCACGGCATCTTCATAGACTACTCGCGCTGGGGGCTCAGCGGGACCCCCAACCTGCCACCGAACGTGGCGGACGGCCTCCTGCGGGGCAATGCCGAGCCGTTCCAGGCTTCGACCGTCCCGAGCCAGATCGCCAGCGAGGAGTACCGCGTGGTGCGCGGCCAACTACTCGACGCGCAGATGTGGTCCAGGCGCAACTGGGTGATGCGGCTGCTGACGTTCGCCGGGAACCTGGCCGGGGCCTACGCCTTCTCGATTAACGAGGAGGGAATCGTCAGGGGGCTCAACGCCTTCAGCGGCGTGTTCGTGCCGGGCTTCAGGGAACTCTGGCCGGACGGGACCATTGACCAGCTCAACCGGATAAGTGACTTCGGCTTCCAGACCAACAAGGTGATCCCGCGCGAGGGCGCGGAGGTCATCGTCTGCTTCTTCCCCATAGATCGCTTCCTGACAGTGGGGTTCAGAAAGTTGTTCCTGGAGTCGCCGGCGCTCTTCTTCTCGCCGCTTCAGATGCTCGTGGACGGGAAACTCAGGCCAAAGGCCGACAAAATTCTGAGGAGTATTAACCCGCAACTCAAGGCCGACGACCTGAACCAACTACTGCCGTGCTACCTGCATCTCTCCAATAAAATTCGCTTCAGGTCAACCGCCCAGGAGGAGCGGAATAAGGACGACCTTTTGGTCCAGATGAATCAGGGCGCGGACGACACCTGTTTCACAGCGTTCGGACTCAGATCGGCGGGCGGCAAGGTCTCCGTGAGTAATCAGGATAATTTCAAAAAATTCCTTGCCCTCGACTTCATCAGTCAGATGAGCCTCAACACCATCAGCGTGACGGTGGACGGGGTCATGACCATTGACACGACCAACATCGCCTCCAAGGTGGACGAGGTGTCGTTCGACAGGTTGGCTAACTGCGGGGACGACCGTTCGCTCTGCTTCTGGGCCGACACCACCGCAAACGCGGGCGTCCGAACCGGGACCATCTCCGGTTCCTACATGACGGGCGGGACGGTCGAGATCGCGGAGGCGAACGAGCTGGGCATCACGGGATTGACGACGATTGGCGAAGGCTCTACAGACCAGAGACTGCGTTTCTCCTTCAAGCTGACCAAGCCCATCCCGCCTGACACGATGCTCCACGTCTCTGTCACTAAGACTCAGGCCGGCGGCCCCGGAGCGAGTCTGAGGACGATAAACAGTCTGACGTGGGACTACCGTGTCGGCTACCCGCCGGCCCCGCCGAAAATCACGGGCGTGACGCGGGACGGCACCAGGTTGACTGTCACCGGCACGGGCTTCTACGACATACAGCCGACCTACCCCCTCGGGGCCGAGCTTCGTTCGCCCACCGGGGACACGGTGGTGAAGATTCCACGGGACTCGATTCAAGTTAACGGCAATCAACTCGTGTTCGACATCCCACCCGAGGCCCAGACGGCCGGCTGCTGGAAGGTCGTGGTCAGGATCGGCGCGCTCCCCTCGCGGCCGGAGGATGCCGACTGCAATTGATTCCGCGCCGCGACAAAGCGCCCGCGTGAGTGAAGAAAGGCTCACGCGGGCGCTTTGTCGTCGAACTCAGGTCGGGACGGGGAATCAAAAACTCGGACCATCCTAACTTAGGAAGAGATTATGCCTAGCAGGGGACGCTAATTATTTTCCTTCCACAGTTCCGCGAATGTCCATGAACAATAAAGTCCTGAACTGAACTCCCGCTAACTTGTTGATTCTCCGTTCGAGATTTTCCTCATCTGCAAAATAAAGTTGTGAACTGGAACTAGCGCATGCGGCTGAGGCTGTTCGCGTCAAGACAATAAAGTTGTGAACTAGAATGCCCTAAGTCAGACTTTCCAAGTTAAGAATAACATCGTTTTGCAACGTTGGGAATACTCTTCTTTGGTGTTGACTAGTACCATGTCAGGTTAGTCTTTAGATTGCACCTGCTCGTAGTGGCGGCCCAGCTTCTTTCTCGCCTTGGCGATTGAGAACTGCCATTCGACTTTGATTGCTAACTCGTTTCGCTCTTTGACAAGTGATTGTATCTCCCGGTCAAGCTCTTCCATTGATGGAATGCGACGCGACAAGCAGATGCGCGACAGGGCCGATAGCTCCAACTCCGCTATGTTCAACCATGACCCCTTCTTCGGCGTGTAGTGCATCTCAAAGCGTTGCGCCAACTTGAAGGCTTCTGCCGGTGGCAGCCCCTCATAGAATGAGCCAGCATTGTGCGTGTTCAGATTGTCTTGCACCAGCCTGATCTTTTCAGCTTGCGGAAAGAGCGCACTCACGCGCTGCATGAACCGACAGTAATCGGCTTTCGTTCTCTGCTGGCTCGTTTCCACTAAGCGTCTGCCCGTCAGCGGCTCAAAGGCTACGAGCAGCGAACAAGAGCCATGACGCGCATACTCATAATCAAAGCGTTTGGGCTTTCCTGCTTTCATCGGTAAGGGTGTGGCCACTTCGCCCAACAGTTGCACGGGCAGTTCATCGAAGCACACAACTGGCATCAGTTCGTTATACTCCAGGCTATATAAGTGCAGGATGTCTTCCATCCGCGCCAGGTATTCGCCCCTTATCTCTCCGATACACCAGGAGCGTTGGCGGTGCGGTTGGAGACGGTTTTTTTCAGCACCTCTTTGACCGTCTCGTGGGAGATACTTTCACAGAAGCCGAGTTCGACGGCCTTGTCCGCTAATAACCGGAGTGTCCAGCGGGCGTGTCCTCTGGGAGCAGCCGAACAGGCTAAAGCCGTAATCTTGGCCCGCGCTGCGCCATCAATCCGGGGTGGTTTGCCTGAACGTGGGCGGTCGTAAAGCGCAACGTCGAGGCCCTTCGAGAGATACCGCCGCTTGATATTGAAGACGGTCTGAAGACTCAGTCCCAAAGTCACGGCAATCTCATTCGGGTGTCGTCCGCGGTGGAGCAAGTCGAGCGTGCGAGCTCGCGTTTGCACTCGTGCTGGAGTTGTCCCGCGCCGTAAGATGTTTGTCAAAGAGCTTCGTTCGTCGTTTGATAGCTTGATAGATTGTGCTGTTCTCGCCATCCTGAAAGGCTAGGGCAAGCAAGAGCTTTTATCAAACGACTAACCTGACAAGGTACTAGTTATTGCCAATGAGAAGTTTATTTCTTATAGAAAAACTTTTGCTATAAACCTTAAAGTAATATTGGTTTTATTGACTTTCCTAATATGCAGTAATAGTGTATCTACGGTTTACTATTGCGGCTTTTGTTAATTAGAGGCTTGCCTTCATCAGCCTCACGCTCCTACGCATTCAGCTCACACCAATGGACGATATAGGTGCTGGCCTTGGGGGCGCTTCATGTTCATGAGGGGATGAACACGTGTCTCACATCGAAGTTTTTATCTCCTATTCCCACAAGGACGAGAAGCTCAGACAAGAATTAGTGAAGCATCTGAGTATCCTAAAACGCCAAGAAATAATTACTGACTGGCATGATCGAAAGATCCTTCCTGGAAGTGAGTGGGCAGAAAACATTGACGAGAACCTTAATAGAGCAAGCATTATCTTACTACTCATCAGTGCTGACTTCTTAAACTCGGATTATTGCTATAACGTTGAAATGCAACGCGCTATGCAGAGGCATGAAGATCGTGAAGCGCAGGTGATACCTATCATTCTTAGACCTGTTGACTGGAAAGACGCGCCGTTTGGGAAGTTACAGGCTTTGCCTACGGGTGCAGTCCCTGTAACAAGTTCTCATTGGAAGAACCGTGATGAGGCTTTTACTAACATAGCAATAGGGATCAGGACAACTGCTGAGACATTCGCAAAAAAGCAAGGGGATTCAGCGCAGTCTTCATCTCAAAGGGAGTTCATTAATAATCTCTCAACCGCCCAACGTAACTTGAAAGGAAAGAAGGAAAAACCGGGTGCTGAGAAATCAGCGCACAAAGTTTTAGAGAGTAGTTCAAAGAACTGCTTTGAAGAAGAAGTTGAAAATCTTTATCGCTTGTTAGGGTTCAGAGTTTATCGTGATCCATCCATATGCATAAAACAAAACGAGATGATCTGCGAGTTGATGGTTCGAGGGGGACCATCGATTCGATTGTATGTTCAATGTAACGGACATGAGAGACGAAAAGTCACGCCAGCAATCGTTCGTCAGTTCATAGCAAGCTATCGCTCCATTCCTGAAGATCGGGGGATAACTGGAGCCGTTCTAATCACCCGACTCGCACCCTCTCACATTGTGAGAGAGTCCATTACTTTAAGCAGTTGTCGCATTCTTAGCTATGGGGAATTACTTGATGAATTATTGAACGTTACCACTGCTCTCAGTGCTTATGCAGCTTGGTATGAGAGACAGGACATCTATCTTTGCTATTTACCCCTCCGGTGCAAAACACGTCCTCAACATACGCTAGGTGGAGATGTAAGAGAAGTAGAGGTGATCTCAGAGATACATCGTTGGCTGCTCCAACCTGAAAAGGTATTTGTGATCTTGGGAGATTTTGGTACAGGGAAGACGACCATTCTTCAGCGCTTAAAATATGAGTATGCGACCAGATACCGAATCGACTCAACCGGACCAATCCCCGTGTACATTCCGCTGAGAAATTATGAGAGCGTAGGGTCACTTGAAAAATTTATTGAGGTCCAACTACAGACTGAACTAGACGTGCGGGTTCCTTTCAGCCGGTTTTTAGAGTTTTTAGGCCAAGGCAAGCTATTACTGCTTTTAGATGGGTTTGATGAGATGGGACAACAAGTTGATCAGAAAAAAAGAAGGGCTAATTTCGAAGAAATCTTACCCCTTCTGATGGCATCACCGAAGAGTATTCTTTCATGCCGTCCCGCATACTTCCTTACGGATGCTGAGCTAGATTCTGTCCTCGAGAGCATAATGCAATACATACAACCAGCAAGTAACCGGAAAATACCAGCGCTCATACAACGGAGGCACTCCGCTTTCCTTTCTGCGGTAGAGCGTTGGAATTATATCGACTCCAAAATTCCAAATTCGCTGAGTGGCATTCGCTCAGTACAACTCTGTGAGTTTACAGAGCGCGACATAGATCGTTACGTTGTGAAATTTAAGAAGCGAACAGGAGATGATGATACTGGAGCTATTCGCGAACTAAGAGAGAGGATTAGACAGACATATGACTTGGAAGATTTAGCTAAACGCCCTGTCTTGCTAAATATAATCGTACAGACAGTACCTCTTTTGCCTTCCGACCAAGAAGCCTCACCATCCGTAATTTATGAGGCATACACAACTAGTTGGATGAACCATGACTATGCTAAAGGTCAAGTCCGTATGTTAGTTCCGGCTGCTGAGAAGCGTGGCTTCATGCAGACACTTGCTTGGCAGATGTATTCGGAAGATATCCTTCAATTAGAGCACTCTAAGCTCTTACCACACTTATCCCGCTTCTTTCAAAAGAAAGAACGAATGATTAATTTTATAGCTACAGATATCCAAGCGTGTAGTTTTTTGGAAAGAGATCAGGTC
Source organism: Pyrinomonadaceae bacterium (assembly GCA_036403435.1). Lineage (GTDB taxonomy): Bacteria > Acidobacteriota > Blastocatellia > Pyrinomonadales > Pyrinomonadaceae > QHXM01. Next base: position 81,934 of record DASWQY010000180.1, read on the forward strand.
GGCATTTTCCGATTCAGTCATAAATCCTTCTTGGAATATTTTGCCGCTGAATATTTACGAGACAAAATTAAGCAAGGCGAGTTTGAATACTTGTATGAGAGATTTCTTACAGATGAAGTATGTTTCTTTCTTGGAGATATGATTCACGCGGACGGAGCGCTCACACAGCAATTCCAAGTATATTTAAAGCACCTACTTAGAAAACAGGAACAAAGTGAAATTAAGGATAATCAGAATAATATTTGGCACATCTTCGCAAGATCGAGAAACACGCTTCCTAATATATCGGCACGACGCGTGAGTTTGAGTGATATTACCTTTCGAGGTAATTCTTTCTCGGGGAAGTTCTTGGAACCGGAGTGGGATAATATTAGGTTCGAGAAATGCACACTACTTGATCTAAAATTGGAAGGCGTTAAAGCTTCAGACGTAACAATTACAGACGGAAAAATTAATAACACAACATTCGTTAATGTTAATAAATCAAGCCATGTCTCATCAGGATTGCAAGCAATTTTGATTACAAATTGTCAGCTTGATCAAGCCAAGTTCCACGGCGCATCATCAATTAATGTGGCAGCATGTACGATTAAAAATAGTTATATATCCCTTGAGCGGGGATTAGAATTAAAAGAGAGTGTAATAGAGCATAGTGACTTGGAACAATCACGCGACAAAGTAGACCTAAATAACCTGAAACTCCATAGCAGCACTCTTAATGGAGCATCACCCTTTGCTGAACGAACTAATAAATTCATTAAGGTGCTGGAAGAGCGATGGGCCAAAAAGGAGAGTTCTCGGTTTTCGAAGTGGAATCAATTAAGTTTTACGAGATGCCTTTTTATCTGGTGGAATTTCGCTGGCATTAAAATGGAGAAATGTGATTTCAAAAATTGTTGGTTCATCGCATGTAAATTTATAGATATACAGCAATTACAAACTTTGGACCGTTTAAAGGGGTGTTACTATTCTACTCTCTGTTTATCAAATCCTGCACCTAATAGGAAAAGCGAGGCAAGTAAAAGCTTGCCTGCCTATCGCTCCGCAAAGTCGTTACTTGCCTTAATTGAAAAATTACCAGTAAATCTTTGGCGTCCAAATAACCCCAATAAATTAAGGGCTATTAGCTTTTGTCGAAGCCCGATTGATGCTTTAACAACTAAAGCGGTTGACCCTACTACCCTCTCTAACCTTGTGATGCCAAATACGGTAGAAGACTTAATATGATTTTAGGTATTCCTCGTAGTGTTTTAAATACAGTCTTCTCTGGAGATATTCAAATTGAATGATCCATACTTTGAGTATTTTGCGGTAGGAGTTTCTACTTCAACGCGGGTGCCCGTTTCCTTGTATGTGTTGGCAATGAACATCGTTATCGACTGGATACCTAGTACACCGTCGCCCGTCGACCGCTCAAAGACTACAAGAAGCCCGATGACCTGCTCGGCCAAGATGGACTCTCCAGCATTTGACCACCTCGGCTACGAAAAGCATAACGCTGCCGGTAATAACTGTAGCAGCTCCCGCAGCAGCACAGCCCCTAAGACGCTGCGTGGGAAGCGCGGCCAAGTGCAAATCGACGCGCCGCGAGATCGCACCAGGGAGTGCGAGCCGCTGCTCGTCAAGAAGACCCCGACCGATCCTTTTCGGTTTGATGAATTGCGCCCGAGCGTGGGAGGCTAACGAGAAAGCACTCATTAGCAGGACGCGTAAGAATCAAACGAGAGCAAGGTATTCTCGCCTCGGATTGATGTCAATAGTTATGTGAAATAGAGCTGATTATTTGTTAATTTGGGGCCGAGGTATAACTCGCTTTGAAACTTCTTAATTGACATAATCTCGAATCTATCATAGAAGCTTTGTGCCTTAGGAAATCCAATATCACTCCTCTGCCTCATAACACAAAAACTTATTATGTTGACGGCAGACGGATGTAACGGCTGTTGTCAACTTCAGAAAAAGTAATATGAGATTTACTTACTGTGATATTCAGGAAAGACAACGCTTTTGAGCCTCATGAAAAGGTTAATCGTAACGTTAATTGTGGTGACTAGCCAGCTAGCTCTCTTTGGCGGTCTTTTTCTAGCTTGGGAGCAGATAAGGACGCGTCCACTTCTAGTCTTATTAGGCAGTGTTTTTTATGAACTGATTGTCTTGGTGTTCGCCTTTGGCGGAAAGGTTTGGGCTAAGATTGAAGCTGTAGCAGTACAGAGTACTGCTGATTGGGTTCTTTCTGCTGCTAGTAGATTCGCACCTGGTTTTCTTCGTCGATATAAAAAATATATCGTTAATGATTACGGCGTATTCAATGTACTCGGTTTAGGTCTTATTAATACCTACAAGCTACCGCTCAGTCAGGTCTTCGTGGAGCTTCGAATTAATCCCAGCAATCCCCAAAAATTTAACGAAAGTCTGATCGCTGATAGAAATCTCTCTGGTAATCGTCCGATTTGGGACTTTTTGCGCTCCAAGGAACTTACGAAATCAGATGCTACAGCATTGTCATTAATTGGTCCACCGGGCTCGGGGAAGACTACACTGTTACAGCACATTGCCATTACATTTGCTTCTAATCGACAGTATCGTCATCAAATTCGCGCTCACATACCTGTTCTGTTGTTTCTCCGAAACCATGTGTCGGTTATAGCCGGGGAAAAGTCACCCAGCCTAAGCAGATTAGTTCAAGATTATTTTGGGGATAAGGATTTATTTGCCACATTAAAAACACCCGGCGGATGGTTCGATAAGCAATTGGAGAAAGGAAAGTGTATCGTTCTTCTTGACGGACTCGACGAAGTGGCTGACCTGCAACAACGAAAGATCATTTCTGCTTGGGTAGACAATCAAATTAAAAACTATCCCCGCTCTCGATTTGTTATTACTTCTCGCCCTCAAGGCTACCGTAGTGCGCCCTTGCAGAGAGCACACGTACTTGAGGTGCAGCCGTTTAATGCTGATCAAGTGCATAGATTTGTTAAGAATTGGTACTTGGCTAACGAGATTATAGAAGACGGCACACAAAGCATCAAAGTGGCCCGACGAAAAGCTCATAAGCAGGCAAATGATTTGTTACAGCTTCTGCGGACATTGTCATCAATACGAGCGCTAACAGTTAATCCTTTACTTCTGACCATGATAACGATGGTGCATCATTATCATCATGCGCTACCAGAAAGCCGTGTGGAACTTTATGCAGAAATTTTCGAGGTGTTGTTAGAGCGCTGGCGTCAATCAAGGGGGGTGGAGGACAATTTGACGGCGGAGAAGAAGCTCGCAGCTCTCATGCCTCTTGCAGCTTACATGATGGAGGAACGACTCACGGAGATAAGTGCGGAAACTGCTACAAAAATTATTGGGAAACTATTGAAACAAGTCGGATTAGAAGAAATAAATACAAAAAGATTTTTAACTGATGTTCAAGCTGGTAGCGGAATAATACTTGAGCGCGAGGAAGGACGGTGGGGCTTTGCACACCTAACTTTCCAAGAGTATCTCACTGCTGCTGATTGGTTAAGCCAGAAATCAAAATACCGTAAATGGGATGCGCTAGTAGGAGATAGTTGGTGGAATGAGACATTACGTTGGTACGCCTGTCAAGGTAATGCGACTCCGGTTGTAAAGGCTTGTCTTAAAGACAGTAGTGCAGCCGCTCTAGCGCTTATAATAAATTGCCTAGATGAAGCACATGAGCTTGATTCGGAAGCGCGTGAGGATGCTCGAACTTATTTAATCGATGCTCTTGAGTCAGCAGATGTTGATCGTCGGCATAGTGCCGCAGAAGTTTATCTATCTCGGCGTCTTGAGAGTTTACATCCCCTAATGGATGAGCAGTTCGAAATTGATATAGGTTATTTAACATGCGCTGAATATCAGCTCTTTCTAGACGAGTTGTCGGCGCGCGGTGAGTACCGCCAGCCTGACCATTGGACTGCACCTCTATTTAAGAGGGGCGAAGCTCTTAAGCCTATTTGTGGTATCAGGGCTGAAGATGCTAGCGCCTTCTGTATATGGCTTACCCAAAAAAAAGGAGGGGGCGTACGATACCGTTTACCACGGCCCGAAGAAGTGAAACAGTATAAATCCAAGACAGATGAGCTGGCTACTTGGTGCTACGATGGAGAAAAATTCGGTCTCGAGGGATTGGCAGAAACTAATGGGCAAACAATTGTAGATCAGCTTATGAGTCTCTCAAGTTTGCCACCACCACAACTCAATGTCTTCGATATAGATCTGAATACTGCTGTCAGTCATTCGTTTGCAATAGCTCGCCCTTTAATGATTACACGCGGAATTAATCTCGGTATAGATCTAGCTCGCTTCGTAGCGCGTTCCATCATTCGAGATCCTAACCTGGACGTAGCATTTACTAGGCATGTAACATCTGATGAATTAACAACAACTCAATCCATGGCATACCACCTCGCGATGACTCCGGTCTACTCCCGTGCTCACAGCTTTTATACTGCCTCACCGAATGAATATGTAATGGTAGGCCGTCAGTCTCTTTTAGAAATCATTAAAGCTGCATCCGCTGCAAGAAGCGCGTCCCAGATTCGACAGACGCAACGCAGATACATTGCTCGCATTCTGGAATATGCTTATCAAGGCTACAAAAGGGTGAAGCGTTTCGACTTCAATCCGCCGCCGCAACGCAAGTCTCAATATCGAAAGGCCAATAACCAATTAAACCCTGAACCAGCCTTCTTGAAGCTATACTGGTGGTTGGAAATCGTATTAGCGCGTGAAACCAGCGACCTTCCGGCATGGGAGGGCATTCGCATCGTGTGTGAACAAACAAAAGGCCGCAAATCACCGTGATGAACTGGCAATTAAACAATAGAATGTTTTGTCCGCTGCCTCTTAAACGCCACGGCTTTCAATTGACGAGAGCCAAGACATTTAGCTACCCCGACAATGACAAACGTCTTTACCATGTTCTCCAGCGATTTAGCGATTGATTTAGGTCGAGAGCTAGTACGCGTATTTGCGAAGGGGCGCGGCATCGTCGTGAGCGAGCCTTCAATGATTTTTGTCAATAAGATCACTAACGAGATAGAAGCATTCGGTAAGGAAGCCTCAGTCACCCCCTTTTTAACATCTCGAAATGCTATCTCGATCCGTGCATTTGAAGACGGTGTCATTGCCAACTTTGAGATTATCGCGAATGCGCTTCAGTACTACATAAGGAAAGCGCATAATGACCGCACTTTCGTCAGGCCGCGCCTCGTTATTAGTGTATCTTCAGAACTCTTAGAAGCTGAAAGGTATGTTATCGAAGAGAGCGGCTATAGGGCAGGAGCATCCGAGGTTTACCTAGTGGATAAGGTGCTCGCTGCGGCAACTGGATCCGGGTTGCCGATAATGGAACCACAGGGCAATTTGGTCCTCCATGTTGATTATGGCGCTACTTATAGTGCCGTACTGTCTCTGGGAGAGATTGTCTGTTCGCATACTGTGAAGGTTGGCATAGATGATATAGATGAGGCTATTTCACAACATATCAAAAGTAAGTACAATCTGCTAGTAAGTGAAAACTTTACCAAAACCATTAGAGACGAACTGGCCTCGGCCTTCCCATTGGATGAGCCGCTCTCAGTAGAGGTACGCGGCCAACATCTCATTGAGGGTATCCCAAAAACAGTAACGATCGATAATGTTGAGGTGCTAGAAGCCCTATCAATGGTTCTATGGGCGATCGTGGATTCGGTACGTAATGTGCTTAAACGAACACCGCCGGAGCTATCATCTGACATAATCGATCGAGGCATCATTCTTACGGGTGATGGAGCGCTCCTGAAAAATTTAGATAAGCGTTTGTCGATTGAGTTAGGTCTACCGGTTTCGATTGCTGAAGACCCATCTATCTCAGTCATAATTGGGATAGGGAAAATGCTTTCAGACTTCAGATATTTGAAGCGGATAAAATAGTATCTTTGTTTCTTTAGCTGTACGACGTTGGTGAATTGTCCACATGAGAAACTTTTAGCCCCTGGGGAGAGAGGTCGGTTTTAAATATAGGAACACTTCTCTTTGATTTCGCGTTTCGGCTCCATAAAAGGGGCTTGTATTCAAAGCTTAGTTTTGCCTCGGGAGCTAGGCGCACGATGAACTCCTTCATGCTTGACCGAACTTGGCAAGCTATCAGGCAAGTCCAGAGAATCCTTGATCAACACCTCGACCCACACGTTGGCCACCTCTGCATAACGTAAAAGAACAAAAATCGGCGGCTCTATTTTGCCTTTTTCGTACTGGCTGATGCTAGTCTGCAGTATCTCTTCGGGGAGATCAAGCCGCTCTAGCATCTCCTGTTGCGTGAAATTCAGAGCTCTACGGATAGTAATAAGTTTCTCCGGCAACCTAGCCGGAATGTGGCGGGCTCTTCTCCCCACGTCAGGAATTACCTCCTGACGTTAAAAAGCTCGAAGCTGAGTTCTTGCTTTTTAGATTATTTAATCTATAATTTCTGTGCCATTTATCTGTCGCCAGGGAACCTTTCGTAGACTCCTGGGCGGCTCGCATCACCCTCGGCAATGTTGAGCAATTACGCTCATCGGCTATGACAAGAGAACTTCAAAGGTAGCAATTGAAGATACCAGAGGTCTCGACAGGCCGCTAGCATTACCCAGCATCGCTATCAGTTGTAGTGAAGTTATAGAGAATAAGGTCATGCAATCAGACGAAAACCAAACTTTCGCGGAGAGCAAGCAGACAGCTCAACGTCGGAATTACGATCTCTACTTTTATGAGCAAATCGGCTCAAGGCTGTACCTACGCATTACACGTTTGGGTGTGATCGTCATCGTACTTTTGACGGTAATCCCCATTACCCTGATGCTCTTGTTACTCTTGTTTATTAGCCCAGCGAAAGAAACAAAACCTGACATTACTATACGGACCTTGCCAGCGCGCTCACCAGTCCAAAGAGCTATCAAGCCATATCCGCCGGCACCCAGCCCGCGGAATAAGTAAACAGACATTTTTAAAGTAGCTTATCTTATGACTCAAAACTCTTGCTTTGCGAGGTTTGAATTGGAGTTTCGCGTACAAGTAATTGCTGGCATACCAGTCCCGGTCTTCGAAGTCGAAGAGCCAAAGAACTCGCTGTTAGTAATGTTTGTCACATCAGCTCCAAATTACTTGCCTGATTTATGGCATTCAATCCAATTGGTTGAGGCAGGATCCCGCGAGTATTGCAGCTATGCCAATGAAGCTATTGACGTACGATTATATAAAGACCATATAGTTATTGAAGATTACACGGATGAAGGACATCCTCAGATGGGCATCATTACGTTCATATCCCGGAACGCTACATACGCGAGTATGACCGGTTGCTGATGGGCGGCATATGGGGTCAGGTCACGCTGCGCCACGAATACGATGAAGATATGCGTGGGAAGCGCAGCCCGTTCTGGATTGACGATCTAAAGCCAATTCAACTTGCGGCGTTCGATTTAGAAGAATATCGCGCTTGCCGGCACGAGTTCACAACGGACGAATGGATTGACTTGCTGATTCGCAGTATCGGTTTAGAGCCATCTCATTTTGATCGTCGCTTGAAATTGCTTTTCCTTACCCGGCTGATTCCACTGTGCGAGCAAAACTTCAATCTGGTCGAACTTGGTCCACGCGGTACAGGTAAGTCTTACGCTTACCAAGAGCTTTCACCATATGTAATTTTGTTGACTGGACCGACGACCGTTGCCAATTTGTTTTACAACATGGCGACGGGCAAGATGGGACTCGTTGGCTTGTGGGATTCCATTGCCTTTGATGAAGTCGCTGATTTGCAGAAGATGCCGAAAGAAGTCGTGACGACGCTCAAGACTTATTGTGAATCAGGCACGTTCGCACGCGGCAAAGATGCGCTTTCAGGTTCAGCTTCACTGGCGCGCTTCGGTAACACAAATCAGCCGGTCGAAATCATGGTGCGCTCGTCTCATCTGTTCGCGCCAATGCCTGACGTCATCCGCGAAGATATGGCGTTTCTTGACCGGCTGCATTTTTATTTGCCCGGTTGGGAAGTGCCGAAGATGCGTAACGAGTTTTTCACCGACCATTATGGTTTTGTGGTGGACTACTTAGCAGAAGCTTTACGCGATTTGCGTCGGCACAACTTCACCGAGATATTTGATCGTTACTTTTCGCTTGGTTCACATCTTAACGCCCGTGACACAAAAGCCGTGCGTAAAACCGTTGCTGGATTAGTCAAGCTGATTCATCCACATGGCGAGTTAACAAAAGACGATTTAGCTGAGTTACTAGAACTCGCCCTTGAAGGGCGGCGGCGAGTTAAAGAACAGCTTAAAAAAATCGGCACATTCGAGTATTACCAAACGTCGTTCTCGTACGTTGACATTGAATCGAGAGAGGAACGTTACGTTGGTGTTCCAGAAGAAGGCGGACGCGCCCTGATCGCCACCGATCCGCTTGCGCCGGGTTCTGTCTATGCTTCTTCAGTTGATGATTCAGGCAAGGCTGGTTTGTATCGCATTGAAGTTGGATGTTCCGCCGGAGTAGGCAGATTGAAAGTCGCGGGCGGGATTGAGAGTACAATGCGCGAATCTTTCGGGCGTGCATTCGCTTATTTGCAAGGCCATAAAGTCAACATGGGAATCTCGCAAACGCTTGACTCCACCGATTTCCATGTCGAAGCGATTGATCTTCTCGCCAATCGCGTTGCCTGCGATGCCGGTGTCGCTTTGATTGTTGCGATCTACTCGGCAATCAAGAAACAACCTGTCATCCCCGGATTGTTAATCTTGGGTGATTTAAGCATCCAGGGAAATATCAAAGCAGTGCGCTCTCTAGCGGAACCGTTGCAAATGAGTATGGAAAATGGGGCGCGGCGTGCCTTGATTCCAGTTGAGAACAAACGTCACTTTCTAGATGTAACCACAGACGTAATGGAAAAGGTTGATCCGATATTTTACAACGACCCTTTTACTGCTGCGATGAAAGCATTAAATATAACTTAATGGCCTAACGCCCCCATGCCCTCTTTACTTTTGGCATAAGGTTTATGAAGCCAGAACGCCCATGTTGGACATAATTGTTCAACATGGGCGTTAAAGATTGTTGGGCCAGTCCAAGACTTTATTTCAGAGTCCAGAACTTTATTTCAGCGTCCAAGACCCTACGAGATAACCATATCTTCCGCGATGGATAATCATATCTTGCTAGGTTTTGCATATTTCGGGACAACCATATTTTCCGTTTATACACAGTCGGTTTAAATGTAAGATTGTAAGTCCAATAAATATAAAACTTAGTTGAGCCGTCTGTTCAGTAAGCGCATGGCGGGTTGTTTCGTAGCCTTTTCTGCCGAATTTTATCCCTCCAAAGCTGCTCGTAATTATTGACATCCATCCTTCATAGGAATACTGTGCCCGCATCTCAATTGATTGCCTATTGAGAAGAGCCTTATCCTCGCTGGCCTCATATTTACCATGGGTCTATGGTAGTTAAGCACATTTCTATCGGTGCTAAACTACTGAAGTGCAAAGCCGGAACCGCTATTACAGGCGTTCGAGAATTTCGGAGTACAAATTCCGGCTCCTCGTTCGCTACTTTGCGCTCGATCTTTCCGC
>DASWQY010000181.1:0-7777 GCA_036403435.1 Pyrinomonadaceae bacterium
ACAGCTCGGCCACCTCGCGGATAGTGCGGTCGCCGCGCAGAGCAGCGGCGAGAACCTTCTGCCGCAGGTCTAGAGAGTAGGCTTTCATGGTGCGGCAGGTTACTCCAGGCCCTTGTTCGCATTCAAGTGCGAACCGCTGTAAGTTAGTCGCTAATTGCCTTGGAATTGGATCCCTCGCCCCGAAGGTGAATTTATCATCCCCGAGCCTGTCCACTCCGAATGTTTCATGTACTGATGCAAGAGTAGGTAGTCCTGATTCATATGAAAGACCAGAGCCTACATATGCAGCAATAGGACGGAAATCGGCAGGATTAAATGGAAGCTCTGTAGGAGGGGGGAAAGAACCAGTGGGAATATGCTTCCTCGGCCTACGATTTAATAGCCGCTTAATCAAGGGTTTATGTTTGATTAAACCTGGGCCCCCATTGAGTTCTATGATGCTGAGGTTGGTCCGCGGACATTGTCGAAATATGGCGTCACCGATAAGTCTTTTTATACTATCGTTATTGAGTAACTCCCGAATCTCATTGATGTCTTGCGCATGCGATCTATTACGATAAAAGAGAAACCAATCCTCCAACCGCAAGCTATCAATGGCATTGGAGCTTATAAATGCGCCGAATAAGATGATGCGCTGTTCAGGACCGGAATCCCGTTTCCAGCCCCAAAGGATATTTCTATTGGCCTTCAACCATCTATCGTCTCTTATATTTATACTGATCAGAATATCCATCAGATTGAGGACGCCCGTATGAGATAGGTTTCGGCGCAGGTAGTTTTATTTTGCCGGTAAAGCGTTAATCAGAGTCGGCTATTACAGCCCCAGTCTGGTGAGGCGACCGCGCAATGAAGACCTTATCTTTGACTCAGACAGGTCAGATTAACACACTCCGTCTTAAATACAGCTTTATTTATTGCTCTTCATAAGGGCCAAGAAAACGCTCACCGTTAAAGTGAATCAGGTGGTCCGGTGAAGCTGCTATCCAGACTTCCGTCTCCCATGAAATCTCATCCAAGTATCTCACCATCGTCTTCCGGTCCAGAAAGGCGGTGACGAAAACCAGTCCCGCGCGCGATCCCACGAACAATTCCTTCAGCTCTTTCCTCCGCTTCGGGTTGACCGGGCCGTGGCTCGTTACTGCCTCGATTAGTGAGAGTCGGTTTCGTAGGCCGTGACTGAAATTTCTCGAAGGCGCGACTCCCGGCTGACAGCTTCCGTGACGAGAACTGTTGTGAGCGATCCTACGCCGGCACCAGCGTCAAGCAGACGGATGGACGAAGAGCGCGCCTCGAACATCGAGGCCATCAGTCTTGCGACCTTCGTGGGAGTGAAATATTGCCCGTACTTTACCCGGCGACCAGCATCTGTCTTCCTGCTGGCGTCCAGACGAAACAAGTCGACGAGTTCTGTGAGTGACCTTCTTTCTTCTGAGCTACTGAAAGAAGACCCGGCCTCCTCAACTTTAGAGTGGGTACTCATGAGTGCCTATATCTGCATATGGACAAGGTGATAGTCTTTTCAGCATCACTTCATATTGATCTCTTTATCAGAGCACCAGCTGTTGTATATCATTAGTAATTATGCGAATCAGGAGTAGAAAAGGCAGAAGAGCGGCTCGGTTGATAAGATTGAGTTTGTGGAAAACAAACTTATCGAACTCTACCTGCTCATCTGCCATCTCTACGATACTCATCCAGTTCTCAAACAGCAACGCTTGAGCAATAACCACAGTCCGCTCTTTTCGGACGAGGAACTCCTAACCATGTATCTGTTCGGGCATCTGCAAGGCTGCACCACCCAGCGCCGCATCTATGATTACATAGTGAATCATTGGCGCGAATGGTTTCCTCATGTGCCCGCTTATCAAAGTGTCAATTGCCGCTTGAATCAACTCATCCCGGCCTTTGAACTGCTCATCGAAGAGTTGCTGACAAGCGGCGCGTGGCAAATCGGCAAGACTGACGACCGCCTGATTGATTCCGTCCCTGTCATGCTCGCTCGTGGCTCTCGTGCCAATCGCTCGCGGGTCGCACCCGACTTGGCTGATACCGGCTTTTGTGCCACCAAACAACAATATTACTGAGGCGTCAAACTCCATTTCATTGCCGCGCGGCACAACGCCAAGCTGCCGCTGCCGGAGAAGATTCATCTCTCGCAAGCTTCACAGCACGACCTGGCAGCGTTGCGTGAAGTTCAGCCTTGTCTGCCAGCGGGCTGTGGCTTGTTTGCCGACAAAGCCTATTTCCATGATGAGACCGAAACAGAGTGTCAACAAAAGGGCTGGTTTCTGCTGGCTGCTTACAAGCGCCATCGAAATGAGCCGGAAAGTAATGTGCCGACGCTTTACAATCGGTTCGTCTCAGCGATTCGTCAGCCGCTTGAGAGTTTGTTCAACTGGTTGATTCAAAGAACAGATTTACAGAACGCTGCACGCGTTCGTTCAAGTCAGGGATTGAAAGTGCATTGCTACGGTAAACTCGCCGTTGCCTGTTTGTTGCTCACTTTCTACTCCTGATTCGCATTATTAATGTTCGGATGAACTATCTGTCGGCGCAACACTCCTTCACGCTGCATCCCAACCTTTTCCAGAACTCGCCAAGATGCCAGATTCTCTACATCACATAATGCCCAGACCCAAATCAGGGAAGTCCTTAATGTCTTGATCGCGCGAGTTAATGAGGCCCCCAATGAATGTGGAATCACGCAAGAATCTCTCGCTGTTCATTCATTGCTCTCGCCGCGTTTGGGAGTGGCGTACAGATAATGATCGAGTTCTTGCGACCAGTCCCTCCGCGTGCGGTCATCGACTTGAGTACCGCCCACGCCGACGAGCCGCCTTCGTCTGGGACTGTGCGGGACGAGTCGGAGCCCGATCCGGCTGCCTCGCCATTCGTCGCACTCTCAATCAAACCAGTTAGCCAGGCGCAAACGCTCCTTAGGCGGTAGCTTCAACAGGTCTTCGAACTCTCGTGGTTTCCTTGCCATGATGGCTCCATTCTATAGAAAAGGGAGGCCTTCGCAAACTTATTGAAGCTGATTCTCGCGACTTTTTCACGCCTTGGCTGGAACCACTAACTTTCGCATTCCAACGTCAAAGAAGGCGCTGCCTCTGACTGACGGCCGCACTCTCAACCATCATCCCGCGCGGAGCGTTACCACTCAACTGACAAACCGAACTTGTCCCGCGCTGACCGAGCATGGACCGCTCAGTCAGGCTCTTGCACATTGAAGGACGTGTAGAAGAGGTCTTTGGGGTCAGTGTACTTTTTGATCTGCTGCAATCGCGCGTACTCATCACCGGAATCGTAATATAGGTCTTGGGTTGCAGTCAGACTCATGTCGAGTTGCACGCCGTTCGTGCCCTTGTCCTCGAACGAGCCCCAGAGCATGCGCAGGTCGAGGCCGCCGCTGTACTCCGACAGCAAGCCCTTCATCGACTGCTGAAAATCTTCGGCTGCGCTCTCGTACCCGTCCTCATAGAAGATGTCGAAGACGAGCTGCACAAGGGCGTCGCGCCGCTGCATGTGCGTGGTCTTGTTCTGCGCATTGGCGCTGAAATCGCCGCCGCCGATCACTCCCTGGAACACCACTTTCAGTCCCGAGGATTCGTAGACGTTGTTGACGATGTTCACGAAGTCGTCGCGGAATGCCTCCGAGAACGGCGTCGTCGTGATGTGGAGCGACTTCTTATATTTCAGGTCGAACTCGCGGCCGCTCTTCGGCAGTCCGAAGACACCGATCTTGCGGACGCCTTCGTCCGCGATGACCGAGAGAGGTGTGGCACCGCTGACTGAACTCGCAGCATAAGCCGCATCGCGGACATACCAGGGTACCGCTGCGTCGACGGCATCGATGACGGCTGTGATTTCCGGCAAGCCGGCCTTGTCCGTGCACATGATCTCGACGAGCAGCACGGGAGGCCGCGGGAAGTCGCCCGAAACGACCGTGAGAAAGAGGTCGATGCCCGGCGGCAGCTCGCCTTTGCTCTGTCGGTCCGCCCACTGCCGAAAATGCTCCATCGCGGCGCGAAAGCCCTCCTTGGTCTCTCCGAACAGATACGGGTACGGATACGAGAAACCCGCCGAGTCGGGATTCTCGCTGTCGGACAGCACATCGAGAGTGATTTCCGTCAAGACGCCCCAACTGCTCGGGCCGCCGCCAAGCACGGCCCTGAACACGTCGTCGTCCGTCGGCGCGCCGTTGCCCCCGCCGGCTGTCGGCCGGGTGAACTTACGTTCCACGTAGTCGTCGGTTCCCGACGGCGACTGCGGATGCGGATTGCGCGTCACCATCTTGAACGAGGTAACCCAGTCCAACGCCGCGCCGAGGCTGCGAAGTTGGTGGCCGATGCCACCCGTCTGCAAGTGGCCGCCGAGGTTCACGAGCGGGCACTCGCCATGCGGGAAGACGACGCCGTTGTCGCGCAGTTCTGTCGAGCCGCTTTTTAGCGCGACGCCCGGGCCAACTGTAACCTGCATCGACGGTGAGACTCCTGAGAACGCGACGCTATTGAAGAGCCTCATGTCGATCAGCAGCGTGTCGCTGCCGCCCGACGAGAGGCCGCAATACTGGTGTCCGCCAGAGCGGGTCACGACCTTGAGCCCTTGGTTCGCGGCGAACGTGACGGCCAGCGTTACGTCCGTCGAGTCCTCCGGCACTGCGACGAACTTCGGGGTCATGCGGGCCTGCACGACTTTTTGCGAGTATGACGAGACGGCGTACTGCTGGATCGCTCGCAAGTAGCTCTGGCCGTCCGACTTATCGAACACGTCACCCTTGAAACAAGGGATCACGTCGCCGCCGGCGCGGTTGCTCGACGTCAGTTCGAAGCCAGTCGTCGGCGTGAGGCTCGGCAACACTGCAACGCCGCGTAGAGCGGCCCGGGTCGGGGCGCGCCGAACGAGCGCTCTGCGCGCGACCGCGGCCGTTGGCGAAGCCTTATCCGCGGGGATCGCCGCGGCCATGCGATCCCGCGCCTCCTTAGCGACCTTCGGGTCGGCCTCCGCGTCGAAGATTTCTGCGCGGGCGACCACGTTGCCCCCTGGCGCGAGCTGTAGCTCCGCCCAGGCCCGAACGCGGGGTGCCCGCTCGCGGCCGGTTCGAGGGCTGACACCAAGCGCGAAGTCGACCGCCGCAAGGAATGCTTTCCGAAACTTGGCGAACGGCCGGGGCGCGGCGTAGCTGCCGAACCGCGTCAGGATCTCACCTAGCGCCGCTTCGCCAGGACCCGTCGCCACCCAGATGGCGACGCTCGAGCCGGAGCCGTGCACCTCCCTGGACTCGAGCACCGCGAGCTTTGCTTTTTTGAAGGCAGCTTGGACGACCGCTTCGATGGCTTTGTCGTCGCCGTGCCCGGTGGTGCGGACGATGACGAGCTTCATCGAGTACGCGACCGACGCCACGCGGACGCTCAGATCGTTGCGCTCGGGGACCTTGCGCGCGCCGGCGCCGAAGAGCGCATCGCACAGGGCGGCGAAGGTCTTCGGCTCGTAGACCCCTGTCCAGACTTGCGTCCAGCGGTCGGATTCGTCCGTCTTCGCGGCGTCGGCGTCGAGGACGAGCTTCGTGATCACCGCCGGGCGGTCGCCGGCCAGGATGTCGCGGAGCGCTTTATTGCGGAGCGTTTTCGCTCGACCCGCGCCGACGCCTTCGGTCGGTACGACCTCCGCCTCCACGACGGCGTTGCGGAGCGGGCCGAACCCGGTGCCGCTTCGAAGAAAGGGAGACGCGCCCATGCTGAGTACGGCCGAGACGACGCTCTGCGTACGGTTGTCATCGAGCGGGAGGAAGAGGTTCTTGCCGGCCAGCGTCTTGGCCACATCGCCGGTCGTCGCCGCCGCCCCGACGGTGACCAGATTTTTGCTGATGTCGATGTCTCGAAACGCCTCCAAGCTCACGATCGCGGCAGCCGGTTTGCTCACGGCGGCTGGTTTTCTCACGGCGACCGCCGCTGGGCGCGCGGCGGCGGCTGGTTTGGTCACGTCAGTGGTCGAGATGCTGCGGCCGCTTCGAACGAACACGCGCCTATTCGCGGCCTGCGCTAAGCGAAGGGCCCGCTCCACGTCTTCGATCGATTCGGGGATGAGAACGGTGGGCTTGTCGCGGAACTCTGCTTGAGCTTCATGTGACGAGGTGATGCGACCTTTGAACGACGATTGGAGATCGCGGGCAGCTTTTAATGTCAGCTTCGGCATGGTGTTGCTCCTTCTGTTGAGGGTCCGATGGACCAGCGGGCGGCGTTGTTGTCACTAACCGCGTTTGCGTGGCGTCTAGGAGTTATGGGTTGCCTTATGAAACTTAACCGGATTTACCTGGTTGGGCTGGAGCCAGACGACCATAGCTCAACTTTTGGCCCTTGTGATCACCCGTGATCTCCGAGTAGGTACATTCGCGGGGCTGCATGCCGTTATAGGTGTACGTGGTTCATTTCTCCGCTTCGATTCAGTAGAGTCAAGCGCGAGGGAAGGACGTGCAGGGCGGGCGTGACGAACCTGCATGCCGCAGCGTACGCCAGACGCTTCTAACAACCAGTCCGCGCGCCCGCCCCGCCTTTAGCTCGACAACGAACTCTCAGATGCTGCCGCGCCGAGCGGCCCTACTATAACCAGCTCGCAGGGCTAAAGCCAGCATGTTCTCCGAACCCATCCACGCCTTCTCAGGAGGACTGCCATGACTGACTTCGCCGCGCTCACCGGCATCGACTGGTCTGATCGTAAGCACGACATCTGCCTCGTTGACCCTCGGACGCTTCGGCGCGAGGCTTCTCTCCTGCGCCATGCGCCCGAGTCCATCGACGAGTGGGCCACCGCCTTGCGCGCCCGCTGCGGCGGCAAGCCCGTCGCCGTCTGCCTGGAGCAGTCGCGGGGGCCGCTCATCTACGCCCTGATGAAGTACGACTTCATCACGCTCTACCCCGTCAACCCGTCCACGCTCTCCCGTTACCGCGAAGCCTTCTCGCCCTCACGTCACAAGGACGACCCGCCGGACGCCGCCTACCTCGCTGAGTTGCTCTTCTCTCACCGCGACCGGCTGCGGCGCTGGCAGCCGGACTCGGAGCAGACGCGCACCTTACGCTACCCGGTCGAGCATCGCCGCCGCCTCGTCTCAGACCGCACCCGCATTAGTAACCGGATGACCTCGCTTTTGAAGTGCTACTTTCCGCAGGTCTTAGAGTGGTTCCCTTCAATCCGCACCACTTTGGTCTGCGACTTCCTGCTGCGCTGGCCTTCGCTGGACACCCTGCGCGGGGTCAGACGCGAGACGCTCGTCCGGTTCTTCCGCGCGCACAACTCGGCCAGGAAAGATACCCTCGACAAATGAATGCTTCTCCGCGAACCCGCCATGGCCGTCGTTGATGAAGATATAGCTCTGGCCGCCGTCGCGGTGGGGGATAACTAAGTCCGGCACGCCATCGCCGTTGATGTCTCCGGCGGCAATCGTCGTGGCCGATTCGGGCGACAGTGTGCGGCACGACGGGAAGTGTCCGCGCCCGTCGTTCAGGCAAACGTAATTGGCACCGGGCTGGTCCTCACTTCTATTAGCTACGACTATATCGGGACGGCCGTCGCGGTTGAGATCGATGACGGTGACATTGCGCGTCGGCCAAAGCGCATCGCCGAACCTACCCGCGAGCGCGAAGCGGCCCTTGCTGTCGTTAAAATAAATGACCTTTTCGTCCAGGGTGTCGTTACCGACGACCGCATCAAGGTCGCCGTCGCCGTCCAGGTCGGCGAGCGCCGCGGTGTACGTCCGATCCGCCTTGCCGCCGAGGTCGTG
>DASWQY010000182.1:0-66603 GCA_036403435.1 Pyrinomonadaceae bacterium
CAGCCCGGCGTGATGATGATCGCGGAGGAGTCAACCTCGTGGCCGCTCGTGACGAAGGGGACTGACCAGGGCGGACTCGGCTTCGACTCCAAGTGGAACATGGGCTGGATGCACGACACGCTCAAGTATTTCGAGCGCGACCCCTTCGTCCGGCGCTACTTCCACAACAACATCACCTTCGGCCTGACCTACGCGTGGAGCGAGAACTTCATCCTCCCCTTCTCGCACGACGAGGTCGTCCACATGAAGGGCTCGATGCTCAACAAGCAGCACGGCACACGCGAGCAGAAGTTCGCCAACCTCCGCGCGCTCTACGGCTACATGTGGGCGCACCCCGGCAAGAAGCTGCTCTTCATGGGCGGCGAACTGGGCCAGTGGCGCGAGTGGAACAACGAGCAGAGCCTGGACTGGCACCTGCTCGACGAGCCCGAGCATAAGGGACTCCGGCTCTTAATCGCAGACCTCAACCGGCTCTACGCGGAACACGCGGAGCTTGCGGCATCGGACGCGGACCCGGCGGGCTTCCAGTGGCTCGAAGCCAACGACGCGCAGGGCAACACGGCCGCCTTCCTGCGTAAGTCGAAAGCGGGCGAGCGACAGGTCGTGTGCGTCTGCAACTTCTCCCCCATCGTCAGGGACGGCTACCGCCTGGGGCTTCCCCTGCCCGGCCGGTACAGGCAAATCCTGAACACGGACGCGGCGCGCTACGGCGGCGGCGGCGTCGGGAGCGTCGAATTCGTCACGGCCGAGCAACAGCCCTGGCACGGCCAGCCGCTCTCGGCCGCCCTGACGCTGCCGCCCCTCTCGACCATCTGGCTCGAAGGGCCGCACACACAGGATCAACCGGAATGAACCACTCAACCCTTTGCGCCTTAAGTTTTCTCTTTGCGCCTTTGCGTGAAAGGCTGTTTCTCGCAAAGGCGCAAAGCTAAGACGTAAGGCGCAAAGGGTTGAGTCTGGGTTTTTCAAAAAGTGGGGAAGCGAACATGAGAATCGTTGACACCGCGCCTTTCACAGACCAGCGGCCCGGCACTTCCGGCTTACGCAAGAAGACGCGCGTCTTCTTGCAGCCCAACTACCTCGAAAACTTCGTGCAGGCGGTCTTCGACACCGTGCGCGAAGACACGCCCGAAGGGTTCGAGGCGGCAACGCTCGTCGTCGGGGGCGACGGCCGCTACCACAACCGCGCGGCCATCCAGACCATCCTGCGCATGGCGGCCGCCAACGGCTTCGGCCGCGTGCTCGTCGGGCGCGACGGCATCCTCTCCACGCCCGCCGTCTCGGCCGTCATCCGAAGACGACAAGCACTCGGCGGCCTCGTGCTCTCGGCCAGCCACAACCCCGGCGGGCCGGACGCGGACTTCGGCATCAAGTACAACACGCGCAACGGCGGCCCCGCGCCCGAAAACCTGACCGGGCGCATCTACGAACGCACGCTGAAAATCACCCGCTACCAAACGCTCGACCACCCGGACGTTGACCTCGAACACGAAGGCGGCCTCCGCCTGGAGAACACAGAGATCGTCGTCGTCAATCCGCTCGCGGACTACACGGCCGTCATGCAGGAGCTGTTCGACTTCGACGCCCTGCGCGCTCTCTTCACTGGCGGCTTCCGCATGCTCTTCGACGCGATGAGCGCGGTCACAGGCCCTTACGCGCGCCACATCCTCGAAGAGCGCCTGGGCGCGGCGGCCGGCACAGTCATCAACGGCACGCCGCTCGAAGACTTCGGCGGGCACCACCCGGACCCGAACCTCGTGCACGCGGCCGAACTGGTCAAGAGGATGAGCGGCCCGGACGCGCCCGACCTCGGCGCGGCGTGCGACGGCGACGGCGACCGCAACCTGATTCTGGGCCGGAACTTTTTCGTCACGCCGGGCGACTCGCTGGCCGTCATCAGCGAGCACGCGCAGAGCGCCGTCCCCGGCTACAAGCAAGGTCTCGCGGGCGTCGCACGTTCGATGCCGACGAGCACGGCGGCCGACCGCGTGGCCGCCTCTCTCGGCGTCCCCTGCTACGAGACGCCGACGGGCTGGAAGTTCTTCGGCAACCTGATGGACGCGGGCCTTTGCACCGTCTGCGGCGAAGAGAGTTTTGGCACAGGCTCCAACCACGTCCGCGAGAAGGACGGGCTGTGGGCCGTCCTCTGCTGGCTCTCGATTCTGGCGGGCGCGCGCAAGCCCGTCGATGAAGTCGTGCGCGAGCACTGGCGGCGCTTCGGGCGCAGCTACTACCAGCGGCACGACTACGAGGGTCTTGAGTTGCGCGCCGCGACCGAGATGATGGATAGCTTGCGCGATCGGCTGGGGACGCTCGCGGGGGCCGAGTTCGCCGGGAGCCGCATCGGCCACGCGGACGACTTCAGCTACACGGACCCCGTGGACGGGAGCGTGAGCGCGCACCAGGGCCTGCGCCTTCTCCTCGAAAACGGCTCGCGCGTCGTCTGCCGCCTCTCCGGCACCGGCACAGAAGGCGCGACGCTGCGCCTCTACGTCGAGCGATACCTCAAAGACGGCGGCCGCGGAGACATAGAGGAGGTGCTCGCCCCGCTGGCCCAGGCCGCCAGAGAGTTGCTCCAATTGCGCGCGCGCTTCGGCACGGACGAGCCGACGATCATCACCTGAAGTTCCCGACGAGTCTGACCAAAATCGAAAGGATAACGGATGGATCGCCGCTTGTTTCTTCGCACCGCTTCTCTCGCCGCGGCCGGCGTCGGGTGTCTGACGAAACTGGACCGGGCCACTTTCGCGGCCGCGAGAAGGCTGACGAGAATCGGCATGCAGCTCTACATGGTGCGCCGGGAGTTGGAGAAGGATTTCGAGGGCACGCTCAAGCGTGTCGCTGCGCTCGGCTACACCGAGGTCGAATTCGCCGGCTACTTCAACCACGCGCCGAAGGAGGTCAGGGCCGTGCTCGACCGCTACCGCCTCACTTCCCCGGCGGGGCATGTCCCGCTCGACGCGCTCGCCGGTAGCCTCGACGAGCTGATCGAGGCCGCCCGCGTCATCGGCCACAAATACCTCCTCGTCGCCTGGCTCCCGCCCGAAGAGCGCAAGTCACTCGACAACTACAAACGGCTGGCGGACCTCTTCAATCGCGCCGGGGAGAAGTTGAAGAAGGCCGGCGTCCAGTTCGCTTATCACAACCACGATTTCGAGTTCACGCTTCTGGAAGGCCGGCTCCCTTACGACCTGCTGCTTGAGCGCATGGACCCGGACCTTGTGAAGTTGGAACTGGACCTGTACTGGATAGTTAAAGGCGGCGCGGACCCCCTGAAGTATTTCGCGAAGCAGCCGGGGCGCTTTCACCTCCTGCACGTCAAGGACATAGACTCGACGCCGCAGAGGTATTTCACGGAGGTCGGGCGCGGCATGATAGATTTCAAGACCATCTTCGCGCACGCGCGCCAAGCCGGAGTCAGGCATTACTTCGTCGAGCAGGACGAGACGCCCGGCTCCCCCTTCGACAGTCTCAAAATCAGCATGGACTACCTGAAGCGGCTTGAGTTTTGAATGGGCCAAAAAGTGAGGTTATGAGAAGCGTCGTTCGTTCCGCCTGCTACGCAATTCTCCTGCTGGCGCTGCACGCGCACGCGGCCGTCGGGCAGGAGCAACAGTTCGCGCGGCTCGGGGATTTCAGGTTGGAGAGCGGCGCGCTTTTACGCGACTGCCGGATAGGCTACCGCACTTTCGGGGCCATCAATAAAGACAAGTCGAACGTCGTGCTCGTCGCCACCTGGGCCTCGGGCACGACCGAGCAGTGGGTCGGCAACATTGGTCCGGGCCGGCTGGTTGATTCGACGAAATATTACGTCATCGCCGTGGACGCGCTCAGTAACGGCGTCTCCTCCTCGCCCTCCAACAGCCGCCTTCAGCCGCGCATGCGCTTCCCGAAGATCACCGTCCGCGACATGGTCAACACGCAGCACGAACTGTTGACGAAGGTGCTCGGCGTCCATCACGTCAAGGCCGTGATGGGGGTTTCGATGGGAGGGATGCAGACCTTCCAGTGGCTCGTCTCTTACCCGGACTTCATGGACAAGGCCGTCCCCATCGTCGGCTCGCCGCGGCTCGCGCCTTACGACCTGCTCCACTGGCGGACGCAGCTCGACGCGATCTTCAGAGACCCGGATTGGAGGCGCGGCAACTACGCGCGGAACCCGGCGCGCGTGGCCGAGGCGGAGTTCGGCGCGCTGCTCTTGACGACGCCCGCGGAATTCAACAAGCGCATGACGCGTGAAAAAGTCTTCGAGGAGTTGGAGAAGGCCAGGACCGCGACCGGCGGTTTCGACGCCAACAATAAGATTCGGCAGGCGCAGGCCATGATGGCGCTCGACGTGACGGAGGGGCTCGGCGGCTCGATGGAGCGCGCCGCGGCGGCCGTCAAGGCCGACGTGTTCGTCATCGTTGCAAGCAAGGACCACGCCGTCACGCCCGGCCCCGCCATCGAGTTCGCGCGGCTCCTGCGTCGCGGCAAGCTCCTCGTGCTCGACAACGACTGCGGCCACAACGCGCCCTGGTGCGAGCAGCAGAGGGTCAGCAAGGCCGTGGCCGAGTTTCTGGATTAGAGAGATGTCAATGAAAAATCATTGTCGCGCCGCCGCGTGCTTGCTGTTCCTGCTCATCTGCCAAACGCCCGCGCTGCCGCAGTCGCGCGCCGAGCTTCCGCCCTACAAGAACCCCGCGCTCCCGATTGAGAAGCGCGTCGAAGACCTCGTCTCGCGCATGACTCTGGAAGAGAAGGTCTCGCAGATGATGAACTCGGCCGCGGCCGTCGGGCGGCTGGACATTCCCGCTTACGACTGGTGGAACGAGGCGCTGCACGGCGTGGCGCGCGCCGGCTACGCGACCGTCTTCCCGCAGGCCATCGGGCTCGCCGCGACCTGGGACGTGGACCTCATACATCGTGTGGCCGACGTGATCT
The DNA here is from genome assembly GCA_036403435.1 of Pyrinomonadaceae bacterium. GTDB lineage: Bacteria > Acidobacteriota > Blastocatellia > Pyrinomonadales > Pyrinomonadaceae > QHXM01. Next base: position 4,924 of record DASWQY010000182.1, read on the forward strand.
CGACCGAGGCGCGCGCCAAGTACAACGAGGCGCAGCGCCGCGGCGAGCGCGGCCGCTACAAGGGCCTGACCTTCTGGTCGCCGAACATCAACATCTTCCGCGACCCGCGCTGGGGCCGGGGCCAGGAGACCTACGGCGAAGACCCTTACCTGACTTCGAGGCTCGGCGTCTCTTTCGTGCGCGGCTTGCAGGGCGACGACCCGAAGTATTTGAAGGTGGTCTCGACGCCCAAGCACTACGCCGTACATTCTGGCCCAGAACCGGAGCGGCACGGCTTCGACGCCGTCGCCTCCGAGAGGGACATGCGCGAGACTTACCTGCCTGCGTTCCGCGCGGCCGTGGTCGAGGGGCGGGCCGAAGGCGTGATGTGCGCCTACAACCGCACGAACGGCGAGCCGGCCTGTGCCAATAAGTATTTGACCGAAGTGCTGCGCCGCGAGTGGAACTTCAAGGGCCACGTTGTCTCCGACTGCGGCGCGATTGAAGACATTTACAAGGGCCACCGCTTCGTCAAGACGGAGGCTGAGGCTGCGGCCGCCGCCATCAAGGCGGGCACGGACTTGAGCTGCGGCGGCGAGTACAAGTCGCTGGTCAAGGCTGTCAGGGACGGACTCGTCACGGAGGCCGAGATAGACGCGTCGCTCAAGCGCCTGCTGACGACACGCTTCCGCCTGGGCATGTTCGACCCGCCGGAGACGGTCCCCTTCTCGCGCATCCAGATGTCGGAGAACGACTCGCCCGCGCACAGGCGGCTTGCGCTTCAAACCGCGCGCGAATCAATCGTGCTCCTGAAGAACGCGGATAAGACGCTGCCTTTCAGTAAAGGCTTGAAGACGATTGCCGTCATCGGCCCGAACACGGACGCGCCCGGCGTGCTGCTGGGCAACTACAACGGCCAGCCTTCAAGCTCGACCACGCCGCTTCAGGGCATCAGGGATAAAGTCTCTCCTTCAACGAAAGTCATCTACGCCCCCGGCTCTACGCTGACAGGTGAAGAGGTCGCGGGCGGGCAAGGCCGCGAGAAGTTAAGGGAGGAGGCAGTCGCCGCCGCGCGGGCTGCGGACGCCGTCGTCCTGGTGCTCGGCATCGCGCCGTCGCTCGAAGGCGAGGAGATGAAGGTCGAGGTCAAAGGCTTTCGCGGCGGCGACCGCACTTCTCTCGCGCTGCCGGAAGCGCAGGAAGAGTTGCTGAAGGCCGTCGAGGCCACGGGCAAGCCCGTCGTCCTGGTCCTGCTGAGCGGGAGCGCGCTCGCCGTCAATTGGGCCAAAGACAACGTGCCGGCCATCGTGCAAGCCTGGTATCCGGGTGAGGAGGGGGGCGCGGCCGTCGCGGACGTGCTCTTCGGCGACTACAACCCGGCGGGCCGCCTGCCCGTCACCTTCTACAAGTCGGCGGACGACCTGCCGCCGTTTGAAGCCTACGGCATGCAGGGTCGCACTTACCGCTACTTCAAGGGCCGGCCGCTCTACCCGTTCGGGCACGGCCTGAGCTACACGAGATTCGAGTACAGCGATTTGAAGATAAGCCCAGGCAGAATCAGGGCGGGCGCGGGAGTGCAGGTGAGTGTGGAGGTGCAGAACTTAGGCGACCGCGACGGTGACGAGGTCGTGCAACTCTACGCGACGGACGCGGCGGCGTCTGTGCCAGTTCCCATCAGGTCGTTGCAGGGCGTGCGCCGCATCTTTCTCAGGCGCGGGGAAAGGCGGCGCGTCACGTTCACACTCGCGCCGTCGCAGTTGTCTGTGATTGATGACGGCGGCCGGCGCGTCGTCGAGCCCGGCGAGTTTCTCATCAGCGTCGGCGGCAAGCAACCCGGCTTCACCGGGACGGCCGACGCCCCGACGACCGGCGTCGTCACGGGCCGCTTCACCGTCATAGGCAAGACGACCGTCGTACCCTAAAAATTCAAGGAACTGAATCATTCAACCCCTTTGCGCCTTTGCGTCTTTGCGTGAGTGGTTTTGGTTTTGTCACGCAAAGGCGCAAAGACGCAAAGGGGTTGAGTCAGATTAAGAGGGGCCTTCATTCGGTTTCACCAGGTGAGGCTTGTCGCCATGTACTCTTGGAGGGTGTGCTGGGGCCGCTCGACCCCGGCGGGGAGCGGGAGCTTTGAGAAAGTCTGGAAGTAGAGCAGGCAGGCGTCGCGCCACCAGACGGCGTCGCGCTCTTGGAGGGCCAGTTTCTTCGCCACCGCGGCGTGGCGCTCCGGGTCAATCGTGCCCGCGAGCGCGTCCCACTCTTTGCGCGCCGTTCTCACCCAATCCACGCCGCGCTGGTAGTGCCGCGCCAACTCGTCCCACAAAGTCAGCCCGGACTTCATGCGATAATTCCAGGAGACGTGGTGAAACCAGAGCAGGAATTTTTCCGGGCAGGCGTCTAAATCTGCGAAGCGGTCGCGCACCGGCGGCCTGTACTGCGCGACGGCGTTGCTGCCCGCCGCCGTGCGGTCGAAGCCGAGGCCGCGCTCGTCCGCGCGGTGGTAATAGACGGGGTTCCAGTCGGGCCGCGGCTCCTTGTCCCACCAGGGCTGAGGCCCGTAGTGGTGGCCGGCCCACATGAGGTGATGCAGGCCGAGCGGCGTCATGTAGTCCACGGCCGCCTCGTGCGATTCGAGCATCAGGCGCGCGATAACTGGCACAGCTTGCGGGTCGCGCGTGAGCGTCATCCGAATCCACTCGCCGGCGATCTGCTCCGGGGCCGCGTCCGGGTCCCAGGCCAGGCGGCCGAAGGCGTACCAGTTACTCTGCGCGAAGTGGTGGCCCGTCCAGTTGCGGTCCGAACCCGTGTTGGCTACTCCGGCGATGCCCGTCAATTGATGTTTGTCGAGAGTGCCGTCGGCGACGCGGGCCACGGTCGAGCCGGGGCCGCGCGCGTAGGTGTCCGAGTCGAGGAACTCGCGCCACATTTGGGCCAGGAAGACGAGGTGGTTCGAGAAGCCGAGGTACTCCTGCGTGAGCTGCAACTCGGGCATGAGCCGTGTGCGCGGCATCGCGCCGAAGAGCGGGTGGAAGGGCTCGCGCGGCTGAAAATCAATTGGGCCATTCTTGACTTGCAGGAGGACGTTCGGCGCGAATCGCCCGTCGAAGGGTCGCAGGTTGTCGTAGGCCGCGGCGGCGCGGTCGTAGCCGGGCCTGGGGTCGTAAACGAAGGCCCGCCACATCACGACGCCGCCGTGTGGAGCGAGGGCCGCGGCCAGCATGTTCGCGCCGTCGGCGTGCGTGCGGTTGTAGGTGCGCGGCCCCGGCTGCCCCTCGCTGTTGGCCTTGACGAGAAAGCCGCCGAAGTCCGGGATGAGCTTGTAAATCTCGTCCGCCTTATTCCGCCACCACGAGATGACTTCCGCGTCGAGCGGGTCGGCGGTCTTCAAGCGGCCGAGTTCGATGGGCGCGGAGAAGCGCGCGGAGAGGTAAACGCGCACCCCGTAAGGCCGGAAGGTGTCTGCGATGGCGGCGCACGCGCGCAGGTAATCCGCGCTCAAACTTTGGGCGTTGGCGTTGACGTTGTTGAGGACCGAGCCGTTGACGCCGACCGACGCGTCGGCGCGCGCGTAGTCTCTGAGGCGCGGGTCGATGCTTGCGGGCAAGGCGCTCCAATCCCAGAGCGAGCGGCCGGCGTAGCCGCGCTCGATTGTGCCGTCGAGATTGTCCCAGTGGTCGAGCACGCGCAGGCGCAGCCGCGGCTTTTGTGCCAGGTCGAGCGCGGCGATGGGCTTCAACGTTTGCATTAGCCGCAGGAAGTGGAAAGCGCCGTAGAGCGCGCCGACTTCCGTGGCGGAAGCGATGACGGTCGCGCTGTGAGGCCCGAGTTTGATTGAACGGATGAGGAAGCCTTCGGGGCCGAGCGCCGCGAGTCGGCGGTCCCATTTGAGTCGCGCGACGAGGGGTGAGCTGGCGGGCGTGCCCACGACCAACGCGCCGTCGCGGTCAACTTCGGAAGCCGTCGGAACCGCGAAGCCGAGCAGACCGGAGCAGCCGCCAGCGAGTTCTTCCCTCAGGGCGTCGAGCGTCGCGGACTTGCCCTGCACGACGACGGAGGTCACGCGCGGGCGATAGACGCGCACCATTTTTTCGGGGAGCCGTTCGTAGCGCAGCCACAGGCGGTAACCGTCCTCCGCCCTCGCGCCCGCGCAGAACGCGACGGCGGCCGCGAGGCACGCGATGAAAATTTTGTAGCTCTGACTTCTCGTCCCCGGATTCATCTTCTCGCTTTCGAGTCGAGGTAGCGGCCGGCGAACGTCAGAAACGTGGGCCAGTTCGGGCCGTTGGTATGGCCGCCGCTGTGCTGGCGGAAGGCCACGTCGCCGTCAATCAAGGCCGTTTCCATCGGGGGCATTTCAGTGGCCCCCAGGCCCTTCCTGCCCAGAAGTTTGTACACGGGCTCGGCGGCCGCGGCCGCCATGAACATGCCTTTGGCGTCCACCCAGCCACCTTCGACTTTTGGCGAGCCGACGCCTACGAAGACGGGGCGCGGCGCGCAGAGCGCGATTAGCTCGTGAGAGTCCACGGGCAGGTCGTCCCAATTGAGCGGCCCCGCGTACTTGAGAAAGTTGCCGGCCATCCAGTGATACTCGCCGGAGCTGGCGACGTTCTCCACCAGCTCGCCGAAGTTGCGGCGATGCAGCTTCGCGCCGCCCTCACCCGACGAGCCGACTAAGGCGATGGCGAAACGCCGGTCGTAGGCCATCGTCACGAGCGCCGCCTTGCCGTAGCGCGAGAGACCTTCGATGCCGACTCGTTTGGCGTCCACGGCCCTGTCGGTCTCGAAGTAATCGAGCGCGCGGCTCGCGCCCCAGGCCCAGGCGCGCAGCGCGCCCCAATCGTCGGCCCCGCGCGGCCGCCCCTTGTTGACGAGGCCGATGATGCCCTGCGTCAGTCCGGCACCGTTGTCCGCCTGGACGGTCGTGGGGATGAGGACGGCGTAGCCCCAGCCGCGGGCCAGAACCTGCTGCTGCCAGGTTGGGCCGGGCGGTGGCTGAGGGGGCTTGAAGTTTTTGGGCCAGACCCAGCCGAACTCCATGATGACGGGCACGGGGCCCTTCGCGTTCGCGGGCGTGGTCAGCGTCAGGTCTATGTCAACCTTGACGAGCGGGTAAGACGAGTTGTCAACGTGGCCGACGAGTTGTTTGGTGATGACAGGCAAGTCGCCGTTCGTCTCCCGCTTCGTCGAGACCACTTCCCACTTCACGCGCGGCGTGACACGGGGCACGCGGCCGTAGATTTCGTGGTCGAAGTCTTCGACTATCTCCGCGCGCCGCTTCGCCCACCACGCGCGCGCCGACGTGACCTTGCGCCCGTCCTTCGAGACCAGAGGGTCCGGTAGCCGCGGGTAAGGATTCGCCTTCGCCTCGTCGTAGTTGGCGGCGTTCGGCGCTTGCGGGTCGTTCCCGTTCGCGCCCGGCCTGAGCGAGGCGATGCCCAGCAGCTTCGCCATGCGCCGGTGATCTTCCTCGGCGGTCAAGACGACGGGCGCAGGCTGCGTGCCGGTTTCCTGCGGCGAAAGTAATCCGGCTTCACCCGCGAACGGCGCGGCCGCCAGCGCCAGGAAGACGATTGACCAGATAATCAAACGCATCACAATCATCGCTCACTTATTCATCAAGTGGTCTGCGGCCAGGACCAGGAACAGGTAGTCGGTCGTGCCGCCGCCCAGAACATACTCCGTCTGCTGCCACAGGAAAGGCCACGTCAACAACTCCGGGAAGTCCGGCCTGATTAACGCCGTCCCGGAGCCTATGCCGCCGGGGATGTAAGACCAGTCGGCGCGGTTGAAACCGTAAGCCGTCGTCAGCGAACGAGCGCCGACGCCCGAGGCGAAGGACGCGGTATTGGGGCCCGGATGACAGCCGAGGATGAAGTTCAGCGCGTGCAGCATGTAGTCGGCCGGGAAGATTTCGGGGAACGAAGTGTGCAAAAAATACTGCTCGACGCCGAAGTGCTGAATGCCCCAGCCCGCGCCCCAGATGTCGGGCTCGTAAGGGACGCCGTAAGGAGTTTTTCTGCCGCGCTCGTCAATCCTGACTCTGTAGGCTTTGACGGCGTCCCTGATTGAGTCGCTGTACTTCTGATCGTTCACCAGGGCGAGTGACCGGCCGACGACCCAGCCCGTGCGCTCGATGTTCTTCACGATCTCGCCGGTCGCGCCCGCGAGAAAGTCCGCGTACTTCTTCTCCTTCGTCGCGAGCAGCAACTCGACCGCGGCCTCCACGCGCTGAAGTGGACTCCGCTCTTTCGTCTTGTCCCAAAGCTCCCCGGCGACGCGCAGGCAATCTTTCGCCAGCGAGTCGTTGTAACCCTTCAAAGCCCTCGAAGCGGCCGCGAGCCCCGCGGCCACCTGCAACTCTCTCCCCGGATTCTCTTCCGTGAAGACCCACCTGTCGTCCGGCCCGCCCGGAGCGCCGAACGCCTGGCCCACCCGCGGCCGCGTGTCCGTCACAGACACGCCCTCGACCGCGCCGCGAAGTGGGGGCGAAGGCGTCGCGCCAGCCGCCTGCTGCCCGTCATACCTCCTGTTGTCCGTCACGTTCGTCGTGTCGCCGAGCTGCGTGTACTGCCTGAGCGTCGGCGTGATGATGCCGCGGTAGAGCCGGCCCATTGCCTTATAGCCGCCGACGATTGAGAGCGCGCCATGCTCTATCTGCTGCAACACGTCCGCGCGGCCGTCCGGCTGGTGAATCTCCACGACGCGATTCTCCTGGTCAATCGTCGTGTTGTCGTAATCGACCTTGAAAGCCTCGTAAGCGAGCGCCAGCCCTCGCAGCGTGTCCGACTGCGACTCCACGCGGATGTCGTCGTCGCCCGCGTCGTGCCACGCCCCGCGGTCCAGACCTGGCACAGTTTCGCCGCTCCTGTATTTGGTCAAGGTCGTGTGGCCCTGCGCGTAGCCGTCTATATGGTTGTAGTCGGTCGGGGCCATGCGCGCGTCGTCCAGGTGACACGCGCCGTGCCAGACCTTGTAACGCTCGTTGACGCGCATGTGGCACATCTGCGCGGGCAGGAAATATTCGAGCGTCGGCTGCCAGACGTTGCGCTGATAAACTCCCGCGCTAATCTGGAAGGGCTCCGTTTTGTAGTCGCCGTACTTGACGACGTACATGCCCGGCTTCTCGACGCGCGTGAAATCGAGCTGGTAATACTGATATCTGAGGAACCTGCCCCACGGCTTAGGCTGAACTTCCAGAACTTTCTCGAAGCCGCCGTTTTCGGAGACGCGCAGGAGCGAGACCGTCGGCCGCCGCGGATCGCTCGGGTCCGTTTCGATGACGGCCACCTTCTGCTGCTTCGGGTGATAACCCACCTGCGAGACCTGCACGACCGGCTCGGACTTCCATCCGGGGACGGCGTGCGGCGACACCAGCCACTCGACCGCGCCCGCGGCCGCCCCCTTCGGAACTAACGACCGGACGACGAACCAGCCGTTGGTGTGCCGTGCGCGGCCGTCGAGCAACTGCAAGTCGCCGCCCTTCACGTTCTCTATAATCATGGTCTGCCGCTCGTCGTCGGGCGCGAGGGTCAATCTCTTCCCGACGGCCAGCGGTTCGAGTTGGTATTCGCCGTCAACGCCCGTGCGGCCGGGGCCGTTCGGCTGGCGCGGGAAGATGCCTGACTGATTACTGTCCGCGTAGTAAGACTTGCCGAAGAGAATGCCGGGGAAGAGTTCGAGGTTGAAGCCGACGCGGCCGACCCACTCGTCCGGCAGCGGCCGGTCCAGGTCAACGACGATGCGGAAAGATTTCCCCTCGGGCCTGACACGGACGACGTAGCTGAAATTCAGCTCGGGGTAGATGATCGGGTTGAATCCCTGCCGGTCCTTCTCCGGGTCTGGGTATGCCATCCTCACGCTGATCTCCTGCCTCGCGCGGTCAATCATGCGCTTGCCGACTTTCGGCACGGGCTGCCACTGCCCCGGCGTCGGCTCCAAGCGCAGGTCGCCGTTGGTCGCGACGCGCAGCCCGTTCTGAATTATCCCGACGCCGCCCTGATGGCTCTCCGGGTAAAAGTCGTGCGCGAGCATCACATTCAGCCCCGGCATTTCCAGGTACTCGGATTCGTTGAGGCGCAAAGCCTGCGCTTCCCGTTTCCTCTGCGCACGCGCGACAGGCAACGTCACCTGGGCCAAAACAAAGCAGGCGACAAGAACGACCGCGAGTTTCATCTTCATCATCTTTATACGGGACAGCTCGACCCTTTGCGCCTTAAGTTTTAACTTTGCGCCTTTGCGAGAAACTAAAACGGTTCACGCTGGAGGCGCAACAAAAGAAAAACCAAAGGCGCTGGAGGGTTGAGTTAGTTTTTTAAGAGGGCTCCTCCCGCAACAGAATTCTCGACAATCGGGGCGTTTGCTGCTAACTTCCTGACTCAACCGACCAAGTTAGATTTCTGTCAAATCGGTAGTCCGGCGCTGTCACAGGCAATCGAGCCTTCTCGTGGGGGAACAAAATCGTACTTTGTTGGGAAACCCGGCAAAAGCGTTTCTATTCTACGCCCCCTTGTCAAGCATTTTCAAAAACAGACTCTTGCCTTCGGAGCGCACGATGAGGAAGCTCTCATTTCTTCTCGCAGTCAATTTCTCGGCCCTGATTCTCTTCTCCGTTTCGTCCGCGCAGCAACCCCTCCCCGAGTGGGAAGACCCGCGCGTCTTCGCCGTCAACCGCGAGCCCGCGCACGCCACGCTTGTCCCCTACCCGGACGAGCCTTCGGCGCGGCGCGGCGCGTTAGCCTTTGTGCCAAAGGCCGCCCGCGCCGAAGGCTCGCCCTTCGTGCGCTCGCTCGACGGCGCGTGGAAGTTCAACTGGGTCAAGGAGCCCTCGAAGCGGCCGGCCGACTTCTACAAGCCGGAGTTCGACGTATCGAAGTGGAAGGAGATTCGTGTGCCGTCGAACTGGGAGTTCGAGGGCTACGGCACGCCCATCTTTCTGAACATCATCTACCCGTTCAAGCGCGACGCGCCGAGCGTGATGGGCGAGCCGCCGAAGGACTGGACGACCTACGAGGAAAGAAACCCCGTCGGCTCCTACCGGCGCACCTTCACCGTCCCGGCCGACTGGACCGGGCGCGAAACTTTCCTCGTCCTGCACGGCGTCAACTCGGCCTGCTACGTCTGGGTCAACGGCCAGAAGGTCGGCTACAGCGAAGACAGCCGGCTGCCCGCGGAGTTCAACGTGACGAAGTACGTCCGGCCGGGCGAGAACACTGTGGCCGTCGAAGTCTATCGCTTCTCGGACGGGAGCTACCTCGAAGACCAGGACTTCTGGCGCTTGAGCGGCATCTTCCGCGACGTGGAGCTGGTCTCGCGCGCGCCCGTTTACGTGCGCGACTTCTACGCGCGCACCAACTTCGACGCGCAGTACCGCGACGCGCGGCTCTCGCTCAAAGCGAAGGTGCGTAACAGCACCGACTCCGAAGGGCGCTTCTCGCTCGAAGCGAAGCTGCTGGACGACCGGGGCGCGGTAGTTGCGACGGCCCCGACCGCCGCATGGTCCGCGCCCGCGGGCGGCGAACTCGCGGTCGAGCTGACGAGCGAGGTGGCGAACCCGAAAAAGTGGTCCGCCGAGGAGCCGAACCTCTACACGCTCCTGCTGACGCTCAAGGACTCGCGCGGGCGCGTGCTCGAAGTTATCCCGTGGCGGCTCGGCTTCAAGACCTCCGAAATCAGGAACGGGCAGATTCTGGTCAACGGCCGCCCCATCCACATCAAGGGCGTCAACCGCCACGAGCACGACCCCGATTTGGGCCAGGTCATGACGCGCGCGCGCATGATCGAAGACATAGTGCTGATGAAGCGGCACAACATCAACGCCATGCGCACGAGCCACTACCCGAACACGGAAGAGTGGTACGCGCTCTGCGACGAGTACGGCCTCTACGTGCAGGACGAGGCCAACATCGAATCGCACGGCTACGGCGCGAACGAAAAGCAGCGCATCTCCGACCATGAGGACTTCACCGACGCGCACGTCGCGCGCGTCAGCCGCATGTTCGAGCGCGACAAGAACCACGCCAGCATCTTCCTCTTCTCGCTGGGCAACGAGGCCGGCTTCGGGCGCAACTTCGAGGCGGCGCGCGCGTGGGTCAAGACCAATTACCCTGAGTTCCCGCTCGTCTATGAGCCGGGCGCGAGCATCCACAGCGACGCCTTCAATCCGATGTACACGAAGCCGCAGGAGATCGCGCCCTACTACGAGCAGAAGGGCGCGGGCCGGCCGTTCTACCTGGTCGAGTACGCGCACTCGCTCGGCAACAGCACCGGGAACTTGCAGGAGTATTGGGACGTGCTCGAATCGCGGCCCGAGTTCCAGGGCGGGTTCATCTGGGACTGGGTGGACCAGACGTTCCGCAAGAAGACGGCCGACGGGCGCGAGCTGTGGGCCTACGGCGGCGACTACGGCGACCGGCCGAACGACGGCAATGGCGGCGACGGCCTCATCTTCGCGGACAGGCGGACCCAGCCGGAGCTTCAGGAGGTCAAGAAGGTCTACCAGTTCATCAAGGTCGAGCCGGTTGACCTGGCACGGGGCCGCGTCCGCGTGCGCAACAAGTACATGTTCGCAGACCTCTCGTTCGTTGACGGCGCGTGGGAGCTTGCGGAGAACGGGGCGGTCGTGGCGCGCGGGAAACTCCCGCGGCTGAGCACGCCCGCGGGGCAGTCTGAGGAGGTCACGCTGGGCCTGCGCCCCCCCGCGATGAAACCCGGCGCGGAGTATTTCCTCAAGGTGACGTTCGCGCTCGCGGACAACTCGCCCTGGGCCCCGCAGGGTCACGTCGTCGCGTGGGACCAGTTCGCGATGCCCGGCGCGGCCCCGTCACCGCCGGCTCACGTCCCGAAGACCGCGGCGAAACTGACGGTCACGGAGTCGGACGAACTGGTCTCGCTGCGCGGCCCCGCCTTCTTCGCGAGAATCGGGAAGGCGAGCGGCGCGCTCGAAGCCTACGAGGTTGACGGGCAGCCGCTCATCGCCGGCCCCCTCGTGCCTAACTTCTGGCGCGCGCCGATTGACAACGACCGCGGCAACCAGATGGCGAAGCGCCTCGGCGTCTGGCGCACGGCAGGCCAGGAGCGCAAAGTCACGAGCGTCACCGTCGAGCGGCTCGGGCCAAATTCTGCGCGCGTGACGGCGGAGGCCGCGCTGCCCGCAGCCGGCTCTCAGACCCGCACCGTTTACACGATCTACGGCGACGGGACCATCGAGGTCGAGAGTGCGCTCACGCCGCGCGGCGTCGTGCCCGAGCTGCCGCGCGTCGGGATGCAGGTCGTCATCCCCGGCGAGCTACGGACAGTCGAGTGGTACGGGCGCGGGCCGCACGAGACTTACTGGGACCGCAGGACGGGCGCGGCCATAGGCATCTACAAGTCCACGGTTGACGAACTCTGGACGCCTTACGTCGAGCCGCAGGAGACGGGCAACCGCACGGACGTGCGCTGGGTGACGTTCACGAATGAGGCGGGCGCGGGGCTGCGTGCGGTCGGGCTTCCCGAAATCTACTTCAGCGCCTGGCCCTTCCCCATGTCGGAGCTTGAGCGCGCGAAGCACTCGGCCGAGATTCAGATGTCGAAGGACATCACGGTCAACTTGGACTACAGGCAGATGGGCGTGGGCGGCGACGACAGTTGGGGCGCGCAGCCGCACGCCGAGTACAAGCTGCCCGCCAAACCCTATCAGTACAAGTTCCGTCTCGAACCTGTGCGCGGGCGGACCAGGCGATGAGTCAACCCCTTTGCGTCTTTGCGCCTTTGCGTGAGGAAAATTTCTCGCAAAGGCGCGAAGTCGCAAAGAACGCGGCGCGACGATATTTGTGTTGAAAAAATCCCTTCTCGGCTATAATTCATTCACCGCGATTTCCCAACTTTTTCAGGACAGCACGAGAAGTAAGAGACCCGTCACCCGCCCGCCGGCCATTGTCGGGCCGGGCGGCTGAGGAAGGCCACATGCGGCTCGGCACTCTGGACATCGTCATCCTCGTCGCCTACTTCGTCGCGATGATCGGCGTCGGCGTTTACGTGACCAGGCGCGCGTCGAAGAACCTGGACTCCTACTTCCTCGGCGGCAAGACGATGCCGTGGTGGCTGCTCGGCGTGTCGAACGCCTCCGCGATGTGGGACATCACGGGGACGATGTGGTTCGTCTACATCCTCTACGCCTACGGGATGAAGGCGGTCTTCCTGCCCTGGCTCTGGCCCATTTTCAACCAGGTCTTCGAGGCGGTCTATCTCTCGAAGTGGACGCGCCGCTCGAACGCGCGCACGGGGGCAGAGTGGATTTCGACGCGCTTCGGGGCGGGCGCGGGCGCGGAATTGTCGCGCGCCGTCATCGTCCTCTTCGCCCTCATCTCGGTCGTCGGCTTCATCAGCTACGACTTCCAGGGCCTCGGCAAGTTCTGCAAGGTCTTCCTGCCCTGGGACCTCTCGCCCAGCACTTACGCCGTCATCGTCATGTCTGTGACGGCCGTTTACGTCGTGCTCGGCGGGATGTTGAGCGTCGTGCTGACCGACTTCGCCCAGTTCATTTTGATGGCCGTCTCCAGCGTCGTCATCGGCGTCATCGCCATGACGCACGTCAGCTCGGGCACGCTCGACCAAGTGACGCCCGAGGGCTGGCGCGGCCTCTTCTTCGGCTCGGACATCACGCTCGACTGGGGCGGGCTGCTGCCCGCGATGAATAACCGCGTCGCGGGCGAGGGCATCGCCCACGCGTTCGGCTTCTTCTTCATGCTGATGGTCTTCAAGGGCATCCTCGTCAGCATGGCCGGCACCGCGCCGAACTACGACATGCAGCGCGTGCTGGCGGCGAAGAACCCGCGCGAGGCGAGCCTGATGAGCAGCATCGTCTCCGTCTGCCTCGTCCCGCGCTGGATCATGATCGGCGGCGTCACGCTGCTCGGCCTCGTCTATCTCACGCCCGTCTTCCGCGGGATGGGTGACAACATAGACTTCGAGCTGGTGCTGCCCTACGTCATCAACAACTTTCTCCCGGCGGGGCTGATGGGGCTCCTCCTCGCCGGGCTCCTCTCGGCCTTCATGTCAACCTTCAGCGCGACGGTCAACGCGGGCGCGGCCTACCTCGTCAACGACGTGTACAAGCGTTACCTCAACCCGGCCGCGAGTAATAGAGCCTTGATTCGCGCGAGCTACCTCGGCTCCGTGCTGATTCTCGCCGTCGGCATCGGCGTCGGCTTCTGGGTCTCTTCGATCAACCAGATCACGCAGTGGATCGTCTCGGGGCTGTACGGCGGCTACACGGCGGCGAACGTGTTGAAGTGGTACTGGTGGCGGCTCAACGGCCACGGCTATTTCTGGGGCATGCTGGTCGGCATCGTCGCCGCGCTGCTCGTGCCCGTCATCGCGCCCGCGGCGCAGCCGCTCTACGCCTTCCCGTTCATCCTGATTCCGTCGGCAATAGCCAGCGTCGTCGGGAGCCTCTTGACCGAGCCCGTGGACCAGGGGACGCTCAAGACCTTCTACCGCAACGTGCGGCCGTGGGGATTCTGGAAGCCCGTCTACGAGATGGTCGTGAAAGAAGACCCCGCGATTGAGCCGAACCGCGACGCGGCGCGCGATTTGACTAACTGCGGCGTCGGCATCGTCTGGCAGTTGATGCTCGTCGTCATCCCGCTCTACGTCATCTTCCGCAACTGGCACGCGGCGCTGCTGTCGCTCTTCGTGCTGGCGGCGACCACGGCCTTCCTCAAGAAGTTCTGGTACGACCGGCTCGAAAAGGGAGAAGGCCGGGCGCAGGGCGCGGGCGAGACGGCGCACCTGACGCCGCCGCAGCTCGCGGAATTGGCCCACGATTTAAAAGTCTAAGGGGAGAAAAATGCTGACAAGAATAAAAGTCTTACTCCTGCTGCTCTGCCTCTTCGGCCTCGGCGCTTCCGCCCAAACGATAGAGTCTCCAGGCGGGCGGCTGTCGCTCACTTTCGAGGTGAACGGCGACGGCGAGCCCACTTACCAACTGTCGTTCAAAGGCCGCGCCGTCATCAAGCAAAGCAGGCTCGGCCTCGAATTGAAAGACCAGCCGGCCCTGGTCAAAGGTTTCATGGTGCTGAACACGGACACCTCTGTGAAGGACGAGACGTGGGAGCCGGTCTGGGGAGAGGTGAGAAGGATTCGCAACAACTACAGGGAGCTTGTGGTCACGCTCCGGCAGGCGGGCGCGGCCGGCGGCCCGGCGGTGTCAGGCACCGAGCCCGGCGCGGGGACCAACCAGCAGGGCGCGGCCGCCAGCCGCACGCTTGTTCTCCGGTTCCGCCTCTACGACGACGGCCTCGGCTTCCGCTACGAATTCCCGGAGCAGAGCGCCCTCAAGTATTTCATCGTCTCGGACGAGAAGACCGAGTTTAGTCTCGCGGGCGACCACAAGACCTTCTGGATTCCCGGCGACTACGACACCAACGAGTATACCTACAGCACGACCAAGCTCAGCGAGGTGGACGCGCGGCGCGGCAGGGCCGCCGACGAGATCACCGCACGGACCATCATCGCGGACAACGCCGTCCAGACGCCGCTGATGATGAAGTCCGCGGACGGCCTCTACGTCAACCTGCACGAGGCGGCGCTCGTCAACTACCCGGCCATGGACCTCCTGGTTGATCGGCAGACGTTCCGGCTCACCTCGCAGCTCGTGCCCGACGCCCTCGGCAACAAGGCGTACCTGCAAACTCCCGCCGTCACGCCGTGGCGCACCGTCGTCGTCAGCGACCATGCCGAAGACATCCTGGCCTCCAAGCTCATCCTCAATCTGAACGAGCCCTCGCGGGTCAGCGACACGAGTTGGATCAAGCCGGTTAAGTACGTCGGCATCTGGTGGGAGATGCACGTGAACAAGTCCACCTGGAACTACGCCGACGTGCCCAACGCGATCAAGCTGGGCGAGACGGACTGGGCCAGTTTGAAGCCCAACGGCAAGCACGGGGCGACGACCGAGAATACGAAACGCTACATTGACTTCGCCGCCCGGCACGGGTTCGACGGCGTGCTCGTCGAAGGCTGGAACGTCGGCTGGGAGGACTGGTTCGGCAACTG
Organism: Pyrinomonadaceae bacterium; assembly: GCA_036403435.1. Classification (GTDB taxonomy): domain Bacteria; phylum Acidobacteriota; class Blastocatellia; order Pyrinomonadales; family Pyrinomonadaceae; genus QHXM01. Next base: position 19,939 of record DASWQY010000182.1, read on the forward strand.
GAAGGAGGATGTCTTCGACTTCGTTACGCCGTACCCGGACTTCGACCCGGCGGAGCTACAGAGGTACGCCGCCGCGAAGGGCGTCAAAATCATCATGCACCACGAGACCTCGGCCTCGGCCTCGAACTACGAGCGCCGGATGGACGACGCCTACCGCTTCATGAAGCAGTACGGCTACGACGCGGTCAAGACGGGCTACGTCGGCCGCATCATCCCGCGCGGCGAGCACCACGACGGTCAGTGGATGGTCAACCACTACGTCCGCGTGGCCGAGAAGACGGCGCAGTACAAAATCATGCTCGACGCGCACGAGCCGGTGCGCCCGACGGGCCTGCACCGCACGTACCCGAACTGGCTCGCCTGCGAGGCGGCGCGCGGCAACGAGTTCAACGCGTGGAGCAGCGGCAACCCGCCCGACCACGAGACCATCCTGCCGTTTACGCGCCTGATGGGCGGGCCGATGGACTACACGCCGGGGATTTTCCAGATCAAGATGAGCTTCTACGACCCGGCCAAGAAGGAGCAGGTGCACACGACGCTGGCGAAGCAGTTGGCGCTCTACGTGACGATGTACAGCCCGCTCCAGATGGCCGCCGATCTGCCCGAGAACTACGAGCGGCACCTGGACGCGTTCCAGTTCATCAAGGACGTGGCGGTTGACTGGGACGACACGCGTATTCTCGAAGCGGAGCCGGGCGACTACGTCACCATCGCGCGCAAGGCCAGGGGCAAGGACGAGTGGTACGTCGGGGCCATCACGGACGAGAGGGCGCGCACGGCGAACGTCGCTCTGAGTTACCTCCCCGCGAAGCGATGGTATGTGGCGACCGTTTACGCGGACGCGGACAACGCCGACTGGCAAAGCAACCCGATGGCCTACAAGATTCAAAACTTCTTGGTGAATAACGAGACCGCGCTTAAAATCGCTCTCGCCAACGGCGGCGGGGCCGCCGTCAGCCTCAAGCCCGCTTCCGGCGAAGACATGAAGAAGTGGAAGCCGTACAAGAACTGACCTCGAAATTCGGGAGGTATGTTTTATGAGAACGCTTCGTCAAGCCGGCGCGGCCGGCGACCGGAAATTCCCTCCCCTCGCGCCGCTGCTTCGATTCGGGTTCGTCATTTTCCTGCTGGCCGGGCCGCCGCACGCGGGCGCGCAGACGCAGCGCGAAGGGAGCCTGACGGTCATCAGACGCATCACCGTCAACGGGCGGGTCTCGTTGAAGGACGACCGGCCGGCCACGCGCGCCCGCGTCCGGCTGTCGAGCCAGTCCGGCATCACGCGCGAGACGGTGACGAGCGACAGCGGGAGGTATGAGTTCACGGAGGTTCCGCCCGGCAGTTATCAACTGACGGCCACCAGCCTGACGGACTCCGCGCTCGTCTCCGACTCCATCGAGCTAGACACGAGCCAGGTCATCACCGGGTTCGCGACGGTCAACCTCTCTTTCACCGGGGCGGAGGCAAAGGCCGACGGCAGGAGCCGTCCGGGCGTCATCACGGCGGCCGAGGCCGAGCAGAAGGTCCCGAAGGAGGCACACAAGGCTTTTAAGCACGGCCTGGAGCTGAAGAACAATTCGAGCCCGGCTAAGGCGCTGGAGAGTTTCAGCCAAGCCATCGAACTCTACCCGGAATATTTTCAGGCCCTCAGCGAGCGGGGTGACCTCTACGTCTCCACGCGTGAGCTGGCGAAGGCCGCGGCCGACTTCGAGCGCGCGCTGAAAATTAACCCGCTCTACGAGCCGGCGCTGCGCGGCGCGGGCTACTGCAAGCTGGAGGGCAAGGAGTTCGCACAGGCCGCGCAGTACTTGGAGCAGGCCGTGACGGCCGACCCCGGCAACGCGTCCTCGCTCCTCCTGCTCGGCATCGCCAACCTGGAATTGGACCACCGGGAGCAGGCCGCCCAGGCGCTCCGGCAGGCGCTCAAGATTGACGCCCTGCGCGCCGTCAGGGCGCACATCCACCTGGCGAACCTCTACGCGCGCGAGCACCAGTACCGGAAGGCCGCCGACGAACTCCGCGCCTACATAGACGAGATGCCGTCGGACCCAGGCGTTAACGAACTGAAAAAAGTGGAGGCCCAGTGGCGCGCACACCGCGAGGAGTGAACCGCTCGCCCGGCGTCAGGTCTTAAGGCGGGTGAGAACGGGGAAGGTGGCGGGCCGCAAGGTTGAGAACTTATGTCTTCACCTCCGGGCCGAAAGAAGTATAATCGCTTGCCGCCGGCCCTCCCGGCCGGCGCGCTAATCAACCCGCGGAGAAATTTGATGAAACGTGCAGCGACTTCCTGCGTCTTCCTGTGCGCCGCGCTCCTGCTGGCTGCCGCGTCCGCGGCCGGCCAGGAGAAGGGCGGCGACCGCTACGTCTACGCCGACTTCGAGAGCGTGCAGGACAAGCGGCCGCTCAGCAGCCACGGCGGCCCCGTGCAACTGTTCGCCTACCAGGAAACGACCCCGAGCCGCTTCAAGGGGCTGGCGGACTCTTCCCCGCCCGCCCCGGAAGTCGTCCGGCTCAAGCCCGACGACCCGAACAGGGCGGCCGCCTTCGACTATGAGTTGTATTCCCCGAACCAGTGGGCGGGCGTGACGTTGGAGATTCACGGGCACGCCGACCAGGACGGCAAGCCCGTGCCCGACGACCTGAGCGCGTACAAGTTCCTGACCATGCAAATCTACGCCACGGGCGTCCCCTCCATGCGGCTAGAGATCATCAGCCGGGGCCAGGGCATCAGCCTTGCGAGCGGGTTCCCGCAGGCCACCTTCAAGGTCAAGGCCGGGTTCAACACCTACAAGATTCCGCTCGGCTCGCTGACCCAGCCCCAATGGATCGAGACGCGCGTCGGCCCGAAGGACGTGCTCAAGAAGCTGACCGCCATCAGCCTGAGCGCCTACTGCGAGCAGTGCTCCCCGGTCAAGGGGACCGTCGTCGTGGACAACATTACTTTCGAGAAGTAGGCCGAGCGGGCGCAGCCGCGAGCGAGTCGAGGACGGCGCGGTAGGCGGGCTTCGGCGCGTAGTCGCGGTCGAAGAGTAGTGCCGCGCCCTTCTCTCCCTTCGTGTAATTCGGAATCCAACTGTGCCTGTCCGTGACGCCCCAGGTCTGGAAGGCCGTGCAGCGGGGCGAGGCGAAGCAGGCGGCCGCCACGAGGCGATAGACTTCGGCCTGCCTGGCGAGGTCCTCCGGGTCGCGCAAGCGGCCCGCGGCGTCCACCGGGAGGGCCACGTCCATCTCCGTGATGTGCACCTGGAGGCCGAGGGCCGCCAGCCGCTCGATGTTGGCGGAAATGGACGAGAGGGCTTTGAAGTCGAGGTTGAAGATGTGGGCCTGGATGCCGACGCCGTCGATGGGGACGCCGCGCCGCTTGAAGTCCTTGACCATCTCGTAGACGGCGTCCGACTTCGGGTTGAGTCCTTCGGTGTCGTAGTCGTTGTAGAAGAGGAGCGTGTGCGGGTCGGCCGCGCGCGCCCACCGGAACGCCTGCTCGACGTAGGCCGTCCCCTTGCCCTTCAGGCCGATGCCCGGCTGGTCGTACCAGACGGAAGGCTCCACGCGGCCGTCGGCCAGGAAGACCTCGTTGACCACGTCCCAGGCGAAGACCTGCCCGGCGTAATGCCTCATCACCCGCCTGACGTGCTCGCGCAGCACCGACCTCAACTGGCGCGGCGTGAAGCGCCCGCGCACGAGCCAGGCCGGGTTGTACTCGGACCAGAGCAGGGTGTGCCCACGGACCTTCATCCCGTGCGCCCGCGCGAAGGCGACCACGCGGTCCCCCGGCGCGAAGTTGAACGTCTCGGGGCCGGGGCGGATCGTGCCCCACTTCATCACGTTCTCGGCCTGGACCATGTTGAATTCGCGCGCCAACGTCTCGACGTAGGCGGACTCCGAGAAGAGCGCGGGATCGACGGCCGCGCCCACCAGGACGCCCGCCCTGTCCGCCTCGCGCCGGAGCGACTGGGCCGGGCAGCCGCCGCCCGCGCACGCCTGAAGAAGGACGAGCGCCAGGGCCAGCAGCACGCCCTCGAACGCCGACGGCTTTCCACTCGCCTTCAACTTCACTGCGCCGTGATCCATGATGGAGTTTCCAGTCTTCGTTGACACCGGGCCGAAAATAAAAGCTGGCGCGGGGAGGGCGTTACACTCCCCGCGCCAGGTCTTTGTGCGCCGGACTCGCGGCCGGCGGTTTAGAAGTAGAACTTCAGCGCCAGCTCGATACGGCGGTGGCCGTGCTTGCTGCGGATGCGTCCGAAGTTATTGATGGTGTCCGGCGTGAACTCGTAGCCCGCTCTCGGGTCGCAGACGAAATCGGTGAAGCCGGTTCCGTTCGCGACGTGGGCCACCCGGTTAAAGCACTGGCCGGTGGCCGGGTCTACGCGGTTGCGCGTGTCCAGCCTCAGGTCAATGTCTCCGAGGTCCGGGTTCGGGAACGCCTCGTTGAAGACGTTGAAGAGGCCGGCGCGGAACTGGAGCCGCTTCGTCTCGGTAAAGTTGAAGTTCTTGAAGAACGTCACGTCGAAGTTGCTGCGCCGCGGGCTGCGGATGTAGAACGGTGCCTGGTACGGCCCCGAGGTCCCGAAGCCCGGAATCGCGATGGAGTTCAGGTCCAGGTACGCGCTGTTGACCGCCGTGCTGCCGGTCGCGGGGTTCGCCAGGTAGACCGGGGCGATGCCGCCCGCGTTCCCGTTTGACTGGGTGAAGGCGTTGGTCCCGAAGTAGGCGACGTAAGCCCCCGCGCCGGAGATGGCCCCGGTGAACTTCAGCCGGATGGGCCTGCCGCTCTCTAACGTGGTGATGCCGGACATCTGCCAGCCGTTCAGGAGCCCCTTAGTGAACCAGTTGCGGAAGCCGCCGCGCGCCAGGTCCGGGAAGTTGAAGTTGTACGAGGCGTTGAAAATGTGCGTGCGGTCGAACGGCAGGATGCCGTAGCTGCGCCCGCGCGTGTCAATCGGGTCAACTTGATCAGAGCCGCTGCTCTCCTGCACGGAGGTCGTGCCCAGCGCCTTCGAGAACGTGTAGGTCAGGAAGTACTGGAGGCGACGGCCGAGCTGGCGGTTCAGCGTCATCTGCAACGAGTGGTAGTTGGACGTGCCGGTGTACTCGTTGAGAGTCACCTGGCTGTAGTCCGGGAACGGCAGCGGGCTGAGCGCGCCCGTCAGGTTGCCGAGGTTGTTGCCGACGGCCGCGCGCTGGACAGGGTCGGACAGGTCGGCGTTGCCGAGCGTGCCCGACAGGAGCGGCGTCGGGATGTAGTTGTAGTTGCGCGTCTGCGGCAGGTGGCGGCCGAAGGTGCCGACGTAGGCCACCTCCAGCACGTTCTGGTACGGCAGACGGCGTGCCACCGACAGGCTCAGGGTGGTGATGCGCGGGACCTCGTTCGAGGTCAGGTTCTGGGAGTTGACGGCCTGGCCCGCGAGCTGAGTCAGAGGGTTGAACGTCCCCAGGTTGCTCAGCGTCAGGTCGTTGTTGGGCACGCCCCACGAGTTGATGGCCGTGTTGAGCGTGTTCGGCGGCTGCCCCAGAATGCCGTACTGGTAGTTGCCCTGCACGCGGTTGTAGAAGACGCCAGCGCCGCCGCGGATGACGGTGTCACCCTTGCCGCCGATGTCCCAGGCGACGTTCAGGCGCGGGGAGAACTTCGGCGAGGGCGTCGGCACGAGGCTCTGCCCGACCTCGCCGTTGGCGGCGATCAGGTAGCCGTTCGGGTTGTTCGGGTCGCCGCCGATGAAGGCACCGGCCCCGCGCACGTACCTGTTAGGGTCGAAGATCACGCCGAGGCTGTTGGTCTCGTAGACGTTCGGGAAGTAGGCGAAGCGCATGCCGTATTCGAGCGTGACGTTGGAGCGCACTTTCCAGCTGTCCTGGCCGTAGAACTCTATGTTGTGGCCGCGGAAGTTGCCGGTCGGGACGACCGTGCTCTGCTGAAATTGGTTGATGCGCCCGGTGTAGAGATTAGCCAACCAGTAGCCGGTCGTCTTGGCCTGGTCCGTGTCGTTGACGATGATCAAGCCCTCGGGCGAGCCCGAGTTGTTCTGCGTCTTGTCGAACCGCTCGATCAGCCCGCCGAACTTCAGCGTATGGTTCCCGGTGATCTTCGAGACCGTGTCCGTCACCGAGAAGCTGTCGTTGTGGGCGAAGAGCGGGAGGCCGCCCGGCTCCCACAACTGGCTGTCGTTGGGTGCCCAGTTGCCGATGATGGCGACCGGGGCGTAGGCGCTGCTGGTCTGGAACGGCAGGTTGAAGTTCTCCAGCCCGAGCGACGAGCGGCTGACCTTCGACGGGTCGGCGTAGTCGTTGTCGAGCTTGAGCTGGCTGGCGCTGAAGACGACCTCGTTGGTCATCGAGGAGCTGATGACGCTCGTGACGTTGAGCGCCGCCGAGCGGCCCAGGTTCTTGCCGATGACGTGGCTCGGCAGCTCGTAGTTGGACGGCCCCCACCAGAGGCCGTACGGGTAATCGGCCTGCTCGGTCTCGCGCGCCAGCCGCAGGTAAGCCTTAGTGTTGTTCGTCACGTTGTAGTCGAAGCGCATCTTGAAGTCGGTCCGGTTCTGCGGCGAGACCACGTTCGATGCGTAGTTGATCCTGCGCGCCGCCAGCGAACTGCCCGGTGACGGCGTGAAGTTCGCGGCCGGGAACAAGCTGATCAGCGCCTGGCCGAACGGGTCGGCGAAGGCGCTCAGGTCGCCGTTCGGGACCACCTGGCAGCCGAAGTTGAACGAGTTGGGCGTGCAGATCGTGTGGCCCGAGTGGCTGAAGTCGCCCGCCCTCTCGGCGGCCGTCGGGACGACGCCGAACTTCGTCCCAGTGTCTATCCGTTGGCGCTGCACCTCGAAGCCGACCCAGAAAAAGAGCTTGTCGCGGTTGCGGTTGAAACCCGTGCCGGGCAGCAGGACGGGGCCGCCGACGTTACCGCCTGGGAAGTGGAAACTGCTGTTCGGGCGGTTCGTGCCGGCGATGGTGTTGGAGCGGTCGTTGGCGGCCAGGACGCGCGGCCGGATGTAGTCGTAAACCGTCCCGTGGAACTCGTTGCCGCCGCCCTTGGTCGTCGCCGAGATCTGCACGCCGCTGGAGCCGTACTCCGCCGCGTAGTTGCTGGTCTTGACGGTGACCTCCTGCACCATGTCGTTATTCGGCGTGATGATGGTGCCGTTGTTCGAGCCGACATCGATCACGCGCGAGCCGTCGATGCTGACGTTGTTGTTCTGGCCGCGGATGCCGTTGACCGTGTAGTTCTGGTTGGCGTTGCCGCCCTGGTTGAAGCCGACGACATCGAGGTCGTTCGACTCGGGCGCGACGACGCCGGGCAGGATGCGCAGCAACTCCAGAGAGCTGCGGCCGATGATCGAGAGGTTCTCGATCTGCTGCGTGGTGATGGTGTCGGACCTCTCGCCGGTATCCGTCTTGATGAGCGGCGGCTCGGTCGTCACCGTCACGGTCTCGGAGGCAACGCCGATCTCCAAGTCCACGTCCGCGCTGCGCGTCTGGCTCGGGGCCAGCGACACGTCCGTCTGCTGGTGCTTCTTGAACCCCGAAGCCTCGACCGTCAGGCTGTAGACGCCGGGGTCAACCGAAGTGAAGACGTAAGTCCCGTCGTCGCTGCTGGTGACGTGGCGCTCGTCGCCGCGCGCCTTGCTGACAATCGTCACGGTCGCGTCGGGGACGGCCGCGCCGGCCGGGTCTTTGACGACCCCGCGCAGCGTCGCGCCAGTAGTCCCCTGCGCCAACGCGGCGGGCGCGGGGGCGAACAGGGCCGCCGCGGCGAGCAGCAGTCCGAAGACGAATACGGCACCTCGCGATCCCCGGCCGGCCGAGTGCGAGCAGCCACCTCTGAGTGGGCGGCGAATTAGATTAAACTTTGACATAAGATTAATGTCCTCCAGAAACTGCTGGCGTGGTTAACCCCGACCCCCTACCTTCGATAGAGAGCGAGCGTTGGAAGGAAGCTGGTCGCGTGCCGGGCGGGTCAACGGCGCGTCTGTCGCTGCGGGCTGCGGAGCTGTCGCAGTGCGGGCTGAGCTTGATAGCCCGAGACGCCGTCGGTGTAAATCGTCCTGTCCGTACAAGAGGCGATAGCCCTCATCGCTCGGAACTCGACTCTTCGTACTGCTCTTCTAAAATTTAAGGGGTGACCTATTTGACCTTTTGTTGCAAGACCCAACAAAAGCTATTACTAATTCAAATCTTTGTCAAGAAAATTTTTATCCGGCGGCCGCGCCCGCGCCAAATTAAGGCGTTGTCTCTTGACGACGGATGCTTTACTTTATCAGGCATGAGGATGTTTCTCGCCTTTCTCGTTCTGGCCGCGGCGCTCGCCGTGGCCGCCCCCGGCCAGAGCGCGCCGCAAGAGTCCGGCCCGGTCGAGTTCATCGACGTGACGGGGCCGGCCGGTATCCGCTGGGGGATCAGGCAGCTCGCCCCCGGCATCAAGTACCTGATCGAGACGATGGGCGGCGGCGGCGGCTTTCTAGATTACAACGGCGACGGCCTCCTGGACATTTACCTGGTCTGCTACTCACAGACGCCGCAGGCCGACCCGAAGGCCAAGCTCAAAGACGCGCTCTACCGCAACAACGGCGACGGGACTTTTACCGACGTGAGCGAGAGCGCGGGCATTGACAACGGCATGGTCGGGATGGGGATGGCCGCAGGCGATTACAACAACGACGGGCGGCCGGACATCTACGTCACGGGCTACGGGGCAAGCCGGCTCTACCGCAACAACGGTGACGGCACGTTCACGGACGCGACCGCGCGGGCCGGCGTCAACAACCGGCTCTGGGGCACGAGCGCCGCCTTCTTCGACTACGACGCGGACGGCTATCTTGACCTCTACGTCTGCAACTACATGAACTTCGACCCGGCAGGTAAAGTCCCCTGCGACATGTTCGACGGCCGGCCCTACTGCTACGTCTCGAAGTTCAAAGGCTCGCCCGGCGTGCTCTACCGCAACAACCGTGACGGCACGTTCACGGACGTGAGCGCGAAGGCGGGCATCGGCGGCCACGCCGCGAAGGGGATGGGAGTCGTCGCCTTCGACTACAACAGCGACGGGCGCGTGGACATCTACCAGGCCAACGACTCGGACCCTAACTTTCTCTTCCGCAACAACGGCGACGGCACGTTCTCCGAGGTGGCGTTCGAGGCCGAGTGCGCTTTGGACCCGAACGGCGCGGCGCGCGGCGGCATGGGCGTGGACGCCGAGGACTTCGACGGCGACGGACGCCAGGACATCTTCGTCACCAACTTCTCGCAGCAGACCAACGCCTTCTGGCACAATAACGGCGACGGCACGTTCTCCGAGACGACCTACGAGTTGAACCTGGCCCGCGTCAGCATCCCCGCGAGCGGGTTCGGCGCGCGCTTCTTCGACTACAATAACGACGGCCTCGCGGACCTCTTCGTCCTCAACGGCCACCCGTTCGAGCCGATCCAGAAGGTCTTCCCCGAGACGACCTACGCCGAGCGGCCCTTCCTCTTCGAGAACACGGGCAAGAGTTTCCGCGAGGCGGCGGCCGAGCACGGCGCGGCGCTGAAAAGATTTTACCTCGGGCGCGGCCTCGCCACCGGCGACGTGGACAACGACGGCGACACGGACCTGCTGCTGCTGAACGCCGGCGAGCCGCCCGTGCTTTTGAGGAACGACGGCGGGAACCGTAACAACTGGCTCGGCGTGCGCCTCGTCGGGTCCAGGAGCAACCGCGACGGCGTCGGGGCGAAGGTGACTATCAAGACGGGGGCCGCGCGCCGCTTCAAACAACTGCTCGGCGGGGCGAGCTACTGCTCGGCCTCGGACCCGCGGCTCCTCTTCGGCCTGGGGGCGGGCCGGAAGGTGGACGAAGTCGAGGTGCGCTGGCCTTCGGGCGAGACGACGACGCTCAAGGACGTGGCCGTCAACCGCTACGTCGTCATCACGGAAGAGGCGGCGCGGCCGAGCAAGAAGTGAGGGCGCTCGTGTAAACTTCCGAGCGCCCCCGCCCGTCACAGGCCGCGAGCTTCGCCCGCCGCCGCGAGATCGATTCGGATGTAGAGAGGACGAGATGAAAATATTCACGGCTTTTATTCTGACCTTCGCTTTAATCATCACGGCCGCCCTCCCGGCGCACGCGCAGCAGACGCCCGGCCGGCAGGAGCAGCAGGACGACGAGCGAATCGTCGTCGGCACAAACGAAGTCGTGCTCGACGCCGTGGTGCGAGACAAGAAGGGGCACGTCCTCAGAGACCTCCAGCCCTCGGACTTCGAGGTCTACGAGGACGGCGTCCGCCAGGAGGTCAAATCTTTCCGCCTGGTCACGCGCGAGGCGGCGGCCGGCGGGGACAAGGCGGCCGCCGCCACCGGGCCGAACGTGTCCACCCCGCAGCCGCCCGGCCCGCCGCCGAACACGAACCGCGTCAGCGCCGTCGCCCTCGTCTTCGACCGCCTCTCGCCGGACGGCCGCGCGCGCGCGCGCAACGCCGCGCTCTCTTACGTCGGCGACGCCGTCCGCCCGGAAGACTTCATAGGCGTCTTCGGCATAGACCTCTCGCTCAGCCTCTTCCAGCCTTTCACGAACAACACGCAACTGGTCCGCGAGGCGATTAACCGCGCCGCCTCGAAGGTCACCTCGGCCTACGGCTCCGACCGCGAGCAGATCAACAGCCTCTCCGAGCGGCAGACTCAGCTCCAGAGCCAGGCCCCCGGCCTCGAAGGGGCGGCCTCCGCCGGGCAGGGCGACGCCCAGTCAACGGGCGCGCTCGCGCAGAACAGCATCGAGCAGACGTTCAACCAGATGACGCTCAACACGCTGGAGACCTTCGAGCGCCTGGAGCGCGACCAGCAGGGCCACGCGACGAGCGACGGCCTGCTGGCGGTCATCAACGCGCTCGGCCGACTCCCAGGCCGCAAGGCCGTCGTCTTCTTCTCCGAGGGCCTGGCTATCCCCGCGGCCGTCGAGTCGCGCTTCCGCTCAATCATCAGCAACGCCAACCGCGCCAACGTCAGCATCTATTCGGTGGACGCCGCCGGACTGCGCGTCTTGAGCGCGGACGCCGAGGCCAGCCGCTCGCTGACCGCGCTCGGCCAGCGCCGCGCCGCGCAGGCGGCGAGCAACCGCGACGCCGGCGGCCCGATGACGCGCGACCTGGAGCGCAACGAAGACCTTCTGCGCCTCAACCCGGAGAGCGGCCTCGGCCAGCTCGCCTTGCAGACGGGCGGCCTTTACATCGGCAGCACCAACGACCCCGGCCCGCGCCTGCGGCAGGTGGACGAAGACTTGCACGCCTATTACGTCCTGACCTACACCCCGCGCGACCAGAACTTCGACGGGCGGTTCCGGCTCATCAACCTGAAGGTCAACCGCCCCGGCACGGAGGTCCAGGCGCGTAAGGGCTACTACGCCATCAACGCCTCGTACGGCACGCCCGTACTCGGCTACGAGGCCCCGGCGCTGGCTATCCTGGGCGGCGGGCGGGCGCAGCCGAACGCCTTCCCCTCTCGCCTCGCGGCCTTCAGCTTCCCGGCCCCGGCGGGCGCGGGCGAACTCGTCCCCGTCATGGTCGAAGTCCCCGCCGCCTCGATCAACTTCGTCACGAGCGACGAGAAGAAGTCTTACGGGACGAACTTCTCGGTCGTCGTGCTCGTCAAGGACGAGGCGCAGCACGTGGTCGGCAAGCTCAGCAACCAGTACCTGCTGAGCGGCCCGCTCGACAAGCTCGAAACGGCCAGGAAGGGGAAGATTCTTTTTTACCGCGAGACGACGCTTCAGCCCGGACGCTACACGCTCGTCTCGGTCGTCCACGACGCGACGACCGGCCGCTTCAGCATGAACACGGCGAGTCTCGTCGTCGCCGGCCCGAGCCCGTCACGCCTCCGGCTGAGCAGCGTCGTCATCGTTAAGAGCGCCGAGCGCGTGGCGGCCGACCAGAGCGCGTCGAACCCGTTCCACTTCGGCGAGGTCCTCGTCTACCCGAACCTCGACGAGCCGCTCAGCAAAGCGGCCGCCAAAAATTTGGCCTTCTTCGTGACCGTCTATCCGGCGGCGGGCGCGGCCTCGCGGCCTCAGTTGAGGATGGAGATTTTAAGGGGGGGCCGGGCCGTGGCGCAGTTGCCGCTGGAGCTTCCCGCCCCTGACCAGGCGGGGCGCATACAGTACGCGAGCGCCATCCCGATTGAAAAGTTCCAGCCCGGCGACTACGAGCTGAAGCTCACGGCCGACGACGGGCAGAACACGGCCACGCGCTCCACTCACTTCACCATCATGCAGTAACCAGGAAATGCGGAATGATGAATGCGGAATGATGAATGATGAATTAAAGACAATCGGTTTTTAATTCATCATTCCGCATTTCTTCAGTGCGGGAACGGCTCGCCCGGTTTGGCGATCCTGATGCGGTGGTCGGTGAATTGGAAGTGCGAGCCGGGGAGGTCCGTCTTCGGCATGTGGCAGGAGACGCAAGCCTGCTGGCTGACGGGGCAGGGCCTGGCGTCGCGTCCGTCTGCTGCCTCGGCCCTGGCCGCCCGCTCCGACTTCAGGCTCTCGCCCGAGCGGTGGCAGGCGAAACACTTCGAGTCGTAAAAGGCCACGTCCTCTTTCGGGTTCTCGTGCGGGTTGTGGCAGGCCGTGCAGGCGAGGCGCGCGTCGAAGGGGTCGTGCCCCTTGCTCGTGAACATGCGGTAGGGCTGGAAGCGCACGCTGTTGATGCCGCGCAAGGTCTTGCTGGCCGAGACCTGCTCGGCGCTGCGGTGGCACGAGCCGCAGAACTCCTGCGACAGCTCGTCCGGGTTCATCGAGCCCGGATTGAAGATGCGCTTGTTCTTGAAATCCTTCGCCGCCATCGCCGCGATGTGGTCGCCGCCCGGCCCGTGGCACGCCTCGCAACTCACGCCAGGGATCAATTTCTCCGGCCGCAATTCGTTCCCCGCGGTCGCGCCCGTCGAGTGGCACGAGAAGCAGTTGCGCGCCTCGTCCGAGCTGATGGCCCGGCCCGCCGCCTCGTCGAGCGTCGGCGGGGCCGCGCGCTCGTAGCCGATGGTCCAGTCGAGCCCCTTGATCTCCTTGAAGAAGCTGAGGCGGCTCTCGTAGAACGAGCCGTTGTGGCGGAAGACGTAGGTCTGCCCGGCCTTGCCCTGCCCGAAGGAGAAGAGGATGGGCTCCACGATGGTCTCCTTGCCGTCGGTCACGGAGTAGATGCTCTGGTCGCCGCGCCGCGCGATCTCGTAGGCGTACGGCCCGGCGCGGAACGTCAGGCGCGGGTTGGCGCGCAAGAGCTGGCTCGTCGCCGCGGGCTCAAGCGCCCGCCCCATCGCCGTCGCGTGCTGCGTCCCGGCCTCCTCCTGGTGACACTTGGCGCACGCCTGCGGGCCGACGTACTTTGCGTCCTTCCCAGGCCGCCAGGTGGTGGGCCTCGGCGGGACTCCCGCGGCGCTCATCCCCGCCCCCTCCTGTGCGCTCGTGGAGTTGAGCGCGAGGCCGAGCCAGAGGGCCACGCAGAGCAGAGAGGCGAGGACGACGCCCGCCCGTATCTTATCGCTCGGAGAGTACATCGAAAGTGCTTTACGGCTGGGACGGCTTGTCCGACCCGGTGTTATCTTCGGCCGGCAGCGCCGAGCCCGTGGCCTCGCCGCGGCCGGCTGCGGCCTCCGCCTGCTGGCTCAGGCGCGTGAACTTCTCGCGCGCCAGATCGGCGTCCGCCTTGCGGCTGGCCTTAGTGTAGGCGCGCGTCAGCGCGTAATAGATTTTCGGCTCGTCCGGGACCATCCGGGCCGAGAGTTCCAGCTCCTCGATGGCCCGCGCGTTCTGGCCCAGGTCGAAGAGGAGGCGGCCCAGGACGTAATGCGCGAGCGGCAGGCGCGGGTGCAGCTTGACGGCCTCCTCCGCGAAGGGCAGGCCGGCGGCGGCCTCCTTGTTCTTGAGCTTGATGTAGGCGAGCTGCACGCGGGCCAGGGCGTGCTTCGGCGAGTTCTGAATCTCGCGCTGGAAGGCGGCGACCGCCCCGTCGTCGTCGCGGTTGGCGAGCAGGAAGCGGCCATAGGCGTACTGCACGTTCGGGAAGGTGGGGTAGTCCTTCGCCAACAGCTCGTATTCGCGCGTGGCGTCGCCCACGTTCTTCTGCGCGCTCAGGTGCTCGGCCAGCCCCGCGCGACGCACGGCGGCGCGGTCGCGGTAGTTGATGTCAACCTGCTTCGGCAGCATCCCCATGCGCAGGACCGCCAGGCCCAGGGCGATCATCAGCTCTTCGCTCTTGACGCCCTCGAAGCTGAGCGTGCCGAGCGTCTGCTGCGCGCGCTCGAACTCGCCCTTGTAGGCGGAGAGAATCCCCTCGTGGTAGCGCATGACGCGCGTCAGCTCGACGTTGTCGCCGATGCCGATTGTGCGCCCCTGCTGGATGTGCGCCAGCGCGTCGTCGTAACGCTCTAACTGAAACTCGCAGAGCCCGAGCATGGCCCACGGAGCCCCGGCCTTCGGCTGCAACTTCGCCGCCTCGCCGAAGGCGCGTGCGCCCTCCGCGTACTCGTTGCGGTCGTAGTAGAGCGTTGCCAGATACCACCAGCCTTCGGCCCAACGCGGCTGCGCGCCGACCGCCCGGTGGTAAAGGCTGATGGCCTCTTCTATCCGGTCGCCTTCACGCGCCGCGGTCGCCGCGGCGGCGATTTTTTGAAACTCCTCCTGCGAGACGGCCTGCGCGGCGACGGCGGGCGCTTGCCCCGCGGGGGTGGCCGCGCCGGAGCGCGCGGTGCCGCGGCGGCGCTGGGCCACCGCATTCGAGGCGCAGCCCAGGAGCAGGCAGCCCAGCAGCAGCACGCTCAGGACGGCCGGGCCGTTAAGACGTGCCGGCCTCCCGCGGCCGGCCCACGACTGTTGATTAAGGTATGTCGCTTTCATAACTACAGACCCGCGCTCTCGCTCACTTCGACGCCTTCAGGCCCTCGCCCTCGACGACTTTGACGTAAGTGTTTACAGGAAGGTTCGAGAGCTTGTCCACCCGGCCGCTCGGCCAGCGAATTTCCACGCCGTCGATCTTGCCCCCGCGCCCCGCCCCGAGAATTTCGCGCGGGTCGTGCGAGGCGAGGTAGCTCCCGCCGGTCGTCTTGAGGCGGCTGAACTTCGCGCCCGCAGCCGTCCACGTGATGACCGCGCCGACGGCCGCCGCGTTGCTCCTGGTGGCGATTAGTTGCAGGCCGAGCCAGTTGTTCTTGTTCCCCCCGTCGTTCCTCAGCAGCAGGGGCGGCTCGCCGTTGTTGGAGATGAGCACGTCCAGGTCGCCGTCGTTGTCGTAATCGCCGACGGCCAGCCCGCGCGCCGGGTAGCTTTTCCCGAAGGCCGCGCCCGACTGCGCGCTCACGTCCTTGAAGCCGCGGCCGGTGTTCTCGAACATCAAGAGCGGCTCTTTGTACTTGACGCGCGTGGTCAGCGTTTCGACCATGTCGTCCGGGTGGCCGTTGGCGAGGAAGAGGTCCGGATCGCCGTCGTTGTCGTAGTCGAAGAACTTCAGCCCCCACCCGCTCAGGAGCCGCGTCGCCGGGGCGATCTCGCCCGGCTCGTCCAGAAAAGTCAAATCCTTCTGGTTGCGGTAGAGGCTGAACAACTCCTGGTCTATGTTGGCGACGAACAGGTCCTGCCAGCCGTCGCCGTCGAAGTCGGCGGCGTCCACGCCCATGCCTGAGCGCGGACTCCCGCCCTCGCTGTAGGCGACGCCCGCGGCGAGCCCCTCCTCCTCGAACTTGCCGCCGCCTTTGTTGACGAAAAGGAAATTGGGCATCGTGTCGTTGGCGACGAAGAGGTCTGTGAGCCCGTCGTTGTTAACGTCGGTCGCGACCGCGCCGAACGACTTGCCGGACGACGAGGCGATTCCAGACTGCGCGCTCACGTCCACGAACGTGCCGTCGCCGTTGTTGCGGAAAAGCTTGCTCGGCCGCGGCTTGAAGACGCGCGGGATGCAGTAGTACCTCTGGCCCAGCCGGTTGTTGCCGCAGCTCATCTCCTTGTTGTAGAGCACGAAGCCCGAGACGAAGAGGTCTAACTTGCCGTCCTTGTCGAAGTCGAACCAGGTGGCGCAGGTTGACCACCCCGGCGCGGCGACCCCCGCCCTGGCGGTCACGTCCACGAACGTGCCGTCGCCGTTGTTGCGGTAGAGGATGTTGCTCCCGTAGCTCGTCACATAGAGGTCCTGCCAGCCGTCGCCGTCGAAGTCGGCGGCGGCCGCGCCCATCCCGAAGGTCCCGCCCGCCACGCCGGCCCTGGCGGTCACGTCCACGAACGTGCCGTCGCCGTTGTTGCGGTAGAGCGCGTTCTTGAGCGGCTGCTTCGGCGTGTAGAAGTCCGAGGGGCCGCTGTTGACGAGGTAAACATCCATCCACCCGTCGTTGTCGAAGTCGAAGAAGACGCAGCCCGCCCCGACCGTCTCGGGCAGGTAGCGTTCCGGCGACATCGCGTTGTTGTGGACCCAACTGATGCCGCTCTCTTTCGGCGACACCTCCGCGAAGGTGACTGCCGGGGCGGCGGACGCCCGCGACTGTTGAGCGCGGAGCGGCACGGCCTGCGCGCAGAGCAACAGCACGGCGAGGGGGAAGATTAAGAACCTGCGAATCACTAAGAGCTTCCTTTCGACTTCAAGGCTTGGTCTGGGCGTTCGGCCCCGCGCCGCCCGCCTGCTGGTCGCGTTGCGTCTCGGGCGTGGGCTCGCGCTTCTGCTGTTCTTCGTTGAGCCTTTGGATGACGGCGCGCTCGCGCTCGGCGTCGGCCGCGCGGTTCAGCTTGAAGTAGAGCCGCGCCAGCAGGACGTGTGCGGCCGTGAAGTCGGGCGCGCGCCCGACGAGGCGTTCGAGCAGGGTGACGGCCTCCTGCGCCGAGCCTTTGGCCTGCGCGAGCTGGGCCATCTGGTAGAGCGAGGCCGCGTCGTCCGGCCGCAAATCGAGCGCCGCCTTGAGGAGCGGCGTGGCCTCGTCGAGTCGCCCGTCCTCGCGGTAAATCCAGCCGAGGCGGATGTTCGCGTTGAAGTCGCGCGGGTTGACCGCGATCTCGGCGGCGTATTCCTTGATGGCCTCCTCGCGGTTGCCGGCGAAGAGGTAAGCGTTGCCCAACTGCGAGTGCAGCGTCGGGAGGCGCGGGTTGAGCGAGTTGGCCGCCTTAAACTCTTCCATCGCCTTCGGGAAATCTTTGACCGCGAGGTAAAACGAGCCGACGATGAGGTGCGCCTCGGCGGTCTCGACCTGGCTGAAGACTTTGTTGACGAGCGGCTCGGCCTTGTCCGGCCGGTCCTGTGTGATGTAGGCCGTCCCGAGCGCGTAGGCCGCGGCCGTGTTGTCCGGCTGCGCGTTGTAAACGGCTTCCAGCTCCGCGACGGCCTCGGGCAGTTTGTTCAATTGAAAGTAGCAGAGGCCGAGCAGGAGCCGCGCCTGATAGTTGGCCGGCTGCGCGGCGGCCACCTTCGCCAGTTCGCGCGCGGCCGGCTCGAACTCCTCAATCTTGTAGTAGGCAATGCCGAGGTTCAGCCGGACGCCGTGCTGCCTGGGGTCAACGGCGAGCGCCTCGTCGTAGCGCCTGATGGCCTCGCCGTACTGGCCCAACCGCCCGAAGACGACGCCCAGGTTGGAGAGCGCGTCGATGCGGCGCGGGACGGCGCGCAGCGCGGCCTCGTAGGCGGCGCGCGCCCCCTCGTAGTCCCCCTTCTGTTGGAGCGCGACGCCGCGCGCGAAGTCGGCCTCGGACTGGCGAACCGCGTCGCCCTGCTGGGCGGGGGCGAGCGCCGCCGCGAAAGCCAAAATCAGACTCAACAACATATCCGGGAGCAGCAATACTTTTTGGAATTAAGTTGGACAAGCGCAAGACCGCGGGGAGCCGACCACATCTCAAACTTGCGCGCGCGATTATAGCATCAACAATTCCGGCCCAACAAACAGGGGTCTCCGGCGTCTCTTCGGACGAGGTTTTTAGAAACCCGCGGTTTCTGGTAAATTCCCTTCTCGAAGGAAGAGGGATGAAAATTTTTCTCAAAGGTCTGCTGATCCTGGCCGCCATCCTGCTCCCGGCGGGGTGGTGGCTGCGCGCGTCGAGCGCAGGCGTCCGGCCGCAGGAGCCGAAGAAGGAAGAGGCGGCCGCGCCCGACCAGTCGGCGCGCGCCAGGACGATCTTCAAGGAGAGGTGCGCCAGGTGTCACGGCGCGGACGGGCGCGGGGAGACGGTCGTCGGCCGGATGCTGTCGGTCCCGGACTTCACGGACGAGGAGTGGTGGAAGAAGGACGCGCGCGACGACCGCTTCAGAGAATCCATCACCGAGGGCAAGAACGAGATGCCCGCCTTCGGGAAAAAACTTTCGAGACAAGAGATCAGGTCGCTCGTCGCCTACGTGCGCCGCTTCGGCAAGCCCGCGCATTGAACCGAGCGTGCGCAGTCGTTTCAAAATTCAAGTCACTTATTCACTCAACCCTTTGCGGCTTCCGTCTTTCTTAGCGGCTTTGCGAGAAAAAGCATTTCACGCAAAGCCGCTAAGAAAGACGGAAGCCGCAAAGGGTTGAGTTTAGACCTTCAGAGGTGAAGCCCGATGACGATGACGCGGCGGACTCTGCTCAAGCTGTTGGCGACTGCCGCGCCCGCCTTGAAGGGCGCGCGCGGTTTCGCGTTTGACGAGGCAGTCCCGCCGATTCAGTCTGGCCCATTTAAGGGGACGCGCGAGTCGCTCAGGGCGTATGGCGTCCCCGCCTGGTTCCGCGACGCGAAGTTCGGCATCTGGGCGCACTGGGGGCCGCAGTCGGCCGCCGAGTACGGCGACTGGTACGCGCGCAACATGTACATACAGGGCGAGTGGCAGTACGAGCATCACGTCAAGACCTACGGCCACCCTTCCAAGTTCGGCTTCAAAGACATCATCCCGACGTGGAAGGCGGACAAGTTCGACGCGGACCACCTCGTCGGCCTTTACAAGCAGGCGGGGGCGAAGTACTTCGTCAGCCTCGGCGTTCACCACGACAACTTCGACTTGTGGGACTCCAAACACACGCGCTGGAACTCCGTGCGGGTGGGGCCGAAGCGCGACATCGTCGGATTGTTTCGCCGGGCCGCGCTGAAACATGGCTTGCGCTTCGGCGTGAGCGAGCACCTCGCGATGAGCTACAAGTGGTTCTCCGTCAGCCACGGGAGCGACAAGGAAGGCCCGCTCGCGGGCGTCCCTTACGACGGCGTCAACCCGGAGTTCGCGGACCTCTACCACGACATCAAGGAAGTCTACGTGGACCTGCCCTGGAACCTGGACAACACGTCTGAAGCGTTCAAGCGCCGGTGGTACCTGCGCGTCAGAGACCTCGTGGACAAGTACGAGCCCGACCTGCTCTACACGGACGGCGAGATTCCGTTCGGCGAGTGGGGGCTGATGCAGACGGCGAACCTTTACAACCTGAGCGCGAGGCGGCATGGCGGGCGCACGGAGGCGGTCCAGCTGAGCAAGAAGCGCGAGGACTGCGAGACGGGCACGTGCGTGATGGACGTGGAGCGCGGCGTGGTCGAAAGCATCTGGCCCGCGCCGTGGCAGTCGCACACCTGCGTCGGCAACTGGCACTATCTTAAAGGGGCGGCGTACAAGTCGCCGAAGACGGTGATAGACATGCTGGTGGACGTGGTCAGCCGGAACGGCAACCTCTTATTAAATTTTCCGCTGCCCAACAACGGCATGCTCGACGCCGAGGAGTTGAAAATCCTGGCGGCGATTACGGAGTGGATGGCGACGAACGGCGAGGCCATTTACGCGACGCGCCCGTGGAAGATTTACGGCGCGGGGCCGAGCACGCAGGCTTCGTCCGAGGCGGACGCCAAATTCAACGAGAGCAAGCGCAGGGAACTCACGGCCCAGGACATTCGCTTCACGCGCAAGGGGCAAACGCTCTACGCCTTCTTCATGGGCTGGCCCGAGCGCCCCGAGGTCGCAATCGCGCCGCTCGGAAGCGCGGCGGGCAAAGTCAGAAACGTCGAACTGCTCGGCCACCGCGGGCGGCCCCGCTGGTCGCAGGACGCAGCGGGCTTGCGCGTCCAACTACCCGACGACCCGCCCGGCGCTCACGCCTTCGCGCTCAAGATTAACGGCCCGGACCTCGACCGTGTATAATGCGCCCGTCTGACAAACATTTCTGTTCTTCAAGTAAAGCACGTTTCAAAATCCAGGCTCAATTCCTTTGCGTCTTTGCGCCTTTGCGAGAGGAAATTCTCACGCAAAGGCGCAAAGACGCAAAGGGTTGAGTCAATGCGTCAGTCGTAAGACTTCTATGGAGGAGTTTGTCCATGTCCACGTTCACCCGCAGAACGAAAGTCAGCGCCGTCGTCATTCTCGTCATTAGCAGTCTCATCGTTCCCGGCTCTGCTGCGGCGCAGACCGCACCGCCGCGCATGAGCACTGTCCTTTACGGCGTCTCCTATTATCACGAGTACATGCCCTACGAGCGCCTCGACAGGGACGTGCAGATGATGAAGGACGCGGGGCTGACGGTCGTGCGGATGGGCGAGTCGAGCTGGGGCCTGTGGGAGCCGGAGGACGGGCGCTTCGACTTCAGTTGGATGGACCGCATCACCGACCGCATGCACCAGGCCGGCATCAAGATCATCATGGGCACGCCGACCTACTCGATCCCCGCCTGGCTCTACCGCAAGCACCCGGAAGTTTTGGCCCAGCGGCTCAATGGTGAGCAGCCCACCTACGGCATGCGCCAGAACATGGACGTGACGAGCCCCGCCTTCCGCTTCTACGCCGAGCGCGTCATCCGCCAGATTCTCAACCACTACAAAAACCACCCGGCCGTCATCGGCTATCAGCTCGACAACGAGACGACCTCTTACGGCACGGCCGGCCCCAACGTGCAGGTCGCCTTCACCGACTACCTCAGGAAGAAATTCGGCGCGGCGAGTGAGTTAAATAAAGCTTGGGGACTCAACTACTGGGGGCAGCGCATCAACGACTGGGACGAGCTGCCGCCGCGCGAAGGCATACTTAATCCCGGCTACAAGCTCGAATGGGAACGTTACCAGCATCAGATTGCCACCGACTACCTGGCGTGGCAGGCGCGCATCGTCAACGAGTACAAGCGGCCGGACCAGTTCGTCTGCCACAACTTCGTCGGCGGCGTCCGCACCGACGTAGACCAGTACGACATCGCGCAGCACCTCGACATCGTGGGCACGAACCCTTACGCCCCATGGTCGGTCGGCCCCGACGCCGTGGACGGAATGGAATGGGCCATTTCCGGCGACCTCGCGCGCTCGCTGAAAAGGCAGAACTACCTCATCACGGAGACCAACGCGCAGACCATCGGCTGGGACTCCAGGACGCAGTTCCCGCCCTACGACGGGCAGCTTCGCCTCAACGTCTACAGCCACCTCTCCAGCGGGGCCAACATGGTCGCCTACTGGCACTGGCACTCGCTCCACTACGGCCAGGAGACTTACTGGAAGGGCGTCCTCTCGCACGACCTCGAACCGAACCGCGCTTATGCGGAAGTCTCGCGCACGGCGCATGAGTTGAAGGAATTGGGCCAGCGGCTCGTCAACCTGAGGAAGACGAACAGGGTGGCGCTCCTCTACAGCGTGGACTCGTACCACGGCATACAGTACATGCCGTTCGACAACCGCGTGAACTACCAGACGGTGCTTTATCAAATGTACGGCGCGCTCTATCGCCAGAACGTCGGCTTAGACTTCGTCTTCCCGCAGAGCACGAATTTCAACGACTACAAGGTGATCGTCGTCCCGCCGCTCTACGTCGCCTCGGACGCGCTCCTCGAAAAGCTCTCTGACTTCGTGCGCCAGGGCGGCCACCTCGTCCTGAGTTTCAAGAGCGGCTTCACGAACGAGCACTCGACCGTGCGCTGGACCAAAGCGCCCGGCCCCTTGCGCGAGGCCGCCGGGTTTTATTACCAGGAGTTCGCCAACCTGCAACAGCCCCTGAAGCTCAAAGGCGACCCCTTCCAGGCGGGCGAAGAGAACACGGCCCGCGCCTGGGCCGAGTTTATTATTCCCGAAAAGGCGCAGCCGCTCGCCTACTACGACCACCCGTTCTACGGCAAGTGGCCCGCGCTCACGCGCAACAACTACGGCAAGGGCACGCTGACTTACGAGGGCACGTTCCTCTCGGACAAGTTGCAGGAGAGAGTGTTGCTCGATGTCCTGAAGCTGGCGGGGCTCGACGGGCCGGACCAGCAGTTGGCCGCCCCCGTGCGCGTCAAGCACGGCGTGGACAACGCCGGCAAGAATCTACACTACTACCTCAACTATTCGAGCCAGGGCCAGACTTTTACTTACCCGTACGCGAGCGGCACGGACCTTCTGACGAAGAGGGCCGTCAACAAGTCTCAGGCGGTCGAGCTGGCCCCGTGGGATTTGGTGATTATCGAAGAGAGGTAGGCCAGGCCGAGTTCGATAGCAAGGGAAACTGAATGCGGCTCTGCCGCTGATTGATAGCTTCCGCTTTTGCCGGCTCTCCTATTTGGCCGGGTCGCCGTAGAGGATGCCGCGCCCGCCTGTGCCAAGATAGACGCGGCCGTAGATGCGCGGGTCGCCCGTGATGACGTTGATCTGGCCGAACTGGTGCAGGTCGTCGTTGATGCGGACCCAGGTCCGGCCCGCGTCGTCCGAGCGGAAGAGCCCTTGAACTTCCGCGACCTTCCCCGCGACGTAGACGGCCGGGTAACTCCGGCCCGGCGCGGCCTTGCCGAAGCCGAGCGCGTAGACTTCCGCGATGCTCTCAACCTTGATGAAACTCCGTCCCGAATCGGTCGAGCGGTAGAGGCCGTCGCCGGCCGTGTGACGCGAGCCGCTGCCGGTCGAGAGCCAGAGGTCGCCCTCGAAGCCGGGCGCGGCGCGGAGCGCCCCGAAACCCGTCGGCAGATTTTGAGCCGTCGAGTGGAACGACGCCCCGCCGTCCGCGCTCGCGTAGACTTTCCCGGCCTGCCGGTCGTAGGCGTAAAACTTTTCCGGGTTGACGCGGTCGGAGATGACTTTCAAATTTCGTGGGACTCCCGCGACGCCGTGCCACGTCGCGCCGCGGTCGCGCGAGTAGCGCGCGCCGCCGTCGCGCGTGGTCCAGATGATCGTCCGGCCGTCGGCCGAGGCCGCGACCGTGCCCTCCCCGCCTCCTCCGCGCGGCTCCGAGGCGAAGGGCGTCCAGGTCGTCGCGCCGTCCGTCGAGTAAGCGCCGCGGCTGTCAATAACGATGAATCGCCCGTAAGGGCTCTTGCCGACGCGGACGACGAAAGCGGGGTCCTTCTCGGCGTAGTCCAGGCTCTCGACGTTGGAGAAGATCGGGTTGCTGAACGTGCCTGCGGGCGGCGACACGTCCAGCCAGTCGTGGCGGAAACCTCCGAGGTCGCCGACGCCGCTGATGAGGTGCGCGCCCGAGGGCGGGCTGAGGAGGTCCAGCGCCACGGTCTCTTCGATCCCGCGCGAGCTGAAGGCCCAGTGTGTCGGCAGGCCGCCGTCCGCAGCGGTCACGTCATTGCTCTCCCAGACGCCCTGCCCCGTGACGTAAAGCGCGCGGGCGGAGTCGAACGGGTCAATCTCCACGTCACCCATCCAGCCCGTCGCCGAAGGTTCCGGCCTGTGCCAGTGGAGCCAGCGCGTCGCGCCGGCCGTGCGGACGGCCTTCGGTCCGATGGCCGTCCAGTGTTCGCCGCCGTCCGTGCTGCGGAAAATTTCGTCGCGGCGGTCCCAGCGCGCGAAGGTGACGACCATCAGCGTGCGCGGCCTCTGCGCGTCCACGCTCACGCCGCCGTAACCAAACTGATCGCCCGCGTGTGGGACGAGCGGCGTAATGTAGGCCCAAAGATTTTTCCGCGTGTCGTAGCGCCAGACCGCGCCGCGCGTCATGGTGTTCGGCCCAGGCTCCTTGCCGTAAGAGAGGTAGAGCATCCCGTCCGTCGCCAGCGCCGCGTGGTTGGGTCGCAGCCCTTTCGGCTGATACGGGACGGGAGCCCAGGACTTTCCGCCGTCCGTGCTGCGGTAGAGACTTTCGTCCGGCGTTGACACGCCGACGTAGATGGTTTGCGTCGGCCGGCCTTTCTTACTGCCGCTCGCGTCGAACTGCACGAAGACAATCCCGACGGCCTGCTTCTCGTAAGGCACGAAGCCGAACTCGCCTGCGCCCTCGTTCGCGCCCGCGTCGAGCTTGAAAGGAAAGCTCAACACCCTCTGCCACGTCGCGCCGCCGTCCGCGCTGCGCCAGAGTCCGTCGCGGCGCGAGCCGAGGAAAAGAACGTCGCCGTCGTTGGGGTCAACCGCGAGGCGCTCGCCGTTAGCACGCCCGGCCTCGTTGCCGCCCATCTTGAAAGGCATGTCCGTGCGACGCCACGTGCGTCCGCGATTCTCGGAGCGCAGGACGGCTCCGCTCGCGACGCGCGGGTTGGTGTAGATGCCTGCGGCGAGATAAACGCGGTTCGGATTTGAAGGGTCAACGGCCAGGCTCTCGATTCCCGTCAGCCGCCAGTCGCTCATCCCTATCATGTCGGTGATGGGAACCCATTCGCCCGCGGGCGAGTCGCGCCGGTAAGCGCCGCCCACGTCCGTGCGCGCGTAAATGAGGCCGCGCTGGCGCGGGTGCGTGACGAGGCCCGTGACGAAGCCGCCGCCGACGATCACCACGTTCCGCCACCTGTAAGGCTGCGAGGTGATGACCGACGCCTGAATCAACTGAAAGGCGAGGGAGCAAGCGAACCACGAAATCACACGAAGCCTCACGAAACAAAAACTCTTTCGTGCAGTTTCGTGTGATTTCGTGGTTCGCTGTTTCCCTGCTTTCATCGGGCGCGGGGTTCTCTTTAATCATCGCCGCCCGGCGACGCGGACGGCTTTTTCCAACTTAATGTCGGCGGAAGAACTCCCGACCATGACCATGACCCTGCCGCCCTCGACCGTGAAGCGGTGGCGCGCGGCGTCCCAGTAGGCGAGCTGTTCCGGCTTGAGAGTTAATTGGACGGTCTTCGTCTCGCCGGGGCTGAGGCCGACGCGCGCGAAACCTTTCAGCTCCTTGAGCGGGCGCTCGACCGTCGAGTCCAGGTGCTTGACGTAGAGTTGAACGACCTCTTCCCCCTCGCGCCTTCCGGTGTTCTTCACGTCCACGCTGACGGTGACGGGGCTGGACGGGCTGCGGTGGACGGCGGCCACGCGCAGGTTCGAGTAACTGAAAGTCGTGTAGCTCAGGCCGTAGCCGAAGGGGTAGAGCGGCTCACCCTTGAAGTACATGTAGGTGCGGCCGTGGCGGATATTGTAGTCCATCATCGGCGGCAACTGCTCGATTGCTTTGGGCCAGGTCTGCACGAGGCGTCCCGCAGGGTTGTAGTCGCCGAAGAGCACGTCGGCCAGGGCGTTCCCCTCCTCCTGGCTGTTGTTCGCGAGGTGGACGATGGCCGGCACGTTCTCGTTTGTCCAGTTAATCGCGTAAGGGAAACTGGCCCTCAGCACGACCACCGTCTTCGGGTTCGCCGCGTAAACGCGCCTGATCAACTCCTCCTGCTCAAGGTTGATGGAGAGGCGGTCCATGGCCTCCTTGCCGTCGCTCGGCGTGGGGCATTTCTCCCAGCCGGCGTCGCAGGTCGGGTGGTTGCCGACGACGACAATCGCCACGTCCGCGGCGCGCGCGACCCTCGCAGTCTCATCATGGTCGTCGCCCCTGACGTATCTCACTTCGACGCCTGGGCCAACTTTATCCTTGATTCCCGCGAGCGGCGTGACGGTGTAGGGCGGCGTCCCGCTGTACCAGTCGAGCAGCACCTGGTCGGCGCGCGGGCCGATGACGGCGATTGTCTTCAGCGCGTGGCGGTCGAGCGGGAGGAGCGCGGTCGCGTTCTTCAAAAGCACGATGGACTTCTGCGTCACGAGGCGCGCAAGCGACTTGTGCGCGTCGGTCAGCCAGGGGTCGCCCGTGTCTTTGACGTTCGCGTAGGGGACGCGCTCCGGCGGGTCCAGCAGGCCGAGGCGGAGCATCACGCGGAAAGTGTTCCTCAGGACTTTGTCCAGGTCCGCTTCGGTCAGTAGATTTTTTTCCAGCGCGCCGCGCACGGGCGTGCGGTAGTCGTCGAGGAACTGTCCGATGCCGGCCTTGATGACGGCCGCGGAGGCTTCCTCGAAACCGTGGAAACGCTGGTGGCCCGTGACCAGCAGTTTCATCCCGCCGCCGTCGGTGCAGATGATGCCGTCCTCGCCCCACTCGGCGACGGCCACGTCTTTCAAGATGGGGTTGACGTGCATGGGCGTGCCGTTGACGGCGTTGTAGGAGGCCATGAAGGCGCGCGCGCCGCCCTCCATGATGCCCATGCGAAATGGCACAGAATAGTATTCGCGGAAAAGTCTCTCGTCGAAATCGGACGACGAGCTGCCGCGGTTGTGCTCGTTGCTGTTCGCCAGGAAATGTTTGAGGAGCGAGGCCGCCTGCCAGTACTTCGGGTCGTCGCCCTGCAAGCCTTTGACGAAGGCGACGGCCAGCGTCCCCGTCAGGTAAGGGTCTTCGCCGTAGCACTCTTCGGTGCGGCCCCAGCGCGGGTCGCGCCCGAGGTCCGCGTTGGGCGAGCGGATGACGAGGCCGCTGCGGCTCTGGCCGAACTTGCCGGTCTGAAAAATGTAGCGCGCCTCGTAGCCTTCGACCGCCGCCGCCTTGCGTAACAGTTCCGGGTCCCAGGTCTCGCCCAGCCCGTAGCCCTGCGGGAAGGTCGTCGTCGGCACGGATACCTGCCCGCCCCACTTGCCCGGCCCGCCGGCGGAGAGTCCGTGGATGCCCTCCATGTGGTTCGCGCCCCTGATGCCGAGGCGCGGCACGCTCGGCGTCGTCCCCAGACACTCGATCTTCTCTTCGGGCGTCATCAGCGAAAGCATGTTCGTGATTCTCTCTTCCGCCGGCAGGTCCGGGTCCTGAAACGGGTACTGGTAGGCGGAGGCACGGAAAGAGGAAGTCGCACGACGGGGCGTGACGGAGAGTATAAATAAGAGAGCTGCCGCGAGGGCCACGACGAATTTGAAGCGCAGTCTCATCTGCTATCTCCAGACAAGAACGTCGGCGGGCTTGAGCGGCGTCGTGCCGTACAAGATTTCCGCCCCTTTCGGCACGGGGATGTCGGCCGGGCGCGAGGAGTAGTTGACGGCGACCCAGAAGCCGTCGCGCCAGTCAACGTAAACGCCCGCGGGGTAGTCCGCTGTCAAGAGCCCCGCGCGCTTGTAGACTTCGCGTAAGACTTCCTTCTCCAGCCGCCCGTCTTTCGTCTGCACGCCGACGTAGGTCACGCTTCCACGCCCCACACGCCTGTAGGTCACGGCGCTCTGACCCGCGTAGAACTGGTTCGAATATTGGGCCAGGCTCTCCGTCCCCTCCAAAGGCTTCAGCACGTCCGCCCAGACGTTCCACGGGTAAGTCTCGCCGCCCATGCCGACCTCGCCCTTGCCCTCCGGCAGGAGCAGGTCGAAGAAGGAGACCTCGGCCCCGATGAGCTTGTAAATGGGCTCGGCCCAGCGCGCCTCCCACAGTTGGCCGTTGCGCTTTTTCTGCCCCGTGCGCGCCGTCAAGACGAGATGGCCGCCGGCTTCGGCGTAGTGCTGCCACTTGCGTACCAGCTCCTCGTCAATCAGTTGATAGGCCGGCGCGATCATGACTTTGTACTTCGAGAAGTCGTCCGCCTCGCTCACGTAATCGAGCGGAGCGCCGAAGGATTTCGCGATCCCCATGTAGCGGAACATGTGGCCCCAGGTGTCCCACAGTCCCGTCTGCTTCTGCTGGTCTATGTTCCAGAGGTTCTCGTGGTTCCAGAGAATCGCCGTCCGCCGCGCCGCGTAGTCCGAAGGCGGCCGGGCCGAGGCGTCGAACTTCGCACGCAACTCCCTCATCTCGCGCGCGACCTGGCTGTATTGCAGGCCGCCGGGGCTGGGGCTGACGCCGTCGGTGCCGACGATGCCGTAGTGATACTGCTCGCTGCCGTAGAGCGGCTGGCGGTAGCGGTAGGTGCAGGCGAACGAGCAGCCGCCGGCGAAGGCGTGCCAGAGCCACATGCGGACGACGCCGGGCATCGGCTGCGGGTTGACCCAGGCCCAGTTGACCTGGCCCGGCTGCAACTCCATCACGCCGGTCACGCCCTTGATGCTCCGGTAGAAAGAGTTGGCGAAGGCGATGCCATCCGGCCAGCCGAGGCGGAAGCCTTCTTCGCCGAGGTTCGCGCCGCCGCTCACCGGGTACATGGTATAGGCGATGAAATCGAGCGCGTCGGAGCGGCGCGGGTCGGCGCTGCCGATGTTCGAGATGTAGTTGGTGGTGATCCACTGCGCGGGGTCGGCGTGGCGACGGATGAGTGCGGCCTGCCAGTTGAGAAACTCGGCTATCTGGTCCGCGCTGAAGCGGCGGTAGTCGAGCAGGGCGTGTGGGCTCGGCCCGTAGAGCAGCGTCGGGTTCGGGATGATGACCTGCTCGAAGCTGTTGTACTTCATGCTCCAGAAGTTCGCGCCCCACTCGCGGTTCAAAACGTCAATCGTCTTGTAGCGCGCACGGAGCCAGTCGCGGAAAGCACTCTGTGCCGACGGGCTGTAATCCGAGAAGCCCTGCGGCTCGTTGTCCAGTTGCCAGCCCCAGATTGCGGGGTTGCGGCCGTAGCGCCTCGCCATCTCGGTGACGACGCGCTCGGTCAGGCGGCGGTAGTCGGGGTCGGCCAGGGCGTTATTGCCGCGTGAGCCGTGCTCACGCCTGCGCCCGTCCGCGCCCACCATGTAAGCATTCGGGTACTTCTCGTACATCCAGGCGGGCGGCGTCGGCGTCGGCGTGCAGAGGATGACTTTCAGGTGGTGGCGCGCGGCCAACTCGATTGCGTGATCGAGCCACTCGAAATCGAACTTGCCCTCCAACGGCTCCATGAACGCCCACGCGAACTCGGCCACGTGGACGAACTCGAAACCCATCTTCTCCATGTTGGCGAAGTCGCGGTCCCACTGCTCGCGCGGCCAGTGCTCCGGGTAGTAATAGACGCCGACCCTCATCAAGTCCTTGACCGGGAAGAAACGCCGCGCCGACTCTTCGGCCGGCGAGCGGGCGGCCGAGAAGTTAAGGACGAGGCAGGCGACGAGCAGGAGCGAGAGCCGCCTTAAGAGAGTTTGCTTCTTCATCTATAGTCTCGGTTCTCAGTTTCAAACCTCAGGAGACAGAACCCCTCAACCCTCCAGCGCCTTCCGCCTTTCTTTAACTTTGCGGCTCCAGCGTGAAAAGCTTTTCACGCTGGAGGCGCAAAGAAAATCGGAAGCCGCAAAGGGTTGAATTTTGGGTTTGAGGTCTCACTGTGCTGTCGCGCGGACGATTCTCCACTTGACCTTGCCGCGGAGCGGGTCGCTCCTGAGCGCGAAGCTGTTAAGGCGTGCGTCCAGGTCGAGCGTTTGGAGCCTGCCGTCGGGCAGCGCGAAGAGGCCGGAGACCGCGGCGTTGTCGGTCGCAAAGACGCGCAGCTCGACATTGGCCCAGTCCATCTCGGACGTGCTCTGCGCGACAGCGATGTGCGGCAGCACCGTGTGGTCTTTGACGAGCAGCACGACCGGAATCTGCCCGGCCGCAATATTGTGCCACTGCGCGCCGCGGTAAACCTTGCCCGTCTGGTAATCAATCCACGCGCCGGGCGGCAGGTAAACGCGGCGGGCGTCGCTTCCCTCCTCCATCATCGGCGCGACGAGCAGGCTGCTCCCGAACATATACTCGTCGTCAACCGTCCACGAAGTCGGGTCCTGCGGGTACTCGAAGAAGAGCGTGCGCAGCATGGGGAAGCCGTGCGCCGAAGAGTCCTTCGCCTGCGCGATGATGTAGGGCATGAGCGAGTATTTCAAACCGAGCGCGCGGCGGAAGTCTTCGGTCAGCGCCTCGTCGTACTCCCAGGGCTCGCGCGGCGGCGCTCCGTGCGCGCGCGTGTGCGAGGTCAGGACGCCCCAGGCCATCCAGCGGCGGTAGAGGTCGCGCGGCGCGCGGTTGACGAAGCCGCCCACGTCGTGGCTCCAGTAGGTGAAGCCCGAGAGTCCGAACGAGAGCCCGCCGCGCAGTTCGGCCGCCATCGCCGAGTCCGTGTTCTCCGCGTCGCCGCCCCAGTGCAGAGGGTAACGCTGGCTCCCCGCCCACGCGCTCCTGGCCCAGATGATGTTCTCGCCCGTCACCTCTTTGGTGATGTCCGCCACGGCCTTGTTGTAGCGCAAGGGGTACAAGTTGTGCTCGTAAAGACCCGAGCGGCCCGAAGCGTAAAGCCCGTTGACGGGCGCACCCTCGCCGAAGTCCACCTTGATCGCGCCGACGCCCATCTTCAAAAGATTCGCGAGCTTCCCCTGATACCACTTGACCGCCGCCGGGTTACTCATGTCGAGCACGGCGTCCTCGAACGGCAACCCGCCCGACTCGTTCCTGACAGCGTAGCCCTTCGAGACTATCTCGTCGTACAGCTCGTTCTTCGGCGTGAAGTAGGTGTACTGCCAGAGGCTGACGCGGAAGCCCTGCTTCTTCAAATCACTGATCATCTTCGCGGGGTCGCGGAAGCGCGTTCTGGAGAACTCGTAGTTGCTGCGCCAGTCCGTCTCGAACCAGCCGGTATCAAGGTGTATCACGTCCGACGGGATGCGGTGCTGGCGGAGTTTCGCCGCCACGTCCCTTACTTCGTCCTCGGCTTTATAAGTGATGCGGCTCATCCAGAAGCCGAAGGACCAGAGCGGGGGGAGGGGGCTGCGGCCCGTCAAGGCCGTGTACTCGGAGAGCACGTCTTTCGGCTCGCCCAGGAAGACGAAGATGTCGAACTGCTCGTCGCCGGTATAGATGGTGTTGTGCTGGTCGTAGGTCTTGCCGAAGTCGAAGGTGACGGGCGTCGAGGTGTGGACGAACATGCCGTAGCCGCGGCTCGACAGGAAGAACGGGATCGGCTTGTACATGAACTCGTTCTGCACGCCCATGCCGTCGCGCGTCCAGGCGTTGACTTTTTGCCCGCGCTTGTCGAGCCGCGTGAACGACTCGCCTGTGCCAAAAATCTTTTCGTCGTGCGAAAGCTGGAAGCAGGCGACCGTGCGCCGTGCCAGGTCCGACGCGCGCCGGATGAAGGAGAAGGGCACGGGAGTGAAATACGTGGCCGGGTCGCCCACGGCTTGCGTGCGCGTCAGCAATCGCCCCTGATTGTCGTAGAACTCTACGTGCCAGGGGTCTTTGACGAGGCGGACGCGGCCGTAGGCGCTCGTGTAGGTCACGTCCCTTGCGGTCTGCTCGACGCGCCAGGATGCGTCGCGCGGGACGGGGCCGGCGAGCATGAGCGACGTGCCGTCGCCGAGTGGGGCGTTGCGCGTGTTGAAGCGCAGGCGAACCGTGCGCGGGCTGACGAAGGTGATGGAGAACGGGAGGACCGGGTCCTGGTCGTACTCCGTGCCCGGAAACTCCGTGCCCTTGCCGCGGCCCAGCGTCACGTCAACCTTGTTGAAGGAGAGCGTGGTGTTGCGCTGATACCTGTCCCACTGTAGGAGGCCCGCGCCGGTCGCGGGGTTGAAGTCTGTGACCTTGCTTCCGACGAAGTAAACCTGCTCCATCTTCTGAAAATCCTGGCTCACGTCCACGGGGTCGTTCAAGACCTGCGGCTGCTGCGCGCGGGCCGTCTCGCGGGCCGAGAAGAGAGTCAGGAGGACGAGGGCAAGGAGCGGCGCGAAGGTTTGTTGCCTCAGCGTGCAAAAGATATGAGAACACGTCGGCGTTGCCGTAGAAGGCGCTGAAGTTTTCATGCGCGGTCTGCCTTATTGTAGAAATCTGGATTGCAGGAGCTTCGGTGCGCGCATTCTCTTTCATTCCCGCCTCCTTTTCAAGTTTTAATTTGAGCCCGATGTAGCTTGAGTTTTGGAAGGCTCGCTTAGTGTTATTCGCATCGCCGCGGATTTGATATATTCAGGCGCGAGCAAGACAAAGAGAATCGGGAACGGGGGAACCCTGGATGAGACGAATTCTGCCTGCCGCCTGCTGCCTGCTGCTCTCCGCCTGCTGGGCCTCCGCCTACGGCCAGAAGTTCGAGCAGTTGGCGCAGACGCCGCCGATGGGATGGAATAGTTGGAACAAGTTCGGCTGCAACGTCAGCGAGGCGCTGGTCCGCGAGACCGCCGACGCGATGGTCTCGTCGGGGATGAAGGACGCGGGCTACCTCTACGTCAACATAGACGACTGCTGGCACGGCGAGCGCGACGCGCAGGGCTTCATCCGGCCGGACCCCGCGCGCTTCCCTTCCGGCATGAAGGCGCTCGCCGACTACGTCCACTCGAAGGGGCTGAAGCTCGGCATCTACTCCGACGCCGGCTGGAAGACCTGCGGCGGCAAGCCCGGCAGCCGCGGGCGCGAGTATCAGGACGCGCAGACCTACGCCGAGTGGGGCGTGGACTATTTGAAGTACGACTGGTGCAACGCGGAAGGCTTGAAGGCCGAGGGCGCTTACCTGACGATGCGCGACGCGCTCTACGCGGCGGGCCGTCCCGTCGTCTTCAGCATCTGCGAGTGGGGCTCGGACAAGCCCTGGGACTGGGGCAAAAGGGTCGGCCACCTCTGGCGCACGACCGGCGACATCTACGCCTGCTTCGACTGCATCAAGGACAACGGGACGTGGAAGGCGCTGGGCGTGATGAAGATTCTCGACTTGCAGAAGGGGTTGCGCGAGCACGCGGGGCCGGGCCACTGGAACGACCCCGACATGCTCGAAGTCGGCAACGGCATGAGCGTGAGCGAAGACCGCGCGCACTTCTCGATGTGGGCCATGCTCGCCGCCCCGCTCATCGCCGGCAACGACCTGCGCGGCATGCCGAAGGAGACGAGAGACATCCTGACAAACAAGGAAGTGATCGCGGTTAATCAAGACGCGCTCGGCGTGCAGGGCTTTCAGTATTGGGCCAAAGACAAGGTGGAGGTCTGGTTCAAGCCGCTGAGCGACGGCTGGGCGATGGCCGTTTTGAACCGCGGCGAGTCGCCGTACGCTTTATCTTTCGACTGGAAGAAAGAGCAGGCCGGGGATACTTTCTCGCAAAGGGCGGCCCGCTTTGACCTCGTCGAGTACGCCGTGCGCGACCTTTGGTCGGGGCGTGACCTCGGCACCACGAAGCGCACGCTCTCCGCGACCGTCCCCCCGCATGACGTGCTGATGTTACGTCTCAAGAAGATGTAAGGCCGTCCGACAGATTCAACCCTTCGCGGCTTCCGTCTTCTCTTTGCGCCTTTGCGAGAAATGCTTTTTCACGCTGGAGGCGCAAAGGTAAGACGTAAGGCGCAAAGGGTTGAATTCAGATTTTGAAGAGCCGTATTCCCGTATGAGGAGCCGTTAAAAATGAAGCAACCTATCACTCTCCTGACCGCCGCGTTCTTGCTGGTCTCAACTTTGTCCGCCGCTGTCTCGGCGGTTGACCCGCCGAAGACCGAGCGCGTCAAGACCGCAGGCGGCGTCATCGAAGGGACCGCCGATTCTGGCACAGGAATTCGTGCGTTCAAGGGCGTGCCGTACGCCGCGCCTCCCGTCGGCGAGTTGCGCTGGAAAGAGCCGCAGCCTCTGAAGAAGTGGAAGGGCGTGCGCCAGGCCACGCAGTTCGGCCCGCGCTGCATGCAGGCTCCCATCTTCGGCGACATGAATTTCCGCTCCGGCGGGATGAGCGAAGACTGCCTCTACCTCAACGTCTGGACGCCGGCCAGGTCGGGCAAGGAGCGTCTGCCCGTGCTCGTCTACTTCTACGGCGGCGGGTTCGTCGCGGGCTCCGGCGACGAGCCGCGCTACGACGGCGAGGGCATGGCGCGCAGGGGCGTCGTCGCCGTCACGGTAAATTACCGCCTGGGCGTCTTCGGCGTCTTCGCGCACCCGGAGTTGACGAAGGAGTCGCCGCACAAGGCGTCGGGCAACTACGGGCTGCTGGACCAGGCGGCCGCGCTCCGCTGGGTGCGCGAGAACGTCGCGGCCTTCGGCGGCGACCCCAACAGAGTCACCATCGCGGGCGAGTCTGCCGGCTCCGTCTCGGTCAGCGCGCTGATGGCTTCTCCGCTCTCGAAAGATTTGATCGCGGGTGCCATCGGCGAGAGCGGCGCGATTACGGGCACGCTGCGGGCCGTCCCGCTCACGCAGGCCGAGCAGTCGGGCTCGAAATTCGCGGCCGCCCTCGGCGCGTCCTCGCTCAAAGGCTTACGCGCGCTGACGACCGAGCAGATTTTCGAGCCGGCGACGAAGGGAGGCTTCGCAAGCGTCGCGCGCTTCCCTATCACCGTGGACGGCTACTTCCTGCCGGAAGACCCCGCGGCGATTTACGCGGCCGGGCGACAGGCCCACGTCCCGCTGCTCGCCGGGTGGAACTCCGAGGAGATGAACTGGATGGCCTTCCTACAGGGCCAGGAGCCCACGCCGGAGAATTACGAGAAGGCCGTGCGCACGCTGTACGGCGAGCGGGCCGATGAGGCGCTCAGGCTCTACCCCGCTTCGACTAAAGAGGAGGTCATCGCGTCCGCGACCGACCTGGCCGGCGACCTCTTCATCGGCTACAGCACCTGGAAGTGGTCCGATTTGCACGCGCGCACGGGCGGCAAGCCCGTCTATCGTTACTTCTACGCGCGGCCGCGGCCCGAGATGAGGCCCGAGATGGGCAACGCGACCGCGGGGCTCGCCGGGGGAGTCGTGAAGGGGCAGGCGGGGCCGCCCCCACCGGCGGCGCGCGGCGCGGTCCACTCGGCCGAGATCGAGTACGCGCTCGGCAACCTTGCGAGCAACAAGGTCTATGCGTGGACGCCCGACGATTTCAAGGTGTCCGAAGTGATGCAGTCGTACTTCTCGAACTTCGTCAAGACGGGTAACCCGAACGGCGCGGGGCTGCCGAACTGGCCCGCAATCGGCGACGCCGACGCGCAGGTCATGCGCCTCGATGTCGAATCGCGCGCCGAACCCGAGAAGCGCGGCGCGCGCTACCTGTTCCTGGACCAGTCCGCTACGAAGCGGCCGAACTGAGTCGCCTTTTCGGCGGATACACTTTCAACCCCGTGACGAGGGCCTTCGTCAACCTGAGCGCCGACCAGCCAGCCGGCCCCGCGGCCACCTTCACCGGCACGCATTAAAATTGGTCACGGGTGAGAATTTGGCGGGGCAGGGCTTGTTTGTGGCTCTTACTTGAATTGCACCTCGCCGCGCGCGCGCAACTCGGCGGGCAGCAGGCTGTGGTAAATGAATTCGTGAAGCGGCGTCTCCACATTCGCCTCCCGGCCCAGGCGCACGACCGCGCCGCTCCACGCGTCCAGCTCCGACCGCTTGCCGGCGACTACGTCTCTTTGCAATGACGTGGTCGAGCCGGGGTCCAGCCCGTCCACGAGCGCCATCGTCTTTTCGACCGTGTCGTCCGCCAGACTGATTCGGCGCGAGCGCGCGACCGCCAGAATCTCAAGCATCCCTCTTTCGAGCAGCCGCCGCGTCTCCGGCAGGCCGCGTATGACGCCGACCGGCGCGCGCGTGAGCGCCCCAACCCCGCCGTACGGCGCGACGAAGATAAACTTCTCCCACAGCGACACGCGTACGTCCGGTGGAATTTCCGCCCTCACGCCGGCGCGCTCAAACGCGCTCCTCAATCGCCCCGTCCTCTCGCTCGATTGGTTGTCCGGCTCGCCGAACTTGACGAAGTTGGTCTGGCCCAGGCTGAGGATGTGCCCCGGAGCGACCACCCGGCTGACCGTCCCGCACAAGCCTTCCAGGACGCGCTCCCTTCCGAGCACCTGTGCCAATTGTGCCGCCGCCTCGACCCCGTTTTGCAGCGGCACGACGAAAGTTTCCGGCCCGATCATCGGCCGCATGGCCTGCGCCGCCTCCCCCAACTGCCACGTCTTGGTGCCGACGATCACCGCGTCCACCGCGCCGACCTCCGCCGGGTCGCCGGTCGCCCGCGCCGGGCGTATGAGAACGTCCCCGCCCGGAGTTTCGACGCGCAGGCCGTGCTCACGAATCGCCCGCAGGTGTTCACCACGCGCGATGAAGGTCACGTCCTCGCCGGCCTGTGCCAGCTTCGCGCCGAAGTAGCCGCCCGCCCCGCCTGTGCCAAAAATTGCGACGCGCATCAAAGGTCTCCCCGCAGAGTTAAAGCGCCCGGCCGCGCTTTGAAAATATTTTCAAAAAAAAGATACTGGCCCTGTCGAATCGGCCGCCCCTCGTTCGTCGTGTAAGTAGAGGGAGGTTAAAAGCCCCGCTCGGAATAAGAAAATTAAAGGAGAAATTACCATGCGGTTCATGATTTTAGTTAAGGCCAGCGAAGAATCGGAAGCGGGAGTGCTCCCGGACGAGAAGATTCTGACGGAGATGGGCAAGTTCAACGAGGAGTTGGTCAAGGCCGGCGTGATGCTCGCGCTCGACGGGCTGCACCCGAGTTCCAGGGGCGCGCGCGTCAAGTTCGAGGGCGCGAAGCGGACGGTGACCGACGGTCCCTTCTCAGAGACGAAGGAGTTGATCGCCGGCTTCTGGCTGTGGCAGGTCAAGTCCAAAGAGGAGGCCGTAGAGTGGCTCAAGCGCGCCCCGTTCGACGGCGGGACCGAGGTCGAGATTCGACAGGTCTTCGAGGCGGAGGACTTCGGGGCCAACCTCACGCCCGAGCTGAGGGAGCAGGAGGAGCGCCTGCGCGCGCGGGTTGCGGAGAAGCAGTAGCGCCGTGACGACTTCCGAGACACACCGCACCATTGACGCGGTCTGGAGGATCGAGTCCGCGAGGCTCATCGCAGGGCTCGCCCGTGTGGTGCGCGACGTAGGGCTGGCGGAGGAATTGGCCCAGGATGCGCTGCTGGTTGCGCTGGAGCGTTGGCCCGAGACGGGCGTCCCCGACAACCCCGGAGCCTGGCTCATGGCCGCCGCCAAGCACAAGGCGATTGACCACCTGCGCCGCGCGCAGCTCCTGGAGCGCAAGCACGAGGAGTTGGGACGCGAGCTGGAGGCGAGGGAGATGACGACGCCAGACTTCGACTCGGCGCTCGACGACCCGATAGGCGACGACCTCCTGCGCCTCATCTTCACGGCCTGCCACCCCGTGCTCTCGGCAGAGGCGCGCGCGGCGCTCACGCTCCGCCTGCTCGGCGGCCTGACGACCGAAGAGATCGCGCGCGCCTTCCTCACGCCCGAGCCGACCGTGGCCCAGCGCATCGTGCGCGCCAAGCGGACCCTCTCGGAAGCGCGCGTCCCGTTCGAGGTCCCGCGCGACGCCGACCGTGCCGCGCGCCTCTCGTCCGTGCTCGAAGTCATCTACCTCATCTTCAATGAGGGCTACTCCGCGACCGCTGGCGACGACTGGGTGCGGCCCGCGCTCTGCGAAGAGGCGTTGCGCCTGGGGCGCATCCTCGCGGAATTGGCCCAGGAGGAGCCGGAGGTTCACGCCCTGGTCGCGCTGATGGAGATTCAGGCGTCGCGCCTGCGGGCGCGCGTCGGCAAGTCGGGCGAGCCCATCCTCCTGCTCGACCAGGACCGCGGGCGCTGGGACCAGCTCCTCATACGCCGCGGCCTCGCCGCGCTCGGGCGTGCCGAGAGACTCGGCGGCGCGCTCGGCCCTTACGCCTTGCAGGCCGCGATTGCCGCCTGCCACGCCCGCGCGCGCACCGCCTCGGAGACGGACTGGGCGCGCATCGCCGCGCTCTACGACGCGCTCGCGCAACTCGCGCCCTCTCCCGTCGTCGAGCTGAACCGCGCCGTTGCGCTCTCGATGGCGTTCGGCCCCGCCGCCGGCCTCGAAATCGTTGACGCGCTGACCGAGGAGCCCTCGCTCAAGTCTTACCACCTCTTGCCGAGCGTGCGCGGCGACCTGCTCTCCAAGCTCGGCCGCACGAACGAGGCCCGCGCCGAGTTCGAGCGCGCCGCCTCCCTCACGCGGAACTCCCGAGAGCGCGAGCTACTCCTGGAACGAGCGAGAGCAATGCGGAATGATGAATGATGAATGCGGAATGCGGAATTAAAGACAGTTGCCTTTTAATTCATCATTCATCATTGCTTTTTTCTGTGCTTGAAGGTGCGCTCGCCGCTGCTGTAGCTGGCGACGGTTTGGCCGTCTCCGACGAGCAGATACTTGTAGGTGGTGAGACCTTCGAGGCCGACCGGCCCGCGCGCGTGCAGCTTGCCCGTGCTGATGCCCAGCTCCGCGCCGAAGCCGTAGCGGAAGCCGTCGGCGAAGCGCGTCGAGGCGTTGTGGTAAACGCCGGCCGCGTCAACGCTCTCTAGAAAATGCGCCGCCGCTTCCCCGTCCTCCGTGACGATTGATTCCGTGTGGCCCGAGCCGTAGGCGTGGATGTGCGCTATCGCCTCGCCGCGGTTCTTCACGACTTTGACCGCGATGATTAAGTCAGAGTACTCGGCCCGCCAGTCATCTTCCGCGGCGGGGACGACGGCCGGCGAATTGGCGAGCGCAAGCGTGCGCGGGCACCCGCGCACTTCGACCCCGGCGGAGAGGAACTGCTCGACCATCCCCGGCAGAAACTGGCCCGCAATCTCTTCGTGAACGAGCAGCGTCTCAGCCGCGTTGCACGCCGCCGGGTACTGCACCTTCGAGTCGAAGGCGACGGCCCGCGCCTTCTCCACGTCGGCCGCAGCGTCCACGTAAACGTGACACACGCCCTCGCCGTGGCCCAGCACCGGGATGCGGCTGTGTTCGGCGACGAAGCGCACGAATTCTTTCGAGCCACGCGGGATGATTAAGTCTATCTCTTCGTCGCGCTTGAGCATCTCCGCCACGTCGTCGCGCGTGCGCAGCAGGTTGAGCGCGTCCGCCGGCGCGTCCGCGAATCCAGAGAGTGCTTCGTGCCAGATGGAAATCAGTGTCTCGTTGGTGTGCGCCGCCTCCGCCCCGCCTTTGAGGAGCAGGGCGTTGCCCGACTTCAAGGCGAGCGAGGCGACCTGCGGGATGACATCGGGCCTGGACTCGAAGACGACGCCGACGACGCCGAGCGGGCACGTCACCTTGTAGAGCGTCAGCCTGTCGTCCAACTCCGTGACCATCAACTCACGCCCCAACGGGTCCGGCAGTGCGGCCACCTCGCGCACCCCGGTCGCCATCTGCCTGACGCCGCGCTCGCTCGTGCGCAGCCGCTCAAACATCGCGCGCGACATCCGGCCGCGCTCAACGTCTTCCGCCGCCGCACGGCAATCAAGTTCGTTCGCGCGAAGCACCTCCGCGCCCCTCCCCTCAATCAAATCGGCGGCGGCCAGCAACAACTCATTGCGTCGCGAGGACGCCAGCGTCGCGAGCACGCGCGAGGCGGCCTTAGCCCGACGCGCCGCGTCCGCGACTTGAGCCGCAGTTCTTCCAACTTCGGCCGAACGACTCATCACTCCCCCAGCAAGACTATGTTGTCGCGCGTCACCAGCACGCGCGCGTGTGGCTGGACCAATCCCTGGCGCGCGCCCGTGTCCGCGCCGGCCTCGACGAGCGCCCTCGCCTCCGCGCTCGCGCAGTTGACGATCCCGCGCGCGAACTCGCGCCCCGACGCGTCCGTGATCGCCACGACAGACTGCGGCTCGAACTGCTCCTCGACGCGCACGACCCCCGAAGAGAGCAGGCTCGCTTTGCCGCCTAGAAGCGCCTCGCGCGCGCCGTCGTTGACCACGAGACGGCCGCGCACGCCCGCCGCGTAAGCGATCCAGCGGCGCTTGCCCGCCATGCGCGAAGACGACATGAAAGTTGTACCGGCCGCCCGGCCCGCGAAGATTTGGGCCAGAATGTCCGGCCCCTTCCCGCTGGCGATGACGGCCACGCCGCCCGCGCGCATCGCGATGTCCGCCGCTTCGAGCTTCGTCAGCATCCCGCCGCGCCCGCCCGCGGACGCGCCGCCCGCGGCCGCCCTCAGCTCGGGCGTGATCTCTTCCACGAGCCGCACGACCGCCGATTCTTCGCCCGCGCCCCCTGGGCCATTTCTGAACAGTCCTTCGACGTTCGTCAAGAGGACGAGCGCGCTCGCCTCCAGCTTGCTCATGACGAGCGCGGCCAGGCGGTCGTTGTCGCCGAAGACGCGCTCCGGCCCGCCCGTCAGATACTCCAGCTCGTCCGTCGAGACCGTGTCGTTCTCGTTGACCACGGGCAGCACGTTCAGCTTGAGCAGCTTCTCCATCGTCCGGCGCAGGTTGCCGTAGCGCCGCCGGTCCTTGAAGTCGTCCTGCGTCAGGAGCACCTGGGCTATCGGGACATTGTGCGCGCGGAACAGTTGTTCGTAGGCGTGCATCAGGAGACTCTGCCCGACGGCGGCGGCCGCCTGCCGCGTCGCCATGTCGGCCAGCCGCGAGCGATGCAGGCCCATGCGCCCCGCGCCCAGGCCCACGGCACCCGAAGAGACCAGGACGAGCTGCCGGCCCTCACCCTTAAGCTCGGCCATAGAGCGCATGAGCGGCCCGACGCGCTCGACGCAAATCTCGCCCCCGTCGCCGATGACGATGCTCGTGCCGAGCTTGACGACCACACGGTGCGCGGCGCGCAACCGCCGCCGGCTCTCACTCTCCAACTCACTCTCCAACTCACGCTCAATCATTGCCCGGCTTCGTCCCACCCGAATAACGTTCGACGCTCCGCGTAACTTTAACTTTCACCCGCCGGTAAAGACAAACGCCTCATCACTCACGCCTTCATCAGGGCATCGGCGGCGAGCGTTTTCATCCCGAGTAAGTGCGGGAACAGAATTACGGCCCCGACGAGCAACAAGAGGACGCCCGCCATTTTGCCCGCCAGCAGGGCCACCCCGTAGCGCCGCCACTCGCGGTCGTGCAGTTGGAACGCGGGCGCTAATATAACGGAGGCGGCGTGAAGTATAACTGCGTGAGGCTTCGACGCTCCCGGCGGCGCGCGGGCGGCGCGTCATTGATGGAGGCCGCACTCGGTCTTCTCGGTGCCGCGCCAGCGGCCGGCGCGCGGGTCTTCGCCGATTTTGACGGGCGTCGTGCAGGGCGCGCAGCCGATGGACGGGTAGCCATGGTCGTGCAGCGGGTTGTAGGGCACGTCGTAGCGCGCGACGTAGTTCCACACGTCGCGCGACGACCAGCCGGCGAGCGGGTTGATCTTGATGAGGCCGAATTTGGCGTCGCGCTCGACGACGCCCACGCCCGCGCGCGCCGGAGACTGCTCGCGCCGGATGGCCGTGACCCAGGCGCGCAAGCCCCGGAGCATTTCTTTCAGGGGCTCGATTTTTCGCAGGCGGCAGCAGAGGTCCGGGCGTCGCTCCCACAGCCGCTCGCCGTGCTCTTCGGCCTGAGCGCCGAGCGAGAGCCGCGCTGCTCGGCGCTCGAAGCGGACGCCGTAGCGCGCCTCCAGCCTGTCTTTGAGCGCGTAGGTTTCGGGGAAAAGCAGGTCCGTGTCGAGGTAAAAAACGCGTGCGCCGCGGCTGACTTCGGAGAGCATCGCGACGAGCACGCACCCCTCCGCGCCGAAGCCCGTGGCGAGCGCGACATCCGGGCCAAATTCTTCGACCGCCCAGCGGAGCACGGCCTCGGGCGGCGCATTCTCGAACTCTTCCGAGAGCGCCTTTAGTTCCTCGTCCGTCGTTTCGTACCCGACTGCCGGTGCGGCTACAGGCATGGCGAATCCCCCGAATTTAGGCCGGCTGGGAAACAGTTTCTACTGG
The DNA here is from genome assembly GCA_036403435.1 of Pyrinomonadaceae bacterium. GTDB lineage: Bacteria > Acidobacteriota > Blastocatellia > Pyrinomonadales > Pyrinomonadaceae > QHXM01. The sequence goes on from DASWQY010000182.1 coordinate 61,465, forward strand.
CGCGTCGCCGTAACTCCGAAGGCCGCGCTCGAACCAGTTGAGGCGCTCGCGCAGGCGCACGACTTCGCCGACGACGATGACGGCCGGCGCTCGCAAGCAGGCGCGCTCCGCTTCGTGAGCAATCGTGCGGAGCGTCCCGCACAAAGTCTGCTGGCCGTCGTAAGTTCCCCAGCGTATGACCGCGACGGGCGTCTCGGGCGCGCGGCCCTTCTCCATCAAATCGTCCGCGATCTCGCCGAGATGCGCGACGCCCATCAGGATGACCAGCGTATCGGCGGTCGGCCCGGCGTCGAGTTGCCGCGAACAGTAAGCGCCGTCGCCACCGCGCGAGCCGGTCAGGACGGCGACGGAAGAAGAGAGGCCGCGGTGCGTGAGCGGGATTCCGGCGTAGGCAGGGACGGCGAGCGCGGAGCTGACGCCTGGCACAATTTCAAACTGAATCCCGTGCGACGCGAGCGCCTCTGCCTCCTCGCCGCCACGGCCGAAGAGGAACGGGTCGCCCCCCTTGAGCCGCACGACCGCTTTCCCCGCGAGCGCGTGCGCCGCGAGCAGGCCGTTGATTTCACCCTGTGGCGTCTGCCGCCCGCCGCCGACCTTGCCGACGTAAATGCGCTCGGCGCGGTCGGGCGCGAAAGAGAGCAGCTCCGGGTTGACCAGGCTGTCGTAAACGATCACGTCGCACGTCGCCAGCAGGTCGCGCGCCTTGACGGTCAGGAGCCCAGGGTCGCCTGGACCAGCGCCGACCAGATAAACTGTGCCACGACGCGCGGCACTCGTCGCCGGACCTCCCCGCACGTCGTTTAGCGTTTCGCGTATGCGCTCGACCGACGCCTCCACGACCAGATGATGCGCGGCCAGGGGCTCCGTGATGCGGTAAGTGACGCCCGCGTGACGGCTCGCGGCCTCGCGGACTTCGACGGGGATGTCGCCGCGCGTGTGCCTGCCGGGCGAGAGGAAATAGGGGTGAATAGTGATGTCGCGCGCGCCCTGCTCGATTAGCTGCGCGAAGCCCTCACCGATGTTCGGGCGCGCGATTTCGAGGAAAGCGGCCCCGATTAACGCGAAATTGCCTCGCAAACCGATGCGCCGGGCGGCCTCGCGAACGTCGCGGTTCGCCTCCTCGCGGCGGCTCCCGTGGCCGACGACCAGCACCCCGCGCATGACCTCTTCGCTCATGCGTGCGCCCCCAACTCTTCGGCCGCCGCGAGCGATTCCAACTCTTCAACGCTGTGGCGCGCGATGAAACTCTGAAAACTCTCCTGAGTGCCGTAACGCAACTCAAGGTACTGGCGCACCAGCCGCTCGACGTAGAACTTGATCTCTTCGGCCGGAATTTTTTTGTCCAGTTCGCGGCCGAACGCGTAGCCGTCGCCGAGGTGCCCGCCGAGGTAGACGCGGTAAGCCTCTACCTTCCCCTCGGGCGTGTTCAGGAAATCGCCGACGAAGCCCACGTCGCAGACCTGATAGTGCGCGCAACTGTTCGGGCAGCCCGTCACGCTGATGCGGAAGGGCGCGGTGAAGTCCGGCAGCGCGCGCTCAAGGTGCTCGATCAACTCCGAGGCGCGGTCCTTCGTCTCCGTCAGCGCGAGCTTGCAGAATTTTTTCCCCGTGCAGGCGAGCGTCCCCGTGCGGAACGAGGACGGGTTGACTTGCAGGTCGAGCGCCGCGAGCCCCTGGGCCAATCGCTCGCGCCCGGCTTCGGCCACGTCGAGCACGATCAGGTTCTGCGTCGTCGTCAGCCGCACGCGGTCGCTCCCGGCGGCGCGCGCGAGCCGCGCGACCTCTATCATCTCTTCGCCCGGCAGCAGGCCGCGCTTCGTCGCTACCCCCGCGTAGTAGAGCCCCGCCTGCTTCTGCGGGTGGACGCCTATGTGCGCGCGGTTCGCGGTCACGGGCACTGCGGGCGCGTCGCCGCCCGTTAATTTCCGGCCCAGGCGCTTCTCCAACTCGTCGCGGAAGCGCGCAGGCCCCCAGTCCTCAAGCAGGAACTTCAAACGCGCCAGGGAACGCGACTGGCGGTTCCCCTCGTCGCGGAAGATCGCGCAGATGTGGTGGCAAACCTCGACGACTTCCTCGGGCCGGACGTGCGCGTTGAGCCTGTCGCCGAACCTCTCCTTCGAGCCGAGGCCGCCGCCGATCCACAAGTCGAAGACGACCTCACCGCCGGGCAGTCGCAACGCGACCAGCCCGATGTCGTTAATCTCGTGGCCCGTGCAGTAACTGGCACAGCCCGAGATAGTGATTTTGAATTTGCGCGGCAGGTTGGAGAACTCTCGATTGTTCAGGAAGCGGCGGTGCACGCTCTCGACCAGGGCTTCGGCGTCCATGAACTCCGCGCCGTCAATCCCCGCGAGCGGGCAGCCCGTGACGTTGCGCGTGATGTCGCCGCACGCGCCCGAGGTCGAGAGGCCGACGCGCCCCAGCTCGTCGAAGATGGCCGGCACGTCTTCGATCCTGACGTAGTGAAACTGTATGTCCTGACGCGTCGTCACGTCGCCCGTGTTTCGCGCGTAACGTAGAGACAAGCGGCCGAGCGTTTCTAACTGCAATGCGCTGAGCGTCCCGTTCGGAACCTTGACGCGGAGCATGAAGAAGCCCTCTTCCTGCGGGCGCTGCGTGTAGAGGCCGTACCATCGCAGCCGCACGTCCAGGTCGTCCGGTTCGATGGACGAGAAGCCGCCGCGCGCGTAGCGGACAAGGTCGTCCAGGCAATCCAGCCCGTCGCGCTCGCGCTTGACGCGCTCGGGCCTGGTCTCTTTTTTGACAACGGCCATCTTTCGTACCTAAAAGAAAAAGCCCCCGCGCAAAGGAAACGCGCAAGAGCCTTTAATCCCTCGGACGATTCCCGGCGACCCTCAGGGCGGACACGCCACCACGGAGCACCACATGCAGATCGCGCGACAACACGTCGCGGCCCGCTCGCTTGTCATCATGGCTGTGCTGAACATAACGGAGGGAGCGTAAACTATATCGGCGGGCGCGTCAAGACAATATTTTTTATCCGCGGATAAAAAGAATTGAGGCGTGGAAAGGCCGGACGGAATCCGAGATTTCGGATTGGCGCTGAGGCTTCGCCGGCTCAGAGGCGCTGCTCGGCGTAGGTCATGACGAGGTACATGACGGCGTCACGCGTGCCGGGGTTCTCGTAAACGTGCGGCACGTCGGCGCGGAAGAAGACTGAGTCGCCGGCGCGCAGGTCCACGGGCTCGCCCGCCCCGACCGTCAGGCGCAGCCGGCCCGAATGGACGACTATGTTTTCGTAGGTGCCTTCGGCGTGGGCCTCCGCGCGCTCGACGTACCCGCCTTGCAGGCGCAGCTCGTAGAACTCAGCGCGGCGGTGCTTGTCGAAAGGGAAGAGCGCGCGGCTCTCGAAGCCTCCGTCAGATGAGCGCAGGACTTTGGAGGTGTCTGCCGGGAGCCGGACCACGTCGCCCGCGGACTCTTCGCCGAGCAGGTCGGCAAAGCGCACGTCCAGGCCGCGCGCCACTTTCCAGAGGAAGGAGATGGTCGGCGCGCTCTCGCCCGCCTCGACCTGGCCCAGCATCGCGCGGCTGACGCCGGCGAGCGCCGCCAGGCGCTCAAGGCTCAGCCCGCGCCGCTTGCGCAAGCGGCCCAGGTTCTCACCGACCTTCCGCTTCAGGTCCTGCGTCTCCCTTTCGGCAGTCTTTTGCTCTTCTCTTTTTTTCATTCGAAGGAGTTCGTCTAGCCATTATTCGACGGGCCGGCGTATTATCCACGAAGCAGACTCTGTAAAGCAAAACTTATGACACAGATGATCGTCCCTTCCCGCAGGACCGCCAACTTTCATTACGCGATTCGCAACCTCGTCGCGGCCGCCGAAGCCGTGGAGAGCGCGGGCCGCGAGGTAATCTACCTGAACATAGGTGACCCGCAAGCCTACGGCTTCCGCCCGCCCGTTCACGTGGTCGAGCGGGTCGCGCGCGCACTCCGCGACGACTTCACGGGCTATTCACACTCGGCGGGGCTGTGGGAAGCGCGAGAGGCCGTGGCCCATTACGCGACCGCGCTCGGCGCACCGACAACCCCCGCGCAGGTCTTGATAACTTCCGGCGCGTCCGAGGCGGCGGACCTTGTGTTGACCGCGCTGGTCGAAGAGGGCGACGAAGTCCTGCTGCCCGCGCCGGGCTACCCGCTCTACCCCGCCATCCTCAACAAGCTGGGGGCCGTCACTCGCTACTACCAGCTCGACGGCGCGCGCGGCTGGCAGTTCTCGGCCGAAGAATTGGCCCAGTTGGTAACGAAGCGCACGCGCGCGCTCGTGCTGATAAACCCCAGCAACCCCACGGGCGCGATAGTCCTGGAAGAGGCGGTCAGAGAAGTTTTAGAGCTGGCCGCGCGACACAATCTGCTCGTCATCACGGACGAAGTTTACCGCGAGCTGAGTTTCAATGAGCGGCCCGTGGCCGCCTCCGTGCTGGCCGCGGGGACGGACGTGCCCGTCATCACTTTGGAGAGCCTGTCGAAGACGCACCTGGTTCCGGGCTGGCGCGTGGGCTGGATGCGCTACACCAACGAGGAGAGGATGCGCGACCTCACGCACGCCATCAATCGCCTGGCGACCGGGCGGCTCTGCTCTCCGACGCCGTCGCAATACGGCGTGCGCCCCGCGCTCGAAGGCGATAAAAGTTTTCTGGACAAATTCCTGCGCGAGATTAAGCGGAGGCGCGACTTCGTCCTTGCGGCCGTCGAAGGCATAGAGGGTCTTTCATGCGAAACGCCCGCGGCCGCCTTTTACGTGATGATCCGGGCGGAAGACCCTCTGCGCAGGACGGACGAACAATTCGTGCTCGACCTGCTCGAAGAGACGGGCGTGCTGGTCGTGCACGGGTCCGGTTTTGGCACAGACCCGGCGGGCGGATTTTTCCGGCTGGTCTATCTCGCGGACGAAAGCACGCTCGGCCACGTCTTCGACGAGCTAAGAAGATTCATGGAGATTCGCCGCGGCGCGGAGTGAGACTGGGTCCGACTATTCGTTCGACAACCGCGAATAGAGAGGTTTTCAAAATCTTCACTCAACCCTTTGCGGCTTCCGTCTTTCTTAGCGGCTTTGCGTGAAAAGCTTTTCACGCAAAGCCGCTAAGAAAGACGGAAGCCGCAAAGGGTTGAGTGAAGATTTTG
>DASWQY010000183.1:0-1617 GCA_036403435.1 Pyrinomonadaceae bacterium
GCCGCCTATGGCTTCCTGGTCGCCGAACGGGTGAGGATTCCCCCCTCAGGATCTGCCGGCCCGAAGCTCAAGGCGATTGACCTTCCCGCCGGTGATCGACCCCGCGGCGCCTCCGATCCGACCGGAGCGGCACGTCCCGAATTCAATCGCCACCATGCGCCGGAGGCTCACCGTGGCCCTGGCCCAAAGCCTCGAGCGATGTCCGTGCTGCGCAACTCACTTCCGCAGACCTCCGCACCATTCCCGCTCGTGACGCAGTAGTACTAAGTGTCTGGATGCGAGACGTCCTTGGCACGAGCGATCACCTGGAGGGCTTTGGGCAGAGCGCACGGATCGAACGGCGGATCGTGACTGGAGTTGGTACGGGTGGGCGCCGCGCCCAGGCGTTCTTGCACGACCATCTCCGGTGATCGCCCCTTCAGGACCCGCTGGCGGCGGGCATTATAGGCCCGATTGAAGCCGTGCAGCAGGGTCTCCAGGTCGCGGTGGCTGGCAACCGTGATGCCCAGCACCTCACGCTGGATACGCCCGTTGAAGCGCTCCACCATGCCATTGGTTTTCGGCGTATAAGGCCGCGTCTTGCGATGCTCCACGCCCAAGCTCTGGCACGCGGCCTCAAAGCCGTCGGCCGTGAAGCAGGAGCCCCGATCGGTCAGCACGTGCGTGACTTGGAAGGGAAAGGCCTGGACCGCCTCCGTCAAGAAGGCCACGGCACTGCGCTCAGTCTCGTCATCCTTGACGGCGAGGTGCACGAAGCGGGAGGCCCGGTCGATGGCCACGTAGAGGTAGCGCTTGCGGCTCTCGCCATTGCTGGTGCGCAGCTTGGGCAAGTGCTTCACGTCGACGTGCACGAAGCCGAGATCATAATCCTTGAAGGTCCCGTTCGGCTTGCGCGGCCGGCTTGCGGGCGGGAGGCGGCCCAGGCCCTCGGCTTTCAGAATGCGGTAGACCGCGTCGCGATTGAGATGCGGCAGGAAGTGGGCGACCACGAAGGTGAGGTCATCCAGGGGAAAGCCGGTCGCACGCCGTAAGGCGCAGACGATGGCCCGTTCCTCCTCAGTTGCTTTCCAGGGCAGCTTGTGCGGCCGGCTGGAGTGGTCCTGACAGTCCGCCGGCCCGCGCTTGCGCCACTTGCGGATGGTCTCGGTCGAGACGCTATAGCGCTGAGCCAGGACTCCGGTTGGCTCCCGTGATCGCGCAATCTCGGCGCGGACGGCCGGGGTGGTGCGAGCCTTGGGGTGGATCGTTGGCATCAGGACCTCCTCACCCGAGCGGGGTTGGCACACGGCTCAAAGCGCCACGCATACGCTTCAATCGCCCAACGAACCTGGTCCCAACAACGTTCCGCCACCAAACAACTAGGGCCTGTTGACGTTCAGCGTGAAGCGATGATCGCAGCCGCGAGGTGGATGGTGGCGGTGTAGCTGGTGTCTGTCTTGTCGTAACGAGTGGCAACGGCCCTGAACTCCTTCAGCTTGCAGAAGAAGTTCTCGATCAGATGCCGCCATTTGTACATCTCGCGGTCGATGTCGAGTGGTGTCGTGCGGCGCGGGTGTTGCGCGATCACAACTTTGGCGCCGCGCTCGTTCAGGTCCGCGACGATGTCATTGCTGTCGA
>DASWQY010000184.1:0-4873 GCA_036403435.1 Pyrinomonadaceae bacterium
CTCGCCAACGCGATTTTGAAAAACAATCCCGAGGCGTATCTCTTCATCCTGCTCATTGACGAGCGCCCTGAAGAAGTCACGGACATGGAACGCACCTGCCGCGGCGCGGAAGTGATCAGTTCCACGTTCGACGAACCGCCGACGCGCCACGTGCAGGTCGCCGACATGGTAATCGAAAAGGCCAAGCGCCTCGTCGAGCACAAGCGCGACGTGGTCATCCTGCTCGACTCGATCACTAGATTGGCGCGCGCGCACAACGCGGTCGTGCCGCCGTCGGGCAAGATTCTCTCCGGCGGTATCGACTCGAACGCGCTCCAGCGCCCGAAGCGATTCTTCGGCGCGGCGCGCAACATTGAAGAGGGCGGCTCGTTGACCATCATCGCCACGGCCCTGATCGACACGGGCTCGCGCATGGACGACGTGATCTTCGAGGAGTTCAAGGGCACCGGCAACTGTGAAATCCACCTCGACCGGCGTCTTTCCGACAAGCGCCTCTTCCCCGCCATCGACCTGCAACGCTCCGGCACGCGCAAGGAAGAGCTGCTCCTCAGCAAGGAAGACCTGAACCGCATCTGGGTGATGCGCAGGGTCTTGAACCCGCTCTCGCCCGTCGAGCAGATGGAAGTCGTCCTCGAACGGCTCGAAAAATCCAAGTCCAACGCGGAATTCCTCGCCTCGATGCAGACTTAAAAGCGGTGGCAGGTGACAAGTGACAGGTGACAGGAAAAGACAGCTTTTATCCTGTCACCTGTCACTTGTCACCTGCCACTGTTCTTGTTAGTATCCGGCATAACGCTTTACTATTTCGTTCTTTAGGTGTGACGCCCTCTGTCGGGCGGGCGCGGTCGGTGAAGAGTCTTGCGCGTAGCGATACTGTCGTCGGAGGCCGTGCCATTCGCCAAAACGGGCGGGCTGGCGGACGTTGCCGGCGCGCTCCCGAAGGCGCTCATCGAGAACGGGCAGGACGCGGTGCTCGTCCTGCCGCTCTTCGAGCAGATTAAGCGCGAGCACCTGCGCGAAAAGATCATTGACAACCTGGACGTGGATTGGCGCGGCGGCCAGTACCGCGCCGGCGTCTTCTACTCCAAAGCGCCCGGCGCGCCCTCGTTCCTGATTGACGCGCCCGAGTATTTCGCCCGGAATTCGATCTACGGCTTTCGTGACGACCACCTGCGCTTCGCCTTCTTCTGCCGCGCCTCGCTGGCGCTCATGAGGCGGCTCGGCGTGCCGCCCGACGTGGTCCATGTCAACGACTGGCCCGGCGGCTTCGCCTCCGCGGAATTGGCACAGCGCCGTCGCCGGGATTCGTTCTACTCGCGCACGCGGACGCTCTTTTCGATTCACAACCTCGCCTACCAGGGCGCGTTCGACCCCGAAGACCTCTGGATTCTCGGCTTCGGCCCCGAGGAGCGCGACGCCTTCATGATGGAGGGCGCGGCCTCGGCCCTGAAGGCTGGCCTGATGACGGCCGACGCGCTCTCGACCGTCAGCCCGCGCTACGCGCTTGAGATTCAGACGCCGGAGCACGGCCACGGCCTCGACTGGCTCCTGCGCATGCGCCGCGACCGGCTCGCGGGCATCACGAACGGGGTTGACTACGATGTCTGGAACCCGGCGACGGACCCGCACCTGCCCGCGCACTACGACGCGGACGACCTCGAAGGCAAGCGGGCCTGCAAGCTCGCGCTCTTGCGCGAGTTCATGCTGCCGGAGGAATTGGACCGGCCCGTCATCGCGAACATCTCCCGGCTGACGAGCCAGAAGGGCTACGACCTGATTAAAGAGGCGGCCGGGGCGCTGCTCTCCGCGGGCGCGTTCTTCGTCGCGCTCGGCTCGGGCGCGAGCGAGTACGAGGATTTCTTGCAGGGCTTGCGCGATTTCGCGCCGCGGCGCGTCGGCATTTACAAGGGCTTCAACGAGCCCCTGGCGCACCGGATAGAGGCCGGCGCTGACATTTTCCTGATGCCCTCGCTCTTCGAGCCGTGCGGGCTGAACCAGATGTACAGCCTGCGTTATGGCACAGTTCCGGTCGTGCGCGCCACGGGCGGCCTGGACGACACGGTCGAAGACTTCGACCGCGTGCGGGGGACGGGCACGGGCTTCAAGTTCGGCCCCTACACGGCCGGCGCGATGCTTGATAAAATCTACGAGGCGCTTTACTGTTACGCCGAGCCCGACCTCTGGCGGGGGCTCCAATCGAACGGGATGCGCGCAGACAATTCCTGGCAAGTCGTCGCGCGCAAGTACGTCCAGCTTTACGATGCCGTGACGCGATTGTGACAGGCCGGGCGGCCGAAGGTTGGCGGCAGAGAACGAATATCTGGTGTGTGACATCTAACGTCTGGCGGTGAGCTTGGGCGCTCACGTTGATTTCGTTTAGGTTGAATTTAAGGAGAAACTAAGTCATGAGTGAACATGTGAACGAAGTGAGCGACAGCTCTTTTGAACAAGACGTTCTGCAAGCGGACAGGCCGGTGCTGGTGGATTTCTGGGCCGCCTGGTGCGCGCCCTGCCGCATGCTCGCGCCGACGGTCGAGGCCGTGGCCGAGAAGTACGCCTCGGCCGCTAAGGTCGTCAAGCTCAACGTGGACGAGAACCCGTCGGTCTCGCAACGCTACGGCATCAAGGGCATCCCGACGCTGATCCTCTTCAAGGGCGGCAAGGAGGAGGAGCGCGTGGTCGGCGCAACCTCCAAAGAGGCCATCTCAAGGATGATTGACAAACACGTCAGCAGCACGGCGAGCGCCTGACAGAGCGAATGACGCGCGAGTGGCGCGGGCGGCTTTTTCCATAAAACCCGTCCCGCGCCACTTCTCTGTTCAAGGGGAAACCGAGCGAGTTCTAAACCAGAGGTTAGAGGCTGGAGGTCAGAGGTTAGTTTGAGCTGGCGTCTAGCACCTAGCGTCTAACATCTGATTTTATGAAAACGTTGCGCCAACGTCGCCCCCCGCGACACAAGTCACTGGAGGAGCGACTGGCCTCGGCCCGCCGCTCGCGCGCCGTCGAGGACGCCAAGTTCCGCGCCCGCCAGGCGCAAGGGAAGCTCCGCCGCTTCGTCAGCGCCAATTTTCGCAAAGACGAAGTCATCGCCTCGCTCGCGCTGCGGCGCGGCGACTGCAACCGCTGCGGCGCGTGCTGCGAGATACTGTTCAAGTGCCCGTTCCTGAAGAAGCACGAGGACGGGACGACCACTTGCGGCATCTACGAGGACCGCCCCAACCAGTGCCGACTCTTCCCCATCGAAAAACGCGACATCGAGGAAGTCCGCGGCAGCTGTAGCTTTTATTTCATAGAGAAGCCCGTCAAACTAGAGAAGGCAAGCTGAAAAAGCAGAGGCCAGAGGATAGAGGTTAGAGGTCAGTAATTGAACTCCCTAACCTCTGACCTCTGACCTCTGACCTCTGAATCATGATTATTGTAGTCGTCGGCGCGCAGTGGGGTGATGAGGGCAAAGGGAAGATCGTTGACCTTTTGGCCGAGCACTTCGAGATCGTCGCGCGTTACCAGGGCGGGCATAACGCCGGGCACTCCGTCTACGTCGGGGACCGCTCGTTCGTCCTGCGCCTGCTGCCGTCCGGCATAGTCCATCCGGGCAAAACTTGCGTCCTCGGCAACGGGATGGTGATTGACCCGAAGGCGTTCTTCGAGGAGGCGGACCAGCTCGCCGAGCAGGGCGTCGAGGTCACGCCCGAGCGTGTGCGCGTCAGCTCGCGCGCGCACCTGATACTTCCCTACCACCGCGCGCTCGACCACACGAGCGAGGAGCGCCTCGGCAACGAGCGCGTCGGCACGACCCTCCGCGGCATCGGCCCCGCTTACGAGGACAAGACGGGCCGGCGCGGCATACGCGTCGCGGACGCGCTCGTCCCCGACGTGCTGCGCTCGCGCATCGAGCGCAACCTGGAGGATGCCAACCGCATCATCGTCGCCTACGGCGGCGAAGCCCTGGACCCGGACGAAATCTTCGACGAGACTTCGCGCCTCAGTGAGCGCCTCGCCCCCTTCATCACTGACACGACCTCCTTCATGCACCGCGCCGCGCGCGAGCACCGCAGCGTGCTGATCGAAGGCGCGCAGGCCACGCTGCTCGACGTTGACCACGGGACGTACCCGTTCGTCACCTCGTCGAACACGACCGCGGGCGGCGCGGCGACCGGACTGGGTCTCGCCCCGCAACGCATCACGGGCGTCCTCGGCATCGTCCGCACCTACACGACGCGCGTCGGCGAAGGCCCCTTCCCGACCGAGATGCTCAAAGGCGAAGAGGAACTGGGCCAACTTATCCGCGAGCGCGGCCGCGAGTACGGCGCGGTCACGAAGCGTCCCCGCCGCTGCGGCTGGTTCGACGCCTTCGCCACACGCTACGCCGCCGAAATCAACGGCTTCTCTTCCGTCGCGCTGACCAAACTGGACGTGCTCGACGCCCTGGACGAAATTAAAGTCTGCACCGGCTACCGCCTCGACGGCCGCGACATAGACTCCTTCCCCGCCGTCTCCCAGGACCTGCGCCGCGTCGAACCCGTCTACGCCACGCTCCCCGGCTGGAAGACCACGACCGAAGGCATCACGGACATTGACGCACTGCCTGCGCCCGCGCGCGATTACGTCAACTTCCTCTCCGACTCCATCGGCGTCGAGATCGGCCTCATCTCCACCGGCCCCGAACGCGCACAGACAATCGTCTGCGAGGATTCTCAACTCTCAAAATGGCTTGAGGGCTAGAATATTGTTTATGGGTCTATGGTAGTTAAGCACATTTCTATCGGTGCTAAACTACTGAAGTGCAAAGCCGGAACCGCTATTACAGGCGTTCGAGAATTTCGGAGTACAAATTCCGGCTCCTCGTTCGCTACTTTGCGCTCGATCTTTCCGC
>DASWQY010000185.1:0-1704 GCA_036403435.1 Pyrinomonadaceae bacterium
CAGCTTGCGGTCGACCGCCTATCGGTCGAAGCGGGCGGAATCCTGTTCCTGTCGTCAAATGCCTGGGATGCGTACGCTGCCTCTGCGTTTGGAATGCGCGTCGTGTGGTGCAATCGTTATGGCCAGCCTCGAGAGCGGTTACCAGGCTCACCGGATTGCGACGTCAAAAGCCTTTTAGAACTCCCGCCCATGCTGGGCTTATAGCAACGAGAAGCGACGTACCGTCCCTCTCCTGTCCGGTTTCGTCCGTTTGGAGGGCTGCTTTCCGCGCGCAAAGCGGAACCACCCGATCTCACAGCCGAGCTTCCGCTGAGCGTAGAGTCGAGATGTGGCGCGGTGGCTGTAGGTCGAACATATCTGTAGCCGCCCCTTTCGTCTGGCGGTGCCTCACTGGTTCAGCCATGGCTCCGTTTCCACATCCCGCTCATCGAACCGGACAGGCGGATTTACCGCATCCGGCTCTCGGACAAGACGTCACGCCTTCACCCACGACGGGCCGCGACCAAGCTGGGTCAGGCGTACGAGCCCGAAGTGCTCGTAAAGGTGCGGGAGTGGATAGGCCCCGCCCTTGCGTCGCCAGACTTTGTGCTTAAACCGCAACCACCGGCGCAACCGCATAGCTGCGTAGTTGTCGAGCACCCGATACGCTTTGCGGGTGGTTCCAACACTAAAGTAATTGGCCCATCCACGAAGCGCGCGGTTCAATTGCTCCACCAGCCTTGTGGTCTCTTGCCAAGTAGCCGCTCGGACGGTCAGCGCGTGGACTCTGTCGACCATGCGCTTGAGGCTCTTCTTTGACGGTCGGTAGCCCAGCCGGGCCTTGCCCGTCTTTGGAGAGTACATACGCCCGAACGTATAGCCCAGGAAGTCGAACTCCCCGTCCGGAACTCTGCAGATCCGTGTCTTCTCCGCGTTCACTGTCAGCTTCAGCTTGCCCATGATCTCGCGCAGGTGGTGCAGCGCCTTCTCCGCGCCGCCCTGTCGGCACAGGATCACAAGATCGTCCGCATAAGTGACGAGGCGAGTGCCGAGGCTTTGTTCCAGGCCAAGCTTCTTCCACCCCAGCACAAACCGGCGCATGTAAAGGTTCGCCAGCAGCGGTGAGAGCGGTGAGCCCTGCGGGATGCCTCGCCGGCTATCCCGGGCCTCGGTCGTGCGTCTGGTCCGGCCCCGTTGGTCGGTTTCTTCCACGGGACATTCCAGCCAGATCTTGATCAGATGCAGCACGCGCCGATCTACGATCCGACGCGCCACCGACTTTAGAAGGTCGGCGTGCGGAATGCTCCCGAAGTAGTCCGCGAGGTCGGCGTCGACGACGTCCGGGTGACCACGGAATAGCAGCTCCTCCACCTCTACGACTGCTTGCTGGGCATTTCGCCCGGCGCGGTAGGCGTAGATTTCCGGTGGAAGATCGGCTTCGAAGATCGGCTCCAGCACCAGCATCGCTGCCGTCATGCAGACCCGATCCCGCACGGTCGAGATGCCCAGCGGCCTGAGTTTGCCGTTGGCCTTCGGTATGAACACGCGTCTGATCGGCTCCGGCCGATAGGTCTCCTGCCTGAGCGCAAGCGCCAGTTCGGCCAGCCACCGCTCGACCCCATACGCTTCGATGTCCGCAAAGTCCTGGCCGTCCACCCCCGGTGCGCCCTTGTTGGAGCGGCATAGGGCGTAGGCGTGAGCCAGGATGTCGGCGCGGCTGATCTT
>DASWQY010000186.1:0-43998 GCA_036403435.1 Pyrinomonadaceae bacterium
CCCGCTTCGTGTTTGTAGTTAGAAGAGAGTTAAGAGTTTTGCTTCGACGGTTACTGGCCGCCGCCGGAACTGCCTCCGCTTCCGCCGGAACTGGAGCCGCCGCCCGACGAACCGCCCGAACTGCCGCCGGAACCGCCAGAGCTGCTGCCTCCGCCCGACGAGCCGCCGCTGCTACCACCTGAGGTGGGGCTGCCGCCGCCCTCCGGCTTAGGGCTCCCGCCGCCGGAGGAACCGCCGCTCCCGCCGGAACCACCCGAGGAACCTCCCGAGCCAGAGCCGCCGCCGCTCGATCCGCCGCTGCTTCCGCCCGAACCGCCGCTGCCGCCCGATGACGAGCCGCCGCCCCCGCCGGAGGAGCCGCCCGACGAGGAGCCGCCGCCACCGCCAGCACCACTACCGCCGCCGGAGCTACTGCCGCCACCACCGCCGCCAGAGCTGCTGCCGCCGCCGCCGCCACTGCTGCCAGAGCCGCCGCCATAGCCACCAGAACCAGAGCTGCTACCGCCGCCCGTTCCTTCATCATCTTCTCTCATCTTAGATTACCCTCCCTAGAGTAGGTGCTTGCGTTGCTTGTTGTTGATATGAACACGCCAACAAATAGTCGGGGACTACAGAACGCTCGTGTTCATCTGATTGGCCTATTACGCTATCAAGCACTATGCCGCTATTGTGTTCGGGAAGTTTGGCGAAATTGTTCGATTAGTTCATCGGCAGAACAAATTCGCCCTGACTTTCTCTCTTAAAAATAATACACGGCCGAAATCCTGCGTCGCATTCTCGTCCACACCGAAAGCTCGTACGCTTTCGTACCTAACCTCGCACAACATACGCTCGTTGAGTCGAAGCAAATTCCGTATGTTTCAAGTGGTCCATAGTCTGCCGGCTCAGGCGCGCGTGCTATAATCGGCGCGAAACGTGATGAAGCCTGCCGGAATCTACATACACATCCCTTTCTGCCGCGCGCGCTGCTCCTACTGCGACTTCGCCACTGGGCCATACGACGCTCCCCTGGCTGAGCGTTACGTCCGCGCCGTCGCCGCCGAGGTTGAAGACTTTCAGCCGGACGAGGGCCGGCCGGACGTGGATACCGTCTACTTCGGCGGCGGCACCCCGAGCCTGCTCGCGCCCGCCCAGGCCGCTTCCATCCTCGAAGCCGTGCGCGCGCGCTTCGGCGTCCGCGCGGACGCCGAAGTGACTATGGAGATGAACCCCGGCACGGTGACGCTCGAAGCCCTGCGCGAGTTCCGCGGGCTCGGCGTCAACCGCGCGAGCTTCGGGGCGCAGACCTTCGACGACGACGCGCTCAAGCGCCTGGGCCGCACACACACCGCCGCCGACGTGCGCAAGACATTCGATCTCCTGCGCGAGGCCGGCTTCAATAACGTCAACTTCGACCTCATCGCAGGGCTCCCCGCGCAGACGCTCCCCTCCTGGTCGCGCAACCTCGAAGCAGCTCTCGCGCTGCGGCCCGAGCACCTGTCGTTCTACATTCTGGAAGTCCACGAGGGCACTCCGCTCGCGGATCAAATCAGGCGCGGCGCGCAGCCCCGCCCCGACGACGACCTCGCGGCCGAGATGTACCGCATGATGCTGGCACGCGCGGCCGTCGCGGGTTACGAACACTACGAGATTTCCAACCTCTGCCTGCCCGGCTACGAATCGCGGCACAACACTAAATACTGGACCCACGACGCGGTCTACGGCTTCGGCTGCTCCGCGCACTCTTACGACGGGAGGCTGACGCGCTGGTCAAACGAGCGCGACGCCGCGCGCTACACCGAATCAATTGAGGCGGGGCGCTCGCCCGTCGTCGAGACGACCCCGCTCGACGAGCGTGCCGCGCGCGCCGAAACCATCTTCCTCGGCCTGCGCCTGATGCGCGGCGTGAATCTCGCGGACTACCGCGCGCGCTTCGGCGCGGACCTGCGCGACGAGTACGCCGACGACCTGGCCCGCTTGCGCGAGGCAGGGTTAATCGAGCTTAACGACGACCTGCTGCGCCTGACGGCCTCCGGCGCGCTCTTCTCTAACGAAGTTTTCGTGACCTTCGTTTAATCTAGCTGGACGGCCTCTTGCGTTTTCATAGAGGCGTAAGCTTACTTGAAAGTGAGGGCTCGGCAATGCTCCTGGTAGAGATGAACCTCACAGACTGGAACGTCCTGGCCGAACTGATCTACCGCATTGTCGCAACCCTTGCAATTATCGGTACGCTCGTCGCGGCATTCTTGGCGGTCTTCACTTTCCGGCGTAACGCTCGGCTCGACCGAGCACGGTGGGCTTTAAGTCTTTACGAGAAGTTTTATGAGAAACAGGAACTAAAGAAAATCCGCGATGTCCTGGATTGTGAATCTGACACGGAGCAAGTAAACAAACTGGTCTTGGAGGGTAAATCCGACTTCACCGATTATTTAAACTTCTTTGAGTTCGTCGCCTTCCTTCAACATAATAAGCAGCTCCAGAATCGAGAAGTCGAAGATTTGTTCGGCTATTATCTCGATTGTCTCAAGGGGCATGAAAGGGTTCGGAAATATATCAAAAAAGAAGGCTATGAAAAATTGGATGAGCTTTGGAGAAACGGAAATGAAGGAACGCCTGTTCATTTACGGCACGCTGCTGCCTGAATATGCTTCGGATGAAATAGCAGGCTCCGTTAAACGCCTCGTTTGCGTAGGCGAGGCGTCCGTCTCCGGGAGGCTTTATGATTTGGGCGAGTACCCCGGCGCGGTTCTCGACCCGTCCGCCAAAACGAAAGTTTTCGGGCGCGTGTATGAACTCCCAAACAATACAAGCACGTTACGAGCGTTGGATTCATATGAGGAATTCTATCCGAATGATTTGGATAAGAGTCTATTCGTTAGAAAACAAATACTGGTTAATCTGAGCAGTGGCGAGAGAGTCCCTTGCTGGGTTTACGTTTATAATCGAGACCCCGGCGCGGCCCCGTTGCTTACAGACGGGAATTATAAGAAATATCAAGCGGCCTAGCTCAGCCTTGAACACTATTATGATGATAGACCTACGCAGTGACACAGTGACGAAGCCGACGCCCGCGATGCGGCGCGCGATGATGGACGCCGAGGTGGGCGACGACGTGTACGGCGAGGACCCGACCGTCAACCGCTTGCAGGAGCGCGCCGCCGAGATGTTCGAGAAGGAGGCCGCGCTCTTCGTGCCGACGGGCTCCATGGGCAACCAGATCGCCATCAAGCTGCACACGCGGCCGGGCACCGAAGTCGTCATAGAGGAGCGCGGGCATATCTTCAATTACGAGATGGCCGCGATGGCCGCCGTCTCCGGCACGCTCGCGCGGCCCGTGCGCAGCCGCGACGGCACCGGCATCCTCAACTGGGAGGAGATCGAGCCGGTGCTGCGCGTCGGCGGCCCCTACTACGTCGCGCCGACCGGGCTCATCACGCTTGAGAACTCGCACAACTTCGCGGGCGGCCGCGTCTACACGAGCGCGCGGACGCGCGAGATTTGCGAGCGCGCACACGCCGCGGGCCTCCCCGTTCACCTGGACGGCGCGCGCATCTTCAACGCGAGCGCGGCGCTCAACGAATCGGTCGCGGAGCTGGCGCGCGCGGCCGATTCCGTCATGTTCTGTCTGTCGAAGGGTCTGGGAGCGCCTGTCGGCTCATTGCTCCTGGGCTCGCGCGCCTTCATCGCGGAGGCGCGCTCGTGGCGCAAAGTCATGGGCGGCGGGATGCGCCAGGTGGGTGTGCTCGCGGCGGCGGCGCTCGTCGCGCTCGAAGAGTCGCCCCCGCGCCTCAGCGAAGACCACGCCAACGCGCGCCGCCTGGCCGAAGGGGTGGCCCGGATTGACGGCGTTCGCATAGACCCCGAATCGGTCGTCACCAATATAGTCCTCTTCGACATCACCGCGACCGGGAAAACGTCCGCCGAAATCTGCGCTCGTCTCAAAGAGCGCAACGTCCTCGCCATCGCCTTCGGCCCGGAGGTGCGCATGGTCACGCACTACGACGTTTCCCGCGCCGACATCGAAACGACGCTGGACGAGGTAAGAACAGTGGTCGGTGGTCAGTAGTCAGTGGTCAGTTAAATACTGATTCCTACTGACCACTGACCACCGACCACCGACCACTGCTTATGATTGTCGCCATAGACGGCCCGTCGGGGGCGGGCAAATCAACTCTGGGGCGCTTGCTCGCGCGCGAGCTGGGGCTGCTCTACATTGACACGGGCGCGATGTACAGGGCTGCGGCCCTGGCCGTCGCCGGGGCGGGCGTAAGCACGACCGACGAGGGGGGGGTCGCGCGCGCGGTCGGCGAGGCCGACATCAACCTCGCGGGCGACCCGGATTCGTTGCAGGTGATGCTCGACGGGCGCGACGTGTCGAGCGAGATACGCACCGAAGTGGTGAGCCACCTGGCCTCCGTCATCTCGACCATCCCGGAGGTGCGGCGCACACTCGTCCGCCGCCAGCGCGAATTGGGCCAGCGCGCGGGGGGCGTCGTGCTCGACGGGCGCGACATAGGCACGGTCGTCTTCCCCGGCGCGGACGTGAAATTCTTCCTGACGGCCGCGCCCGAAGAGCGCGCCCACCGCCGCTACGAAGAGGACCGCATGAAGGAGCGCGACGCGAGCTTCGAGGAGACTCTCGCCGAAATCAACACGCGCGACCGCCGCGACACGACGCGCGGGGACTCGCCGCTCGTCGCCGCCCCGGACGCCGTCCTGATAGACTCGACGGGGCTTTCAATCGAAGAGGTCTTCGCGCGGATGCTCGGGGCCGTCCGCGCGAAGCAAGGCTAGCGACGTGCGGCTGCGCCGTAGAGCCTCGATGTCGTCGGGCCGCTGTCAGTTATTTGCGGGACGCCCGCGCCTAGATGTCAGGCGTCCAGAATCGCTCCCAACTCGGCGGGGAAGAATCAATATTCACTTGCTGGCTCACTAAGGTCTGGTCGTTGCCGATGGCCCAGACGCGGGCGCTCTGATTGTTCTGCCTGGCGGCAGTTATCTCGTAACCCCTCAACGTGTCTTTGAAGGAGGCCACCGACCAACCGAACCAGTCATTGCTGCCGGACCTTGCCTGTTCGTTGTACACGATCTTGTAATCGTCTGTGATCCCAAAGATGCACGCGCCGTGGATGGTCTCGTTGCCGCGTTTGACTGCCGTCTCGACGGCGGCGATGTTGCGGAGCTTCGGCGCGCCCAGCCAGTTCGGCCCGTTCCACGCCCCCCAGCTACTGCCCGGCGACGCCTGACCCATGCCCCAGAGCTGCATCTTTGTGTCGAGCGCCCACAGCGCGCCTCTCCCGTCGCCCTGGTTGCACGCGGTGACTTCAATCCACGCGGCGGGGAGTTCGGGCGGGTTCTTCTTGAGGTCGTGGGGCGTCTTGGGCCAATCACCCCACGCCCCCCAATTGCCGGCTGGCATGCTCTGTGGGCAGGAGGTGAGGATGCCGTCCTCCGTGATGCCCCAGAAGCGCGCGCCGTGATTGCCCACCCACGCCGCAGCCATCTTCTTAAAATGAAAACTGCCTGGGGGCTTGTTCCAGTCGTTCTGCCATTTCGACCAGTTGCCCTGCTTGTCCTGCTTGATCGTCCAGAGCTGCCGCTTCACGTCGAGCACCCATAGCTGCGCTTCCCCCTCGTGCTGCTGCGAGGCGCACAGCTCGTAGACCTGCTTGGGATACCCTGCACCGGCCCAGTCCGCGCCCAGCCACTTGCTCCACTCGCCGCCCGGCGTTGACTGGTAGCTGGTGTGGAGTCTGCCTCTGTAGTCAACACCCCAAATCTGTGCGCCGTTTTTGCCGATCAGTTGCGAAGCCGCCAGTTTGTTTAAGGCGGGCGCGTTTTGCCAGGACATAGACGATTCTCCTTTTCGTACGTCGTACGAAGTGTAAGACCGTGTCAGTTGTCAGTGAGGCTTGTCTTGCGTGAAACCGTCAACCTGCTTGAATGGAAGCTAAAGATGGACCACGTGGAATTGGATTTGGTGCGAGAAGGATTCCGAGTTGATGCGATCGGGGCGAATAATACACGGCGGCTGCCGGGCGGTCAATTTATATTCTCCCGCCCGACCGGGCTCGCGCCGCCCGTAAAATTTTCGCGACCCGAAACGCGGCGCGCATCTTTGAAAAGGATCACGCGCCTCACCGCGAGGCGGACAATTCTTCGGGTAAAGTTGTGACGAATGGGGGCCGCCTGACACTCTGAAGGCAGGAGGTGTTGAGCCCCCTGGCCGACCCCTTTGAGATGAACGCGGCGGTAATGTCGCTGATGCAGGCGGAGAAGTAGCCGTGTCCCCCATAGGGAATGGTCGCCTGTACGCCGTTCGGGAGGTGACGCGCTACCTCAGCGCCGAGCCAGTGAGGCGAGGCGGGGTCTACTTCACCGGAGAGCAGCAGCATGGGGGTGTCCGATGTGACCGCGCTCGTGAATCGGCGCGGCACGGTCGCGCGAGGCCACTCCCGGCACGCGCCCTGATGCACACGCACGCGGTAGCCCCCGAGGAAAGTGCCAGCGGTCTCCCTCTTCACGTCCTCCTCGGTAATGAACGGGACGCTTTCCGCACAAGTCACGGAGAAATACATGCCGAGCGAGAGCGACTGGTAGATGCCGCGCGCCTGCGGCAGGGCGGCCAGGATGAATGGACCAAAATCACCTTGATACGCCCGGTGTATGAGCAGGGGGACCAGGCTCGCGGGGTCGCGGTCGTAGAGCATCATGCGCAGGCGCTCCGCAAAGATGCCGCGCCCCAGACTGACGCGCTGTCTTTTCTGTGTGAGGGGATTGATCAACTGAATGCTCGCCGGCGTTTTCAATAGCCTGTCGAGGACCGACGTAAACTCCGCCCGCAGATTCGGGAAGGCCGCGTGGCAGGCCGCGTCCGCCGCGCAGTCGGCGATGAGGTGGTCTATCGCGTATTGGGCTCCTTTCGCGAAGGGCAGCGGCAGTTTAAGGTCTGTCGGCGCGACCCCCGCCAGGACGGCGGAGCGGACGTGTCGCCCGTATCGGCGCACGTAGGCCAGCGCCACGGTCGTCCCGTAGGAGCCGCCGTAGAGGTTAATCTTCTCGTAGCCGAGAGCGCGGCGCACGTCGTCCAGGTCATCTATGGCGACGCTCGTCGTATATTGTTTCAGGTCGGCAACCTTCTCCAACCGCTCGCGGCACGCGCGCACCTCCCTGGCGGGAAACATGTCCTCGAAGTAGCCCCGCAGGTCATTGTCATCGGTGTAGAGGTTACACGTTAAGGGGTTCGACTCCCCGGTCCCTCTCTGGTCCAGAAAGACAAGGTCTCGCCCCTCTCTGATCTTCGCGAGTGGCCCTTCCCCGAGCAGGCCGGCGAGGCTCGCGGCGCTTTGTCCGGGGCCGCCCGCGAAAAAGAAGACGGGGTCCGGGGCGGGCTTCTCCGCGGAGGCGGGCAGAATTACCATGTTGAGCGCGATCTTGCGCCCCCGCTTGGAGACCCGGTCCTCGAAAACCTCATACCTGCCGCACCACGCTTTGGACTGAAGCTCCGGCATCCGGCACGGACTCAGAAAGGGGCGTGGGGGTGTGTCCGCTCGCGCGCCGTCTCGCGCTGTCTGGGCCTGTGCGGCCGGCGCGCAAACGGCGGAAAGCAGTGAAAGGGTGATAAGGATTCTGACGCCAGGATTCATAGACGCACCTGTTGGAGCCCTCTGCTAAAAATTATCTCAGAACATAATGTTGACGTGTTTGCGGAGCATTATGGCATCAAACCGGAAAGATGAACATGGTGATTAGCGCCGGCTCCGAAATCTTTCCGTTAGCGTCAACCTTTATCAGGACGCCGCCGCGGAGATAAAACGCCTGGCACAGGTCTTCGCGCCCGGTTGATTCGGGCGTTGGGCGGCTGCACGAATATTGACCGGGCGCTGATTTGATGACAGATTATCTTCCGCTTGAGCTAGCTTCTAAAGAAAAGGGAGTCCCCGGTGAAACGATCAATCATTACTTTAATGCTGCTGGCGGCGGCCTTCACCTTCGCCTCGGGTCAGGCGAAGAGCGACAAATCGGTCGAGGCTGAGATCGTGGCGCTCGAAAAAAGAGCGTATGAAGCGTGGAAGCAAAAGGACAAGAAATTCTTTGAAGAGCAGATGTGGGAAGATGGTCAGTACCTCGACCTTAATGGAGTCGGGGGGAAAGCTCAGTACGTGAAGGCAATCATAGACAATGATTGTACGGTGAACGGTTACGCGCTGGACAATCCTAAAGTCACGATGCTGAGCAAGGACGCCGCCCTGGTGACGTACAGATATACATACGACATTGTCTGCGGGGGCAAGCCGGAGGCCGGCCCGCTGTGGGCGTCCACCGTGTACGTCAAGCGCGGCGGCAAATGGTTAATAGCATTTCACCAGGAGTTACCCGCTGCCCAGGCGAAGTGATTGCGCCTTGCCTCGCGGGCCTTAAGCAGGATTCCGTTAGTGACGCGTGTCGGTGGCCCGGAGCGCGCGATGTCAGGTGCTACAATCTGGCAGGCCACACTTATCAAACTTATGTTCACCGGAATCAAATGTGGCTTTTTGAGCTAGTTTGATCTGGTTTGACGGAGGCTCGGTTTTGCCGCTTCAGGGGCAATTCCGGGCCTCCGCTTTTTGAACTGGTCGAACTGGTTTTGAACTGGTCGGCACACTTTTCGCACACTAGGCGAGCGCAAAACAGGGCATCAATTTTGTTAGGTATGTATTACCACTTACTAACTACTCTACGGCGCGGAGCGTGCCAGTAGCCTATCTGGTCTAAGACCTAACCAACACCAATCGAGCTACGAGATGTCAATTAACTGCCGGAGTTCTACCCGAACAATGTCATAGTTTTCATATGTAACCTTCAAAAGAGCAGCAAAATCACCATCCCTTTTGAATCTTCCAGAACCGCTTTTCTTTTGATATAGCTCATCTGCGTGTTTGCGAAGATACTCTGCTGCTCCCCAAGTGCCAATCCCTCTTACACCAGCAACTATAAAAACTTTATTTGCGCCGTTCCACGGATTGCTTACTTTTATTATCATTGCAACGTCTTCTAATTTTTGAGTCGCGATCTCACGCCCAGCCTCTAGCGCAGAAACTTCTTGATCATAAGATGGCGAAGGACACTTGTAAACATCACTTAAGATTTGCCACTTTTCAGGGTTATCGCTGATTCTCTCGAAATCTAATAGAGAAGGGGCTTGTTGTTTGATTGTAGATAAAACCTCGCTGGCAAATGAGTTGCTCTTTGGTCCTGTGACGATTACAAGGTTCTTAGTCTTATCATGCCCGTCAATGTGAGATGTATCCCGAACTCGAATAGGACCTTTCCAGCCTGTTTTTATCAATGTGCCGATTAGATTATTCACAGCAATAAAGGCTTCTGTTGATGTTCTAGGTAAAATTGATTGGGGGACGTACCCTCCATGCGTAAAAACAAAAATCACGTCATCACTACCGAAATTGAAAAGCTGGCGTAAATGTCGGTTGCCAGCTCTATTAGTAATTCTTAGGTAGAAATAAGTACCTACAATTGATGCCGGGACTCCCAAGAGGAATCCCGTCAGTAAATTCAGCACGTCCATTGAGCAACTCCTAGAACATGAGGTGACGCGGGTTAAGGTTGAGAGTTAACCGACGAAGGTAAGAAAATCGCCAGTCTGGAAGATAACGGCTAGAGCGTAGGCAAGATATTCCCGGCAATATATAAAAGTCAATCCGTTGGTGTTTTTCTCGCATCGTATTTCAATCAAAAGCCTTTCGCCCTACTCTGGCCAAGGGAAGCAGGGCGAAAGGCTGGCAAGGATGCGCCAGACGCATCGGCGGGCTATTCCTGAGCCGCTCCCCTGTAATAGTCGGCCATGAAATGAGCCAGGGAGTTTTGACAGTGGCGTGATTGACTGTAGATGCCAACGGCAGCGGCGAGCGCCGCGCCTTGACGCTGCTCGGCGTCCTCGATGGCTGCGATGCCCAGCACGAGTTCAAGTAGGGCGGCGTCATAGTCTTGCAGATCGGAAGGCGGTGCGGGACCGGACGCGAGCCGGCCTAACTCTTCGGCGCGGCGAGTATCAACGGGCAGCATTAACACGTCCGTTAACTGGCGCGGCTTTGTTCCTTTCTTCATATCTCGCGCCCCTTCCCTGTGTCGTGAATGGAAAACAAAACTTTGCCGCGAACGATGCCAGTAGGCGCGACTTGTTCAAGCGCCGAGAGTCTTTCGACGTATTGCACGCCATTGCGCGTGATAAGCACTATGTCTCCGGCTTCGCCTTTCTCGCAGAGGTCCACAATCAGAAGGTCGTCGGCGTAAATGTTCGCGTCACATAGGCCGTTGGTAGTGGCTCGGACGTAGATTGTTGAGCCGGGGCGCTTGATAAGGTAAGAGATAAGATCAAGCTCTTTTAGACCTTCAATGACGGAGTCGAAAGACTTCGCTTCGATTGGCTGAGGGTTGCGGGGTTTGCCGACCGGGAATTGTATTAGCTGCGCGGGCGGGAGCTTTCTTTCGGCCTGCGCTCTGCCGCGCACTACTCTGGCGCGCAGAGGTAAGTGGGCGATTTTCCTTGAACCTTTGACGTTCTGTGCCGTATGTTCTGGCATGGCTGAAAACTGCCTTTCTCCCTGCTACGGGGTGAAAAGTTGAAGCCCTGCGCTCGCCGGTTGTATCCGCAGTCGGCGAGCGCGTTTCTTTTTTATCTGCTTACCCTGCCCTGAGTAAGAAAACCTTTGAATGATTAAAGGCAATTATGTTATAAACCCAAGCGTGGAGTTAAGTCAAGGGAAATCCTTTTACTTAGTTAAAGGGTTTTATAATGGGAAAACTAATTACACAAGCGGAAGCAGCCAAGCTGCGCGGCGTGACCGTTGCGGCAATAAACTATCTCGTGAAGATGAAGCGCATCCGTTCAGTTGCTAAGTATGGCCGCGTGTTAGTAGACCAAGACGACGTTATAAATTACAAACCGCTTAAAGGCGGCAGACCTTCAAAGCAACTATCTAAAACTAAAAAGAAATGACTGAAAGTAGCGACACGTCCAGGCAAGACGCTATTCTTGACGGGATACTTAGTGCTGCAAAAGAAATCTCTCGCAAGCATGCGGAGATTCTATCTAACTTGGCTGATGCTCTGATACGTGACGATACAGACGCGGTAATTAAATATGCTAGGGAGCTTTGCGGGCTGGCAGAAGATTGGAAATTGGAAGAGGAGCGGAGAGCATTATTGAAATCTGAGAGAGCAAAGAAGCAACAATCTAAAAGTAAACAGCCATCGAAGGCGAAAGGCAGAAAGAAAGGCGGCGAGAAATGAGCGGCGGAATAATGGCACAGATCGCAGGGGTTATCAGCGGGGCGTTTCAAGAGATGCAAAAGCGCCAGCGTGTAGAAGACCCGGACGGCTTTGACGAGCATGTTATGACTATCTGGCGGGCGTATCAGTACGCGCCGGAGGCGTTCGCGGATTATTGGCGCTCTCTTAATCTAAGCATCTTGGAAGAGACTCGAATCAGAATGAAGATGCTCGGGGAGCTTCATAAGCAGTTGCCCCCGGTTGCCAACACTCTGAAACTTTCATTCAGCGGAAGCGCAGCCGGAGCGGGCTCGCCTTTCCGCAGACGTAAGAAGTTGCGCGCCGCACCTCAGCAGAGCGCGCAGTCGCCCGCACGCGAGACGACGCCCGAAGAGGATGCCCGCGCGCTCAGTGCAAAGATGTACGCTCAAGGGATGCTCCGCAAAGAGGGGCGCGGCGTGGCGAAGTTGATTTATGCCGATCTTCCCACCAAGCCGCCGAAAGAAAAAAAGAAAAGCGATACGCCGTCGTTCACGGATACGGAACTAAAAGAAGTCGCAGAACTGCACGCAGTAGCCCTGAAAGACGCGAAACAGCAGCCCGAAGTGACCGGGCGCGGACGCTACCGGGCGCGCGTTCCGAATAATTTTTGGGAGGGCCAAGCGGGACGCATCCGGCCGGATGGGGATGCCAAAGCCTTTGCAACGCCCTTGCGTCGCGCTGTAACTGCTTGGAAGAAAAAGCAGATACCGCGCACGCCAAACTATTAAAAAAACTGACACGGTTTGGCGTGCGGAACGCCCAAGTGTTTCAAAAAAAAATCTGAAAAAACTATTTAACCTTTTCGGATTTTTCTCTAGGCTCTGCCCGATCACGGCAGAGCCTAGTTTTTTTTAGCGGCCTGCCCCGGTAAAAATTTTAATTCTGAGGTGCAAATCTAATGGCAGCAAAAAAAGCTCCTGAATACGCGTTGAAAATCTACAACGCGTGCGAGGACTGGGACGGCTCGCGCGCCGGGGCGCAGACGATGGCCGATGACATTCAAGACATTCTTGAAGAGGAATTTTCGGCCGTCGCCAAAGATGCGGCGGCGCTGGCCGAGGACGAGGACGAGGACGACGCCGACGAGGACGACGACGAAGAAGAAGACTAAGGCCCATCGTTCTCCAACGTCCCGCAGTCTCTAGCCAGGTGGTGTGTCGCCGTGAAAAGCGCGGTCCTGAATCTCACGGAAAGGGAGCGGCCGGCAGTGTCATTAAAGGTACGCGAGTTTGAGCGCCTGCTCGATGAGATTAACGGCTGCGCGGCCGACGCCCTGGAGAGTGGCAAGGCTGCGGACCTTCGCAGGGCTTTGGAAGAGGTTGCGGATTTAACAGACCCCGATTCGGTACTTGATTTTTCCGGCGACGAGATCATGGTGCTGAATGATGATGAGGGCTACGAAGAAGAGTAAGGCCAGCCATGCGCCTCCGTCTCATTGTCACTGTTAGCGACGGCGAGCCGCGCTACTTCTCTCACGACGTTGAGGACGTAGCGCCGGAAGTCTTCGGCCCGGCCGTGCGCGCGTGACGCCATTCGCCGAAACGCCGAAGCGAGCGGCGCGCATCCCCGGCCCGAAAGTCGCCCGACCCCTTGACCGCTCTCTTTGACGAGCAAGCATGGCGCGCGAGTGATAGCGAGCGCCAACACAACATCGAACGGCCGTCGAGCAGACGGCGCGAGCGTGACCCATGACGAGTAAGCAGTGAAGCACGGTTGAAGAAAACGAGGCCCGCCAGCGCGGTCCCTTTTTTGCGCTTTCAGGCGTGGGCGCGACGGTGCACGCGCGGCGGGCCGCACGGCCCAGTTGCCGTAAATCCACGGTGCGGCGCGGTAAGTTCGCGGCGCTGACACGGAACGAAAGAGAATTATGACCACGAGAAAGCCAGAGTCGGACGCGAACGAAACGGAGCAGCAGCCGAAGCAGCGCCGCGAGCGTGCCAAGCAGCCGCCGAAGTTCCACATTAGCTTTTGCCCCGAAGGGAAGACCGGCGCGCGTGAAGATCGCGGCAACGTGCCCCTGGACGTTGACTCCGAAATCTTCATTGAAGAGAGCGCGCATTGCGAGCCGGGCTTGTATCGCATAGACAAGCGGCGCGCGGGCGAGTTCTCGGGCGAAACGCGCTGGTACACGAAAGAGGACGCGACGGCTGGCGCGGTCGAGTTCGAGGGCAGCGGGGAAGGCGACGACTACGCGCAGAGCTACGACTTTGAAGACCGCCCGGCCGGCGACGCGCGCCAGTTGGCGCAGCTCGTCGCCGCGACCGTTGACGCGGTACTCGAAAAGCGCGAGCAGGCAAAGCAGGCGCAGGCGCAGCAACAGCCGAACGCGCTGGAGATCGTGCGCGAGGTCGAGGCCGCGCGCCGCCGCGCTGCGGAGGAAGAACGCGAGCGCCAAAAGTCGAGCGCCGCGCAACAGACTGACCCGCTCGCAATGGTTGAGCGCGTCGTCACCATCGCAGACAAGCTACGCCCGCAGCCCGCAGAGCGTGACGATAACTCGCCGCTCAAAATGTTGGACCTGTTCACGCGCATGTACGAGAAGGTTTCCGACGTTTCGGAGCGCGTCAACCCGCCGGAGGGCGGCGGCGGTTTCGGCGGCTTCCTGCGCGGGGCCGCGAGTGTCTTCGATTCGCTAGGCTTGAAAGAAATCATAGTTCCGCTCGGGCAAGGCGTCATGAACGCGGTTCTTGCGTCGCGCGGCATACCGATGCCCACGACGCAGGCGGCGCAGGAGCAGCCGCCCGCCGCACAGCCGCCCGCCCTTGCGCCCGCCGCCCAACAGGAGGCGCAACAGCCCGCACAGCCGCCCGAAATGAAGGCGTTTAGTGACGCGCTCGAAGAGTTGGTTGACGGCATCAAGACCGACTTGCAGGAAGGCAACGACGCCGCCGACGCGATCAGCGACGTTATCAAGCTCCGCACGGAGATGCCGGCACTAAACCCGACCATTGACGCGATACTCCAAAAGTCCAACGACGAGTTGTTAGTCATGCTCTCGCAGGCCACGGGCGCGGACCTGTCGCAGATAGCGAACGCGGGCGACTACCTGGACGAACTGAAAGCGGGCGTACAGGCGCGATTGAAGCCGCGCTCGGTTGCCCCAAGCAACAACGGGAACGGGGTGCACCCACCCGAAGTGGAAAAGCTGAAGACGGCGTGAAACGGAGTGGACCATGTTTATTTACCTCTACGGATTCTTCATCGGCCTTTTCATAGCGTCCACGGGCGCATGGAAGGACACGATTTTCGAGGATTTCAGCTTGCGAAAATTCTTCCGCTCGCCGCTCATCACGGAAGGCGTCTATTTGATTCTGCTTTACTTCTACTGGCAGCAAGCGCAGCAGTTCAAATTCTTGTGGCTAATTCTGCTCGCGTCCGCTGCTTTAGAGCGTGTAGTTGTTGAGGGTTGGAAAGCAATCATTAGGCAGCCGCCCGGAAAGTTTAAGAGCCCGACAAAAGATAGAGGGTGGCTGCTCAATAGAGTAAGAGGGCAATGACTTCGGAGGTTAGTTAGTTATGAACCCAATGCAAAAATTGATGATGCGCCAGCAGATGGGACAGCCGGTTGAGCCGCACAAGAAAAGTCCCTTCCCGCAGCCCGCGCCCTATCCGCAGCCGAAACCTCGTTCGGGCATGGGCGAGGTTGAAGATGCGGGAGCGTCAACCATTATCCTTGTGCCCGTGTACGGCGACGGCCCATACACAAACCCGGATTTCGGTTGGCTGCGCTTGCTGACTGGACAGGGCGAGTTGAACGCGCTCGGGGAACTCGGGCTCGACTTCGACATCAATGACCCCTACTTCGGACTCGGCCCGCCCCCTGTCATGCCTGCCGTGGGCGGCGGCACCAACTGGACCAAATACCTGCAAAGCGCCGGAATCTTTTGGAGCCAAGTTTTAGGAAAGTGGCTCATCAACAAGAGCGGCGGCGGCACTACGGCGATAGGCACAGGCACGGTGCTGACCAACGAGCAGGTTGCCGCAATTATTGCCGCCGAGAGAGCCAAAGACGACAGCGGTATCGGCATCGGCGTTGACAGCAAGGGGATTCGGTTGTCTGATGGCTCGCACATTAGCTGGTTACTGATTGCGGGCGGGGCAGTCGCTTGGAAGATGATCCAATCTCCAGGTTTTTCACGCCGCCCGCGGTAGCGCGCAGGGGCGCGCGGGAAGGGAGTCTGCAATGACGACAGAGGAAGAGTTCTTCGAGCCGGAAGAGGAAGCGGTAAAAGGTTACGTCACGAACGTCGCCACGCTTCTGAGTGAAGACGAATTGACGCAGCTCCGGGCGTGCGCGCAGGCGATCACAGAGCAGAACGCCGTAATGGCCGACATCGCCACGAAGGCGGCAGCAGACCGCGCCGCTGACAGACAGGACGAAGTAAATCGGCGTGCAGCAATCACAATTTATTTCACGCTGCTTATGCAAGGGCAGATTGAGCAGGTCATACAGGAAGAGTCGTCGCCTGAGAGTTGACGCGGGCGAGCAGCAGGGGTGGACACGTCAGGCGCGACGGATGCCTGCTCGGCAACTTTCTGTTGTTTCGGCGAGTGAGCAAAGATGAATTGGTCCACGCCAAGCGGCCATTGGTTCATTGTAGGCAGGAACGGCGAGCCGGCCCGTTACGTCCTGCCTGTCGGAGTGTTTCAGAGTTTGACGCCTTCACCGACGATGCCGCGCCCATTTGGGCTCAGTGGTCCTCCGCTTGATTGGCCCAACCCGGATACCGACGAGGGCGACGACGACGTTTTGAAAGTCGGCGTGACTGCGCCGAAGCTCACCACAGCCAGAGAGCTTTCAGCGAAGATTAAAGCGATGGGCGGCATGGTTATCGTGAGTCCCTACAGTTCCGAGGCCATCATTGCCACAAACAACAGTCTGCAATTCAGCGTCAAGCGGCTGGCAGACGGCAGCTATCAGATCACCGACAACGGATTGACCATGTACTACTTGCTTGGCGGCGGGGCTTTCCTTCTATTGCTGCTCTTTAAGGATTGAAAATCTGTGGTGCCTGAGACGTTGCCGAAAGATCATTTCCTTGCGACCGAGCCGAATTACATCAAGTGGCTGGTTTACAGCGTGCTGAGTTACTACACGGCGAAGTGGTTGAAATGGCTTTGAATGTAATCATCGGAGCGAGGGAGACGGCGCAGCCAGGATGGATAAGCACGGACCTCCGCTCTAATGAAGCGCCGCTTGATATGCGCCGCGCGGAAGATTGGGCCAAACGCTTTGCCCCTGGTTCGATTGACAGAATTTTGTTAGAGCACGCGCTGGAGCATGTTTGGCCGGAAGAGGCCGAAGAGGCTTGCCGGAACTTTTATAGATATTTGAAGCCAGGGGGCCGCGTCCGCATCGCCGTGCCGGACGCTTTCAACCCGGACCCGCATTATCAGGAACACTCGCGGCCGGGCGGCCTGTATCAGTGGATCGCGCGACTCTTCCACTACGCGCCAGACGAGCCGATGCACAAAACGCATTGGGACTTTCAATCACTGTCCGCGATGTTGGGGCGCGTCGGCTTTCAGGTTGTCTTGCTCGAATACTTTGACGCGGCGGGCCGCTTTCATCGTAACGCCTGGAGCAGAGAAGACGGCGACGTGAGGCGCTGTTACGGAAGCGAGATGAACGTCAACTTATACCTGCGCTGGCTCGGGTTTCAGAATTTGAGTCTGATTGTTGATGCGGTCAAGCCTCTTCGCTGAGATGGGCCGTAGTGGCTCATATTTAAGTTGTAAGGCGTACGTACGTTTTATAGCACTAAGGGGGACAAGGGGAGAGTAGTTAGAAGAGAAGTAAGTCGGTTGAAAGTTTACAGGGCGGCGCAATCGTTTGCGCTGATCTTGGCGGACTAGCCAACGATTACGTCGCCCGCTCCACACCGCTGATGCTGTCAACATCAAGCGTGTGAAAATCCGCCGAATAGGGCGGCGGCATGGCGCTTATCTTAGCATAACTCCATCCGTTCACACCTTCCTGTCAAAGCATCGGCGAACAGAAACGAGGTTCGCGGGATGCAAGTTCTACGAACGACCAACGCCGAAAGTGCCATTGAAAGGCACGCTCTAGCTTCCGAGTCAGAGAAAGCATTAAGCCTCGCGCGCTACTTCGAGCCGTGTATGTCCTGCGGCTGGCGCTTCACACGCACGGGCGCGACGATCACGGTCCTGTGCATCGAAGGCCGCGTTGAAGTCGTCAAGGTCTGCCTGACTTGCGCGAAGAGAAGGAGGCTTGTATGAGCGGGCAGCCGAACTCCTGGGATGAAAAATATGCGGTGCAGCGACGGCGCGACCACGCCAACATTGAGGC
Source organism: Pyrinomonadaceae bacterium (assembly GCA_036403435.1). Taxonomy (GTDB): domain Bacteria; phylum Acidobacteriota; class Blastocatellia; order Pyrinomonadales; family Pyrinomonadaceae; genus QHXM01. Next base: position 17,600 of record DASWQY010000186.1, read on the forward strand.
GATGCAGAATCTAGTCATTCAGCGCATCACTGATGAGACTGGCGTGATGATGCCTCCGAAGGCGCGCGTTTTTATCTCTGCGCTACAGAGCACGCACGGCGGCGGGAAAGTTCCTTTCGCACCGTTCAGGCGTTCTCATCTGAGCATCGCGCGGTATCTTCAATTCACGGGCTCGGACGTGGCGCGCGAGGCGCGCGTGCGCCGGATACTGCAAAGCCTTCTGGAGTATCAGGAGCGCGTCGGCGTCGAGCTGTTCCACGTTAAGCGCGGCGGCGACCTGCTCACGGCCGAAGACGGCTCGCAGACTCACACGGCGACGGAGTACACAGATAGGCTCAAGCCCGTGGCGGACGCGGCCGTGATGCGGGCGCGTGAGTCCGAACAGTGGCGCAAGAACTCTTCCGCCGCGCTTCACGATCAAGTGGATTGGGCCATGACGCAGCTCGTCCGATTCGACCCCAGAGAAGAGGAAGGGAAAGAAGGTCAGATGGATTTACGAGACTACGCCAACACGCAGCGCGGGCGGCTTGAGAAGTCCGCGCAAAAGGTTGCTGATGAAATCAGGGCGCGGGGCGGCAATGATGTCGTCTGGATGCGTGAGGTCGGAAAGCGATTACTTCAGGAGGCAGAGCAAAGGGCGAGCGGGCTAACAAAAGTGTTACCCCGTGAAGAGGAAAACCCGCCGATTTCTGAGGGAAAACCCAACACGCTCGCGGCGGCGCTCGATTATCTTGCTTATGATGACGTTCCGCTGTTCCCGGTCAAGTCCGACAAATCGCCCTACACTGCGAATGGCTTTAAGGACGCCACGCGGGACGCGTCCATTATTCGACTGTGGGCGCGTAAATGGCCGGAAGCCAACATCGGCGTTCCGACCGGCGAGGTGTCCGGCTGGCTCGCTCTCGACATAGACCCCAGGCACGGCGGCGATGTTTCTCTAACCTCACTGATTGAAGAGCACGGCGACGGGTGGCTAGAGACGATGCAGGCTAGGACGGGCGGCGGCGGACATCACATTATTTTCAAATATCCGCAGGGCTCCAACATTCGCAATTCGGCCGGACGACTCGGGGAAGGAATAGACGTTCGGGGCGAGGGTGGTTACATCATCGTCCCGCCGTCACTTCACGCCAGCGGACGGCCTTACGAGTGGCTGAACAATTTAGAGCTCGCAGAGCCGCCAGAGTGGTTAATAAAGCTCTTGACCATAGAGAGCCAGCCGGTAGCGGCAAAAGTGCGCTCAGGGGCCAGAAGCGGCGCGAGCATAGGCGCTGTAATCCCTGAAGGCGAGAGAAACGAGGCGCTATTCAAAATCGGCTGCGCGCTGCGCGGCCAGGGCGTGGGCTCTGCGGAGATCGAAGCCGAGTTGTTAAGAATCAACCGGGAACGCTGTGCGCCGCCGCTGCCTGAAAATGAAGTGACGAAGACGGCCAAGAGCGCCGCGCGCTACTCGGCGAACCGTGCTGCCATCGCTTAGGAGTTTCGGGCGATGAATCTCGACACGGTGGCAAAGATCGAAGCCCTTTTCGACCAAGCCAAAAGCGCGGCGCTCGCGTTGCTCAATCAGGAAGAAGTTGCGCGCAAGCCAGAGCCGCAGGCAGACGATGACGAAGGCATTACGGCGGCTGAGGCCGCGGAGATGTTGGGCGTTAAAGCGTGGCGCGTTTATGAGATGGTCAAGCAGAGGATTCTTCCAGCCTACAGGCCAAGCGCGAGAACACTTCGCATACGCCGGGGCGCTGTCCGAGAGTTAATTCGCACGGGGAAATGCACGGCCGAGAAAAAGGGCACCGGCAATCTCTTGCCCCTGCTCCGCAGTGGCGTGATACAGTCCGCAGCCTCTAATCCCAAGAAAGGAGGCTTACGGCCTTGACTGAAGAAAAGCAGACGAGGAAGCGAGGGCAGGTAATCCCGCTCGACAACCCGGACCCTAAGCGGGCCACATCGTTTAAGGTCCGCGTCCCGAAGAAAAACGCGAAGGGCGAGCGGAGATACCACAACGCGACGCTCCACAATTCCACCGAGGCGAAGGCTTGGAAGTATGTCACCAAGATTCTGGGCCAGGTAGACGACGGCAGTTTCTTCGAGCCCTCAACGGAGAGTGTCGAACAACTGCTCAAACGATGGCTAAAGCACGTCGAGCGCCAGAGCTTGAAGACTACCACGCTGGACACGTACAGAGACTATGCGAGGTTTTACCTTAACCCGGCGCTCGGGCACGTCCCGCTCGCGCAACTGACTCCCTTAGTGGTGCAAGACGCCTTTGACGCGCTGGTTGATAGAGGGCTCGCCCCTCTGACAATTAGAAGCGCACGCCGAATCTTGAAACGCGCGCTGGCGAAGGCCGTCAAATGGGGGAAGTTGAAAGATAATCCGGCCGCGGATATTGAGACTCCCAAAGCCAGGCGGAACAATCACCGCGCGTGGACGGAAGAGGAGGCGGGCGCGTTTCTGACAGCGGCTAAAGTGAACCCTGACGACCTGATCTTTATTCTCGTACTTTGTACGGGGCTCAGGCCGGCAGAGTTTCTGGGGCTGCAATGGACTGACCTGGAGCTTGTGCAGGATGTCCGCTCGCAGGACGGGCCAACAGTAGAGCGCGGCCTGCTACGCGTGCAGCACAATCTCGTTCGACCCCGCGGCGGTGGCTGGCTGTTCACCGACCCCAAAACAGAGAAGGGCGCGCGTGACATCTACTTTCCTGTTACGCTCTACCATGAATTGATGAAGCTCAAGGCCCGGCAGAGTGAGCAGAAAAAACAGATGGGCGTGACGTATCACGATCACGGGCTAGTATTCGCCTGCGACAATGGCAAACCTTTGGACCGGGGCTGGCTGTCAATCACACGGTTCAAGCCTCTGCTCCGGCGCGCGGGGCTGTCGGAAGAATTCAGCTTCTACACCCTGCGCCGCTCATTCGCCACGCTGGCGACCGCGGCCGGTGCGTCACGCCTGGGGCGCAGTATGCAGATGGGACACGCGGACCCTGACTTTACGGATGAGGTCTACGTGACGGTCCTGCCGAGTATGAAAAAATCGGCGTCAGACGCGCTCGAAAATCTACTTTTGGGGGAGTCCCGCACACTTTTCGCACCCAAAGAGCCGGAGCGCGTGATGTAAGGTGTTACAATCTGGCAGGTTAGGTTTATACATTTCATGTTCACCGGAATCATAGAAGAGTTGGGGCGCGTGCGCGGGCTTGAGCGGCGCGGCGAGGGCGTGCGGTTGGTGATAGAGGCGCGGGCGGTGATGGAGGGCACGCACGAGGGGGATTCCATCGCGGTCAACGGCGTGTGCCTGACGGCCGTGGACGTGCGCGCGGATTCGTTCGCGGCCGACGGCTCGCGCGAGACTCTGGAACGCTCGACGCTCTCGCGGCTGCGCGCGGGTTCGGTCGTCAATCTGGAGCGCGCGGTCACGCCGGCCACGCGACTCGGCGGCCACCTCGTGCAGGGCCACGTGGACGCGCGCGGCCGCTTCCTCTCCGCCTCGGAGCACGGCGGTTCCTGGACAGTTCGCATTGCCTACCCGCCCGACGTGGCGCGCTATCTCGTCTTCAAAGGCTCGGTCGCGGTCGAAGGCATCAGCCTGACCGTCGCCGCACTCACGGACGAGTACTTCGAGATAGCCATCATCCCCAAGACCTGGGCCACGACGAACCTCTCTCACCTCAAGCCGAACGACGAAGTTAACCTCGAAGCCGACATCATCGCCAAGTACGTCGAGCGCATCCTGACCGTCGGGGGCGGCGGCGGCGCGCGGCCCGGCGAGGACGCAACCCCGCTGACCGTGGAAAGATTGGCCGAGTTGGGTTACAAGTAGCCGGCGGAAGACGGACGAGCGCCTCCGCCCTCACTTCGGCGGGGAGCTTCGGGAAGGAGGAAGCTATGGCGAACGATTTTTTGAAGAAGGTCGGCGGCCTGGTGGACGCGGCGAAGGGGAAGGCGACTCAGGTCATCGGCGCAGTGGCGGACGAGTTCAGGAGGGACAAGGAAGTCATCCCCTACCCGACTTACGGCTACCAGAAGAAGGGCGACCCTGGCACCTGGGTAGTCCCACTCCGCGTCTGGGTGAGCAAGGCGCGGCGGATACCCATCAGCAATGAGGTGGTCGGCGTTTTTGTGCCGGACATGGGCGGCCTCGGCGCGGACGACATCGAGCGCCTCCGCGCCCGCATCAAGCACTTCGTCGCCGACGACGACTCCGGCGAAGCAGTGCAACTGAAGTTCGACGACGACCCGGAGGGCCTGACCTACGACCTGCCGGGCCGCACCGACTTCAACGGCCTCATCCAACACGACCTGGAGATTCCCGCCTCGAAGGCCGCCGAGTTGCTGGAGGCGCAAGGCTCGACCTCGGGCTGGCTGACCCTGACGGCCGCGGCCGAAGGCTTCGAGGGCAAGGGCCGCGTCAGGCTCGTCGAGCCGCGGGGCCTCTCAATCGTCTCGGACATCGACGACACGATCAAAATATCGGAAATCCCCGCCGGCAGGAGAATCGTCCTGCGCAACACTTTCCTGCGTGACTACGCGGCCGTCCCCGACATGGCCGAGAAGTACCGCGGGTTCGGCAGCCAGGTGATGTTCCACTACGTTTCGGGGAGCCCGTGGCAGCTCTACAAGCTGCTCGACGAGTTCCTGATGCGCGCCAGCAACTTCCCCGAAGGCGCGTTCCACATGAAGGACGTGAGAAAGAATTTGCTCACCCCGGAGAGCTGGCAGGACTTCAAGCACTTCACGGAGGGCGACGAGGCGACGCTCGCGCAGAAGGTCGGGCAGATCACGCGCCTCTTCGTCAATCTCCCCGACCGTGACTTCATCCTGATCGGCGACTCCGGCGAGAAAGACCCGGAAGTGTTCGCCGAGATCAGGAAGACTTTCGGCGAGCGCGTGCGCGAGATAATCATCCGCGACGTGGTCAACGAGAGGGGTAAGCCCGACTCCATCAGGCTCAAAGGCATGACGATTCTTGAGGCCCCGACCGTCGTCCACGGCGTCACGCAGTTTCAAGACTGAGCCGCCCGCCTGAGCGCCCCGGCGTGAGAAAATCAAAACATCTCACGCCGGGGCGCTCAGAAAACCGTCTGTTCCTCACACTTCATTCCCGGCACTCTCGAAGCCAGCACCATCACCTGGTCCTGCGAGCACACCCGGCCTCCGGCGGCGCGGCGCGTGAAGTCCGACCGTAGGAAAATCTGCCGACCTGGGCTATAAATAGTCTCGGATGGTTGGCAGGCCGGAATTCCCCAAAGGCTTCTTTCATTCCGCGCACACTTTATTATGAGCGCCAAGACAGTCTTCATCAGCTACCGCCGCGACCCCGCCGGCAGCGCCTTCGCCAGATCGCTGGCGGAGAAGCTCACGCATCACGGCTATGATGTTTTCCTGGACGTGGACCGCGTCAACGCCGGCGAGTGGGGCGAGCAGATACTAAAGGAGGTTGAGTCAAGGGCCCACTTCATCCTCGTGCTGACGCCCGGCGCTCTCGACGGCTGCGAGAGTGCGGAGGACTGGGTACGCCGCGAGTTCGCGCACGCGCTTCAGCACGGGCGAAACATCGTCCCCATCCTCGAAGACTCTGTGGACCTGGCCGAGTTGAGGCGCGAGTGTCGCCCCCCGATGAGCCGCCTGTTCGCGTTTCAGGTGGCTCAGGTGCGTCACGATAGTTATAACGCCGGCATCCAGAATTTGATTGACCGCTTCATCCCGGCCACTAAAGCGCCGCGGTCGCCCGGCGAAACGACAGGCCAGCGCCCCGGCAAAGAAGCCGCCGCCGGCCCGCCCCTGCCGGCCTTCCTGTTGCCGCCGGCCCCGACGCCGCCGCGCTGGTGGGTCGCCGTCGCCGGCTGGTTCGCCTACCGCAAGGCGCAAGCCTTTCGCGACTCCATTTTTGCGGCCTACAGGAAAGACGGCCTCGCGCGCCCGCTGGTCGAAGGCTTCAAGACAGAGTTCCAAAAGCTGGGGCGCGGTAACGTGGCGGACGCGCCCGCCAAGCGCGTGACAATCATCAACGGCCCCGTGGGGGTCGGCAAGACCACTTACCTGGACCACTTATTCAGAAAGGTCCTCGGCGGCGTCGGTGAAGCGTCCGCCGTAGACCTCTTCATCAAACTGGACACGCGCTCCGTCGAGGAGGCCGTTCGGCAGAACAGCCACCCGCGGCTCTGGGAAGCTATCTGTGCTTTTTTCACCGAGCACGCCGCGACCACCGGCCAACCGACGCCCTCGCCCGCGGCGATAGCCTACGCCCTCGGGAGGAAGCGCGTCCTGCTGATAGTTGAAGACCTGCACCTGGCCGAGTCTTCGATGGCCGTGCTCAAACTCCTCGCCGGCTACTTCGAGCGCCACCACCCTAAGGGCGGCTACTCCGTTCTCGGCACGACGCGCGAGCCGCAGGAGAAGCTGCCGGACAATTTGGTCAGGGACGAGCAGGTCAAGACGCTGCACCCCATCGGGAAGGAAGAGGCGCAGCATTTTTTCTACGTGCTGTGCACGGACAACGGACTCCCGCGGGAGAAGCTCACCGAGCACGGCGACGCGCTCCACCGCGCCTTCAGCACCAAGTCTTTGCAGACCCCGCTGTTCGTCGTCATCTGCGCCTGGCTGGCGGCGAGCGAGGGCTTCGACGTGGGCCAGGTGCTTCAGATGAACACGCGGGAGTTATTCGACCATTTCATCGACAAACTCTACAAGCGGAGCAAGGCGCTCCCCGCGGATGGTGACAAGTCGTTCCGCGACTTATACGAGAAGCTGGCGCTGGCGCTCTGGCCCGTCGGGGAGAACTTCGATGAGCGGGACGCCGCCAGGCTGCTGTCGGAGCTGACCGGGCCCGGCTCGCCTTTCGACGCCGAGACTTTGGAAGTCAACGGCTTTCTGCGGAAGGACGCGCCGCTGAAGTTATCCTTCCCGCACCAGATGATGGCCGAGTATCTGGCGGCGGTGGCAATGGTGCGCCACCTCCAATTCGGCAGGCTGCGCGAGAACTCCCAGTACGCGCCGGTCGAGGGGCTGGTACCTTTTCTGGCGGAGTTGATTAAGCCGCCGGAAGCCCGCCGCGCTCTTGAGTCACTCGCCTGGGCGGACCCCCTCGCCTTCATCGAGGTCGCGACGCTGCAAGCCAATCCTCAGTTGCTCCCGTCCGGCGACATCGCGGCGGCCGTGGCCGAGTGGGCGACGCCGCGCGCGCCGCGGCGGCTGACGAGCGAGACGTGGGAGCGCCTGCGCGACATTCTCGATTCGACGAGGTCGGCCGGCTGGGTCGAGAAGTTCTGCTCTAAGGTGGTCGAGCTTAGCGGGAAGGCCACGGGCGCGGGCGTCGAGGCGCTGGCTATCGTCGGCCGCGAGGCCGCCGACACTTACTTCGTCGATTGGTTGATAGAATACGGCGAAGGCGCGTTCCGCGAGGCGGTCGAGATGCCGCAGGTGCAGGAATCTCTTCTCCGGGTGGTCAAGCGGGCAGGGATAAAATGCCTTGAGAGCGCCGGGCGGAAAACCACGCTCGGGCAGCTGGCGTTCGGCGTCCTGGCGTCATGCCGTGAGAGGGCCGTTCGGAAGCGGCTGGTGGAGCTGGCCGCCCAGGAATTGGCCCGGCTCGTCGATAAGGATTACGAGGCCCTGATTGACTTGGGTAAAGATGTCGTGGGCGTGCTGGGCTGCGCCTGCGAGCACAAGGACATGCGCCGGAGAAAATACGTCAGCTCGCAGTGCGCTTACCACATGAGGAAGAATCTTCTGCCGCTCGGCGACTATGCGGTCGTGGACGAAAACGGCAGGGAGGTGACGGTGACGGTCAAAAGGCCGGTCCTCATCCCGTGTCTGCCGGAGCGCGCCGGGAACCAGACGAGCAGCCAAATGCAGGCGCTCGTCGGCCGCAAGGGCGGCATCAAGAAACTGATGACCAAAGAGCAGGCCCTGATTCTCCACCAGCATTTCTCGCACGTGCTCCAGGAAAAGTTCGGGCCGTCGTTCCCGGACGCTGCGCGCGGGGAGTACGAGGCGCTGCGCGACGGCGAGAAGGTGGGTCTGTTCTACTTCTATGAAGACAAGCCCTCGGGGAGGATGAAACTCGGGTCCACGAACGAGCATTATTCGGGCCGGGTGCAGGTCGGCCGGGAGGTTCTCTACCGCACCATCGAAGAGCTGTGAAGCTGTCGGCTTGCGCGCAGTCGCAAATCAAGAGGCTTTCGGGTAACATAGGCGGCGTCCGAATCTCCCTGATCCGAAGCCGAGTAAATCGAGATGCCCTTTGCTCCGATTGAAGACGCCGCCGCCGCCGTACGCGACGGGCGCATGATCATTATCGTTGACGACGAGGACCGCGAGAACGAGGGCGACCTCGTCTGCGCGGCCGAGAAGGTCACGCCCGAAATCATCAACTTCATGGCGACTCACGCGCGCGGCCTCATCTGCATGCCCTTAACGGAAGAACGCTGCGACGAGCTGCACCTGACGATGCAGGTCGCCGACAACACCTCCTTCCTCGGCACCGCTTTCACCGTCTCCATCGAGGCCCGCAAAGGGGTGACGACGGGCATCTCGGCGGCCGACCGCGCGATGACCATCCTGACGGCCGTGGACCCCAAGACCAGGCCCCAAGACCTCGCGCGGCCGGGCCACGTCTTCCCGCTGCGCGCGCGCACGGGCGGCGTGCTCGTCCGCCCCGGACAGACCGAGGCGAGCGTTGACCTCGCGCGCATCGCGGGCCTCAACCCGTCGGCCGTCATCTGCGAGATCATGAACCCAGACGGGACGATGGCGCGGCTCCACGAGTTGGAGGCGTTCGCCCAGCTTCACGACCTGAAGATTATCTCGGTCGCGGACCTCGTGCGCTACCGCATACGCAAAGAGACCCTGGTGCGCCGCGCCGCCGAGACGGAGATACCGACCGTTTACGGCCGCTTCCGCGCCGTCGCCTTCGAGAACGTCATTAACGGCGAGGTCCACCTGGCGATGGTCATGGGAGACGTGGCCGGCCCGGAGCCCGTGCTGGTGCGCGTCCACACCGAGAATGTCACGTTCGCCATGTTCGGCGCGCTCATCGGCGACACCGGCTTTCAGCTCCACACGTCGCTGGAAAAAATCGCCGCCGCCGGCCGGGGCGTCATCCTTTACCTCAGGCAGCGCGAGCACAACCTCGACCTCGTGCACCAGTTGAAGACTTACAGGTTGATGCAGGAGCAGAATTTGAGCGCGCAGGAAGCGAGCGTGCAGACGGGCTACGGCGTGAACCGCGACTACGGTGTCGGCGCGCAGATTCTTCACGAGTTGGGCCTGCGCCGCATCCTGCTTTTGACGAACCACCCGCCGCGGGTCGCCGCGCTCGAAGGCTTCGATCTCGAAGTCGTCGGCAACGTCCCCCTCGGCTCTCCCGCTAACACAGTTTTCAGTTCTTAGTTTCCGGTTTTCAGTCTGAAGGCGACGCTGAGAACTCGGAATCGGGGAGAACTGAAAACCGAAAACTGAAAACTCCTTTATGCCTGTTGATGATCGCGGCGACGAGAAGCCCGCTCAGCCGCCGCCGGAAAAAGAGAAGGAGATTAAGGCCGCGCTCCGGTCGGAGACGGACGAGCCCCTGCCGCCCGCCGCCGAGGCGGCGGCCGAGCGCGACGCCGACCGCCCGGAGCCGAGAACCCCGCAGGGACGCCGCCGCCGCTTCCTCACGCGCCGTAACGCCCTCTTCGCCACGCTCGGCGTCGCCGTCCTCGTCGTCCTCGTCGTCCTGGCCGCCGTCATAGCCTACCGGCTCGGCTACATTGACCGCTACATCGCCAACCAGATTAAGGGGACGCTCGCCGAGTACGGCATCCGGGCCGAGATAAAATTCTTCGAGACGCGCTTCGGCCCACGCACCGTCGAGATGCGCGAGATAGAGCTTTACGACGAGAAGAGCGGCGAGCGGCTCGGCAAGATTGACCGCATGCTCGCCACCGTCCGCATCGACGACCTCTACTCGCTCAGCCTCCGCCGCAACGTGCGCCTTCAGGACTTGCAGATCGACGGCCTCGAACTCTGGGCCAAGTTCGACGCCGACGGCAACTCGAATTTCCGTAATTTGAGACTGCCGCCGCCCGACCCGAACGCGCGCATCCTCTTCTCGTACTCGACCGCCAAAATCACGCTCAACAACGCCGTCGTCCACTACGGCGACGAACGGCACGACATCTCCGGCGAGGCGCGCAACATCCTCGCCACCATCGAGCCCGAAGACCCCGCCGCGCCCGAAGAGAGCCGCATGAACCGCGTCACGTTCTCTTCGACCGACTCGACTTTTGTTTACGACGGGCGGCCTGTCAACCAGATAGACATCACGGCCCGCGCCCGCATCAACCAGACGCGCGCCGAGATTCAGGAACTGACCTTGCGCTCGCCCGTGGCCGAGGCGCATCTGAGCGGCGTGATGGACGACTGGCGCAACCTGCGTTACCGGATGGAGGTCAACTCGACCGTTGACCTGACGCAGGCGTCAGACGTGTTGCAGGCGGGGGCCACGCTCCGCGGCGTCGGCACAATCGTCGGCACGGTGACGGGCGACGGCTCGCGCTACCAAGTGGACGGCGAGATAAAGGCGGACGCGCTCGCGGCCGACGGCGTGCGCTTGCAGGCGCTCGTCGTGAGCGGGAAGGGGGGCGGCGAGGGCAAGACTTACGAGATTAACGGGCGGGCCGTCGCGGAGCTTCTCTCGGCCGGCGATTTCCAGTTGAACTCGGTGCAGCTCGCCGGCAACGTCATGGGCACGGGCACGGACTTCCGCTGGCTGGGCGAATTGCGCGCGGCCGCCGCGCGACACCCGTCCGGCACCGTGGCGGGCTTGATCATCAGCGACGCGACAGCCGAATCTCGCGAAGGTGTGCTGACCTACTCTGCCGGGAGCGTCGTGGCGAGCCGCGTCGGGGCGCAGGGCGCGACCGTCAGCAACCTGCGCGCGTCGGACGTGCGCGGGCGGACGGAGAACGAGGTGACGGTCGCCTCTCTTGCCGGTCTGCAAACTGGACCGATTATTTCTCCGACGGCGCGCGTCGAGAGTCTCAGTACCGGCAACGTCGAGATCGTCTCGCGGGGCGGAGTGACGAACATAGAGACCGGGAGCCTGCGCGTCGGGCCTGTCGTGGCGTCGGGCGCGCGCGTCGGGAGCCTCAACGTCGCGGGCGTGCGCCTGAGCGTTTACGAGGGCGGGCGCATTGAGGGCAGGAGCGGCGACATCAACGCCGGCACCGTGACCGTGGCCGCGAGCAGGGATTTCGCGGGCGGGCGCGTTGACAACCTGCGGCTCGGGCGGCCCGTCTTCGTCGTCGAGCCGCGCGGCGGCTACCGCGTGAGCGCGGACCTCAGCCTCGGCGGCGGCGTGCTGGGCCAGATTAACCTCGGCGCGGCGCGCGCGCAGTTAGTTGCGACCGGCAGCCAAATCCAGCTTAACAACTTCGACGCCAACATCCTCGGCGGCCGCGCCGCCGGCAGCGCCACCGTCAGCACGGCGCGCGGCGGCACCTCCCGCGTCGCGGCCGAATTCAGCAACCTTGACATCGGCAACCTCGTCGCCACCCTGACGGCCCGCCCCATCCTGCTCACGGGCAAGGCCACGGGCACGGCCAACCTGACGTTCCCCGGCACGAACTTCGGCGCGGCCTCGGGCACGGCCCGCCTGGACCTCAACGCCGAGACCGGCGACGAGGCGACCGGCCGGACGCCCGTCAACGGCCGGATAGAGCTGCGCGCAGACCGCGGCCTCTTCCAGCTTGAGCGCGCGACCCTGACGACGCCAGCGACGCAGTTGACCGCGACGGGCCAATTCTCCCTGGAGCGCGACGAGTCGAACCTGCAAGTCAACCTGGCGTCCGAAGACGCCTCGGAGTTGCAGCGCGTCCTCTTCAGCACGGGCCTCTTCTCCGACCTCGAAGATCAGCTCGAAAGGAGCAAGGTCGAGCTTGCCGGCAAGTTCAGTTTCGACGGCAACATCAGCGGCCGGCTGAAAGACCCGAGCGTCAACGGCCGCGCCTCGCTCGCCTCTCTGATTGTGAACGGGCGCGACCTCGGCTCGCTCGAAGCAGGGCTGGTCAAGACGCCCACGGAGCTTGCCATCAACGACGGGCGCTTGACCGAGCGCGACGGCGGCGGCGTCCAGTTCAGCCTGCGGACGGCGCTCGGCGGCGAGGGCCTGACGAACGCGTCGCTCACGGCCACGCTCGACCGCGTCAACGCGCGGAACCTCTCGGCGGCGCTCGCCGTCTTCAGCCCGAGCCTCGCCCGCCTGGGCCAAATCGAGTCCGACCTTTCGGGCACCGTCAACATAGAGGGCATCCCCGACGCGATGAGCGGGCACGCGGATTTGAGCTTCGCGCGCGGCCGCGTCGGCGGCGAGCCTTTCCAGAACATCACGGCGCGGGCCACCTTCAACGGCCCCGTCGTCACCCTCGATTCGGTCGTGGCCCAACTCGACGCGGGCCGGCTCACCGCGAACGGCACCTTCAACACGACGAGCCGGGCATTAGACATTCGCGCCGAAGCGGCAGGGGTACAGCTCGAACGCCTCGCCGCCTTCGCCCCGAACCCCGGCGCGCTCCCGCAGGTCACGGGCGCTGTGGACCTCTCGGCGCACATCACGGGCGCGCTCTCGGGTGAAGACTTCTCAAACTTCGACGTGACTTTCGACGGCGAGGGGCGCGACGTGAAGGTCAACGGGCGGGCGACCGGGCTGCTGACGCTCACCGGGCGCACGCGAGATCGGAAGCTCGACGTTACTTTCACGACCGGCCTGCTCAGCCCGCAGCAGCAGGTGACCGCGCAGGTTGACCTCGCGACGAAGAACTTGATGACGACCGTCAACACGACGCTCACGAACGCGGACCTGACGCAGCTGCTCGCCCTCATTCTCAATAACCCGGACGTGCGCGTGACGGGCCGTGCCACGGGCACGCTCACCGCCACGGGCCCGCTCTTCGCGGAGGACGCGCAGGGCGAGGAGACGTTCTCGTGGCGCGGCCTCGCCGGCACCGCCAACTTCACGGACCTGACCGTCCAGGTCGAAGACATACGCCTGACGGCGGTCCAGCCGCTCGTGCTTGAGTTCTCCGGCGACCACCTGACCTTCACCAGGACGCAGTTCACGGGGACGAACACGAACCTGACTCTGGGCGGCACGCTCGCGCTCGCGCCCGGCGCGACTCACAGCCTGACGGTCAACGGCAAACTGGACCTGCGCGTTCTCAAGGGGCTCTCGCCCGACCTCTTCCTGAACGGCTCGGCCGAGGCCAACGTCCGCGTCGCGGGCACGTTCCAGCAGCCGCGCATCAACGGCACGGCCTCGCTGACGAACGCCTCGCTCTCCATCCTGCTCGCCGACGAGCGGCTGAGCCTGACGAACGTCACGGGCGGCGTCCGCTTCAACAGCAACCAGGCGCAGATTGACCAGTTGACCGGCGTGCTCGGCGGCGGGCGCGTCTGGGTGACGGGCGGCGCGCTCCTCTCCGGCTTCACGCCGACGAGTTTTCGCGTCAACATCCGCGGCGACGACGTGACCGTGCCCTACCCGGAAGACATTCGCTCGACCGCCGACGTTGACCTCGAAATCAGCGGCGGCACGGCCGGGCGCGGCCAGCAGATAGCCACCGTCATCTCCGGCCAGGTCAACTTGCGCCGCGCCGAGTACACTAAAGACCTGGACCTCGAATCTCTCATCAACCGCCGCCGCGAGGCGCTCATCGAGCAGGGCGGGGAATTCGCGCTCGCCGCGACCGCGCAGTTTCAGGACTTGCGAGTCGAGGGGCGCGACGCGCTCGTCGTCCGAAACAATCTGGCCGAGGCGGTCGGCTCCGTCTCGCTCAGAGTCAACGGGCCGGTCAAGGAGCCGGTCGTCTCCGGGCGCATCACGTTCACGAGCGGCACGGTCCAGTTCCGCAACAACCGCCACGAAATCCAGCGCGCCACGATTGACCTGGCGGGGAGCCTCGACGTGGACCCCATCCTCAACATCCAGACCGTCGGCGAGATTCAGGGCTACGACGTGATCACGAGCATCACCGGCCCTCTGACGCAGCCCTCAGTCAACGTGCGCTCGGACCCCGCGCTCCCGCAGGCAGACGTGGTCTCGCTGATCCTAAACGGCCAGCTTGCCACGGGCGACACGGGCGTCTCGACATTGGCACAGTCCGGCTTGGGGACGGCCGCGAGTCTGCTGACGGAGAGTCTGATTAGCGCACCCGCGCGGCGCGCGACCGACAAGCTTTTCGGCCTGAACCGCTTCGAGATCGACCCGCTGATCGCGGGGCGCGGCGGTGAGAGCCCGACCGCACGCCTGACCGTCGGGCGGCAGATTAACAGGAACCTTTCGATCACTTACTCGACCAACGTGACGGGGAACCAGAACCAGGTGCTGGCGGTCGAGTACCGCGTCTCGAACCGTCTCTCGTTCGTCGCGCAGTACGAGCAGGGCAGCACCACCGGCTTCAACTCGCGTAACGACAACTTCAATTTCGAGATCAGGCTGAGGAAACGTTTCTGATTCAAGTTCGGCAGGTTTAATTCACCATAGAGGACACAGAGGTACACAGAGGGAAGAAAGGGTTTGAAAAAAGCGGATTTGAAATCTCAAATCTCAAATTATTTTTGTCTTCCTCTGTGCCCTCTGTGGTGAAAAATATTTGGATTTAACATCCGAGATCATAAGGGTGACTCCGCGCCGCTTCCTCTCTTTCGCCTTGCTGCTCGTCGCCGCCGTCGCGGCGCGGGGCGGCAACGCGTCCGCCGCGGCTCCGGGCGCGGGCGATTACGAGGGGCGCGTCATCACGCAGCTCCGGGTCGTCATCGAAGGGAGCCCGCGCGACGAGGCGGCCGAGGCCGAGCTGCTCTCGGTGCTCACGGTCACGGAGGGCGGCGAGTACGCGGCCGTGCGCGTGCGCGAATCCTTGCAGGCGCTCTTCGACTCCGGCATGGTCTCGAACGCGCGCGTCGAGGTCAGCGAGACGTGCGGCACGGCGGCGGGCCAGACGCGCCCGCTCTGCGTCGCCTTCGTCGTCCGCCGGCAGGTCAAGGTCGGCGAGGTCAAGCTCGGCCTGCACGCCGGGCTCGACTCGCCACTCTCCGAAGACGAGCTGCGCTCGCGCCTCAACATGCTTGAGCCCGGCTCGCCGCTCTCCGAGCAGGTCTTACGCAACAACGCGGACCTGATTCAGGCTTACGTGCGCGACAAGGGTTTCTACCGCGCCGAGATCACCTACACGCAGGTGCGCGACCCGAAGGACGCCACGGGGACGCGCATGACGGTCGTCTTCGACGTGGAGCCCGGCGAGCAGTCGCGCGTCGAGGCGTTCAACATACAGGTCAAGGGCTTCGACGACTCGGAGGTGCGCCAGAAGCTAGTGCTCCAGACCGGAGCGCCCTTCTCGCGCGCCGCGCTCGCCGAAGACGTGGAACGCGTCCGGCAGGCCATCATCGCCAGGGGCTACCTCGCGCCGCAGTTGGACGACGAACGCTTCGTGCTGGACCAGGCGGCCAACCGCGTGACGATTACCTTGACGGGCAGCATCGGCCCGATGGTCAAAGTCGAGGTGCACAACTACGACTTCAGCGAGAAGACGCTGCGCTCGCTTCTGCCCATCAAGCGCGAGGGCAACGTTGACATCTCGGCCATCGTCGAGGGCGAGCGAAGACTGCGCAACAAGATTCAGGAGAGCGGCTATTTCTTCGCCGAGGTGACCTCCGCCTGCGCCGTCTCGCCCGCGCCCGCGACGAGCGCGGACTTGAACGGCACGCCCGAGATGTGCAACAACCTGGACCCGCGGGAGCTGGCGGGGAAGACCTTGACCGTCACCTACGACGTGGAGCGCGGACGCCGCTTCAAGCTGACGGACATCCGCATAGAGGGCACAACCGAGCTGAAGATCGAGGACGTGGAGGAGGAGCTGCGCACGCAGCGCGCGAACGCCCTCGGCTTCATCCCGTTCCTCGGCTACGGGCGCGGCTACACGAGCCGTGAGCTGTTGGAGCAGGACCGCCGCACGATTCGCACGCGGATGCAGGACCTCGGATTCCGCAAGGCGGAAGTGACCGTCCGCCAGGGCGTCTCCATCGAGGGCGAGAATTTAATTATCACCTTCGTCGTCGCGGAAGGCCCGCGGACGCGCCTCGCGAGCATCGAGCTTAGAGGCAACAAGCTCTACACTGACGCGAAACTCCGCAACGAGATTGCCGAGGCGGGCCGGGCGCGTTGCGCCGCGCGCTTCGACGCCGGAGACTTCACGCCCTGCTTCCGCACCAACGAGGGCGAGTTCTTCTCGCGCTCGCAGGCTCGCTCGGACGGCGACGCCATCCTTGCCCTCTACGCGCGCGACGGCCAGACGGGCGCGCGCATGGAGTTCTCCACCATCGACCTCCCGCCCACCACGCTCCCCGACGGGGAGCGCGAAGAGCGCGTCCGCCTCGTCTACACCATCCGCAGCGAGGGCGACCGCGTCATCATCAACCGCATCTTCGTCAACGGCAACGTCCGCACGAAGAAGGAAGCCATCCTCGCGGCCATCCCGCTCAGGGAGAACCAGGTCTTACGCGCCGACCGCATCTCGGACAGCGAGCGCGCGCTCTACGCGACCGACGTTTTTCGCCAGGTCATCATCCGCACGGAGCCGGCGGGCGAGACCGCGTCCGGCTTTAAGAAGCGCGACGTGATCATCGACGTGGAAGAATTGAAGCCGCGCGAGATGCGCTACGGCGGCGGCTACTCGACGGACAACGGCCCGCTCGGGTTCTTCGACATCCGCAACCTCAACATGTTCGGCAAGCTACGCCAGGGCGCTTTCCGCGTCCGCGCCAGTAAGCGCCAGCAGCTCGTCCGCCTCGAATATCTGGACCCGCGGTGGCGCGGCTACGGCGACAACCAGTTTGCGCCGCTCGCGCTCTCGGCCCAGTACATGCGTGACACGACCGTCACGCGCTTCTTCCGCTCGACGATTGACAAGGGCAGCTTCGGCATCGTCCAGCGCCTGGACGAAGAGGGAAACCCGATTGACGAGTTCGGCAATCCGGCGGGCGAGCCGACCATCAACCGCTTCACGCTGAACGCCGAGACGCAGCGCCTGATCGACCGCAAGACGCGCAGCATCCTCTTCCTGCGCTACTCCTACGAGGACGTGCGGCTCTACAACATCAACAGCCTCTTGATAGCCTCGATTCTCAGACCCGACCGCGCCGTCCGCCTCTCGCGCCTCGGCGCGACCTTCGTCCGCGACACGCGCGACAGCCAGTTCGACACGACGCGCGGCGAGTTCCTGACGCTCGACTACTCGCTCGCGTTGCGGCAACTCGGCGGTAACCTCTCCTTCAATAAGCTTCAGTTCAACTACCGTCGCTACTACCGTCTCAAGCAGGTGCGCGGCACCGTGCTCGCGGGCAACGTCACGCTGGGCCTGGCGAACCTGTTCAACCCGCGCGACCGCAACGAGAACGGCGTGATCGACGAGGTTGACCGCACGCTGCCCATCAGCGAGAGGTTCTTCTCTGGCGGCTCGACCACGCTCCGCGGCTTCAACTTCGAGGAGGCCGGGCCGCGCGCCATCAACCCCGACTGCTTCCTCTCATTCCCCGTCCCGAAGGGGTGCGGCATCTTCCGCAACAACAAGGGCGAGCTGATTCAGCTCGACCCGTTCACCGTGCCCGTCGGCGGAAACGCACTCGCGGTCGTCAACCTCGAAGCGCGCACTTCGCTGACGAAGGCTTTTCAGGTCGTGCCGTTCTACGACGGCGGCAACGTCTTCGCGCGCGTCGGCGACATCTTCGGGCGTAACGACGCGCCCGACGAGGACGACCCCCTTCTGACGCGCGCCGAGCGCATCAACGCGCACAACGCGCGCATGCATTGGACGCACACCATCGGCGTCGGCGTCGGCGTCAAGACGCCGCTCGGCGGCACGCTCTCGATTGACTACGGCTGGCTGCTCAACCCGCCCGAGTTTTTAATCCCGCAGGCGGACGGCACCGACGCCATCTACCGCCTCAAGCGCGGCCAGTTACATTTCCGCTTCACCAGGGCGTTTTAAGGAATGCAAAATTAAAAATGAAAAATGCAAAAAGCATGATTGGAGAGGTGAACAATTACAGCAGGCGCGAGCGGCGTCCTAGGCTCATTCTGTTCGCCATCTCATTTTGCATTTTTAATTTTGCATCTTTAATTCCTGGCCCTGCTGTGCAGGCCCAAGCCGTGACGGACAAGATGGTGGCGACCGTCAACAGCGGCGTGCGCCCGAGTCTGATCACTTACTCTGACCTCTTGTGGCAGCTCGCGCTCCAGCCCGCGACGCCGCTCGACGCCCCGAGTTCGGAGAGCCTGAATCGCGTGCTCAACCTCGTCATCAGCCAGCGGCTGATTTTGCAGGAGGCCGAGCGCCTGCCGGCCATCGAGCCGACCGAGCAGGAGATTAAGGACAGGACGGACGATCTCGTTAAGATGTTCCCGTCGCTGGCGGAATTTCAGGAGCGTGTGACGCGCGTCGGGCTGAGCGCAGACCAGTTGCGCGAGATCGTTCGCCAGCGCCTGACGATAGAAAAGTATTTGGACTTCCGTTTCCGCTCCTTCACGGTCGTCACGCAGAAGGAGGTCGGGGACTACTACCGCGACGTTTACGTCCCGCGCCTCCGCCGCCAGCAGCCGGGCCGCCTCGTCCCCGAACTCGCGGAAGCCTACAAGGAGATAGAGGCCGAGCTGACCGAGAGCAAGATCGAGTCCGAAACGGACGAGTTCCTCGACAGCGCCCGCGAGCGCGCCGAAATCACCATCCTCAACCCGGTTTGATACTGAAAGAAGGGGCGGACCACGCGCAGCACACGAAGCGACACGAAACAGATTGGATGCTCCCTTCGTATTTGTTCGTGTGACTTCGCGGCTCATACCCTTTCTTTCTTTTATTCCGCGACCTGTTGTAATCTTTAGTTGTTGAAAGTCCCTCGCAGTTTTTGGAGGTCTCGGTCATGTTAAAGAACGCGAAGCTCATCCTGTGGGCCGCCGCCATCCTGGTCGCCATCCTCGGCATCCTGGCCGTCATCGGCATCGTCGTCTGGCTCGCCAAAATCCTCTTCTTCGTCGCCCTCGTCGTCTTCGGCGTCGTCATCTACCGCAAGCTCGCGGGCAAGTCCGAGCCGCGCAGGCTCGAAGAGCGCGATGATGACAGGGAGTTGAAGGAGGCCATGCGGCAGCTCGAAGAGATCAAGCGCAGGCAACTCGTCAAGTAACGCTGACGCGGCCGGAGAGAGTTTTCCCCTCCGGCTTAACCCTGAGAGGAACGCAAATGGGACTGAGCGAATCCATGCTGCCGGAGTTCGACCACGAGATGGCGAACACGCGCAAGACTCTCGAACGCATCCCCGAAGACAAGCTCGACTGGAAGCCGCACGAGAAGTCCACGACGATGCGCGGCCTGGGTACGCACCTCTCTAACCTCGTCAGTTGGGCGGTTCACGTCATCGAGAAAGACGAATTGGACGTGGCCCCCGTCGGCGGCGAGCCCTTGCGCGCCAAGCCAATTGAGTCCGTGCGGGAGGCGCTTGAGACGTTCGACAAGAACGTGGCCGCCGCGCGCGCGGCCATCAATGGTGCGAGCGACGAGCACCTGATGAAGCCCTGGACCTTGCTGATGGGAGGCAAGACCATCTTCTCGCAGCCGCGCGCAGGCGTCCTGCGCGGCATGATTATGAGCCACACCATACACCACCGGGCGCAACTCGCGGTCTACCTGCGGCTCAACGACGTGCCAGTCCCGGCCCTCTACGGCCCGTCGGCCGACGAAGGCGTGATGTGACCAGGGCGGCCGAAAAGCGCCTCACGACATCCCCGCCGCCGTCATCCGACATCAAACGCTTATGTCGAGAGATGACGCACAGCTCAGCCAGCGCCCGCGCGTAGGGCTCGCGCTCTCCGGCGGCGTCGCCCGCGGCTTCGCGCACGTGGGCGTGTTGCGCGTCCTCGAAGAGCACAGCATCCCCATTGACTACATCGCCGGCACGTCCGCCGGCTCCATCGTCGCCGCGGGCTACGCCGCCGGGATGACCGTGGACGAGGTTGCGAATGTCAGCCGCGGGCTTCGCTGGAGGGACGTGGGGCGCGTGACGCTCTCGCGCCTCGGCGTGCAGTCGAACGCGCGCCTCGAAGAGTTCGTGCGTGCGCGCCTCCCCGTCAAACGCTTCGAGGACCTTCGCATCCCGCTCGCCGTCGTCGCCACGGACTTGAAGACCGGCTCGGCCGTGATTATGACTGAAGGAGACGTGGCCTTCGCCGTGCGCGCAAGCTGCGCGCTGCCGGGCTGGTACGTCCCCGTGACGGACGACCACGGGCGGCAGTTGGTTGACGGCGGCCTCGTCGCCAACGTCCCGACGGCGGCCGTCCGCGGGCTCGGCGCGGACGTGGTCATCGCCGTGGACGTGAACAGCGAAGGCGCGAAGTTCATCGGCCCGCCGCAGTCCGTCATCGGCGTCATCCTCCAGTCCATGATGGTCATCCAGAGGACCGCGGCCATACACCAACTGCACGACGCCGACGTAGTCGTCATGCCCAAGACGGGCCACATCCGCTGGGACGAGATGCAGCGCGCCGACGACCTCATCCGTCTGGGTGAACAGGCCGCGCGCCCGTGCGTCGAGAGAATCAAGCGCCTGCTCGAACCCGTCGCGGAGCCCCGCCCCAAGTGGTACCAGCGCCGACGCCGCCAACAACAACAGCCGCCCGAAGACAAGCGCCGCGTCTCGCCCCTGCGCTGAGGTAGTGTCTTATGAGGCGTGAACGAACCCGGCGCGTTCGTCGTAATAAGCAGAGGCAGCCGGCGTGAGTTAATAGTTAAAGGAGTAATAGACGTGAGAGAGCAGCAGGTCGAATCCGACATCTACGTCTTCATAGGCGAGACCTATCATTCCAACTCGACTGCGTTCGTCAAGGGCGACGAAGTCCTCCTCGTTGACGGCATGGCGAGCCGTTCAGACGCAGAAGAGTTGCGCGAGAGAATCGAGGCCGGCCTCAACAAGCGGGTGCGCTTCATCATCGCCACGCACTACTTCAGCGACCACCTGGCCGCGCTGAAACTCTTCCCCCGAGCCGAAATCATCGCGCACCAGAACTACCTGCACACCTTTTCCACGGAGAAGTTCCGCACGGACGAGGAGGCGGCCAACTTCGTCGAGCCGACCATGCTTATCTCCGACTCGCTCGTGATGCGTTGGGGCCGCTACACGCTCGACATCTTTCACAACCCCGGCCACACCATGAGCACGCTTTCCATAGAGGTGCCCGAGGCC
The DNA here is from genome assembly GCA_036403435.1 of Pyrinomonadaceae bacterium. Classification (GTDB taxonomy): domain Bacteria; phylum Acidobacteriota; class Blastocatellia; order Pyrinomonadales; family Pyrinomonadaceae; genus QHXM01. Next base: position 38,863 of record DASWQY010000186.1, read on the forward strand.
GACCTGCTCATGGCCGGCGACAACGTCGTCGGAAACCTTGCCTACTTCTCTTACTCCACCCCGGAGATGGCCTGGCACGCCCTGCGCCGCCTCAAGCGCACCGGCAGAAGCCGTCTCATCTCCAGCCACCAGGGGGTGCGCCCCAGCGACGCTCTCGAAAACGCCATGTTCTACCTCGACAGCCTCAAGGCCAACGCCCGCGCGGCCTGGGCCGGCGGAACCGGAGGCAACTCCGTCCTACAGATTCCCATAGACACGTGCCTGCGCCCCGACCTAAAAGCCTCGCCCTACGAGGAGCTATATCACCAGCGCAACCTCCAATCCATCGTAGAGCGCCGCCTCCACGTCTCTCCCGTTTAAGACAACTCATCGCGGGTTGCGCTCAACCCGAGCGAGGTTGCGCGTAACCTTGCTCGGGTTATGCATAACCTGAGCAAGGTTACGCGCAACCTTACTTCGGTTGAGCACAACTTTGGTCAGGTTGCGTCCAGCCTCGCTTCGGTTGCGTTCAACCTCGCTTAGGTTGGGCACAACTTCGCTTGGGTTGCGCGCAACCTTGCTTAGGTCAGGCGCAACTTTGGTCAAGTTGCGTCCAACTTCGCTTGAGTTATCCGCAACTTCGCTTCGGTTGTAAGTTTTCAAAACACATCTCTGGCCCTTAAAACCCGCAGCCCCGTATCGAAGGCGGACGCGGGCGGGGTATGTTTCTTCCGTTGTGCCTCCTTCGGCATCCCCTGGACCGCTTAAATCTTTATTTGCAGGCGCGGTTTCGTGTCTCTTAGGTCGTGCGTGGATTCCCGCCGGGCGCTGGCATAAACATTGCTCAAAGGCTTGGCAAGGGCAAAAACTGAATGATTCGGGGGGAGGCAGTGATGAAGGAGTTGGCAAACGGTCTGGCGCAACTGGCGGCCATCATCATGATCCTGATTACGATTGCGGTCTCGACCGCCGCCATCTCGCAGTGGGCGAGCGCGGGCAGTAATGATGAGGCGGCGGGCGCGCGGCCCGCGACGGTCACGGTCGCGGACGCGAGGTGACGTTAGAATTTTTGGGCCATTAGGCGTTTACTAAGAACGCCGGAAAACAATTGGACGTGAGGGCAGGCGCGCTTCTCCCTTTTCTGCACGCCGGCCGCCGATAAGCAGGCAGGCATGGCTATAGAGATCACTTCCGTGGATGAGAAGCGCGGCCCTCGCGTCAAGCGACTCAAAAGACGCGCGCTCAAGCGGCTCGAAGTCTGGCGCGCGCTGAGGCGCAAGCGCCGCGTCGTCATTTACTCTGTCCTCGGCGCAGTCGCCCTCCTCGCCGTCGCGGGCGTCATCTTCTTCATCTCCTCTTACAACTACTACGCGAGCTTCGTTGACGCGCGCCTGAAGAGCGGCTACCTGACGAGCCGCGCGGGCATCTACGCCGCGCCGCGCACGCTGCGCGCCGGGCAGACGATTTCGCGCGATGGTCTGGTCGAATTACTTCGCCGCGCGGGCTACGTCGAGACGAGCGGGAGCGACGTGTGGAGCGGGAGTTTCACGGCGCGCGAGGACGGGATCGAGATTCGCCCGCGACACTCGGACAAGTCGGCGATCTCGACGGTCCAGGTAAAGTTCGACGGCAGGAATCGGATAGCGGAGCTGACGGGCGACATGGGCGTTACGCTCGACGGCTACACGTTAGAGCCGGAAATCCTGACGACCGACGCCGCGATGAAGACGGGTCAGCGTCCGCAGCTCGCTTTCCGTGACGTGCCGCCGGTTTTGGCCCACGCCATCCTCTCGATTGAGGACCGCCGTTTCTTCGAGCACGGCGGCGTGGACATCTGGGGCGTCGGCCGCGCGCTCCTGCGGAACGCCGCGGACGACGAGACCTCGCAGGGCGGCTCGACCATCACGCAGCAGCTCGTCAAGAACACGTTCCTGACGCCCGAGCGCACCTTCCGCCGCAAGTTCGCCGAGGCGATGACGGCTTTCGCCCTTGAGCGGCGGCTCTCGAAGCAGGACATCTTCGCGCTCTACTGCAACGAGATTTATTTGGGCCAGCGCGGGGCCGTCAGCGTGCGCGGCGTCGAGCAGGCCGCGCGCGTCTTCTTCGGCAAGGAGCTGAAGGACTTGACGCTCGGCGAGAGCGCGACTCTCGCCGGGATGATTCAGAGCCCGAACCGCTACGCGCCCGACCGCCACCCGGAGGCGGCCGCCGCCCGCCGCAACGTCGTGCTCGGCGCGATGGCGCGTGACCAGTTCGTCACGCTCGACGAGGCGCACCGGGCTTCGCAGGAGCAACTCGCGGTCGCGCCGCTCGGCGACCACGAGCAGTCAACCGCGCCCTACTTTATCGACTACGTCAACCGCGTGGTCGAAGCGCGCCTGGGCCAGAATGAGAACGGCGACGAGCGCAACCTGCGCGTTTACACGACCATTGATTTGGACTTGCAGCAGGCGGCGGAGGCGGCAGTCCGCCGGCAGCTCGAACGCCTTGACAAGGTTTACGCGAAGCGCGGCGTGAAGCCGCAGGCCGCGCTCGTCGCGCTCGACCCGAAGACGGGCAGCGTGTTGGCGATGGTCGGCGGGCGCGACTACGCGGAGTCGCAGTTGAACCGCGCGGTGGACGCGCGCCGCCAGCCCGGCTCGACCTTCAAACCCGTCGTTTACGCCGCGGCTTTGGAGAGCGGCCTGTCGCCGCTAACGATTTATGCGGACGCGCCGCAGGAATTCATCTACGCGGACGGCGCGAAGTACCGGCCGGCCAATTACGGCGGCGGCTTCTCGATGCGTGACGTGATGATGAGGACGGGGCTCGTGCGCTCGCTCAACGTCGTGACCGTGGACGTGGCGATGCGGACGGGCCTTCAGCGTGTCGAGCGGACAGCGGAGAAGTTCGGCCTGCCGAAGGCCGAAGCCTACCCGGCAATCGCGCTCGGCACGACGGAGGCGACTCCTTTGGAGATGGCCGCGGCTTACACTGCGTTCGCCAATCTCGGCGAGCGCGTCGAGCCGAGCGTGCTCGCGCGCGTCGTGGACTCGTCGGGCGCGGAGGTCATAGGGGACACGCCGAAGACGCGGCCGACGATTAAGCCCACGACCGCGTACATGATTACGGACATGCTCTCGGACGTGATCGACCACGGGACGGCGCGCGCAGCGCGCGGTGCCGTGAAGCGAACTGCCATCGCGGGCAAGACGGGCACGTCGCGCGACGGGTGGTTCGTGGGCTACACGCCGAATCTGGTCGTGGCAGTCTGGATAGGGTTTGACGACAACAAGCAACTGGGCTTGACGGGCGCGGAGGCCGCGCTGCCGGCCTGGACCGAGTTCGTACGTGAGGCAGTGGCGTTGAGGCCGGACCTGGGCGGCGAAGCGTTCGCGCGCCCGGCGGGCATACGCTTCGTGGAAGTTGACCCGGAGACGGGCCTGCTCGCGACGGCCTCCTGCCCGCAGCAGGAGCGCATCGCGATCACGTCGGAACTCGCGCCGAACCTCGAATGCACCGCGCACGGCGAGACGTTCGAGATGGTCACCTCGGCCGAAGATTCCGAAGCCTACGATTACGAGCCGGCGACCGTCGTCGAGGCGGACGGCCGCACGCGAATCATCTCGCCGAGTTCGCGATTGAAGCCTCTGCCTCATCCCCAAATCACGAACGAACGGCTGGAGTCTCCGGCGTGGGGGACGACCCGCGTCGAGACGAACACTCAAGGGCGGCGGACACTCGTCAACGAGATGCGTGTACAGAATTCAAGAGGCCGGCCGTGATCGAATGCGACTTGTGACGCGGACCCAAAGGTCTCACGCAAAGACGCAAAGGCGCAAAGAAAAACTTGATCGTTTTCTTTGCGCCTTTGCGTCTTTGCGTGAAATACTTGCTCTCATCAGCCTTCGAGGATGACCTGCGCGATGGCGTGCTCGGAGGTGTGCGAGATGGAGAGGTGCGCGGCGCGCGCGCCCGACCGCTCGTAGAGTTCGCGGACGAGGCCGTGGAAGAGAAGGACGGGAGCGCCCGAGTCGCGCGAGGCGACCTCTATGTCCTGCCACGCGATGCCGCCGGTCCAGCCCGTTTGCAGGGCCTTCAACGCGGCCTCCTTGGCGGCGAAGCGCGCGGCGTAGTGCATGGCGGCGACGGCCCCGCGCGAGTCGCAGTAGGCGCGCTCGCTCTCCGTGTAAACGCGCTCGACGAAGCGGGGCGTGCGCAGCATCACTTCGCGCACGCGGCGGACTTCGATGATGTCTATGCCGATGGAAATAATCACTGACGAAACGGAACTGGCACAAGCCGGGTTCTACTGGCGCGAGAAGGATAACACGCGCGCGCTCTCCTGCGCGCCGCTCGAAGAGCTGGGGTTCGCCAACGCCTTCTCGACTCGGCTCGGCGGCGTTAGCCCCATGCCCGAGGCGGCGCTCAACCTCGCGGGCTTCAACGACGACGCGGCCGAGAACATTTACGAGAACCGCCGCCGCTTCCTCAACCTCTTTGAGGGCGAGTGGGCGCTTGCATCCTGCTGGCAGATGCACGGCACGGACGTGCGCACGGTCAAGGGCGTCGAAGACAAGCGCCAGCCCGAGAAAGCCCTGGGCGAGACCGTTTACTGTGACGCGCTTACGACCGCGACGCCGCGCGTCCTCGTCGGCGTCAAGACGGCCGACTGTGTGCCAATCCTGCTGGCCGATTCACGCACGGGCGCGTGCGCGGCCGTGCACGCAGGCTGGCGCGGGACGGTCTCGTCAATCGTCACGCACGCGCTCGAAAGCATGAGCGCGGAATACGGGAGCCGCGCCGCGGACGTGCGCGCGGCCATAGGCCCGGCGGCCGGCGGCTGCTGCTACGAAGTCGGCGGCGAGGTCATCGAAGCGTTCCGCGAAAAGTTCCCCGGCTCTGGTTCGCTCTTCACGCCGACGCGCGACAATCATGCGTTCGTCGATCTTCAAAGAGCCAACCGCGAACAGCTCACGTCCGCCGGCCTTTCCCCCGAGGACATACACACCGCGCCGCTCTGCACGATGTGCCGCACGGACCTCTTCTTCTCCTACCGCCGCGAGAAACGCGCGTCCGGGCGCACGGGGCGTCTGATGTCAGTCATCGGAAAAAAATAGACGCGGGGACACGGAGACGCGGCGACGCGGCGAAGAAAAGCGATTGTCTTTCTCGCCG
>DASWQY010000187.1:0-21616 GCA_036403435.1 Pyrinomonadaceae bacterium
CAGCCGCCCACGCGTCACGACTTCTCGAAGATCAAGACGGCCGTGCGCATCCCGAACCTCATCGAGATTCAGCGCGACTCCTACAATCGCTTCCTCCAGATGGACCTTTTGCCGGAGGAGCGCGAGCCCGCGGGGTTGCAGGCCGTCTTCCGCTCGGTCTTCCCCATCTCCGACTTCCGCCAGACGGCCGAGCTCGACTTCGTCGAGTACCACATCGGCAACTGGCAGTGTAAGTGCGGACGGCTCGAAGGTCTGCGCTACCTGCGCGCGAACTGCAAGTCCTGCGGCTCGCTCGTCAAGGTCGACCCGCTCACGCCCGGCGAGACCCTGTGCCACAACTGCGGCACGTTCAACGCCGTCCGGCCCACGCTCTGCGACAACTGCGGCGAGCCCGTCGGCCTCAAGCACAAGCACGACCAGCAGGAGTGCCAGGAGCGCGGCATGTCCTACTCCGTGCCCCTGAAGGTCAAAATCCGCCTGACCGTCTTCGACAAGGACGCCGAGACCGAGACGCTCTCTATCCGCGACATCAAAGAGGAGGAGGTCTTCTTCGGCGAAATCCCGCTGATGACCGACAACGGGACCTTCATCATTAACGGCACGGAGCGCGTCATCGTCTCGCAGCTCCACCGCTCGCCCGGCGTCTTCTTCAAGCGCGGGCCGCTCTACGTCGCCAAAGTGATTCCGTACCGCGGCTCCTGGGTCGAGTTCGAGTACGACCAGAAGAATCTCTTGTACGTGCGCGTCGGCAAGCGCAAGTTCCTGGCCTCGATTTTCCTGCGCGCCCTGGGCATCTGGCTCGGCAATGGGTTCGACCCGAAGTCGTTCCACACGGACGGGCAGCTCGAAGAGGCCGTCAAGAACTCCTCCTTCTCGGACGAGGACCTGCTGCGCGCCTTCTACGTCGCGGACGAGGTCCGCGTCGAGCAGGGCCGCCTCTTCATCCAAATCCCGGAGTCCGGGCCGTCGAGCCTGACGGGGATGAAGGTGGACTCCGACATCAAGGGGCGCAGCGACGTGATCGTCCGCGCGGGCAAGAAGGTCACGGGCTCGGCGCTCGACACGCTCCGCAAGGCGCACGTCCGCGAAGTCGAGATTGATACGGCACAATTCGAGGGCGCGTACTCGCTCGCCGACATCGTCAACACGGAGACCGGCGAAGTCATCCTCGAAGCCAACAACGAGATCACGCCCGCGAAGCTCCAGGAGATCGCCGAGGCCAGCATCGAACGCTTCTCGATCTTCTTCCCCGAGCGCGACGACCTCGGCCCGGTGCTCTCGCAGACCCTGAAGAAGGACGTGATCACGAAGCCTGTGGACGCGCTCCTGGAAATCTACCGCAAGATGCGTCCGGGCGACCCGCCGACCGTGCAGACGGCTTACCGCCTGCTCGAAGGCATGTTCTTCGACCCGCGCAAGTTCGACTTCTCGCGCGTCGGCCGCCTGAAGTTCAACATCAAGATGGGCAAGCCGGAGCGCAACCGGATTGACGACCCCTTGCTTTCGGCCCATGACTTCGTCGAGGTCGTCGGCTACGTCCTGAAGATGCGCAAGAACCCGGCCGAGTACCAGGCGGACGACATAGACCACCTGGGCAACCGCCGCGTCCGCGCGGTCGGCGAGCTGCTGGAGAACCAGTTCCGCATCGGGTTGGAGAGGATGGAGCGCGCCATCAAGGAGAAGATGTCCATCCACCAGGAAATGCAGACGACGATGCCGCGCGACCTGATTAACGCGAAGCCCGTGACGGCCGCCGTGCGCGAGTTCTTCGGGTCGAGCCAGTTGTCTCAGTTCATGGACCAGACGAACCCGCTCTCGGAGATCACGCACAAGCGGAGACTATCGGCCCTCGGGCCGGGCGGCCTGTCGCGCGAGCGCGCCGGGTTCGAGGTCCGCGACGTGCACCCGACGCACTACGGCCGCATCTGCCCGATTGAGACGCCTGAAGGCCCGAACATCGGCCTGATTTCGTCGCTCTCGTGCTTCGCGCGGATCAACGAGTTCGGCTTCATCGAGTCGCCTTACCGCAAAGTAGTGGACGGGCACGTCATCGAGTACGTGAGGATTGTCAACGGCGGCGATACGAAGTTCAAGCCGGGCGACCACGTGCCGCAGGAAGATGTCGAGAAGGCGAACAAGCGTGTCGGAGCCGACGGACGCAGGGCCGAGGCCGAGCCGTGGCCGTTTTACCTGACGGCGTGGGAAGAGGACAAGTGGGTTGTCGGTCAGGCCAACATCCAGTTGGACGAGAATGGCTACATCGTTAGCGACCGCAACGCGGCTCGCAAGGCCGGCGAGTTTATCCTGGCCCGCCGCGAAGAGATCGTCTTCGTGGACGTTTCCCCCAAACAGCTCGTCTCGGTGGCTGCCAGCCTGATCCCGTTCCTGGAGAACGACGACGCGAACCGCGCGCTGATGGGCTCGAACATGCAGCGCCAGAGTGTGCCGCTTCTCCGCGCCGAAGCGCCGTACATCGGCACGGGCATGGAGAAGGTGACGGCGCAGGACTCCGGCGCGGTCGTCGTCGCGCGCCGCGACGGCATCGTGGACTACGTGGACAGTGAGCGCATCATCATCAAGGCCGACCACAACGTGGACGGCACGATCTCGCGCGAGGTGACCGCCGACATCTACACGCTCATCAAGTTCAAGCGGTCGAACCAGAACACCTGCATCAACCAGCGGCCCATCGTCCACGTCAGCGAGCGGGTCGCCAAGGGGCAGGTCATCGCCGACGGCCCGTGCACGGACAGGGGCGAGCTTGCGCTCGGCCGTAACGTGCTCGTCGCCTTCATGCCGTGGCGCGGCTACAACTTCGAGGACGCGATTCTCGTCAGCGAGCGCCTCGTCAAGGACGACTTCTACACCTCGATTCACATTGAGGAGTTGGAGATCGAAGCCCGCGACACGAAACTCGGACCCGAGGAGATCACGCGCGACATCCCGAACGTCGGCGAGAACATGCTCCGCGACCTGGACGACAGCGGCATCATCCGCATCGGCGCGCAGGTCAAGCCCGGCTCAATTCTCGTCGGCAAGGTCACGCCGAAGGGCGAGACTCAGTTGACGGCCGAGGAGAAACTGCTTCGCGCCATCTTCGGCGAGAAGGCCGGCGACGTGAAGGACGCCTCCCTCGTCTCACCCCCAGGCATCGACGGCACCGTCGTTGACGTGCAGGTCTTCACGCGCAAGGGGCAGGAGAAGGACTCGCGCTCGCAATCAATCGAGCAGGAGGAGGAAGACCGCCTCCGGCGCGACCTCGAAGACGAAATCCGCATCCTGCGCGAGCAGCGCGACGCGCGCATCTACGAACTCCTTGAGGGCCGCAAGCTCGCCAAAGACCTGACGGTCAACCGCGAGGTCGTCATCCCGAAGGGCGAGACGATTACGCGCGAGATGCTCGCCGGGATAGAGCCGAAGGCCCTGCGCAAGGCCGAGCTGACCTCGACGCGCGTTGACATCGCGGCGGAGATTAAGGAGTACGAGGAGCGCACCGAGCGGCAGATCAAGATTCTCTCCGACATCTACGAGGAGAAGATCGCGAAACTCCGCCAGGGCGACGAACTCGCGCCCGGCGTCATCAAGATGGTTAAGGTCTTCATCGCCATGAAGCGCAAGCTTTCTGTCGGCGACAAGATGGCCGGCCGCCACGGCAACAAGGGCGTCATCGCGCGCATCCTGCCGGAAGAGGACATGCCGTACCTGCCGGACGGCACGCCGGTCGAGATCGTGCTCAACCCTCTGGGCGTGCCCTCGCGCATGAACGTGGGCCAAATCCTTGAGACGCACCTCGGCTGGGCCGCGCGCGTCCTCGGGCTCTACTTCGCCACGCCCGTCTTCGACGGCGCGACCGAAAAAGAGATCAAGATCAAGCTCAAAGAGGCCGGCGCGCACCTGCGCCAGGAGGGCCTGCCCGAAATCGTCAACGAGTCGGGCAAGACCGTGCTCTACGACGGCCTGACCGGCGACGCCTTCGAGCAGAAGGTGACCGTGGGCTACATCTACATGCTGAAGCTCTCGCACCTCGTGGACGACAAGATTCACGCACGCTCCATCGGGCCGTACTCGCTGATTACGCAGCAGCCCCTCGGCGGCAAGGCGCAGTTCGGCGGCCAGCGTTTCGGCGAGATGGAGGTCTGGGCGCTCGAAGCCTACGGCGCGGCGCACATCCTCCAGGAACTCTTGACGGCCAAGTCGGACGACGTGGCCGGGCGCTCGAAGATTTACGAGGCCATCGTCAAGGGCGAGGCGGACTTCGATCCGGGTCTGCCCGAGTCCTTCAACGTGCTCGTGCGCGAGCTACAGTCGCTCTGCCTCGATGTCGAGCTGATTAACAAGGACGGCGGCAACGGCGCTGGCGACGGGGCGGGCACGGGCGAGGCGATTCTCGTCGGCGGCGCGGCAACGGAGTAAAGGTTATTTGCGATTTTTGATTTGCGATTCGCGGTTGGAGAGGGACTCAAATCCTCAGTCCCTCTCCAGTCAAAAATCAAAAATCAAAAATTAAAAACCGGAGATAAAGATGTTCAGATTTCAAGAACAAAAAACGCAACTTGCGCCAGATTTTGAAGCGATTCGGATTTCTCTTGCCTCGCCGGAAAAGATTCGCCAGTGGTCGCACGGCGAGGTGACGAAGCCGGAGACGATTAACTACAGGACGTTCAAGCCGGAGCGCGATGGCCTCTTCTGCGCGCGAATTTTTGGCCCGGTGGCCGACTGGGAGTGCCTCTGCGGGAAGTACAAGCGGATGAAGCACCGCGGCGTGATCTGCGACAAGTGCGGGGTGGAAGTCACGCAGGCCAAAGTGCGCCGCGAGCGGCTGGGCCACATTGATTTGGCCTCGCCCTGCTCGCACGTCTGGTTCTTCAAGGGCTTGCCGTCGCGCATCGGCCACCTGCTCGACATTCCTTTGCGCGAGCTGGAGAAGGTCCTTTATTTCGAGTCGTACATCGTGATTGATCCGGGCGACGCCCCCGTGAAGGAGCGCGAGCTTCTGACGGACGAGCGTTACCGCGAGTTGATGCGCGACTTCCCCGCCCTGTTCGTCGCGAAGATGGGCGCGGAGGCCATCAAAGAACTGCTGACGATGGTCAACGTCGAGGAGCTGGCGACGGAACTCCGCACGCGCATGAAGGAGGAGACTTCGCAGCAGAAGAAGCTGAAGTTCTCCAAGCGCCTGAAGGTCGCGACCAGTTTCTTGAAGTCCGGCAACCGGCCGGAGTGGATGATTCTGGACGTGATTCCGGTCATCCCGCCGGAGCTGCGGCCGCTGGTTCCGCTCGACGGCGGGCGCTTCGCCACGTCGGACCTGAACGACCTCTACCGTCGCGTCATCAACCGCAACAACCGTCTGAAGAAGCTGATGGAACTGCGCGCGCCCGAAGTCATCGTGCGCAACGAGAAGCGCATGTTGCAGGAAGCGGTGGACGCGCTCTTCGACAACGGCCGGCGCGGCCGCGTGCTCAGGGGCGTCAACAACCGCCCGCTGAAGTCTCTGTCGGGGACGCTCAAGGGTAAGCAGGGCCGCTTCCGCCAGAACCTGCTCGGCAAGCGCGTTGACTACTCGGGCCGCTCGGTCATCGTGGTTGGGCCAGAATTGAAGCTGCACCAGTGCGGCCTGCCGAAGAAGATGGCTTTGGAGTTGTTCAAGCCGTTCATCTACAACCAGCTCGAAAAGCAGCAGCACGCCGCGACCATCAAGCAGGCGCGCGAGATGGTCGAGCGCCAGGAGCCCGTGGTCTGGGACATCCTCGAAGAGGTGATTCGTGAGCACCCGGTTCTCCTGAACCGCGCGCCGACGCTCCACCGCCTCGGCATCCAGGCGTTCGAGCCCGTGCTGGTCGAGGGCAAGGCCATCAAGATTCACCCGCTCGTCTGCACGGCCTTCAACGCAGACTTCGACGGCGACCAGATGGCCGTCCACATCCCGCTCTCACCCGAGGCGCAGATCGAGGCCGCCGTGTTGATGCTCGCCTCGAACAACATCCTGAGCCCCGCGAACGGCCAGCCCATCGCCGTGCCCTCGCAGGACATCGTTTTGGGCTGCTACTACCTGACGCGCGACAAGCCGGGCGCGAAGGGCGAGGGCCGCGTCTTCGCCTCGCTCGAAGAGGTCCTGCTCGCGCTTGATGCCAAAGAGGTGACGACGCAGACGCCCATCAAGCTCCGCATCACGGGCGACCTGATCGACCTGACGCAGGAGCACGACACGCAGGACGTGATGCGCGCCACCGTCCAGGAGAACGTCCGCCGTGTCATCAACACGACGGTCGGCCGCGTCATCTTCAACGACCAGATTCCGCCGGGGCTGCCCTTCATCAACGGCACGCTGAAGAAGAAGGGCCTGCAAGCAATCGTCAACTACTGCCACATCCGTTTGGGCCACGAGATGACGGTCAAGATGCTCGACGACCTGAAGAACCTCGGGTTCCTCTACGCGACGAAGGCGGGCATCAGCATCGGCATCGACGACCTCGTCACGCCGGAGTCGAAGAAGACTCTGGTGGCGAAAGCCGAGAGTGACGTGATTGATGTCGAGCAGCAGTATCTGGACGGCGTCATCACGAACGGCGAGCGTTATAACAAGGTCGTCGCCATCTGGTCGGAAGTGACCGACAAGGTGGCAAAGGAGATGTTCCGCGCGATGGACGAGCGCGAGAAGGCTCTGGACGAGCTGAACCCGATTCTCGTCATGTCGGAATCGGGCGCTCGCGGCTCCGCACAGCAGATTCGCCAGCTCGCGGGGATGCGCGGCCTGATGGCTCGGCCTTCCGGCGAAATCATCGAGACGCCGATTCACGCCAACTTCCGCGAAGGGCTGAACGTGCTTCAATACTTCATCTCGACGCACGGCGCGCGCAAAGGTCTGGCGGACACGGCGCTCAAGACGGCAGACTCCGGCTACCTGACCCGCCGTCTCGTTGACGTGGCGCAGGACGTGATTATCTCGGAGCCCGACTGCGGCACGCTCAGAGGCATTTCTGCTACGGCGATTATCGAAGGCGGCGAGGAGATCGAATCACTGCGCGACCGCATCGTCGGGCGCACTTCGCTTGACGACGTGGTCGATCCGGTCGAGGGCCGCGTGATCGTCGAAATCGGTCAAGAGATTGACGAAGACCTCGCGGCCGAGATTCAACGCTCGGGCGTCCAGCGCGTCCGCATCCGTTCGGTGCTGACGTGCGAGTCGCGCCGCGGCTGCTGCATCAAGTGCTACGGGCGCAACCTGGCTACGGGCAGGCCCGTGGACATCGGCGAGGCCGTCGGCGTCATCGCCGCACAGTCAATCGGCGAGCCCGGCACGCAGCTCACGATGCGCACGTTCCACATCGGCGGCACGGCGCGTCTCGAAGAGTCTTCCAAGCACGAAGCGCGCGTTGACGGCACGATCAAGTATGTCGAAGTCAACGTCGTCAAGAACCGCAAGGGCGAGATCATCGCCATGAATCGCAACGGCGCTCTGACCATCATGGACGAGCGCGGGCGCGAGGTGGCTCGCTACCAGATCGTTTACGGCGCGCACCTGCACATCGCCGACGGCGCGCGCGTCCGCCAGGACCAAATGCTGGCAACGTGGGACCCGTTCACCTTCGCCATCCTGACGGAAGTGGCCGGCCACATTAAGTTCCAGGACTTGAAGGAAGGCGTGACGGTGGACGAGGAGGTTGACGAAGTGACGGGCCAGTCCCGCATGGTCGTCAAGGACTCGCCGGACGAGAAGAAGCAGCCGCGTCTGGAAATCCGCAACGCCGCGAATAAGGTGTTGAAGACTTACCAGATGCCTGTGCGCGCCAACCTGATGGTCGGGGACGGCGACACGGTGGAGCCCGGCGACATCATCGCCAAGATTCCGCGCGAGACCACGAAGACCAAAGACATCACGGGCGGTCTGCCGCGCGTCGTCGAACTCTTCGAGGCCCGCAAGCCGTCGGAGACGGCCATCATGTCTGAGATTGACGGCACGGTTCAGCTCGGGCCGATTGCGAAAGGCAAGCGGAAGCTGATCATCACGGGCAACGACGGCGAGGAGCGCGAGTACGACATCCCGCGCGGCACGCACATCAACGTGCAGGAGGGCGACCGCGTGAGGGCCGGCGAGGCCCTGATGGACGGCCCCCTGAACCCGCACGACATCCTGCGCGTGCTCGGCATGAACCGCTTGCAGGAGTACATCGTCAACGAGATTCAGGAGGTCTATCGCCTACAGGGCGTCAACATCAACGACAAGCACATCGAGGTGATTGTCCGCCAGATGTTGCGCTGGGTGAAGATCAAGGAAGTCGGCGACACGGAGTTTCTCCTCGACGAGCAGGTGGACCGCTTCCGCTTCGCCGACGAGAACGCGCGCGTGGCCGAGACGGGCGGCGAGCCCTCTCAGGCCGAGCCGCTTCTGCTCGGCATCACGAAGGCTTCGCTCTCGACCGACTCGTTCATCTCCGCGGCCTCGTTCCAGGAGACGACGAGGGTTCTGACCGAGGCGGCGATCTCGGGTCGCATCGACTACCTGCGCGGCCTGAAGGAGAACGTCATCATGGGCCGCCTGATTCCGGCCGGCACGGGCATGGAGTACTACCGCAACGTCAAGGTCGAGCGCGACGACACCATTGACCAGGTAAGCCGCGAGCGCGACCTCGAAGACTTCCCCGAAATCGTGGGGGGCATTGACGTGCCTGAGACTACTACGCCCCGCGCGCCCGTCACGGCCGGCGGCGACAGCGACGCCGTAAGAGAAGGAGAGGGGTAATCCTCGAAAAAATCGCCCGGCGGTTGAAAAAAAACTCGGGCCCAGGAAAAAAGCCCGGCGGCGACTTGAGAGAGTCCCCGCCGGGCTTTTTGTATGAAAACCCCACAGCCCGAGACTACCCTATATCGGTTATGAGTGTACGAAAAGATGACTTCTCAGGAGCCTCACATCACAGAAATCTTTAATAATTTCCCGGAAAACTTTTGGAACGGGGCTTGCCAAAGAGATGGCGGCAGCAGTTTGACGGGAACAAAGGGTTCCGGTCGGGATTTAAGGGAGGGGCAAATGAAAGGTAGATATTATCAGCGACTGGCCGCAGCCTTGATTATCAGCGCCGCGTCTTTGGCGGGCGTCAGCGGCACGGCAGTCGCGCAGCAGACCAACGCTCAGAAGCAGCAACAGCAGAAAGCGGCACAGGATCGCGCCGCTCAGCAGAAGGAAGCCGCAGCGCGCCGTCAGGCCGCTGTTGAGAACCAGCAGCGCGCCCGCGCGTCCGTACAGGCCCAGCGCCAGCAGCAGGAAGCTCAGCGTCAGCAGCAGCAGCAGCGTCAGGCCCAGCGTGAGCAGCAAACGGCGGCACAGCAGCAGACCGTGCAGCAACAGCGTCAGTCCGCGCAGCGGGGCCAGCAGGAAGAGATGCGTCGCCAGCAGGAGACACAGCGCCAGCAGCAGGCTCAGCGCCAGGCTCAGGAGCGTCAGCAGGACGCGGCCGAGCAGCGCCGCCTGGCCGCGCAGCGTGCTCAGCAGGCAGAGATGCGCCGCCAGCAGCAGTACGTGCAGCAGCGCAACCGTCAGCAGAGCCAACAGCAGGATCGGCAAGATGCGTACGTGCAGCAGCGCAACCGGCAGCAGGCCGAGCAACAGCGCCAGCAGAGTGTGTACGTGCAGCAGCGTAACCGCGAGCAGACCGCGCAGCAGCGCCAGCAGCAGCAGTACGTGACGGAGCGCAACCGCCAACTGCGTATCACGCAGGAACAGCAGGAGCGTTACCGCACGGAGTTGGTCCAGCAGCAGTACCAGTTGGAGCGCCGCAACCAGGAGTTGGAGCGCCAGCGCCGCATCGCGCAGTACCGCTACCAGCAGCGATACCTGGAGCGCCTGCGTCAGGACCAGATTCGCTTGCAGAACTCGCGCTACTACGACGACGATTACTACAACAACGACGCCGGGTACAATACCTACTACCGCTACAACCGCGGTGGCACGTATTACGAGACGAACCAGTACGGCGCGCAGATGCTTCAGCGGGCCGTCAACAACGGCTACGAGGAGGGCTACTACGCGGGGCAGGCCGACCGTCAGGACGGCTGGAGGGCCGACTACCGGAACTCCGACGCCTACCAGGACGCGTCTTACGGGTACGACGCCTACTACGTCAACCTGGACGAGTACCGCAACTACTTCCGTGAGGGCTTCCGCCGCGGCTACGAGGACGGCTACTACAGCCGCTCGCAGTACGGCAACTACAGCAACGGCAAGTGGAGCATCCTCGGGAGCATCCTGGGCCAGATTCTCAACCTTCAGAACTTCAACGACTAAAAGTGAAGCTCTGACGACACCTTCGGCCCCCACTTTCGATTAGTCGAAAGTGGGGGCCGAACCATTTCCACTGAAGGAAAGGCGGTCTCACGCAAAGGCGCAAAGGCGCGAAGAAAGCACGCAAGGTGAAGAAGCACTCAACCTCTTCGCGTTCTCCTTTGCGTCTTTGCGCCTTTGCGTGAGACTCCTTCCTGATAAAGACGGCCCACAACTTCAAACCGAACCACTACCGCCCACCCATAACTCTTGACAGCTTCACTATATGGACATAACCTACCACCGCTTTAACGGAGTGGCCTCAGGAAAGGAGATTGCCATGTCATCGCTGCCGAGCTACTACCTGAGCCCCGAAGAATATTTGGCCGTGGAGCGTGAGGCCGAGTACAAGAGCGAGTACGTTGACGGCGTGATGTATGCGATGGCGGGGGGCAGCGAGCGGCATAATTTGATCGCGGGGAATCTGATTACGGAGTTGAATATTCGGCTCAGGGAAGCGCTGTGCAGGGTTTATCCGAGCGACCTGAAAGTGCGTGTGCCAAATTCCAAGCGGTTCTTTTATCCAGACGTGTCGGTCGTGTGCGACGAAACTCAATTTGCCGACGACGAGAGGGACGTGGTCCTTAACCCGATTCTTCTGGTAGAAGTCCTCTCCGAAAGCACGGCAGCATTCGATAGAGGAAAGAAGTTCCAATCCTACCAGCAGATCGAATCCTTACAGGAGTACTTACTCGTGTCGCAGGATGAACACCTGGTAGAACATTATCTCAGGCGGGAAGACGGTCACTGGCTTTATACGAAAGTGAGCGGTCCTGATGAGGCAGTCATACTGCCGAGCTTACAATGTGAATTACCGTTGGGCGGTATTTACAACAAGCTGACGTGATGACTGATTCGTCGGGAGCGAGAAGTAATTTGCCGTCGGAACTGCGAAGAAGACACGGGCGGTGTGAAAATCGGCTGGCGGGGAGTGAAAATTCACACGCGGCGCGCGCGAGAAGGCTGGTGAGCGGTGAAAAAAGGCTCGTGGCGTGCGAAAGGTGCCTGTCGGGCGTGAACATTCATTCGTGGTGAGTCAAAATCGGCTCGTCGGGTGCGAAAGAAAGCTCGTGGGGTGTGAGAATTAGCTCATGGCGAGTCAAAATCGGCTCGTGGCGGTGCAAAATCGGTTCGTGGAGTGGTGAAAAAGGGGTGTCGGATGTGGGAGTGTAGTGATTTCGTGTAACAGGAAACTTGATGGCCGCGTTTCCTCAGGTAATCGAACGTGGAAGTCCCTCGCCTTCCTTTTGACCTCAGAGAAAGGAAACCCTCATGAATGATTCACAGACGAAGTCTTACGAGATGATGGCGCGTGTGGAGAGTTTCGGCGCGGAGCGCGTCGCGGACTTTTCGATTTCGAGCCTGGCCGGGGAGAAGTTCGCCGCGGTGGGCAGCGTGATTGACGAATTGGAGCAGCACGGGACGGCGCAGAGTGCGGGCGGGAGCGCGGCCAGGACGAGTACGGGCGCGAAGCGTGCGGCGCGCGCAGAACTCAGGCGACAGATGACGGCCGTCAGCGAGACGGCGCGCGTCATGGAGTCAGCTCAGCCGGGCGTCACCGCGAGTTTCAGGACGCCGAACACCAACGGCGATCAGGCGCTTCTGAACGCGGCGCGGGCTTTCGTAGGGGCCGCGACGCCCTTAAAGAACGAGTTCGTCAGGCGCGAGCTGCCCGCGACTTTTCTGGAAGACCTCGACGCGGCCGTCAACGCTTTCGAGAACGCTCTGAGCAGTCAGACGCAGAACACGGAAAGGCGCGTGACGGCGACCGCCGCGATTGAGGCGCTCATAGAACGCGGCCGCCAGCTCGTGCGCGAGCTTGACGCCATCGTGCGTAACAAGTATCGCAACGACAGGGCGACGCTCGCTGCCTGGGAGAGCGCCAGCCACGTCGAGAAACTCCCGCGCAAAAAGAAAGCTCCCGGCTCGCCCGCGTCAACGACTTGAGCGGCGAGGGCGGGAGGCCGAGATTCGACGCGAATACGCGAAGGCAGTGGAACGGGAAAGGGAAGCGGAGTTTCCCTCACTGCCTTCGTGTCTCAGCGGCGGGGCTGCTGCGTATATAACTCTTGACAGTCTCACCGGGCGGGCATAACCTCCCACCACTACATGACAACTCACGAACGAAGGGCCAGGTACAAAAGGACCAGGGGGCAACCATACTTTGAAGAATCGGTCTTGACCTTGAAAGGAGACGAGGACATGAAAAGATACCTGGCCGAGTTCGTGGGCACCTTCGTATTGGTTTTCGCCAGCTGTGGGAGCGCCGTGCTGGCGGGAGATAAGATCGGCTTCCTCGGCGTCTCGCTCGCCTTCGGCCTGTCTCTGCTCGCAATGGTTTACGCCATCGGGCCAATTTCGGGCTGTCACATTAACCCCGCAGTAACCCTCGGCATCGTCATCACTAAGAAGATGGACGCGAGGTATGCGCCCGGTTACATAGTGGCACAGATTCTCGGAGCCATCGTGGCCGCCGCACTTCTCCTGCTCGTCGTCAAAGGCGTGCCGGGCGGCTACGACCCTTCCGTGGCGGGTTTCGCGGCCAACGGTTATGCCGAACACTCTCCCGGCCATTACAACCTGACTTCCGCGCTCGTGGCCGAAGTAGTGCTGACCTTCTTCCTGGTGTTCACGGTGCTGGGGGCCACAGACATCAGAGCGCCCGTGGGCTTCGCAGGCATCCCCATCGGGCTAGTGCTCACGCTGATTCACCTGGTGGGCATCCCCGTGACCAACACTTCCGTCAACCCGGCGCGCAGTATTGGGCCAGCGGTCTTCGTCGGCGGGTGGGCCTTGAGCCAGCTCTGGCTGTTCATCGTCGCCCCATTTATCGGCGCGGCCCTCGCGGCGGCGGTTTACACGGTCACGCACAAGCCGGCCGACGTGATTAGCGCCAAAGAGGCAGAGCAGGCGCTGGGAAGCGAGCAGGCCGAGCGACGTTCGGAGCCGGGGGGGCGAACGTCTGGTGGTTCAGTTTGAGATTGTAGGTAGGCCGTCTTCGTCAGGAAGGAGTCTCACGCAAAGGCGCAAAGCCGCAAAGAAAGCGCGCAAGGTGGAGAAGCACTCAACGCCTTCGCGGTCTTCTTTGCGGCTTTGCGCCTTTGCGTGAGACTGCCTTTCCTTCACTACGAACAATCCTCTTGACTTGTCCGCGAAACCTATTAAAGTAGAGTTGTCGGTCGCAAACTTGCCCACAGCCCTCACCGAACAAATCTAAACGCGAGGTCAAAAGCCTTTTTATGCAAAGGGTCTATCCCGTCCGCCCGCGGGGCAAGGGGCGCTCGGCAATAACTGTCGCTATTCTCATCAGTATTTTGACGGCGCTCGTCATCTCTGGCGTCCACTCGCGCCGCGCGCGCGCCGCCGCCGCGCCGGAACTGTTGACGCAGGGAACGACGACGCGCGCCATCGCGCTCGAATCGGTCGCGTCGTGCAAAGAGCCTTTCCCGCCCACACAAACGAACCCGTTCGGCGGCGACGACCGAACGCGCATCATGCTCTTTGCGAAGAACCTCGACTTGCAGCCGGGCGAGGGCGCTTCAGCCGTCACGGCCGAAGCCGAAGACGCCACGCGCACACACTATCCCCTGACGGTCGAGTATGCGGGCCACGTGCCGGGCTTCAACTGGCTGGGCGTCGTCATCGTTCGGCTGCACGACCTGATAGGCGATGCCGGCGACGTGCTCATCGGCATACGCCTGCACGGCGTCGCGAGCAACCGCGTGCGCGTCGGCATAGGCCACGTGGGCGGCGGGCCGCCGGACGACACGCCCGGCGCTCAGCCCGACCTCGGCCCGAACGCGAGCTTGCACGGCAAGCAGGTCTTCCCCGTGGACAATCCCTGGAACGAAGACATCTCGGCCGCGCCAGTTGACCCTGACTCCAACGCGATTATCACGAGCATAGGGCTCAACACGGGGCTGCACGCGGACTTTGGCACAGTCTGGAACGGCGCACCCAACGGCATCCCTTACGTGGTCGTCTCCGGCGTGCAGCAGAAAGTTCCAATCACGTTCACGGACTACGGCGACGAGAGCGATCCTGGCCCATATCCTGTCCCGCCGGACGCGCCCGTCGAGGGCGGCCCCAACGGCACGGGCGACCGCCACGTCATCGTGATAGACCGCGACAACTGGAAGCTCTACGAGTTATACACGGCTTACCCTGTCTCGGGCGGCGCGTCGTGGCGCGCGGGGAGCGGCGCGGTCTTCGACCTGAACACGAACGCGCTGAGGCCGGCCGGGTGGACTTCGGCGGACGCGGCCGGACTCCCCATCTTCCCTGGCCTGGTGCGCTACGACGAAGTTTACGAGCGGCAGGAGATCGCGCACGCGCTACGCTTCACGGCGCAGACGACGCGCAGGGCCTACGTGTATCCGGCCCGCCACTTCGCGAGCAGTCGCACGGACGCGAACCTGCCGCCGATGGGGATGCGCGTCCGCCTGAAGGCGTCGTTCAACGTCAGCGGGTACTCGCCGGCGATGCAGGTCGTCCTGAGGGCAATGAAAAAGTACGGGATGATTCTGGCGGACAACGGCAGCAACTGGTACGTCAGCGGTGCGCCCGACCCGCGCTGGAACGACGACGAACTGCACACGCTCTCCGCAATCAAAGGCTCGAACTTTGAAGTCGTCAAGATGGGCACCATCGTTGACGAGTGAAAAGCTCAAGCTACCGATTGACTCAACCCCTTAGCGTCTTTGCGCCTTTGCGTGAGAAAACCAAAAGTTTCACGCAAAGGCGCAAAGACGCAAAGAAGTATTACGGGTTTTTAAGGGTGCGAACGCGTACATGGTTGTTCGACAAACATACGCCGGGCACGCGGCGCAGACTTAGTTCCCACTCCCTCACGGCAATCAACTGCAAGTATTTCAATATCTGTGCGGCACGGGAAACACCCGTCCGGTTGCCGCACTTTTGGCACCGTGTTTGCTCTTTTTGCCTGCCGATGAGACAGCAAAAAGATCATAAAACAATCTTCGCGATAGCGACGGCGGCCCTCATCTCTCTGGCGCTGTCGGCCGTTTCGGCTGTGAGTTGCGAGGCGCAGACGCCACAGGCGACGCCGCAGGTTTCGGCCAGGCACAAGCAAGCGATTGCCACCTTCGAGCAGCGCGTCAAGGAGTACGTCGCGTTGCGCGAGGGGCTGGAAGACAAGCTGCCGAAGCTGGCCGAAGACAGCAAGCCAGAGCAGATAGAGGCGCACAAGGTCTCTTTCCAGAACACCGTGAGGACGGCCAGGGCGGGCGCGAAACAGGGCGACCTCTTCGTCCCCGAAATCGCCGCATACATACGGCTGACGATTGCCGACGAGTTCAAGGGGCGGGAACGGCAAGAGCTTCGCAAGAAGGTCCTGGTCGAGGCCGACACGAAGGCCGTCGCGCTGCGCGTGAATTACCCCTACCCGGAGTCGGAAGAGTTACTAGACATGCCGCCCACGCTCCTGCTCCGCCTGCCGCAACTGCCCAAGCAGGTGAAATACCGCTTGGTCGGCAAGAACCTTCTGCTCGTTGACAGAGAAAACGGTCTGATCGTTGATTACATGCTGAACGCCGTTCCTTAGAACCGGGCGCAGGGAGGACAGTCATGAAACGCTTCGTTGCCTCAGTCGTCACCGCGGCCGTCTTACTGTTCGGCGGCCTGGCCCAGGAGACGCTGGGCCAAAGTTCTCCCTCCAGGAATCTCAAAGGCAGCACGGCAGTCAGCGCGCCCGTCAGCGTCAGCCTGCCGATGAAAGAGGGCTCTGTCCGCTTCGCCGTCATCGGCGACACGGGCACGGGCACGAAGAAGCAGCAGGAAGTGGCGGACATGATGGTCCGCTACAAGTCCGCGTTTCCTTTCGAGTTCGTCCTGATGATGGGCGACAATCTCTACAATGGCGAGTCGGCCGAGGATTACAAGACGAAGTTCGAGGACGTTTACCGCACACTCCTGGACGACAACGTTAAGTTCTACGCGACCCTCGGCAACCACGACGAATCGAACCAGCGGTTCTACAAATACTTCAACATGAACGGCGAGGAGTATTACCGCTTCACGAAGGGGAACGTGGCCTTCTACTCGCTGAACAGCAACTACATGGACAAGAAGCAGCTCAAGTGGTTGGAGAACGAGCTGGCGAAGGACACCGCGCAGTGGAAGATAGCTTTCTTCCACCACCCGCCCTACTCTTCGGGCGGGAAGCACGGCTCCGACACGGCGCTGCGCGAGGTCGTCGAGCCGCTCTTCCTGAAGTACGGCGTCAACGCCGTCTTCGCCGGCCACGAGCACTTCTACGAGCGCATCAAGCCGCAGAAGGGCATCTACTATTTCATCTCGGGCGCGGGCGGCAAGCTGCGCGACGGCGACGTAAAAGAGAACTCGCCGCTGACCGCGAAGGGCTTCGACAAGGACATGTCTTTCATGATCCTCGAAGTCGCTGGCGACGAGCTGCACTTTCAGGTCATTTCCCGCACCGGCGAGACCGTTGACTCCGGCGTCCTCGTCAACCAGCGCAAAGCGAAGGCGATGGGCGCTTCTAAATAAGTGATGAGTGATGAGTGAAAACTATCTTTCTCTTACTTATCCCTTATCACTTTAAGATACTGTGCTGGGCGTCGAGAGTAATACGGAACGTCTCGTAAATAAAAGACCGCCGGGGTGAAGGTCAGCCCCTGCGGTCTTTTCTCTTTCTGCGAGTCGAAGGCGCGCTCTCCGCGCGCGGCCTCAACGGACCACTTTAAGATCGCGCTCGCTGACGATTCTCCACTTGCCGCCGACCAGACGCCAGCGCAGTTCCTGCACGACTTCGCCGCTGCGGTCCTCGCCCCCGCCGGCGATGGCGTATGACTTGTGAAAGCGCATCGTCGCCGAGCGGCCGTCCGCGCCGACGTTGATCTGCGGTTCGCCCACGCGGATAGCGATGGAGTCGGCGTTGCGGAAGGCGCGCTCTTTGTCCGCACGCACGAGGTCGAGCGGGGCGTTACGCGCCCTGTAAAAGGCGTTGACGACGGGGCCGTAAAAAGTCATCTGCCTGCCCAGGTCGCGCGCGTTCGTCGCTGCAACCCACTCGTCCAAAGCCGCGCGCAGGGCTTTCTCTTGATCACCCGGCGATTCGTTCGGCCGAACGTCGTCAGTTCCCGCACGCGACTGGCCTTTGGCCGCTTCTACAATCTCCTTCTCCGGTCCCCCAGCAGTTTCGGGCGCGGGCTGCGCGGCGGACTCGGCCCCTTGCTCGATTGATGAAGGACCGTCAGCAACTGGCACAGAAGACGTTGTGCCATTTGCGGGGGCGGAGGTTGGCGTGGGCGTCTGGGCCGCTTCGCGCCTCAGAAACTTTGCCGTCAGGAGGCCCCCTACGACGCCGCCGCCGAGGCCCGCTATCACCGCGGCGATGATCAGAGTCGTCAGCCACGTGCGCCTGGAATAGACGTTCGAGATAGGGACGGCGGGGCGCGCTCGCTCCACCGCCAGCGAGTCGAAATGCGGAGTCACGTTCGCCCGGCCGCGATTGTCAACGACAGTCTTCTCCGATTTATTCACAGAGGTGATCGGCTCATTATCATTCATCCCAAACTTCAAATCCCCTCCTTTGATTGCAAATGAGACATGGGCGGGAGAGAGCACGAATAACAAGCAAGATTAAGTCCAAACTTGAACGGCGCGCGGGGAGGCGGCCGGCCGAAAAAGTGACGGATTAACACGCGCGGCTGGGCCAGGATTCGCCACGCGCGCCCGGAAATTCCCGCCCACACGGCCCCGCCCGCGCCGCTCGAATTGACTCGCCGCCCGAATTGGCGTAGATACGTCCTGCTGGAATAATTTTCTTCTCGGACGGGCGATTGTTATGAGATCAGCCTTCGCAATTATTTTCGTGTGCCTGGCGCTGGCGCTGGCTGGCTGCACGTCTAAGACCGCACAGCCGGCAGCGGCGGGAGAGGCGGCCACGTCTGCTGGCCCAGCGCCCGCCGGCGACGCGGTCGCAGGTGAAGCGGAAGAGGAAGCGCCGCCAGAGCAATTGACGCCGGAGCAGGTCGAGGCGCGCAAGTTATTCGACCAGGGGAAAGAGTTGGCGCGCAAGGACGAGGACGAGAAGGCCGCCGAAGTCTACCTTCAGGCGCTCAAGCTAGACCCGGAGTTCGCCGAGGCGCACCTGAAATTGGCGATGAGCTACGAGGTTCTGGGGAAGAAGGACGAGGCCGAGGCGGAGTACAAGAAGGCCGCAGAGGCTTTTCAGAAATTCGTCCGCCGCCACCCGAAAGACGCCAGGGCGCACTTCAACATGGGGATGGCCTACAACTATCTTCACAAGCCGGACGAGGCCGTTAAGGCTTTTCGGCAGGCGGTCAAGCTGGAGCCGGAGAACAGCGACAGCCAGTACGAATTCGGGATGGCGTTGGGCAAGGCGGCCCAGTACCAGGAGTCCGTGATGGCGCTTCAGAAGGCGACGGAGCTTGACCCGGACAACTTCCGCGCGCAGGAGGCGCTGGAGCAGGCCAAGATAAACTTGCAGCGTTGGCAGGCAATGGTCAAGCAGCAGGAGACCATAGCGAAGCGGCAGGCCCCGAAGAACGCGAACGCCAACAACACGAACGCGAGCGCCAATACTGGCACAGGGACTGCGCCGACGCCGACGCCCGAGATACATTAAAATGGGCCGCGAAGCGTGAGGCGAGGCTACATCAATGAAGGCCGGCGAAGCTCGCGCCGGCCTTTCTTCGTGTTCGAGCAAAACATTTGTTTCGTCAGCGTCTGTGACGGCGGGCGCTCACGCCCGAACTCTCCCGGTTGAAAACGGACGACAACTGTTAAGCCTTCGAGGTCGAGGTGAAAGAATGCGGAAACTGAGCTTGCGAATCGCCCTGCACGGGCTCCTCCTGCTGCTGCTCGCGCTGGCCCCGGCGGCGTACGCGCAGGAGGACGGGGAGCGGCCGGATTTTAAGCTGCCCTGTGAGGAGGCGCTGAAGCTCGGGCTGGGTAAGTTCATGGACGTTTACGGGGAGAAGACCGGGGACTATTCGACCGCCGGGCAGAAGCAGGGGTTCGAGTACTGGGTCAACTGTAAGCGCCCGGCCAACGACGCGCTCGCCGCGCGCAGCCTTTCGGAAGAGAGGCGCAAGCAGGTCGAGGCCGCGCGCGAAGAGTTCAATAAATTTGGCACAGCACTCTGGGGATTAAAATACCTGGAAGAGGGCGGCGGGACCATGTGGGGACTCATCAGCGTAGGCTCCTACGCCGAACGCGAGAAGTTCATGGAGACTTTCATCCGCACGCTGGCCGCGCCAGAAAGACGCTTAGCCCGAGCGCGCCGCCGGGCCGAAGCGAGTTTGGCGCGGATTCGACGCCGGCTCTCGGCCGCCGACCGCAAGCCCTTTACCGAGGGGAGCGAGCCTGAACAGGTGGAGCAGAATAAAAAGTATTACGAGGAGACCATCAAGGAGACGCGGGACGCCCTGGCGAAGCTGCGCGATCTCTTGAAAGAACTCCCGGACGCCGCCGCCGCCCGCCTGGCCGCGAAAATGGCGAGCGAGACACAGGACGCCCTCGCGGACACGCCGTAACGGCGACGCGGGGACGCGGCGAAAAGAGGACCAGTCCGGCTTTCTTTTCGCCGCGTCTCCGCGTCGCCGTGTCTCCGTGTCGCGCCTTCCCTCCGTGCTTGACAGAAGGTCCCTTAACCCTTATAGTCTGTCGTTTCGGACTAATAGTCTGAACCCAACTGTGCAACGCTTGGAAGGTTTTGGTCGGTGTGGAGGCGTTGCCCGGCTGTCGCGTGGCAAGAGGACGGTCGCTTGACAAGTATTGTGGCGTAAAAACGCTCGCGAGCGGCGAGGCCAGGCGGTAAATCGGCTTTGCTACGGACTCCGGGCGCGCGACGAGTGGCCTTCAAGCGGGCCGCCTCATCCTTTGAGATGCGACGCCACAGAAAAGTTTCGGCTTCGGGGGAAGCCATTATCCGCACCCGTTAGAAACCAGAACATCCCCTAAAAATCATACTTTTGTAACAGGACAGCCGCCTGCGCTGACTGCCGAACAAGTTTCGGAAAGAGGTAGGTCGAGCCCCTTTTTGCGCTTAAGACGAAAAGCGCACATTTGAAGAAGAGGACAACGAGCAGTGCCGACCATTAATCAGCTTGTTCGCAAGGGACGCCAGGCCGTCAAGTACAAGACGGCCAGCCCGGCGCTCCAGGAGTCGCCGCAGCGCCGCGGCGTCTGCACGCGCGTCTACACGCAAACGCCGAAGAAACCGAACTCGGCGCTACGCAAGGTCGCGCGCGTACGCCTGACCAACGGGATCGAGGTCACGACCTACATCCCCGGCGTCGGCCATAACCTTCAGGAGCACTCGATTGTGCTCATCCGCGGCGGCCGCGTGAAGGACTTGCCGGGCGTGCGCTACCACGTGATTCGCGGCACGCTCGACTCCGTCGGCGTCGCCGACCGCAAACAGGGGCGCTCCAAGTACGGCGCGAAACGGCCCAAGGCGGGCGCTGCCGGCGCGGCCAAGGGCGCGAAGAAGTAACGGCAGTTTTCAGTTTTGAGTTTCCAGTAAAAACTGAGGGCTCTCGGCTGAAAACTCAAAACTCAAAACTGAAAATTGTTTAAAGATTATGCCTAGAAGAAGAGTTGCCGAAAGACGCGAGGTGTTGCCGGACCCTGTTTACAACAGCCCGTTGGTGACCAAGTTCATCAACGGCGTGATGTGGGGCGGGAAGAAATCGACGGCAGAGAGGATTTTCTACACCGCCTTGAGACAGGTCGGGGAGAAGGCCGGCGACGAGCCGCTCAAGGTCTTCAAGCGCGCGATTGACAACGTGCGGCCGACGGTCGAAGTCAAGTCGCGCCGCGTCGGCGGCTCGACCTACCAGGTTCCGGTCGAGGTTCACCAGGAGCGCCGCGGCGCGCTGGCGATTCGCTGGATCGTGCAGTACGCGCGCGGCCGCGGCGAGAAGACCATGACCGACCGCCTGGCCGGCGAACTCCTCGACGCGGCGAACAATCGCGGCAACGCGGTCAAGAAGAAGGAAGACACGCACCGCATGGCCGAAGCCAACAAGGCTTTCGCCCACTATAAGTGGTAAGAGCAGTTGGCAGTTTCCAGTTTTCAGTTTTCAGCCACGGGCCGGGAACTGAAAACTGAAACTCAAAACTGAGAACTGTTATGGCTAAGCACGATCTCAACAGGTTCCGCAACATCGGCATCATGGCGCACATCGATGCCGGCAAGACCACGACGACCGAGCGCGTCCTTTACTATACGGGCGTCTCGCACAAGATCGGCGAGGTGCACGAAGGCACTGCGACGATGGACTGGATGGA
>DASWQY010000188.1:0-1590 GCA_036403435.1 Pyrinomonadaceae bacterium
GATGATGATGATGATGATGAATAATAATAATAATAATAATAATAATAATAATAATAATAATAATAATAATAATAATAATAATAATAATAATAATAATAATAATAATAATAATAATAATAATAATAATAATAACAATAATACGAACCATAATTAATAATAATAATAATAATAATAATAATAATAATAGCAACCATAATTAAGGTATGGTGCAAAATAAGTGGTACATTTTTCAATCTCATTTTTTTCCGTAATGCAAGCTTGAGTACCGGTCTCAATGGAGGGTTTTGATAGAGCCTCCCTTGGCCTTCACAATCCTGCGCAAGCGGTCTGGGACGGAATCAATGAGCTTGTACAGGAGCCGCTTGTCAACATTATCCCAAATTGCACGTACGGCTTTCTCCATAGATTTTTTGGTATGGAACTTTTTTTGCTCCAGCCTCTCGTCGAGGATAGCCCAAAGGTTCTCCATGGGGTTGATATCGTCACCCTTGGTGGGCCAGCCTTCCACCACAGCAATGCCCTTCTGATCCAAGAACCGCGTCGTTGACTTGGATGTGTGAGGAGTGGCTTTGTCTTGTTGCAGCTCCCAACCACCTTTTTGATCTTTGAACAAAGCTTTCGCCCGAGGCACTAGAGCTTGCTCAAGGATATGCTGGTAGCCTTTTCCGTCCAGACCTCCTTCATAAATAAATAGCTCGGTTTTCCCTCTCGAGCTTATTCCCGCCCACACATCCACAGTTAGTCCCCAGCGCTCCACCTCTTTCGGGGGAACCTCAATGACAGATTTGGCCCACACTTGGTCATGCGCTGGGTTGCCCCCCTTGAACTGCTTGAACTTGTGCTCATCGCTGAACACCACGGCACTCCAGTCCTTTTTTCTGTTGGCCTTGGCAAACCTCAACCTCTCTCGCTTGTGCTTTACTGTGAGGCGAGAGGTCTTGGGCCGTCGGAATGGGCGTAGGCCACGATCATGGGCAGCTCTTTGCACTGTTGTGTAGCTAATGTCAGCGATCTTCTGGCGCTTCAGGTCCCGCGCGACTATCCGACTTGAGCGGCGTCGTTTCCCTCGCATTTTGCTCTCGACAGCCCGTTCCACTTTGGGAGTCCGCTTTCTTGGGCGCCCAGTATGCTTGGCATCCTCCATACCGTCACCACATTCAGAATTTTCAAATTTCTTTATCCAGCGACTGACGAAACGGCGCTCGAATCCTGTCTTGCGGGAAATATCGGCAATTGGCAGGCCTTCTTTGTGCCACATGATCACAGTCCATCGGTCAGCAGGTGCCCTGCGCGACATGTGTTCCTACACAAAATAACTTCGACGAGGTCGAAAAAATGACAAACCGGAAAAAATCCACTTCAAGTGGAATAGATGCCAAGAGAAGTGAAAGCAGTCTCTGGTCTCGGTTGTGTGAAAGGGCCGGCTGATGCCCTCCTGAAATAGGCAGGAGGGCATGGTGTTGCATTATGGGTTGGCGAGTTCTGCTTGATTGAAAAATGTACCACTTATTTTGCACCATACCTTATATATATATATATATATATTTTTTTCTTTAGGGTCTCGGGTATGCTTTCCAAGACCGAAATAAG
>DASWQY010000189.1:0-2077 GCA_036403435.1 Pyrinomonadaceae bacterium
GCGGAAAATTGATTTTCCATATTTTTGGGCACTGGCGGAGTTCGAGCGGGACATCATCCGGGAAAGGACAAATGCAGGGCTTGAGGCTGCCAGGACGAGAGGGAAGCTTGGGGGACGGCCGAAGGCACTGTCTTCGGAGAAGATCAAGTTGGCCAGAAAGCTGTATGCGGATACGAGCACATCTGTCGCCGAGATCTGCAAAATGCTTGGGATCTCTCGGCATACACTACAGCGGTATGTGAAAATACCTTTGGTGCCCGAGTCGCGACGAAGCTGATGGTCTCGAGTTGTCCGGCCGCGGCTAACCCGAAGCTCAGGATCCTAGACAGGACTGGGGCGAAGGCAAAGGACCCAAGCTCGGCTTGAGGTCAGGGCCAACGCATGAGATTTCGCCTGCCTGACCGGATTGACACATGATGACCCAGGGCTGTTCAACGCTCTTAACTGAGCTTCCACTTGAGTAGAGCATCAAGTCCCGCGAGAGCGGCAGCGTATCTGTCCTGACTGAAGGTGCTGGTCTGATTGCGACGCAGGATGTTGTAGCCAAAGCTGCGGATCCGGGCGAACACACCCGGATTGCGACGAATGCGAGATTGATCCTCCACAAAGGTCACATCGCGTGTGTAGTGTAGCTTGTTCTCCACATGCCAATGGCCACGGATCGCGGCGGCGGCGTGGCTTGCCGGGGCGGCAAAATTGGCCAAATAGTAGGCCAGGTCGCTGGTTCCGCTCAGCAAGCCAGTCTTGGCACTGCGATGCCAGACCTTCCGATTGACGCGCACGATTGTCTTGACCAGGGGCTTCCACTCGGTACCGGCCACTGCGTGGGTCGCGCCGAAGACCTCGATGGTCCTGGTTTCATATCGGTTGCGTGCAATGGTGCTCGAGGTGTCGGTACTGGTGGGCGGCTGCGCGGCGCAGGCGGTTTCGGCCTGTTGCATCAGCGTGGACTGATTGTCCTTCAATTGGACGATTGCGTGAGCCTGCGCCTGCGCGGCCGCCTCGAAGGTCTTCTTTTGGCAGTGCAGCGCATCGAGGGTGACGGTGCCGTGTGCGAGAGGCAGTTCGTCCAGCAATTGCTGGGCGGCGGGGATCTGGTTGGATTTCTCATCGATATCAATATGCGCCAGGATCAGGCCAGCTTGGGTATCGAATGCGTGCAGCAGTTGGGCGGCCTTGCGGCCTCTGAAATGGTCGAAACTGCGCCTGAGTGTCTTGCCATCCAGCGCGACGATGCGCTGCGAAAGGTCACTCGCACCGTCCAGAAGACCCATCGCATGCCGGCGGAACGCTTGCTCGACGGCCTTCGGATCCAGGCTGTGGAGGATGGCGCGAATGGCGGTATGGGCGGGTGCGCGCTTCCAGCACAGACCGAAGGCGGCGTTCAGCCGGTCGCGGTTCACGGCGATGAAGGTCTTGATGGCGCGATAGGAGTTGCCGCCGGTCACCACGGCAAGGATCGCGAACAGCAGAACGTAGGGCAACTGATACAGCTTACCTTCGGCCCGGCGCAGATCCGGGATCTCGCTGAGCAAGGCGATCAACGGCTCGAACAGTCGCACGGCAACCTCCTGGCGGTTGGGTTGACGGACTATAGCCCCGAAGATCTGCCCGCACCGAACCTCACCAACCGTGTTGCTGACACGATTTTTCCTATGCCTTGCCTGGCAGGCTGACGATATTCAGTCAACAGTAGAGAGCGTTGAACAGCCCTGGGGGGGTGCTTGTGCGAATCCGAAAGCGTGTCAGGGAACGCGGAATGTATATGCTGCGATATCCCGCAAGGAACAGCCTGAGAAACAAGTCATCGTCTGCGAAGCCGTCAGTCTGTTCATCAAAGCCGCCAATCGCATTGAACGCATGGCGAGACAACATGGAAGCCGAAGGGCAGACCCCCATGCCCAGTTGAAGACATTTATCCACCTGGGTCCTTGGATGTTGCTCTCCGTTTCCGCTCAGGACCGAGCTGGCCCTCAGCTGGTTGCGCTCATTGACCTCATCAAGATCGCCGTACGTCCAACCTAGCATGCGGCCATGCGGGCCTGCGAAAGGCTCGGACAGTGCCCGAAGGTGATCC
>DASWQY010000190.1:0-1952 GCA_036403435.1 Pyrinomonadaceae bacterium
GGAACAGCAGGCGACGCTGAAGGCGTGGGTTGGCGAAACCTTGCCGCGGACGACCCGTGAGGTTGGAGCGTGGATTGAGCAGGCGTTCGGGGTCGTCTACCAGAGCCGTTCCGGGCTAATTGCGCTGCTGCACCGTCTGGGACTGGAACATCGCAAGCCGCAGGCGGTGTCGCGCAAGCTCGACCCGGCCAGACAGAAAGCCTTCATCGACACCTATACTGCGCTGCTGAAGACGCCCCTCCGTGCCAATGATGATGAGACACAGGTCCCCCAGAAGTTTAGACTTGAGGGCGTAGGAGAACTGTCCCGTGGTCATGCCCAATAGAGTTGTGGAAGCGCAGGCCGCCGCTGGCGCCGGCACAGAGGAAGGCCGACGGTCGTGCCGGCGCCAACGGCGGCCAACCCTGAACTGTCGGACCGCCCGAAGCGCCGGACGTTCACGGCTGGTGAGAAACTGCGGATTTTAGCGGAGACGGATCGCGCGGCGGATACCGGCGGGATCTCGGCCATTCTGCGCCGGGAAGGCCTGTACTCGTCGACCCTGACGGACTGGCGTCGTCAGCGCGATGCGGGCGCCTTCGAGGCGTTGAAGCCGCTGAAGCGGGGACCGAAGGAGGCCGCCGTCAACCCCATGGCAACGGAACTGGCGCGGGCCCACCGGGAAAACGCCCACCTGAAGCGGCGGCTCGCGCAGGCCGAGGCGATCATCGGCATCCAAAAAAAAGTTGCGTCCTTGCTGGGAATTCCCCTGGCGACACCCGACAGCGACGAGGAGCCGGGATGGAGGCGGTGGTCTCCCTGCCGGCCGGCGGCGGCCTCACCGCGGCGGCCTGCGACGCCCTGGGCGTGGCGCGCGCCACGGTCTATCGCCACCGGGCGCGTCGGGCCGGCCCGTTGTTGGCGTCACCTCCCAGACCTCGCCCGCCCCGTGCGCTGACGGACGATGAACGACAGACGGTGCTCGACCTGCTGCGCGAGCCGCGCTTTGCCGACCTGGCGCCGGCGGAGATCTACGCCACTCTGCTCGACGAGGGCGTCTACCACTGCTCGATCCGGACCCTGTACCGCATCCTGGACGACCACGACGAGGTTCGGGAGCGCCGCGACCAGCTGCGCCATCCCGTCTATGCCAAACCCGAACTGCTGGCCGAAGGCCCCAATCAGGTCTGGTCGTGGGATATAACGAAGCTGATGGGACCCGCCAAATGGAGCTATTTCTACCTGTACGTCATCCTCGACATCTTCAGCCGCCGGGTCGTCGGCTGGTGCGTCGCCGATGCCGAGAGTGCCACCCTGTTCAAGGCGCTGTTCGATGACACCCTCGCCAAGCACGCCGTGCCACCCGGCCAACTGACCCTCCATGCCGACCGCGGCGGACCGATGAAAGCCAAGGCCACCGCCCTGATGCTGGCCGACCTCGGCGTCACCAGGTCGCACAGCCGGCCCCACACGTCCAATGACAACCCGTTCTCCGAGGCCCACTTCAAGACGTTGAAGTACCAGCCGGAATTTCCCAGCCGCTTCGGCTGCGTCGAGGACGCCAAGGACTTCTGCCGCCGCTTCTTCGCCTGGTACAATCAGGACCATCACCATGCCGGTCTCGGCCTGATGACACCCGATCAGGTCCATTACGGCCAGGCCGAAGCCGTCCACGCCGCCCGTCAAAGCACACTCGACCGCGCCTTCCGCTCGAACCCGGAGCGCTTCGTCAAAAAGCCGCCCAAACCACCCGCCAAGCCCACCGCCGTGTGGATCAATCCACCTCAGAACAACGCTGAACCGCCAAGCTTAAATTGAACCAGCGCCTGTCTCATAATCGTTGACACGTTCCGCAACGCTACGTGGCCGAGGGCTACAGCTACGTGGTCGACCTTGATGACGCGCTCCTCATCAATGACCAGTTGCCCGGTCTTGCGCTGCCTGGCGCCGCGCTTGCCGGTCTTGTCCGTCGG
>DASWQY010000191.1:0-5972 GCA_036403435.1 Pyrinomonadaceae bacterium
GGTCAGTTAAAGACATCAGCTTTTAACTGACCGCCGACCACTGACCACTGACCACTGATCAGTTCCTTCGCTTTAATCCTGACCAGAAGTGAGCGGTCGCGCAGGCGCGGTCAACGCCCTCGTAGCGCGAGCGCAGCGCGCGCTCGTCGAGCACGTGGCCCTGCAACCAGACCTCAGCCGAAAGGGTCGCGCCCGCCTGGAGCGGCCCGCCGCGCAGCGCGCGCCGGTTGACCAGCACTTCGAGCTTCAGGCGTTCGAGGTCCAGGTAAACCCAGTAAAGCTCCGTACCCGAGAGCGGGTTGCGCAAAGGCTTGAAGGTGATGACCCGGCCCGTCAGGTTCCAGTCATTCTCCTGCGCGGCGCGCGCGGGCGCAGACTTTTCGAGCGGCTGCCAGAGCGCGTCCGCCTTGCGCTGGCAGACGCGCGCGCGGTAGGCGAGGCCACACAATCCGACGTGCAGCTCGTGCGCGCTGAAGCCCGCCGGGCCAACTTCCGTCAGATTCTGCAACTCGAAGAGCACTTCCGTGTCGGTGCCGCCGCAGTAGCCGTGGACCACCGCCTCACCCTCCTCGTCGTACTCGGTGAGCGCCCAGGGGCTGATGCGCTGCGTGTAGCGCGCGCGGAAGCCCGGCCGGCAGTCGGCGTAAAAGATGTCGCCCGTGCCCGACTCGTAGAGCACGGTCCAGACTTCCAGCCCCTCGCCCAACTTCCAGCAGCGCCCGTGCAGCACGGCCCCGCGGCGCGTTAACTGCGTCGGCTCGCCCTGGTCGCCCGCGCGCTCGGCCAGGTAGTTGAACGCCTTCTCGCTCGGCACTTCCAGCCCGATGGTCTCGAATGTCACGTCCATAAAAAATCAGTTATGAGTGCTGAGAGCATGTTTGAAAACCCAGGCTCAAGCCTTTGCGGCTTTGGTTTTTCTTTTCCTGCGCCTTTGCGTGAACCGTTTTAGTTTCTCGCAAAGGCGCAAAGGTAAGACGTAAGACGCAAAGGGTTGAATCGATGCCTGGCTTGAGTTTTCAAACGGCTTCTGAGTGATGAGTGATGAGTAAAAGCTTTTTCTGATCACTCATCACTTCCCTATTATCGCGCAGCCCGCTTGCGGCGTCCACGCTGGGGCGGTGCGTCCTCGGCCGCCTCGACGGTCTGGCGCGGGGCGCGGCTCTTGAAGCCGCGGACGTTGCGCTCGGGCCCGTGCGCGGGGCGCGCGCCAGAGCGCACCATCTCCGTGAACAAATCTACATCATAATCCGCCTCGCGCGACATCTCTTCGCGGATCGTGTGCAGCATTTCGAGGAATCTTGGCTTACGATACATATACTAAACGATGAATGCGGAATGCGGAATGCGGAATGAAAGACGACCGATTGTTAATTCATCATTCATCATTCCGCATTTATACTTTCTCTGTTGCTTCCGAGACCAGGAACTCCGGGGTGACGATCATCGGGACGAAGAAGCCGGCGGCGGTGTTGAAGAGCCGGACGCGCGCCTGGCGGCGAACGTTCGCCAAGTGGCCGAAGTTCCAGGTGACCAGATAATCTATCTTGTGAAAAGACGCGGCCGCCACGTGCAAGGCGTCGGCGATGTACTTGCGGTGGAAGATGCCGCGCGTGATGTAGCCCTCAGCGAGAATCGCCACCTCCTCCGTCAGCTCCACCTGCTCAAGCGCGCGCGCGAGTTTCAAGTAGCCCGTGCGGTGCGGCTCCGGCACGCGCTCAAGCTCGCGCAGGACCAGCGGCGAGATGACGGCGCGATACTCCGGCAGCTCGTGCTCCCACCAGCGGATCGTCAGGTCGCGGCGGAACGGCTCGCCGTTGTCCAGGTAAGCGCCGACGACGGAAGTTTCGAGATAGAGACTCTGCTTCATGACTTCGCGGCCGACACGGCCCTGCCCTCCGCGCTCGACGCGCTCGCTTCGAGCGGTTCGAGCAGGATAACGGACTTTCTGAAATCGAAGGTCACGCGGAAGTGGCGCAGGAAGTTTCCGCCGATGATGCCGGATTGGACGAACCCGGTCGTCTCGTTGACGGGCTCAAGGTCCAGCACGGCCACGTCCAACTTCTCGCGCGCCTGCGCGCCCAGCAAGACGCGCGGCAGGACGAGCGTCTGGACGCCCTCGGCAATGCCGGCCGCGCCGTAGATTTTCATACGCATCGGCCGCTTGAAGTCGTGCATCTCGTCCAGCTCCATCATCTTTTCGGAGACGACGGAGATGCTCGCGCCCGTGTCGATGATGAAGTTGAAGGGGCGGCTCACACCCTCGACCTGGACCTCTCCGCTGAGGAACCCGCTCGACGTGGAGCGGAACGGGATTTCGATGCCGGCGAGCGACGCGGGCCGCTGCGCTGCGTCCGCGGCGGCCGTGGCCGCGCCCGAGTTCGGGCGCTGGAGCGAGAAGGTGCGCGCGCCGTAGTCAACGGTCACGTTGTAACGGTTGACGACCGCGAGGCCGATGTAGCCGTCCACCTGGACCTCGTCGTTGTAGAAGCGACGGATGTAAACCGGCACGCTCTCGATTTTCGCGTCGCCGATCTCCACCGAGCGCAGGAAGCCGTAAACGATCTCGAACTTGCCGCCGACGGCGCGCGCCATCCCGCCGCGCGCCACGGGGCTCACGCCGAGCAGCCGCGCCGTCTCGTCCGAGATGACGGACATGCCCGAGCCCGTGTCGAGCACGAAGCGCAGGGGCTCCCTGCGCCCGTTGACGCGCACCTTGAGGATGGGCCGGTTGTTGGGCATCTCGAAGGTGACGGCCGTCGAGGACGCGCCGCTGAGGTCGTAAAGGCTCTTGATGTTGCCGAGGTAGCGCAGGAAGTCTATCAGGCCGCGGATGCGCGCGCGGCGGTCGTCGTCCGAGCGCGGCGCGATTTGCAGGAATCGCTCGTAGGCGTCGGCCGCCTCCTTGTAACGCTCGGCGCGCGCCGCAGCCTGGGCCAGACTGAAGATGTAGTCCGGCTCGCGCGAGTCGAGGAAGACGGCGCGGCGCAGGCCCCAGAGGCTTGAGGCGAGGCGGTTCTCGTAGTAGTCAATCATGGCGAGGCCCGCTATCGCCAGCGACTCGTCTTCCTTGAGCGAGAGCGACGTGCGGTAGGCTTCGACGGCGTGCGGGAAGTCGCCGCTGGCGAGCAGCGCAGAGCCCGCGATGGCGTGCGCGCGCGCCGAGAGCGGGTCAATCGCGATGACTGACGCCGCCTCCTCGAAAGCGCCCGCGAGCAGCCTCATCTTGAGCAGCGCGTAGCTCAGCCCGAGGCGCGCGGCCTGGTCGCGCGGGTCCGTGGCGAGCGCCTCGCGGAAGAGTTGTTCCGCCAGCGCGTACTCGCCCTCGCGCATCGCACGCTCGGCGCGGCTGCGCGTCTTGTCCCCCGCCACGGCGACGCGCGCCGGCACGCCCGCGAGCAGAACAGAAATAAACACGACGGCCAAACCGCCCGCCGCCGCCCGGCCCAACCTTGCCATCAAATTACTCAACCGCATTGGGCACCTCTCGGAAATGATGAATGAGGAATGCGGAATGCGGAATGATGAATTAAAAACCAACCGTCTTTCATTCATCATTCATCATTCATCATTCATCATTCATCATTTATTTGAGCACTTCCCCTGTCTTCATAGACCAGAGGATCAAGTCGAGTTCGTCAAAATCAACCCGCACGCTGCGGGCAAAGTCTCTGAGTCGCTCCTCTGTTTCAAGATAACGTCGCCGCGTCTGCGGGGGTTCCGGGGAAGAGACGACGCCGAGTTCAGCCAGGCTCCGCAGGATGTGTTTGTCAAGAATCGCGTAGCCGTGGAATCCGACGTTCCGCAGGAAGTGGCTGGCCTCCTTGTAGCCCAGCCCCTTGATGCGCCGCTCGCGCGCCAGCCAGTCGCGCCGCTCGACCGCGTCCGTGAAATTCGACAGCCGCTCGCGCAAGCGCATCCCGCAGTCCTCGCGCAGGTACTCGCGCGTGACGACGATGTAGCCGGGGCGTGCCGCCGGGTAACGATGCGCGCCGCGCTCGACTAAGGCCGCGGTCATCTCCTCGCGGCTGCCGTCCCGGAGCAGGTGGCGGATGGTCTCGACCGCCTTCATTCCCATGCGCGCCGACGCGCCGGCCGTGAAGATGCAGTAGACCAACTCTTCCCAGAGCCGCTCGTCGGAGCCGCTCTCCCAGACTTCGCGGAACTCCGCGAGGCGGCCAAGAATTTCCGGCCCGCGCTGCCTGCGCGTGGCGTGGATGTTTTCAATGGTGACGGGTTGGCTGTCTCGTCGCACGAGGGTTCGATCAACTCTGCTGGATTTTATGAGCGCGTTTCCGCGCTTGTCAACGAACTTGGCACTTCGGCCGCATTGATTCTTTTCTACCGGCAAAAGGCTCTTGCATCCCGCGTCGCCCCGCAGGACATCAAAGAGGGGCCGCGCGCACGGTCCGGGCGCGGCCGAAAACATTTTAGAACCGGGAGCCCCGCCGCGTGTGTTATCATTTAACGCACTCGACAGCGGAGACAGTTGACGGAGAACAGAATGGCCCGACAATCAAGCAGAATCATCTTCTCTCTCCTCTTACTTCTGACCTGCGCGCACTCCGCGCGCGTCCTCTCTCAAACGAAACCGGCCGAGCAGGCGACGCCGCCCAACTACACGCGCCCGACCGTGCTCACGCGACCCGTGGCCCAGCCCACGGCCGCGCAGCCCGCAACGACGACTAAGACTACGGCCGCGCCCTCGCAGCCCGCGTCGGCCGGCGCGGTCGCGCTGCCCGACATCGCGCCGCCGCCCCAGCCCGTCATTATCACGCACGGGCTCCTGGTGGAGACGCTCGACGGGAAGCTGGTCGCGGAGTCGGCCATAGACCAGCCCTTCAACCCGGCGTCGGCCGTTAAGCTCGGGACGGCGCTCGCCGCGCTCAGGAACTTCGGCGCGGACCACCGCTTCGCCACCGCCGTCTGGACCACGGGGACGTTCGACCCCGCCACGGGGACGATCACCGGCGACCTGATAGTCTCTGGGAGTGACCCCTCGTTCCACTACGAGCACGCCGTAATGATCGCGCGCGAGTTGAACAAGCAGGGCATACGCACGGTGACCGGCGACCTCATCGTCTCGCCCGGCTTCACGATGAACTTCGACTGGTCCGCGCAACGCTCCGGCGACCAGTTCTACGACACGCTCGACGCGACGCGCCGCTCGGCGGCCGCCTCGCGCGCGTGGCAAGAGGAACGCTCGCTCGTGCGCGACGCGGAGAGTCTTCAGACGACGCCGAGCGTGGCGGTGATGGGCGCGGTTTACGTCTCTGCCGTCCCTACGGGGGCGCGCACGCTCCTGATTCACAAGTCGAGCCGGCTGGTTGACGTGCTCAAGGTGCTGCTCTGCTACTCGAACAACTTCATGGCCGAGCGCATAGGCGACACGCTCGGCGGAGCGCCCGGCGTCCAGAGTTTTCTGATTCGGGAGCTGAAGCTGAGTCCCGCGGAGATCAAGCTGGCCTCGACGAGCGGGCTCGGCGTGAACCGCGTCACGCCGCGCGCGATGATGAAGATTCTCCGCGCGCTGAGAGACGAGCTGGCGCGCAACAAGCTCACGGTGGCGGACATCCTGCCGGTCGCGGGCGTTGACCCAGGCACGCTGGAGAAGCGTTACACGGACTTTCAGGAGCGCGGCAGCGTGATCGCCAAGACCGGCACGCTCGTTCGCACGGACGGCGGCGTCAGCGCGCTCGTCGGCCAGATGCGGACGCGCACCGGCGAGACCCTGCTCTTCGTCATCTTCAACCAGCGCGGCAGCGTCTGGCGCTTCCGCGAAAGCCAGGACGCGCTCGTGGCCCAATTCCAGAACGCGCGCGGCGGCCCGGCCCCCTTCAAATACACCGCGCCCCCCATCAGCGTCCGCCTCGCCAGCACCGAACTGAAAAGCGCGCCCGCCCGCCGGGACGAATACGAGCCGGCGGAGCAGTAATTAAAAATTCAAAATTAAAAATGCAAAATGGAAGACGGGG
>DASWQY010000192.1:0-67742 GCA_036403435.1 Pyrinomonadaceae bacterium
GTCTGGCTTGAGCGCCCGTGCCCCCTTCGGTCGTGCGCTATGACGCGATAGCCGCGTTGGCCGAAGAACAGCATCTGATTGTCCCAGTCGTCGGCTGAGAGCGGCCAGCCGTGACTGAAGACAATGGGCTGCCCCGTGCCCGAGTCCTTGTAATAGAGATCGATTGGGTGCGAATTTTCCTCGCCGACAGTGATGTATGGCATTTTTGGATTCTCCTTATCTACTTTACCCGGCAGCTCGGCCTGGTGGTTGAAGCGGATGCGCTCCGTCGAGCGCCGTTGACAACTTCGGACCGCTTGATCAATGGCAACGCCGATCAATAACTATCCGCTTCGACAACAGCCCTGGCAAAATCCTGTGGGGCTTCCTGCGGCAGATTGTGCCCGATGCCGCTCTTGATAACCCTGTGCGCATATTTGCCCGAGAATTTCTTGGCATAAGAACTACTGTCCGGGTGCGGCGCACCATTGGCGTCGCCTTCAAGGGTAATAGTCGGAACGGTGATGACAGGAGCTTCGGCCAACCGCCTTTCCATATCGTCATATTTCGCCTCGCCTTCGGCCAGCCCGAGCCGCCAACGATAATTATGGGTCACTATCCGGACGTGATCCGGATTGTCGAAAGCCACCGCGCTGCGCTCAAAGGTCGCGTCATCGAAATTCCATTTTGGCGAAGCGATCTGCCAGATGAGCTTCGCAAAGTCTCGTCGGTATTTGTCGTAACCTGCGCGGCCGCGCTCCGTGGCAAAGTAATACTGATACCACCATTGGAGTTCAGCTTTTGGCGGCAATGGTAGCTTGCCGGCTTCCTGGCTGCTGATCAGGTAACCGCTCACCGACACCAGACCCTTACAGCGCTCTGGCCAGAGCGCCGCGATGATGCAGGCAGTTCTCGCTCCCCAATCACAACCGGCGACAGTCGCTTTCTTAATCTTGAGGGCATCCATAAGAGCGATGATGTCTAGGGCAAGTGCCGATGGCTGGCCGTTGCGGAACGTATCACTGGAAAGAAAGCGGGTCGTCCCGTAGCCGCGCAGAAAGGGGACGATCACCCGGTAGCCCTTCGATGCCAACAAAGGGGCGACATCGACGTAGGTATGTATGTCGTAGGGCCAGCCGTGCAGCAGAATGACCGCAGGACCACCCGCGGGGCCAGCTTCAGCGTAGCCGACGTTCAGGAGTCCGGCATTGATCTGCTTCAGTGGGCCAAACGATCTGTTCGTGCCAGACTGAATCGTGGTCGCACACGCTGGTTTCATCTCATCAGACTTGGCTTTCGCCGAACAAATCACGCCGAGTTGGGCAGCAGCGATAGTCATGGCCGCAGAGCCAAGAAAGCGGCGGCGATCCTGATTTATTTCTTCAGACATTTTATTTCTCTTCAGCGACGATCTCAGCTGTGGTCACAATGGCGCTGGCGTAGTTCGGGATATTGATGTCGAGAGCGGCGTGCATCTCTTCATCCGAGTAATCCGCGGTCGCTCGATAGTCAGATTCGTTGAATGCGAGCATCCGCGGACACTCAGGCCGCTTTTGCCGATGCGGTGAATTCGGCCGCATTCTTTCTGACGAACTCCTGCACGCTCAGCGGCCCCTGCCCCGTGAGCCGGAGCACGTCATCCGACATCCGGTCATAACGTCCCGCGCGGTGCAGATCGGCCATCGTCGCAAGATGGTTCACCAGGTGGACCGGCAAACCGCGCTCGAGCAGTCCGTCCCGCCACGACTCTACCGGAATGTCCTGATAGGTGATCGTGCGGCCAAGCGCCTTCGAATACTCATCGGCATAGAAATGCATGTTCTCGGACTGCGGACCGGTCAGATGATAGATCTTGCCGAGGCGCGGCTGCGGATTGGCGAGCAGCGCGGCGACCACGCGTGCAACGTCTTCCGCTGCGACCGGCGAAGTCTTGCCCTCGCCGAACGGTATTCTGATCTGATTTGATTCCCTGACCGAATCCGCGATGATAGTCAGGAAGAGGCCTTCGAGAAACACTGTCGGCCGCACATGCACGACCGGCAGACCGGACCAGTCGAGCGCCTGCTCGGCGAGCCACTGCAGCTTTTGCTGCGGGCTTGCGGTGGTTTCGGTAATGCTCATCTGCGAGACCGTCATCTGCGACATATTGATGAACGCCTTTACGCCGTGATGCTTCGCCACCGCCGCCGTATTGACCGTCGCGGTTAGATAGTCGGCCGAAACTGACATGCCGAAGTACATCGTCTCGCAGCCGGCAATCACTCTATGCATCGAATCGAGATCGAGCAGATTGCCGACCACGACCTCCGCACCCATGTTGCGCAACGCCTGCGCGCGGTCGTCATCACTTCGCACCATCGCACGTACTGCCTTACCTTGTTTCAACAACAGTTCAGTGACCGTGCGCCCTACCGCGCCGACGCGGCCCGCCGCGCCGGTGACCAGAATGGGGTTTGCCATGTTTTCCCCTCTTGTGCGTCACAAAGATCGATAGTCAAATCCGTTGAATGCGGGCGTCAATCACCGATACGGGGGTCGCACTGCGCGCCTCCGTCGACGACGACCACGTCGTAGTCGCTTAAGTCGGCAACTGTGCGCCCGCCTGCTCCGCCGCCATGAACTCGGCGTACCAGTCTGGCCAGTTTGCGTCGCGCTGACCCCCGGTGCGCTTCTCGTGCTCGCCGTGTGCGGCCTCCGCACGCTGAAGCGCGCTCGCCAGGTCGCTTGCGGAACCGAACGAAGTCACGCCGGAGTCAATGCGCCCGGGAAGACGGGTCGTGATTTCCTGAAGCAACCAACTGTTGCCGTCAGGATCGTTGAACGAGGCGAGCGAGCTGTAGCTGCGATGCTCGGGATCCGGCCCACCGACCGGGCCTTCGGGGCCGAAGTGGAAGACCTCGCTTACCTCGACGCCAACTGCGAGCAGCGCGTCACGGGTGGCCTTGATGTCGGAGACGATCAGGTAAGTTCTCTGGGTTGAACCGGGCGCTGCCGACGTGAGGTTCTGGCCAAATTGGACCGAGCACGCTGATCCATGCGGGGTGAATTGGAATACGCCGGAGCCGGGGGGGGTGACGTCCTGCCGCCACCCGAGCTTCTTGTAGAAGTCCTCCGCACGCTTGACATCCGAGACGGGAATGACGATAGCCTCGAGCTTCATGTCGACTGCCGCGAGTCCGGCTTCTTTCACTTTTGTCATGTTATCTCCTCCGCTGAATACACTGATCGAAAATGATTTGTGGAGACACCATAGATTGTGATCTTCTGAAACATTCGGTGACCTAAGACAACTGAAGTGTCCCTACCTCGGCACGCCTATGCACTTAGTAGCTCCCTTGCGACCTTACGTCCGACAGGGGGTTAGGTAACGATCTGAAACGCCCGGCGTAGTCACACTATGGCGTTGGATAGTCCCAAACATCGGGCGGCAGCTTATCCTTGAGTGCTGCATACATGGCATCGCGGAACAGTTTCAGCGCCGGATACGGCCGCATCGCAATAGTGCGCTCCACTATCAGCCCCTGCTCGTTATCCACGATGACCTCCCAGCTCTCGATCTTGTGGCCATCCATGGTTCCCACCCAGCGCAAGAAGGTGGTGCGCTCATCGAGCTTAAACTCGGCCGTATAAGTGCCCGAACCACGCGTCGAGCTAGACTGAGCGAAAATCGCCGCGATGACTTCACGGCCCTCGATTGGCCGAATCAGGATCGGGCTGTTGAATACGATGTTTTCGGCAAGCAACTCGCTCACCTGGGCGGCTGTAGGTTTACCGGATTCTCGTAATTTGCGTAAAGGATGCATTGTGATTCCTCATAATGTATGTTGCGGCGAGCGTAGGCGAACCACAGCGACGGGCTCATGGAAAGCTGAGAGCAGCTGAAGCATGGCCCCGACTTCGTCTAGGCGTTTGCCGCCATGCCGACATCGTAGTTGCGTGCCTCGATGGCTTTCAGGCTCTTTGCGAACACCTTCTCCAACTGTCCCTTGCCGATAATCCCCAGAAAGGCACCGAGCAACTTCCCCTTAAGGTTCTTACCATCACGTACAATTTCGACGTCGATGTCGGTCGTGCCGTTGGGCTGTCGCGTTAACGTATAGGTGTGACCTGACCGGCCTCCCCACAAGTTAGAGTCAGTGGTCGTAAGGACTATGTGTGTTGGATCGGACCAGTTATAGTTCAGGCGTTCCCAGATCCCGCTCGAGCCCTCGGTGACGTCGGCGTAGTTTGTTCCCGTCTTGTGAACCTTCAGGTACTCGTCAGTGCTATTGCCAAAAATCTTTCCGCGACCCGGACCGAAGTCGGTGAGTCCGTGGATGAACTGCTCGGGTGTCGCGGTGGTTGTTAGTTTGAAGTGGATCGTGGACATGTGTCCTCCTTTTGACTATTTGGGTTTTTTGGTGAAATCGTCTCATTACTTACTGCTGTGGTTTTCAGCACCTTTACTCGTACGATCACGCTGCGTGTGCTTCCAATCCTTCGGGAATGACCACCGCTCGACCGACCAGATGTCCTTGCTTGAAATCGTCGTACGCCTGCTTCACCGCGCTGAGAGGATAGCGATCCGCAAGGGTCTTGATTCGACCCAGAGCTGCCATGTCGACAATCTCCTTCAACGCTACGCCGCCGCCGTTCAGGCTCGTCACCAGTTGCGCGCCTGGGGGCACTTTGAAAAAGTCGAAGGGGATGGAGCCGCCGCCGGCGCCGACCATGGCCAATCGGCCTCGCCATGACAGCACGGTCACGCCTGTGGTGAGCGTGTCATTCACTCCGACACAATCGAGGACGAACGCCGCACCGATGCCGCCTGTGATCTCGCGAATCTGGTCCGCAGCCTCAGGACCACTCTTGATGGCGTTATCAGCGCCGTACTCCAAAGCCAGCTTCAATCTGGCTTCGCGCGTAGCGACCGCAACGATTCGTGCGCCGGTCAGTTGTCGAAGAAGTTGAACGACATAGAAGCCAAGGCCGCCAATGCCGATCACAACCGCAGTGCTGCCAGGGTAGATCACGGGAAGCGCTGACTTGATGGCGGTGTATGTTGTGAGCCCAGCATCGGTGAGCGGCGCCGCTTCAATCGGGT
The DNA here is from genome assembly GCA_036403435.1 of Pyrinomonadaceae bacterium. Classification (GTDB taxonomy): domain Bacteria; phylum Acidobacteriota; class Blastocatellia; order Pyrinomonadales; family Pyrinomonadaceae; genus QHXM01. Next base: position 5,063 of record DASWQY010000192.1, read on the forward strand.
CGAGATCGCCGATGGGCACGAGGAACCTAGACTCGGGAACCAGGACGTATGGCGCATGTCCTCCATCGTAACCGACGCCGGGAGCGCGAATGGCCTTCTGGTAGAGGCAAAAGTTTTCTTCCCCGGACCGGCACATGTGACAGCGTCCGCAACTGGCCCAGGACGGGTTGACCGCCACGGCTTCGCCACGCTGGAATCCCTTGACTCCGCTTCCCAGCTCTTCTACCCACCCGGCGATCTCGTGCCCGAGTGTGAAGGGCGGCGGCTCGTCCTTCCAGTAGTTTCGCTCGCGAGATATGACGGTGAAATCGGTGTGGCAAAGGCCTGAGCCGGCGACTTTGACTACTACCTGACCGGGGCCAGCGTGCGGCTCCGGAACTTCCTGAAACTCTGGTTGCGTCTGCTCTTTCAGCAGTCTGTATGCGAGCATAATTTCTCTTTCGAGAGCCTACGAGTCTTCGCCGGGCTAAAGTGGCACCGCTGCCGAGGAAGACGACGAGCTAATTTGTCGGAGCAGTCGGCTCGGACGCTCCCCATACTTCCGGCCTTTCCAGAGTCACTGCTATCGGCGTCATAAGTACCTGTTCGCTCGCGACTCACTGGAAGCCATTCGCGAGCCAATTCAATCCACTCATGCTCGGCATGAAGAAGTATTCGCCGCCGCGTAGCACGTTGAACGTGTCGATTCCGCGCACGAGTCGTCTTACCGGATCTTTTGGAATGGTGAAGGTCGCGCCCTCTTCCTGCAGCCCAATGATTGGGTCACGCTCGTCACGAGCACCCACGAAATTGCCGTCGTTAATCCACTCTTGTTGCAGGAATTCGATAGTGGCCATCGCTTTGGCGCTGATGAACAGGAAGTAGGCCCCGCGCGGCACTTCGTCGTCTGCGTCGGAGAGAGCGTTCGGATCGTAAGGTGGTCCATACGTCGTGCCTCGCCTTATCAGGCGATGCAGGTTGACGTCAGTCAATCGCGTGAGTTTCGTGTCACGCGGGTTCATGCGCCGAATATGGCATCCGAACGGGGCCTGCCGGCCACGAGGATCGTTCGAGTAGTTAAAGTCATTGTTCCGCTCTGGGTCCGCACCGAGTGCAGGGTTGTCGCCGTCCGGCGCCAGCACCAGCGGAGCGCCGCTGCGCCAGCGGCCTACCAGCTTCGCGGCGAGCAGTTCCCGTTCTGCTTCGGTGTTTCCGTGCGCCTGCAGGAATCGATTGAACGCCCCAACGCGCGACTGATATTTGCGAAAGCCCACAAAGGTGCCGTTGCGACCGAGTATCTCCGGCTGCGGCATCGGCAGCGAAAAGCCTGCCTCACCCGGGTATCCAAGGATGAACTCCCCGGCCTTGATCGGCTGCCCCTGTCCTGGCAGCGGTTCGACGCCACTGCCCTCGATCGCAGGTTGGTCGATACCGTCTTTGTAACCCAGCGAATTGCGGTCGCCGGGCTGCGCGCCGAAATCCTGCATGGCCAAAACGCTGATGCCTGAGAAGCCCACTAACTGCTGGCGTGCGATAGCAAGGATGCGGCGCCGATTCTCCTCAGAATCGCTGAACGCACTCAACCCGATGTGGACTTCACCCTTGCCGTATGCCTGGTCCCAATTCTTTGGGTCGTTGACGCCTACATCTCCGAGTTGCCTGGCGCGCGCCGCCATCCCTTCACGAAAGGCTTCGGGAAAGCTCTGCAGCGAATCCTCAGAGAGGCCGAGCGCCCTAAGGCCGGCATAGCTGATTCCGACTGCAATCCAGGGATCCGTCGCGCTCCACCAACCGGCGGCGGAATCGACGTGAGGTATCAGCCGCCGGAGAAACGCGCGGCCTGCTTCAGCATCGTCGACCCGCAAAAGCACGTGGGAGCCGAAATACGGTGCGGGCCTCTGCCTGAGCACGGTCGCCTGGATCTCGTGCAAGTCGAGCGTCGGCTCACGCGTCGCCACACTCGCCCCGGCGTGTTCATTGACGGACGACATACCAGCATCCCTCTATTGGTCCGGGTTCCATTCCGGCCGGACCACGAACAAAAGATCACCCGCTCCGGGCTATTGAACCTTGTCGAGGAATTCGTCAGTTGCCTTACCGATGCGCTCCAGTCGCTGGATCTCAGCCAAAGTGAGATCCGGATTGGCGACGAACCAGCCTTCTGCCGTGATCTGGTGCTTAACGAGGTAATCTTTCGCCCCAGGGTTGCGAATCCCCGGCCAGCCTTCCCAAGCAGAGTCCATGAGATCCAGATAATCTGGAATCAACGCGATGAAGTCATCGATATAGGTGTCCCAATCCCCGTCGAAAGAAGTGGCGAAGAGCATTCTCGTATCGTTGTCGAGGAACACGAACCGCATGTCGTGGAGAGTGCCGACCTTGCTCGCACCGGGTGAAAGGTTGCCGCCCAGCAATTGCAGGAACGTGCGCAGCCGCTTGGCGCCGCCAGGCACTAACGGAACGATCATGGTCAACTCGGAGCGTTTGCCAAGACGGGCGCCAACCCGCCCGGCGCTTTCGATTGGCGGCGGCGGTTCCGAAACCTGCCCCGATAACTCTTTGAGCACGTTCTCCAGTGCCCTTTTCCCCACTTCCGACGCGTCCGCGAACAACTCGCGAAGCTGCTGAATCTTCTGCGCGCCTGTAAGTTCTGGTTGGGGCGTGGTCCCTGTCTGTGTTTGAGTCGCCATTACTATCTTTCTCCTTTTGGTCTCTCTTTACTTGCTTACTCGTGCGCTGCGGGTAATCCATTCGCGTAACCGGCATTCCCACCCGCTAATATGGTTTGCCTCGTAGTCCTTATTCGCTGATCTTATCGAGGAATTCGTCCAACGCCTCACCGATGCGCTCAAGCCGTCGCGTCTCTGCCACCGTCAGATTCGGACTGGCGACGTACCAGGCCTCGGCTGCGATCTGGTGCCCAGCAATAAAGTCTTTCGCCGACGGGCTGTGAATTCCGGGCCACCCCTCAATATTGCAGAACAGCAAATCCATGGCATTGGGAATCTTCGTCACGAAGTCATCGATATAAGCATCCCAGTCGCCATCGTAGGCGGTGGCGAAGAGTAACTTCGTGTCGTTATCCAGAAAGACGAAGCGCATATCGTGGAGGGTGCCAACCGCATCCCCACCGCGGAAGTTGCCTTCCAATGCCTCCAGCAGTCCTCGAAGTCGCTTCGCTCCGCCTTTTGCGAACGGAATGATCCCGGTGAGCTCCGAGACTTTGCCCTGACGGGCGCCGATACGGCCGGCGTTTTGCGTCCCTGTCGCCGCTGCCAACTCTCGCGCGAGATCGGGGAGCCCTTTCTCCAACGCGACTCTGCCTAACTCTGGCGCATCCGCATAAAGCTCCTTCACCTTCTGAATCTTCTGCTCGACGACGGCGTTCTGTTCCGGTGCGGTCGTTCTCTGTGCTGCGGTCGTCTGTGGTTGCGTTGCCATTGTCGTCTTCTCCTTTAATTAGCGATTGATAGTTTGCTTACCGATCCGGCTATAAGTGGGCAGATCAACTGCCGGCCGCCATTTGCTCGCCAAACACTTCAGCCAGGTTCTTCGGTTCCTTACGCTCTTGGTGGTTTGTTTGGTGGCGAAGTATGGATGATTGCCTGTAGACCTCCTTGCGCGCGCGCATGATGCTGCCGAGCGGACGATGCTGCTCCGTAACGCGCCAGGGGGACATCGACGTCTTATCCATCCTCTCGAAATTGTCTTCCCCGCCGATATCCTGTTGCGGCAGACGCAATTTCGCGACGGTCACATACGGCGAGAGGCTCTCGGGCCAACGTACCGTCGTTTTCTCAACCGGCATTCGAGCCAGATCCGTGGAGAGCTGGACCTGGACGTCGAACTCGTAAGGCCGCTCGCGCAGCTCCGCTACCAGCGCCGGTCGAAAGACCTGGTCGGTAGCAGCAGGATCGAGAGCTCGCTGCACAACGCCGTCAGCAAACGATTGAACCGGTGCGACGCGAACCTTTGCGACGTAGTCGCCATGACGCACCGAACCCATGGTCCAATACGTTGAGAGCAGCAGGTTGACGAACTTGACTTGCACGAGTGTCAGGAAGGCGCCGAGTTCTTCCCAGGCCCATTCTTCGGGAGGCAGCGTTCCCTTGCCCGTGACCCACGCGTAGAGGAAGCGATGTATTGCAGCCTGCTTCTCCTCAGGTGATGGCGTCGTCTTCGGAGCTACGCCAATATTGGCAAACAGACTCTGAATAAACACATAATGCTTGAGTGTGTTGGCGAAGAAGACTGGGTTGTCGATTAGCGCGTAGTCGAAAGTATGACTGTCAGGCTCATCCTCGAGGAGAGTTTTCCCTTCGACGCCGAAAATCTTAAGCCCGATGCCGACGATTGGTCCCAGGAACCGATCGCTACCAACGTGATTCGTCCCGTTTGAGAAACGAATCATCGCATCGTGCCGTCCCGGTTTGGCGTAGATGCCCTGCGCGTATTCGGTGGGCATTCCACTGAGGATTTCAAATTCTCCTCGGGCGAGACCGTAACCCTTGGCATGGGCGTCGCGCACCACACGCCCAATTCCCTCGGATTGGAGCGAGCCGCGCATATGCTGCTTCATGCTATCGAGGACCGTCTGAAGGGTCCGCTCGAAATCGGGCTCCTCCCGTTCAACGTCCGGACTGTAACGCACAAATTTCTCAGTCATTGTTGTCACTCCTTTCAGGCGGACGACGATTTTTCATGCTGCTGGAGCATTACACTCCCAGAAAGAAGATAAATCTATTAGACGAAGGTATCGGTCGATACCTTCGTATTGGTCCGCGAGTTTTCACTTCACCAGCGTGATGAGCGGTTTCCCCTTTTCTACGACGTAGGTGGCGAGTTCCGCCCCGTTGCCGCTGCCGACGTTCTTCGCCGAGTGGATTGTTCCGGCCGGGATGAACAAGACCTCGCCGGCCTTGTACGTCGCGGGTGGCTTGCCCTCGACTTGATACTCCAGCGTGCCTTCGAGCACGTAAACAATCTCTTCGCCTGGATGTGTGTGCTTGGGGGAGACATAGCCGGGGTCAAAGTCGACGCGCACCTGGACAACCTCGCGTCCGGGGGCGCTGAGATCATGCCGCTGTAGGTCGGTTGGTTTGGTTCCCGTCTGCTGCGCCCGCGCTACGTACAGCGCCAGACCGCCTGAGACGATTAGCACCGCTACCGCTATGATTCGAGCCTTTTTCATGTGGACCTTCTTTCGTCCTTCAAATATATCTAGGTGAAACTTGCGTGACCCTTTCAGCCGGCCGCGGTCATCCGAAGCGATCGGAAAGCTGCACGCATTTCTTCAGTAAAGCTGCGGCTGCTCCCACGCCGCGAAGTGGGCATTCCGCCAAGACACGCCCAACTAGATCTTGTCAGGACGTTTGCGCTTCGGCCTTTGAACGCCCGGTTGCGGCTTCTTTGATAATGTCTGCAACGGCCTGAGGATTAGATACGTAGATGGCGTGGCTGCCTCCGACCTCTTTAACCGTCGAACCGGCGCGTCGCGACATAAATTGCTGTGCCGGCGGCGGTATCATCTTGTCTTCAGTTACGACCAGGTACCAACTCGGCTTGGTTTTCCACGCAGGTCTGCTAACGAGCCCATTGAGTGCGTCCAATCCCCAGGGCACCTGGGAGTGCGCCATGAAATCGGCTTTTTCGGGCGGTACATCCCCGGCGAATGATTCCGCAAATTTTGCTTTATCAAGCATGAGAAAGCCGTCAACCGGGGGTAGGATCGGCGGCACGGCAGCACCGGGCGCCGGATTGGCGATCAGCGTCCCGACTGATTCCCCCGCATCCGGGGCGAAAGCCGTAATGTAAACGAGAGTGTCAACCTTTGGATGATTACCGGCTTCGGTAATAACAACTCCGCCATATGAATGACCTACGAGAACGGCGGGACCATCCTGGGCATCGAGCACCGCTCGCGTCGTAGCTACGTCGCCGGTTAGCGATATCGTTGGATTCTGAACGACGCTGACGTTGTAGCCTTCACGCTTAAGTATTTTGTACAGGCCTTCCCAGCCCGAGCCATCAACAAAACCGCCATGAACGAGAACGACATTCTTGGTGACATCACTTGAAAGTTGAACCATGATTTTCTCCTTGAAAAAAGTGTATTGAGTAACTCGAAGAAGTTAACATACCGGCAAAAATCTACCGGTCAGGAAAACTCCCGTTCGGGTTTCTTATCTCAGTGACTTGAATCCCGTGCGGAGCTCAGCCACGAAGAATTCTGGCTGCTCCCACGCCGCGAAGTGCGTGCCTTTCGGGAGGCGGTTGTAATGAATCAGCTTGGGATAGGCTTTCTCTGTCCAGCTCCGCGGGGCTTGGTAAATCTCGTCTGGAAATGCGCTCACGGCAGTCGGGATCGGGACACCCTTCGGAGCAAAGAAGGCCAGCTTACTTTCCCAATAAAGGCGAGCCGAAGAGACTGCCGTATTCGTCAACCAGTACAGAGTGACGTTGTCGAGGATGTCGTCGCGCGTCAGTCCTTCGGACTGTCCGTCGAAGACTCGTGCGATGAGCGCCTGGCTCGCCGCGTCGTGGTCGATCATCCAGGCGGCGAGTCCGACAGGTGAATCCGCGATCCCGTACAGCGTCTGCGGGCGGTGCGACATCTCGTTCGCGTAACCGAGGCCGTTCTTATAGAAGAAGTCAACCTGCTGGTACGCACGCATTTCGTCGGCTGAAAGATTGGCAGGCGGCGGGCCACCGACCCCGAGCGCTTTGGCAATATCATCTGGGATGGTAGCCGGCATGTTGGTGTGGATACCGATCAATCCGGGCGGCGTCTGCAAGGCCATCTGCTCCGTCACAGCATTCCCCCAATCACCGCCTTGCGCGACGTATCGCGTGTATCCGAGGCGCTTCATTAGCACGGCCCAAACGCGTGCGATGCGAATGGGATCCCAGCCCGTCGCGGTCGGCTTGCCCGAAAACCCGTAGCCCGGCAGCGACGGAATCACGACGTCGAAAGCGTCCTCCGCTTTTCCGCCATGGGCAGTCGGATTCGTGAGCGGCTCGATGATCTTCAGTTGCTCGATGATTGATCCGGGCCATCCGTGTGTGACGATGACCGGCAAGGCGTTCTTCTCTTTAGAACGAACATGAATGAAATGAATGTCGAGTCCATCGATCTCGGTAATGAAGTGCGGTACGGCTTTCAGTTTCGCCTCGCCCTTGCGCCAGTCGTAGTCTGTCCCCCAATAGCGCGCGAGCTTCTGCATTGTCGAGAGCTGCACGCCTTGCGTCGCATCCGAGACCAATTCCCGCTCAGGCCATCTGGCGGCGTTGACGCGCCTGCGCAAGTCGGCAAGCTCTGCGTCTGTAAAATTGAACTGAAAGGGGCGAATAGCGGTCTTGTCAGTCTGCTCGGTGGCTTGTGTAGCACTAATCTGCGTCATGGTGTCTTCCTCTTGATTAGTTTTGGATTTCGAATCTGCAAATGCTTTGATAATCGCCCTGGGGCTGAACGCGACTGCCAGACCCAATATCGAGCTCGCCTTGAGAAAGCGACGACGCGATCTGTCCTCCGGTTGTTTCATCGTGTACTCCTTTCGAGTTGTTCTCGATTTTGGGTTTCTGTGGTCATCATCTCCCTGCATTTAATTGCGATTACGCCTCGGTGGGTTTAAGGATCAACGGTCAGCCAGATCGCCGACCATCCGGGCCAGTTCCATTTCCGCATCTCGCGTCTGGAATCCGCGCTTCATCGCGGCCTGCGTCAGGTCCTGGAACTCAGGGCTGCGTACGCCCTCGAGGAAGAGGTCGGAATCGCGACGAAACTCCTCGGCCGGCGCGAGCCCGATTTGATTGACCCGCTCTTTGACCACGAGGCGGCCGGCGGCCGGAAACCTTGCGATCCGATGGGCGAGCGAGCTGACAAAATCAGTGAGCTCACCTGCGGGCAATGCTCGGTTGATCCAGCCGTACCGTTCGGCCAACTCCGCGTCGTAATCTTCCGCGCTCAACAGGACTTCGAGTGCGCGTCCGCGCCCCATGAGACGCGCCAGGTGTTGAGCGCCGCCCGCGCCGGGAATCACTCCGAACGAAGGCTCGAACTGACCGAAAATCGCCGACTCTCGCGCGGCAAAACGCATGTCGCACGCCAGCACGAACTCGCTGCCCACGCCGCGCACGCGACCCTCTATCTGAGCGATGCTGACGAGGCGGCTTGTGCTCAAATGGCGAAGCAGTTGGCCGATTGACGCGTCGCCATCCAGTTTCGCCGCTGCATCCCGGTTCTCCTTGATGCGTGTCACGTCAACGTGGGAGATGAAATAGTCCGGGTCGGCGCTCTTGAAGACGAGTACCTGAACGGCAGCATCCGCCTCGGCCCTTTGAATGAGGGAGACCAGGTCGCGAATCAGTTCGGGCCCCAGTAAATTCATGGGCGGGGCCGCAATTTCCGCGAACAGAACGGCCTCGTCCTGGCGCACTTTGAGCGTCTCGAAAACCACGGACGCTCCCTGGCTTGAATTGTGTGCAGTCATCGTCTCATTTCTCGTTGTGGTCAGCGCAGTGATTTGAAAGCCGTGTGTACCTCTTGCGCGAGCAATTCCGGCTGCGCCCACGCGGCGAGAGTGGCCTCCCTTATCGACCTCGTTGAGGTAGATGAGGTTAGTGAAAGTTCTTTCGACCCAAGTCCGTAGCACGTGAAAGCTAAAGTTCGTTTCATGTTTCCGATTCTTTCGGGTGTGATTGTCGTGCGGGAGTAGAACACGGGTGTGAAGGCCCGGTCTATTAGACGAAGGTATCGGTCAATACTTTAGTATTAGTCGGCGCTATGAGTGGTGTTAGCACTTCCTTTTATGACTTGACTGCCCGTGCCGAACTCCAGAGCGCCCACCCAGGATTGACCCGGTTCGGATAGAGTTCCAACATCTTGTCATAGAGTTCCTGAGCGGTCGTCGTCATTCCCACTAGCCGGTCGAAATCGCGAATGTACTGCCGGGTCTGTTCGATGATTCTGGGATTGTCGTCGTTTTCAGGTCGCTTATGTGTTGCGACAACTGCACGTGGGCTGAGCAACTCAATTTTGTCGAGAGCGGAGATCCACTCTCGTCGTGTCTGGGCATTTGACTCGACGAGGTAGAGGTGGACATCGTTGTAGGCGGCGTCGCCGGCAACCACCAGTCCGATAGAAGGGACATTCAGACAGGTCGTGTAATCAGTGTCGGTATGACCAAGTTCCACAACAACTAATTCACGCCCTTCCAGATCAATCACGTTCCCCTTGAGCTCCTCCGCTATCACGAGCCTGTCCGGAATCTGGTCTGGTAATAACGCCTTCCATGTTTTGAGGCCCTCAGGGGAAGCATGCCGGCGCATGAGTTTCACGACATTGGGCGTTGCGACTGCCCTAGCATTTGGGAATCGTTCAAGAATAGTGCCGATTCCAAACCAATGGTCTCCATGACCGTGCGTAATATAGATGGTTGTCAGGTTCTTACCTCTTGCTGCAACCCAATCTGCCAGAGCATTGGCCTGCTTGACCGTCATAAAGGCATCCACCAGGACGGCGTCCCGCGTACCATAGATGAGGGTAGAAGCCATCGCCTGAAAATATGCCTCTCTTACGCCGGGAGGCAGGTCGCGAGCGACAATGGGTATGCCTGGCGTCACGAACACGTCCCAGTTCAGAAGAGCGTTTTCCGTAGGCTGTTCCATAACTATGTCTCCACTATTTCGCGATAGATACCACGGGCTTGCTTGAGTTGCGGGCTGCCTCAACATCACTACCCGGCACGCATAGCAGGACTTCGGTTCAGGGACATCCGGCACACGGCCAAGACCCACACGAGGCTGATGACCAACCGCGATGTGCAGGAGTAGACCACGGGCGTGGAGGGGCGTCTATTAGACGAAGGTATCGGTCAATACCAAAGCATTAGTCGGCGCTATCAGTGGCGTTAACATTTCTTTTTTATCCAATGCTATGGACATTCGCGCGTAGGTGGCGCATCATACCCTCACATGTCATCAAGGATGGGTTCGAGTGTGTCGACAAGGCTGTTCACGTCGGCAGTTCGGATTAACGTCGCTACCACCTGCAACGGTTGGCCCAGATAGGAATCGATTCAACAGCCGCCCGGCAGAGCAAGCAATTCGAGCTTCGGACAAACGCAAGCCTACAGTGAACGGTCTCTTAAAGACTCCTCCTCTTATCGCCTGCCGCGAAGAAAGGGCTACCAATGGAGGATGACCTTAGCCGTGTTCTGAATGCGCTGCCGGGGTTGGTATGGACGGCACTCCCCGACGGGCAGATCGACTTCCTTAATCAACGCTGGTGCGAATACACCGGACTTAGTGTTGATGAAGCTTGTGGCTTCGGATGGCATAATGCGATCCATCCCGATGACCTGCCTCAGTTGCTCGTCGGCTTGCAATCCATTCTGGCTTCCGGCGAGTCCGGTGAGATGGAGGCACGCCTGCGGCGCTCAGACGGGGATTATCGCCGGTTCCACGTCTCGGCCAGTCCGTTGCGCGACGCAGCCGGAAGCGTCGTCAAATGGTATGGAGTGAGCACAGATATTGAGGATCTCAGGCGGGCTGAAGAAGCACTGCGTGTGCGCGAGCTCAGTTTTCGCTTGATAGTTGACAGCATTCCGGCCCCTGTCGCGGTCACGACACCCACAGGTGAAGTCGAGGCACTCAATCAACCAACCCTGGAATTTTTCGGCAAGACGTACGAGGAGTTGAAAGGCTGGAAGAGCTCCGACGTCGTTCATCCGGATGACCTTCAGCGCACGGTGGCCGCGCAGGTTGAGGCGCATGAAACGGGCCGTGCCTATAACGTCGAGAGCCGTCACCGCCGCGCCGATGGCGTCTACCGCTGGTTCAACGTCCTTGGCTTACCCTTGCGAGACACTGAAGGGCGCATCCTCCGCTGGTTCATCTTGCAAATCGACATTGATGACCGGAAGCGGGCTGAAGAAGCGTTACTGTTTGCCAAACGCAATCTTAACCAGATCATCAACACTATCCCAGCGCTGGCTTGGTCGGCCGGGAAGGATGGGAGCGCCGAGTTCTTCAACCAGCAGTATCTGGATTTCGTGGGCCTCTCGACGGAGGAGGCGAGCGGTTGGGGCTGGACTGCTGCCCTCCATCCTGACGACAGGGACGGCCTGGCTGCGACGTGGGCCGGCATCATGACTTCCGAGGAGCCGGGAGAGGCGGAGGCGCGAATGCGCGGTCACGACGGGGAGTATCGGTGGTTTCTCTTCCGCGCGAGTCCGATACGCAATGAGAAAGGGAACATCGTCAAGTGGTACGGAATCAACACGGACATCGACGATCTCAAAAAGGCTGAAGCGGCTCAACAGTCGAGCGAGCGCAATTTAAGCCTGACAATAAATACCATCCCCACCTTGATACAAGTGTCGCGACCCGATGGGTCCATACTGTCGGTGAATCAAGCGGTGCTGGATTACTACGGTGTCACCCTGCAGGATATGCAGAAGGAAGACTTTCGCCCTCGGTCTTACCACCCAGACGATGTGCAAAGGTTGCACGAGTGGCGCAAGGAGGCCCTCAAACGCCCTCTACAGTTCGAATATGAGCAGCGCGCTCGGGGTAAGGACGGCAAATATCGCTGGTTCCTGGTCCGCTACAATCCTCTGCTCGATGAGCGGGGAAGGATCGAGCGATGGTATGCAACTGCGTTCGACATCGAGGACCGAAAACGGGCTGAAGAAGCGTTACGGTCGGCCGAACGCAATCTAAATCAGATCATCAACACCATTCCTACACACATTTACGTATTGAACACCGAAGGATCCGTCCAGTATGTCAATCAGGCTGTGATGGATTACACCGGCCTCAGTCTGGAGGATGTAAAACAAGAGGATTATCGGGATCGTATCATCCACCCGGAGGATTTTAAGAGAGTCCGCGCAGGGCGCGCGGCATCGCTGAGGCGGGGCGCACCATTCAGCACTGAGCAGCGCGTCCTGGGTAACGATGGGCAATATCGCTGGTTCCTGGTGCGCTACAAGCCCTTGCTCGATGAGCAGGGACGTATCGTTCGGTGGTATGTGGCCGCATTCGACATCGAGGACCGAAAACGGGCCGAGGCGCTGCTCGCCGGCGAGAAACGGCTCCTTGAAATGGTCGCCGGAGGGAACACGCTCACCTCAATTCTGGATGCCTTATGCCAGCTTGTGGAGGAGACCGCCAGTGGATACATCTGTGGGATTTTGTTGCTGGATTCAAGCGGCACCTCGGTGGAACTCGCAAGGGCACCAAGCCTGCCCCCCAGCTACAACGAGGCGATCCTGGGCTGGCCGGTCAATCCCGATTCGGGTCCGTGCGCCAGGGCGGTCAGCCTGAAGGAGCAGGTTATCGTCACCGACGTCGCTTCGGACTTACAGTGGGACGGGTATGGTTGGCGGCCTCTGGCACTGTCCTACGGGCTGAGGGCGTGCTGGTCGTCGCCAATCCTATCATCGGAAAATGCCGTGTTGGGAACCTTTGCTCTGTATTCGCGCGAACCCGGCGGACCTACCCCACAGCTACAAAATGTCATAGGACAGATGACGCATCTGGCGGCCGTGGCGATTGAGCGCCAGCGCGCCGTAGAGCAACTGGAGGCCGAGCAGGAACTGCTCGACCTGGCGCAGAAGTCCGCCCGGGCGATGGCTTTCGATTGGCACATCCAACAAGAGGTGAATGTCTGGTCGCACGAGCAGGAGGCCCTGTACGGGCTGCCGCCCGGCAGCTTCGACGGGACGTATCAGAGCTGGAAGAAGCTGGTCTACGCGCCCGACTGGCCGCTACTTCTCAAAGCCATCGAACACGCCCAGGAAACTGGAGAGGTGGCGGTGGAGTTTCGCGTCGTTTGGCCCGACGGATCATTTCACTGGCTGGCGACGAATGGTCAGATGTTTTTCGATGATCGGGGCAAACCATTTCGCATGGTCGGCTTCACATCCGATGTCACGCCCCGAAAACTTGCCGAGGAGGACTTGCGTCGCAGCGAGGCGTTCCTCGCTGAAGCCCAACACCTTAGTTCAATCGGTAGCTTTTCCTGGCGTCTGGCGACAGACGAAATCACGTGGTCAGAGCAGCTCTATCGCATCTACGAGCTTGAGGTCGGCCCGCCAGTGACGCTCGAACTGATCCGTACTCGCGTCCATCCGGAAGACCTCACCTTGTACGAGAAAATGGTCGGACAGGCACGAAACGGCAGCGACGACTTTGAATGGCAGTACCGCTTAATGATGCCAGACCGCACGATCAAGTATCTGCATGCGGTCGCTCATGCGACCCGGGACCAGGATGGTGAATTGGAGTACATCGCGGCGGTTCAGGACGTGACGGAACGCCGACTCTCGGAAGAGGCGCTCGGGAGGCTTCGGTCGGAACTCGCGCACGTGGCAAGGGTGGCAACGTTAGGAGCCTTGACGGCGTCAATCGCTCACGAAGTCAACCAGCCGCTTTCGGGCATCATCACCAATGCCAGCACCTGTCTCAGGATGCTGAACACCGAGCCTCCGAACGTAGACGGCGCGCGTGAAACCACGCGGCGTACGATTCGCGACGGCAATCGCGCCTCTGAGGTGATCACACGGTTACGGGCGCTCTTCAGCAAGAAGGACGCCACGACCGAGTCGGTGGACCTAAATGAGGCGACACGAGAGGTGATCGCACTATCGTTAAGCGAGCTTCAGGGAAGCCGGATAATTCTGCGGACGGAACTATCGGACGATCTTCCTCCCGTCACGGGCGACCGCGTTCAGCTTCAGCAGGTCATCCTGAACCTGGTTCGGAATGCTTCAGACGCGATGAGCGCCGTGGGCGACCGTCCGAGGGACTTACTAATCAGAACCGAACGAGATGATAACGCGGACCGCGTGCGCCTCTCAGTGCAAGACGCGGGGGTGGGTTTCGAGCCTCAAGCTTCGGACAGGATGTTCCAGGCATTCTACACAACAAAGGATGATGGCATGGGGATCGGCCTCTCCGTCAGCCGCTCAATCATCGAGAGTCATCATGGACAACTATGGGCAACGTCGAATGATGGTCTAGGTGCCACATTTTCATTTTCCATTCCTTGCGGTCCGCTGGTTTGATGGCTGCCTCAATCTGGCGTGTACGGTTGCGGACAAGAGCGTGATACCAACACCAAAGTACAATAGACAATCCCAAGGGGAGTGGCGCATTCTTCAGTCATGGAGCGATCTCAGGAAAAAAGTTCCATCGAACATTTACTTGTGTCGATCGTTGACGACGACGAATCCGTGCGCGAGTCGCTACCCGACTTGCTGAGAGAATTCGGTTTTGCGGCTCAGGCATTCTCGTCGGCGGAAGAGTTCCTCGCGTCTGATTTCATCGAGCAGACCAGGTGCCTGCTTCTCGACATTACCATGCCGGGGATGAGTGGCCCCGACCTTCAGCAGGAATTGAAGAGGCGCCGGCAGGAGATTCCGATCGTCTTCATCACGGCTCAAAGAGATGAGACTGTCCGCTCGCGACTGATCGAACATGGTGCGGTGGAGTGCCTGTTCAAGCCGTTCAGCGAGACGGCGCTGCTCGAGACGCTTAACACGGCGCTTCGAGTGGTCTGATCTATTTCGCCATCGGTAACATAGGGTTTACACGGATTCGGTAAGGTCTCTGAGCTATGTCGGACGATACGCCAATCGTCTTCGTCGTTGACGACGACATCTCCGTACGCGAATCGCTTGAGTTGCTGATCAGTTTCGCAGGCTGGCAACCGGAACTCTTCGCCTCCGCAGGAGAGTTCCTCGCCCATCCACCCGTTTCAGTTCCGAACTGCCTGATACTTGACGTTTCTCTTCCCGATCTCGATGGTCTCGAGTTGCAAAAGCTCATCGCCAGCGATCGGAGGGACATGCCGATCATCTTCATCACAGGTCACGGGGACATTCCGATGACGGTTCAGGCGATGAAGGCTGGAGCCGTCGAGTTCCTGACCAAGCCGTTCGACGACGACGTGCTGCTCGGCGCCATCCAGCACGCCATCGAACGGAGCCGCGCCGCGCTCGGGAAAGAGGTGGAGATTCAGGCGCTCCGCGACTGTTACGCGTCGCTCACCCCGCGCGAGCGTGAGGTCGTGTCTCTGGTGGTCGCGGGCCTCCTGAATAAACAGGTCGGCTTAAGGCTAGGGATCAGCGAGATTACAGTCAAGGCGCACCGGGGCAAAATAATGCAAAAGATGAAGGCCGACTCCCTCGCCGACCTGGTGAAGATGGCCGTCAGACTCCGCCTCGCGCCCGCCAGGAATCCGTGGCAGAAGTAATGAGTGGCCGACAGAACAGTCAACCCGGTTCCATATCGGTGTGTGTTCTCCGCGTCGCTTTCATCGAGGTATTGATCACAGATGCCCGTCCCCGCGCCTCGCTCTGTCGTATGAACAGCGTTGGCGGCAGGCGTGGCATCTTCGACATCTGCCGTCGTCACCAAACCGAGAGACTTGTACTTCAAGCGGTGTAAGTATTCGGCCATGTACTCGACGCGCGGGGCGTAAAAAGGATTGATTACGTTCGCGGGAAAGACTCCTTCCTGATTGTTGTTAGCGTGATTGCCCGTGGAGTAACAGGCCATGCCGGGTGACGAGTCCGTAACGACACTATTAAGCGAGTAGGTGGTTATCAGCCCTGTGCCGGGAAACTGATCCATAGCCAAAAAGCCGTTCGGAGTGCCCGCGCGCACCCCGTACCTGACAATGCGCGCGGCTGAACGGTGGGCCGCGCCCATGCCGTCTCCGAGCAGGATAATGATGTTCTTTGCCGGTTTGAAGCGGCCTCGCACATCAATGATCTGGAACTTTGCCGAGACCGACACAGTCCCGGTCGAGTCGGTGAAAGTAGCGGTAATGATGTGGACGCCGGATTTTTCGGTCGAGTAGCCGCGCAGGTTAAAGCCTCCATACCCTGGCAGACTGATGCCATCTGTTTCATTAGAATTCTGCACGCCGGAAGTGAAGGTCTGTGTAACGCCGTCAATCAAGAGCGTCGCGGAGAAAGGCCCTGTGCCTTCCCCTTCCACGCGCAAGTCAAACTTTTGCCCGGCCAGGAAACGTGCTCCGTTTGGAGGCGTCACGGAAACATTTGTCGGGAGAGCCAGGGCAGAACTGATTGAGCCGATAAAAGTGAGTAGAGAGAGGAGCAGAAACTGTCTGATCAAAAAACGACTCATGGTCTTCCTTCCTGAGGTGCGGGTGAAGCAACTATAGTAATGCCCTAATTTGAAATTAGGACGCCGCCGAAAAATTAATGTGCGTGAAGCTCTCGTCCGGGCCGGGAATCTGATTGATGACCGGCCGTCAGAGAGCCGGCTTGAAGCTCCGCCGAGCCACTTGCCTGTAAGACGGGCAGTTCGATGGTGAATGTTGAGCCTACCCCTAAGTTGGACTGAACGCTCACTTCACCCCCGTGCGCGAGCGCCAGGTGCTTGACGATTGCCAGGCCCAAACCCGTCCCACCCATATCACGGGAGCGCGCGCGGTCGACCCTGTAAAAGCGCTCGAAGATGCGCTTGACGTGCTCCGCGGGGATACCGTCGCCGGTGTCGGTGACGTTGATCCGGTCACGCGCGAGTTTTTCGTGCGTGACCGTGACCGAACCGCCTTCGCGATTAAACTTGATCGCGTTGTCGACGAGGTTGGTCAGCATCTGCTCCAGCCGGTGCCCGTCGGCATGAACGACCACGTCTCCGCCCACCTCGTTGCTCACGGTCACTTGCCGGGCGGCCGCGCGCGACGCGAGCGCGGTCATGACGTCGCCGACCAGCAAGCGCAGCCGTACCGGCTCGGCCTTAACCGATACAGTCCCCGCCTCTATCGCCGAGAGCTCAAGAATGTCGTCGATCAGGCTGTGCATGCGCTCCGCGTTGCGGCGGATGATCGAGAGGAAGCGGCGGCTGCTCGCGGCGTCTTCGAGCGCGCCGTCTTCGAGCGTCTCGACGAAGGCGATGATGGCGGTCAGCGGGGTCCTGAGTTCGTGCGAGACGTTGGAGAGAAACTCCTGGCGCACTCGCTCCAGCCTCTCGATCCGTGTGATGTCGAAGAAGACGCCCATCGCCCCGCGGGATTTCATGCCGACGTCGAGGCTCAGGGGGACGACCCGCAGATCGAAGACCGCCCCGCCGGGGCCCTGCAACTCGACCTTCGTCCCGGCCTGCTCGTTCCTGCCGAGTGAGCCGGTGAAGGCGGAATGAATCTCGGGGTTGCGGGTCAGGTCGGACAGCCGCCGCCCTTCGGGTGCGCCTTTGATCTGGCCGAAGATCTCCCTCACGGCGCGGTTCGACGCGACGACTCGCGTCTCGGAGTCCACGACCAGCACGCCCTCGCGCAGGCCGTTAATCATCACTTCGAGGAGCGCGCCCTCGCGGCCCTCGGCCCGGGCCTCCTCCCTCTTCCGCTCGCCCGAACGTTCGCCGAAGTCGGGCACCGGGCGCCTGAGCTCTTCCCTCCAGTCAGAAAACAGCTTCCCCAAAACGACGCCCGCCACGAGCGAGAAGAAAATTGCCAGTCTCGTGCGCAGGTTCCACACGGAACTGACGAGGAGCGCGGCCGCCACCGCGCTCGACAGGAAAAGAATAAATTTGAGGCGAAGAGACATCTAAAAAGTGATCTGTTACGAGTGGCGGGCCGTCGGTCAAGGCGAGCATTTAACTCGTCGCTTGTCCCGCTTCACTCGCCTCTGGTTTTTGCGTGCAGCCGACGAAGCGGTAGCCGACGCCGACGACCGTTTCTATCGCCTCGTCGCAGAGTCCGAGTTTCTGCCTGAGGCGGCGGATGTGCACGTCGAGCGTGCGCGTGTCGCCGTAGTACTGGTGGCCCCAGACGTCGTCCAGGAGGCGCTGGCGCGTGGCGACGCGGCCTGCGCTTCTTGCGAGTGCCGCAAGCAGGGCGAACTCCTTGCGCGTCAGCTTTATTTCCTCCCCGTCGCAGGTGACGTGCATGTCCGCGTAATCAATCCGCAGTCGGTTGTCCTCGTAGTGATCCGAGGCGCTCTCGTCAACGCGCCTCAGCACGGCGCGGACCCTCGCTATCAGCTCGCGCACCGAGAAGGGCTTCGTGATGTAATCGTCGGCCCCGAGGTCGAGTCCCGCCACGCGATCTGTTTCCGAGGTGCGCGCCGTGAGCATAATGATCGGCGTCCGTCGAGTCGCAGGCTCTCGCCGGAGCCTTCGGCACAGTTCCGTCCCGCTCATGCCGGGCAGCATCAGATCGAGAATCACCAGCGCGGGAGGGTTCTTTGCGTCCAAAGCGGCGGCCAGGCCCTTCTCGCCCGTCTCGGCGACGAGCGCCTTCAGCCCCTCGCGCTCAAGGTTGTAGCGTATGCTCTCCGAAATGTCGGGGTCGTCTTCGACGATCAGCACTGGTTTTGACATGGATGTTTTAATCTCCTAAAGCTACGGCCGCCGGGCAGGAGTTCGCCTCAATCCTTCAGTGGGACGCGGAGCGCGTAGCCGACCTCCGTCTCGCTCTCGACTCGGAGGCCGAAGGGCGCGAGCAGGCGGCGCACCCTGTGCATTTGCACCCTCAGCGTCCCGCGGTTGTAGGGGACGTTTTCGCCCCAGGCGTGAGCCCAGATGTCCGCGAAAGCGACCGCCCGCCCGTACTCGCGCACCAACTGCGAGATGATGAGAAACTCTTTGCGCGAAAGCGAGATCTCCCGGCCTCCGCAGCTCACGTAATAATTACTGTACTCGACGCGCAAGTAACCGTCGTCGTAGATGTCCCCGCTTTCGTCCGGCGGGGCGGTCTGTTTGTGCGCCGTGCTACTCAACTTATTCTAGGGCTCGCCCCGGCCGGCGAATCATTTAGTGTGCTTGATGAACGCGGCCTCCGCCATGTAGACCGTCAGTTCGCAAATGTCTTCGACGTAGTCGCCGATGCGCTCGATGTGCTTGGCGACGAAGAGCAGGCGGGCGGCGCGCCGGGTAGTCTGTGGGTCCTCCACCATCATGTTGATCAGGTCGTGGAACAATCGGTTGTAGATTTCGTCTATCTCGTCGTCGCGGGAGATCAGTAGCCGCGCGGCGGCCGCGTCGTGCGTCGTGAAGGCGTCCAAAGATGCGTTCAGCATCTCGGAGGCGTGCTCGGCCATCCGCGGCAGGTCCGAGACGTTGGCGCTTAATTGGGGCTCGTCGTTCAAATCAATGGCCGCGCGCGCGATGTTGCAGGCGTGGTCGGCGATGCGCTCCAGGATGGGCGTGATCTTCGCCACCGAGATTACGAAGCGCAGGTCGCGCGCGGCCGGCTGGCGCAAGGCGATGATGTCCACGCAGAGCCGGTCAATCTCGACCTCCAGGCTGTCCACAATGTCGTCGTCCTTCAGGACCGCAGCGGCCTCTTGGCTATCGCGCTCCACGAGCGAGTGGATGGCGCGCCGGAAGGCTCTCTCCGTCTCCCCGCCGAGCACGAGCAGGCGGTCGCGCAGGTGGTCCAGATCGCGGTCGAGTTGTCTGTGTATTTCCATAAAAATGTCCTTTCCCCCTTGACTTGTTTGCGGCCCGCGCGCGATTCGAGAGCGTCCGCCGCCTCTCGGTCACCCGAAGCGGCCCGTGATGTAGTCCTCCGTCAGCTTCTCCTCCGGGTTCGTAAACATCTTTTCGGTCGAGTCCACCTCGACGAGCTTGCCGAGCCAGAAGAAGGCCGTCTGGTCCGAGACGCGCGCGGCCTGCTGCATGTTGTGCGTGACGATGACGATGGTGTAGTCACGCTTCAATTCGACGATCAGCTCCTCTATCTTCTGCGTCGCGGCCGGGTCGAGGGCTGAAGCCGGCTCGTCCATCAAAATGACTTCTGGCTTGATCGCGAGAGCGCGTGCGATGCAGAGGCGCTGCTGCTGTCCGCCCGAGAGCGAGAGCGCCGACTCCTTCAGCCGGTCTTTGACTTCCGACCACAGCGCCGCGTCCTTCAGCGCCTGTTCGACGCGGTCCCGCATGTCGGCCCTGCCCGACGCCATGCGGTTCACTTCGAGACCGTAGGCGATGTTGTCGAAGATGGACTTCGGGAAGGGAGTAGACTTCTGAAAGACCATCCCGACCTTGCGGCGCAAGCTCACCACGTCCGAGCCGGGGGCGTAGATGTCCTGGCCGTCAACCACCACGCGCCCCTCGACGCGCGTTCCCGCGATCACGTCGTTCATCCGGTTGAGGGTGCGGAGCACGGTGGACTTGCCGCAGCCCGACGGGCCGATGAAAGCCATCACGATTCGCTCCGGCACGTCGAGGGTGACGTTGTAAATCGCCTGGGACTTTCCGTAAAAGAAGTTCAGGTCGCGGATGCTGATCTTTAACGCCCCGTCCGTCGGGCCGTCGGCGTCGCGCGCCTCGGACAGTTGGACGCGAGGTCGGAGGCCCTGCTGTTGCTGCGGCGGATTTGTCGTCTCTGTCGGCATTGCTTTCAATCAGGGTTCCGGGGGCTTCGGCCTCTCAGCCGAAGTGCCCGGTAATGTAATCCTCCGTCAGCTTTTCGGAGGGAGCCTCGAACATCCTCTTGGTCTCGGAAAACTCGACGAGCTCGCCCAGGTACATGAAAGCCGTATGGTCGGAGACGCGCGCCGCTTGCTGCATGTTGTGCGTAACGATGATGATCGTCACTTGCTCCTTGAGCGTGACGATCAGGTCTTCTATGCGCGCCGTGGCGACGGGGTCCAGAGCCGAGGTCGGCTCGTCGAAGATCAGCATTTCGGGGTCGGTCGCCAGCGCCCGCGCGATGCAAAGCCTTTGCTGCTGGCCGCCCGAGAGCGCGTAGGCCGACTGGCGGAGCCGGTCTTTAACTTCATTCCACAACACCGCGGATTTGAGCGCCTGCTCGACCTTCTCTTCGACGAGCCCCTTCTCCTCGCCCTGAAGGCGGAGGCCGAAGGCCACGTTGTCGAAGATGGATTTCGGGAAGGCGTTCGGCTTCTGGAAGACCATGCCGATACGCATACGCATCTCCAGTGGGTCGGTCTCAGGCGAGATGATGTCTACCCCGCTCGGCTGGAGGATGATCCGGCCCTCGTAGCGCGTGTCTGGGTAGAGATCGTGGATGCGGTTCAGGCACCTGAGGAGCGTGGACTTCCCGCAACCCGAGGGGCCGATGATGGCCGTCACCTGGTTCGCGGGGAAGCTCAGGTTGATGTTCTTGAGCGCCTGGTTCTTCCCGTAAAAGAAGTTCAGGTCCTCGACGTCGGCCTTGACCTCGAACGAGTAATCGCCGGCCCGCGCGGTGCGCGAGTCATCTCTGATGGTGCTGTCTACCTCGGCTTTCATGCCTCGTCTTACCACTTGATGCGCTTGCGCACTCGATACCGGATTACGATGGCGACCGCGTTCAGTGACAGAGTCACCACGATGAGTATTAACCCCGCTGCGGCAGCGTTCTGCACGAAGTCCTGGTCGGGCCGAGAGACCCAGTTGAACATCTGTATCGGCAGCACCGCGAAGGGCGAGTGCAGCCAGTCGAAAGAGACGAACGGCGGCTGGCTCTGAATTGGCGAGGGCGGCAGAAACGCGATGAACGTCAGCGCGCCAATGGTAATCAACGGCGCAGTCTCGCCGATGGCGCGCGAGAGCGCGATGATGATCCCCGTCATGGTCCCGCCCACAGAGTAGGGCAGCAGGTGGTGGCGCACAAGTTGCCATTTCGTCGAGCCGAGCGCGTAGGCCGCCTCGCGGATTCCCTGTGGGATGGTGCGCAGCGCCTCGCGCGTGGCGACGATGACGATGGGGAGAATCAGAAACGCGAGTGTCAACCCGCCCGTCAGGATGCTCTGCCCGAGCTGGAATTGGTAGACCAAGAGACCCAGAGCCATCAGCCCGTAGATGATTGACGGGACGCCCGCGAGATTCGCGATGTTAATCTCGATCAGGTTCGTGAACCAATTCCTGCGGGCGTACTCTTCGAGGTAAACGCCGGCGGCAATCCCCAGGGGCACGGCCGTAAACGCCGTGACGACCATGATGAGGAGTGTGCCGACCCAAGCCGAGAGAATTCCCGCCCGGCCGGCGAAGCGCGATGGGTATGAACTCAGGAATTCCCAGCTCAGTCGCCCCGCCCCGTCCACAATTAGGTCAACCAACAAGGCGCCTAGCGTCACAATCCCGACCAGCGTGCAGACGATCCCGACCACCTTAAAGACAAAGTCCTGGCGCTTGCGCTTGGCGATGATCTTGGCGAAGTCCCTCATCTCTCTAGTAGACCTCCCGGAAACGCTTGCGCAGGAAGTAGCCGAGGATGTTGAAAAGAAGCGTCATGACGAAGAGTACGAGGCCGGCGGCGAAGATAGACTGGTAGCCGATTGACCCGTGCGGCAGATCGCCCAAACTTACCTGGACGATGTAGGCCGTGATGGTTTCGGCCGGCTCCCTCGGGTCCAGAGTGAAGTTGGGCTGCATCCCGGCGGCGATGGCGACGATCATCGTCTCGCCGATGGCGCGCGAGATGGCGAGAATGTAAGAGGCGATGATGCCGGAGAGCGCGGCCGGGAAGACGACCCTGAGCGCCGTGATGATCTTGTTTGCCCCGAGCGCGTAGGCGCCCTCGCGCAGCGACATCGGCACCGCCCGCATCGCGTCCTCGCTCAAGCTACTGACGTAAGGGATGATCATGATCCCCATGACGACGCCGGCGCTCAGCATGTTGAAAGTCGGTAGCCCCGGGATCAGCTTTTGCAGGAGCGGCGACATGAATTGCAGGGCGAAGTAGCCGTAAACCACCGTCGGCACCGCGCTCAGTAGCTCCAGCGCCGGCTTAACAATCTCTCGCAGCTTGGCGGGCGCGAACTCGCTCAAGTAGATGGCGACGACCGTACCGATGGGGAGGGCGACCGCGAGCGCGACTGCAGTCGTGACCAGAGTTCCGGCCACGAGCGGCAGGATGCCGTAGCGGGGGGACGCAAACAGCGGCGTCCACATTGTGTCTGTCAAAAAGTCCTTGAGCGAGACGTGGCTGAAAAAAGTGGAGGATTCGTAAACGAGGATGCCGACGATACCGAGCGTGATCGCGATGGAGGAATAAGCCGCGAGACGCAGCACCATCTCGATGATGCGTTCCTTTACGTAAGACAATCGGCGGGACGGGGCCGCCTTCACGTCCTCCAAAGGAGGCGACCCACCGGCGTCAACTCCGACGGGCCGGCTGATGACGGGAATCTCTTTCATCGCTGGCGTTTTACTTTAGCCCCGGAGAGATTTGAAGGGAAGGAAGCCCGGCCCGCGGCCGGACTCCCTTCCCGCGTGCGAAAACTCTATGACTTGGGTTCCCGCTTGAGCAGGTCCTCGACGTGGAGGCCGACTTCCGGGACGCCGCCGAAGCCGGTGCCCACTTTCCTCTCTTTGTACCGGGCCGTGGCTAACTGGTAAGCGTTTTCGGGGAGCGGCAGGTACTTCACCTCTTTGGCGAGTGTCCCGACGTTCTTCAGGTAGAAGTCGACGAACTCGTTCACTAAGGGCTTGTCAGCCGACTTGCGGTTGACGTAGATGAAGAGCGGGCGCGACAGCGGGTTATAAGTCCCGTTCAGGATGTTCTCGGGGCTCGGCAGCACTGGCTCCTTGACCTTATTCTTTTCCCACTGGATGGCGACGGCCTTCAGTCGGTTGCTATGTGGCGCGTAGTAGGCGTAAGGGATGTAGCCGAGCGCGTACTTATTCCCCTCGATGCCCTGGACCAGCACGTTGTCGTCTTCGCTGGCGGTGAAGTCACCGCGACTCGCCTTGGCCTTGCCGACTATGGCCTCTGTGAAGTAATCGAACGTGCCGGAGTCGGAGCCTGCGCCAAAGAGCACGATCTTCTCGTTCGGCCACTCGGGGCGGATCTGGTTCCAGGTTGTAATCTTGCCCTGCGCCCCCGGCTCCCAGATTTTCTTCAGGTCTTCGACCGTCATCGAAGTGACCCAATCGTTCTGCGGGTTGACGACTACCGTCAGGGCGTCGAAGGCGATGGGCAGCTCGATGTACTCGATGCCGCCCTTCTTCGCGGCCTCCATCTCCTCTTTGGAGATGGGCCGGGAGGCGTCGGAGATGTCGATCTCGCCGCGGGTGAACTTCTTGAAGCCGCCGCCCGTGCCGGAGATTCCGACCGTCACTTTAACCCCCGGCTTCTCCTTCTGAAACTCCTCGGCGACCGCCTCGGTGACGGGGAAGACGGTACTCGAACCGTCAATCTTGATCACCTGATCTTCGCCCGTCCCGCCCGCGCCGGACCCGCCCTTATTGCCACACCCGGCGGCCAATAGCGAGAATGCCAGAACGGCCACCACGCCTAGACGGAAATTGCTTTTCATAAAAGTTCTCCTCAACGACAGAATTTAAGACCGATTCCGCCCCGATGGCCCGCCCGCGCGACGAGAAAGCGCAGGGGGACTTGGAGCCTCAAAGAATTACGAAGCCGGAAAATGGATAAATGTAGACTGGCGGTGTTACATCAGTCTGAACAAAATCCGAAATCGGCGTTAACAATGGCGGCCGGCAGGGAAGCGCTGCCTTGCGGGCTCACCCGCCCGCTTCGGCTATATTTTGTGAGGGCGGGATGAGGCGGTAGCCGACGTGGATCATCGTGTCTATCTTGATCCCGAGCGGTTCGAGCTTGCGGCGCAGGCGGTAGATGTAAACGTGCAGGCTTTCGGTGTTGAAGGCGCGCGAGGCGCCCCAGACGTGCTGCCAGAGTTCTTCGGCCGTGACGATGCGGCCGGGGTTGCGCGCGAGCCGCGAGAGAATCAGGAATTCCGCGCGCGGGAGCTTGAGCAGCCGCCCCCTGCAGGAGGCGAAATAATTTTCATGTTCGACGCGCAGGTGTCCGTCGTCATAAACTTCCTGCCCGTCTTCCCGCGCGAGGCTTTTCGGCTGAGTCATAACCATAATTAGACGACGTGTGACTGGTCGCGGGCAACCCGGCGGCAAGATTCCTCCCGCCGCCGGGCCGCACGGCTTTGCCTTTAGAAGTTCAGCCGTAGGGCGAACTGAATCTGGCGGTTCGTGCCGAGACCCACTGTGCGCTCGACCGTCTGCCGGAGCAGGCCGAAGGTCGAGCCCGCGGCCGACTGAGTGAACGCCTGGCCGGGCTGGATGTTGCTCGACCCGAGCACGCCGGCCGAGCTGATCGTCGGCAGCCCAACGTTGAGCGTCGAGGAGGGCAGGGCGAAGTTCGCCCGGTTGAAGATGTTGAATATTTCCGTGCGGAATTCGAGCTTCACCGTCTCCGTGAGCGGGATGCGCTTGTTGAAGATGATATCGGCCTGCCAGAAGCCTGGACCCCTCAGAGCATTCCGCTCCAGGTCCCCGAACTCGCCCGGCGCGGGGATGGCGAAGGCCGCCGGGTTCAAAAGGTTCCGGTCGTTGTTCAGGTAGGGGTTCACGCCCGGCAGCAAGTTGGGGCGGCGCACGTTGCGCGAGGCCCCGCCGCCGGGGACGTTCACGACCGCGACGAAGCCCGGCGGGAGCGCGCCCGAGGGAAGCTGCGCGGTGAAGCCCTGCGGGATGACGATGGCGGCGCCGGTCGAGGTGGTCGCGTTACACCCGCCCGTGTTGACGCACTGGATGGAGACGTCCGGGCGGACGATTCCGACCTCGATGGGCAGGCCCGAGCGCGCGTTGAAGATCGTGCCGATTTCCCAGTTGCCGAAGATGGCGTTGCCGGCCGTGCCCCAGTCGTAGCGGCGGCCGCGGCCGACGGGCAGGTCGTAGACGGCCGAGAGGTTGAAGGTGTGGCGCACGTCGAAGTTGTTGACGCCGCGGTCGTAGTCCCAGTCTTCGAGCGAGATCGCGTTGTTGGCGGCCGTGCGCGCCTCGTTCGAGCCGGCGGTCGTGCCCTCCGACTTGGCGAAGGTGTACTGCGCGTTCATCGTCAGCCCCTTGCCGAAGCGGCGCGAGAGCTGCGTCTGGAGCGCGTTGTAGGTGTCACTCCCGCCGCTCGTCTTGAAGTCAACTTCGGCGAACGGGTTCTGCACGGTCAGGCCGTTGAGAATCGAGAACTCGCGGACGGTGCGCACCGCCGTGACGCGCCCCGTCGCGTCCGTAATGTTAACGACGCCAGCCCCGGCGGGCAGCGACGTGGCCGTGCTCGGGATGACGGCCTGGCCCCGCAGAATCTGGTTGGCGACGCTGCGCAGGAACAGGTTGCGCCCCTTGCTGCCGACGTAGGCGACGGTGCCGACAATGTGGTAGGGCAACTCCTGCTGGTAGGAGAAGCTGTACTGGTAGACCCTCTCCGGCACCAGGTAGTCGCCAGAGTAGGCGCGCGGCTGGTAGGAGCGGTTCGACGGGTTGTTGACGAAGTTAGCGACGATGGCGTCCGTGTTGGCAGGGAAGGCCAGCAAGCTCCCGCTCGTGATCGTCGTCTGGATGCGGTCACTCTCAATCGGCTGAATCTGGTCTTCGGTCTGGCCGGGGCCGTAGTAGATGCCGAAGCCCGCGCGCAACACCGTGCGGCCGCCGGCGAAGAAGCCCGTGCCCGTAGAGTTGGGCGACCAAGTGAGCGCGACGCGCGGGCCGAAGTTGTTCTTCGCGGTCCTGAAGGCGTCCTCACCTGGGTCGCGCAGCTGTCCCGTCACGATGTCGAAGAGCACCTGCCCGTTGTTGGCCTCGCGCAACGGCGTGTAGTACTCGTAGCGCAGCCCGTAGTTCAAGGTCAGCCCCGGCCTCATCTGCCACTGGTCCTGGCCGTAGGCGATGTAGTACTCCTGCTTCGCCTTCCTCTGGCCGGAGACGCTCGTGAACGGGCTCGTGGCCGAGAGGTCGCCGACGTACTGCACGGACTGGAGCGTGCCGGCGAGGAAGTTCTGGAGGCTCGAATAGGTGTAGGTCGTGCCGCCGAGGCGATCCGTGTAGAGGCGGACCAAGCGGACCTCGCCGCCGAACTTGAAGTTGTGGTTGCCGCGCGTCCAGTTCAGGTTATCCACGAAGGAGAGGGTATAGGGCGTGTAGGGCTGGCCGCGCCCGTTCGTCGCGGAGTTGGCGCGGACGAGTCCGCCGGGCGTCGCCGTGCCCGCGCTTGAGCCCTGCCCGGGCAGGCTGAAGTTGGCCGTGTTGCCGCTGATGTTCAGCACGATGGCCGAGAGGTCGAGGCCGTTGATGGTCGGGGCCTGGCCGTTGATGCGCGTCTTCGCGCCGTTGTAGCCGATCTTGAACTCGTTGAGCACGCTCGTCGAGAAGATGGTCTGGAGCGCGGCCACGGCGTTCTGCGGGTTGGCCTCGATGAGCACGCGGCGACCCGTCACGCCCTCGGGCTGTACGTTCTCGCCCTGGTCGCGGAAGAAGCGGAAGTAGGCCGAGTTCGCCCCGTTGATCTTCCAGTCTAGGCGCGCTGCGAAGGCGTCTTCGTTGACGGTCGAGTTGGCCTGGAGCTGCGCCACGTCGAAGAGGTTGTTGCCCGTGCCGCGTGCGATAATGGCGGCCGCAGGGTCGCGGAAGGCGGGCAGGAATAGTAGCTGCGCCGGGTTGCAGGTGACGCCCGAGACGGCGCAGATGCGCGCTGCTTCGCCCGGCACGGCCTCGATTGAATTGATGCCGGCGCGCAGGCGGTAGCCCTCGTAGGAGCCGAAGAAGAAGAGCTTGTCTTTCACCAGGGGGCCGCCCAGCGAGCCGCCGAACTGGTTGAGCCTGAGCGGGCTCTTCTGGCCCACAATGTTGTCGAAGAAGTTGGGCGCGTCGAGCGCGTCGTTGCGGAAGTACTCGAAGACGGAGCCGTGGAACTGGTTGCCCCCGCTCTTGGTGACGACGTTGATCTGCCCGCCGGTGCCCGTGCCGTACTCGGCCGGGAAGTTGCTCGAGTCCACCCGGAACTCCTGCACGTTCTCCAGGCTCGACTGCAAACGGAAGGGCGTCGCGATCTCGCCGTTCAGATTGCCGGGGCTGGCATCGATGATGGCCGAGCCTTCGACGCCGTCGTAGCGGACGATGTTCTGCTGGACGGCGCGGCCCGAAAACCTTATGTCGCCGAAGGTGCCCGAGCCCGAATTGACCGAGCCCGGCGCTTGCAGGTAGAGCTGCGAGAGCTGGCGGCCGTTAAGGGGGAGGCTCGCCACCTCGCGCTGGTCAACGGTCGCGCCGATCTTGGCGGAGCCGGTGTCTATGGCCGCCTCGGTCGCACCCGCGACCACATCCACCGACGCGTTCAGCCCTTGGGCCGAGAGTTCCACGTCGAGCTTCTGCTCCTGACCGACGTTGATCTGGACATTGGTGAGCGTGTTGGCCGCAAAGTTGGGCGCGTTGATCGTGACCGTGTACGTCGAGGCGCGCAGGGCCGGAATCTGGTAAACGCCCTCGTCGTCGGTAGTGGCGGTGCGTTCCTCGCCGGTGCGCTCGTTCCGGGCCGTGACGGTCGCGCCGGGCACGACCGCGCCCGCCGGGTCACGCACCACACCCGCGATGCGACCCGTGTCAGTCTGCGCGAGGGCCGCGCCCTGCACGAAAACGACCGCCACGAGCGCGATCATCAGAGATAAGAATCGGTTGAACTGCCGGGGTTGCAGTCGTGTCATAAAGCCTCCTGTGAAATTTGCGAAGAGTTGAGAAGTTCGCCCGCTCCCGCCTTCCGGTCGCGGCGCGACGCAAGATTGCCGAATGAAATTGGTCATACTGTGGCGCTCAATGAATTAGGTTTGTGCGCGTACAACTGTGAGCGTGTCGAAGGGAGAGGTTAGGGGAGCGGACTTACATTCACGTTACTGTGGGATTAAATGGCTGTTAACTGGAACTGAGCGGTTTTCGCGAAAGAATTGAACTAAGGCCGTGGGATTAAAAGTAAAGCCCGCCGGTATTTCGCGCCGGCGGGCCGTGCTACATAAGTGCTGGGCGTTAGGTCGGAAAATTACATGTGGGCGGCCAGGACTGTTTGCTCCTCTAAGCCCCCGACCAGACTGGCGTCCCAGATTAGCCAGTGGCGCTCCCTCTTTTTCTCGCCCGGGCGGGCCTGGTCGAAGGCGATGCGCACGAACCTTGTCATGAAGGCGCTGTCGGTCGTGCCGGGGAGGAAGGTGAAGAAATACTCCGCGCGCTCGGCCAGCCCGCACTCGCGGCGCATCCGATTAATGAGGGTTTCACACTCTCCCGCCTCGCCCATGCTCTCGGGGTCCGCCGAATCGTTGACGACGTGCTCGATCTCGTGAAGCATCCCCCACCCGACGTTGAATGCGGCCAGCGCGGCCTTGTCGCCCCTGACGTGCGAGAAATCCGTGAAGTCTACGAGGACGACGAAGACCGGCGGCTTGTTCGCTGCGTCGGTCTTCCACCGGCCTTCGACGACCCGACAGAAGACCACGTCTTGGCGGCCGCTCGCGTCCTCGATGACGATGACATTCCGGCCCGCGTTCGCCGCCGCCAACAACTCGCGCGCCGTTTGCGAGCCCCCGACCGACTTCTTTCCGTTAATCTGCAGCGCGCCGTCCCCGTCGAAGTCGAGGCCCGCCCACCCTGTGATCCGGCGCAATTTCTCAATCAATTCAACCCGACGATGATGTGCGAGTTCCGGGCGGAACAGAATCTTAGATGCGGTTTGGTCAGCCTTTGAGGGAAGCGGGCAGCAGAACAGCAAGAGACCGAGCAGGCAGCCGGCCTTAAGCCTTCCGTCGAAAATCGTCGGCCGAGGTTCGCGTCGCACGTCAACCTCTCGTTCCCTGACAATTAATCCGGGCGCTGTTCGTTTTAAGGGTGCAGGAATCTCGCGTCCGTAGCGAGTTCCTTTCGGGACATGTTACCAGAATGTTAATGGATTGTGTGCAGAATGTTAATCGAAAAGGGCGGGCTGACTTCTGCCGGCTCACCGTCTGTAACACGGCGGTAACATCCCGCGCCTAAAATGATTGCTCTTCAAGGCGGCACGGAGGCAACTTTTTGAAGTTGCCTCGTCTCGCTTTCGTCAAAGGAGAGAATTTATGTCCATCGCCAACGAGTTGAGTAGCGAAGTTGCCGCGGCCGTGCTTTCCCGTGATGAAGAGGGCTCTGCCGAGTCTGTCAAACTGAAAGACGTGGTGATGAGAGTCCACTCGGAGCTGCGCGAAATGAAGGGGGAGACGCGCAGGAAGGGCCTCGGCCCGCGGGATGTCTCCGACCCTCCGGCCGGCCGCTCGGCCTCCAACAGTCAGTAAGAGAACTAACAACCCGCGCCCCGCGGTCGGACTCGTGCCTCACCCTTCAGCGTAGTCTTCTCACACCTTCGGCCCGAACCAATTAACAGGAATATCAAATTGCCGTAATAGGGAATTAGACTCCGGCAGATAAGTTACGCTTGCTTATCTCGCCCGGGCGAGAATTTGAACGGGCCGTGTGGGCTAAAAGGGAAGAGTACACGGCCCTTTCCGGGAGCTATCTAGATTCTGTGTAAGTGGCGATAATCAACGATTCAGTCTCGAAAGGAGACCTGATTATGCCACCGATCCGACCCGAACTGCTCGATGAGCTATTGAAAGATTACCACAAGCCGGAAGACCTGCTCGGTCAGGACGGGCTTCTCCAGCAGCTCACGAAAGCTCTCCGTCGAGCGCGCGCTCGACGGAGAGTTGACTCATCATCTCGACTACCAAAAGCACGACTCCTCGGGCGACAACGGCTGTGTTGCAAGAAATTAGTTCTCATTTATAATCCCATTTCTCTCTTATCTTACTCCCTTCTGAGATCTCTCAAGTGAAGCATAATTTATCTCCCTTTAAGTGGCGGCACTTTGAGCCGACGATTATTCTTTTGTGCGTCAGATGGTATCGCCGTTATCAACTATCTTATCGTGATCTGGAAGAGATGATGCGGGAGCGTGGTCTTACAGTGGACCACACGACAGTCTGGAGATGGGTCCAGAGATATGGTCCGGAGATCAACAAGCGCATCCGCCAACACTTGAAGATGAGTGGTACGTCATACCGGGTGGATGAGACCTACATCAAGGTCGGGAAGTCATGTAAATATTTATACCGCGCTGTGGACAAAGAAGGGCACACCATCGAGTTTATGCGAGAGCGCGAAACGTGATGTTTCCGCGGCAAAACGATTCTTTAAGAAAATGATGAGAGCCGACCATCGAAGACTGCCATTTACGATTAGTGTTGATAAGAATGCTGCTTATCCTGAAGCTTTCACTGCTTCTCAAGTAGAAAGGATACTGCCGTTAGATTGTCAGTTGAGGAGAGTGAAATATCTTAACAATGTGATTGAGCAAGACCATAGATTCATCAAAAAGAAGGTGAGAGCATCGCAATGCTTCAAGACATTTCATACAGCAGAGAAAACTCTGGAAGGCATTGAAGCTATGCACATGATGAGGAAAGGGCAGGTCAAAAGGTTAGACGGAAGAGACACAGCAGGGCAGGCGAAGTTCATCGAGAGCCTGTTCAGAGTCGCAGCATAGCCGAATTCCAACTCGGCACTTTCACGTCTCAAATTATTTTTCGCAACACAGCCAAATAGAGAGCTGCCGGATTAGGCGACACGGAAAAAGGGGTAGTTGTCAACATATTACCCCTTATACACCCGGAAATTGTCCGAGTAAAGATAATTCAACCCATAAAGAGGTAGAGTTATTTTAAGTAGTACCTGTCGGGAAGGTAATTAGCCACCAAACCAAAGCACTGTCGCTCTGTTTACTTTGGCTCGCAACCAGCAAGCAGCAGATAAAATATTTACTTAGGAGGGGTAAAAAGACACCCCTTACTTGTCGCAAGTTCATGAAACCATCAATGAACTTCCTTGACAACGTGCTCCCGTTTTGGGATTATAATGGAAGGAGGGAAGCGGCTTGCACGTCATCAGTCGAAGAACACTGAGGGAGTTTTGGGCTCAATATCCGGACGCGCAGGAGCCGCTCAATGAATGGTTCAAAGCCGCGTCGCGCGCTAGGTGGCAGAGCATCGCGGAAGTGAAGCAGATATACAGTCACGCTGATGCCGCCGGCGACTGCACGATCTTCAATATTCGAGGGAACAATTATCGGCTCATCGTAAAAATCAGATATGACAAGCAGACCATCTACATACGGTTTGTCTTAACACACGCAGAGTACAACAAGGAGAAGTGGACAAATGACTGCAACTGCTAACAGCGTCACCCTCGACAACAAAAAGTATGCTCGCCTGCTCGCGCGTACTCTTCCAGTTGTGATCGAAACAGAAGAAGAGAATGAACGGATGCTGGCAGAGGTAGATAAGCTGATGGGCAAGAACCCTCTTACACCGGAGGAGAGCAAGCTCTTCGATTTGATGGTGCGTCTCATCGAGGATTTTGAAGAGGAAGCTTACCCGATGGGTGATGTGTCGCCGCATCAGATGCTGAAGTATCTGATGGAAGCCAGAGGCTTGAGCCAAGCAGATTTACTGCCGATCTTCGGCGGACGGGGCCGCGTTTCAGAAGTCGTCAACGGTAAGCGCGGAATTAGTAAAGATCAAGCGAAGAAGCTTGGCGAGTTTTTTCATGTTTCGCCTGAGTTGTTTATCTAGGTAATTTCTAACCATGCCCTCAGACTAATAGCAACCGAAAAAGAAGTCACCCTGGACGAACTGAACGTGCGGGAGCCGATGCGCTTCCGCTTTCCGCAGATCGCGCGTGACGGCGCGCACGTCCACGCCTTGTGCAGACCATCGCTTGACGACTTCGCTGCCTACTGTCCCGGCTGCCCCGGTAATCAGAATCATCGCTGCCTCTCCTCTGTGAGTTCAACACGCTCGTCTGTCGATACATTAGGAACTCGGTGCCGGTTTCGATCATGGCGCACCAAGTGCGATCAGGTCTCGATTCTCCAGCACACGCTTGGGCGCACCCTCCCGCGCTGCCCGGATCATTGCCCGGCCCATCTCTTCAGTTGTGATTACCGCCCCTGGGACAATCGCCCGCATGAGCGGTAGGAGCGGGCGAAAAAGGGTGTAGCTGATCCGTGTCCAGCGCGTCTTCGAGACCTCACTGTGCATAGGCCGCAGCACGGCCAGACGGAACATATATGCGTTCGGGAAAAGGGCGAGCAGCGCGTCCTCTGTACGCTTCTTTACCTGTGCCCACATCGCCTTGCCACCCGTACCCGCGCCAGAGACGTAGACGAACGTCATCTCAGGGTTGACGCTAGCCAGCGTTTAGGCCCAGCCCAGGGTCAGATTAGACCCTCAAATCAGGACACGACAAACTGCCCTGCCATTCCACACAACCCCTCATAGTCTTTATAAAACCTTTATGCACCATTTATGCCTTTCTTATGCGGGCGAGAGTAGCATTGAAGCCGTTGACAATTTGTCTGCCGAAGTCGCTCCAGTCATAAAAACTGGAGTGACGCGGGGGAACCACTGTCCCGCTAAACATATTGCGGGGCACGGGGCGCATCGTGAAGAGGGAGTACCATTTTCACGAAGGATACTTCTCTATCCGAGCCCGTCAGCTAACCTCGTAGGCTCTTAGGGGAAGGGCAAACGCCGCGACTAGATTTAAGGGGTACGGAGGCGCTTTCGCTTCCGTGCCTTTTTCTGTCCGGCGTCCGTAGCAGAGGAGACTCTTTCGTCCCATGTGGAAATCATTCAAGCGCACCTTAGTCGGCGACCCTATCTCAAGCGAGCAGGCGCAGCACGAGCGTCTGAGCAAGAAGACCGCGCTGGCGGTCTTCTCTTCGGACGCGCTCTCCTCTGTGGCTTACTCGACCGAAGCTATCCTGCTCGTGCTGCTCGCCGCCGGGTCCATAGCTATCGGTTATCTCGTCCCCATCATCATCGGGATTACGATCCTACTGGCGATACTCACGCTCTCCTACCGTCAGACCATTCACGCTTACCCTTCGGGAGGAGGCGCGTACATCGTCGCCAAGGATAACCTGGGGACGCAGCCTGGGCTCGTCGCCGGGGCTTCGCTACTGGTTGACTATATCTTGACGGTTGCAGTATCGGTCTCGGCGGGAGTGGCCGCAATCACCTCGGCGACGCAGGGCACGCGGCTGGACTTTCTGCACGAACATCGCGTGGCGCTCTGCATTGTCATCGTCGTCTTTATCGCCCTGATTAACTTGCGCGGGGTGCGGGAGTCTGGGGCCATCTTCGCTGGGCCGACTTACCTGTTCATCTTTTCCATGCTGGCGCTCGTCGCGGTTGGCTTCTTCCGCTACTACACGACGGGCCAGACCATGCCCACGCCTTCGGCCGAGAATGTCCATTTTGATCCGTCCGTGGGGGCTGTTGCGCCGAGCGCCCTGACAGGAGGGGCGCTACTCTGGCTGCTGATGCGCGCCTTCGCCGCCGGCTGCACGGCCCTGACCGGGGTCGAGGCCATTTCAAACGGCATCCCCGCGTTCAAGAAACCGGAGTCTAAGAACGCCGCCGCGACACTGACCTGGATGGCAATCATCATGACGATTCTCATCCTCGGCACAGGGTTCCTCGCCTACAAGTTGAACGCGCACCCTTCGGGCTCAGAGGAAACGCTGGTCTCCGCGATGGCCCGGCACACGTTCGGCTCCGGTGCGTTCTACTACTTCATACAGGCGGCGACGGCCGCCATCCTGGTGCTGGCGGCCAACACCTCGTTCGCGGACTTCCCGCGCCTCGCCAGCCTGCTCGCCGCCGACCGCTTCCTCCCGCGCCAGTTCGCCAACCGCGGTGACCGGCTGGTCTTCTCAAACGGCGTCGTCATCCTCGCCATCCTGGCAATCGTGCTCATCATCATCTTCAAGGGGCAGGAGCAGGCGATGCTGCCACTCTATGCCGTCGGCGTCTTCCTCTCGTTCACGCTGTCGCAGTCGGGGATGGTCATCCACTGGCTGCGGGAGAGGAAAGCCGAGGACGCGAAGGCGCGCATCCTGAAACAGGAGGCGGAGGAGAGTATTCATCGGACCGCCGACCCGAGCGCGGCCACGCACGCGCGTGAACGACTCCGCGCCCTTGAACGCGACAAAGGCGGCAACTGGTTCCTGGCGACGCTCGTCAACGGCGCGGGCGCGGTCATCACCTTCGTCGTGCTCATCGTCATCACGGTCACAAAATTCACCCACGGGGCGTGGGCCGTGATCGTGCTCATCCCCATCCTGGTAACGATGTTCCAGGCCATCAGCCGCCACTACAAACTGGTCGCCGACCAGTTGACACTCGGCCAGGCCAAGCCCGAGAGGCCGCTGATGAAGCACCGGATAATTATTCCGGTCTCGGGCATCCACCGCGGCGTGCTCCCGGCACTCGATTACGCGCGGAGCCTCAGCTCGAACGGGCATCAGATCACGGCCGTCTACGTCGAGATCAACCCGGAGAACAGCGAAGAGGTGAAAAGGTTGTGGGAGACGTGGGGCGGCGGCGTGCCGCTGAAAATCATCTCGTCCCCGTTCCGCTCGATCACGACGCCGCTCATCAGGTTCATCAACGAAGAGTGTGAGCGGCACAGGGATTCCATCATGACTATCGTGCTGCCGGAGTTCGTGCCCAAGTCGTGGTGGCAGCAGCTCCTGCACAACCAAACGGCACTGCTCATCAAAGGGAAGCTGCTGTTCTCGCGCAACATCGTGGTCACGAGCGTGCCGCATCACTTACGCCGGTAGTCTCCAGGGGCAGTCAGGAAGTAGGCGGTAAAGAAAGAAGTGAACGACAAGCAGCGAATACTGATCGTTGACGACGAGCCGCAGATCACGCGCGTGCTGCGTAGAAGCCTGACGACGCGCGGCTACGACGTGCGCGTGGCCTCCGACGGTCTAGCCGCGATCCAGACGTTCGGCGACTGGCCGCCGGACCTGGTCGTCACGGACCTCTCCATGCCGGACACGGACGGGCTCCAACTCTGCCGCAACCTGCGGGCGATTTCGCAGCTCCCCATCATCGTGCTTTCCGTCAGGGGCGAGGAAGGCATGAAAGTGCAGGCGCTCGACGCCGGGGCAGACGACTACGTGACGAAGCCTTTCGGGATGAATGAACTCCTGGCGCGGATTCGTGCGGCGCTGAGAAGAACCCGGGCGGCGAAACGGGACGAGGCCGCTTCGCCGGTCCTGGAGGTCGGAGATTTCCGCCTCGACCTTGAGAAGCGGAGCGTCGCCGTGGGCGGCACGGAGGTCCATCTCACTCCCAAAGAATATGACCTGATGCTCTACCTTGTGAGCCACCCCGGCAAAGTCCTCACGCACCGCACGCTGCTCGCCGCCGTCTGGGGCGGTGAGTCAATTGAGCAGACTGAATACCTGCGCGTCTTCGTCGGTCAATTGCGCAAGAAGATCGAGCCCGAGCCCTCTGCGCCGCGTTACATCCTGACCGAGCCGTGGATCGGCTACCGCTTCGACCCCGGCTCTTGAGAGCCGCCCTAAATCCCGGCCCGTGCGCTTATAAAACATTTACGAACCTTTTACCCCTTTCTTATGCGCGGGGGCGTAACATCTTGTTATCGGCAAGGAGGAAGTAGCACCTTGTCGTTGACAATTTGTCTGCCGAAGTTGTTCGCGCGCACCCGTCGGTGTGTAAGACGAACAACGCGGGGGAACCAACGCCCTGACAGCAGAGAAATGCTGCTTGCGGGGCACGGGGCGCATCGCCAGGAAGATAGCCGTCAGGCATCTTCAGCGAAGGACACTTCTCAGTCCGAGCCCGTCAGCTAACCTCGTAGGCTCGAAGGGGAAGGGCAATGGCCGCGACCGAAGTTTTCAAGAGGGCGCGGGAGCCAGTGTGCTCCCGCGCCCTTTGTCGTCGGCCCAAGATGAGAGGTGAGATATGAGTAGAACTTATGAGGCATTCGAGGGTGAAGCTGAAACCGATCTTTATGAGGAAATAGAGGCGCTGATAAAGAAGCATCCGTGGGCGTGGCAATCCGTCTGCGCGGTGCTAGGGCTCGCGGGCGGCGTCATCGCTCCCATCCTGGGAGCGACAGCCGACGTGATTACGAGGTTCGTACACTTGCAGTCTGTAAATTCCTACCTCCACGTCGCAAGCATCCTCTTATGTGCCCTGACTCTTCCGCTGCTGATACTCGGCGCATTCTGTCTGGACTTGCTGGAGTCAAAGACTACTAATCTTTCGACGCCCGCCGAACCGCCGCGCGACAAAGCGACGAATGAGACTCCCGCCAGGCGCGTCGCACAGCAAAATACCAGTGACCGTCGGCACCGAACCGGCACGCTATTCGTCGTGCTGGTTTTACTGCTCGCGCTGCCCGCGACCGGCCACGCGCAGCAGACAGTTTTCAACGTGCCGACCACTGACGTGCTCGAAGCAGGCCATGTCTATTTCGAGCTGGACATCAGCGCGAAGCCGGTTGACCCGAAGTTCTCGTCTTTCGTCCCGCGCCTCGTCGTGGGCGTCGGTAGGCGAGTTGAGGTGGGCATGAACATCACAGGGAACGTTCAGCCGGGGCCGGACTCTACGACCGTCGTGCCCGCCGTGAAGTGGAAAGTTTACGACGGGAAGGACAACGGCTGGGCGATTGCCGTCGGCAACAATCTGTTCATCCCCGTGCGGAACAAATCTTACGACGCGGGCACGTACACCTACACCACGATTCAAAAGAGGTTCAAGCGTGGCACGCGCGTCGGCTTCGGCGGCTACTTTTACAGCGAGAACGTCGTCGCGCCGCACGCGCGCCGCGCGGGCGGGCAGTTCACTTTCGAGCATCCCGTGACCGGCAGGTTCGGGTTGCAGGCCGACTGGTTCACAGGAAAGCACGCGAACGGCTATTTCACGCCGGGAGGCTATTTCAAGGTCACTCCGAAGCTGACCGGCTACGGCGCGTATTCAATCGGCAACGGCAACGCGTCGAAGGGCAATCATTTTCTCTATTTCGAGATGGGCTACAACTTCAACTGACGGGAGCGGGTGATGCTGGACATCGTCTTCATCGCTTTAACGATCATCTTCTTTCTGCTCGCGCTCGCCTATGTGCGCGGGTGCGAAAAATTACAGTGAGGAGCGCGCCATGAGTCTCGAAACGATTGTCAGCCTCGTGGTCTCCGCGCTCCTCCTGGTTTACCTGGCCTGCGCGCTGCTACGCCCGGAGAAATTTTAAGGCGAGGTTCTCAGGATGACTCTCAACGGCTGGCTACAAATCATCGTCTTTCTCGCGCTCATCCTCCTGGTGACAAAACCGCTCGGACTGTTTATGACGCACGTCTTTGACCGAGAGCGCACGTTCCTCGACCCCGTCTTGAGACCCGCCGAGCGGCTCATTTACAGGTTGACCCGCGTAGACGAGACGCGCGAGATGCGTTGGACGGAGTACGCGGTTGCGATGCTGCTGTTCAGCCTCATCTCGATGCTCGTCCTCTACCTGCTTCAGCGCCTTCAGGGGGCGCTGCCCTGGAACCCGCAAGGGCTGCCGGGCGTCGAGCAGGGTTTGTCATTTAACACGGCGGCGAGTTTCACGACCAACACCAACTGGCAGTCTTACGTGCCTGAGACGACCATGAGCTATCTGACGCAGATGGCCGGACTCGCTTATCACAACTTCGTCTCGGCGGCCGTCGGCATCGCCCTGGCGGTCGCGTTCATACGCGGCATCGCGCGGCGCGAGAAGGAGACTATTGGCAACTTCTGGGTGGACATGGTGCGCGCCAGTCTCTGGGTACTTCTGCCATTCTGCCTCGTCGGCGCTCTCGTGCTCGTCTCGCAGGGCGTAGTGCAGAACCTCAAGCCTTACGACAGGGCGCAGCTCGTTGACCGCAACGTCACAGTCGAGGTTGATAAAAAGGATGCCGCGGGCAATCCCGTCAAAGAGATTCAGCCGGTGACGGAGCAAACAATCGCGCAGGGGCCTGTCGCCTCGCAGGAGTTCATCAAGCAATGGGGCACGAACGGCGGCGGTTTCTTCAACGCCAACTCCGCCCACCCATTTGAGAACCCGACGCCGCTCACGAATCTGATCGGGCTCTTCTCGATCTTCGCCGTCTCCGCCGGGCTGACCTACACGCTGGGGCGCATGACCGGCTCGCAACGTCACGGCTGGGCCGTGTGGGCCGCGATGGCCGTGCTCTTCCTGGCAGGCATCATGGCGACCTACTGGGCCGAGTCGAGAGGCAATCCGCAGCTCACTGGCACAGACCAGGCGGCGAGCGCCGCACAGCCGGGCGGCAACATGGAGGGCAAGGAGGTACGCTTCGGGATCGCCAACTCGGCGCTCTGGGCCGTGGTGACGACCGACGCCAGTTGCGGCGCGGTCAACTCAATGCACGACTCTTTCACCCCGCTCGGCGGCATGGCGCCGCTCGTCAACATCATGCTCGGCGAAGTGATCTTCGGCGGCGTCGGCGCGGGGCTGTACGGCATCCTCATCTTCGTCATCCTCTCTGTCTTCGTCGCCGGCCTCATGGTCGGGCGCACGCCCGAATACCTGGGCAAAAAGATTGAGGCTTACGACGTGAAGATGGCGATGCTCGCGGTGCTCATCTTCCCGCTCGTGATTCTGGTCTTGACGGCCGTTTCCGCAGTCTCGCCGGATTTCGGCACGTCGCAGTTAAATAATCAGGGGCCGCACGGGCTCTCCGAGATGCTCTACGCCTTCACTTCCGGCACGGGCAACAACGGCTCGGCGTTCGCCGGGCTGTCCGCGAACACCTCTTGGTACAACACGGCCCTGGGCTTCGCGATGCTGGCGGGGAGGTTCCTAATCATCGTCCCCGTGCTGGCGATTGCGGGGAATTTAGCGCGAAAGAAACCTGTGCCGCCGTCGCCCGGCACGTTTCCCGTCACCACACCGCTCTTCACCGTCCTGCTCACGAGCGTCATCGTCATCGTCGGTGCGCTGACCTTCTTCCCCGTGCTGAGCCTCGGGCCGATTGTCGAGCACCTGCTGATGAATGCGGGGCAGACGTTTTAACTATCCGGGCAACTGATATGGCCGAGAAGTCAAAAAAGATTTCCATCTGGGACGCGAAGATCATCAGGCGCGCTCTTCTAGATTCGTTCAGGAAGCTCAACCCGCGGGTGATGATGAAGAACCCCGTGATGTTCGTCGTCGAGGTCGGAAGTCTCCTGACGACGATCCAACTCGTGCGCGGGCTGGTCGCGCCCGTCCCCAGCGTAACGGATACGCTCTTCGAGTTGCAGATCACGCTCTGGCTCTGGTTCACCGTGCTCTTCGCCAACTTCGCGGAGGCGATGGCCGAGGGCCGCGGCAAGGCGCAGGCAGACACCCTGCGCAAAGCGAAGACGGAGACAATCGCGCATCGCCTATTGGCGAGCGGGCAAACGGAAACCGTCAACGCCCCCGACTTGCGCAAAGGTGACATCGTCGTCGTCTCGGCGGGCGAGTTCATTCCGGGCGACGGCGAGGTCATAGAGGGCGTGGCGAGTGTGGACGAGTCGGCCATCACTGGCGAGTCCGCGCCCGTCATCCGCGAAGCCGGCGGCGACCGCTCGGCCGTGACGGGCGGCACGCGCGTGCTCTCGGACCAGATAAAGGTCCGCATCACGTCGAACCCCGGTGAGACTTTCATTGACCGCATGATCGCGCTCGTCGAAGGAGCCGAAAGGCAGAAGACGCCGAACGAGATCGCGCTGGCTATCCTGCTCGCGGGCCTCACGATCATCTTCCTGCTGGCGGTCGTCACTTTGCAGCCGTTCGCCATCTACTCCCATGCTCCGCAGACGCTCTTCGTGCTCGTCTCGCTCCTG
Organism: Pyrinomonadaceae bacterium; assembly: GCA_036403435.1. GTDB lineage: Bacteria > Acidobacteriota > Blastocatellia > Pyrinomonadales > Pyrinomonadaceae > QHXM01. The sequence goes on from DASWQY010000192.1 coordinate 45,520, forward strand.
GTCTGTCTGATTCCGACGACCATCGGCGGATTGCTTAGTGCCATCGGCATCGCGGGGATGGACCGCTTGATTCAGCACAACGTCCTCGCCATGTCGGGTCGCGCGGTAGAGGCGGCGGGCGACGTGAACACCCTGTTGCTCGATAAGACCGGAACGATCACGCTCGGCAATCGGCAGGCGACCGCGTTCATCCCCGTCGGCGGCGTCAGCGAAAGTGCGTTGGCCGACGCCGCTCAACTCTCGTCGCTCGCGGACGAAACGCCGGAGGGGCGTTCGATCATCGTGCTGGCGAAAGAGAAGTACGGGATGCGCGGGCGTGAATTAGCGCCGCACGAAGCCCACTTCATTCCGTTCACGGCGCAGACTCGCATGTCCGGCGTGGACTTCGACGGGCGTGAGATTCGCAAAGGGGCTGTGGACGCCATCGAGCGTTACGTCTCGGAGCTGGGCGGGAGCGCGCCAGCAGAGATGCGTGAGATCGTCGAGCGCATCGCCAAAGAGGGCGGCACGCCTCTCGTCGTGGCCGAAGGCCGTCGCCCGCTCGGAGTCATCTATCTCAAGGACATCGTCAAGGGCGGGATGAGCGAGCGGTTCAATCAACTCAGGCGGATGGGCATCAAGACCGTGATGATAACGGGCGACAACCCGCTCACCGCCGCCACGATTGCACGCGAAGCAGGCGTGGACGACTTTCTCGCCGAGGCCAGGCCCGAGGACAAGATGGCGCTCATCCGTCGTGAGCAGGCGGAAGGCAAGCTCGTGGCGATGACGGGCGACGGGACGAACGACGCGCCCGCGCTCGCTCAAGCCGATGTCGGCGTGGCGATGAACACGGGCACGCAGGCAGCGAAAGAGGCCGGCAACATGGTTGACCTCGACAGCAACCCGACGAAGCTCATCGAGATTGTCGAGATCGGCAAGCAGCTCCTGATGACGCGCGGCGCTCTGACGACCTTCTCGATTGCGAACGATGTGGCGAAGTATTTCGCCATCATCCCGGCCATGTTCATGCTGGCTTTCCCGCCGCTCGCCGCGCTGAACATCATGAATCTTCGGACGGTGCAGTCCGCGATCCTGTCGGCGGTCATCTTCAACGCACTGATTATCGTCGCGCTGATTCCGCTCGCGCTCCGCGGCGTCAAGTACCGCCCGATGTCTGCCGCCGCGCTGCTGCGTCGCAACCTGCTGATTTACGGCTTCGGCGGGCTGGTCGTGCCGTTCGTCGGAATCAAGCTCATTGACATGCTTATTCACGCCGTCGGGCTGGCGTGAGCCTGGATTGCGAGAGCCGGTCTCGCCGGCGCGCGCACGCGCGGCATCGGGGCGACCGCGGCGTCAGCGCGAAGCGAGACCGCCTTTGCAATGCCTCCGAATTGGAAAAGAGAGAGTGACGAGATGGAGATAAAGAAGAATTTATCCACCGCGATTCTGATGACGATTGTGACGACGATTCTGCTGGGCCTGATTTACCCGCTCGTCGTGACGGGGCTGGCGCAAGTCATCTTCCCGGACAAAGCCAACGGACAGCTCATCAGGCGTGCTGACGGGACTGTCATCGGCTCGTCACTGATCGGGCAGCCGTTCACGTCGCCCGGCTATTTTCGCTCGCGCCCTTCGGCGGCGGGCGCGGGCGGCTACGACGCGGGCGCGTCAAGCGGCTCCAATCTCGGCCCGACGAATCAGAAGCTGATTGATCGCGTTAAGGCGGACGTGGAGGCTTTGCAAAAGGAGAATCCGGGCAGGCCCGTGCCGGTTGACCTGGTGACGACTTCCGCGTCAGGGCTCGACCCGCACATCTCGCCCGCGGCGGCCGAGTTTCAAGTGCCGCGCGTGGCGCGCGAGCGAGGCGTGAGCGAGGAGCAGCTTCGGCAGGTGGTCGCGGCGCACACTGTAGGCCGGCAGTTAGGCTTCTTAGGCGAGCCCGTGGTCAACGTGCTGGAACTCAATCTTGACCTGGACGAAAAGATGCCTCTGAGGAAATGACGAAGGGTAATGGCAACCGCCCGTCACCGGAATCTCTGCTCGCTAGGCTCAAAGAGGGCGAGCAGGCGCGGCTGCGCGTCTACATCGGGGCCGCGCCCGGCGTCGGCAAGACCTACCGGATGCTGGAAGATGCGCACCAACTCAGGCGGCAGGGCGTGGACATCGTCGTCGGCATGGTCGAGACGCACGGGCGCGAAGAGACCGGGGAGTTGATCGGGGACTTGGAGCGCGTCCCCGTGCGCCGCATAGAGTACAGGGGCGTGACGCTCGAAGAGATGGACGTGGAGGCCGTCATCGCGCGCCGCCCCGAAGTCGCCGTCGTTGACGAATTGGCGCACACCAACGTCCCCGGCTCGAAGAATCGCAAACGTTACGAGGACGTGCTCAACCTGCTGAGCGAAGGCATCAACGTCATCACGGCTGTCAACGTCCAGCACCTCGAATCGCTGAACGACGCGGTGGCGCGCACGACGGGCGTGCGCGTGCGCGAGACCGTCCCGGACTACTTTCTAAGGCGGGCCGACGAAGTCGTCAACGTGGACGTTTCCGTGGACACGCTGCGCACGCGCCTACGGCAGGGGAAGATTTACGGCGTGGAAAAGATCGAGCAGTCGCTAAATAACTTCTTCCGCAAAGGGAACCTCTCGGCGTTGAGGGAGCTGGCGCTCCGTCAGGTCGCCACGGACCAGGCCACAAAGGCGCACGAGTACCGCGAGCGCGAGGGATTGGAGCAGGCCGTCATCCCGGAAAAGGTGATGGTCTGCATGGCCTCGCACGGGAGCGCCAAGAAACTTTTGCGCACGGGGTCGCGCGCCGCGGGGCGGCTGGCCGGCGACTGGTATGCCGTCTATGTCGAGACGCCGCGCGAGGAGATTGGCAGGATCAAGCCGGAAGACTACGCGGCGCTACAGGAGAACATACATTTCGCAGAAGAACTCGGCGCGAAGGTTATAAGGCTCAAAGCGCGCCGCGTGGCCGACGCCCTGATCGAGTTCGCGCGCCGCGAGGGCATCACGCACGTCGTCTTCGGCCAGACTTCACGGTCGCGCTGGGACATCCTCCTGCACGGCTCTGTGATCAACCGCTTCCTGGACGAAGTGCGCGATGCGACCGTGCAGGTCGTGCCGGTGGAAAGGGGAAGAGAAGTGATGAGTGATGAGTGATGAGTAAAAGAAAGAAGGTTTTTACTCATCACTCATCACTCATCACTTCTCACTCGTTTTATGGGTTTACGCACGAAACTTTTGGCGGGGTATCTGGTCTTCGTCGCCGCGCTCGTTCTGCTCGGCGGGTGGAGTGCATGGCGGATGCTGAAGATGGGGGATGTTTCGCGGCATATCATCTCAAATAACTACGACTCGGTGGTCGCGGCCGAGGAGATGAAGGAGAGTCTCGAACGGCAGGACTCGGCGGCCGTCTTCGCGCTGCTCGGCGCTCGTGAGCACGCCTTTGCGCAGATGCGTGAGCATCGTGCGAGATTCGACGCAAACTTTCAGAAAGCCGCGAATAACATCACGGAACCGGGCGAGCCTGAAATCATCGAGACGATCCGCCGCGACCGCGACGCTTACTACCAACTCTACGACGCCTTTCTCGCCAGCGTGAATGCCACACAAGAGAATGCTCCGGCGGCAAATCCCGTGCTGCGAGATGAAGAGTCGGCGGAGCGCGCTGATTATTTCACACGGCTCGAACCGCAGTTCAACAAGCTGCGCGCCGACTGCGAGCAGCTTTTGCAGCTTAACCAGCGCGCGATGTTAGCCAAGTCCGAGGCGGCGGCCGGAGTCGCGCGCCGCTGGTTTTACCTGACTTTGTTGATTGCCGGCTTACTCGTCTGTGCCAGTCTCGCCCTGGCCTTTTGGCTATCGAACCGCATCGTCAGACCGCTCCGGCAGCTCACGGCGACGACGGCACGAATCGCAAAGGGCGACTTGGACGCGCAGGTGGAAGTCACCTCCCGCGACGAGGTGGGGCAACTCGCTGTCGAATTCAACCGCATGGCCGAAGCGTTGCGACGCTTGCGACGCTCCGAGATGGGGCAGCTCCTCGTCGCGCAGCAGACCACCGAGGCGGCGATAGACTCTCTCTACGACCCCGTCATCGTCACGGACTCCGAAGGGCGGGTGACGAAGCTCAACCGTGCCGCGCAGGAGATATTTGGCTCCGAGGAGGAGAATGCGGGCCGCCACATCGGCGAAGTCTCGCGCGATCAGCTTATCGCCGGCGCGGTCGCCGAAGCCCTGCGCTCGCAGCGGCCCGTGGCTGACGAGGGCGCATCCTCCGTCTTGCCGCTCGCCGTGGACGGCTCGGAGCGCGCGTTTTGCCTGCGCACGACGCCGATGCGCGACGGCGAGAAGCGTCTTCTGGGCGCGGTCACGCTGCTCGAAGACATCACGCACCTGCGCGAGATTGACCGCCTCAAGTCGGAGTTTATTAGTACCGCTTCACACGAACTGCGCACGCCTCTGACGAGCGTCCAGATGGGCGTCTACCTCCTGCTCGAAGGCGCGGTCGGGGAGTTGACGGTCAAGCAACAGGAGGTGCTCGAAGCCTGCCGCCAGGACTGCGTGCGGCTCGATAAGTTGATGAGGGACCTGCTCGACCTCTCCAGGATTGAGGCGGGGGAAAGCCGGCCGCAGATCATTCCCGTCCGCACGCGCGACTTAGTCGCCAGAATCTCAGGGGAGTTGCGCCCGCAGGTGGAGGCGAAAGGTTTAAGGCTGCGCGTTGATGCTCCCCCGGACCTGCCCCGTGTGATGGCAGACCGCGCGCAGATCGAGCGCGTCATCAGCAACCTCGTCGTCAACGCCGTTCGTTCTACCAGGCACGGCGAAATCGTCATCAGCGCCGAGCGACGCGACGGTTACGTCCATCTGTCCGTCTGCGACACAGGCGTCGGCATCCCGCCCGAATACCTGCCTCACATCTTCGACAAATTTGTACAGGTGCCGGGCGCGCAGGCCGGCGGGGCGGGCCTGGGCCTCGCCATCTCGAAGTCACTCGTCGAAGCGCACGGCGGGCAGATCAGCGTCCGGTCGGAAGTGGGGCGCGGCGCGACTTTCACATTCACCCTGCCGGTGGCGGAAGCGGCCGGCGCGGAGTAGGGGATTCAAAGACATGGCTAAACGAATTCTGATTATTGACGACGAAGAGAACATCCGCCGGGTGACGCGCCTGACGCTGGAATCTGCCGGCTACGAAGTCGGCGAGGCGGCGGACGGCGAAAGGGGCCTGGAAGCCTTCGGCGACGGAGGGTCTTGGGACGCCGTGCTGCTGGATCAGAGGATGCCCGGCATAGACGGCCTCGAAACGCTCCGGCACGTCAAAGAGCGCCAGGCGGGCGCTCGCGTCATCATGTCAACGGCCTACGCCTCGATTGAACTGGCGGTAGATGCGATGAAGCTGGGCGCGACCGACTTCGTGCGCAAGCCCATGACGCCCGAAATCCTGCGCAACGCCGTGGCCGCGGCCCTTTCAAAGCAGCCGCGCGCGCCTGAAGTCACTGCTTCCCCCGCGCACGAAGCTCAGGCGGGGGCTCTCATCCAGACAATCACGATGAACGGCTTCACCATTTTAGATTCCGAAGGCTCACAACTAGCGCCAGATGAACGCCGGTTCAAAGTGATCGCTCCCGGCGGAGGTGAGCATGAGGTGCTGGTGCGGATTGACGGGGAGGCCGTCGGCTACGTCGAGCGCATGACGAGGCGGCACTTGCCTCCCGAAAGCTCTTTCTGGGCGGTGCAGGCCCAGCGCGCCTTGAGCGACTACTTATGGGAGGAAGGGAAAGTTCCCCCGACCAGAAAACTCACGATTAAGGACGTGGACCGCGACGAGCTGCCAATAGCGGCGCGCTGGTCAGACGGCAAGTAACACAGGCGAAACCAGCCTACGAGCGATTAACTTGCAACGGTGCAGGTCATGAGCCGGGAAATCTGCTGCCGGACACCCTATAAGTACGAGATATGATTCCTTACGCCGCGCGACCGTTGAGTTTCCACAAACCGTAGCCCCACCACAGAGCATAAATTCGGTATAGCAAGTACGGAATTAATGACCACGCCGCGACCTTATCAAGCTGAATCAGGCAAATAAAAAGGGCAATATCCATGAGTGGAAATAAGCTGGCTACGATAAAGCTAAGGAATAGATTCCGGGCGCGAAAGAAGATGTAATTCCAAAGAGCATTGACGATCATCATGAAGAAAATGAGCGCGAGGGCTGCGTGCTTGAGCGCGGAATCGTCACCTCGCGTGAGGATGCGGTAGATGACGAGAAAAAAGATCGCGTAATAGAGACCGCCGATGATGTACCACACCCAGAGCGGGGCCGAAAAGGCCGGGAATCGCAGCTTTGCAAAATACGACTTCACGTTCTTGCCCGCGCACACGCCCTCTAACGCAGCCGCCAGCGCGCAGGCCCCGAGTGAAATTAAGATGGCGTAACCGGCGGACAATTCTTGTCCCTGATTTTTGGTAGTGGTTCAGTTTGGCAATTATACCTCGATAAATACTGGCTTAATAATTCAAACTGAACCACTACCCAGAGTTGGGCGAGGTTGTGGCGGGGGTAAAGTCAGGGCGGACGTCGCCCGAAGAGGTCATCGTCTTCGATTCGACCGGCATGGCGTTGCAGGACGTGGTCTCGGCCGCCGCCGTGTACGAGAAGGCCGTCGCGCTGGGAAGAGGCACGCTGCTGAACTTCTCGGATTGAGTCTTTCATTCTCCCCGGAGGTGAAGTTATGAAATGGGTCACGCGGCAAAGAATCCAGGTCAACCGCACGGCGACCTGCTGGCTCGTTCTTCGCTTCCTAGACCCGGAGGCTGAGTTTATCTTCGTGCCTGCCGAAGAGGTGGCAAGAGTGCAGGAAGAGAGCGGCGCCCTCGGTTTCGACGCGCCCGGCGCGATCTACCCGCACAAGGACGGTCAGGGCTTCTGCTCCTTCGCCGCGCTGGTGCATGAGCGGCTCTCGGACGACCCCGCACTGGTGGAGATGGCGCGCATCGTCCAGGCGGCGGACTTCAAAGATCAGGTGGATACACATCCGGCGGCCCGCGGACTGGTGCTGATTAGCCGGGGGTTCCCGCGAGTGTCAAGCGACGACCACGAGACCGCGCGGAGCGCTTCGTTCATGTACGACGCACTTTACGCAAGCATCGCGGAAAGTCACAATAACTGAGGGGCGAAACTCTAAAACTTGATAGGCAATCAATGACGTCTGAAGACAGGGAAAGGTAGGGCGTGATGAATAGGTATGAAAGGGAGATGAAGAACAAGGAGGCCCGGCATTCGGTCAAGCTGAGCCGAAGGCGATTAATGTTGACCGCCGCCGCGTCTCTGTTGGCGACCGTTTTCGTCCTCGCGGCCTGCTCCGCGCCGGGAAGCCAAAACGGGCAATCAAACGCCGGGCAGCAAGGGGCGGCGACCGACTGGAAGGCGGTTGAGCAGGCGCTGGGAAAAGCTGGTTCAATCCAGCCCGGCGATGTTTACAAGGTCAGCCTGCCGCGCAGCGACTTGCAGGTGACTGCAGGTGGTGTACAGCTCAAACCGGCGCTCGCTCTCGGCTCGTGGGTGGCTTTCAAAAAGTCCGGCGGCATGACGATGGTAATGGGTGACCTCGTACTGACGGAAGATGAAGTGACGCCTGTGATGACGAAGCTTCAGGAGGGGGGTGTTGAGCAGACGGCGCTGCACAATCATGTGCTTCACGAAAACCCGCGAGTGATGTACATGCACATCTCTGCTACGGGCGACGCGGTGAAGATCGCCAAGGCCATTCACGACGCGCTCAGCCTGACCAAGACGCCGTTCGCCGCGCCCGCCGGTGGGGGCGGCCAGACTCAAGATTTAGGGATCAACACCAAGCAGCTTGACCAGACCCTGGGCCACGGCGGAAAGGCGAACGGCGGCGTTTACCAGTTCAGCGTGCCGCGCGCCGAAGCCATCAGCGAGAACGGAATGGAAGTGCCCCCTGCGATGGGATTGGCGACCGCCATTAACTTCCAGCCGACGGGCGGGGGCCGCGCCGCTATCACAGGCGACTTCGTGCTCATCGCAAGTGAGGTCAACCCGGTCATCCGCGTGTTGCGCGAAAACGGCATCGAGGTGACGGCGCTCCATAGCCACATGCTCGACGAAGCCCCGCGACTCTTCTTCATGCACTTCTGGGCCAATGACGATGCTCAGAAGCTGGCGCGGGGCTTGCGCGCGGCGCTTGACAAGATGAACATTGTGAAAAGCCAACCGAAGTAAAAGCCATCGGGAAAATTGTTAAAGCTCGTCCGAGGAGGGGCTGCACCGTGAAGTCTCAAAGGATTGCCGTGATTGCGCTCGCGGCCGCTTTGTTCTCAGTCTGTAATGGGCAGACTAAGGAGCTACCGCTCCGAATCGTCGCCGACGTGTCTCTCTCCGGGCGCGCGACACGATTCGATTATCAAAGCTTCGATCAGCAGAGTGGGCGGCTCTACATCGCGCACCTCGGTGATGACATGATGACCGTCTTTGACACCAACTCCGGGAAAGTCGTCGGCGACGTCAAAGACTTGAAGCGCGTGCACGGCGTGCTCAGTGTGCCTGAACTTCACCGCGTCTACGCTTCGGCGACGGGGACGAACGAGTTGGCCGTCATTGACGATCAGACCTTGCAAGTCGTGGCGCGCGTGCCCGCCGGAGATTATCCCGACGGCATCGCCTACGCGAGCCGGGCCATGAAACTCTACGTCTCTGACCTGCACGGCAGGACGGACACCGTGATTGACGCGAAAACGAACCAGAGGATCGCCACCATTGAGCTTGAGGGCGGTGCCGGAAACACGCAGTACGACGTCGCCTCCGGGCACATTTTCGTGGCCGTTCACAAGGTCAATCAAATTGTCGAAATTGACCCGCTGACTGATAAGGTCGTCGGAAGATACCCTTTGCCGGGCTGCGCGGAGAGTCACGGACTTTTGATTGATGGAGAGCACCGTTTAGCCTTTGCGGCGTGTGAGGAAAACGCACGGCTGGCGGTCTTCGACCTGACAGAGAAGAAGATGACCGCCACCCATTCAATCGGAGATGACCCGGACGTGCTCGCCTTCGACAAGAGCTTGAATCGTCTCTACGTCTCTGCCGAGAGCGGCGTCGTTTCGGTCTTCGACGTGCGCGGGCGCGGGTTGGAGAAAATGGGCCAGGGGTTCTTCGCGCCGAAAGCTCATTCGGTCGCGGTAGACAGTCGCACGCATCGCGTCTATCTGCCGTTAGAGAATATTCAAGGTAAGCCCATCCTCAGAATCGCCGAAACGTCTGCTAACCAGTCGCCATAACGTCGCCACGGGCAAAGGCCAAAGTGAATGAGGGCCGTTAAATAAATAACGCCCAACTCTCTATCGCTAACCTCGAGTGACTAAAAATTCCACGCGAGTGTCAACCCGTAGGAGTGCGATGCACGACTATAAAGCGGTGAGGTGAGAGGTATCAGCTTTGAATGTTTACCTGTCCCATTCGTCTCGCCTTGATCCGTATCCAGGGACGGGTCGTGATGTGTCCGGTACACGTAGCGGCCGATGCCGTAACCGACGGCGCTACCGACGAGAACGTCACCGAGGAAATGCTTGCGCCCCGTAAAGCGCGAAAGACTCACCACTGTAGCGAGTCCATACGCGCCGAAGCGGATGAGCGGGCGGTGCTGCCCGTACTCGTAAGCGATAACGGTCGCCATTGACCAGGCGCTGACCGCGTGCCCGGAGGGGAAAGACCTGCCGCCATCAAAAAATTCTGCGCTCCCGTTGTCCTCCCGCGGGCGTGGCCTTTGTGTCGCAAGCTTGAGAGCCGAGGCGACTAATTCGCCGTCAATGAGTGCTTCCGCCCCGAGCAGTCCGGTCTCGCGTGCGCGCGCGTTTTTCGTCGCCCGGCCGACAAGATAAAAGGTGGCGGCGATCCCGCCAGTGGTGTAAAGGGCACCGCCCTGGCTAATGTCCCTGCTAATTCTCAGGCGGTTTTGATCATCATCGAGCGCGCCCGCTGTCCTTCTATCTGTCGCGAACAACGCGGCTGTCGAGAGGCCGAGCGGGGCCAGCCATTTGGCGTCGGCGCTTTTGAGGTGAAAAGGAGAAGTCCAAATTGCTCGCTGGTCTTGCAGTATGTTTTTGAAGAAGCGGCGCTCAAGTGAAGGCGTCGACTTTACTGCCGGTGTCGGTGATGGTTGAGCTACGGGAGAAACGGCCCCGGCTGATCTTTGCGCGATTGTGTTCGCCGACGCGAGAATAATTAAAAAGCAGACCAGTGTGAGCCGATACACCTTCGAAAATTGCATGATATTCTTGCCGCTCCTAACTCCCAAACCTTGATATATTAAAAGGACTGCTATTGTAACAGACGTTGGCGGCAGTGATTACAGGCAAGAGAAGATAAAGGGAAGATTAAAATAATGCTATCTGAGGATAAAGCCACCGCATGAAGGTATTAAGAGGGATTGTACAAGAGCAACCACCAGCGGCTCGCGCATCAAGCAATTCGTTGATAAGGCGCTTCAGCGGTCTAGTGGCGCTTCTTATTTGTTTCGCTGGCGTGGGTTCAGTTCGAGGGCAAGATTCGGCGACCACCGCCGCTCTGACCGGCAGTGTGAGGGACGAAACAGGATCATCTATTCCAGGCGCTATTGTCATACTTCGCAATCTCACCACCAACCAAATAAGGCGCATGACGAGCGAATCTGATGGGAGCTACCGCGTCGTAGCCTTGGCCGTCGGTAATTATGAAGTGCGCGCCGAAGCCGCGGGCTTTGCGCCATACATCAAACCGACAGTAACGCTCGCGCTCGGGCGCACTCCGACTCTCGACATTACGATGCGCCTGGAGGCGGTAAACGCAGAGGTGACGGTCACAGACCGGCTACCCGCTATCGATGCCACGCAGACTTCAACAACTACTTCGATTGACCCGGAGCGAATCGAGGAGTTGCCAATCAATAGCCGGAACTATCTGGAATTCACGCTGCTTGCGCCGGGGGTTGTGCCTTCAAATAGGCAAGCATCCGGCAGCGGTGGCGGCAACGCTTCATCGAGCGCCCCTCTGGGAGACAGCGGTTTTAGCTTCGGTGGACTACGCCCGCGCAGCAATTCGATTGCGATTGATGGACTGGATAATACGGACGAAACGACGGGCGCAGCGCGAGTCGCGCTCTCGCCTGAAATCGTCCGCGAGTTTCAAATCGTCAACAACGGGCTCTCAGCAGAGTTCGGCGGCGCGGCTGGCGGGGCCATTAACGTCGTTACCAAGACTGGATCGAACGAGTTTCACGGCGACGTTTTCACCTTTTTCCAGCATGAGCGGTTCAACGCGAGAGAGCCTTTCTCCGATCCCAGGAGCCGTCTGCGCTTTCACCGCTACCAGCCCGGCGGCGCGCTCGGCGGTCCCATAATGCGTGACCGGCTCTTCTTCTATGCCGCGCTTGAGCAGGAACACCTGTCGGCGGAAGACGAAGCGGAAATTGGCGCTCAGACTCGCACGCGCATCAATACCCTCCTGGCCGGAGGATTCGCTCCGCGACTAAATGTGCGCTCACTCACCGCACGCCGCTTCCCCATTGGGGCAGATGAAACGGAAATGGCGGGTAAGTTGACCTATCTTGCAGGCACACGACACACGTTGGATTTACGTTTTGCCTTTACGAACAATTGTGAGCGTGGCAATGCTTTCAATACAGACATAATAAGCGACAGGTCTGCGCGCGGCAGCGCCTACACGAAGGACTATCAATTGACCGGATCGGTCATCTCCGTGTTGTCCGCCCGCCTCGTCAACGATCTGCGGGTTCAATTGAGCGCGCGGCGTGCCGTGACCCGCTCGGGCGACACCTCGGGGCCGGGCATCAAGATAGTCGGCCTGGCGCGCTTCGGGCGTCCACCTGACGCGGACACGTCGCGCCGCGAAATCCGTGAGCAGTTTGTAGACAATGTTTCTTTCATCCGTTCACGTAGTGAGCTCAAGACAGGTGCGACCGTCAATCACGTTTCGCTCGACTCAGAGCTGCGCGACGGCTTCGGTGGGCTCTACGTCTTCCGCACGCTTGATGATTTCTCTAATAGTCGCCCGGCTCTCTGGCGGCAAGCATTCGGCGATCCACATACGCAGTTCGGCGTTACCAGCTTCGGGGCATTCCTGCAAGACCGCTACCAGTTAGCCCCGCAACTAACGCTCAATCTCGGCGTGCGATACGATGTGGAACGGCTGCCGCAGCTTTTTCGCACTGATGGTAATAACTTCAGTCCCCGTCTCGGCCTTGCTTGGTCTCCGTCCGGCGAGTGGGTTGTCCGCGCGGGCTTCGGCCTCTATTATGACCGGCTGCCGCTCGCATTTCTCAACCGGACGATTCAGAAGGATGGCGTGCGCGCCTTTGAGCAGGTCGCCTTTGACGATCAGGCCGCGGAAGTGTTCACTGCTATAGGCGGCGGACGGGCGCTGACCCCAATCACCGGCATTGCGCCGTCGGTCTTTCGCGCCGACCCCCGTTTCGTAACACCGTACAGCGCGCAGGCAAATATCGGCGTCGAGCGGCTTCTCTCATCCGATGTGACGTTGCGGGCCGACTATCTCTTCACGCGAGGCACCCACCTGCCGCGCACTCGCAACATCAACCTGCTGCCGCCGGTCGTGCTAACTTCGACTAACGCTGCCTCGCTCGGCATATTAGCGGCCACTCCACAACAGCTTAATCGTCCGGTCTTCGGGCGGGGGCGCATTGATCCGCGCTTCGACGCGATCTATCAACTCGAAGATTCTGCGAGTTCGACTTATCACGGCTTGACGCTGGCGCTCAATAAGCGCCTCAGTCAAGAGTTTGAGCTGCTGGCTTCCTATACTCTATCGAAGACGATTGATGATGCATCAGACTTCGACGAGCAGCCCGCTAACCCTTACGACCTGCATGCGGAGCGGGCGCTTTCTCGCCAGGACGTGCGGCAGAGATTCGTCTTGAGCGCACTGTTTGAATTGCCTTTCGGAGATGATGAAGAAGATAAAAACAAGGGTGAAGAGAAGGAGAGCTTACTTGCGGGGGTCTTAAGACACATCGAGATTGCGCCTCTTGTAACTCTCAGCAGCGGGCGGCCCGTCAATACCCTGACCGGAGCGGACGAAGAACGCAGCCGCGCCTTTCCGCTCGCCTCACGCCCCCTCACTGTAAAACGAAATGCTTTACTAACGCCTGCCTTCTTTAATTTCGATCTCCGTGCATTGAAGTACGTTCCGTTTGGAGAGAAGCGGAGGCTTGATCTTGTCGTCGAGTTCTTCAACCTGTTCAATCACCCTAACGTCACCTCAATAAATTCTTTCTACGGTTCAAGGGCTGTGCCGCTTCCAACCTTTAGCACAGCGACTGCTTATTTGTCTCCGCGACAGGTTAGGTTTTCGATTGATTTTGAGTTTTGAGGTGTCATTGGCTCACAAGTTTGTCAGACTTATTGATTACCGGGTATCTGCGGAAATCGTTAATCTTTATCTTTTGCAGACCTGTTAGTGCAGACCACTGACTGCGGTTTAGTAGGGCGGGCCACCCGGTAAGTAGTGTCATAATGGTGCGTTGCTAATACTAAGATTTAGGTTGAACGGAGATTCTTTGGGTTGGTCGTGCCCACCATAGAGAAAGCGTGCCAAATATTGTCTTATATTTTTTATACTCTTCAGTCTCTTCAAAACCCGTTTCTCGAAACATTGTTGGCAACGATTTGTTCGGTCTCCTGAAATCAGCAATGTGCAACTCCCCATTGGGCTGAAGCACACGGAATATTTCAGCCAACGCTCGCCGTTTATTTTCTGTCGTAAGATGATGAAACATTAAACTTGAAAATACGCGGTCGAATGATTTATCTGTATAGGGCAGTTGGAAGGCCAGCCCTTCTTGCAAAGTGATTTCTACGCCGGCTTTCACGGCTTTTTTGCGTGCGATCTCTAAGACTTTAGCATCACCATCCAGACCAAAAACTTCGACGTGAGGATGAGTCTGTTTAATCAGAACGGTCAGCGTTGCCGTGCCACAACCAAGGTCAAGAACGCGCTGCCCTAATTGAATATGTGCTTGCTTGACCAATTGACTTTTGAATTTAGACTCCGGCATAAACCATCTCACTAAGGGGTCGTAAAGCGGAGTCAGCCAATTAAAGTTGAGTGCCGGAATATATTTTTCGTTCTTTTTCATTGGCACCATATTAACGAGTCATTCACAAAATTAGGAACAATCAGGTTAGAAAAAAGGTTTTTATCAGCAACGCACTATTAGGACACTATTATCTTCTGAGAAGCGGCGCAGATCTTCGCAGTTGAGTCGGGTGCTAACGCGGAGCTTGAAATATCCGCAACGGTTTATCAAATAGTGATCTCGCGCTCAGTACTGTCAGGACTGCCAGAGCAAATTTTACAAGGGACGGGATGGGAGTTAGAAGAATTATTAAATTGGCGCTTGACACTGTAGTCGAGTGCAGGGTTTATACTACATTTGGTCTGACCGCCATTGTCCAAAACCGGTTAGCGTGTGATAATAGACTGGCTCGAAAAACCGAAATGAAACGACTTTTACTCATCTCTGTCATCTCCCTGCTCTTCGTGAGCGGCTGGAGCCATGTGCTTGCTGCGGCCATTTACCCGCAGATGCAAGTCAAGGCTTCCTGCCCCATGCAGATGAAGGATCACTCGCCTTCATCGCACGAAGCGATGGGAATGGGGGAGATGGGCAATATGCAGATGCCGGAGACGACTGTCTCCGACGGTGAAGCTCCTGCGGTTGATCTCCCTCTGGGATCATGCTCACACTGCTTTTCTAAGTCTAATCATCCGACTTCCACCATCATTGTCGTTAAGGGCGTAGAGCAATCAAGAAGAGACATCGGCGCTATTCTTCAGCAGACGATTAAATCTTTTTCGCCACTGACCTCTTCATTTGCTCCTCCGATCTCATCAAGACAGCACGCTCCGCCTATAGTTTCGACCCCTCGGCATGTTCTCATCAGCGTTTTCCTGATTTAACCCTTCTCGAATAGGTTTCAGCTTTGCGTAAAGCTGAAACGCACCCCTGCGTTTACAAAACAAGACCAAGTTTTGAACTGAGCAAAGAGCGTCTCGCTATTTAACCTCCGGCTCTTTTGCTCACAGAGGAATAATTCGAGAGGGAATCATGAATACTTTTAAGTCAATTTTACGCTCGAAATTCTGCGCCATTGCCGTAGCCTTCCTGCTTCTCGGTGTCGCTGCCGTACCCGCATGGGCACAGCACGATATGCAGAACATGCCCGGCATGAACATGGGCAGTAAACCCAAAGGCAAGCCGAAATCCAAAGCCAAATCTAAATCAAAATCAACCGCCGCTAAAGGGAAGCAGACGCAAAAAAGAGGCGGAATGAGCGGCATGAATATGCCCTCCTCATCGCGCGCTTCCTCACGGTCAAAGAAAGCGCCTGCCCGGAAGATGGACATGAATATGCCTGGCATGTCGGGGATGCCAGCGAAAACACCTTCAGCCCAACCCGGCGCATCACCGGAGCAGATGAATATGCCTGGGATGGAGATGCCGTCGTCCAACTCAACTCCATCACCAACACCATCAGCTTCGCCGGAGAAAATGGATACGTCCATGCCGGGGATGCAGATGCCAGGAAGTTCTGCATCACCGTCTTCAACGACAGCCCCGAAACCTTCAGCCTCGCCTGAGAAGATGGAGATGAACATGCCGGGAATGCAGATGCCCGCGCAGACGCCGTCAACACAGCCGAGTGCCGCGCCCGGCCATGTACACACGCCCGGGATGCAGATGCCCCAGACTCCAACGACGACGCCGCCCAATGCCAATCAACCGAACCCTCATGCCACTCACGGCAACATGGGGGGCATGGGGAACATGAACATGGGCACAACGAATGAAAATGGGCAGCCGTCAGGCATGATGGGGATGAACATGCCGGGAATGGAGATGGGCAGCAACGGCACGATTACATCGCGAACGGGGTCTGGCACGGCCTGGCAGCCCGCCTCAACGCCCATGCACATGCTTCATTGGCAAAAGGGCGACTGGATGGTCATGCTCCACGGGGAAGCGAAAATAGGCGTCAACTCGCAGGGCGGCCCACGCGGTGTGACAAAGTTTGAATCAGAGAACTGGCTGATGGCGATGGCCTCGCGGCGGGTCGGGCGCGGCACCCTCGACTTGCGTAGCATGTTCAGCTTAGAGCCGTTCACGCTTTCACCGGGCGGCTCTCCTGAGCTTTTCCAAACGGGAGAAACCTATCAGGGTCGGCCCCTTCTCGATAAGCAGCACCCGCACGATCTCTTCATGACGCTTTCGGCCTCTTACACAGTGCCTGTTGGCGAGCGAGGCTCGTGGTTCGCTTACTTTGGTTTTCCGGGAGAGCCTGCGCTCGGCCCCGTCGCCTTCATGCACCGCGCGTCCTCGGCGGAGAACCCGACGGCTCCGCTCGCGCACCACTTACAGGATTCGACGCACATCTCTTTCGGCGTGTTCACTACCGGGTTTACCTACCGAAAGTTCAAATTGGAAGGCTCTCTCTTTAACGGACGCGAGCCTGACGAGAATCGTTACAACTTCGAGTTCAACCCGTGGAACTCGCGCTCCGTCCGCCTCTCGTTTGCGCCGAACAAGAACTGGGCAATGCAGGTGAGCTATGGCCTCTTGAAGAACCCGGAGGCGACTGAGCCTGGCAACGTGCGCCGCACGACTGCCTCTATCAGCTACAACAAACCCTTAAAGCGGGGGAACTGGGCGACGACGCTCATCTGGGGACGTAACCGCGAGAACCATCATGACGAGCCTTCGACATTAAACGGCTACACGGCTGAGTCAACGCTCCAATTCCTCAACCGTAACTACCTCTACACAAGATTAGAGCTGGTTGATAAGAATGGATTACTTGATAGTGCAGACCGCCTGCGTCTCGGTATTACCGAAAATCACCCGACATTCCGCATCGGGGCTTACACCTTCGGGGCGGCGCGCGACATCTGGGAAACGGATAAATTCACGGTCGCCATCGGCGGAGATGTCACTTTCTACTCCAAGCCGCCCGTGCTCGATTCAGTCTACGGAAACAATCCGACTTCGTACCATTTCTTCGTACGTTTCCGTCTGGGCCGGATGTCAGTGTCTGGCCATGACATGGGAAAGACACCTACTACAAATAATACGGCGCTTCTGAATAATCAGCCTCAGCCGTAGTCAAAAGGAGTTTAAGGGGAGGCCACATCTTTGGCCTCCCCTTGACGCTTGACTGGTGAGAATTATGGGCTACTCACCGTTAGAAAGACTATGCGTAGGCAGGGCACGCGTGCGCTTGCTTGTGCTCCTCTTGGTGCTCGCTCTCTACCCAGCGGTCGCGTACCCGCACGCCAAACTGGTGCGCTCCGAGCCGCAGGCCAATGCCTCATTGAAGCAAGCGCCGAAAACAATCGAACTGTGGTTCAACGAGGCGCTGGAGCATAACTTCTGCGCCATCACCGTCACTGACGCGGGCGGAAACCGGGTTGATGAAAACAATCTCAGTTTTCCGGAAGGGGACAAGCAGCTCAAAATCGAGTTGGCTGAGTTGGGGCCGGGCACTTACACGGTCGAGTGGCGGGTCCTGTCCGCCGACCAGCATTCGATGAAGGGCAGTTACGTTTTCACAGTCGCGTCTGAGGTAACTCCCGGCGCTTCTGCCTCACCCGGACAACAGGGTGGCACTCAGAACACAGGGCAGACGGAGTCATCGGCAAGACAGCCGTCCGTGGCTATGTCCGAACCGATGCAGCAATCAGGCTCAAGCTGGATGCATAGCCTTTCGCGCTGGCTTCATCACCTGGCAATGATGATGCTCTTCGGCGGTTTCGCTTTCCATCTCCTTGTGCTTGAGCCTTCGCTTCGCAAATCTCGTGGCGCAAGCGATACGGATCAAGCGGTAGCAATAGAAAGTGGCTCGCGCCGCATAATTCTATTCTCATGGTTGAGTCTCGCTCTGCTCGCCGTCATCTCCCTGATGGAATTGATCCTTCAGGCTGCAACCGCTTTCGACACGAGTATGAGACGGGCGCTTTCGCCAGGGCTACTGAATCAGGTGATTACGCAAACGGGCTTCGGCGGCTCCTGGCTTCTTCAAATCTTATCAATCGCCGCGCTCGCGATCATCCTCTTCTACCTCTCTCGACGCACTAAGCAGGAGCCTTCAGGCAATCACAAGATGCTCTGGTGGGCGGGTCTCATCGCCAGCGCGGCGCTGTTTCTGGCACCGGCCTGGACGGGACACGCGGCGGCCGCGGCCAAAGAATATCCGTTCGCTACCCTCACCGACTGGCTGCACCTGGTGGCTGGGGGATTCTGGGTCGGAGGGCTTTTCCATCTCGCGCTGACACTTCCTGCCGCCATTTCCCAGCTTAAAGGGCGTGCGCGCCTGCACGTCTTGCACCTGGTCATCCCGCTCTTTTCGCGGCTCGCCATTGCGAGCATCATCCTTATCGTGCTGACAGGCCTCTACAACTCGTGGATGCACGTTGATAGCTTCGGCAAGCTATGGAGCACACCTTACGGAAAGACCTTAGCTTTGAAGGTGTTGCTCGTCATCCCGATGCTCGTGCTCGGCGGGGTGAATACTTTCATCATTTACCCGCGCGCTACACGCCTGCTGGAAGAAGAAGAAGGAGTCTCAGAAGGGTCTCAGCCCGAAAAGCTGAGTCGCAGCTTCTCCAGGTCCGTCAAAACGGAGGCAGCTCTCGGCGACCTGGTGCTCCTGATCGCCGCCATCCTCGTCTTCCTGCAGCCGGCACGTGAGCACTCGGTTGACCCGGCATCCGGATCGAAGCCCCCGGTTATTACCGGAATACACGGCCAACAGATAAATGATAAGTGAGTTTTTTGAACACTTTGGCACTGAGACTAAGAGGAGAACAGACAGCATGCTGAAAGTTATTGACGGATTAAAGACGCGGGTCCTTCTGAGCATCACTCTGATTACTGCTGTTACGCTGGGGATTGGTTTCGCTTACCCGGGGGTAGTCAGGGCTCAGGGCAACGACGAGGCAGCCGTGCGTGATGCGCTTCTGAAAAGCGCGACAAGTTTTGAGAAGAACGATCTGGCTCTCGCCTCTCAGGTATGGGCCAACGACGAAGCCTTAACGGTCTTCGAGCAGGGTCATGCCAATTACGGCTGGGCCGACTACCGGGATAATCATCTCGTCCCGGAGATGGCCGAAATAAAGAATACGAAGTATCAACTGACGGACATCAAGGTGCATTTGGCGGGTAAGACCGCGTGGGCGACCTTTAAGTACACCATCTCTGGCGACGTGACGGAGAACAGCAAGGCGCGCCACGTCGATGGCGGAGGCTTAGGCACGGCGGTACTTGAGAATCGCGAGGGGCGCTGGCAGATCTTGCACTGGCATTCGAGCGCGCCGCGGCGAGCGCCCGCTCCGTCACCTTCACCGGCCGATAAACATTAGATCGAGGGAACAATTCATGTCACGAAGTGGACTAAGATTAAACTACGTGGGACTACTGCTCATATTCACTCTTTCGCTTGGGTTTGTAGCCTGTAGCTCATCGAGCGATCAATCACGCTCTACTGCAAATAGCGGTGCTGCAAATGCCCCGCCTGCCGGACAGTCGTCGTCGGGTACATCCACACCGATGGATGACATGGCTCACGGCGGTACGATGAAGAGCTCACCCGGAGCCGCAAGTGCTCCCTTCGATCTTCAGTTCATCGATACGATGAGCGAGCACCACAGAAGCGCGATTGAGATGGCGAAGATTGCCGAAGAGAAAGCGCAGCACCCGGAGGTGAAGGCATTTGCCGGAAAGATCATTGCCGCACAGCAAAAAGAAAACGAGCAGATGAAGGCATGGCGTGATCAATGGTACGCGGGCAAGCCCCAGGCGATGAACATGGAGTTGACTGGCATGCCGGCTTCGATGATGGATACGGATAAGTTGCGTGCTGCCACAGGCGCGCAATTTGATCTGATGTTCATCAAGATGATGACGCCGCACCATTCAGGCGCGATCCAGATGGCGAAAGACGCTTTAGCCCGTGCGGAACATCCTGAGATTAAAAATCTCGCCCGGCAGGTCGTCATTGACCAGCAAAGGGAGGTCGAGCAGATGAGCAAGTGGGCAAAGGAGTACAAATAATGAAAAGAAATCTAAGAAACTGTCTGAAAAGGTCATGTCTTAGCAAGGCTGTAATAGTCACGACTTAATCTGACACTCCTTGTAAACTGAACATGAAGTTCAGAGGAGGAGAAGTCAGATGACGAACGAACAGAAGATCATCAAGAACAAGGTCGGACTCTTGAAGCTGTCGCAGACTTTAGGCAGCGTCAGCCAAGCCTGCAAGGTGATGGGCTACTCGCGCGACAGCTTCTACCGCTTCAAGGAACTCTACGACTCAGGCGGCGAGTTAGCTCTCCAGGAGATCAGCCGCAAGAAGCCCTGCTTGAAGAACCGCATAGACGAGCGTATTGAGCAGGCCATCCTCACTATGGCGCTTGAGCAACCCGCTTATGGTCAACTCCGGGCCGCCAACGAACTGAAGAAGCAAGGGCTGTTCATCTCATCCGGCGGGGTGCGCTGCATCTGGTTGCGGCATGATCTTGAGACTTTCGACAAGCGGCTCAAGGCGCTGTCAGCGAAGGTGGCGCAGGAGGGTCTGATCCTGACCGAAGATCAGCTCCAAGCCCTGGAGCGGGCCAAGCAGGAGAAGGCGGCGCACGGCGAGATCGAGACGGAACACCCTGGCTACCTCGGCTCGCAGGACACTTTCTACGTCGGGACGCTCAAAGGGGTCGGGCGCATCTACCAGCAGACTTTCACCGACACGTACACGCGGGTCGCCGTCTGCAAACTCTACGACCGCAAGCACGCGCTGACCGCCGCCGATACCCTCAACGACCGGGTGCTGCCATTCTTCGAGGCCGAAGGCGTGCCGCTCCTGCGCGTGCTGACCGACCGCGGGTCGGAGTACGTCGGCAACCTGGAGCAGCACGAATACGAACTCTACCTCGCGCTGGAGAACATCGACCATTCAAAGACCAAGGTGAAGTCGCCGCAAACGAACGGCATCTGCGAGCGATTCCACAAGACGGTGCTGAACGAGTTCTACCGCGTTGCCTTCAGGAAGAAGTTGTACTCGTCGCTCGACGAACTGCAAGCCGACCTCGACCTGTGGCTCGCGCATTACAACGAAGAGCGTCCGCACTCTGGCAGGTACTGTTACGGCAAGACGCCGATGCAGACATGGCGCGACTCGAAGCCGCTGGTCGAAGAGAAGCTGCTGGAACGTCAACATCAGCCGGTGGTCGTTCACTACGACGACCAGTCTGCTGTCGCATAAGTTGTGAGTGTCAGATCAAGTTCTGACTTTTACACGTAATCAAACCCGGACCAAGCTCGGCGAAGAAGCGGCGGAACCTCCTCGATGTCATACGCCTGTCTGGAGACGGCGCTCTGTTTTCGATTTGATGCTGACGCATTACACTGGTTGAGGGCGTCTTATTTCCAACTTACGCATTCGGGCGTTGAGCGTGCTTCGATTCAGTCCGAGCCGCGCGGCGGCGCCTGATGGCCCCCCGATCACCCAACTCGTATCGCGTAAGGCCCGCAGAATATGCTCACGCTCAACAGCTTCGAGTGTCGCCCCTCCGTAATTGTCGCCGAGAGCCGCCGGGGCGGACTGTTCCAGTTCCGTTAACGGAATTTCCAGCACAAAGCCGCGTGATAGAATTACCCCACGCTCAATCATGTTCTGCAACTCACGCACGTTCCCCGGCCAGGACCAGTCCACAAGTTTCCGCATCGTCGCCGCCGGAACAGTTTCGACCCGCTTACCCATCCGGCGCGCGTACTTCTGCATAAAATATTGAACCAGAGACGGAATATCTTCACGACGTTCGCGCAAAGGCGGGATGCGGATGGGGAAAACGTTCAATCGATAGTAGAGGTCGCTGCGGAATTCGCCCCGCTTCATCATCTCCGTCAGATCACGGTTCGTTGCAGCCACCAACCGAACGTCCACCTGGCGAGTCCGAGTACTGCCCAGGCGCTCGAACTCTTGTTCCTGAAGTACACGCAGGAGTTTGGGTTGCAGTGCCGCCGGAATATCGCCGATTTCATCCAGAAAGAACGTCCCCTTATCGGCCATTTCGAAACGACCGACCCTTTGCGCGATAGCTCCTGTGAAAGCGCCCTTCTCATGGCCGAAAAGCTCGCTTTCCAACAAATCGAGCGGAAT
>DASWQY010000193.1:0-3570 GCA_036403435.1 Pyrinomonadaceae bacterium
CCCCCGCGACTGTGTGAGGCCGACGGCCCGGCGTTTCGCACCGCCACCGGGCTGTCAATCGCCGATCACGATTCGGGCAGCGCGCCCCGACGCTTTGATGCGCCGGGGCGTCCTACCAAATGCCTCGCCGTCAGACGCCCGGCGTCTCCGGGTCGCCCGTCTTAGTCGTCGTTGAAGTGCTCACGCCCGGCGTCTCCGGGTCGCCCGTCTTGGTCGTCGTCGTGGAGGCGTCCGACGTACTCGAATCAGTAGTGTCGGTCGTTGAGGTTGTGGCAGCGCCCGGCGTCTCTGGATCGCCTGCGTTGTCTGTCAGTTTAGTCATTGGGCTATCTCCTTTTTCAGTTGAGGTGGGCTTACTTTTCGGCGGTGACTGCTTCGCCGAGTTGTTTGTGCGAAAACTCTATATCAGGCCGCTTGAGATAAAGCTCCGTCGCCGCGTCGCCCCACTTCTGGCGGAGCCGCGAGAGCACTTCCCCGGCGCGCGCGAGTTGCTCGGAGGCCGACCGCTCGTCGTGACTGAGGCGGCTCGCGCGGCCCGCGACGACGAGCGCGCGCCACTCGGATTCGAGCTGCCCGCCGCGCTCGAAACTCTCCTGCGCTTCGAGGGCGAGCGAGCGAGCGCGCTCCGGCTCGCCGGCTTCGAGCAGGACTTCCGCGAGCGCGAGTTTCGTCCTCGAAAGCAGCGCCGCGTCGCCCGCGCGCGCCGCCATCTCGATTGCCGCCTCACACTCCCTGCGCCCGTCGGCGGCGTGGCCGCCAGCGGCCAGCGCCTGTCCGAGCACGGCCCTGGCCTGTAGATTGATTCCGTCGAATGGGCCCACCGCGAGGACCAGCGCCCGCCGCGCGGACGCGACCGCCTCGGCAAAGTGGCGCTCGCCCAATTCGATCTCCGCCTGATGCAAAGGCACTTCGGCCAGGACGGGCTTGACGCCGCCCTCGGGCTGGCCCGCCAGTTCCAACGCCTGGTCGAGCAGGGCGCGCGCCTCGTCATTGCGGCCCAGCCGCCAGAAGACGTAGCCGCGGTTCATCAGGTTGTAGGCCAGGTTGCGCCGGTCGTCCAGCGACTGCTGAATCTCGAAGCTGCGGGTATAGTGGTCGAGCGCCTCCGGGTAACGCTCCTGCTCGGCGAGCGCCGTGGCGATCTCACCGTAGGAGAAGGCCACCTGCGACTGGTAGCCCGTGGACTGTGCCAATTCCAGCGCCTGCTGGAAGTAGCGCAGCGCCGCCTCGTAGTCGCCCTTGCGGCGGTTGGCCCGGCCGAGGATGGTCAGGCAGGTGTGGATGTTCGAGCGGTAGCCGCCCTGCTCGAAGAAGGTGAGCGCCTGCTGCGCGTAGCTCAGCCCCTCGTCGGTGCGCAGCTGCTGGATGTAAAGCGTGGCGAGGTTCTGCAAGACTTCGGCCTCGCGCAGCCGCGACTTGTTGCGCTTGGCGAATTCCAGCGCGCGCTGGTAGGTGCTCTCGGCCTCGTCGTACTTGCTGGCGAGGTAATAGGTGTAGCCGAGGTTCTTGAGCCCGAGCGCGACCGGCTCGTCGAGCCCGCGCTGCTGCGCGAAGTTGATGGCGTCGTTGGCGCGCTCCTGCGCCTCCTGCGTCTTGCCGTCCGTGTAGGCCAGGCGGCTCAGTTGAAGGAGCGTGTTGATGCGCTGCGAGTCGTTGCCGCTGGCGGTCGCGAGGTCCAGGGCGCGTTGCAAGTCGGCGCGCGCCTCCTCCAGGCGGCTCGCGCCCATCAGGACCTGGCTGCGCTCGTAGCAGACGCTTGCCTGCCCCTCGACGTTGCCGGCCGGCTTGTAAATCTCGTCGGCCTTCTGGAAGGCGGCGAGCGCGCTGGGCAGGTTCTGCTGGCGTCCGTAGAGGATGCCGGCGCGCAGGTAGGCGAGCGCGTTCTGCCGGTCGAGGCTCGTGGCGTGGACGTAGCTCTCGACGGCCTTCACCGTCTCGCCGTTCTTCTCGTAGGCACGCCCGAGGTCCACGAAGGCGTGCGCGTCCGCGGGGTTCGCGCGCGCGACCTCGTCGTAGGCCGTGACGGCGCGCGTGAAGTCGTTGGCGACGAGCCCGTTGAGGGCTTCGAGCGTGAGCGCGTCGCGCTCGGTCAGCACGGAGCGTTCGGGGACGAGTGGCGAGACGCGCAGCATCTCGTCCTTAGCGTTGTCGGCGTAGCCCATCTCGGTCCACGCCTCGGCGAGGCGCGCGTGGGCCATCGCGAACTTCGGGTCGGCCTCGGCCGCCTTCGCCAGCTCCTTGCTCGCCTGGTAGTACGCGCCGTCGCGCAGCGACTCCAGCCCGCGGTCGTACCAACTTTGCGCCCCGGCCGTGGCCTTGTAGGGCGCGGGCCTGAGCAGGTAGGCGACGCCCCAGACGGCCAGCCCGACGGCGAGCGCCGCGACGAGGATGACGCCGAGCGAGACGCGCGGGCGGCGCAGGTTCTCGGTGATGGAGAGGAGCGCGCTGGAGCGGTGCGTACGGCGCGTCGCCGAGGGCGCGCCCGTGAGGTGCAGGTCGTCCTTGATGCGCGTGACGCGGCGCGTGTCACCCGCGACCTTCGGGCGGACGGCGCGCAGGTCTTCGATAATCTCCTGGGCCGACTGGTAGCGCGCCTCGGGCCGCTTCGCCAGCGCCTTCATCACGACCCGGTCCAGTTCTTTCGGGACGCGCGGGTTGAAGGTCGAGGGCGGCGGCGGGTTGACGTGGATGATCTGCGCGCCGATCTCGATGACGCTCGCGCCGGAGAAGGCGGGCCGCCCGGCGACGCACTCGTAGAGGAGCGCGCCGAGGGCGAAGAGGTCCGAGCGGCCGTCCACCGGCGCGCTCGTCGCCTGCTCGGGCGACAAATAGAGGGGGGTTCCGACGACGATGTCGCTGCGCGTGCGCGTGGCGAGGAGCGTGCGCGCGTCGGGGTCGCCGTGGCCGCGCTCCTCGTTGAGCTGCTTGGCAAGGCCGAAGTCCAGCACCTTGACCTGGCCGCGCTCGTTGACGAAGACGTTCGAGGGCTTGATGTCGCGGTGGACGATGCCGGCGGCGTGCGCCTCGCCGAGCGCGGCGGCTACGTCCGTGATGATCTCGACGGCGCGCTCAAGCGTCAGGTCGCTCTCGTCCAGCACCTCGCTCAGCGGGCGGCCGCGGACGAGTTCCATGACGATGAAGGGGAAGCCCTCCTCGGTCTCGCCGTAGTCGTAGATCATGGCGATGTGCGGGTGGGACAGCGCCGAGGCCGAGCGCGCCTCGCGCAGGAAGCGGGCCTTGAAGTGGTGCGTGTCTGTGTTGGCGTTGGAGAGGAACTTGACGGCGACGCGGCGGCCGAGGTGCGTGTCCTCGGCGGCATAGACTACGCCCATGCCGCCCTCGCCGAGCCTCTCTAAAATCCGGTAATGGGAAACGACGCGCCCGATCATGGTTAGGGGTTTCCCCGATCCAGCGGAAGAAACGTAACAGCCCGCGCCGCCAGAGGTGACGGCAACAGGTTAGGCAGGTTCTGAGCTGCGAACTTTCGTTCGTGCTCATTCTGCGCCAATTCAGGGAAGAGAGCAAGAAGAAGTGGTCGGTGGTCAGTGGTCAGTTGAAAGACAAAAGCGT
>DASWQY010000194.1:0-206466 GCA_036403435.1 Pyrinomonadaceae bacterium
CTTCGCCATGTTGCGCAGGTGGCGGTCGGTGATGAAATCTTCCAGCCCGTAAAACTTCCTTAGGGGAATCGTCAGCGTCAGGACCATGGCGAAGCCAGCGTAGATAGCGCCCGCCACAAAGTAGGGCGGGAAGATGGTCGCGTGCCATCCGGGTATCTGCGCCACGGCGAAGTCGAAGCTGACGATGGTGTGGACCGAAAGCACGAGCGGCGTGGCGAGCCCCGCGAGGAGCAGGTAGGCGGCCTCGTAGCGCAGCCAGTGGCGCGCGCTCCCGCGCCAGCCCATCGCCAGGAGGCCGTAAACTTTCTTCCACGCGGTGCTCCTGGCGCGGTCGCGGAGCGTGGCGAAGTCCGGTATCAGCCCGATGAACCAGAAGAGCGCGGAGACGGTCGCGTAGGTCGAGACGGCGAACACGTCCCACATCAAAGGACTTCGGAACTGCGGCTGGATTCCCATCGTGTTCGGGTAAGGGAAGAGCCAGTAGGCGAGCCACGGGCGGCCCGTGTGCAGCAGAGGGAAGAGCCCCGCGCACGCGACGGCGAAGAGCGTCATCGCCTCGGCGAAGCGGTTGATGGACGTGCGCCACTCCTGACGGAGCAGGAGCAGGATGGCCGAGATCAAGGTACCGGCGTGGCCGATGCCGATCCACCAGACGAAGTTGATGATATCGAAGGCCCAGCCGACGGGGACGTTGTTGCCCCAGATGCCGATGCCTGTGAAGACGAGGTTGGTAATCGTCAGCATCAGGATCATCGTGATCGAGAAGGCGATGGCGAAGCCTATGAACCACCAGATCGGCGTCTTGCGCTTGAGGACCAGCGTGCTGATCTTGTCGGTCACGGACGCGAAGGTGTGGCCCGGCTCGATGAGCGGCGCGGTCTCCGTCTTGTGTATGCGAACCTCGTCGTGTGGTTGATCCACTTCTGATCCCATAGCTGCTACGCCTTCTTCATCTCGTCGTTCGGGTTCTTCAGGGCCGCCAGGTACGTCGTGCGCGGCTGCGTGTTGAGGTCCGGGAGCAGCGAATAATTCCTGCGCTCGGCCTTCATTTTCGACACGCGGCTGTTGGGGTCGTTGATGTTGCCGAAGATGATCGCCTCGGTCGGGCAGACGGCCTGGCAGGCGGTGACGATTTCGCCGTCCGCGACCTTGCGCCCCTCCTTCTCGGCCTCGATCTTGCCCCACTGTATGCGCTGCACGCAGTAGGTGCACTTCTCCATCACGCCGCGCGAGCGGACGGACACCTCCGGGTTGCGCATCAGTTGATAGGTCGGCGTGGTCCAATCCTGGTAGAGCAGGAAGTTGAAGTGGCGGACCTTGTACGGGCAGTTGTTCGAGCAGTAGCGCGTCCCGACGCAGCGGTTGTAAACCATGTCGTTCAAGCCCTCGGCGCTGTGCACGGTGGCGTGAACGGGGCAGACGGGCTCGCACGGTGCCTGCTCGCAGTGCATGCAGGGCACGGGCTGGAAGTACGGCCCCTCTGGATTGTCCTCGTCGCCCTTGAAGTAGCTGTCTATCCTGAGCCAGTGCATCTCGCGGCTGCGCTGGACCTGCTCCTTGCCGACGATGGGGATGTTGTTCTCGGACTGGCAAGCGACGACGCAGGCGTTGCAGCCGACGCAGGAGCTGACATCAATCGCCATTCCCCAGGCGTAGTCCCTTTGCTGGTAGTCCCACTTCGGGTACATCGACTCGTCGTAGGAAGACTCGCCGTGCGTCAGGCCGTGCTCCGTGCCCTCCTTCGGGTTCTCGGGCTCTTTAAGGTACTCGGCGAGCGGCTGCGAGCGCACGGGGTCGCGGTTCTCCATCATGTGGTGGAGCTGGCTGGTGGCGAGCGAGTACTGCTCGCCCGTCCTGGTGACTTTGGCCCCCGCGCCGGACCACGGCGAATCGGCGGTGCGAATCTTGTAGGCGTCGAAGCCGATGCCGGTGCCGGCGCGGCCCGAGCGTGTGCGGCCGTAGCCGAGGTGGACCGTGACGACGTTGTCGGGCTGGCCCGGCGTTATCCAGACGGGCGCGACGACCGCGCGGCCGTCGTACTCTACGGTGACCGTGTCAACGTGAACGTCGCCGCCGTGTGTGCCAATTTTTTGCGTCACGCCCAACTGCCTTGCGGTCGCGGGGCTGAGGAGCGCGGCGTTGTCCCACGTCAGCTTGTTGATGGGCTTCGGCAGTTCCTGTAGCCAGCCATTGTTGGCAAAGCGCCCGTCGTAAATCGAAGGGTCCGTGCGGAAGACTATCTCGAAGCCGCCGGCCGCGGGCTGCGGCGCGGGGGCAGGCGACGCGCCGCCCTCGCCCGGCGCGCGCACAGACAGGCCGTCGCGCGGGCGCGCGGCCGTGTTCGGGATGAAGCCGTCGTGCAGCGCCTTGCGCCAGGCCAGTTCCGTGTCGGTCGTGGCGTTCGTAATCGGCGCGGTCAGGATAGGCTTGTTGGCGAAGTTCAATGAAGCCTGGCCCCCGGCGTTCTGCGTCTGATTCGTCGCCTGGCTGCCCGCCGTCGGTTGAGTCTGACCCTGATTCTGCCCGGCCCCCTGTCCCCCGGCCCCCATCTGCCCGAGCCAGAAGTCGCGGACGATGTTGTAGCCCGTGCGGTCGGACTCGTCGGAGAAGACGGCGAGGAGTTCATGCGCCGAGCGTCCGCCGTAGAGCGGCGCGATTAGCGGTTGAATGATGGAGACCGTGCCGTCGTAGGTGCGCGCGTCGCTCCACGCTTCGAGGTAGTGCGCCTCGGGCACGTGCCAGTGGCACAGCTCCGAGGTCTCGTCCTTGTAGAGACTGAGGTGGACGCGCAGCATCTCTTTTTTGTCGAGCCGCGCCTGGTCGAGCTTCAAGTCGGCGGGCGTCGTGTAAGCGGGGTTGCCGCCGAGGATGACCAGCAGCCCGACGCGGCCGCCGTCAATATCGTTGACCAGATCACGCAGTGACGCCGTGTGGTCTTCGGGGCGCGCTTCAATCGGCTCGGTGTAGAAGACGGTCTTGCCGACGTTGCCGAGCGCCTCGTTCATGGCGTGCGCGAGCGCGTGAACCGAAGCGGGCTGCTCGTCGCCCGCGATGACGATGCAGCGGCCCGCGTTCTGTTGCAGGTCGCGCGCGACGGCGTTGACCCACTGCGCGTTCGCGCCGGCCCCAGCGCCCCCGGCCGCCAGCTTGACGCTGACGCCCGCGCCGCCGAGTGCGGCAGCTATCGCGCGCGCCGTCGGCTCGACTTCGCTCGGGCGCACGCTCAATCTGTGGTCGGCCATCGCGCCCGTGTTGGTCGGCGTGCTCTCGACGACGTACAGGCGGTTCATCGCCTTGCGCTCTTCGGTGACGCGGCGCATGGAGATGAAGTCGCGCGCGTGGCGCAGGTTTCCGGGGCCGCAGTTGAGGAAGTCCGAGTCAATCGCCAGGATGCGCTCGGCCTGGTCGAAGCGGTAGACGGTGTTGACCGGCTCGCCGAAAGCGGCCATCGCGCCGCCGTGTGCGCCTGAGCGTCCCGCCGGCTCGTACTGGTGCCACTTCGCGGCGGGGAACTCCGTCAGAATCGCGCGCAGTTGCGCCGCGAGCGTCGGCGACGAGACCGTCTCGGTCAAGATTCTGAGCCCCGCGCCCTGCGTCTTGCGCTGCTCTTCGAGGGCGGTGTGGATGTCCGCGACGAAGGCGGGCCACGGGCGAATCTCTTCGCGGTAAGTCAGGGTCTGCGAGCGGTCAGGGTCGTAGAGCGTCAGGATGGAAGCCTGGGCGAAGAGGTCCGTGGCGCTCGTGCCTTTAATGTTCACGTCCGCGCCGCGGTTGTTCGGGTGGTCCGGGTTACCCTCGACCTTAGTCGGGCGTCCCTCGTTGCTCTTGACCAGCAGCGGCGTCGCC
Organism: Pyrinomonadaceae bacterium; assembly: GCA_036403435.1. Lineage (GTDB taxonomy): Bacteria > Acidobacteriota > Blastocatellia > Pyrinomonadales > Pyrinomonadaceae > QHXM01. Next base: position 3,847 of record DASWQY010000194.1, read on the forward strand.
ACGCCGCCGAGCGGCATCGCGGTCGCGAAGAAGAGCGGCTTGCCGGGGACCATCTCCTCCGGCTGGTCAACGTAAGGGACGATCTTCTCGGGTGGCTGATAGACGCAGGAACTCAGGCCCGCGAGCGCGAGCGACGCGCCCATCAGCTTGATGAAGTTGCGGCGGCCAAGAGGGTCGTGCCACTCTTCGGCGTGCTGCGGGTACTCGCGCTCGACGAACTCGCGGAACTCGGGCGTGTCGGCCAGCTCTTCCAGGCTGCGCCAGTATTGAGGCCCGCCGTTTTGCTCGGCCAGTATCCGCTCGCGCATCAGGGAGAAGTTCTTGTGACTGTCTTTGCTAGTCATCTCGAAAAAATTGTTTCCTTTACCTGTGGCACGTCGAGCAGCTCGTCAGCACGTGCGTGTCAGGTGACTTGTTCTGCTTAACAATCTGCGGGCCGACCTCCGGCTGATTCGCCGGCGGCTCCCAGTCCATCCTGAAAATGTCTTTCTGCTCGCGGACGTACCGCTCGGGGTTGCGGTGGCACGTCAGGCACCACTCCATTTGCAGCGACGACGCCTGGTACATCAGCGGCATCTCGTTGACTTTGCCGTGGCAGGTCGAGCACCCCACCCCCTTGCTGACGTGGATGCTGTGGTTGAAATAGACGAAGTCGGGCAGGTCGTGGACGCGCGTCCACTCAATCGGCTTCCCCGTCTTGTAGCTCTCGCGCACGGGCGCGAGGTACGGGCTGTCGGCCCAAATCTGCGAGTGGCAGTTCATGCAAATCTGCGTCGAGGGCATACCGGCGGACGCGGAGGTCTCGACCGTCGTGTGGCAGTAGCGGCAGTCTATGCCGTCGTCGCCCGAGTGGTGCTTGTGGCTGAACTGCACGGGCTGTTCACGCTCGACGAACGCGCCCGTGCCCCACGATGAGCGGTGGATGGCCGCGGCCACCCAGAGCGCGCCGAGGATGATGAAGATGGCCCCGAAGAGCGAGAGCCGGGCTAAGAAATTCGTACTGTGATGAAAAATTTGAGGCATCGCCCAGCCTTTCGTTCATACCTCTCGGAAGCGAACCGATACGCTACGGGCAGTCGAACGCTCTGGGGCGAAGAAGATTGTAGGTAAACTACGGCACAACAATCCGGCAGTCATCTCGATTCACAAATCGAGACACATGTGCCTTGATCCCCAATTCACTGCCTTTAAAGTAATGCCAAGTGCCGATACTTTACCAGATGCTTTATGTTTTTCAAATCACGATTGCAGGCGCGGACGCGGATTTAACCCGCCGGGTCAAAAATATTTGATAAATGACACGGAAGCGGAAAGAAAGAGGGCAGAATCAAGCGGCGTTGTCGAACGGCGTCAATAAACATCCCTCAGGTGAGAAGGAATCCGCACGCCGGCTTGAGAATTTGTGGTTCCTGCGATTCGGGAGTATATTAGCCGTACTCTTCTGGACGGTGGAGTGCTTTAGCGGTGTAGGAACGGGAATCCCTCTTCCCTTGCATCGTCTCTTCTGACCGAGCTTTCAAGGGAATCTCCCACAAGCTAGCGCGCGACATGCGGGTGACAGGCGGGTGACATGCGGCCCGAATAATCGCCGTCGTCGGCGCGTACTTCGCATTGCACTAGGCTCAGGAGGCCCCGACTCATGTCGCAGCAAATCTCTCTCGAAAACCGGCTGCTCCAGACCTTGTCCGAGAGCGAGCGGTCGCAACTCGAACCAAGTCTCGTCCCCGTCCACCTGGCGCAGGATCAAAGCCTCTACGTGCAGGGCGACGCCTACGAATATCTCTACTTCCCGCTCGACGCGGTCATCTCTTCGGTCGCCATCATGGGCGACGGCGCGACCGTCGAGATATGCATGACGGGGCGCGAGGGCGTCACCGGCGTCGTCTCCATGTTCGGGGACCACAGGGCGCGCAACTGGACGCGCGTGCTGATCGCGGGCGGCGGCGTGAGGGCGAAGGCCGAGGTCGTGAGGCGGCTCTTTATGCGGAGCGAAGAGGCGCAGCGCGTCCTGCTCAACTACTACCGTGCGCTGATTACGCAGATTTCGCAGCGCGCCGTCTGCAACGGGCGGCACACGATCTTGCAGCGGCTGGCCTGCTGGCTGCTGATGCTGCACGACCGCGTCGGCGCGGACGAGATTCGCCTGACGCAGGAGGAGATGGCGGGCAGGCTGGGCGTCAGGCGCGCGGGCATCACGCAGGCGGCGCGCGTCCTGTCGCATTCGGGGGCCGTAAACTACAACCACGGCCGCATCAACGTGCTCGACCGCAGCGTCCTCGAATTCATTGCCTGCGAGTGCTACAAGGTCCACAGCGAAGAGTTCGCGTCGCCCGGCGAAAAACCGGGGGGCAGATCACGCGCCGCTGAGTTACCTCTCAACTCCGGCCCGGACAAACGAAGAAAAATTGAAGACGCTCGCGGCGAGCGGACCAGTCTTCAGTCCCCTCTTACCGGAGACGCGGCCTCACGCGCGCCGCGCCCAACCTGATTCTCGGAATAAATGATGATGCCGTCCGCCCAGTAGTCGTCGCGTATGGGGACGATGGTATGGACGAAGTGGCCCGCGGCCTCACGCGCGCCGGCCTCGCCGAAGTGCATGGGCATCGGCCGCGTCGTCAGCGATTTGTTCTGCCCGTAAGCCTCGCGGACCGCCGCGACGAATTCGTCCGCCCCCTCCGCGCCGCCTAAGACTTCGTCCAGGGCGCGGCCCACGACCTCGCGCCCCCCGAACAGCCGCGCGTAGCCTGCGCTGTAGAACTCCACGGCGAGCGACGGCCCGCCGAGCACGAGCACGTTGAAGGGCGCGAACTCGGCCACCAGCCTCAGGCGTGCCTGCTCGCGCAACATGTCGCGCTCCATCTCCTGCAACTCATGCGTGCGCGCCATCAGCTCGTCGTTAGTGGTTTGCAGCTCCTCGTTCGTCGCCTGCATCTCCTCGTTATTGGTTTCGAGTTCTTCGTTCGTCGCCTGCAACTCCTCATTGGTCGCCTCAAACTCCTCGTTCGTGGCCTGCAACTCCTCCTGCGTCAGCATCAGTTCTTCGTTCGTGGCCTGCAACTCCTCGTTGGCGTCCTGCAACTCCTTGTTCATGTCCGAGAGGCGGCGGTTCGACGTGGACAACTCTTCAACGAGCTGCGCCTGCTCGGCCTGAATCGCTTCGAGCCGCCGCTTGGTCTGCACCTGCTCGGTGGCGTCCGTGATGCTCAGCATGGCGAGTTCGGCCGCGCCCGACTGCGTGTGTATGACGGCGACGGTGATGTCGAAGTAGCGGCTCGTGCCGCCCGCGGCCTTGTCCAGCTCAAGCTCGTTCAAAGTCAGGCCCGTGTGCTCGCGGAAGACGGCGTCTATGGCGTCGCGGACTCTCGCGTAGGGGAGCCCGCGCACCGCGTGGAGGAAGTCCTGGTCGTAGCCGAGGTCGCGTATGCCGAGCAGCCGCCGCGCCGTGCCGTTGATCGTCACGATGCGGTAAGTGCGGTCAAGGACGACCGCCCCGATGGGCAGGTAGCGCAGCATCGTCTCGTTGAAGTGGCGCAGCTGCGTGTAGTCCAGGTCGGAGGCCGACTCGTTGTTGGCCGCGCCCGTCTCGGCCGCGCCGGTGAAGAGGCCGCGCGCGCCGCGGTCGTGGAAAGGCCGCCCGGCCCCGATTCCGGCGGGCGACATCTCCCTGTCGGCCGGGGGCGCGAGCGGGCCGCTCGTGCAGCGATAAATTTTCCACTTCTTGTTGACGACGACGAAGGTCGCCTTGGTCGGGCGCGCGGTCTCGGCCTTGCCCAGGAAGAGGTGGCCTTTCGTCTGGTGCAGCGAGTAGGCGAAGAGGTCCAGAATCATCTGCTGGCGCTCGGGCTTGAGGTAGATGAGGAGATTGCGGCAGACGACCAGGTCAATGCGCGGGAAGGGGACGCCGCGGCTCAAGTCCTGCACGCCGAAGATGACGAGCTGCCGCAGCGGCTTCGTGACGCGGAAGCCCTGGTCGAAGGGCTCGAAGTAGCGCACGCGGTAGTCCTCGGGCAAGTCCTTGAGGACGTTCGTGGGGTAGCTGCCGCGCCGAGAGAAGTTGATCGCGCCCTCGTCGAGATCGGTGGCGAAGATTTTGATGCTCCACTCGGGCAGCTCCGGGCCGAGCAGCTCCGAGAGCATGATCGCCAGCGAGTAGGGCTCCTCGCCGGTCGCACAACCCGCGGACCAGAAGCGCAGCACGCGCCCATACGCGCGGCCGTGCTCGATGAGTTTGGGCAGCAGCTCGTCCCTCAGAAAGTCGAAGGCTTCGAGGTCGCGGAAGAACCCCGTCACCTTGATGAGGAAAGCCCTGACCAGCTCTTTGACCTCGGCGGGGTGCGTCTGGAGGTAGGCGCTGTAGTCGCTCACCGTCTGGTTGTGCGTCCCGGCCATGCGGCGCGCGATGCGGCGCATGATGGTCGCGGGCTTGTAGTTGCGAAAGTCTATGTTGGTCTGCTGGCTGATGTGCGCGAGCAGGTCGCGGACAGGGTCGCCGTCGGCCTTCTCTTCGGGGACGACGACCCGCACGCCGCGGAGGATGTTGTAGAGGAGTTGCCCGATCTCCTCAAGCTCGGCCACGTGGTCAACGGCCGTCGGCGGCAGGCTCTGCGGCATGGAGGGGTACTGCGCCGTCTCCGGGTTCTGGATGATGACGACGCCGCCCGCCTCCTTGACATCGACCGCGCCGGCCGCGCCGTCCGAGCCCGAGCCCGTCAGGATGACGGCAATCAGGTGCTCTCCGTAAGCCTCTGCCGCGCTCTTGAGCAGGAGGTCAACGGAGGGGCGCGGCCGGCCCGTCGGGTCGCCTTCGAGCTGGACGTGGCCGTCCATAATCTTGACGTGGCGGTTGGCGGGGACAACGTAGATCGTGCCGGCTTCGAGCGAGGTCGGGTTTAAGTCGCTGACCGTGACGATGGGGAGGCAGCTGTGGCGCTCAAGAATAGAGCTGAGGTGGCTGGGGCGCTGCGGGTCCAGGTGCTGCGCGATGACGACCGGCGCGGGGAACTCCTCGACGAGCGACTTGACGAGCACCGAAAGCGCCCCGATGCCGCCGGCCGACGAGCCCACCACGACGAGGTCCTTGAAATTCGGCGGTGCGCTTACCTCTTCACTCATTACAGACCCTTAGGAAAATGATGAATGCGGAATGCGGAATGATGAATTAAGAACTGTCTTTCATTCCGCATTCATCATTCCGCATTCATCATTTCGCTTGCCTCGTCTATCGAGCTTTCGCGGCCGTTCAGCAGAATCGTCCTGACTGTCGTCACGTGCTCCTCGGTCTCGCGCGCCCTGGCCTCGAAGCTCTCGGCCGCCTTCAGCAGACTGCGCCGGCGCGCGCGCGCGGCCATCTGGCGCATGAGCGCGACCTTCTCTTCAAGCGCGCGCAGGGCCGACCAGAGCGCCGCCTCCAACCCCTCAGACTGCTCGGCCACCATGCTCTCGGCCGAAAGCGCGTGGCCCGTGTGGCAGCGGAAGCGGAGCAGCTCGCCCTCGCGCAGCTCCCAGAGAGAGCCGTGACACTCCGGGCAGGTGTAGCTCGTCAGCCTCCCCAGCTTCTCGACCGATTCGAGCAGCTCCATCGTGTCCACCTTCTGCTCGGCGATCTTCGCCTCGGTCTCCAAATCGTCCGGCACGGGGTACGCTCCTTCCTCCTCTGCCGGCTCGCGCGAGAGGCGCACGAGCAGCGGCCCCATCTCCGCGACCGGCAGGCGGTAATCGACCTCCACGTTCCGAATCACGCTGCGCGGCATCCCAGGGTAGAGCGCCTCGCTCAATTCCTGGACGACGCTCGTGCCGCCGCGGCGCTTGACGGCGCGCATCCCGTGCGTCCCGTCGTCGAGCGCGCCCGTCAAAATAACGCCGACGACGCGCGGCCCGTAGGCGACGGCCGCCGAGCGGAAGAGCGGGTCAACGGCGGGGCGCGAGCGATTCTCCTTTGGCCCGCGCAGGACGCGGACGCGCCCGCGCTCGACCAGCATGTGGTGGTCGGGCGGGGCGACGTAGATGCGCCCGTGCTCAATCGGCATCCCGTCAACGGCATGCGCGGCCGGGAGCGCCCCGGCGCGCGAGAGGATGCTCGGCATGATGCTCGGCGACCGGGCCGAGACGTGCAGGACGATGAAGACCGCCGCCGGCAGGTCGCGCGGCATGCCCCGCGCCAGTTGCGACAGGGCCTCAACCCCTCCGGCCGAAGCGCCGACCACGATGATGTCATGTCCCTGCAAAATAGTTCTCCTCGCGGCGTGGCTGCTGTGAAGGGCTCTTGCTCAAACTTGGCTGGGGAGACTGTGGCGCATACTAACACAGTCTTCGCGGCGACGGGCAGGACTCTAAACTGGTCTGGGCGACCGGGCGTGAGGGGGCTTAGCTTTCCTTCGTGAATTCGTCGAACCTTTCCGCGACTATCGGGTAACACTCGCAGGCGAAGCCTTCGAGCGCCCCACGGTCTATAATCCTGACGTGGCCGCGGCGGTAATCAATCATGCCCTTTTTCTGAAGGCTGCCGGCGGCCGTGCTCACGCCCGCGCGGCGCACGCCGAGCATGTTCGACATGAACTCGTGCGTCAGCTCGAACTCGTCGCGGCGCAGGCGGTCGTGGTACATCAGGAGCCAGCGGGCCAGCCGCTCGTCTATCCCGTGGCGCACGTTGCAGACGGCCGATTGCGAAATCTGCGTCATCAGCGCGTGCGTGTAGCGCAGCAGCAGGCTTTGCAGTTCGCCGCCGCGCCTGAACTCCTCGCGGACGACGCCGGCCCCGATCCTCAGACCCACGCCCGCCGCCTGCACGGTCGCTAGTTTCGTCTCGCGCCCGCCGAGGATGACCGAGACGCCGGCAATCCCGTCGCGGCCCACGAGCCCGACTTCCATGCCGCCGCCGTCTTCCAGCTCCGTCAGCAGCGAGACGATTGCCCCCGCAGGGAAATGTACGTGACGAATCTCGTCGTCGGGCCTGAACAGCACCTGGCTCAGGTGTAGCGAGACGGGCTCCAGGTGCGGGGCCAGCCGCGCGTACTCCTCCGCGGGGAGCGACGAGAGAATCCTGTTCTTACTCTGTGACGGTGTCGCGGCTGACATGCGCTTGGCTCCTTCTTGCGGCGGGGCTCTCTCTGTAATCTTAGCGGCAATCTTAGCGGCGTAGTCTAACACGCCCTCCTGATGTCTACGAGGCTCAGCTCGCGCTCGCCGCCCTCGGTCTGCTCACGCGTGCGCGCCAGCAGTACAACTTCACCCTCATGCGTTCTACTCGGGCCGGGAGACAGGAAGAAGGTGCCGCCCGCTACTCTCTCGCCGGACGGCACCTCAGCTTTTCCTTCCCTGTGGCTTCACGGACAGACTCTTTCTTCCGACCGTCGCCATGAAGCACGCGCGAACTATAGTCCGCCCCCCGCTGCGAAATCGGTACGCTTGCGTGCAGACAGGCCGCGCGCGGGCTTTGTATAGTCCGCGGCAACCAAACCCCCAAACGTAACTCAACCTTGTGTGCGAACACGCATCAAGGAGGTCTTTCAAATCGCAGACAAGGGTAAAGGCAGCGGCGGCGGCAACAGCTAGCACGCACACGGTTCCCGCCGGCTCAACTTAAAAATTTGATGCCGGCGGGCGAGCACCAGAAGCAGCCGGGCTGCCATTCAACTTCGCGTCGCGTTGATCTTCTTTAAGGGAGTGACGCGGACAGGACGAGCAAGGGGAGGGTCGGAGGGCGAGTCGGCACACGACTCGCCCTCCGTTTTTATGACGGGGACATTCAGGGAGAGAACAAGGGGGGAACTCGAAGTGAGCTGGAAAGAGAAGAGCGAAGGATTAGATTTCAAGGTCGTCTGCACCTGGTGCGGAGTCATCATTCGCCGCGCGAAGTCCAAAGACTCTCAGGGCATGTGCCTGAAGTGTTACGCGCGCATGCTCGGCGACCACGGCCACTCGCACGAACGCGACAACCAGCCGCGCTGGTCGAGTGATCGTTGATTGAAACGACTAAGAAAACCTGACGGCCGATTGCTGAGAGGCCGTCTGAAAAAGTCCCGCCAGGGACGACTGGTAAGAGCCCGGCACTTCAGCGCCGGGTAACCCAACCGAATTGAAGTCGAGTCCCGCAGGGGCGGCTGAACCCGAAGAATCAGTCGTCCCTGCGGGACAAAAACCTTAAAGACTCTCTCCCACTCCGTCAGCTAAAAACCGCCTGATTCCTTAGCAAAATCGTTGAGTACGACAACGTACAGACTTCTCCACACGCTTGATATATCTTAATCATCCCCTTAGTTTAATATTCGCTTAGTCGGCGGGCCGTAACCTTCACACGCTTGCGCTCGCGACGGACTGCGGTCGCTAACCCCCGAGTCGCCCGCGCTAGTTACGGATTCACCGTTTCATTATGAATCTGGGAATCACGGAAGGTTTTCGTAGGAGAAACTATGCTTAATCGACAGAAGGAAATTATTTCTCAGACGTGGATCAAAGGGCGCGTGGACGCCGCGCCGGACCTGATTTGCTTGTCGCACCTGCGCTGGGACTTCGTCTATCAGAGACCGCAGCACCTCTTGAGCCGCTTCGCCAAAAAGCAGCGCCTCTTTTTCGTCGAGGAGCCGATTTTCGGCGACGGCCCGGCACGCCTCGACGTTAGCCCGCGCGACTGCGGCGTCTCGGTCGTCGTGCCGCACATGCCCCGAGAACTCGAAGGCACGGACGAGGTCGCGTCCTTGCAGCGCGAGATGCTTGATCAGTTATTCGACGAGCAGGAGATTAAAGACCACGTCCTCTGGTACTACACGCCGATGGCGATTCCGTGGACCAAACATTTAGAGCCGCTCGCAACCGTCTATGACTGCATGGATGAACTCTCAGCGTTCAAGGGCGCTCCGCTCTCTCTGAAGGAGAACGAGGCCGAGTTGTTCGAGCGCGCCGACTTGGTCTTCACGGGCGGCCACAGCCTCTACGAGGCCAAGCGCCACCAGCACCGGAACATTTACGCCTTCCCGTCGAGCATCGACGCGCCGCACTTCGCGCAGGCGCGCTGCGCGGCGTGCGAGCCCGAAGACCAGCAGCACATCCCGCACCCGCGCCTGGGCTTCTTCGGCGTGATCGACGAGCGCATGGACATAGAGTTGTTGGACGCGGTCGCGCAAGCGCGCCCCGACTGGCAGCTCGTGATGATCGGCCCCGTCGTCAAGATTGACCCGAATGATTTGCCGCGCCGCGACAACATTCATTACCTCGGCGGCAAGTCTTACAGTGAGCTGCCCGCCTACCTCTCGGGCTGGGACGTGGCGCTGCTGCCGTTCGCGCGTAACGACTCGACGCGCTTCATCAGCCCGACGAAGACGCCCGAATACCTGGCGGCCGGCCGCGCCGTGGTCTCGACTTCAATCCGCGACGTGGTGCGCCCGTACGGCGAGCTGGGCCTCGTGCACATCGCGGACACGCCCGAGGAATTCGTCGCGGCCGCCGAGCGCGCCATGAGCGAAGACTCGGCGGCGAGGACGCAGGAGGTGGACTCATTTTTGGGCCAGACCTCCTGGGACCAGACCTGGGGGCGCATGAATGAGTTGGTCGAAGACGTGGTCGCCGCGCGCCGCGACGAACGCGCGCCGCGCCCCACGGCGCTCGCTACAGCCGCCGCCTACGCGTCGAGCTTCGTGGCGGGCGACTGAGGGCGCAGTTCTCATCAATCTGTAGCTTGAGTTTCGTAATTATTCACCGAGGTGATGAACATTGGGGAGGAGAACTTAGATGTTTGATTATTTAATCGTGGGCGCTGGCTTCGCCGGGAGCGTTCTGGCGGAGCGACTGGCGGCCGGCTCGGATAAGAAAGTCTTAATCTGCGACAAGCGCCCGCACGTCGGCGGCAACGCCTACGACCACTACAACGACGCGGGGATTTTGGTCCATAAGTACGGCCCACACATCTTCCACACCAACTCGCGCGAGGTCTTCGAGTACCTCTCGCGCTTCACGGAGTGGCGCTCGTACCAGCACCGCGTGCTGGCCCACGTTGACGGGCAACTGGTGCCCATCCCGATCAACCTCGACACGATCAACAAGCTCTACGGCCTGAACCTCACCTCGTTCGAGGTCGAGGAGTTCTTCAAGCGCATGGCCGAGCCGGTCGAGCGCGTGCGCACCTCCGAGGACGTGGTCGTCTCGGCCGTCGGGCGCGAGCTTTACGAAAAGTTCTTCCGCAACTACACGCGCAAGCAGTGGGGCCTCGACCCCTCGGAGCTGGACGCCTCCGTCACGTCGCGCGTGCCCACCCGCACGAACCGCGACGACCGCTACTTCACGGATACGTACCAGGCGATGCCGCTCAACGGCTATACGCGCATGTTCGAGAAGATGCTCGACCACCCGAACATCAAGATCATGCTCAACGCCGACTACCGCGAGATCGAGGACGAGATTCCCTACAAGGAGATGATCTACACCGGGCCCGTGGACTCGTTCTTCGACTACCGCTACGGCAAGCTCCCGTACAGGTCTTTGGAGTTCAAGCACGAGACGCACGACCGCGAGGTCTTCCAGGAGGCCCCCGTGGTCAACTACCCGAACGAGCACCTCTACACGCGGATCACGGAGTTCAAATACCTGTCGGGCCAGGAGCACGCGAAGACGAGCGTCGTTTACGAGTTCCCGAAGGGCGAGGGCGACCCCTACTACCCCGTGCCGCGCAAGGAGAACGCGGAGCTTTACGGTAAATACAAGGCGCTTGCGGACCAGACGCCGGGCGTGCACTTCGTCGGGAGGCTGGCGACCTACAAGTATTACAACATGGACCAGATCGTTGCGCAGGCGTTGACGGTTTACACCAAGCTGAGCGGGGCCACGAAGCGGAGCGAGAGCACGCTGCGCGTGGCCGACAAGCCGAAGGTGGCCGTGGCGGCCTCGAACGGCAACGGCAACGGGGCGCGCGCCAAGAAGGTGAAGGTGGCCGCCGCGGGCGTGGCGGGTTAGGCTTGAGAGATTCGCACATGCCTGCCCAGGAGACATCGCGGCCCGCACGGCACGCCCCGCCGGAGCTGTGGGCCGGAGTCGAATGCAGCGTCAACCGCGTCGGCGACGAGTTCTTCGACCAGTTGGAGCGGGGCGGCCACGCGCTCCGCTCCGCAGATTTGGACCTCTTCGCCGAACTCGGCGTGCGCGCGCTGCGCTACCCCGTCCTGTGGGAGCGCACCGCGCCGGGTGGCTTGGAGAGCGCCGACTGGTCTTGGTCCAGTGAGCGCCTGGCGCGGCTGCGGGGGCTGGGCGTGCGCCCGATAGTCGGCCTCGTGCATCACGGGAGTGGGCCGCGCCAGACGAGCCTCGTTGACCCAGCCTTCCCCGAAAAGCTCGCGGCTTACGCGGGAGCGGTCGCGCGCCGCTTCCCCTGGGTGGAGGACTACACGCCGGTCAACGAGCCTTTGACGACCGCGCGCTTCAGCGGCCTCTACGGCCACTGGTATCCGCACGGCCGCGACGCGCAGACGTTCAGTCGCGCGCTCTTGAATCAGTGCCGCGGGGTCGTGCTCGCCATGCGCGCCGTGCGCGAAGTCAACCCCTCGGCGCGGCTCGTGCAGACCGAAGACCTCGGCAAGACGTTCAGCACGCGGGGCCTCGCTTACCAGGCGGAGTTCGAGAACGAGCGCCGCTGGCTGACCTGGGACTTACTCACGGGAAGCCTCAGGCGCGGAGACCCGATGTGGCTTTACCTGACGCGCCGCGCCGGCGTCGGTGAGGCCGAGCTTGAGTGGTTCGCCGACAACCCGTGCCCGCCCGACATCGTCGGCGTCAATCACTACCTGACGAGCGAGCGTTTTCTGGACGAACGGCTCAAACGCTACCCGGCCCACACGCACGGCGGGAACGGGCGTGCCGCTTACGCAGATGTCGAAGCGGTGCGCGTCTGCGCCGAAGGCCCCGCGGGCCCGCGCGCGCTCCTCAGAGAAGCCTGGGAGCGTTACCGGCTGCCGGTCGCCGTCACGGAGGCGCACCTGGGCTGCACGCGCGAGGAGCAGTTGCGCTGGCTCAAGGAGGTCTGGGACGGGGCGCGAAGTTTAAGGGAAGAGGGGGCGGACGTGCGCGCCGTCGCCGCGTGGTCGCTGCTCGGCGCGTACGACTGGCACAATTTGCTGACGCGCGACGAGGGGCGCTACGAGCCGGGCGTTTACGACTTGCGCGGCACGCCGCACGCCCCCAGGCCCACGGCGCTCGCGCGGATGCTGCGCGATTTGGGCGCGGGGCGCGACCACGAGCACCCGGCGCTGGACTCTCCGGGCTGGTGGCGCAGGTTGGAAAGACTCTGTTACCCGCCCGTCACGCGCCGCGCGCACGGCGTCTCGACGGCCGTGCAGGGGGTGAGCATGAAAGGTGAGGCCGCGAGGCCCATTCTGATTACGGGCGCGACCGGGACGTTGGGCCGCGCGTTCGCGCGCGTCTGCGAGGCGCGCGGGCTCGCCTACCGCCTGCTCTCGCGCCGCGAGCTGGACATCGTGGACGCCGCGATGGTGGAGCGTGCTCTCTCCGAGTACGAGCCCTGGGCCGTCGTCAATACGGCCGGCTTCGTGCGCGTGGACGACGCCGAGCGCGAGGCCGACAGGTGCACGCGCGAGAACACGACGGGGCCGAAGACGCTCGCCGAAGCGTGCGCCCGCTCGGGCGTCAAGCTCGTCACCTTCTCCTCGGACCTCGTCTTCGACGGGCGCGGCGAGACGCCTTACGTCGAGAGCAATCCCGCGTCGCCGCTCAACGTCTATGGGCGGAGCAAGGCCGAGGCCGAGGCCGCGGTCCTCGGCGCGCTCCCTTCGTCGCTGGTGATTCGGACGAGCGCCTTCTTCGGGCCGTGGGACGAGCACAACTTCGTCACGCACGCGCTGCGCACGCTCGCTTCCGACAGGACGTTCCGTGCGGCCGACGACGCCGTCGTCTCGCCGACCTACGTGCCTGACCTGGTCCACGCGGCGCTCGACCTTTTGATCGACGACGAACGCGGCGTCTGGCACCTGGCGAATGCGGGCGCGGTGACCTGGGCCGATTTCGCGCGGCGCGCGGCCGCGCTGGCCGACCTGGACTCGAAGCTCGTCGAAGGCTGCACGACAGAGTCTCTGGACCTCCCCGCGGCGCGGCCGCTCTACAGCGTGCTCGGGAGCGAGCGCGGGCTCCTGCTCCCGGCGCTCGACGACGCGCTCTCGCGCTACGTCAGCGAGTGCGAAGTGCCCTGGGCCAATACCGTGAGGGAAGGTCGTGCGGCGGAGGCCGCGCCGCGCGCGATGTCGGCGAAGAAGAGTTAAGGCGGCGGGCGGGTTTTCTGTCCCGTAGGAACAATCAAGAATGGCCCAGCGCCGAAGTGCTGGGCTATTATCGCGTAGTCCCCTGCGGGGACTCCTTGAGCTTTCAAAATCGCGTACGGGGGCTAATCATGGAATCTTCGCTTCTCAACGTCCCGCGGCCCGAGTACCCGCGCCCGCAGTTCGTGCGGCGCGAGTGGCTGAATCTGAACGGCGAGTGGGAGTTTGCCTTCGACGATGCCAGCCGCGGGCGCGAGCAGGGCTGGCACTTCGGCCTCCTGCTCGAAGGCCGGATCAACGTCCCCTTCCCCTATCAGTCCGCGGCCTCCGGCATAGGTGACAAAAACGTCCACGAGATCGTCTGGTACGCGCGCAGCTTCCGCGTCCCGGAGGAGTGGCGCGGGCAGAACATCCTGCTCAACTTCGGCGCGGTGGATTACCGCACGACCGTCTGGGTCAACGGCAAGGAAGTGGGCCACAACCAGGGCGGCCACGTCCCCTTCCAGTTCAATATCGTCCCGTACCTGAACCACGAGACCAACCGCCTGACCCTGCGCGTCGAGGACCGCCAGAACCCGCGCCAGCCGCGCGGCAAGCAGTCAACCACGGGCCGCCCGCACGACATCGACTACTACAACACGACGGGCATCTGGCAGACGGTCTGGCTCGAACCCGTCCCGCCGATACGCATCGAAGACCTCAGGCTCAAAGCGTCCGCGCGCGAGGAGTCCATCGAGGTCAATGTGCTGCTGCACGCGCCGGCCGCGCGCTGGGGGCTCGAAGTCGAGGCGCTTGAGGAGGACGGCTCTGTGGTCGCGCGCACGCGCGTCGAGATCGGGGCGGCGGCCGCGGAGGTCAAGCTCGACATCCCCGGCGCGCGGCCCTGGTCGCCCGAGTCGCCCTACCTGTACGGCCTGCGCCTGCGCCTCTTCGAGGGCGAAAGGCTGCTCGACGAGGTCGAGTCTTACGCGGGCCTGCGCGACGTGGAGCTGCGCGACGGGAGGGTCTGGCTCAACGACGCGCCGGTTTATTTGGCGATGATTCTGGACCAGGGCTACTGGCCCGAGAGCTACCTGGCCGCGCCCTCGGACGAGGCGCTGCGGGCCGACGTGGAATGGACCAAGCAGTTCGGCTTCAACGGCGCGCGCAAGCACCAGAAGATAGAGGACCCGCGCTGGCTCTACTGGTGCGACCGGCTCGGGCTCCTGGTCTGGGAGGAGATGCCGAACGCGCGCGAGTGGTCTTCGATGGCGGAAGAGCGGCTGGCCGCGGAGTGGAAGCGCGCCGTGCGCCGCGACTACAACCACCCGTGCATCATCTGCTGGGTGCCCGTCAACGAGAGCATGGGCTTCCCGAAGCTGCGCCAGAATCATCCCGGCCAGCACGCCTTCATTGAGCGGATGGTCGCCATGACCCGGCAGCTGGACCAGAAGCGCCCCGTGATAGACAACGACGGCTGGGAGCACACGGACATCACCGACATCTGCGCCATCCACGACTACACGCCGACGGCCGCGCTCCTGCGCATGCGCTACCAGGAGACCTCGACGGGCGGGCCGCTCCCGCCGCACGTCTGGATCGGCAACAAGCCGCTCTTCGTCCTCGGCTCGCGCTACCGCGGCCAGCCCATCATGCTTTCCGAAGTCGGCGGCTTCCTGATGATCCCGCCGAACGTGCCGGCCGAAGAGCGCGACCTGCTCTACAAGTTTTACGGCTCCGTGCGCACGGCGGAGGAGTTGCTGGTGAAGTACCGCGACCTGATGGAAGGCATCGCGTCGCTCCCGTTCCTGGCGGGCTTCTGCTACACGCAGCTGACCGACATAGAGCAGGAGATCAACGGGCTCCTGACCTACGACCGCTACCCGAAGGTGCGGCCCGAAGAGGTCGCCGAGCTTCACCGCAGATTGTTCGGAGTGGGCGAGGCGCAGGCCGTTGACGAGCCCGTGGACGAGACGACGGTCGCGCGCTGAAATGGGGAAGAAGCAGCGTAACCACGAAGCGACACGAAAAGGGTTGATGTCTCGTGTGGCTTCGTGGTTAGTTTTTTATTCTCTCTTCTAATGCTCTCACTAGGCGGCGTCGCGCGCCAGGAGCGCCGCGCCGACGGTGACGGCGTCGGTGCCGAGTGCGGCGGCGACTATCTGTGTGGCCTCGAAGCAGGGCTGGAAGGCGCGGTGCTCGGCCTCGCGGATGATGGAGTCGAGAATCAGGTCGCCGGCCTCCATCACGCTGCCCCCCAGAACGATCCGCTCGATGTTGAGCAGGTTGATGACGGAGGCGACGGCCGCGCCGATGTACTTGCCCGTGCGCTCCAGCATCATCAGCGAAAAGTCGTCGCCGTTCTGCGCCTCGTGCACTACGTCCGTCGCCGTGAACTCCTTGTTGATGGCGAGGCGCGAGAGCGAGGAGGTGTTGTCGCGGTAAAGGCGCTCGTTGGCCCGCCGCACGATGTTTGGCCCCGAGGCGACCGTCTCCAGACAGCCCGCGTTGCCGCAGATGCACTCTATGCCCTCGGCGTCAATCGTGATGTGCCCGAACTCGCCGGCAAACCCGCTCGCGCCGAGCCAGAGCTTGCCGCCCAGGATGATCGCGCCGCCGATGCCCGTGCCGATTGTGGCGTAGAACATGTCGCGGCTGCCGCGCCCGGCCCCCGCCTTGTACTCGCCGTAGGCCGCCGCGTTCGCGTCGTTCTCCAGTTCCACTCTCAGCCCCGTCGCCCGCTTCATCTCCGCGTGGAAGTCGCCGCGCACGACCGACGGCAGGTCCGTCGAGACCAGCACGCGGTCTGTCTGCCGGTTGACGAGGCCCGGAATGCCTATGCCTATGGCCGCAATGGAGGGCGAGACATCGCGCAGCTCCGAGACGGTGTGCGCGATTTGCGCGACCAGCGCGTTACGCTCAAGCGGCGCTTCGCGGCGCTCCAGGACCGCGCCCTCCGGGCCGACGAGCGCGACGTGCAGCGTCTGGCCGGAAACGTCCACGCCGATGAAATTCGCTGATGATTGAGCGGGCTGCGCCATCTTTTCAGGTCTTCCGTATGGAGTCACAGAATAAATTCACTGGGTAGGAAGCACGCGCATTGTAATAAACGGTTTACGGGACTGTCAAACAAGCACTTCTCCGTGTAGAATGAACTGCCGAATTCAGAATCCAGAATTCAGAATAAAAGAAAAACCGAAAGCGGTTCTTAGCCTTTCATTCTGGCTCCTGGATTCTGACTCCTGAATTCTGCTTTATCTTATGCGGCTTCGCTCCATACTACTGCCGACGGATTTCAGCGAGTGCGCGAGCCACGCGCTCTCCTACGCGACCGAGTTGGCGCGCGATGCGGGGGCAAAAATCCTCTGCGTCCACGTCGTCGAGCCCGTCATGCCGACCGTCGGTTACACCGGAATCACGGAGCCGCTTCCCATCGGCGACATCAGCGAGCAGATGGAGGACTCGGCGACGCGCGAGCTGCCGAAGATCGCCGAATGCGACGAGTGCGCGGGGCTCGAAGTCGAGGAGATCATCGCCCACGGCGACCCGGCCACCGAAATCGTCCGCGCGGCCACGGAGCACGGCGCTGACCTGATAGTGATTTCGTCGCACGGCCGCACGGGGCTCGGGCGCATCCTCTTCGGCTCGACCGCCGAGGCCGTCGTGCGTCACGCGCCCTGCCCCGTGCTCGTCGTCAAGCCGCCCCCGGAGAAGGACAATTCATAAACAGGGCTGGAGGTTGTGACGGCCGGCCGGGAGACTCGGCACGGCCGCCACTGCAATCACGCCTCCCGCCCACTTTGCTTATGGCTTTGAGCTACTTATACGGACTAACGGGTCAGTTCATCCTTTACGCCGTCCTCTCCCTGACGCTCTCGGGGGGCCGGACCACTCTGCTCGCAGACGCGGTCGAGGGCAGCTTCTTCTATAACCTGATGATGCACTACGGCCTTTACGCCGTCTTCGTGCTGACGATGTGGGAGGGCGACATCACGCTGCTGCTGGCCGGCGTCTTCGCGCACCACGGGTACTTCGGCGACTACGGCTTCCTGCAAGTCCTCGGCGCAGGCACGCTCGGCGGCGTCGTCGGCGACAGCCTTGCCTACGGCGGCGGGCGCGGCTTCGAGCGCAGCGTCCGCAACTTCCGCTTCTACAAGATGGCCGCCCCGCGCATCGTCAAGCTGGTTGACAAGTTCGGCACGCTCTCCATCTTCATCGTCAAATACATCTACGGCCTGCGCATCGCCTCGTGCGTCTTCTACGGCGTGGGCCGCATGCCGCTCGTCAAGTTTCTGCTCTGGACGATTGCGAGCTGCGCCGCGTGGGTGATGGTCCTGAGCGGCGTCGGCTATTCGTTCAGCGGGACGATCACGCGCGTCATCGGCGACGTGCAGAACATCACCGTCTATCTGCTCGTCGTCCTCGTGGTCGGCGTCGTCGGCTTCTACGTCGTCGAGCGCTTCTGGCTCAGCAAGAAGGTCGAGGAGGCGAACCCCGAGAAGCTCAAAGAATTCGAGCACGCCGCCCAGGAGAAGATTCACGAGATCAAGGCCGAGGTCCAGGAGTTCAAGGAAGAGATACAGGAGCGCATGCACCTGCCGCACCGCCGCAAGGATTCTTCCGCCCAGCACGAGCAGCCCGCCTCCAAGAGCGAGGGCGGGGGGGACTAAAAGCAGCATTCAGGAGTCAGAATTCAGGAGCCAGAATGAAAGGCTGAAACCTTCTTTTTTTTCTGGTTCCTGGATTCTGGGTTCTGCTTTTATTTTCATTCTGGATTCTGAATTCTGGATTCTGTATTCTGTCTTTATATGATTATCGAATCATCCGCCCCGACGCGCGTTGACCTGGCCGGGGGCACCATAGACATCTGGCCGCTCTACCTGTTCCACCCCGGCGCTTCGACCGTCAACTTCGCCATCAACCTGCGCGCCTCGTGCCGCATCGAGACGCGCGACGACGGGCGCATCGTGCTGGAGTCGCGCGACCGCAAGGTCAGCTTCGAGACGGAGCTGGCGGCCATCGAAGATTTAATCCGCGAGGAGCGCCTTGAGCTGATCTCCAAGCTCGTGCACTTCTTCAAGCCGACCACGGGCTTTCACCTCGTGGCCCACAGCGAGGCCCCCGCAGGCGCGGGGCTCGCCGGCTCCAGCGCGCTCAACATCGCCTGCATCGGCGCGCTGAATAAGCTGGTCGGCGACCGCTACAGCGAGCGCAAGTTCGTCACCATCGCCGCCAACGTCGAGACGACGGTGATTCGCGTCCCCGCCGGCTTCCAGGACTACTACCCTGCGCTCTACGGCGGCGTGAACTGCGTCCACCTGCGCGCCGACGGCATAGAGCGCGAGAAGCTGGTGGTTGACGAGGAGACGCTTGAACGCCGCATCGCCATCTGCTACACGGGTGAGCCGCGCATGTCGGGGACGAACAACTGGGAGATCACGAAGAACCACATCGACGGCGACCCGGAACTGTTCAGGCTCTTCGACGGCATAAGGGATTCGGCGGCCCGCGCGCGCGTGGCGCTCCTGGCGGACGACTGGCGGGAGGTTTCGGCCACGATGCGCGACGCCTATCCCGGACGCAAGCGGCTCGCGCCGGGCGTGACGACGCCGCACATGGACGCGCTGGTCGAGAAGGCGCTGGCGAACGGTGCCGAGGCGGCCAAGGTTTGCGGCGCGGGCGGCGGCGGCTGCATCGCCTTCCTCTGCGCCGAGGGCCGCCGCCAGGACGTAGAGCGCGCGCTCCTCGAAGAGAACGTCGAAGTGCTCGACTGGAAGCTCGCGCGCGAGGGGCTGACCGTCCGCGTGAGCTGACCCTGCCTGCGGGCGATGCTCGGCGGCTCCGGCGTCCTCGCGCGAAAAATTTAAATCGCTCGCGCCGGGGACGCAAAGAACTGTCCGACGCCCGTCTTTACCCGCAATCGGAAAAACAGTTGGCGAAAACCGGAACTTGCAATATAGTCACACCGCACACTTCGCGCTCTGACCCAAACTTTAAAGGAGACTCGTATTATGGCCCTACTGTTCGCGCTACTTATGATCGTCGCCGGCGTCCTCGGGGCCGCGGCGCTCATCATCAAGAATAAACCGGACGCCAGAGAGTTGATCGCCAAGCTGGTGCCTTTCCAGGGCATCATCGGCATCATCCTGCTCCTCTGGTCCCTGATCATGCTGATCAGGTTTCTCCCCTACTTCGGGGCGTTCATGCAGTTCTCGGCGTTCTACGCTCTCCTCACCCTCGTGACCCTTCTGATCGCAATCGCCCTCGGCTTCCTGCTCGGGTACGGTTTAATCAACCAGTACGTCCTGAGCAAAAATGTCGGGGCGGCGGCCGGCGGCGCGGGCGTCCAAGCCAAGCTCGCCACCTACCAGGCTCCCCTCGGCATCGCCGCGGTCCTCCTGGGACTCTGGATGCTGATCAGCGTCATCAGCTCGCCTTACCCCGGTCTCTAAAACGGGCCGCGTCCCGCCGAGCCGACTCGGCCGCCGGCCGATCAGCAAATCTCAGGCGGCGAATGCATGAGGCCGTCCAGATTGCGGAATGCGGATGCCGGGTTGGAGATGGAACAGGGAAGCATTGCTTTTCCCAATCTCCAACCCGACATCCGCATTCCGCCGTTATGCTACTGTCCGCCGTTTAGTGATAGACTAGGCGAGCACGGCGTCATAAAAATTCACCATCCTATAAGGACCATCCTATGAGCCAAAATCAGAGTCGCAAGTGGGTTTATCTTTTCGAGGAGGGCAGCGGCGAGGACAAGAAGCTGCTGGGCGGCAAGGGGGCTGGGCTGTCCGAGATGACGCGCGCGGGCCTGCCCGTGCCGCCGGGCTTCGTCGTCACGACCGAGGCGTGCAACGCTTTTTACGCGAACAACAAACAGTTTCCCGAAGGCATGTGGGAGCAGGTCGTCGAGGGCCTGCGTAAAATCGAAGAGAAGACCGGCAAGGGCTTCGGCCATCCCGACAACCCGCTGCTGGTCTCTGTCCGCTCGGGCGCGGCCTTCTCGATGCCGGGCATGATGGACACGGTCTTGAACCTCGGCTTGAACGACAACACCGTGCAGGGGCTCGCCACGCAGACCAACGACCTGCGCTTCGCTTTGGACGCCTACCGCCGCTTCGCCTCGCTCTTCGGCGAGATTGTCATCGGCGTCGCCCACGAAAAGTTCGAGCGCGTCATGGACCGCTTCAAGGCGCAGACCGAGGGCGGCCGGGACACGGACCTCCAGCCGGACCAGCTGCGCGAAATCATCGCCGCCGAAAAGCAGATCATCTTCGCCGAGCAGAGCGAGCACACCATCCCCGAAGACCCTTACGAGCAGCTGCGCGTGGCGATTGCCGCCGTCTTCAACTCGTGGATGGGGCGGCGCGCGGTTGACTACCGCCGCGTCAACCGCATCCCGGACGACCTCGGCACAGCCGTCAACGTGCAGGCGATGGTCTTCGGCAACATGGGCTCCACGAGCGGGACGGGCGTGGCGTTTACGCGCAACCCTTCGACCGGCGAGAAGGCGCTCTACGGCGAGTACCTCTTGAACGCGCAGGGAGAGGACGTGGTTGCCGGCACCCGCACGCCGAACCCCATCAGCCAGCTCAAGGAAGAATTGCCCGAAGTTTACGAACAGTTCAACTCGATCACGCAGCTCCTCGAACAGCACTACCACGACATGCAGGACGTGGAGTTCACCATCGAGCGCGGCCGCCTCTGGATGCTACAGACGCGCACGGGCAAGCGCACCGGCGCGGCCGCCGTCCGCGTCGCCGTGGACATGGTGCACGAGGGCTTGATTGACAAGGCGACGGCGGTCCAGCGCGTCTCGCCGGAGCAGTTGGACCAACTGCTCCACCCGACCGTTGACCCGAACGCGGAGACGACCGTGCTGGCGACGGGCCTGCCGGCGAGTCCGGGCGCGGCGCAGGGGCGCGTCGTCTTCGACCCGGATGAAGCCGAGGAGATGGCCCGCGACGGCGCGAAAGTCATCCTCGTCCGCCAGGAGACCAGCCCCGACGACTTCCACGGCATGGTCGCCGCCCAAGCCATCGTCACCGCGCGCGGCGGGATGACTTGCGTGGCAGGGGAGACACAGGTTCTGACAGATCGCGGGCTTCTGACCGCGGAACAGGCGTTCGCGCTCATCGAACAAGAGCAGCCGCTCCGCGTCCTGTCTTTCGACAGCCGCCGGCTGGAACCAGTCTGGCGTCCCGTTATCGCCGCTGGCCGTAAGCCCTCGGAGGTCATCACCGTGGCGGTCTCGCAGACGGGGCACGCCGAGAAGAACGTGATGCGGCTCACCGCCGATCACAAGATGTACGTCATAGAAAATCGCAAGCTAAGTAAGAAACGTCTGGACGCCGTACTGGCCGACGGGGATTTCCTGACAGTCGTTGACCGCATCCCGGCCCTGGGTGAGTCTACGACTTCGCCCGATATGGCTTACGTGACGGGCGCGCTACTGTCCGATGGCAACATCCGCGTCAGCCGCACCAAGGGCGCGGTGACTTTCATCCAGAAGCCCACGCCGGAGAAGGCCGCGTTCATTTCCAGCGTCGAGCAGGCGTTCGCGGGCAGCTTCGGCACGCCGTTCAGCTACACGCGCGAGCGCCAGACGGTCGGCAATCTGCGCGGCCGCGAGATTCGCGGCAGCGTCGAAGACCGCATCTGCTTCCGCCGCGCGCCGGCGGCGCGGCTGGCACAGATTCGCGACCACCTCGGCACTTGGGTCTTGTCGCTCGACGAAACGTGTCTGCTGAAATTCCTGGCCGGCTACGCTGACGGGGACGGTTGTTACAACACCGAGTCGAGCGCCGTCCGTTTGCAAATCGTAGTTGCCAGACAAAAGCGAGGCTTACTCGAAGGCTTGGCGCTGGCATGCCTGCGGCTCGGCATCGTCCCGCAAGTCACGAACAACCGCGACAGCTTCCTGCTCCAAATCAGCGAGCGCGTCGCAGACATCTTGAAACATACTCAGCGCCTCCGAGCGGAAATCCCGAACAGGCTCTACGAGTCGAAATGCCTTTCCGTCAAGGCGCTATTTGGCGATGTCGTTGACGTGGTCAACTACATGGGCCGCGTCCGCGAGGGCATCAAGCGCGACCTGATGTTCGGCGTCGAGAAGATCCGCCGCGACATACTGCCCCTGTGCGACGGAGAGACTTTCAACGAGGTCAACTCGATGTTAGCCGCCCCGCTGCGCTCGTACCGCGCGAAGCAGGTCGGCGAGGCCGAGGCCGAGTTCGTTTACAACTTCGAGGTCGGGGCCGACGCGGACCTCGACAAGAATTACGTCGCGTTCTCTAGCCGCCTGACCCCCGTGCTGATCTCTAACTCGCACGCGGCGGTCGTCGCGCGCGGCATGGGCAAGTCGTGCGTGTGCGGGGCGAGCAGTCTCACTATTGATTACGGGCAGCAGCAGTTCAGCGTCAACGGGACGGTCGTCCCCAAAGGCGAATGGGTGACGGTGGACGGCTCGACCGGGAGGGTGTTTCTGGGCCAGGTGCCGACGGTGCAGCCGAAGCTCGGCGACGATTTCAAGGAGTTGATGACGTGGGCGGACGACTTCCGGCGGCTGCGCGTGCGCGCCAACGCCGACACGCCGCAGGACTCGAAGGTTGCGCGCGAGTTCGGCGCGGAAGGGATCGGCCTGTGCCGCACGGAGCACATGTTCTTCGGCGAGGGAAGGCTTGCCGCGATGCGCGAGATGATTCTCTCCGAGGGCGTGGGCCAGCGCGAGAAGGCGCTCGACAAGCTGCTCCCGCTCCAGCGCAAGGACTTCGTCGGCATCTTCCAGGCGATGCGGGGCCTGCCCGTCACCATCCGCCTGCTCGACCCGCCGCTCCACGAGTTCCTGCCGGACATACGCGAATTGATGGGCGAGCTTGCAGAGCTGAAGATGGAATTGCAGCGCGCCGGCACCATCCGCGACATGGACCGCACGCTCGACCAGATAGACGAGAAGCGCCGCCTCTTCCATCAGGTCGAGCGCATCCGCGAGAACAACCCCATGCTCGGCCACCGCGGCTGCCG
This sequence comes from Pyrinomonadaceae bacterium, assembly GCA_036403435.1. Lineage (GTDB taxonomy): Bacteria > Acidobacteriota > Blastocatellia > Pyrinomonadales > Pyrinomonadaceae > QHXM01. Next base: position 27,099 of record DASWQY010000194.1, read on the forward strand.
CTTGGGGTTAGTCTACCCGGAGGTGACGCGCATGCAGGTCCGCGCCATCTTCGAGGCCGCGGCCCAGGTCCAGGGCGAGGGGCTCGTCGTCAGGCCGGAGATCATGGTCCCGCTCGTCTCGACCGCCGAGGAGCTGCACCACCAGTCGGAGCTGATCCACGAGGTCGCGCGCCAGGTGATGGGCGAGCACGGGATGAAGATTGACTACACGGTCGGGACGATGATCGAGCTGCCGCGCGCGGCGCTGACCGCGGACAAGATCGCCGCCTACGCGGACTTCTTCTCGTTCGGCACGAACGACCTGACGCAGACGACCTTCGGCCTCTCGCGCGACGACTCAGGCCGCTTCCTCTCTTACTACGTCGAGCACAAGATCATGCCCGACGACCCGTTCCAGGTTTTGGACCGCGAGGGCGTCGGCTATCTGGTCAGGAAGGGGACGACGCTCGGGCGCGAGGCGAAGCCGGGCCTCAAGGTCGGCATCTGCGGCGAGCACGGCGGCGAGCCGCGCTCGATAGGTTTTTGTCACGAGATAGGGCTCGACTATATCAGCTGCTCGCCGTTCCGCGTTCCGATCGCTAGATTAGCGGCCGCGCAGGCCGCGCTCGAAGAGAGCGGCGGGGCCATCAAGGCGGACAAGTGAGCACATCGAAAAGCGGGGAGGGAAGATGAGCAACAACACGCTGACGATTACGGACAACCGCACGGGCCGCCAGTACGAGATTCCGGTCGAGAACGACACCATCCGCGCGATGGACCTGCGGCAGATCAAGGTCGCGGACGACGACTTCGGCCTGATGACCTATGACCCGGCGTTCATGAACACGGCCTCGTGCAAGAGCACGATCACCTACATTGACGGCGACAAGGGCGTCCTCGAATACCGCGGCTACCCCATCGAGCAGCTCGCCGAGCGGAGCAGCTACCTGGAGGTCGCGTACCTGCTCCTGCACGGCGAGCTACCCAACGAACAGCAGCTCGCCGACTGGAAGCGCCACATCACTTACCACACCTTCATCAACGAGAACATCAAGAAGGTTCTGGACGGCTTCCACTACAACGCGCACCCGATGGGGATGTTCGAGGCGATGGTCGCCGCGCTCTCGACCTTCTACCCGGAGGCCAAGACCATAGAGGACGAGGCGTGCCGCCGCAAGCAGATTCACCGCCTCATCGCGAAGGTCCCGACCATCGCCGCCTTCGCCTACCGCCACCGCGTCGGCGTGCAGTACGCCTACCCCGACAACGACCTCTCCTACGAGGGCAACTTCCTCAACATGATGTTCAAGACGACGGAGCTGAAGTACGAGCCGGACCCCGTCCTCGAACGCGCTCTGAGCGTCCTCTTCATTCTCCACGCAGACCACGAGCAGAACTGCTCGACCAACGCCATGCGCTCAATCGGGAGCGCGCACACGGACCCCTACTCGGCGCTCGCCGGCGCGGCCGCCGCGCTCTACGGCCCGCTCCACGGCGGGGCCAACGAGGCGGTCCTGCGGATGCTCAACGAGATCGGTTCGATTGACCACGTGCCGGAGTACGTCAAGCGCGTCAAGGCCGGCGAGTTCCGCTTGATGGGCTTCGGCCACCGCGTCTACAAGAACTACGACCCGCGCGCGCGCATCATCAAGCGGATCGCCTACGAGGTCTTCGAGGTGACGGGCAAAGACCCGCTCTTAGACCTCGCGCTCGAACTGGAGCGCATCGCGCTCGAAGACGAGTATTTCGTCAAGCGCAAGCTCTATCCGAACGTGGACTTCTATTCGGGGATTATTTATCGCGCGATGCGCTTCCCCATGGACATGTTCCCGGTGCTCTTCGCCATCCCGCGCACCTCGGGCTGGCTCGCGCAGTGGGTCGAGTTGTTGGAGGACGCGGACCAGAAGATTGCCCGGCCCCGCCAGATTTATCTGGGCCACCGCACGCGCGATTACGTCCCGATGGAGAAGAGAGGAGAGGGTCAAGATGTGGGGGCGGACCCCGCAGCGGCCGCACAAGAGAGCCGCGGGCAAGCGAGCGCATAGGCGCGAGAGCCGCCCCCGGCTCTCTTGTGCGGGTCGCGATTGAGTGCGGCCCATCGGAAGTCTCACGCAAAGACGCAAAGGCGCGAAGAAAAGCCTAATCGTTTTCTTCGCGCCTTTGCGTCTTTGCGTGAGATGTTTTCTTTAGGCTAAGCTCAATCGCAGATAGCTATAGTTCGTCCGCCTCTAATACTTCGGCACGCTCGGGTCAACCTCGTCCGACCACGCGGCGATGCCGCCCTTGAGGTTGACGAGCTTTCCTGTAAAACCCGCCTCGGTCAAGGCCGCGATGGCCCTGGCGCTGCGCACACCGCCCTTGCAATGCACGACTGTCTCTCGCGCGGGGTCAATCTCCGACATGCGGCTCGTGACCTGGCCGAGCGGGATTAGTTTTGTGCCGGGGAGCCGCGCGATCTCATACTCGTTCGGCTCGCGCACGTCTATGACCTGTAGGTCGTCGCCGCGGTCGAGGCGCTCTTTGAGCCGCGCGGCCGTAATCTCTTCCAACTTCCTTTCCTCGCTCTGCACACCTTGCGCGGGCGGGCGCAGGCCGCAGAACTCTTCGTAGTCAATCAACTCCTTGATCGTCGCGTGCTCGCCGCAGACGGGGCACGCGGGGTCTTTCCTCAGCTTCAGCTCGCGGAAGCGCATGCGCCACGCGTCGAAGAGGAGCAGGCGGTTGACGAGCGAGCCCTCGGCCCCGAGGATGAGCTTGATGGTCTCGCTGGCCTGAATCGCGCCGACGATGCCGGGCAGGACGCCCAACACGCCGCCCTCCGCGCAACTCGGCACGAGGCCCGGCGGCGGCGGCTCCGGGTACAGGCAGCGGTAGCACGCGCCGCGCTCGGCCCAGAAGACGCTGGCCTGGCCCTCGAAGCGGAAGATGGAGCCATAGACGTTGGGCCTGCCCGTCAGCACGCACGCGTCGTTGACGAGATAGCGCGTCGGAAAATTGTCCGTCCCGTCCACGACGATGTCGTACTCTTTGAAAAGTCGGAGCGCGTTCTCGCTCGTCAGGCGCTCTTCGTAAGTGTCCAGTTGGACGTGCGGGTTGATGTCGTGCAGGCGGTCGCGCGCGGATTCGATTTTGGGCCGGCCCACGTCCTTCGTGCCGTGTATGATCTGGCGCTGAAGGTTCGACTCGTCCACCACGTCGAAGTCGAGGATGCCGAGGCGGCCGACGCCCGCGGCCGCGAGGTACATCCCCGCCGGAGCGCCGAGGCCGCCCGTGCCGATCATCAAGACGCTCGCGGCCTTGAGCCTGCGCTGCCCCTCCATCCCGACCTCCGGCATGATGAGGTGGCGGCTGTAGCGCGCAATCTCGTCATTCGAGAGCGAAGGAAGCTCGACCGCCTTCACTTCGTCTTCGGTCGCCGCGCCGCCCGCGATAGAGGGGACGATCATCACCGAGTCGCCGTCCTTCAAAGGCGTGCCCGCGCCCCCGGAGTGGCGTATGTCTTCGTCGTTGACGTAGACGTTGACGAAGTTGCGCAGGCGGTTCTCGTCCGTGTAGAGGTGGCGGCGCAACTCGGCGTGTTCGGTGGTCAATCGCTCCAGCGCCTCGCCCGCCGTTTGCGCCTCGACTTCGATCTCGGAGAGCCCGCCCGCGAACTGGCGCAGCGCCGTCGGGATGATGATGGTGACTGCCATGATTAGCTTCCTTTCGAGATTTCCTCTTCGTTAAAGCGGGAGCGGTCTGCCTTCAGCTCCCAGGAGCGCAGCTCGACGGCGCGGCCCTTCATGACGGAGACGACGACGTAGGACATCGTGGCCCAGGGCGCGAGGTTCTTCAGGTCGAACTCGGAGGGCACGGCCGGGTGGTCCGGGTGCGAATGGTAGTTGCCGACGACGCCTAAACCCCGTTTGGAGAAATGCCGCTCGGCGTCCATGTAATCCTGCGGCCGGATGAGCATGCGGCGGTGCCGCGTGTCGCCCTCCTCCCAGGAGTTTGCCACGGGGTAGGTCTCGAAGACGACGCGCGTGAGCCCCTCGTCTTCGATGCGCCCGATGAGCAGCCCGCAGCACTCGCGCGGATATTCGCGCTCGGCGTGGCGCTTGATGTCTTCCAGAAGCATCGTCCCTGCCTTAATCATCTCTCTCTCCTTCCCAGAAATGCTCGCTCAGATATTTGCCGCCGCCGTCGCAGAGGATCGTGACGACCGTTGAGCCCGGCCGTAGATTTTGGGCCAGGCGGAGCGCGGCAAAGACGTTCGCGCCCGAGGAGACGCCGACGAAGAGACCTTCCTCGCGCGCGAGCCGCCGCGTCATCTCCTGCGCGTCCTCGGTCGCGACTTCGACCGCTTCGTCCGCGAGCGACGGGTCGTAGATGCCCGGCACCATCGCCGTCGCCATGTGCTTCATGCCTTCGAGCCCGTGCAGCGGCGAATCGGGCTGCATGGCGACGAGGCGAATCTGCGGGTCATACTCTTTGAGTCTGCGGCCGACTCCCGTGAACGTGCCCGTCGTCCCCAGACCGGCGAGGAAGTGCGTGATTGTTCCTCCGGTCTGCTCCCAGATTTCCGGCGCGGTCCCTTCGTAGTGCGCGCGCCAGTTGGCGTCGTTGTTGTACTGGTCCGGGTAAAAATACTTGTCCGGCTCGGCCGCGGCCATCTCCCTGGCCCTCACCTGCGCGGCGTCCGTCCCGCCCATCGGGTCCGTCTCGATGGTCTCGGCCCCGTAGATGCTCAGGATGCGCTTGCGCTCGCGGCTCGCGTTCTGCGGCAGGCAGAGGGCGACCATGTAGCCGCGCGCCGCGCCGATCATCGCGTAGGCTATGCCGGTGTTGCCGCTCGTCGCGTCGAGGATGATTTTGCCGGGACGAAGTTCGCCGCTCCGCTCGCCTTCGAGAATCATCGCCAGCGCGGCGCGGTCCTTGACGGAGCCGCCGGGGTTCAGGTGCTCGGCCTTCGCTAAGACGGAAACCCCCTCGGGCACCAGGCCGCGCGTCACGCGCCGCAGGCGGACGAGCGGAGTCACGCCGACGGCGTGCGACAAGTCGTCGGCGCGCTCGGCCTGTCCTACGATTTTCCGGGCCATAATCATCCGGGCTCAAAAAGCGTCAGCCGCGACTCCCTTTCGGGAAATTCGCGGCCTCGGTTGCCGTCCTTGCTGTCGTCGCGGCCTCTAACCCTCTCGGTCCTCAAATCCCCGCGCGCGCAAGCACCACCCGGCCGTCCCCCGTAATGGAGCGACAACAGGTGCGGGCGAAGCAACAACGCTCTATCTTCTGCACGGCGCGCATGGCTTTCAAGCAAGGGGAACTATAAGCAAGACCTCGGAGGGGTGTCAACGTCGGGCAGTTAAGGCGAACGGGCGGCCCTGCGACCGCCCGTTGCTCCTTGCCCGCTCGTGCGTTAAAGGCCAGCCTTTACTTCGTCGTCACGCTGGCGATGTTTGAGTAGGCGGAGTTCCCCGCTTTGTTGTAGGCCCGCACGCGGTAACGATACGTCACGTTCCGCGCGAGGCCGGTGTTGAGGTAGCTGGTGGAGTTGGCCGTCCGCGTCCCAATCTCCAGGAAGTTAGTGCAGGTCGCCCCCTGGCAGCGTTCGACGCGGAACCCGACTTCGTTGTTCGCGGTGTCCGTCCAATAGACGGTCACCTGGTTCCCCGTATAGTACAACGTCGCCCTCAGGTTACTCGGGGCCGTCGGCTTGATCGTCGTGTCGAGAGTGAGGACGTTCGAGTAGGCGGAATTGCCGACGCGGTTAAAGGCCCGCACGCGGAAGCGGTAGACGCTGTTCGGTGACAGGCCGGTGTTGAGGAAGCTGGTGACGTTGGTCGTCCGCGTCCCGATTTCGAGGAAGTTGATGCAGCTCGCGCCCTGGCAGCGTTCGACGCGGAAGCCGACTTCGTTGTTGGCGTTGTCCTTCCAGTAGATGGTCGCCTGCTGCCCTGTGGAGGTCACCGTCCCGGTCAGATTGGTCGGGGCCGCCGGCTTGGTCGCCGCCGCCACCTCCAAGTTGACGCCCGCGACGTTGGCGCTCACCTTGCCGCGCGAGTCCTTGACGCGCACCTGCGCGCGGTAATTGCCGGCCTGGTAGGTGTGGTTGATGACAGGGCTCGCCTGCGTCACGTTCGGCGAGCCGTCGCCGAAGGTGAAGGTATAGGAGGCGACCGTGTCGGCGGGCGCGCTCGTGTCCGGGTCGGTCGAGCCGGAGGCGTCGAGCTTGACCATGAGCGGCGCGAGACCTTTGGCCGGCGTGGCCGTGAGGGCCGCTATCGGCGCGTTGTTCGGGCGGCAGAACGTGTTGCCGACGATTGTGTAGGAGCCCGCCGGCCCCAGGTTGTCGGGCGCGTTGTCGGGCGTGACGGCCCCGACGGTCTGCCTCATCAGGAAGCCGGTCAACTGCTGCCCGACCGCGGGCGAGCCGACGCCGCTGCGCGGCACGACGATGGTGATGAAGCCCTCCGGCGAATAGGTGCTGAGCGGGTCGGCCGGCGTCGTCGGGTTAGTGCCGGTCGTGCCCGCGCCGTAAGCGAACGAGACCGTGCCGGCCGCGTCCGTCTTCATGGCGACGACGTAGTTAGTGCTGTTCGGGGCCAGGAACTGCACGGGCCACCTGCTGCTCGGCGGCAGCGGCGACTGTAGGTCACGCATCCTGATCGTGAAGACCAGCTTGCCGTCGCCGACGGCGAAGGGCTCCGAGACGGAGACGGAGAGAATGTCGTTGGCCCCGACGGGCGTGCCGACGGGGAGACTGCCGTCGCCCTCCGGGTCCGTCAGGACTGTCACGCCCGGCACGGTGCACGGGTCCAGGGCCGGAGGTGCCGCGCTCACGGGGAAGTCACCGCAGGCCAGGCCCTCGCCGTTGGCGTTGACGGCCGTGACTTTGTAGAAGTACGCCACGGCCGCGTCGGCCGTCGTGTCCTCGTAGGTGGTCTTAGTCGTGTTGATGAGCAAGGCGTACACACCGGCCGCGCCCGTCTTGCGGTAAACGTTGTAGCCCGTGATGGGCGAGCCCCCGTTGTCCGGCACGGACCAATCCAGCCGCACGCCGCCGCTCGTCCTGGCGACGCTATCGACGCGGGGCGCGAGCGGCTTGCCGTTCTCCGGCGGGTCGAACTGGGCCAGCAGACGCTTGCCGCCCGACTGGCGCACGATGCTCGCCAGCGCACTGCGCGAAGTCGCAGGCGTGGCGCAGCCCACGCACCCGTCGGCATAACCGCCGACGATGCGGCCCTCGTAGTCCATCTTCAGGTCGTTGAAGTCCAGGAGGTTGCGGTCGTCGCCGCAGCCCGTCCCGCTCGTGCAGATCGAGCCGAGCTGGACCGGGTCGTTCGGGGTGGTGTCAACGGTCGTCCAGGTCAGGCCGCCGTCGTAGGTCGTGGCGATGTATATATGCCACTCACCCTTGAAATTGGCCGTGTCCTCGTAGTCGCCGGAGGCCGGCGTCCCCAGGAACATGAAGGCCGCGCGGTCGTCGTCGCCCGCGATGACCTGCGGGAAGACGGCGTTGCGAATGGCGAACGGAGCACCCGCGTCAACCGGGTTGGTCCAGTTCACGCCCTTGTCGTTCGAGACGGCGATCTTCGGGCGTCCGCTCTCGATGTAGCCGAAATAGACGCGCCCCTTGCCGGCGGTCTTGTCGCCGCGGCCGACGCCGACCGACGGGTCTGTGTCGCCGCCGATGCTGCCGGGCACGGTGCGAATCTTAAACGTCGTACCCTCGTCTTCGGAGACGACGAAGCCCTGCGAGCCCCTGCCCTCGACGCCCACCGCGCCGGCCGTGCAGCTCTTGTTCGGGACGTAGAGCGTGCCGTCCGGCGCGACCGAGACGTGCCCGTGCAGGCCGCCGCACTGCGTCAGGTTGTACATGGGGACGGCCGCGCCGAACGTCAGGCCGCCGTCGCGGCTGATGGCGAGCTGGGCCACGGCGATGTCCTGCGAGGCGTAATAGACGGCGCTCGGATAGCCACCGACGCCGTCGGGCAGCCCAGGCACGAACGGGCCGATGCCGATTGTCTGGTGGTCAACGCCGGGGTTGATCCCGGAGCCGATGACGCTCGGCGTCCAGGTGTCGCCGTCGTCGTCGGTCGAGGCGAGGAAGCTGGTCTTCGGCCCGAGCTGCGAGACGAAGGTGCGCCCGAAGCCGTCCTTGTCCGATTCGAGGATGGGGTCAAGTGTGGCGACGCTCGTCGTCGTCGAACTCACGTCCTCCCACGTCGCCTTCGCGGGCGAGGAGCAGTCGTCGAACGAGATGCGCAGGGTTTGCAGGGCGGCGATGAACATGGCCCGGCCGCCGGGGAATTGCACCGAAGGCTTGCCGAAACCGATGGATGGCTCTCCGGCGCTCGCGCCGAGCGTGCTGTCGGCGGGCGGCGCGTAAGTCTCAAAGCGCGGCGACGTTCCCGTGCTGACGGTGCCGCCGGGCGTCACCTGCGGTTTCTCCTCCAGGGTGATCGTCCCCGTGAAAGTGCCGCCCGCGACCACGAAGGGGATGACGCGGACGGTGTGAGTGCCTGACACGGCCGGGGCGATTACCGTCTCCGGCACGCCGGGCGTGTTGCCCGAACTGCCCACGCCCGAGACCTGTAGGTCGTAATCCTCCGCCGGGATGTCCCACGTAATTTGAATCTTGACCTGGTGCGTGTTTTCGTACGAGGCCGGGACGTTAATCGTCAACGCGTAGTCGTCGCACGGCAGGTTGACGCAATCCACCGGCCCGGCCTGGGCCGACGGGTTGGAGATGAGGTTCGGCCCGCCCGTGTAAGTCAGGGTCGGGTTGGCGACTGAGAGTGTCCCGCTCGCCGGGTTGGCGGCTGACCCTGCGAGCGTCGCCAACAGCGCCGCGGCCATGCAAACCAACGTGGTCAGAATAAGTCGCGCGCGCCAGTTTGCCGTGCGCGTGCCTTTTGAGATGCTGCTGGTTGATTGACGACGATGCCGTACCATGATGCTGTCTCCTTGTACAAAAAAGCGAACCGAAGGTCGAGAGAGAGATGGGGCTCTGTTCAGCCGCACCCAGGTTCAAACCCGTCACGCGTCGAAACGGGCGGTTAGGGTAAAACTTAAAATCCGACGGCGCTCTTGCTCACGCGCTCAACCGGGCGCGCGTTAAGCGAGCAGGGAAATGTCATGGGGTGGAAACTGGTTTCCGTCTTGACGCCACGGCGTCACGTGTCTCGGGGGCAACGAGCACACGACCCTCTTGACGGGGTCGTACACGTGTCTGGCGTAAACTGTGTCTGGTTGGGGGAAGTTTGGTAATAACAGATTCCCCTGCGAAGTGCAAGCAGGCTTGCCCTGCCGGCGCGCGGCGCATCCCGTTGGGCCGAGAGGAAACCGGAGCGCGCGCGACTTCGGGCGTGAGGCCGAGCCCTGATCGCTAGTCCAACTTTTTGATTGAATAAGTGGAAAGGTAGAGGGGGTCGCGGCCGCGCGCCATCACCAGGCCTTTAGGCTCTCTGCCGCGCGCGGCCAACTCCCAAACGTAATTGTAGTTGTTGGCCGAAACATCGCCTTCCTGCCGCGCCTTTTCGAGACTAGCTACGTCGGCGTAACGCATCCGCTCACCGCCCTCGCGCGCCACGGCCGTCACGAAGCGGACGCGCGACTGCTTGTCGAACCCGACGATGACGTGTGAGAAATATGGGTCGCGGACCTCCCACACCTCCTGACGTTTGCGCTCCTCCCGTTGCAGCGTGCCGATCTTCTGCAAGCGGCTGTGCGCATCCTCCCTGGTCATGTCCAGGCGCAGGCCGATGATGTCGCGGCGCGGCCTGTTGTCGCGCCCCGCGACGGCGCTGACGCTCACGCCCGCGGTCAGCAGCAAGGTCAGGAGACAGAGATGGGCCAGTTTTTTCACGGCTTCGATTCCTCTTGATGCTGCCCGGCAGTTTAGAAGAACACAAAACGGGCGGCCCGGTTGTAGGGCCGCCCGCAACTTGTTGGAGATGGCTGGCTGGGAGGCAGGGACTCGAACCCCGATAGCCAGATCCAGAGTCTGGAGTCCTACCATTGGACGACCTCCCAGCACGGGGAATAAATTTACGTATGGAGGCTGCGGTTGTCAACTGCGGCCAAATGCGCCCGGACGAGCGCGCGCGACAACTTTCCTCTTGCCGGGCGTCCGCGATTGGACGCACAATAGAGGGACGACGTGAGCCGCCCTCTTCGCCCCTTGCCGGGCGGCGTTCTTTTAAGTGGATTCCCGAAGGGATGGGCTAGGCAAATGAGTACGGAGAAGACGGGCGCGGTCGCGGGCGACCGCGGGGACGAGCGCCTGAGCAGTCTGGTCGCCGCGTACGAGGCCAGGCTGACGGAGATCGCGGACCTGGTGGCGCATGTGCGTCACGAAATCAACAACCCGCTGACGGGCGTCATCGGCCAGGCCCAACTGCTCCTGCGCGAAGAACTGAGCCAGTCGGCACGCCGCCGTGTCGAAACCATCGAACACCTCGCCGGGCGCATACGCGACACGGTCGCGGAGCTGCGCGCCGTCCAGCGCCCACCTCAATCACGGACGGGCGAGCAGGAAGAGCCCGCGGGTGGACCGCCCAGACATTAAAAATGCGTGGCAGGTGAATGCCACGCATCTTTCGTTAAACCCCAGGGCCGGCCGCCGAACCTGACAAACAATTAGACAGTCACTTCCTCTTCCGCCTCCTCCACGAGGTAGGGCGTCGTCGTCGCCTCTTCGCGGTCCTCGGCGAGAATCGCGTTGATGACGGGGAGGCTCAGCGAGTGCTTCCCGGAAATGCCCGGCACGGCCTTGCCCTTGGCGTAGACGGCGTGCCGGCCGTGCTCCTGATACCAGTCGGCGAGGTTGGCCGTCTTGTGCATGTTCTCGATAATCTGCCGCCAGCCGACCCCCGTGTTGTAAGCGCAGAAGGAGATTTCGCCCTCCTGCGTGCCGTACGGGATGACGCACATCTCGGTGCGGCGGAAGTCGTAGTTGAACAAGTCCTGGAACCACATGCCCTCCACACAGAGGACGCGCCACATGTCGCTCGGGTCTTCGGACGGCGCTTGCGTCTTCATGCGGTCGTTGCGGTCCGAGTTCGAGTTGGTCGAAGAGGGCCGGAAGAGGTTGATAATCTGCGAGACGGGGAAGCCCTCGGGCGCGCGCCGCGCGTCGAAGTTGCGCAGGATAGCCATCGCGAGTTGCGCATAGGAGAGCTTCTTCCCGCGCGCCGTATCCGTGATGACGGCCACGTCCTTCATGAACTGCTCGTAGTCGAAGAACTCGAAGAGCGAGGTGAACTGGCCCGTCTGGCGGTTGACGACCATCAGCGTGAAGATGCCGCAGTTCGGGTGGCAGTTGCAGCTCGACCAGCCCCACGGCGCGTCCGCCCCTTGCAGCATGTCCATCACGCTCGTGAAAGCCGAGTAGCTTGAGAGCGGGAACCAGTCGCGCAAAGGTTGGAGCCGCCCTCCAAGTTGGTCCTTGAGGTCGTGCGTCATGCCGGCGAGCGTGTATCGCTGGCGTGCACGAAGCTCGTCGGAGATGTCTTCGTCGCGGCCCGTGAACGAGACGGGCTGGAAGGCTATGGTCTGGACCTTGTCAATGTTCTGCGCCGCAAACTCCACGATCTGGCCGATGGCGTCGTTGTTGATCGTGTTGACGATGGTCGTGACCAGCGTCACCTTGATGCCGACTGACGCGAGGTTCTCAATCGCGCGCAGCTTCACGTCGAAGAGGTTGCCGACGCCGCGGTGCTTGTTCTTCTCCTCCGAGACGCCGTCGAATTGCAAATAGACGCCGTGCTGGCCTGCTTCTTTAGCGGCCTTGCAGAACTCTATGTCTTCGGCGAAGCGGATGCCGTTCGTGGCGGCCAGGATGCGGTAGAAACCGACCTTCCTGGCGTAGGCGACGGCCTCAAGGTAGTAAGGCGAGAGCGTCGGCTCGCCGCCCGAGAAGAGGATGATGATCTGGCGGCGCGGCTTGAAACTTACGGCGCGGTCCAGGATAGCCTTCGTGTCCTCGAACGTCGGCTCGTGCACGTAGCCGACCTGGTTGGCGTCCATGAAGCACGGGTCGCACATCATGTTGCAGCGGTTCGTCAGGTCAACGGTCAGGACAGCGCCGCGGCCGAACTTGATGTTTGAAGTCCCGTGCTTGTGAATGCTCGCGTCCTCTGCCGCGCGGAAGTCGCGCCCGAAGAAGAGCGACTCGATACGCTCCAGAAACTTCGGGTCGGTCGCCATCACGTCCGTGAACTCGCCATGCTTCGGGCAGGTCTTGCGCATGATGACCTGGCCGTCCTCTTCCAGAATCTGCGCCTTGATCTCGCCGGGGTGCTGGTGCATCAGCGTCTCAAGCGTCGTCTCGCCGGTGATGACGGCGTTCCTGACTTCCTTGACGCAGCGCGGACACAGAGAGTCTGTCTCGCGCGGGAACCCGAGCGGCGGGGCCGTGCGGTCGTAAGATTTCAGAAGTGGCCCAGGAGCCCACGTCGGCCGTATCGCCTCACCTTCGGGCAGGCGGCGGTTGACCGACTGGAAGACTTTCCACGCGACATCGGACAGGCCCGAGATCAGCCGCGAGCTACGGACGCCGCTGAACCTGGCCTTCTCCGCCTCACCCCTGCGAAATTGATCGCTAAACAAGAATCGTTCTCCTCAGACGCGGGCGCAAAGACGTAACGGAGAGACGCGCCCGGATGACCAAAAATTGAAGAATTGCTCGAATATCTGTCGCCTTCGCACACTTTCGCGCACAAAAGCAGGCAGCGTGACATGATAGAGGCTGGGCGAGGCAAAGGCAAGCGGAAAACGGTCAACGGTGAATGGTAAATGGTGAAGAGAAACTGCTTTTCCCCATTTACCATTCACCGTTTACCCTTTACCATTACCCCATGAGCATTCACCCGACGGCGATCATCAGTCCGCGCGCCCACGTCGAGCGCGGGGTGCGTGTCGGGCCATACGTCGTCGTCGAGGAAGAGGTCGTCATCAAAGCGGGGTGCGAAATCGGCGCGCATGCCGTCATCAAGAAGTTCACCTCGCTCGGCCGCCGCAACCGGGTCTTCGAGCACGCCGTCCTGGGCGGCGAGCCGCAGGACGTGAAGTTCAGGGGTGAGCCGAGCGCCCTGGTCGTCGGCGACGACAACCTGATACGCGAGTACGTGACGCTGCACCGCGCGAGCGGCGAAGGGGAAGTGACCCGCGTCGGCTCGCGCAACTTCCTGATGATCGGGGTGCACGTCGCGCACAATTGCGTCATCGGCGACGACAACGTCTTCGCCAACGAGGCGGCGCTCGCCGGGCACATCACAATCGAGGACCACTGCTTCCTCTCGAACAACGTCGGCTGCCACCAGTTCGTGCGCATCGGGCGCTACGCGATGGTCGGCGGCAAGTCCAAAATCGTGCAGGACGTGCTCCCTTTCTTCACGACCGACGGCAACCCGCCGCGCGTCCGCGGGCTCAACGCGGTCGGCCTGCGCCGCGCGGGGTTCTCCACTGAAGAGCGCAAGGCGCTGAAGGAAGCCTACAGGGTTCTGTTCCGCGGCAATCTCACGCTCACGGACTCGCTCGTCGGGCTTGAGCGAATTGACGACGAGAACGTCCGGCACCTCGTCAACTTCATACGCGGCTCGCGTCGCGGCTTCACGCGCGCCGGCCGCCGCGGCAGAGACGAACTTCGAGCGGACGAGGAGCCGCTGACGAGCTGAATCACATGAGCCTGGAGAGAAGAGAAGTGACCGTTGCGGAACTGGCCGCGCACGTCGGCGGGCGCGTCAGCGGCGACGGCCGCGTATTGATTAACGGAGTGGCGAGCGTCGAGAGCGCCGCCGAGGGCGAGATAGCTTTCGTCGAAGACGGCAAGCTGTTCGAGAGTGCGCGCTCGTCCGGCGCTTCCTGCCTGATCGTGCCGGAGGGCGCGCAGGTTGACGCGCCTTGTCTCATCGAAGTCAAGCGGCCGAAGCTCGCTTTCGCGCTCGCCGCCGAGTTGCTGCACCCGCCGAGAAGGCGCGCGGGCGCGCGTCACCCGACTGCGATAATTGACGAGAGTGCGAGCGTGGACGAGAGCGCCTTCGTCGGCGCGCGGGTCGAAATCTCTGCGGGCGCGAGCGTCGGCGCGGGCACGCAGGTTCTCTCGGGCGCGTTCGTCGGCGAGCGTGTGCGGGTGGGCCGCGACTGCGTGCTTCACCCTCACGTGGTGCTCTACGACAACGTGACCCTGGGCGACCGCGTGGTCCTGCACGCGGGCGTCATCGTCGGCGCGGACGGCTTCGGCTACGTGCCGGACGAGCGAAACATGCGGCACAAGTTCCCGCAGATTGGCACAGTCGTCATAGAGGACGACGTGGAGATTGGGGCGGCGACGTGCGTTGACCGCGGGGCGCTCGGCGAGACGCGCATCGGGAGCGCGACCAAGATTGACAACCTGGTGCAGATCGCACACAACGTGCGCATCGGCAGCCGCGTCGTCATCGCCGCGCAGACCGGCGTCTCGGGCAGCACCGTCATCGAAGACGACGCCGTCATCGGCGGACAGGTCGGCTTCGGCGACCACGTGCGCGTCGAGAGGGGCGCGGTCATAGGCTCGAAGGCCGGCGTCCTGCCGGGCAAGATCGTCCGCGCCGGCGTCTGGTGGGGCATCCCCGTCCAGCCGCTCGATCAGTACAAACGCCTGAACGCGCACCTCAACCGCCTGCCGCAACTGCGCGAAGAGGTGAAAGAGTTGAGACGGCGGCTGGAAGAGCTGTTGTCGAAGATGAACCCCGAGCAATAGGGGGCGGCCACAGAGGAAGCAGAAATCAGGGTACTAATCTTTCTTCCAATCCGCGGGCTTTAACTCACACTCTCTCGCTCTAGGAAACTTAGAATCTCTTCGGCGGCGCGCTTCGACGCGCCGCCGGGGCCGAGCCGCGCGGCGGCCTCTTTGAGTCGTGCGCGGGCCTCTTCGTTCCGCTCTCGGTTCAAGAGCCCTTTGAGTTCTTCCGCCAGCCGCTCGCCCGTCAAATCGTTCTGCATCAGCTCGGTGACGAGCCGCTCACCCGCTATCAGGTTGATAAGCCCGAAGTGCTCCGCGCTGATGAGGCGGCCCAATGTGTGCCAGTTGATGAAAGACTCTTTGTAGACGATGACGAAGGGCGTATCGATCAGCGCGGCTTCGAGCGTGGCCGTGCCACTGGCGACGGCCGCCGCGTCCGCCGCGCCCAGCGCCTCGCGCGTCTCGTGCTGCGTGACGCGAAGGCTGACAGCCGCGTGGGATTCGTTCCGCGCCGAGGCCGCGATGACGGCCTCGGCCTCCTCGCGCGGCCGGTTGTGTGCCAGCGCGAGGACGAACTGAATCTCGGGGCGCTCGCGCGAGAGACGGGCGGCCGCGTCGAGCATCGGCGGCAGTATGCGTTCCAGTTCTTTGCGGCGGCTGCCGGGGAGGAGCGCGACCAGCGGCCGCGACGGGTCCAGGTTGTTGCGGCGGCAAAACTCCTCGCGCCCGTAGCGCGGCGCGACGTGCCCCGCGAGCGGGTGGCCCACGAAGCGCACGTGGCGGACGCCGCGCTCCTCGTACCAGCCCGGCTCGAACGGGAGGATGGCGAGCAGCAGGTCAACGTCGCGCCGCACGTTGTGCACGCGGTAGGCTCGCCACGCCCAGAGCTGCGGGCTGATGTAGTAGATGACGCGCAGGCCGCGGCGGTGAAGCTCGCGCGCGAGTCTGAGGTTGAAGTCGGGCCAGTCAACGAGGACGACCGCCTGCGGGCGGCGCTCGATGGCCGAGCGTTTGAGCGCCTTAAAAGCGCGCCAGAAGGCCGGCAGCGCGCGGCCGACTTCCGCGATCCCCATGATCGCCAGCTCGTCCGAGCGTACGACCGTCTCGACGCCCGCCTCGCGCATCAGCGCCCCCGTCGCGCCGAAAAACTCAAGCCCCGCGCCCGCCTCTACCCTGAGCGCGCGCACCAGGGCCGCGGCATGGGCGTCGCCCGAAGGCTCGCCCGCGACGATCATCAGACGCGGGTGTTCGGTCATTGCGGACATGATACCAGTGGTCAGTGGTCGGTGGTCAGTAGTCAGTTAACAAAAAGACAAAGGACAGCAGGCATGTCCAGCCTAGCTCCCTTTTGATTTTCTTTTAACTGACTACTGACCACCGACCACTGACCACTGCTTTCTGCTTTGCGGCTTTCCGTGTTAGCATCGCCCGGATTTTCAGACCAAGACGGCGCGCACTTCTCACGACCCTGAGAACTGAAGACGTGCGCACGGCGCTCGGCCTTCGGAGGTCTTCGATTTCTTCCTTGGGTAACTTCTTCCCCGCGGCAAAATTCTGTGCCAGGCTCGCCTGCGTCCTGCTGTGTCTCGCCTCGGCCCCGCCCGTTTTGGCCCAGCAGACCAACCCGGTTGACCGCCAGGTCACCAACCCCATCACGGACACGCCGAACGTCAACCCGCTGACGCAGGAGCAGCCGCCCGTCCGACCGCCGCGCGCCGCGCAGACCGGCGACGCCGCGCAGGGCACGGAGGAGCTGACCGTCACGGCCGCGAAACAGACCGTCACGGGTCCGAAAGAGGCGGTCGTCGCCGTCTATGAGGGGAACGTGGACGCGCGCATCGGCACCTTCCGACTTCAGGCGGACAAGGTGTCGGTCTACGAGGCGAGCAACCGCGTCATTGCCGAGGGCAACGTCGTCTTCGACCAGGGCGACCAGCAGCGCATCACCGGCTCGCGCGCCGAGTGGAACTACCGCACCAAGACGGGCTTCTTCGTCAACTCGACGGGCTTCACGAACCAGACGCAGGACGGCACGGTCATCTATTACACGGCCGACTCCGTCGAGAAGGTCAGCTACGACACCATCGTCGCCGTCAACGCGGAGATCACCGCCTGCGAGGACAACGTCCCGAAGTGGAGCTTCAGGGCCGCGCGCGCCGTCATCAAGATCGGCGACCGCGTGAGGGTCAAGGGGCCGACCTTCCGCATCAAGAATGTGCCAATTTTTTACCTGCCCTACGCGTCCGTGCCCATCAAGCGGCGCGACCGCGCCTCTGGCTTCCTGACGCCGACCTTCAGCGGCTCGGGCAACAAGGGCTTCCGCCTCTCGAACGCTTACTACCAGACGCTCGGGCGCTCGGCCGACGCCACCCTTCGCAACGATATCTACACGGGGCGCGGCATCGGCCTCGGCCTCGACGTGCGGTCGCGGGCCAATTCGCGCTCATACCTGAACTTCGGCTTCTACGCCGTCAAGGACCGCATCTTCGGCCCAGGCCCGGACGAGGCGCACCCGGACCAGGGCGGCTCCAGCTTCTACGTGGACGGCGTGCACTACTTCCCGAACGGCTTCCTGGCCGCGGCCGACGTGAACGTCACGTCGAACCTCGCGTTCCGCCAGGTCTTCTCCGACTCGATCCAGCAGGCCATCTCGCCCGAAGAACGCTCGCAGGTTTTCGTCAACAAGAACTTCGGCGACTACAGCTTCAACTTCCTGGCCCGCTCGCAGGTCACCTCCATCCCGAACGTCCGCATCCGCACGCGCCAGTTGCCGAGCATCTCGCTCGACAAACGCCCGTCGGCCCTGCACTACTTCGAGCGCGTCCCCGTTTACTTCTCCTTCTCCGGCAGCCTCGAAGGCGTCAGCCGCAAGGAGACCGTGGAAGACCTCCTGCTCTTCCGCGACGAGGTTGAGGGCGAGCCCGTCGTCTCGCCCTCCATCGTGCAGCGCCTCGACGTGCACCCGCGCTTCAGCGTCCCCGTTGACTTCGCCGGCTGGTCCGTGACGGCGACCGCGGGCCTGAGCGCGACCTACTACTCGAACTCGATTGACCCCGTGACGCGCCTGGTCCTGAGCCGCGACGTGGTGCGCGGCTACGGCGAGTTTGAATTGGACGTGCGGCCGCCCGCTTTCGCGCGCAACTTCCGCCACGGCGACGGCTCGTTCTTCTTTCGCCACGTCATCGAGCCTTACTTCATCTACCGCAAGATAGAGGGCATCACCAACTTCGAGCGCATCATCCGCTTCGACTCGGCGGACACCGTCGCCGACACCAACGAGATAGAGTTCGGCATCACCAACCGCTTCTTCACGCGCCGCTCGACCGAGAACGTCAACCCGAAGGCCGAGCGCGACGACGCGGCGAGCGCGGGCAAGCGCGTCCCGCTGTCGCGCCAGCCTTACGAGGCGCTGTCGATCACGCTCCGCGGGAAATATTTCTTCGACCCTTATTTCGGGGGCGCGCTCATTCCGGGCCGGCGCAACCAGTTCTACCCGATCAACACCTTCTCGGGCTTCACCTACGGCGGCGTGCCGCGCCGCTGGTCGCCGCTCAACATAGAGGCGCGCTACCGGCCCAGCCGCACGCTCCTCGCCGACGTGCGCTCGGACCTCGACGTGCAGAGCGGCGGGTTGCGAAACCTCTCAGTCACGTTCGGCCTGAACCGGCCGCTCGTGCAGGCTTTCCAGACCTTCTATTACACACGGGCCATAGACCTCGCGCCGTCGCTCGCGCGCTTCGCGGACGCGAACGGGAAAGAGCCGGGGACGTTGCGCGGCTCGCAGTGGAGCCCTTCGCTCTTTTTGGGCGACCGCGAGCGCGGACTCTTCGGCGGCGTCTCCTTCTTCTTCGACTTCCAGACGCGGCCCGGCCAGCAACACTCCTCACTCGTCAGCTCCGTCGCCACCGTCGGCTACTCCTTCGACTGCTGCGCCGTCACCGTGCAGTACTACAGCTTCGACGTGGGGCTGAGAAACGAGAACCGCTTCGTCTTCGGCTTCCGCTTGAACGGCATCGGCGCGTTCGGCACGGAGCAAATCGGCCAGCCTTTCCGTTAACGACAACTTTTAAGCTAGAATCCACACGCCGCGCGAGACATCTACGTCAGCACCGCAGGCGGTGCCGACTCGCGTACAGTCAATCGCCATGTTGGAAATCAGCGACTCCGAAATAAAAGTTGACCGGCTGATGCACGAGATTCGGGAGGCCGTGGCGCGGGAGAATGAAGATGTTCCCGCGGCGCGTCTCCCTCCGAGCGTCGAGCCCCGGCCGGACGCGCGAGTAGTTTCCCCGCCGCTGAGCTTGCAGCCCGAGTTCCAGCCCCGCGCGGACAATCACTATCACGTCAACGAGCTGTTGAAGTATCACGGCGGGGATTTTGTGCGCCACGCCTACCGCGCGATTTTGAAGCGTGAGCCGGACGCCGCCGGCTTCGCCCAACATCTCGAAAGCCTGGCGAGCGGGCGCTTCAATAAGGTGGACGTGCTGGCGAGCCTGCGCCACTCGCCCGAAGGCGAGCGGGCGCGCGTCAGGATTGACGGACTGGCCTGGCCCGCCGCCATCAGGCGAGCGGAGCGCGCGCCCGTCGTGGGCTACCTGATTCAACTGGCGGTCGCGCTGGGGCGGCTGCCGCGCCTGGTCCAGCACCAGAGGCAGTCCGAGTTCTACCTCTCTTCCCAGCAGCAGCGAATCGTTGACCACCACAATCAGGCTCACGAACAACTGGCACAGGCTCTGGCGCGGGCCTCGGCGCAGACTGCGGCGGGCGCGAGCAAGGCCGCCGAGCAGCAGCAGCTGATCGAGTCGTGGTCGCGGCGGCAGCAGGACGAGGCGGCGCGGCAGAGTGAATTCAGAGACGAAGTCGAGGCGCGGCTGACGGCAGTCCGTGAGCACGCGGAGCAGTCGGCGGCCGAGTTGAGCCGGCAGATGAATGAGCGCGTCGAGCACGTCGCGCGGCGGGCGGATGAAAACGCGGCCACGCTCGCACGGCGCATGGAAGAGAGTGCGGCGGAATTGGCCCATCAGGTGGGAGAGCAGCTACGGCGGCTCCTCGACAATCACCGACGGTTGAGCGGGCAGGTGGAAGAGCAGGCGCGGCAGTTTCTTGAGCGGCACAGGAAGACGCGCGACGAATTGGCGGCGCAGGAGCGGCGTCTCACCCTGCTGCTTGAGCGGGCGCGCGAGCGCCCGGAGGACATCTCCGAACAGTCGCTCGCGCGCGCGCTGGCGAACGAAGAAGGGCATCTTCTGGACCGGCTGTACGCTTCGTTCGAGGACCAATTCCGCGGGAGCCGCGAAGAGGTCACGAGCCGCTTGCGCGTTTACCTCCCGACTTTGAAGGGCGCGGGCGTGACCGAAGACGTTCTTGACATCGGTAGTGGGCGCGGCGAGTGGCTGGAGCTGTTAAAGAGCGAAGGGATTCGGGCGCGCGGCGTGGACGTGAACCGCGTTTTCGTCGAACGGTGCAGGCAGATGGGTCTCGGCGTGACGGAAGAGGACGCCCTCGTTTACCTGCGCGGCCTGCCCGACCGGAGTCTCAACGTCGTGACGAGCTTTCATCTGGTCGAACATTTGCTGTTCGAGCAGTTGATTAAAATGTTGGACGAGATGGTCCGCGCGCTCAGGCCCGGCGGGCTGCTCATCCTGGAGACGCCGAACCCGGAGAACTTCATGGTCGGGAGCTGTAACTTCTACGCGGACCCGACGCACCGCAACCCGATTCCGAGCGCAACGCTGAAATTCCTGCTCGAAGCGCGCGGCCTGGAGCGCGTGGAGGTCATGAAGCTCAGGCCCTGGGACGCGGCCAAAATCGAGGGCGACGCCGAGATCGTCAAACGCTTTAATGAATACTTCTACAGCGCCCCCGACTACGGCGTCATCGGCTGGAAAATTTAGAGCGCATTTCAAAACCAGCACTCAACGCCTCCAGCGCCTTTGCGTCTTTGCACGAGTGGTTTTGGTTTTCTCTCGCAAAGACGCAAAGGCGCTAAGGCGTTGAGTCAATCTGTAGCTTGAGCTTTGGACCGCCAATTGGCCGCGTGATGTTCGACCGGAAAATAATCATCGTCACCCCGTGGTTCGGGCGCTTCGCGGGGGGAGCGGAACTGCTGGCGAGGGGGATGGCCCGCGAGCTGAATAAGCGCGGCGTCGCGGTGACGGTCTTGACGACCTGCTCGTCCTCGCCCTACGACAGTTGGTGGGAAGACCATTACGAGCCGGGCGTCCACGACGCGGAGGGGATAGAGACGCGCAGGTTCGCCACCTTGAAAGCACCCGCGCCGTATCACGCGGCCGTCGGCAAGCTCGGCCGTGGTGAAACTTTGACGGCCCGCGACGAGCATGACTTTTTCGCGCACGGCATCAACAGCGACGCCCTCGTTGACGCACTCGGCCCTGACGTTGACGGCGGCCACGAGATCGTCGCGCTGCCCTATTTCCACGGCCTCACTCATTCGGCGGTCAACACGTATCCGGGCCGCGTCTCTCTCGTCCCCTGCTTCCACGACGAGCCGCAGTTTTACTGGGGGGCGACTGAGACCTTGCTCCGCAACGCGAAACACGTCTTCTTCAACTCGCCGGAAGAAAAGCTGATGACGGTCAGGCGGTACGGGCCGAGAGTCGGCAGGCGCATCGTCGAGAGCGTCGTCGCGGGCGTCGGCGTCGAGCTGGCCGCGTGCGACGGCGAGGCGGAGAGCGTCACGTCGCGCGAACTCCCCGGCAATTATTTCGTTTACGCGGGCCGCAAGGAGGCCGGGAAGAACGTTCACGTTTTGTGCCAGTGGTTCGCGGGCTACGCGGAGAAGTTTCGGCGCGACACGAAGCTGGTCTTCATCGGCGGCGGCGACGCGACGCTGGTGCCTTCGACCGGGCAGTTCGTGGACTTCGGTTTCGTCTCGGAGGCGGAGAAGCGGCGGCTCATCGGCGGTTCCCGAGGCGTCGTCAACCTCTCCGAGAACGAGAGTTTCTCCATCGTCATCATGGAGGGCTGGCTGCTCGGCGTCCCGGCCGTGGTCTCGGCCAAATGCGCCGTGACGATGAATCACGTGAGGAGGTGCGACGGCGGCCTGTACGTCGCGGACAGCGACGAGTTCGCGCTGGCCTTGAAGTATCTCGAAGACCACGACGAGGTCCGCCGCGCGCTCGCCGCGAACGGCCGCAAATACGTCGCGCGCGAGTACTCTTTCGACGCCGTGCTCTCAAGGTACTTGCGCGAGTTTCGCTGGCGCAGACAGCCCGAACAGGTTTGCGACGCCCCCGCCGCGTGACATGAAAATATTGATTGACGGCCAAACGCTGCTGACCCCCGAGATCAACCGGGGCATCGGCACGTACTTCAAGCACACCGTCGAGAGCGTCCTCGAAAATGACTTCACGAACGACTTCTACATCGCCACGCCGCGCGGCCCTCACCTCGACAACCTGTCGCCCTGGGCGCGCGAGAAACTCCGCGTCGTTGACCACGAGGCTTACGACGTTCGCGCCCCGAAAGTCAGCCCCGAACAAAATCTCGCGGAGCTTTACGCGGACGCGCTGCACGACGACCTTGAGCGGCGCGGGATAGACCTCTACTGGTCGCCGAACGCCTTGATGGACAACGTCGTTCTCCCGGCCCGCCGCGCAAGCGCCTGCCGATTCGCCGCGACGATTTTTGATTTGATCCCCCTGGTCATGTGGGAAACTTACGCGAAACACCTGCCGCCGTCGGCCGCCGTCGTCTACCGCGAGAAACTGAAGCGGCTGGAGACGGACTACGACCTTTACCTGCACATCTCGCAACACACTCAGGCCGATTTCACGCGCGCGCTACGAGTCGCGGACAAACAGCACGTCGTCACGCCGCTCGCGGCCGGCGCTTCGTTCCGCCCGTACCCTTTCCCGAACGTTGCGGCCGCTCAGGATTACGTGCTCTACGTCGGCGGCTTCGACCCGCGCAAGAACATGCGCCGCGCCGTCGAGGCTTTCGCGCGTTTGCAAACGAGGCACGGCGGCGAAGAGAAAATCAGCGCCGCCGAGCTGTGGATTGCGTGCAGTTTAGATAACGCGGCCGCCGATGATATGCTGAATTACGCGAGGGGTCTGGGCCTCGGCGGGAGAGTGAGGCTCACGGGCTTCGTGGACGACGACGCGCTGCCCGCGCTTTACCAGAAGGCGCGCTGTCTCTTCTTCCCGTCCTTGTACGAGGGCTTCGGGCTCCCCGTGCTCGAAGGTTTGGCCTGCGGCCTCCCCGTGGCTTCGTCCAACACGTCGTCGCTTCCAGAGGTCGGCGGCGGGCTGGCGATTTACTTCGACCCTGACGACGTTGACGAGATGGCCGCCGCCCTTTATCAAGCTCTGAAAGCGCCGACGGATTTCGAGTCGAGGCTCGAAAGGTATGAATATTCCAAAACGTTTTCGTGGCACAAAACGGCGCTGGCGACTCTCGAAGCCTTTGCCGATTGCGTCGGCGGCGCGCGGCCTGGAAAGAGGAACGACTGATTTGTGTGAGCGGTAAAGCGATGGACGCTGGATTGATTGACGTACGTCAGCTCATCAAGGAAGCGAGCGTCGAGGAGTTGTGCCGCGGGGCCGAAGAGTTCTTCGCCCAACGAATCGACTGGTCTTCCCTACAGGCGAAACCCTTCTCCGAAATCGGCGAGACGCCTGAGCTGCTGACGTGCTTCGTGCAGGTCGTGCAGGGCTTGAATCTGCTGCCCGACATGACGATTCTGGACTTCGGGGCTGGCACGTGTTGGACTTCGCGCTTCCTCAGTCAACTGGGCCTGCGAGTGATCGCGCTCGACGTTTCAGCGTCCGCGCTGAAAATGGGCCGGGAGCTGTACCGCCGCCACCCGCTCATAGGCCACCAGCCGCCGCCGCAGTTCTTACAGTTCGACGGCCACAGCTTTGACCTGCCCGACGAGAGCGTTGACCGGATCAGCTGCTGGGAGTCCTTTCATCATGTGCCAAATCCGGCGCGGGTGATAAGAGAGATGGGCCGCGTGCTCAGGCCCGGCGGCATCGCGGGCTTCTCCGAGCCCGGCCCGGAGCATTCCAGGGCCGCGCAGTCGCAACACGAGATGCGGACCAACAAGGTTCTCGAAAATGACATCAACGTCCGCGAGATATGGCGCGAGGCGCAAGGCGCGGGGTTCACGGAGATTAAGCTGGCGCTCTTTAACCCGAAACCTTTTCGCGTCCCCTTAGAGGAGTTCGAAGCCTTCCTCAGCGGGCAGGGCGCGGGCGCGGACTACGTCGCGGAGATGCGCCGCGAGATGCAGCAGCGCCGCCTCTTTTTTCTCTACAAAGGCAACGCGCCCGCCGTCGCAGACAGCCGGCAGCGCGAAGGGCTGAGGGCGGAGCTTCAGGTCACACCGGCGTCCACACGCGTCGCCGCCGGGAAGGCGCTACGTCTCAAGGCCGTCGTCAGGAACACAGGCAGCGCGGTCTGGCTCCCGACCCCCGAGGACGCTCAGCCGCGGTGGAAAGTCGGTTTCCTTTCGCTGCTGGGAAGGCGGCCTCACATGGGGCCTGACCGCGTGCCGCCGCGCGTCGGCGGCGTGCGCTTCGGCGTGCAGCTTTTTGACGACAAGGGCGAACTGCTCGACATTGATTATTTCCGCTACCACCTGACGCCGGGCCGAGGGCGTGAGATTCAACCCGGCGAGACGGTGGAATTCGCCGCCGAAGTCCCCATGCTGCGCGCGGGAAAATACGTCCTGCACTGTGATCTGGTCAGCGAAGCCGTCTGCTGGTTCGAGCACAGCGGGTCGCACGCCACCAGGCTTGCCGTCGAAGTCCTTTAACCTTCATGCGCGACGACCACCCTCCTCGGATAGCCTGGCTCTCACCCCTTCCCCCGCAAAGGAGCGGCATCGCCAACTACAGTTACTGGCTCGTCAAGGCGCTCAAACCTTACTTCGAGATTGACCTCTATTACGACGGCGAGGAGCCCGCGGCGGACCTCCGTCGTGAGTTCGACGCTTACCCGCTCTCGGCCTTCGCGGGGCGTTATCAGAGTTACGGCGAGGCGGTCTATCACCTCGGCAACCACAGCGAGTTTCACAGGGGCATCTACAAACTCGCGTGGGATTTTCCAGGCGCGGTGGTGCTGCACGATTACAACCTGAGCGCCTTCATGCACGACGCCTTCTACCAACGCCGGGAGGAGCAGTTGTACGCGGAGGCTCTCGTCGAAGGGTACGGCGACGAGGGACGTCGGGCGTTTCAGTCAGTGGCGGGAGGGCTCGTCCCGGACCCCGTTAAATTCCCCATGTCGCACGCGGTGGTCGGGCGCAGCAGGAAAGCGGTCGTCCATCACAGGTGGGTCAAAACTCAGCTCGGCGGCGGTCAACAAGTGGAAGTCATCCCGCACTTCGCGAGATTGAATCGCCGGCCGACGCGGGAAGAGGTGGCGGGCTTCAAGCAGAGGTTTCGCCTCCGGGAAACGCACTTCGTCGTCTCCTGCCTCGGGTTCGTCAACAGTAACAAGCTGCCCCGGCTACAGGTGGAGGTCGTCAAGCGGTTGATAGCCGACGGCTACCCTGTACAGCTTGTTTTCGCGGGCGAGCCGGCCCCGGAGGTGAAAAGCCTGGAGGCGGAGGTGCGGGCCGAAGGGCGCGACGGGGAGATCATTTTCACGGGCTACCTGAACGAGACGGATTATTTTTGTGCCATCTTCGCGGCGGACGTGATCGTCAACTTGAGGAACCCTTCGATGGGCGAGGCGTCGGGCACTTTGATGCACGCGCTCGCCGCCGCCAGGCCGACCATTGTCAGCGACCTCAACCAGTACCGCGAGTTCCCGGACAAGGTCTGCTGGAAACTGGCCCACGGCGAAAACCAGGCGGACGAGCTGTACGCTTACCTCTGCGCGCTCCTGTCGGACAAGTATCTGCGGGCGGCGATTTCAAACAACGCCGCGGAATACGTCGGCAGCGTGTTCAATTGGGAGAAGATCATCGCCATGTGGAGGCAAGTCATCTCGAAATAAGGTGCGAAGTCCTGGCCCCGCAGGAGCGGAACATCAAACATTCCGCTCCTGCGGGGCTAGATTCGAGGTGAGACTCGAAGGCCATAAACATCTCGCTCCGACGGAGCTAATTTACGGGCAGTTACTTCGATGGCCTCCACTAAAACCCCTCGTTGACAAGGCCGAGAGCCGAAAGGTATATTTTAAGTCGAGCGCATCCTCATGGTGCGCGTAATTTTTGGCCCGTCGAACCGCCAGCAGCGACACTTCGGAGTTAAATAATATGAAGAAATTTGCGGCCACACTTTTTATCACGGCCCTCCTCGCTTTGAACGCCTTCGGGCAGACGACCACTCCGCCCACGCTGAGGATCGTCACGGAGACCCCGAACCTGCCTTCGGAGCTTTACTACGGCGACGTTAAGGTGAAGCCCCTGCGGTATCGCCCCGGCACGAACACGCTCATCACCATCGCCGACTACGACTTCTTCATTCAGCAGCAGTACGTAGACTTCCTGAAGCGTTTCCCCGAGTCCGATGGTCTGAAGTTCTACCTGACCATCCTGAACGGCTGCGCGAAGACGGATACCGAGTGCATCAAGTACACGCGGGGCGCTCTGTCGGCCAACTTTTTCCGCTCGCCGGAGTTTCAGAGCAAGGGCTCTTACGTGATGTACCTCTATATGGTCTCGCTCGGCCAGCGGCCCTCGACCGACGCCGAGCTGGCGGACCCGACGAAGAACACGTTCGAGCGCCCGCACTACCAGGAGTTCATGACGGACCTGGGCAGCATCTCCGACCCCAACGACCAGGGGACCGACGCCAAGAAGAACACGCTGACGGCCGCGTGGCTGCAACGCCCCGAGATTCAGGCGCGCTACGGCGCGCTGTCGAACTCGGCGTTCATCCAAAAACTGCTCGACACGGCGGGCGTGACGGTCTCGAACCAGAGCACGCTGCTGGCCGACCTGAACGGCGGGGGCAAGACGCGCGCGCAGGTCTTGCGCGCCATCGTGGAGAGCCCGGAGGTGAACGCCAAGTTCTACAAGCAGGCGTTCGTCACGATGCAGTACTTCGGCTACATGCGCCGCGACCCGGACCTCGGGGGCTACGTCTTCCACAACAAACGCTTTCAGCTGACCGCCGACCAGGCTTTCCTGGAGAACACTATGGTCCGCGGCTTCATAGAGTCGCCCGAGTATTTCAACCGCTTCTAGGAAGGACGTTCGGGAAAGCATTGCACGAGAGGCCGGCCATTACGAGATGGCCGGCCTCAACGTTTTAGCGGCCGGGAAATCGCCGCCCCTTGACGAATGCGCATCGGACTTGACGGCATCCCGCTCGGCGAGATTAAGACGGGCGTGGGCCATTACACTTTCGAGCTGGCGCGCGCGCTCGCCGGCGTTGCCCCCGGCGACGAGTTCGAGCTGGTCTCGCCGCACCCTTACGTCGCCGCGGACGGCGGCGAGGGCGAACAGGCGCTGCCGCCTAACCTGCGCCTGACGCGTGCTGAGGCCGGCCGGCTCTCACGCCGTCGGTGGTGGTCTCTGGGCCTGCCGCTTTACGTCAGGCACGCCCGGTTAGACCTCTTCCACGGCACCAACTACGACGTGCCGCTCTGGGGCGGGTGCCCGACCGTCGTCACCGTCCACGACCTCTCCACGCTCCTGCACCCCGAAACGCACGAAAAGTATTTGGTGCGCCGCGCGCGCAGGCGTCTGCCCGTGATGGCGCGCAGGGCGACTGCGATCATCACGCCGTCCGAGAGCGTGAGGCGCGAGACGTGCGAGCACCTGGGCGTCGGGGCCGAAAAGGTCTTCGTCGTGCCGGAGGCCGCGCGCCGCACGTTCCGGCCTGCGGCGCGCGAGGAGACCGCGGAGGCGCGGCGCAGGCTCGGGGTCGAAGACGAGTTCGTGCTTTTCGTCGGCACCGTCGAGCCGCGCAAGAACCTGCTGACGCTCGCGCGCGCCTTCGACGAAATCCTCCGCGAAACGTCCCTGCGCCCGCAGCTCGTCATCGCCGGAAAGGAGGGCTGGCTCGCGGACGAGTTGTACACTTACCTGAAGGGCGCGGGCGTCGTGCGCGAGCGCGTGCGCTTCACGGGCTACGTCTCCGACCGAGACCTGCGCGCGCTTTACTCGTCGTGCCGCGCGTTCGTCTACCCCTCTCTGTACGAAGGCTTCGGCCTGCCGCCCCTGGAGGCGATGGCGTGCGGCGCGCCCGTCATCACGAGCCGCGTCCCCAGCCTGACGGAGACGGTCGGCGACGCCGCGCTCCTCGTCCCGCCGGCCGCTTACCGGGAATTGGCACAGGTCGTCATCCGCGTGCTCCGGGATTCCGGCGAGCGCGAGCGACTATCGTCCGCCGGCTTGCGGCGCGCGGCCGCCTTCTCCTGGGAGAAAACGGCCCGCGCGACTCTGGACGTTTACCGCGAAGCTCTCAAGGAAGGGTGAGAAAGAAATGATGAATGCGGAATGATGAATTAAAAACAAGTTGTCTTTAATTCATCATTCCGCATTCATCATTTCCTTTAGTTGATCCTGATGCGGGGGGCCGAGTCGGCCGGGCGACTCGTGAAGATCGTGCCGCCGACGTTGACGGTGACGATGACGGGCACGTCGCCCGCCCCGGCCAGCGACGCGGGCAGTGTGACGATTACCTGGTCCATGCCGGGCGTGTCGGTCGGCGACACCTTGACCGGCGAGGTGTCGGCCGTGGTCCCGACGATGTCCGTTGTGCCTATGCGGACCGTGACCTGCGAATTGTCCGTTATCCGGCGGACGCCCGTCAGCACGATGAGGAGCTTCGTCGGCTGCGTGACCGGGCCGGACGTGGTGACGACAGTCGTCGTCACGCTGAAAGGCTCCTCCGTGAAGGTCACGGCGTTCACGGCGTCGGCGCGGTTGGAGCCGAAGGTGTTGGTCTGCGTAAAGATGTCGGGCTGCGCCACGAGGATGCGGAGCGTCGTGCGTATGATCGAGCCGTTGTTGTTGATGACGACCGGGTAAGGGTCCGTCTGGACCGTCAAGCCCGGCGGGACGACGAAGTGTATTTCGCCGGGGCTGACGAAGAAGAGCCCTGCGGCCGCGCTGTTGACCGAGACCGAGACGCCGTTCAGCTCTATCGGCAGCGGCGGGCGGCGCGTGGACTCCGAGGCGCTGTCGGCCTGCTGCGTGGACGGTGCGAGCGCGGTGGCCGAGCGCGCGATGCCGAGCATGCCGGGCGCGAGGCCCGCCACCGCGGGGGCCGTCGGGGTCGCCACGACGGCGCGCTCGGTCGCCCCCGTGAAGAACGAGACGGTCGGGCTCGCCACGTTCGTCCCCGTGCGGACCAGCAGGTAGAAGGCTTCGGACAGCAGCTCGGGGTTCAGGCCGCCGAGGTCTGCGCGCTCCAGCGAAAAGGAGATGCGCTCGCGCACGTCGCTCGTCAAGGGCTGGATGCTCAGGTCGAGGATGGCCGGCGTGTTCGTCAGCCGCGTGAAGGTCGTCGGGTTGCTGCGCGGCGTCGAGAAAATCTGCGTGCTCTGGTTCGGGTTGATGCCCTCGGCCACGGTCGAGGGGATCGTCCCGTCGGCCCTGAAGTTGAGCGCCGAGGCGAAGATGATCGTCGCGGGCTCCAACGTGTTCTGGTTGTAGTCCGTGAAGGTCGGGAACCTGAGCGCGTTCGACCTGACCGCGCGCGGCCCCACCTGGCGGAAGCTGTTGGCCGGGATGTCGTAGAGCATCACGGTCGTCGTGTTCTGGATAGCGCCGTTGCCCGGCAGGTCCGCGCGCGACTCGAACAGGAGGAACTCGCCGTCGCGGCTCAGGCGACGCCCCGGCGACAGGATGTTAATCGAGACGCCGGTCAGGTCCGGCGACGCCACGGCCGTCTGCGTCACCTGACGCGTCACGGTCGCCGTGGTCCCGTTGAAGCTGCCGAGGAAGACCTCCGCGTTCAGGTCCGCGTTGTTCGTCAGCAGGTTCGCGTTCGAGATGAAGGCGATGACCGAGCCGTCGGCCGAGAGCGATGGGTTCTCGCTGAAAGGAATCTGGTTGCCCGCCGGGGTCGTCGCCGTCAACTGCACGAGCGAGGCCGGCGTGGGGCTCCTCTTGTAGAGGAAGATTTCGGGACTCCCATCGGCGTTGGTGCCGGCGGGGTTGCGCGTGGAGACGAAGGCCACGACCGAGGCGTCGTCGTCCACGGACGGGTCGCGGTTATCGAAGGCGACGAAGGGAGTCTGCCCGGTCAAGCCGGGCGTGGGCACGCGGCTCGCCGCCGTGTCCGTGATGCGCGTGAACGCGCCCGTCGCCAGGTTGACGAAGGCCGGGTCCGCGCCGTTGGACAGGTCCACGGCCGGCGCGGGCGGAATCAGGTAGATGAAAATCTCCTGGTTGCCGTCGGCCAGGAGCGAGGCCGAGTTGGCGTCGCCGTTGAAGCTGCCGGGGGTCGAGGCGTTCGAGCTGAAGGCTATCCAGCGGCCGTTGTGGCTGATGACGGGCTGGTTGTTGCTGACCTCGACCTTGATGTTGCTGAAGTCGTTCAGGTTGGTCGCGGGGAAAAACGGATTCGCCGTGTTGACGCGCGCGCTCGTCGTGTCCGTGATCTGGAAGATGCGGCGCTGCGCGTAGTCGAAGAGGAAGATTTCGCGGTTGCCGTCGGCGTTGTTGCGGGTGCTGGTCTTCTCCGTGGAGATGTCGCCCGTCGATTCGATGACGACGAAGCGCCCGTCGCCGCTGATGTCGCCGGCAAAGGACTCGCGGTTCGAGGTGGTGATCTGCGCGACGAAGGGGTCCGGGCCCGTCTGGGCAAAAGTGGGGGCGGCGGCCGCGACCGTCAGCAGGACAAAAAAGGCCGCCGCGCACGACAAACGAAAAGCTTGCTTCACGTAAAAAGCCTCCGAATTAAAACACGGACGTAAAAGATGTAACGCTCATTTGGGGAGCTTCTGGGCCGTAGCCAGATTAGCGCAGGTGAAGAACTCTTTCGCACACCCGAGCGGTCAAAGAATGGACATTCTAAGCGTAAGCAGGCGCGCTTCGCAAGGCAGGGCGCAAAGATTTACGGGATTCACCTGGCCCACAGGGAGTCGAGCAGGCCGGCCGAGAGGCCGAGCGCGCCGGCCAGGGCCAATTTCCCGCCGGGCGCGTGCGCGCCGACGGCCTCGTCAATGGTGAGGCCGCCCGAGATGTACGCGACCTCGCCCGCCTTAGTCTGGAGCCGCACCGTGTAGTCGCCGAGCGGCGCTTCACGCTCAACCTCGACCTCGAAGCTGACAATCGGGTACTGGTAGTTGACGCCGGATTGCAGCGTCAGGCTGGCCGGGTTCACCTTGATGAAAGGCGAGCTGACGGTGATGCCGCCGCCCTCTACCTGATCAACGCCGCGGCCGCCGACGAAGATGGTGTAGCGGTGCCCCTGGACGAGCGGGACGGCGATGGTCGAGAGGTGCCCGTTGCTGCCGAAGACGTGCGGGCGGAGCGTCAAGTTCTCGCGCCCGAGCGTGAAGTCCTGCTGTCGGGTCGCGCCCGCCGCAACACTCACTTCGGCGGCGGACTCGGCCGTGCTGACGGACGACGGCGCGTCGCCCAATTCATTCGACAAGCCTTCGGCGAAGCCCGCCTCGGAGGCGTGATCGTTCCCGGCGGCGTACTCCGTGACGAGGCGATACTGGCCCGGCGGCAAGCCTTCGATGCGGTAAGAGCCGTCGGCCAGTGTGGTGTTGCCCGCGACGACGCGACCCGCGGACGCGTCCTCGGCCCAGACGTGAGCGCCCGCGGCGCGCGCGCCCTCAGAGTTTGTCACCGTCCCCGCGATTGACCCGAAGTTTTCCGGCGAGCCGTAGAGCGCGCGAGCCCCGGCGCGGTCGTCGTCCGAGAGCGTGCGCGGGCAGACGGCCGCCTGCTCATACAGTCCGTTCGTCCCCTGGCGCGGCTGCATCGCGGCCCCCGCCTCGTCCGAGTGCTCCAGGCCCAGGACATGGCCGACCTCGTGCGTCAGCGTCGCCTCAAGGTCGTAGGTGCCGGGCGTGCCGTCGGTCGAAAACTGCGCCGCGGGGTTCAGGACCACGTCGGCCTCGGCAATGGCTCCGGTCGCGGGGTCGTAGAAGATGCGCGTCCGGCCCGTCCGCTCGGCGCTCATGAAGACGGCGCGGTTCTCCTCTGTATCGGCGACGGTAATCAGGCTGACGCCGTCGCCGCCGCCGCTCGGGCTGATGGAGAGCGCGGTTGATGAAGTTTCGACGAGTTGTACGCCAGAGGCTTCGGCCCAGCGCGCCAGCGCGCGGCGGGTCGCGCCGAGGACATCACTGCCCGGCTTGATGTTAGCGGGCGGTGAGCTGAGCGAGCTTGAGAGCGCGACGGTGATCGTGCGGCCCGGCCACTTGATTCTGACGGTCGCCGTGCTGTCAGTGTGTTGCAGCGTGTAGGCGCGCACGGGCGCTGGCACAATCCAGCCGAGGCTGAAGATGACCAGAACCAGCGATGTGATTAAACGCCGCATAAGTTTTACGCCCAAATCTGTCGGCAACAATTTCGCAAGAACTATCCAACGATTGCCGTCCTCTCGCCGGGAATAAAAGCAATAGGCAAGCCAGACACGGCGGGCGGCGCGGGCCTCGTCATTACCGTCGAAATTTGAAGTCTTATCTTAGGAACCGCGAGCGGAGGCGCGGGCCGGCTGATTTGAAATGAATCTGGACGTATCAAACGAGTGCAGTAATTCTAAATCCGGGGACCACGAGCCAGCACGAAGAGACACGAAGAAAGAACATTTCTTTTCGTGTCTCTTCGTGTGTCTTCAGTGGTGGCGTCCGTTTTTGAAATGATATTCGACATTCTCAGTCCACCTTGATTATCATGACGGGCATGAGCACCGTGCTGAGCGTCGAAGGGGTCTCGAAGCAGTATCGCATCTACGAGCGACCCGCGGACCGCTTGAAGGAGTCGCTGACGCGCGGCCGCTGGAAGCAGCACAGGGAGTTCTGGGCCTTGCGCGATGTCTCCTTCGAGCTTGAAAGGGGGACGACGACAGGCGTCCTCGGCCCCAACGGCTGCGGCAAATCCACGCTGCTTCAGATCATCGCCGGCACGCTCGACCCCACGCACGGCAGCGTCCGCCACGAGGGGCGCGTCGCCGCCCTGCTCGAACTCGGCGCGGGCTTCAACCCGGAATTCACCGGCGTCGAAAACGTCTTTATGAACGCGTCCCTGATGGGCTTCTCGCGCGCCGAGACCGAAAGGATGCTGCCCGAGATCGAGCACTTCGCCGAGATAGGCGCGTTCATCAACCAGCCCGTCAAGACCTATTCGAGCGGCATGTACGTCCGCCTGGCCTTCGCGGCGGCCGTCAGCTCGATGCCCCAAATCCTGCTCGTGGACGAGGCGCTGGCCGTCGGGGACGCCGTCTTCCAGCACCGCTGCATGCGCCGCATACGCGAGATGCAGGAGAATGGAACGACCATCCTCTTCGTCTCGCACGACCTCGCCGCCGTCCGCGCCCTCTGCTCGCGCGCCGTGCTCCTGCACAACGGGCGCGTGGAGGCTCTGGGCCAGCCGACCGACGTGCTCAACCGCTACCAGAAAATCATCATGGCGCGCGAGGACGCCTACGAATCGGACCAACACGAGGCGGAGGCAGTGGGCGAAGCCGAGGGCGTCGAAGAAGAAGAGGCTGACGACGAGGCGGTCGCGCCGCCCGCCGGCACTTACCGCCACGGCGACGGGAGCGCCGAAATTTTACGCGTCGAGCTGCTGGACGCGTCGCGCAAGCCCGCGGAGTTCGTCGAGAGCGGCGAGGCCGTGCAGTTGCGCGTGCGCCTGCGCTTCGGGGCGGACGAGGAGGCCCCCGTCTGCGGCTTCCTCCTGCGCAACCGCCACGGCATACATCTTTACGGCACCAACACGCAGTTGCAGCGCGTTGATTTTGGCCCGGTCCGGCGCGGCGAGGTCGTAGAAGTCTTCTTCGCGTTCGACTGCTGGCTCGCGCCCGACACCTACTCCGTGACCGTCGCCGCGCACAGCCTCGACGGCGTCAGCTTCGACTGGCTCGACGGCGCGCTCTTCTTCAGCGTGGTGAGCCCTGTCGCAATGGAAGGCGTCGCCAATCTCAACGCGACGGCCGTCGCGCGCATCCTCGGCGTCCACGCGTCTCGCCCGAAGGCGGAAACCAGCGGGGCGCTCGGCTGAGCGAAACTATGAGGGACATCTCCTCAGCCCAGGAAATCGTCACGGCCGCGGAAGGGAGCGCGCGGCCCGCCCGCGGCGCGCTCTTCAGGCGCTACTTCCTCGTCGCCTTACTAATCTCCACCTGGCTGCCCATCATCTTCTTCATCCTGCTCGCCCCGACGGGCGAGGCAAGCGGCGGCCTCGCGGGCGTCAAGTACGTCCTCCTCTTCCTCGGCACGGCGCACGTCCCCACCACCTTCTTCTTTTACACGGACACGGAGTTCTCCGAAATCATCAGGGGCCACAAAGTCCGTTACGTCTATGTGCCAATTCTCCTGACGGCCGCGACGGGCCTGGCGTTCGCTCTTGCGGGCCACGCTCTCCAAGCCTTCATCCTGCTGGCCTACTGGGCCTGGCAGGCGTTCCACTACGGCCGCCAGAACGTCGGCATTTACGCCTTCGCCTCCATCGCGCAAACTGGCACAGCGCCGCACAGGGCCGAGAAGCTGGCGATTGAGTTCGGGACCGTCCTCGGGATTCTAGGGACGTTCAAGATACTCGGGATGGCGGTCGCGCCCGATTACCTGCACGCCACTTTCAATCACCTCTACGACGCGGGCTACGTCGCCTTCGCCGCCGTCTTCGTCTTCAGCCTCGTCGTCTATCTGAAGTTCTACCGCGACACGACCGCGTTTAAGACGCTCTTCTTCTTCACCTCCGTCTTCTTCTTCTTCCCCGTCTTCGTCTCGACCGAGATGAACGTGGCGTTCCTCAGCTACGCCATCGCGCACGGCCTACAGTACATCATCTTCATGACGGTGATTTCGGCCAACGCCAAAGGGGGAGACCAGCCGCGCAAGGCCCTGCGCCGGAACGTCTGGAAACTCGTGCTCCTCCTGCTGGTGGCGGGGCTCGCGTTCTGGCGCGTCGGCGACTTGAAGCAGGTCGAGTTGGTCAAGAGCAGTTGGTTCTACACGGGCGTGGCCGACTTCCTTTTCGGCGCGGTTCTCGGCGCGACCATGTCGCACTTCGTCATCGACGCGGGCGCATGGAAGCTGAGCATGGCGCGGCAGCGCGCCTACATCTCCAAACGCTTCGACTTCATCTTCGACAAAGGGTGACTGAAGCCCGGCTCAAACTGTTAAGCAGATTCAGCACGACTTCACTGGCCGGCCTGTTGATCTTCGTCCTGACGCTCTCCATCTTCCTCTTCTCGCGGATTCATCAGGTGGCCGACTCGCATTACTCGATGCTGCTCAGCCAGAGCCTGCTCAGCCACCGCAGCTTCACGCTCGACGCCTACGCGCTCCCGCGCTACGAGCCCGTGTGGCATGGCTACTACTTCAAGAACGGCCCCGTCTATCAGCTCGAAGTCGTGGGCGAACACCTTTACTACCACCTGCCGCCGGGCACTTCCGTCCTCTCCACGCCGTTCGTCGCCGCCTTCAACCTGTTGGGCGTGTCGGCCGCCAACCCGGACGGCAGTTACGACCCGCGCGGCGAGATGATCATCGAGGCGGGCCTCGCCGCCTTGTTGATGGCGGCGCTCTCCGTCATCTTCTTTTACACGGCGCGGCTCGCGCTGCCGCTTCCGTGGAGCATTACGGTCGCGCTCGGCGGCGCGCTCGGCACGCAGGTCTACAGCACGGCGTCGCGCGCCCTCTGGTCCGACACCTGGGGCATCCTCTTGCTCGGCATCGTAGTCTTCCTGCTGCTGAGGAACGAGACCGGCAAACGCGTCCTCAATCCCGTGCTGCTCGCTACCTTGCTCGCGTGGACTTACTTCGTGCGCCCGACCTTCAGCGTGCACATCGCGGCAATCAGCGTGTACCTCTTCGTCTGTTACCGCCGCCTCTTTCTCGCCTACGCCCTGACCGGCGCGGCGTGGCTCGCGCTCTTCGTCTGCTACTCGTGGCTTCACTTCGGCCGGCTGCTGCCGAGCTATTACAGCGCGAGCCGGTTGCAGTTCGACTCCTTCCGGGAGGCTCTCGCGGGGAATCTCATCAGCCCCGCGCGCGGCCTGCTGGTCTACGTCCCCGTCCTTCTCTTTGTCGCCTTCATGCTCGTGCGTTACCGGACGACGCTCGCCCGCCGCAGGCTCGTGTGGCTCTCGGCGGCGATCACCATCGGGCATCTCGTGGCGATTTCCAGCTTCAATCACTGGTGGGGCGGGCACAGCTTCGGGCCGCGCTTCTCGACGGGCCTGGTCCCGTGGTTCGTCCTCCTCGCCGTCCTCGCCTTGCGCGCGATGCTCGACTGGCGTGAGCAGCACCGAGCCGCTTCGCGCGCGCTCTGGCGCACACAACTGGCGTGCGGCGCGCTGCTCCTGCTGGCGAGCCTCTTTATCAACACGCGCGGCGCGACCTCGCACGCCACCTGGCTCTGGAACAGTCGGCCCGAGGAGATTGACCAGCACCCCGAACGCCTCTGGGATTGGACGCAGCCGCAGTTTCTGGCGGGAATGACGAATTAACCACTCAACCCCTTTGCGCCTTTGCGTGAGTGGTTTTGGATTTCTCACGCAAAGCCGCAAAGGCGCTAAGAAGCGGGTTGACGCTGCCTTTACAAGCTGCGCGATGCTTTAAGAAATTTCTTTCAGGTCGGCTTCCCACGCTTCGATTAAATCCAGCTCGTCGCGCCCGACCAGTTCCATGCGGACGAGTTGCTCGTAGCAGACGCGCAGGTTTTCGCTGAGCTTGTCTGCGCCGGGTCGGAGCGGGAGCTGGCCCAACGCTTCGGCAATGGCGCTGTTGTTGAGGTAGCCGGGCACTTCGTCGCGGAAGTCGCGCATCAGATTGTGCTCGTTGCGCTCCTGCCGGACGGTCGGCCCGTGGTAGAGGACGGCCCACCCGTTCTCCCACGCGATGCGCTGCGCGACGAAGCTGCGCCAGATGTCCGTCATGCGGAAGGAGCAGTGGGCCGGGAGGTAGAGGAGCGGGAAGGCGTCGCGCCACCAGGTCGTGTTCTGGCTGTTGAAAGGCGACCAGGCATTTTGGCCCAGGGCCACGCGGCGGTCCTTCCTGAAGACTTGCGGCAGCGGCAGCGCCAGCCTGTAGATGGCATCCACGTCCGGGTTCTCGTCGGCCAGGCCCTGCTGAACAGGGCAGTCAGCCTCCGCCTCTTCGAGCGACTCGAATTCTGGCACGGCCGTTTGGATGCGGTCGAGCGGCAGGCCGCGCGGCCAGATGTTAGCGTCCGTGAAGTAGCGATAGACGTTGACCCACCCCGCGCCCACGACCGAGGGCACGCGCTGCCGGCGCTGTCTATCACCCCAGAATTCTGTGCCAGGAAAATTGTCGTCGTCCGTCTCCAGGATCACCCTCGCGCCCTCGCGCCAGGCCACGAGGTAGCCTATGTTCTTGCGCGCGTAATGGCGCGTCGGGCACGCCGCGGCGAAACGCAGCCCCAGCTCGCGCTGCTCCGCGAGCCCGTAGAAGCGGCAGCCTTCGAGGCGAAAGTCCGCCGGGCTCTTTTCGTCGCCGATGACGATGAACTCGACGCCGTGCTCGCCACACCCTCGGGCCAGCTCGCACAGCACAGCGTTCGGCGCTGCAATCGAAGTGACGACGAGGGCGGTCTTATCTTTCATCATGCGGATTGCGGAATGATGAATGATGAATTAAAAGCCTTTGTCTTCAATTCATCATTCATCATTCATCGTTCATCATTTCAGAGTTGTCCTTGCAGCCGGAGGCGGAAGAGACGCCAGAGGTTGCTGAAGGAATCTTTAAGCGCCTGGTTGCCGACCGCGTGGCTGGCGGCGCGGTACTGAATCGGCACCTCCGCGATGCGCAGCCTGCGGCAGTAGGCTTTAATCTCCGTCTGGAAGAACGGCCCGCGCGACTTGATGCCCTTCTTAATGACTTCCAGTAGAGCTTGGCGCGTGAACATCTCGAAGCCGCTCGTCATGTCTTTGAGTTTTGTGCCAAGAAGTAGGTTCGAGAGCACGCTCCCGCCGCGGCTGATGAGCTTTCTTTTCACGGAGCTGTCCGAGATGGCCCCGCCCCGGCAGAAGCGGCTGCCGAAGACGCAGTCGTAGCCATCCATCATCTTGTCGAAGAATTGCGGGATGTCGGAAGGCTGGTGGCTGAAGCCCGCGTCAATTTCCAGAACCCAGTCGCACCCGGCGTCGAGCGCCTCGCGGTAGCCGCGCACGTAGGCGTCAACCACGTTCCTGTTCTCCGGCGACCAGACGACCTCCAGCTCCGGCCTCTCCCGGCTCAGCTCCTCCAGCAGCGCGCGCGTGCGGTCCTTGCTCACGCGGTCCAGCACGGCGAAGAATTTGACGGACTCGAACCCGCGCGGCACGCACTCGTCCAGCACCTCGCCCACGAACCGCACGGCGCTCCCCTCCTCGTTCGCCATAGGGCACACCACGCCCAGCTTGATTTCCGAGAACCGCGTGCCTTCATCCTTCTTCTCTGTGTCCATAGTCCGCGCTGAATAATCAGGGAAAGAGCCGCGCAAATCAAGTGGTCAGTGGTCGGTGGTCAGTGGTCAGTTAAAGGCAAAGGCGTGACGCTGTTCATCACCTGTTCGTAACTGACCACCGACCACTAACCACTGCTATACTCCCCGCATGATTTCGTCGCAGACAGCGCGGCGGGCGGTGTGGCGTCCGTTGTGGGAGTTGCCGAGTCGGCTGGGTTTGATAATCCAGTTGGCGCGGCGCGAGGTGGCGGCGCGTTACAAAGGCTCCGTGCTGGGAATCCTGTGGGCGGTGCTGACGCCTTTGGTGACGATTGCGACGTTCACGCTCGTCTTCGCGGGCATCTTCGGCGCGCGGTTCGGCGCGACGGGGAGCGCGTGGGAGTTTGCGCTCTACCTCTTCTGCGCCGTGCTGCCCTGGACCGCTTTCGCGGAGGCCGTGCAGGTCTCGTCGCAGAAGATCGTCACGCAGGCCAACCTCGTCAAGCGCGTCGTCTTCCCGCTCGAAATCCTCCCCGTCGCGCAGTCGCTCGCCTCGCTCGCCAACCAGTTGTTCGGAACCATCGCGCTCGCGGCGGCCGCGCTCGTCATCCAGCACACGATTCACCCGGCGGTGCTCTGGCTCCCGGCGCTCCTGGTCCCGCAGCTTCTGGTGACGCTCGGCGCGGCCTGGCTCGTCGCCTCCCTCGGCGTCTTCCTGCGCGACATCGTGCAGGGCATCGCGCTCCTGCTGATGGTCTGGATGTACCTGACGCCCATCTTTTACCCCGAATCAATTGTGCCAGAACGCTTCCGCCCCTGGATTAACGCCAACCCTTTCACCCACCTGATGAGGAGCTACCGCAACATCATGCTCGAAGGCGCGCAGCCGGACTGGCGCGGCCTCGCCTACTTCACGGGCTTCGCCCTGATCGTCTTCCTCTTCGGCTACTGGTGGTTCGCCAGGACGAGAAAAAACTTCGCGGACGTGATTTAGGGAATGCAAAATTAAAAATGAAAAATGAAAAATTGAGGCGGAGAATCACATTTTAATAAAAAGTGGTTTCAGCCTGAATTTTTCATTTTTCATTTTTAATTTTGCATTCTTGAGAGCGCGATGACCGTGCCCATCAGCCACCAGAAGACGAGCGCCACTTCCGCGTCGCCGAAGTTGTAGTTGACGAGCGAGCTGGCGAAGAAGCCCGCGACTGCCCCGGTCGCGCCGAGCAGCAGGCCGTGAGGGCTCGCGCCGCCGAAGTCGCGGAACTGTTTTTCGGCGCGCGCGGCCGTCAGCCAGCACGCCAGCATCAGCCAGAGCCAGAAGATGAGCGCGGGCAGTCCGCGGTCGAAGGCTATCTGCAAGGGCGTCGAGTGCAGGTGAATCATGTCCGTGCCGGGGAAGCCCCACTCGGTCCAGTGTCTCTTCACGGCGTCCATCCCGTGGCCGAAGACCGGGTGCGCGGGGACGCGCGACAGGCCGACCCGTGCCACCTGCCACCGCAGAGACGCGCTGTGGTCTTCGAGCCGGAGCGCGCCCGCGTCGCGCGTGCGCCAGACGCTGAACGCGCCCGCGGCGAGCGCCAGTGTGATGAGCAGTAGGACGAGCAGGCGCGCGCGGCCCCTCGTTGCGCGCAGCGCGATGACCGCAGCGCCGAAGGCGAGGGCGACGAGCGCGGTACGCATCGCCGTCAGCGCGATGCCGGCTGCGAGGAGCGCGGAGGCCGCGAGCGCGAGATAAAAATATTTGCGGCGCGAGTCGCGGCGCTGTGCGTGCGCGAGGGCCAGGCCGAGCGCGAGCTGTGCCAGAATTTGCAGCGTCTCGGAAAAGGTCTCGTAGTGGCGCGTCCAGCCCGAGGCGCGGAAGCGGCGCGTCGGCCCGCTACTCTTAATTCCCGAAGGCGACGCGCGCGCCTTCATCTCGTCCGTGACGTTAATGACTCGCTCGCCGTGCTCGCCCCCGATGATGACGCTGACGGAGAGGCCCGCGCCCGCGCCCGCGCGCCGGATGGCTTCGTCAATCTCCGCGACCGAGCGGACGCGCGCGCCGCCGACGCGCCACACGGCGTCGCCCGCCCCCATTTGCAGTTCGTGAAAGGGACTCTCGGCCGCTAGCCCTTCGAGCATCACGCCGCGCCCGCGCGCGAGGTCAACGGCGCTCGCCGCCACCCCCGCCACGCCCGACGCAATCATCAGGACGGCGACCGCGAAGGCCGCGCGCCGCGTGAGCAGCGACTGCGCGAAGTAGAAGAGCAGGACGACCAGGGTGGATTGCAGTTTTGGCACACTGATGCCCGGCTCTTCGGAGAAGAGTGCCGAGAGCACGGTCCAGCCCAGGAAGAGCAGGACGGGGAGGTCTAGCGCGCTCCGCCCGAAGCCGGTTCGCCCGGTCGCGAGCAGGCGCATAGCCCAACCGACGCCGACAAGTATTAAGCTGAGTTCCGCGCCCGCAATCGAGTGCGGCGCGAAGACGGCGTAGAGGGCGAAGCCCGCGAGCGCGGTGAGTTCGCCCGCGCTCGCGGGCTTCGCCCGAAGAGGCTTTCCGGGGCCGATGGTCGTGGGATTAGGTCTCAAGCTGCAAGGCAAAAGCGGGCCGAAAAACGGCCTAAACCGCTAAAAAACGAAGCGTTGACACTCAGTCTTGGCGCGTGTTAGCGTAACTTTGTCGCTGACGCTTTTCGCAGAGAGCGCCGGCAAGACAAAGCTGGCCGAGTCAGTGCCCGTCCCGACCGTCTCGCCCGGCCCGCCGCCCAGGGGTTTTCAAAACACGCTCGCTAGTCTGACCGAACTAGAAGAAATTCAAGAATGGCCTTCGATAAAGCAAAGGTTGTGCGTGCGGCTGAGAAGTTCCTTGCCCAGGGGAAGATTCCGGCAGCCATCAAGGAGTACCGCCAGATCGTCGAGAACGACCCCGAAGACTTCACGGCGCTCAACATGCTCGGCGACCTCTACGCGCGCCAGAACGACAAGCAGCAGGCAATGCAGTGCTTCCTGCGCATCGCCGAACATTACCGCGAAGAGGGCTTTCAGAGCAAAGCCATCGCGATGTACAAGAAGGTGGACCGCCTCAACCCGCGCAGCCCCGAAATCGCCAACAAGCTCGCCGGCCTCTACGAATCTCAGGGACTCATCGTTGACGCGCGCGCCCAATACATGATTATCGCCGAGGCGTGGCTCAGAGACGGCCAGTCGCGCAAGGCGCTCGAAATCCTCCGCAAGGTTGCCGACCTCGACCCGCAGAACACCGAGGCGCGCGTCAAGCTCGCGCAGGGCTACATGCGCGAGGGGATGCAGCCCGAAGCGGCCGAGGCTTTCGGCGACGCCGGGGCGCAGTATCTGGCACAGGGCTCTTACGAGCGGGCGGCCGAATGCTTCACCGCCTCGCTCGACCTGCGCCCGCTCGACTACG
This sequence comes from Pyrinomonadaceae bacterium, assembly GCA_036403435.1. Classification (GTDB taxonomy): domain Bacteria; phylum Acidobacteriota; class Blastocatellia; order Pyrinomonadales; family Pyrinomonadaceae; genus QHXM01. The sequence continues at coordinate 68,685 of DASWQY010000194.1, forward strand.
GCGCGCTGAGCGGCTTCCTCAACACGCAGACCGCGCTCGGCACGCCCGAAGACGCGGCCGAAGTGCTGGAGATCGCGCTCCAGGCGAACCCCGAAGACACCGAGCTGCTTTCGATGATCGCGCAAGCCTACATCGAGGCCGACGACGCGGAGGCGGCCGAGCGCGCCGTCACCAAGCTGGTCGCGGGCGAGGCGTCACACTACAGCCGCTTCATAGACGTGGCCCGGCTCTACCTGAAGGCGGACGAGGCGGACGATGCCGTGCGCGTCCTCTCCGGCATCACCGAGCAGATGCTCTCGGGGCGCGAGGACGAGACGCTGATGGAGCTGCTCAACGAAGTGCTCTCGCGCGACCCCGAGCACGTCGAGGCGCTGCGCCTCCTGGTCCGCGTCCACGCCTGGCAGCGCGACGACGAGAAACAGCACCAGGCGCTCGAACGTCTCGCAGAGGCCGCCGAGGCCGCCGGGCTCCCGGACGTGGAGCGTTCGGCCCTCCTCCAACTGGCACAGTTCGCGCCCGACCAGCGTTACCTCGAACGCCTGCACGCCCTCGGCCACGCGGCCCCGTCGCCGCCGCCGCCGGACACTTACGCCGAACACCAGCAGGAGGACGAGACGGCGGAAGAGGTTCCGTCGTTCGAGAGCTTCGCGCTGACGGACGACGCCGCGTCCACGGCCGAGGCGATGGGGATGCCCGCCGCGGAGGCCGCCGAGTTTGAGTTCAACTCGGTCGCGCCGCCCGCGCAGCAGCAGCCAGACCCTTCGGCCTCGTTCGCGGACCTCAACGACGATTGGGCCTCCGGCTCAGGCACGCTCGCGGGCGCGCAGGGCACGGCGGCCCCGCCCGCCAGCTTCCAGGAATACGACTTCCACTCGGCCGAGCCCGCGGCGACCGCCCACGCCGGCACCCAGGCCGCCGCGCCGCCAGCCCCCGGCGAGGTTGACCCGCGGCACGATGCGCTCCTGCGCCAGGAGCTGGACAGCGTTGACTTCTATTTGGACCAGGGCTACCTGGACATCGCGGCCGACACGCTCGACATGCTTGAGCGGCAGTTCGGCGCGCACGCAGAGATCGACAGCCGGCGCGCGCGCCTGGGTCCGGGCGCGACTAAGCCCGCGCCCGCGCAGCCGCCCGCGACGGTTGAGTTTGAGGGTTTCGCGAGCTACGACGTGGCCGAGGAAGTCTCCACAATCGAGGCCGACGGCTTTGAGTTGAACGAAGTCATGCCCGCGCCCGCGCCCCCTCAGCCGCCGCCCGCTCCGGCATCGGCACCCCTCGGCCGCCCCGGAATTGACCCCGGCCTCGCCGCCATCTTCGACGAGTTCCGCGAGGCCGCCGAGGAGGAGTCGCCCGAGTCTGACGGCGACTACGAGACGCACTATAATCTAGGCATCGCCTATCAGGAGATGGAGCTGCTGGACGAGGCGGTCGAAGAGTTTCAGTCGGCCGCCGCGCTCACAAGCCCGCGCGACGGCACGCCGCGCTACCTGCAATGCTGCAACATGCTCGGCCACTGCTTCATGCGCAAAGAGATGCCGCGCCTCGCGGTCATGTGGTTCAAGAAGGGCCTGGAAGCGCCGGACCACACGGAGGACGAGTACCAGGCGCTGCGCTACGACCTCGGCACGGCCTACGAGCAGATGGGCGAGCTGGACAGCGCGATAGACGTATTCACGGAAGTTTACGGGATAGACATCTCCTACCGCGGCGTGGCCGACAAGCTGCGCGAGCTGCAAGCGCAAAAGGCGAGTAAATAGTCAATGGTCAATGGCGAATGGCGGGGAGCCTTCTCGCATTGACCATTTACCATTGACCATTTACCATTTACCCGTTATGGCAGCCAGGCTCAGCGTCATCTTCTACATCATCCTCTGCGTAGAGGTCGGGCTCGTGCTCACGCTGCTGCCGTGGATGCACGTCATCCCCTTCCTGCCGACCTTCGGGCTGGGCGACTGGGGCGACAACTATTTTTTGCTCTACGCGGCGCAGAAGACGGGCATCAGGGGTTTGCAGTACGCGGTCTCTTCCGGCTGGGTGCGCGGGGCCGTGTCGGGGATCGGGCTGCTCAACCTCGCCATCGCCGCCTGGGAGATAGCGCACTTCCAGCAGACCGTGCGCGCTCTCGAAGCCGGCCCCGCCGTCAAGCCTTCCGCGCCACGCAGCAATGCCATTCAACCTGCCACGGCCGATTATCTACCTGATCACGAGCGGCATGACGACGCCGTCCACGGACCCGGCCGCTGAAGAGTTCCGATCCGTCCTGCGACTCGTCCGCTCGGCCGTCCGGGCCGGGGTCCCACTCGTCCAACTGCGCGAAAAGCGTCTCCCGGCGCGTGCGCTCTACGAACTGACAGCACGCTCGGCCGCACTCGTGCGCGGCACGCAGACGCGACTCCTCGTCAACGACCGCGCCGACCTCGCTCGCGCCGCGGGGGCCGACGGCGTTCACCTCACCGCCCGCTCACTCGAAGCCTCAATCGTCCGCCGCTCCTTTGGCCCAGAATTTCTGATAGGCGTCTCGACGCACTCGCCCGCCGAGGCGTGCGCGGCGCGCGACCACGGCGCGGACTTCGCCGTCTTCGGCCCCGTCTTCGACACCCCCTCGAAACGCGCCTACGGCCCGCCCGTCGGCCTGGAATCATTGCGCGAAGCGGCGCGAGTGGCCGCGCCCTTCCCCGTCCTCGCCCTCGGCGGCGTGACGAGCGAGAACGCGGCCGAAGCCCTGCGCGCCGGCGCGAGCGGCGTGGCCGCGATTCGCCTGTTTGGCGACCCCGAACAACTGGCACAGGCGGTTGGCACAATACGGGGTTGACGAGTGCCGGCATGATTCGACGGCACCCGGTATAATGTTGACATGGTTAACCACGATAAGAAGGGTATGCCCGTCGCGCTGACCGTCGCCGGGTTCGACCCGTCGGGCGGCGCTGGAATAGTCGCTGACGTAAAGACCTTCACGGCCTTCGGGTGCTTCGCGACCGCCGCCGTCACATCGCTCACGTTCCAGAACACGACGGGCGTGTTCGGTGCCGCGCATCAGACGGCAGAGAGTGTGCGCTCGCAGGTCGTGCCGGTCGTCGAAGACTTCCGGGTCGCGTGCGCGAAGACCGGGATGCTGCCGACGCGCGCGGTGATCGCGGAGGTCGCGCGGCTGTTCCGCGAAACAGACTTGCCCGCGCCGGTGGTTGACCCGGTCGTGCGCTCGACCTCCGGCTACGACCTGATTGACGACGAGGCGCTGGCGGCCCTCGTCTCGGAGCTGCTGCCGCTGGCGCGCATCCTGACGCCGAACGTCCCCGAGGCCGAGCGCATCACGGGCCTCAAGATTGAAGACGAGGAAGGGATGCGCCGCGCCGCGAGCATGATGCGCGAGATGGGCGCGCGCGCCGTGCTCGTCAAGGGGGGACACCTGAAAAGCAATGATGAATGCGGAGTGATGAATGATGAATACAGGCGGGCGGCGGTTGACATCCTTGATGATGAAGGGCGCGTGAGGGTGTTTCGCGGGGAGTGGATTGAGACGACCTCCACGCACGGGACGGGGTGCACGCTGTCGGCCGCGATTGCCGCCTGCCTGGGCCGCGGGCTGGACCTCGAAGAATCAGTCGAGGCGGCCAAACGCTTCGTCGCGGACGCCATCCGCCGCGCGCCGGGCCTGGGCCGCGGCCACGGGCCGATAAACGCAACGCGGAACGATGAATGATGAATTATGAACTAAGAACGCTTTCTTTAATTCATCATTCATCATTCCGCATTCATCATTGCTCTTCTATCGTTACTTTCTCCATCGTCACCTGCGAGACAGGTTTGTCGTTGCGGTCGGTCTGGGTCTGGGCGATGGCATCGACCACGTCCTGGCCCTCTATGACGCGGCCGAACTTGGTATAGCTGGGCGGCAGCGGGTAGTCAACGTGCATGATGAAGAACTGTGAGCCGTTGGTGTTTGGCCCACTGTTCGCCATCGCCACCGTGCCGGCCTGGTACGGCCCCTGGTAGAGCGGCGACGAGCGGTTGATCTCGTCCGCGAACTTGCCGCCCCACGCCGACTCGCCGCCGTAGCCCATGCCGAGAGGGTCGCCGCCCTGAACCATGAAGCCCTTGATGACGCGGTGGAAGATGACGCCGTCGTAGTAGCCGCGCTCGGCCAGCAGCCTGAAATTCTCCGTCGTCTTCGGCGCATCCTGCTCCAACAGCTCGAAGCGGATCGCGCCCTTGTTCGTCTGAATCACTGCAACTCTGTTTGCCATTGATGCTCCTTAAAAGCAGAAGCCCGAAGCCAGAAGCCGGAATCCAGAATGAAAGGCTAGAACCGTTTTCATTCTGGCTTCTGGCTTCTGGCTTCTGAGTTCTGCCCTAGAATAAATTTCTCGATTGCCAGGGCCACGCCGTCTTCGTCGTTGGTGGCCGTCGGGTGGTAGTGCGGGAGGTTTGCGACGAGGGCGCGCAAGGACGCTTCGGCGTTGCCCATCAGGACGCCCGTGCCCGCGTATTGCAGCATCTCCAGGTCGTTGAAATTGTCGCCGGCCGCCATCACCTCTTCACGCGAGAGGCCCAGCTCGCGCGCGGCTGCCTCCACCCCGACGCCTTTCGAGACTTCCGGGTGGAGCACGTCCAGGAGCGTGAAATCCAGCTTCGGATAGATGGTGCTCAGGACTTTCACGCGCGCGCCGAGTTTGCCCACCAACTTCTCTTCAAATCGCTTCATCCTCTCGACGCCGCCGGAGAAGGAGACGTGCACGGGCGCGTGGTCCAAATAGTCTTCGAGTAAGGGGACGCGCCGCACGGCCTCTTCGGCCTCCTCGCCGTGAATCCTGCGCGCCCAGGCGACGTACTTGGCGAGCGCGGGGTTATTGTCGCTCATGTGGTCGTAAACCAGCACGCCCGGCCCTTCGGCGGCGTCGCTGACGAGCGCGTCCGCGCCCGACGCGCGCCCGAGACTGAGCACCGCGCGCGCTGCTTCGAGCGGCAGAAGTTTGACCGCGACGGTCTCCAGCGTGCGCGCGTGTTTGGTGAGCGCGCCGTTGTGCGAGATGACCGGCACGTCCAACCCGAGTTCGAGGGCGAGCGGGCGCGCGTCGCGAAAGCGGCGGCCCGTTACGAGTGCGACGCGCACGCCCTTCTCGCGCGCCGCCCGGATTGCCCACAGGTTACGCTCCGACAGTTCGCCACGCGAGTTGAGCAACGTCCCGTCGAGGTCTAGGGCGAGCAAGCGTATAGCCATAAAGTTAAGATTAAGTGGAGAGGGTAAACGAAGCGGTCGGAAAAGGCAAAGAGCAGAGGCTAGAGGTCAATTAAAAGAAAAACGCTTTCGTTCTTAACTGACCACCGGCCACTGATCACTGCCAGATGTTTACTCCACCTGACGGATAAGGCGTCGGGGGAGGGCTCTGCTAAAATGGCGGAAAATCTTAAAGAAAAGAGATAAGGCGATGAATGTTAGCCACTTGGAATGCGGGGCGTGCGGGCGCGAGTACGAGGCACGAAGGTTGCACAACCTTTGCACGCAGTGCGGGAAGCCTCTGCTGGTGCGTTACGACCTGGAACGCGCGGCGCGGAGTTTGACAAAGGAATCTTTGCGGGGGCGGCGCGCGGACCTTTGGCGCTACCGCGAGGTGCTGCCGGTCGAGCGCGACGAGAACATCGTCTCGTTGGGCGAGGGCTGGACGCCGCTCCTGCACGCCGAGCGCCTGGGCGCGCGCCTCTCGATGCCGCGGCTCTTCATCAAAGACGAGTCGCAGAACCCGACGCAGAGTTTCAAGGCGCGCGGGATGGCGGCGGCCGTCTCGATGGCGAAGGAATTGGGCGTCAAGAAGCTCGCCGTGCCGTCGGCCGGGAACGCGGCGGGCGCGCTCGCGGCCTATAGCGCGCGCGCGGGGCTCGAAGCCTTCATCTTCATGCCGCGTGATACGCCGCGCGCCAACGTCGTCGAGTGCGAGCAGACGGGCGCGCACGTCGAGTTGATGGACGGCTTGATTACGGACTGCGGCGCGGAAGTGGCGCGGCGCAAAGAGGCGGAAGGCTGGTTCGACGTTTCGACTCTGAAGGAGCCGTACCGCGTCGAGGGGAAGAAGACGCTCGGGTATGAACTGGCCGAGCAACTCGACTGGGAACTGCCGGACGCGATCATTTACCCGACGGGCGGCGGCACGGGACTGATAGGCATGTGGAAGGCTTTCGACGAGATGGAGCGAATGGGCTGGATAGACGGTAAGCGCCCGCGCATGGTGACGGTGCAGGCCGCCGGCTGCGCGCCCATCGTCCGCGCGTTCGAGGAAGGCAAGCGATTCGCAGACGAGTTTCCGAACGCGGCGACGGTGGCGTCGGGCCTGCGCGTGCCGCGCGCCGTCGGGGACTTTCTGATTCTCGACGCGCTCAAGGCATCCGGCGGCGCGGCCGTCAGCGTAACTGATGAAGAGTTGATTGCGGCGACGCGCGAGATAGGCGCGGCGGAAGGTCTCTTCTGCGCGCCCGAAGGCGCGGCCTGCCTGCCCGCGCTCAGGAAGCTCCTCGCCGAAGGAAAGATCAGGGAGGACGAGCGCGTCGTCCTTTTCAACACGGGCGCGGGCGTGAAGTACCTGGAGAGTTTCGGCGGATAACCAAACGCCCGGCCGCCAGTCATAACAAGCAGAGGTGTGTTAATGCGAATTCGTTTTGTCATGAGGGCTGTGCTGTTATCGCTTCTCGTTCTCTCCGCGCGCTTGCCCGCGCTGGCACAGGACGACGAGTTGAGCCGCAGGATTGGCCCGGCCGTCGCCACCGTCCTCGTGCCCGACGCGGCGGGGAATTTTCAGGCGGTCGGCTCCGGCGTGTTCGTCCGCAGCGACGGCCTGCTGCTGACGGCTTACAACCTGGTGCGGGGCGCGCGCGAGATTCAGGTGCGCATGGCCGACGGCGAGACTTACGACCGCGTGGAAGTGGCCGCGACGGACGAGCGGCGCAACGTCGCCGTGCTGCGCGTCCACGCGACGAGCACGCCTTACGTCGGCGTCGGCGCGACCAGCGAGGCTTCGGTCGGCGTGGAGGTGCGCGCCATTTACAACGCGGGCGGGCGCGCGGCCATTGAGCCGTGCGGCGTCCTGAGTGCCATCACCCTGGCCGAAGAGATTCCGGGCGCGGGCTCCGGCTTCCGCGTCCTGAAATTCACAGAGCCACTTGGACCAGAAACTTCCGGCGGCATTCTCCTGGACAACTACGGCCAGGTCATCGGCCTCATCGCGCCGCTCAGGCAAGCCGGCGCGCGCAGCTACGCCGTCCCGCTCTACAACGTCGTCGGCCTCGTGCGCTCGGTCGCGGCCGCGCAACCCGGCGCGAGCCCGGCCCCCGCTACTTACGGGCCGCGCAACCTGAGCCCGGCGATTCCGATTGCGCAGTCTTCGACCACGCCGCTTGCGCCCATGCCACAGGCGGACGTGCCGCAACGCCCGACCGCCGCGCTCGCGCCCGCCGGCCCAGGCTCATTGGTGATACGCGAGACCGACCCGGCCAGGCTCGTCGCGGCTTCCAGGACGCTCTACGTCACTTCGCGCAGCAACGTCTTCACGCCGGTCCAGTTGGTCAACGAGCTGCGTAAGCGGCACGAGTTCACAGACTGGAACCTCTCGCTCGTCAACGAGAGCGAGGTCGCGGACCTGATTCTTGAGATAGAGCACGTGCCGCTGACCTGGGAGTTCAACTTCTCCGTCCGCCACCAGCGCACCGGCGTCGTCGTGACGGCGGGGAAGGTTTACGCGTGGGGCGGCGGCGACGGAGCGCCGCTGATGGCGTCGCGCGTGATCGAGCGGCTGACCAAGCTGCGCGCGTCCGTTAAGGTGGAGACTAAAACGGAGAGCGCCGCGCCGAAGAAGTAAGGCGCGCGTGGGAGAACGAAGAATGGCTTTACAGAAACTACTTCCCCTATTCCTCGCTTTGACGATTGGCACAATCGGCGCGGGCGCGCAGCAGGCCGGCGAAAGGCTCGTCGGTGCCAAAGACGATAGCGTCGAATCGAGCGCGCGCCTGGACGAGCTGCGCGCAGCGGGGTTTGAGGCGCTCTTCAACTTGGACTACGAGGCGGCGCGCAAGAATTTCAAAGAGATCGCGCGCCTCTTCCCGGACCACCCGGCCGGGCCGCAGTTCCTCGCCGCGGCCCTCTGGGCGAAAGCCCTGAACGAGTCGCGGCGGCTTCAGGCGTCGCTCTACAGCACGGACTCCTTCTACGAGCAGAAGGAGGACAAGCCGGACCCGCGCATGGTCGAGGAGTTCCGCGACCTGACAAGGACGGCGGCCCAACTCGCTAAGGCACGGCTCCGCCGCAACCCGAAGGACGTTGAGGCGCTCTACTCCCTCGGCGCGACCGAAGGCTTAAAGGCCGCGTTCAGTACGACCATCCAGCGCAGCTTCATGTCGGCACTGAGCGACGGGTCGAGCAGCGTCGAGCGCCACCGCGAAGTCCTCAAGCTCGACCCCTCTTTCCACGACGCGGAACTGACCATAGGCTTTTATGACTACGTAGTCGGGACCCTGCCCGCCCCGGTCAAGCTGCTGGCGAGCATGGTCGGGACGCGCGGCTCGAAGAAGCGGGGCCTGGCGACGCTCCAGCGCGTCGCGGCCGAGGGGCGCTGGGCCAAAGACGACGCGCGCGCCCTGCTGATAGTCCTGTTCAAGCGCGAGCGCCGCTACAGCGACGCTCTGGCGATGGCGAGTGAGTTGGGCGCGAAGTACCCGCGCAACTATCTCTTTAAGCTCGAAGCCGCGGACGCGCTCGTCTCGATGGCCGTGGTCGAGCGCGGGGCCGGGCGCGAGGCCGAGGCGAAGAAAGCCGAGACGGAAGCACTGGCCGTCTTCGACGCGCTCGTCCGCGACCGCGCCGCCGCGCGCTCGCTCGACCGCATACACTTCCTCTACGGAGAGGCGCTCGTCGGCGCGGGCCAGCCCGACAGCGCGGCGAAAGAGTTTCTCGCGGCGGCGGCCGTCACGGGCGCGGAGCCGGGCATGGCGACCCTCGCCCACCTGCAAGCCGCGCGGGCCTACGACCTGGCTGGAAAGAGACCGGACGCGCTGGCACAATACCGCATCGTGCTCGCGCGGCCCGATTCCTCCAACGCGCACGAGCAGGCGAAGCAGGGCTTGAAAGAACCTTACAAGTTGAAGAACAACGGAAAGAGCATTTCGTAATGAAAACCAACGGGGAAAAATCAATCGAGCGCGCGGGGCGTCAGCGTCCGCGCCGGCTGCTCTTGTGCCTGGACGGCGTGCCGTACGAGGTCTTGAAGGGCGCGAAGGGGCGCGGCATGTTCGAGAATTTTAATGAGCCCGCGCGCCTGCTCTCGCCATTCCCGACGATGACGAACGTCGCGCTCTCCAGGATGCTCGGCGCGACCGCGCCGCTCGGCTACGAGAGTCTTTACTTCGACCGCGGGGCACGGGAGCTGCGCGGCGGCGTGCGCAAGTACATAGGCTGGCGCACGCCCGACAAGAAACCCTCGTCCTACATGGACGAGTTGGATTATCAGGAGCCGCTGCCCTTCGAGTTCCTCGTCTACGTCGCGCCCGAGACGGTCTGGCGCGCGGACATGCGCCGCTTCCACGAGCGTTTCCGCCGCGCGCCGCGGGAAAGAGACTTCTTCGCCTTCCTCAAAGGCACGGACGGCCTGATGCACATCCGTGGGCCAAAACGTCTGACGGTCGCGCTCAACTCGCTCGACAAAATCCTGAAGCAGATTCAAGCCTACTGCGGCGACGAGACGGAGATAGTGCTGTTCTCGGACCACGGGATGAACCTCGAAGAGAACCGCCGCGTCAACCTGCAAACCCACCTGCGGCGCAGCGGCTTCGTCCTGACCGACAACCTGCGCGGGGGCGAGCGCCGCGCGGTCTCCGTGCCCGCCTTCGGCCTGTGCAGCTACGCCGCGCTCTACTGCGTGGACCAAGAGGCCGCGGCCGCCCTCGCCGCCTCGCTCGTTGACCTCGAAGGCGTGGACTTCTCCGTCCACCGCGAAGGCCGCGCGGCGGTCGTGGTCAAGGGGAGGCGCGGCGCGGCGCGCATTCACCGGCGCGACGACGAAACTGGCACAGCGTACCGCTACGAGCAGATCACGGGCGACCCGCTCGAACTCGCCGCGGTCGTCAACCAACTGCGGGGCGCGGGGCTGCTCGACGAGGGCGGCTACGCGCCGGACGATGCGTGGTACGAGCGCACCGCGTCGCACGTTTACCCGGACGCCGTCTCGAACCTCTTCCTCTCGCTGCACGCGCCGCGCGTCGGCCACACGGCGGACGTGCTCGTCAGTTTACGCGACGGCTACTACTACGGCGACTCGCTCTTCAGCCGCCTCGCGCGTCTCGCCGCCACGCACGGCAACGCGCTCCGCGCCAGCTCCACGGCCTTCATGATGAGCACGCACCGCGCGCTTCCCCAATTCGTGCGCGCCGACGAGGCGCAGCCATTGTTGAAGGGCTGAGATTGATCGCCGCGTCACCGTCGCATCGCCGGGAGGTCTCGTCGTCCGCCTCCCTCTCAAACTTGACTCCTACAGCTTCGGGCGCGTACAAAACTCTCGATGATAGAGAGCGCCTCGCTTAATTCCGTGCGGCAGCCCGCGGTCGAAACTTTCAACCTCGTCCGGCGCTTCGGCGAGTTCACGGCCGTTGACCACATCAACCTGCGGGTCGAGCGCGGGCGCTTCTTCGGCTTCCTCGGGCCGAACGGCGCGGGGAAATCGACGACCATCAAGATGCTGACGGGCTTGCTCGCCCCGACCTCCGGCGAGATTCGCGTCATGGGGCGCGACGTGGAGACGGAGGCGATGGAGGTCAAGCGAAGAATCGGCGTCGTGCCGGAAGACCTGAACCTGTTCGAGCGGCTGACGGGCGCGGAGATGCTGACCTTCACGGGCCGGATGTACGGGCTCCAGAAGAGCGAGATCGCGGAGCGCACGGACGAGCTGCTCGCGCTGATGGAGCTGGACGCGGAGCCGCGCAAGCTCGTGGTCGAATACTCGCACGGGATGAAGAAGAAGCTCTCGCTCGCCTGCGCGCTGATTCACCGCCCCGAGATACTCTTCCTCGACGAGCCATTCGAGGGCGTGGACGCCATCGCCTCGCGCACGCTCAAGAATCTGCTCTCGCGTCTGACGGCGCGCGGCCTGACGGTCTTCCTCACCTCGCACGTGCTCGAAATCGTCGAGCGGCTCTGCACGGACATCGCCATCATCTCGCAGGGGAGGCTCGTCGCCGCCGGCTCGCTCGACGAGCTGCGGCGCGGCATAGAGGTCGAGGGCGACGGCGCGGAGGCGCAGCGCGGGCCACTCTCGCTCGAAGACTATTTCCTGCACGTCGTCGGCGGCGCGCGGCAGACCGGAGACGATGTGCTCCAGTGGCTCTCTTGAGAGACAAGCCATGCCGCGAAGCCTGAGTGGGGAGCGCGCGGAGGCCGCGAGGCGCGGGCTGGAGTTTCTTTACGGCGCGGCGCGCGACCCCGAGTGCTTCGAGCATTACGGGCATGACCTGCTCTTCTGCTTCCACACCATCGCGTCCAATTCTAAAGACGAAGACTTGCGGCGCGCGGCGCGGGCGGCCGGGCGCGAGCTGGCGCGCGCGTGGCGTCGCGGGCACAGTTCTGTGCCAGCAGGGGCCAGCGCCGAAGACCTGTCCCATCTGGTCTCCGGCAGCGACGCGGCCGACCGCCTGGGGGTCAGGGACGCGCGCCTGAAGGCGCAAATCCGCAGCGCCCTGGGAGATTATACGGCCGAGGACTTTTACAGGTTCGACCCCGCGGGCGAGCCGCCGCCCGAAGACGTGCCCGACGTTTGCGAGTGCGGCGCGGTCAACCCGCGCGGGCGTCGGAAGTGTCTGGACTGCCGCCGGCCGCTCGTGATGCTGGGGCGCTACGGTGCCTGGATTGACGCGCTCATCGGCTCTTACCTGGGCGAGCGTTACGGCGCGAGGGTCGGCGCGACGTTCCGCGACGTTATCAAATGGCTCCCACGCATGCGCCCGTACCGCGGGGCAGACGGCGGCGAGAACCCGGATTACTACTGGACCGTCTACGCCGTCACGCACGTCGTTTACACGCTGAACCACTACAACGTCTACCGCCTGCGCCCGCGCTGGCTGCCCGACGAGTTCGAGTTTTTGAAGGGCAACCTCGCAGAGGCCGTGAGGCTTGAAGACCCTGAGATGACGGGCGAGTTCCTGGACTCGCTCAAGGCGTTCGGCGTGAGCGACGAAGACCCGCTGATTCGCAAGGGGACGAGCTACGTGCTCTCGCGGCAGAACGCGGACGGCGGCTGGGGCGAAACGAAGGGGGAAGACTTATACCTGCGCTACCACCCGACCTTCACGGCCGTCAACGGCCTGCGCGACATCGCGTGGCGCGGCGTCCGCTTGAGCTTCCCGAAGTTGAAGACGATGGTGGAAGGATGGGCGGGAAAGGAAACATTCACCACAGAGGTCACAGAGGAACACAGAGGAGGATGAAACAATTTCAGATCGTCAGATTTGAGATTTCAAATTTGCTATCTCAAATCCTTTTCTTCCCTCTGTGTTCCTCTGTGACCTCTGTGGTTAATTCTCCGGCGTTAAGCGCGTGCTCCGCGCACGCGCTTTGTCTCTGCCTCGAAGATGAACGCCAGAGTTTTGTAGATGAGCTTGGCGCAGAGGAAGGCGGAAGCGTCCTGGCCTTCGACGTAGGAGTATTCCGTCAAGTCCATCCCGACGACGCGCCGCTTGCGCGCGAGCGTGCGGATCAGCCCGATGGTCTCGTACCACCCCAACCCGCCCGGCTCGGGCGTCCCCGTCTGCGCGACGAGCGAGGGGTCCAGGCCGTCAATGTCCACGGTCAGGTAGACGTTCTCGGTGAGCCCGTCCACGGCCGCGTCCCACCAGTCGCTGCGGCCGACGATGTCTTTGGCCCAAAAAATTCGCGTCGGCAACTCGTCCAGCGCGCGCGCTTCCTCGGCCGAGATGGAGCGTATGCCGCACTGCACGGCGGGCAGGCGCATGTCGCGCGTGACGCGGGCCATGATCGAGGCGTGCGAGTGTGGCGTGCCGTCGTAGGTGTCGCGCAGGTCCGCGTGCGCGTCTATCTGTAGGATGGAGAGGTTGTCGTAACGCTCGGCGTGCGCGCGTATGACGGGGGCGCTGACCGAGTGCTCGCCGCCGATCATGGCGACGAACTTGCCGGCCGAGACCAACTCGCTCGCGCGCTCGTAGAGCGACTCCATCATCCGTGCGGGCGGCTCGACCGACGGCGACTCTTCGACCGTGTGGATGCCCAGCTTGTAGACCTCCGCGTCCGTCTCCTCGTCGTAAAGCTCCATGTTGCGCGACGCATCAATGATGGCCTCCGCGCCGCGCCCCGTCCCCGTCCCGTAAGAGACCGTGCCCTCATAAGAGACCGGCCAGACGACGATGCGCGCCCGCTCGAAACTCGAAAACTCTGCTTCGGCGATCCCGCCGAAGTTCATCGGAAGCTGTGCTGATTCGGACATGAGGACAGTTTAGAGAGAGGAGGGGCGAGTGACAAGTTAAGAAAGTCTGTCAACGGGCGATATAATCGTGCGCATGTAATACTAATTCAGGGCCGCTGGTGGGCCTGCCAAATCAATATTAGGCGCTGTCGCTGCGCGCAGATTTTCTAACACGCGATCAAGTCGCGGCTTGGCGAACTACAACACGATACATTTTACTGTCAACCGAACTCTCCCCTAAGGAACCTCTATCGCCAAATCTTTGGCCGCGAAGGTGAAGTTGGGGCGCTTGCGGCCTTTCATGTATTTGGCGGCCGTTTGGGAGAGGGCGGTGACGAGCAGGGGGAGCGCAATGGTGGCGTCACAGGGGACGTAGGCCGTGTGCGCGCCGCGCTGTAGTTTGCCGAAGACGAGCGCCTCGTCGCCGGCGGCCCCCGTGGCGCTTGAGCGCCCGCCGGGGTGGGGCGCGTCCGTCGCAATGGTGATCGCGTACTTGTGGCCGCGCGCCGGAATCTTGACGATGTTGGTGGAGATTTCCGTCTGCTGTATGAAGCTCTTACTTGTCCCGCCGCCCAGGTGGATGACGCCCGAGACGCGCGCGCGCGCCGCGATCTGCGTCATGTCGAGCACGTCCTGGATGATGTCGAACTGGAAGTTGTTCTTCTTCTCGAAGCGCGACGCGGCGATGCCGATGCTGATGGAGCTGTCCGCAATCGAAGGGCAGAAAATTGGCACACGCGACTTGTAGGCGGAGGTGAGCACGCCGTCCTCGGTCGCGATCTCGGCCAGCTCGCGGCCCAGGAGGTGCAGGAACTCGCGCGTCGAGTAGGGGCGCGACTGGTCTAGCTGGCTGCTGAAGCCGCCGACCCACTCCTCCGCCTCGCGGTACTCCTCGTCGGACGCGAGCAGGTCCCACATGCGGTTGATCTGCGAGGCTTCGAGTTCCGCGTCCGTCATGCTCGGGTGCGCCTGGAAGTGGTGGCGGCCGAGGGTCTCGTGCAGGTCGTGGAAGATGATCGAGCCGGAGAGCACGAGCACGTCCACGAAGCGGTTCTTGATGACGTAGGCGAGGAGCCGGCGCATCCCGGCGGGGATGAGCGCGCCGGAGCCGGCGAGGTAGATGGTCGTGTTGTCGCCGAGCATGTCGAGCCAGATGCGGTGCGATTCGGCCAGCTGCCGCCCGCCAAAGCCTGTGCCCTCCATTTTCTCCAACAGCCCGGCCACCGAGCGGTCGCGGTCAACCTGCACGGGGCGCGTCGGCACAGTCAAATACTTCGAGGGTTTTGGTCTCCGCTGAGTCACCATAAGTTTCTCCGAAATGATGAGCGATGAATGATGAATGATGAATGAAAGACAATTGCTTTAATTCACCATTCCGCATTCCGCATTCATCATTGCTTTTAGTCCCTTCGTCTCCCGCGATTGGTCTTCCCGTTGATGGCGAGGTAGGTGTAGGCGTCGAAGCGCGACTCGTAGAACTCGATCAGCTCGGCGGCCTCGGCCTCGGTCAACTCCTCGCGCTTGACGCGCTGCGCGACCTGGCGGCGGAAGCCGTCGTGCAGGAGGCTGCGCTCGTAGCGCGCTCGCTCGACGGCCTGGCCGATGGAAGTGCCGCGAATCACTTTCTTGATTAGGTAGCCGTCCTCGTCAATGTGGACGTGCGCCTCGTTGGGCGCGCCGAAGAGGTTATGATTGTTGCCCATCACCTCCTGGTACGCGCCGACGAGCATGAAGGCCAAGTAGTAAGGCTCGTCCTTGTTGAGCGGGTGCAACTCCAGAACCTGCTTCACGTCGTGCAGGTCAACGAACTTGTCCACGATGCCGTCCGAGTCGCACGTGATGTCGCAGAGCGTGGCGTACTCAGACGGCGTTTTGTTCAGCCCGTGGATGGGCACGATGGGGAAAAGCTGGTCGAGCGCCCAGTGGTCCGGCACCGAGCGGAAGACCGAAAAGTTGGTCAGGTATTTGGCACAGAGGAGCCGGCGCAACTCGCCGAACTCTTCCGAAACGTACTTGGCCTGCTGCGCGTACTTGTCCGCGTGCTCGCACACGTCCCAGAACAAGACCTCACCTTTGGCGCGGTCTTCGAGCGAAATCAGGCCGAGGTTGAAGAGCGTGAAAAGCTCCTCACGGTGTTCGAGCGCGTCGTGATAATACTCGCGGTAGTTTTTCACCGAGACCGTCTCGCGCAGGTCGCCCAGCTCGACGACGACCTGCGGGTCGTCGTCGTCAATCTCTATCGGCGTGATGTCCTCGACGATGGTTTCGATTTCGTCCACGACGTTGGTGACGAGGATGGCGTGGTAGGCGGCGAGGAAGCGGCCCGACTCCTGAATGATGGTCGGGTGCGGCACGTTCTCGTCGTCGCAGACCTGCATGATCGTGTAGATCACATCGTTGGCGAACTCCTGCGCTGTGTAGTTGGCCGAGGAGTCGAACGCCGTCTTCGAGCCGTCGTAGTCAACCGCCATCCCGCCGCCCACGTCCAGCAGCTCGATGGGGATTTTCATCTGGCGCACCTTGGCGTAGACGCGCGCCGCCTCCTTCATCGCGTTCTTGATGCGCTTGATGTCCGTGAGCTGCGAGCCGATGTGAAAGTGCAAGAGGCGGAGCATGTCCACGCGGTCGGCGTCGTGCAGGCGGCGTATGACTTCCAGAATCTCTGTCGTGGTCAGGCCGAACTTGGCCGCCTCGCCGCCGGACTTCTCCCAGCGGCCGGAGCCCTTCGAGTAGAGCTTGACGCGCATGCCGATCATCGGCAAGTCGCCCTCGTGGGTCTCGGCGATGCGCAGCACGTGATCCAACTCGTTGAGCTTCTCGATGACGATGACGACGCGCTTGCCGCTCTTGGCCCCGGCGAAGGCCAGTTGTATGAACTCCTCGTCCTTGAAGCCGTTCAAGACGAGCAGGCTGTCGGCCGGCTGGTCGAGCGCGAGCGCGGCGTAAAGCTCGGCCTTCGAGCCGGCTTCGAGGCCGAAGTCGTAGCGCGAGCCTTCGCGCAGGTACTCTTCGACGACGGCGCGCTGCTGGTTGACCTTCATCGGGTAGACGCACATGTGCGCGCCCTGATACTCGTACTCGCGTATGGACTTGCTGAAAGCGCGCTGGAGTTTGCGGACCTGGCTCGCGACCAGTTGGGGGAAGCGCAGGAGCACAGGGGTGCCGATGCCGCGCCGCGCGAGGTCGTCTATGATCTCCTTGAGGTCGGCGGCGCGTCCGTCGTTCTCCGCCGGGTGCACGATTAAATTACCCTTGCGATTAACGTCAAAGTAACCCGCGCCCCAATTTTCTATGCCGTAAGTTTCAAGCGTCTGTTCAATGGCCGTGGTCAACTTAAGCGGTCTCCTGCTTGTCTCTAATTGAAGCCGTGCGCGTGTGGATTGTTGCGTCCGAAGCGCAGTTGCCCCTCCAACATCCGAGCCTCGTCAGCCTTAGTTTCAGGGATGAACACTAGGCGGGCAATTTAACAGAAAATGCGGGGGCAAACAATAACTATTTTCCCCGAGCCCCGCCCCTCGGTTCGGGGTAAACTAGGCACGGCAAAGGTTTAAGTCTCGAAAAGGTTTCCCCGCGAAAATAGTTATTGTCCGACCCCGCCGGGAAAACCTTGACAGGCTCTCGGGCGGAAATATAATGCAAGGCTTTTTATTCGCCCGGCGGCCGCTCGTCATAACCGGAAAATTCCATCAACATCATGGGCGACTCTTTAGAGAATTACCTGGACACTATAACTTTCAGCGACTGCACGGCGCACCTGCCTAATCTCCCGCGCGACTCCATACATCTCTGCCTCTCGGACATCCCCTACGGCATCAACCTCGCCGATTGGGACGTGCTCCACAAGAACACCAACTCCGCGCTCCTGGGGCAGTCGCCGGCTCAGCGCGGCAAGTCCGGTTTCAAGCGCAGGGGCAAGCCGATTAACGGCTGGAACGCGGCCGACAGAAACATCCCCAGAGAGTACGAGGCGTGGTGCAGGCGCTGGACGGAGATGCTCTTCCCGCTGATGAAGGAGGGTGCCAGCGTCTTCATCTTCGGGGCACGCCGAACTTTACACAGGGCCATCGTGGCGTTCGAGGACAGCGGGTTTTTGTTGCGTGACATTCTCGCCTGGGAAAAATCGAGCGCGCATCACCGCGCACAGAGCCTGGAAAATCTCGTGCGTCACCGCGGGCTGGATGCCGAGGCGGAGAGGTGGGCCGGCTGGAAAGTCGGAAATCTTGCGCCCATCTGGGAGCCCATCGCCTGGTTCTTCAAGCCGTACCGCCGCACGATTCTGGACAACGTGCTGGAGAACGAAGTCGGCGGCATCAACGTTGCCGAGTGTCTGGTCGAAGGCCGCAGCCCGACCAACGTCCTGCGCTTCGACTACGAGGCGGGCGAGAGGCTGCACGAGACGCAGAAGCCGCTTGAGCTAATCAAGTATTTGATAAAGCTGGCGACGCGCGAGGGGCACGTCGTGCTGGACCCGTTCATGGGCAGCGGCACGACCGCCCTGGCCGCACGGGATTTGGGCCGGCATTTCATAGGGTTCGAGATTCACGAGGAGTTCTGCCGAGTCGCGAGGAAAAGACTCAGAGCGCGGTCACCGCAGGGCGACGACGAGGGGCGCTCACGGCGCGAACGCGAAGGAAAAATAACGAACCACGAAGACACACGGAGAGACACGAAGTAAGGACAAAAATTTTTGTGGCGCTTCGTGTCTCTTCGTGGTTCCCGGCTTTTCGCTCAAATCGAAGAGACCTTGCGTAAATTAAGGAAAGGACATTGCAGTTCAAATTTAGTGCTGCTAGTATGGCCCGTGCTGCACTTCGCACTTTATCCACGGTTCGGAAATTCGTGTAATGCCGCTCACCTCCAGGGCGCGGTACGCTTTCCCAACACTCCCATTTTCTTGCAGGAGAAAACATGAACGCTAAAAACGTCTTGAAATATGCCTCCGATCAGGGGGCCAAGTTCGTCTCCGTCAGATTCACAGACCTGCCCGGCTCCTGGCATCATCTGACCTTCCCGATTGACCAACTCTCCGAAGACTCGTTCGAGGATGGCTTCGGCTTCGACGCCTCTTCCCTGCGCGGCTGGGCCTCGATTCACGAGTCCGACATGCTGCTCATCCCCGACGCCAACCGCCACTGGATGGAGCCCTTCTCGGAGGAGCCGACGCTCTGCCTGATAGCCAACGCCGTTGACCCGATCACCAAGGAAGGTTACCCCTTCGACCCGCGCTCGGTCGCCACGCGCGCCGAGAGTTATCTGAAATTCACGGGGCTCGCCGATACCGCGTTCTTCGGCCCCGAGGCCGAGTTCTTCGTCTTCGACTCCGTCAAGTTCCACAACGACCAGAACTCGGCCGGCTACAGTGTGGATTCCGACGAGGGGCACTGGAACAGCGGGCGCGGCGCGGACGAGTTCAGCGGCTCGAACCTCGGCTACCGCATCCGCTCGAAAGAGGGTTATGTGCCAGTTCCGCCGGCGGACTCGCTCGCGGACCTGCGCTCGGAGATTTCGCTGACGCTCGCGCGCTGCGGCATCAACGTCGAGTGCCACCACCACGAGGTCGCGACCGCAGGCCAGTGCGAGATTGACTTCCGCTACTCGACGCTGCTCGGCACGGCCGACAACCTGCAAATCTTCAAGTACGTCGTGCGCAACACGGCCTACACCTACGGCAAGGCGGCGACCTTCATGCCGAAGCCGCTCTACGGCGACAACGGCTCGGGGATGCACTGCCATCAGTCGCTGTGGAAAGGCGAGAAGCCCTTGTTTGCGGGCGACGGCTACGCGGGACTGTCCGAGATGGCACGCTACTACATCGGCGGACTGCTCAGGCACGCGCCGTCAATCGTCGCCTTCGCCGCGCCGACGACCAACAGTTATAAGCGATTGGTCCCCGGCTTCGAGGCCCCCGTGAATCTGGCTTACTCGGCGCGCAATCGCTCGGCCGCGATTCGCATCCCGATGTTTTCGCAGAACCCGAAGCAGAAGCGGCTGGAGTTTCGTCCGCCCGACCCGTCGTGCAACGCGTACCTGGCGTTCTCCGCGATGCTCCTGGCCGGCCTCGACGGCATCCAGAACCGGATAGACCCCGGCGAGCCGCTCGACAAGGACATCTACGACCTCTCGCCCGAAGCCTTGAAGGAAGTGCCGAGTCTTCCGGGCTCGCTCGACGAGGCGCTTAAGGCGCTCGAAGCCGACCACGACTTCCTCCTCAAGGGCGACGTGTTCACGCCGCAGTTGATTGACCGCTGGATTACTTACAAACGCGAGAAGGAGATTCAGCCGCTGAGGATGCGCCCGCACCCCCTGGAGTTCGGCATGTACTTCGACATCTAAACAGCCCCGCCCGCGGCGATTGAAAATGGCCCGGCACTTCCGCAGTGCCGGGCCATTTTCAGTTGCCGGGCAGCTTTTCCTCCCGTCCTGTATTATTCTCTCCCGTTGTGACCGTGCCCGATTTCAACGATAAAATCGAAACGCTCGTGCGCGATTTGCCGGACCAAGCGAGCGCGCGCCTCTTCTTCGAGCGGCTGAAGACGGAGCACCCGCGCGCCACCAGAACCCTTGAGCGCGACGCCGGGCTGCTCTCGGACGCGCTCGCCCTGGCCTCCTACAGCCCGCTGCTCTCGACCACGCTGGCACAGAATCCCGACTACCTCGCGTGGCTCGGGCGCGAGCGCGCCCACGCGCGCGTCAAGGCCCGCGAGGAGCTGAAAGAGTCGCTCGCGCGCTTCAGCCTGACCAACTCGCAATTGGACCCGCAGGTGCTCCTGGCTCGCTTTCGCCGCCGCGAGCTTCTTCGTATTTATCTCCGCGACATACGCGACACGAGCACGCTCGTCGAAGTCACCGAAGAGTTGTCGAACCTGGCCGACGCCGTCCTCGCGCACGCGCTCAGCCTCACGCGCCAGGAATTGGACAACCGCTACGGCCCGCCGCAGCGCACCGACGTGCGAGGCCGCAGGGGCCTAGCCAGCTTCTCAATCGTCGCGCTCGGCAAGCTCGGCTCCTTCGAGTTGAACTACGCCTCCGACATAGACCTCTTCTTCCTCTATTCGGACGAGGGGACGACCTCGGGCGCGGGCGAGCGCGGCGAGATCACGAACCGCGAGTACTTCAACCGGCTGGCCGAAAGAATCGCGCGCCTGGTGGGCCAGCAGTCGGGCGAGGGCGCGGCCTACCGCGTTGACCTGCGGCTCAGGCCCTTCGGGCGAGACGGCGCGCTCGCCACCTCCGTTGACGAGGCCGTGCGCTACTACACCGAGAAGGCGCAGGCTTGGGAGTTGCAAGCCCTGATTCGCGCGCGCGCGGCCGCGGGTGACTCGGCACTCCACGCGCGCTTCGTGGAGCGCGTGCGCCACCGCGTTTACGCGCCGGACGTGACGGTGGAGCGCGCGCTCTCTCACGTCCGCCTCGCCAAGCTCAAGATTGACCGCCACCACGCGCACGACGCGGGCGGCTTCAACGTCAAGCTCGGCCGCGGCGGCATACGCGAGATAGAGTTCATCGCGCAGGCGCTCCAACTCGCCTTCGGAGGGCGCGACTCCTGGCTGCGCGCGCCGCACACGCTCATCAGCTTGGGCCGGCTCGCCGACCGCCAGCTCATCGCCGAGCGCGAGCGCACGGACCTCTCCTCGGCCTACGTCTTCCTGCGCACGCTCGAACACCGCCTGCAAATGGAGCACGGCCTGCAAACTCACGCCGTGCCGGACGAGGCGTCGCGGCGGCTGTTGGTCGCGCGCCGCATGAGCTTCGCGGGCGAAGACGCGCTGGCACAATTCGACCGCGCGCTCGAAGCGCACACCGCGCACGTGCGCGCCGCCTACGACCGCGTCTTCGGTAAAGAATCGGCGGAGGGCGAAGAAGTGGCGGGCGCAATGATGAGTCCGGCGGCAGACTCTTTCGGCGGCCCGGCCGAGAGTTTTTACAGCGCCGCGGCGAAACCGGCTGACGCAGTGACGGCCGCCGCGGCCGTGTTCGCCGCGCACCTGACGGCAGTTTCGCAAGAGGGCGGCGCGGGCGTTGGGCCAAAAGATGCGCGCGAAGGCGCGGACGCGCCGGCCGCCGAAGCGGTCGAGCGAATCCTGCGCGACGAGGCGCGCGCGTCTCTCAACCGGCGTCGTGCGCTGACGTACGCGTCGCGCGTCGCGTCCTCGCTCGACAAGGCGAGCGGCGAGATTCGCTTTTCGCCCGCGCACCTGAAGGCGCTCGTGCGTTTGTGCGGCGCGTCCGAACTCTTCGGCGAGATAATCGCCGGCAACCCCGCGCTCATCCTGGCCCTACCCGCCGGCGGAGCGCCCGAGGAAGAAAGCGCACGCGATTATCGCGCGCTTCTCACGGAGGCGGTCGAAAGCTCCGAAACCTTCGGGGCGGGAATGGCACAATTGCGGCGCGCGTGGGCGCGGCTGTTGTTGGAGACGGGCGAGCCCGACGCGGCGGGCGAAATCAGTATGCGCGAGGCCAACCGCCGGCAGACGGAGCTGGCCGCGGCGAGCCTGGACGCCGCGTGCCTCCTGGCGGGAAGGGAACTGGCCCGGCGCTACGGCGAAGGTGAGAATCGCGCCCGCGTCGCCGTCCTCGGCCTCGGCCGGCTCGGCGGCGGCGGGATGGATTACGGCTCCGACCTCGACATCGTGCTGGTCCACGACGACCGCGAGCCCTCGCCCGTCGCGCGCCTCGAATCTTCCGAGGCTTACGCGCGCTTCACGGAACTGCTCGTCGCCGCGCTCTCAAGCGTGACGCGCGACGGCCACCTCTATCGCGTGGACCTGCGCCTCAGGCCCGACGGCCGCAACGGCGCGACGTGCACGGGTGAGCGCGCCTTCACGGAGTACCTGTCGTCGCGCGCCGTCGGCTGGGAGTGGCTGGCTTACGTCAAGCTGCGCGCGGCGGCCGGCGACCTGGAACTGGGGACGAGGGTCGAACGCGACGCGCGCCGCATCATTCACGACGCGGCCGAGCGCGCGGGCGCGCAGGTCTTGAGCCCTGAGACGCGCCGCGTGCGCGAGCGGCTGGAGCGCGAGCGGGCGCGGCGCGGCCGCCAGACCGTGGACATCAAGTACGGCGCGGGCGGGATGCTCGACGTTTATTTCGCGACGCGCTACCTGCAACTGCTGAGGCGCGTGCCGGACGAAGGCGCGGACCGCTCCACGCAGGGCGTGCTCGACAGACTGCGCGCCGCCCGCGCGCTCGCCATTGAGGACTACGCGGCCATGTCTGAGGGTTACGCGCTGCTGCGCGCCGTTGACCACCACCTGCGCCTGATAGTCGGGCGCTCGACGCGGCTGCCGTCGGGCGACCACCCGGCCCTGCGCGACATCGCACGCCGCCTCGATTACGCGACCGCCGCCGAATTGACCGACTCGCTCTCCGCGTTCATGAGCGCGATTCGGGCAGCTTACGACCGCATCACCGGCGGGTGAAAAATGAAATAAGCACAGCCCGCGGCCGTAAGGCTCGGGCTGTGCTTATCGAATGCCGACTATTGATGACGAAGCCTACTTCGGCATGTTCTTGGTGACGTATTCCTTGGCCGTCTCCTTCGTCATGTGCTCCTTCACGAAATCGACGTTCTTCGTGGCCCACTCGTAGTGCGACTTCGTGAAAGACTCCATCGCCGGGGTCGGATTGCCGCTGGAGTCGGCCAGGCCCATCTTCTGCATGGCTTCGAGGATCAGCGTCGGCTCCTGTGTGATGCCGGCTGCCTGAAAGAGCTTGTGCTTGTCGTCTTCGGACATGTTGGCGACCGCCACGCCCTTGCTGCACGCCAGGCCGAAGATGGAGAGCCCTACGAGCAGGGCGATGATTGTGGATTTGCGTCTCATTTCTAGTAAATCTTTCTTCTCTGACAGGGGATGCGTAAAGCGGAACTCTTTTACGCGAAACCGTCGGCGCAGTCAATCAATCCGGCGCGCGTTTGGTCCGCCTCCGGGCGGCGCGTTTCCCCGGCCCGAGCTAAAACTGCTACACTCGCGCCGGGTACGACTCCCGAATCAGCATGTGGCACCCCGAAAATCCCATCCGTCACACGATACCCGAAGCGCGCTGGCCGACCGCCGCAGAGGCCGCCGGCTCGCTCCTCTTCCGGCCCGTAGAAATTGGCACACTCACCCTCGACAGCCGGACCTGGGTCCCGGCGATGGTCCCGTGGCGCGCGACCGAAGACGGGTTTGTGACGAAGGATAATCTGGACTGGTACGCGCGCTTTGCGGAGGGGCGGCCGGGCGCGCTGGTGGTCGAGGCGACGGGCGTGCGCGACATCCCGAGCGGGCCGCTCCTGCGGATAGGGCACGACCGCTTCATCCCCGGCCTCAAAAAATTGGTCGAAGCTGTCCGCGAGGCGAGCGGCGGGCGCACGCGCCTCTTCATACAGCTCATAGACTTCCTCTCGGTCAAGCGCCGCCCGGACAAACAGAAATTCTTCGAGCGTTTCCTCTCGCTCGGCGCGCGCCACCGCCGCGCGCTGGCCGCAGCGACGAACGAAGAACGCTGGCTGGATGAAGATGAAAGGGAAGTGCGCGCGCTTTTGGCCCACGCGCCTGACGAGCTGCACGAGCGCGTGCTCGACGAGCGCGAGCTTGAGTCCCTGCGCTTCGGCTACCGCGAGCGCGTCACGGACACGCACCTCGCGCACGTCAGAGAATTGCCCGCGGTGCTGCCGGAAATCTTCGCCGCCGCCGCTCTGCGCGCGCGCGCGGCGGGCTTCGACGGCGTCGAGCTGCACTACGCGCACGCCTACACGATGGCCTCCTTCCTGAGCGCGCGGAACACGCGCGGCGACGGCTACGGCGGGGCGCGCGAGAGCCGTGCGCGCCTGCCGCTCGAAGTTTACGGGGCGGTGAGGGAGCGCGTCGGCCGTGATTACGCCGTCGGCGTGCGCTTCCTCGGCGACGAAGTGATAGAGGGCGGGAGCCGCGTCGAAGACGCGGTCTACTTCGGGGCGGAGTTCGCGCGCGCGGGGTTCGACTATCTTTCGATCTCGAAGGGCGGGAAGTTCGAGGACGCGAAGCAGCCGAAAGTGGGCCACGCCGTCTATCCTTACACGGGCCGCAGCGGCTACGAGTGCATGCCGACCGTCATCTCGGACGCGCGCGGCCCCTTCGGCCGCAGCCTGCCCTTAGTCGCAGCCGTCAAGCGCGCGGTCAACGCGGAAGGGTTCAGCACGCCCGTCGTCGCGGCCGGCGGTATCACCACCTTCGAGCAGGCCGAAGCGATTCTCGCGCGGGGTGAGGCCGAT
Organism: Pyrinomonadaceae bacterium; assembly: GCA_036403435.1. Classification (GTDB taxonomy): domain Bacteria; phylum Acidobacteriota; class Blastocatellia; order Pyrinomonadales; family Pyrinomonadaceae; genus QHXM01. The sequence goes on from DASWQY010000194.1 coordinate 93,363, forward strand.
ATTGCCGGCTTTGCGCGCCAGGCGCTCGCAGACCCCGATTGGTTCGTCAAAGTCAGGGCGGGGCGCGGCGGCGAGGTGCGCCGCTGCACCTATACCAACTACTGCGAGGCCCTGGACCAACTGCACAAGCAAGTCACCTGCAAGCTCTGGGACCACGAGCGCCTGGACGAGCCCGGCGTCGCCCTCAGCAGCGACGGCAAACGTCGTCTCCTACCGCCGAAAGAAATGCGGAATGCGGAATGATGAATTAAAAACAAGTTGTCTTTAATTCATCATTCCGCATTCATCGTTCATCATTTCTTTTAGTCCACTCGATTGTGTATGCGGAGGCGGACGAGTTCTTCGACGTTGAGGTCCGTGTGGCCGCTGGCGCGGGCGCGGCGTATGAAGTCGGCGTCAACTTTGAAGATGCGCAGCTTGACGGCGTCCTCGACGGAGTCGAGCGTGAGACCTTCGCCCTTGATCTCTTTGAGGAAGCCGGGCGTGACTTTGAAGATGCGCAGCTTGACGAGCTGTTCCATTGACTGCCCGTCGTCGAACCCCATCTCGCGGACCTCGCGCGCGAACGCGGCGTCTATCTTGAAAATGCGCGCCTTGACCAATTCTTCGAGGTCCAGGTTCTCGAAGCCGATTGACTTCATCTCGGCGGCGAACTGCGGAGTGATTTTGAAGATCACGGCCTTGACCACGTCCTCGAAATCCAAATGGTCGAAGCCTATCGCCTTCAGGTCGTCAACGAAGCCTGTCCTCACGTCAATCATCGTCGCCGTGAACATCTGCTCGTCCGTCAGGTCGTAGCCGCGGCTGCTCATTCCGCTCCTGAAAGCCTGGCTCGGGACGAGCCGCCAGCTGCCCGCGCCGCGCCCGTTGCTGAAGCTGCCTTCGCATTCGAGCGTCCCGGCCTCGCGCACTAGCTTGAAGTTGACCGGCGTGTTCGTGGCGGCGCGCACCTGACCGCGCGTCAGGCCCTGGAAGTCGGAGACCGCATAATCGCTACCGTGCATCGAGTTGCTGCCGTCGGAGCGGCGCGAGAACGAGAACTGGACGCGGTCGTCCGCGTTCTCCTTCTTAACTTCCGCCGTCCACGTGCCAGAAAACGTCTCCGCCTGCGGCGCGGGCGCTGGGGCGGCGGGCGCGGCGGCCGGCGGCGCGGCGGCCGGCATGTCGGGCACGCTCGCAGCGCCGTGCGTCGCCGTGCAGGCCGCGGCCAGAAAGAGCGCGAAAAAAACGAACGAGCCGAGAATACTTGTCGTAAGAACGCGCCCGCGCGCCAGCGTCGAAGAGTCCTGTCTCATAAAAATCCTCCCGTGCGGAAACTCTGAGGCCGTTTCAAAACTGAAGAAGCAGAAAGACCCAACCCCTTTGCGCCTCCAGCGAGAAAACGTCTCACGCAAAGGCGCAAAGACGCTAAGAAAGGCTCAAAGGATTATTCTTGCTTTAGGTGACCTCTGAAAAGGGCGAAAATTGCCGCTTCTACTTGGAGAACACCACGCGCCACGGGTTTGTGGCAAAAAAAATTGGGCCGGTTTTTGTGGGCGGTTCAGCGGACGGCGCGCTCGTAGGCGGCGATGAAGGCCGGGTCGCGCCGCTTCAGGTTCTCGTAGTCAATTCGCTTGCTGCGCGTCATCAGGCTGTACGCGAACGGCAGTGGGTCGAGGTGCATGTACTCGCGCGCGTTCTCGAACCACAGGAGGCTCTCGCGGGCGGCCTCCTGATATTCTTCAATCACGGGCTTTCGCACCCTCTCGAACTCGCGCAGCGCATCCTTGACGTTTCCGCCCGACCGGAAACACTTGTAAAGCGCGATAGCGTCTTCGAGCGCGAGTTTCGTCCCCGAGCCGATGGAGAAGTGCGCCGTGTGCAGGGCGTCTCCGAGCAGCACGACGTTCTCGTGTCGCCAGTGCTCGTTCCTGACGTTGACGAAGTTGATCCACTTCGAGTTGTTCGAGAGCAGCGGGTGGCCTTCGAGGTCGTCGCAGAAAACTTCGGCCAGGTACTCGCGCGTCTCCGCGTCCGTCATGCGCTCGAAGCCCGCGCCGGCCCAGGTCTCTTCGTCGCACTCGACGATGAAGGTGCTGGTCGTTTGGTTGAACTTGTAAGAGTGCGCCGCGAAGACGCCCGCCCCGTGCCCGCGGAAGGTGAGCGTCAGCCCGTGGAACAGTTGGTTCGTCCCGTACCAGATGTACCTGTTCCGACGCACGCTCAGTTGCGGCCGGAAGTGCTCGCCGTATTCCCCTCTGACCGCGCTGTTGACGCCGTCCGCGCCGACGAGCAGGTCCGCGCCCCCGCGCAAAGCACCCACGTCGCGCACCTCCGTGTGGAAGCGCAAACGGACGCCGAGTTGCTGGCATCGCTCCTGTAAAATTTGCAGGAGCTTGATGCGCGCGATGCCGGAAAACTTGTTCCCCCGAATCGTCACCTTCTCGCCGCGGTGCACGACATCCACGTTGTCCCACGTCGCGAAGCTCGCCGTTATCCGGTCGTGCGTCTCCTCGTCGCTCTCCCTCAAATAAGAGAGCGTCTTGTCGGAGAAGACGACGCCCCACCCGAACGTGTCGTCAGCCGCGTTGCGCTCCACGACCACGATCTCGCTCGCCGGGTCCACTTTCTTCATCAGCAGCGCGAAGTACAACCCGGCCGGCCCGCCGCCGACGACGTTGATTCTCATTCCCTTAGTCCTTCAAAAGCTGGCCGGCGATGACGAGTTTCTGAATCTCGGAAGTGCCTTCATAAATCCTGAGCCCGCGCACGTCCCTGTAGAGTCGTTCGATGACGGTGCCGCGCACTAACCCCGAGCCGCCGTGAATCTGGAGCGAGCTGTCGATGATGCGCCCCGCCGCTTCGGTCGCGTAGAGCTTGGCCTCGCTCGCCTCGCGGGTGACGCGCTCGACGCCGGCATCTTTGAGATAAGCCGCGCGGTAGACGAGGAGGCGCGCGGCGTCGAGTTCCGTCATCATGTCGGCCAGCTTCTCCTGGACCAGTTGGTGCTCGGCGAGCGGGCGGCCGAATTGTTGGCGGTTCTTCGCGTAGAAGATGGCTTCGTCGAGCGCGCGGCCCGCCATGCCGCAGGCGGCCGCGCCGACGCTCGCGCGGAAGGTGTCGAGCGTCCGCATCGCCAATTGGAAGCCGTCGCCCTCGCGCCCGATCATCTCTTCGGCGGGGACGCGGCAGTCCACGAACTCTATCTCGCCGATGGGGTGCGGCGCGATCAACTCCGTTCGCTCGCGCACGCGGAAGCCTGGGATGCGCGCGCCGACGACGAAGGCCGAAAGCTCCGCGCGGCCATCCTCGCGCGTGCCCGTGCGCGCGAAGACCGTGTAGAAGTCCGCAAGCCCCGCGTTCGAGATGAAACGCTTCGCCCCGTTGATGACGTAGGCGTCGCCCTCGCGCCGCGCCGTCGTCTTAATCGCCGCCACGTCGGAGCCCGCCTCGGCCTCCGTCAGCGCGAAGGCCGCGATTGACTGGCCGCGCGCCGCGCGCCCGAGCCAGAAGTCGCGCACGTGCTCGGGCGCGGCGAGGCTCAAGGGGTAAGTCCCCAGGCCCTGCATGACGAACGCGAGGTCGGCGAGCGCCGAGGAGTAAGAGAGCATCTCCCGGATCAGGCAGAGCGAGCGCGCGTCGAGGCGTCCGCCGGGCGCGGCAATCGCGTAGCGCAGGAGGTCCGTCTTCGCCAGCAGGTCCAGGTAAACGCGGAAAGCCTCTTCGGCGTCCCCTCGCTCGTCGCCCGCCGCGCGCGTCTCGACCTCGCGCCCGACAAAGCCCGCCACGCTCGCCGCCAGGTTGCGCTGCTCCGAAGTGAAGAAAGGCGTCTCGGCAATGAATGGGTCCATAAAAAATAATGCGGAATGCGGAATGATGAATTAAAGACCGTTGCTTTCTAATTCATCATTCATCATTTCTTAAACCTCGGTTCTCGTTTCTCGACGAAGGCTTCGTAGGCTTCGCGGTAATCGGGGTGCTGCATGCAGGTGGCCTGGGCCTGCGCCTCCCATTCGAGCGCGGTGTCGAGGCTCACGTCCAGCTCGCGGTTGAGCATCTCTTTCGTCATCGCGAGGGCGAAGGCGGGGCCGCGGGCCAGGCGCGCGGCCAGGTCGTGCGTCGCCTGTGCCAATTCCTCTGGTGCGACGACGCGGTTATAAAGCCCTATGCGCTCGGCCTCCTCGGCCGGGATGAAGTCGCCCGTGTAGAGAAGCTCTGTCGCGCGTCCCAGCCCGACGAGGCGCGGCAGCAGGTAGGCCGCGCCCATGTCCGCGCCCGAGAGGCCGACGCGGACGAAGAGGAAGGCGATCTTGGCCGCGGGCGTGGCTAGCCTGATGTCGGAGGCGAGCGCGATGCACGCGCCGGCCCCGGCGGTCGTGCCGTTGAGGCCCGCGACGACGGGTACGGGCAGCGCGCGTATGTTGCGGACCAGTTCGCAGGTCATGCGCGTGAATTCGAGAAGGCCCTCTGCGTCGCGCTCGAAGAGCGGGCCGATGATGTCGTGCACGTCGCCGCCCGAGCAGAAGGCGCGTCCCGCGCCCGTGATGACGACGGCGCGCACCTCGCGCTCGTCGCGCAGCGCACTGAACGCGTCCGTCAGCTCACGATAGACCTCGAACGTGAGCGCGTTCAGCCGCTCCGGCCGGTTGAGCGTAATGTGGCCGACGGCGTCGCGGACTTCGTAGAGAAAAGATTTCGGAGAAAGCATGGCTGACTCACCGCCGCGCGGGTCGAAAACTCAAGGCTTGTACAATCCCTCTTCGAGCGCCTGGATGGGCGCGGGCAGGCCGCCGCTCTTCATCACCAGGGCCGCGTCCTCCGCCTGCTCTTTCGTGAAACGACCCGTGATCACGCCTTCGTCAAAAATCTGGCCTCTGACCATAGCGACGGAGCGGACCTCCTTATTCAGCACGACCGCTATGTAGTTCTCCAGGTGCAAGCCCGTCCACTCACCCAGCCGCCGTGCGCCTTCGGAATTGAGCTTGAACGTCACCTCGTAATCTTTGGTGCCGCTCGGCGAGGTGACGGCTTTCGCGTCGAGTATGTCCTGGCCGTTGACTATCGGCGCGCGCTCGACGACGATGAATTTTCTCCCGCTGCCTGTGCTCGTCACCTCGTCGTAAGGCAGCACGTCTTTGTCCGCGCCTGCCGCCTCGGCGGCCTCCGCCTGCGTGGGGTAAGTCTGTAGGGAGGGCTGGCCGGGCGGCGAGACCACGGCGTGCAGCTCCAGCCCTTGCGACAGGATGACGCCTTTGACGCGGTCCGGGTCCTGGGGGTTGGAGATGCGCAGCTTGATTTGGTCCGGCCTGTCGCCGCCGACGCGCTCGGCCCGGCAGTAGATGTTCAATTCGTCGCAGCGCCTCTGCATGACTTCAATCGTCTGCGCCACCGCCTGCTCCAGCCGCGCGCCTTCGGCCTTGACGGCAATGATCAGGTAGAGGCCGCCTTCGTCCTGCGGCCCGAACGCGCGGCCGGCCAGCTTGCACGAGGCCGCGACGGCGAGCAGCAAGACGAGGAGCGGCGTCAGCAATCGGTGTGGCATCTTCATCACACTTTCGTTGAGCGGGACGAGCGGACGCGTGGGGACGTTGTTAATCCGCTATCACGGCGACGGCTTCGATCTCGACTTTTGCGTCGTCTTCAAGCAGGCCCTTGACCTCGACGAGCGCCATCGCGGGGAAGTGGCGGCCCATGCGCGCGCGCCAACGGTGGCCCACCTCGCGCGTGCGCGCGTGGTACTCCTGCTTGTCGGTCACGTAAATCACGAGGCGCGCGATCTGGCCGGGCTCGCCGCCGGCCTCCTCGACGACCGTGATGACGTTCGCGAGCGCGCGGTCGAACTGCTCCACGAAGTCTGAGCCCACTATCTTCTGCCGCTCGTCCCAGGCGACTTGCCCGGCGACGAACAGCAGGCGGCCGCCGGCTGGCGCGAGCACCCCGTTGGAGTAGCCGCGCGCCGGGCCGAGCGATTCCGGGTTGATGAAGCGAAACATAGGGCAGTGGTCAGTGGTCAGTGGTCAGTGGTCAGTTAAAAACCTCGTGCGGAATATTGACTCATAATCTTCAGGCTTCGACATTGCCGGCGCTCAACCAACTGACCACCGGCCACTGACCACTGACCACTGTTTTTAGAATAGCACGCTCCCGCCGTCAACGTTGATGGCCTGGCCGTTGATGCCGCGGCCCTCGTGGCCGGCGAGGAGGAGGGCGACAGCGGCGACCTCTTCGGGGGTGACGAGGCGCTGCTGCGGGCTCATCCGTTCGAGGATGGCGCGCGCCTCGTCTGTGCTCTTGCCCGTCCTGGCTGTGATGTTCGAGACGGCGCGCTCGGTCATGTCCGTCTCGACGTAGCCGGGGCAAATGGCGTTGACGGTCACGCCCCTGGTCGCCACTTCGACGGCGGCCGAGCGCGTCAGGCCGAGCACGCCATGCTTCGACGCCGCGTAGGCCGCGATGTAGGGAGCGCCCGTCTTGCCCGCGATGGAGGCGATGTTGATGACGCGGCCCCAGCCGCGCTCGATCATCGCGGGCAGCGCGGCGCGCATGCAGTAGAACGTGCCGGACAGGTTAACGTCTAGGTGACGACGCCAGAGTTCGTCGGCGGTCTTGACGAAGGGCGCGCTCTCGGCTATGCCGGCGTTGTTGACCAGGATGTCGGCCGCGCGCCCGAACTGTTTGCCTGGAAGCGCGAACGCGCGCTCGACGCTCGCGGCGTCCGCAACGTCGCAGACGGCGTGCGCGCCTCGCACGCCGCACACATCCCTGACCTCTTCGGCGACGCGCCGCACCTCGTCCCCCGTGCGCGCCAGGACCATCACGTCCGCGCCCTCGCGCGCGAAGGCCAGCGCGACCGCGCGCCCTATGCCGCGCCCGCCCCCCGTGATGACCGCGATTCTTCCGGCAAGACTATTCATAAATGATAAATGATGAATGCGGAATGATGAATGATGAATTAAAAGCCTTTTGTCTTTAATTCATCATTCATCATTACCGCATTATCATGTGCTGTTCCGCGGTTCGCGTTTCTCTAAAAAGGCCCGGACGCGCTCGCGGGCTTCGGGCGATTGGAAGCATTGGAGCTGGGCTTCGGTCTCGTACTGGAGCATGCGTTCGAGGCTCGCCGCCTCGCTCAGGTAAACGGCCTGCTTGGCGGCGGCGATTGAGTGGAAGGGCGCGTTGCGCAGGCGCTCGGCCAGCTTGAGCGTCTCGACCGCCAGCTCCGCGTCGGGCACGACGCGGTTGACGATTCCCAACTGCGCCGCGCGCTCCGCGTTGATGGCGTCGCCGAGGAAGAACATCTCGCAGGCGAGGTTGGTCGGCACGACGCGCGGCAGAAAGTAGGTCCCGCCCCAGTCCGGGTGCAGGCCCACTTTGACGAACGACTGGCTGAAGGTGGCCGACTCGGAGGCCAGGCGCAGGTCGCAGGCGAGCGCGAGGTTGAAGCCCGCGCCGTAGGCGGGGCCGTTGACGGCGGCGATGACGGGCTTCGCCATCTGGCGGATGGTCGTCAGCACGCGGCGGCCCGCGCCCAGGAGCCGCGTGAACTCCTCCACGTCCTGCCGGTCCAAAAGCTCCGCCATGTAGCCCACGTCCGCGCCCGCGCAGAAACCCCGCCCCGCGCCCGTGACGACGACGGCGCGCACTGCGCGGTCGCTCGCCGCGTGCTCAAGCGCGTCCGCCAGGTCGCGCCGCATGTGCCCCGCGAACGCGTTCAACTTCTCGGGCCGGTCCAGCGTGATCGTCGCCACGCCCGCTTCGAGTGTCAGTTTGATGTTGTCGTAAGTCATGGTGGTTTCAGGTTTCAAGTTTCAGGTTTCAGGTTCCGAGTTGTTAACTTGAAACCTGTAACCTGAAACTTGAAACTTTATTTACCTGAAAATTCCGGCTTGCGCTTGCCCGCGTAGGCTTCGAGCCCTTCGCGGGCGTCTTCGGATTGAAAGAGCTGCTGTTGGAGTTCGCGCTCCAGGGCGAGGGCGGACTCGAAGGGAATCTCCGCGCCCGTCTGGACGGCGCGCTTGATGCGCCCGACGGCGCGCGCGGCCTTGTGCGGCGGCGTGAATTGCCGCGCGTACTCTAACACCTGGGCCAGGAAGGCGTCACCGTTTTCCGCCTCGTAGATGTGATTGACGAGGCCGAGCGCCGCGCCGCGCTCGAAGTCGAAAAGCTCGCCCGTCGTCATCAACTCGATGGCGCGCGACTTGCCGACCATGCGCGCGAGGCGCTGCGTGCCGCCCGTGCCCGGCAGCACGCCGAGGGCGACTTCCGGCAGGCCCACCTTGCCCGCGCCCTGGCGCGCGATGCGCAGGTCGGCGGCCATCGCGACTTCGAGGCCGCCGCCGACCGCGTGGCCGTTGAGCGCGGCGATGACGAGCTTCGGCGTCTGCTCAAGCCGCGAGAGGGTCTCGTTGGCGTGCAGGCAGAAGTAGTACTTGAACTCGGGCGTCACGCTCGCGAGCATCTGTATGTCCGCGCCCGCGCAGAAAAACTTCTCGCCCTCGCCCGTGATGACGATGACGTGCACCCGCTCGTCCATCCGTGCGCGCAAGGTGCAGCGGTCAAGCTCCTGCATCATCTCGTAAGAATACGTGTTGGCCGGCGGCGCGTTGAGCGTCAAGAGCGCGACGCCCTCCGCCGCGCGGTAACGCACGAGGTCGCCCGCCGCTTCCGCGGTCGCCCCCTGGGCTTTCGCTTCCGACATCTGTTGTTCACTCCCTGACTGAGTCGTTCCTAAAACTCACGCCCGCGGCGCGCGCCAGACGCTCAGGCTCTCGGCCTTCGTGTCGTCCGTCCTGAATTGTAATGCCTCGTCCCCGCTCCCGGCGAGGAAGCCGTTGAAGAAGAGGCGCGTGACGTTCTCGACCAGTTCGTTCACGGACAGGAGCCCGCGCGGGTCGTACCAGTTGTAAATCCAGTTCATCATGCCGAAGAGCGCGTAAGTTGCGACCGTCAGGTCAACCTTCCGCGCGCCGCTCGGGCCTTGCGCCTGCTGCACTTCGGAGAGAATCCGGCGGACGAGCTGCGTGTACTGCTGCTTCTTGTTGGAGACGTGCGCGTGCATCTCGCCGGCGAGCGAGTCGGCCTCGTGCGAGAGCACCTTCATCTCGGCCATGTTCGCCGCGAAGAAGGAGAGGTGGTTCTCGATGACGAGGCGCAGCTTCTCCACCGGCCCGGCCGCCTCGCTGAGCCGCTCCTGCAAGCGTTCGAGGACGCGCCCGAAGCAGTTGTCCTGGATGAGGTAGAGCAGCTCCTCTTTCGACTTGCAGTAGTGGTAGAGCCCCGCGAGGCTCACCCGCGTCTCGCGCGAGATGTCGCGCATCGTCGTCGAGTGGTAGCCCTTCTCGGCGAAGATGCGCGCCGCCGTGCGCAGGATGAACTCCAGCTTCTGGTCGTAGCGCGTGAAAGATTCCATAAGGCAGTGGTCAGTGGTCGGTGGTCAGTGGTCAGTGGGAAATCAGTTTTTAACTGACCACCGACCACTGACCACTGACCACTTCGTCACAGTCGGACGTACTCGAACTCGAACGGCTTGCCTTTTATTCCCGCCGTCGGCGGCGCGATCCAGTTGGCGATCTTGCCGGGCTCGGTCACGGGATGCATCAGGCTCCGCACGTACTCGCGGTCTTCCATCGAAGGCAGCCACTCGACTTGACGCCGCTCGAACTCTTCTTTCGTGATGAAGCTCCCTTGAACGTCGAAGTGGTGTCCACTGAACTCGCCAACGTGGCGGTGAAAGCGCGCGCTCGGCAAGTAAAGCTGGGCGTCGAGCCCCTCATCTCTCAGGTACTTGTTCCAGCGCGTCATCGCGCGCTCGCAGTCCTTGACATACTCGCCGCGCAGGACCTCGTTTAAGGCGTTACGCAAGGGGACCTCGCGCGGCACGAGCTTTCCGCCTTCGACCACCGTGATCGTGAAAGAGCCCTCGGCCGCGACGTGGTCCTCGTACTGCTCCTGCTCCTTGAAGCGGCCCTTGAGCCCGGCGGCGAAAAAGTCCGCCGAGTTCGAGCTGATCTCGCCGCCGAAGAGGTCCAGCGAATAGGTGAACCAGAAGTTGATGTACCTCTGGATGATGTCGAGCGGGATGCCGCCGAGCTCGCGCACGTCCCGGCCTTCGCCCGCCTCCTTCATCAGCTGCGCCGTGCGCTTGACGACGCGGCCGACGCCCGTCTCGCCGACGAAGAGGTGGTGCGCCTCTTCCGTCAGCATAAACTGGCAGGTGCGCGCCAGGGGCTCGAAACCGCTTTCGGCGAGCGCCGCGAGCTGGTACTTGCCGTCGCGGTCTGTGAACATCGTGAAGCAGTAGAAATTGAGCCAGTCGTCGCACGGCTGGTTGAAGGCTTCGAGGATGCGCGGCTTGTCCGGGTTGCCGCTCCGGCGTTCCAACAGTGCGTCCGCCTCGTCGCGCCCGTCGCGCCCGAAGTAGCCGTGCAGCAGATAGACCATCGCCCAGAGGTGGCGGCCCTCCTCGACATTGACCTGAAAAAGATTGCGCAGGTCGTAGAGCGACGGGCAAGTCTTGCCAAGCTCGCGCTGCTGCTCGACGGACGCGGGCTCGGTGTCGCCCTGCGTGACGATGATGCGGCGCAGGGCGTTGCGAAACTCGCCCGGCACTTCCTGATAAGCGGGCATCCCGTAGTTATCGCCGAAGCCGACACGCGCGTCCGCCTCTGCGGGCTTGAGGAAGATGCCCCAGCGGTAGTCCGGCATCTTGACGTAATCGAAATTGGCCCAGCCCTCGGCGTCCACCCCCACGGCCGTCCGCAGGTAAACTTCCTTCTCCTGGAACCCGTCCGGCCCCATCTCCCGCCACCAGTCCAGGTAACTCGGGAGCCACTTTTCGAGCGCCCTCAAGAGCCGCTTGTCCTGCGACAGATTCACGTTGTTAGGGATGCGTTCGTACAACTCCATTTCAAGTCCTCTTGTAATCGAATTGCGGCTGCGTGGGCTTGCCGTAGTTGGTCAGTGCGCCCTGCGGGCCGACGGCGTTGGGGCGCTGGAAAATCCAGTTCTGCCAGGCGGTGAGCCGGCCGTAGATTTTGGTGTCGAGCGTTTCGGGGCCGGCGAAGCGTAAGCTCGCCTCCATCCCCGTCAACGCGTCGGGCGAGAGCGACGTGCGCTCTTCGATGGCGACGCGAATCTCGTCCTCCCAATCCAAATCGTCCGGCGCGAAGGTGACGAGTCCGGCCTCTTCGGCCCCTTCCGTTTCGAACGTCCCTTCGTGTGCCAGCACCTCGTCCGCCCTTTCGGGCTCCGCGAGGAAGCGCGATTGCAGGCGCGTCAGTCCGTTCGACATCGGGAGCGCGCCCTTGTTCAACTCGCTCGTCGCCAGCTCGATTTTCTGGTCCGGGTCGTTGAGCATGTAACTGCGGTCTGAGGCCAGCAGCAGCTCAAGCAGGTTGCCGGCGAAGCAACTGCCCGGCTCGACGAGCGCGAAGAAGCTCTTGGCCGTCAGGTCCAGCCGGCGCAGCACGCGCGCCATGTTGAGGATAATCTCACGCACGAGCCAGTGGTCTTTGTGCGCGGAGAGCGTCTCGTCAACCTTCAGCGCGTTTTCAAAATTTCCCTCCGTCCGCAGGCAGACCAGGCCGATCTCAAGGTGGTTGACGCGCAGGTGAAGCAGGGCGTCGTCCAACTCGCGGTAAGCCCGTAGCGGCCAGTAAGCGTCGCCGAGTTTCTCGATCTCTTCGACTGAGGCGGGCGTCCCGGCTTCCGGCGCGCGCACCGTTAAATCGGCGTATCGCTTCTCGCGGTTCAATCTCAAACTGACGTACTTGTACTCGCGGCCGGCCTCGCTCGCTTCGACCCGAAGCGGGTTGAGCTTGACGCCGCGCGCGGGCTTCTCCAGGCCGCCCGCCTGGGCCAATTCGCGCACGCGCTCGGCCATCGTGTCCTGAAACTTGCTGGTCGGGAAGTAGTCGTCAATCAAGCCCCACTCTTTGGCGCGCTTGCCCTTGAGCCCTTCGGCGAGCGTCGAGAAAACGTCCGCGCGGTCGCGCCTCACCTTGCGCTTGTCCACGAGGCGCGTCAGGCCGCCCGTGCCCGGCAGCACGCCGAGCAAAGGGACTTCGGGCAGCGAGACGGCCGAGTTGCCGTCGTCCACCAGAAAAATTGCATCGCAGGCAATCGCCAATTCGTAGCCGCCGCCCGACGCCGTGCCGTTCAAAGCCGCCACATATTTCTGGCCCGAATTCGCGGAGGCGTCTTCGATGGCGCAGCGCGTCTCGTTGGTGAACTTGCAGAAGTTGACCTTGAAGGCGTGGCTTGAGGTGCCGAGCATGTAAATGTTCGCGCCCGCGCAGAAGATGCGCGGCTTGAGGCTCGTGACGACGACGACGCGCACCTCCGGGTGCTCGAAGCGGAGCCTCTGGACGGCGTCCGCCAGCTCTATGTCCACGCCCAGGTCGTACGAGTTTAACTTCAGCTTGTAGCCCTCGTTGAGCGTCGCGTCCTCCTGCACGTCCATCGAAAGCGTGGCGACCGGGCCGTCAATCTTCAGTTTCCAGTGCCGGTAAGCTTCCGGCGAAGTCTCGAAATTAACCATCCTCAGCACCCGACTCCGTCAGTCTTCAGTCTCGATAAATATTCGGTCGTTCGAACGTCCGTTCGAGTCATCATAGAGGCCGCCCGGCGGTCCGTCAAGCGGGGAAGCGCGCGGCCTCGGGGCCTGCGACTTTCAAGCCCTTCCTGTTACACTGTCGTAGTTTTGGAGTCTTTATGCAGAGCCTGAGCCTACACGAAAACGCGTCGCAGAACGCACGGCCCGACCTGGAGCTTCAAGTCTCTAAGCTTGAGTTGCTGCTGGCCGAGCGGCGCGCGGAACTGATCAGTTTGCAGCAGGAGTTGCGCGTCTTCAAGGAACAATACGCACGGCTCGTGGGCGGCCGGCTGGCCGAGTTGGGCGAGGTCGAGCGCAGCATCAAGGAGGCCGAGGCGCATCTCTTCGACCTCGAAGCCGAAGACGAGGAGGAGGAAGAGGACGCGGGCGCGGACGGCGCGCAGCTCTCGGCCGTCGCCTCCGGCAAATCTTCCTTACGTAAACTGTTCTGGTCGGTCGCGCGTCTCTTTCACCCGGACCACGCCGCCGATGAGAAAGAGGCGACGCGTCGCCACGCCGTCATGGCCGAGGCGAGCCGCGCTTATCAGGAGGGCGACGTGGAGAGCCTGCACACGCTGCTCGACGACGAGCAGTTGCAGTTCTTCTGCACGACTCAGAGCGCAGACGAAGGGGAAGAGGATTTGGCGGGCCGCTTCCTGCGGCTCAAAGGCGAGCTGAGCACCGTCGAGTTCGGCATCAAGCGCATACGGCAGGACGGCCTCTACCACCTCAAGCTCAAGGCGGACGAGGACGCGCGCTCGGGCCGCGACTCGCTGGCCCAGATGTCCGAGAACATAGAGCGGCAGATCGCGAAGGCCCGCCGCAGGCTCGAACACCTCGGCGGCCGTCCGCCGTCCGCCCACCCATCTTGACAGCCGCGCGCCCGCGCGCGTAGCTTCTTACACACTCCACCCTATCGAGGAGGCGCATCTCGTCTGGTGACGGGCGCGGTCTTCAAAACCGTCCGTGAGACTGTGAGAGCAGGCTCAGGTGGGTTCGATTCCCACACGCCTCCGCCAAGAACCAGTGGTCAGTAGCCAGTGGTCGGTGGTCAGTTTGTTGAGCGCCGGCAGGCTCGACGCGGGCATTGAAGCGTCAAGACACTGAAGCAGTTTTTAACTGACCACCGACCACTGACTACTGACCACTATTTATGAAAGAGTGGATAGCTTTAAACATGACGCCGGGGGTGGGGCCGCGCGCGGCGGCGAAGCTGCTCGAACGTTTCGGGTCGGCGGAGGCCGTCTTTAACGCGACCAGGGCCGAGCTTGAGAGTCTGCGCCTGCGGCCCGAGGCGATTGAGAGCATCAGGGCGCGCGAGCTGTTCGAGAAGGCCGAAGATGAAATCAATCGCGTGCGCGAGTTGGGCGCGGACCTGCTGCTTTTGGACGACGGGGTCTACCCGGCGCTGCTGCGCGAGATTTTCGACCCGCCGGTCACGCTTTACCTCAAGGGCGCGTGGGAAGAGTGTCTGGACGCGCCGTGCGTGGCGGTCGTGGGCTCGCGCCGCTCCTCGACCTACGGGCAGAACGCGGCCCAGATGCTGGCGCGCGATTTGGCCCAGCGGGGCGTGACGATCATCTCGGGGCTCGCGCGCGGGATCGACGCCGCCGCGCACCGCGGCGCGTTGGAGGCGGGCGGGCGCACCGCCGCCGTGATGGGCACGGGGCTGGACGAGGTTTACCCGCGCGACCACAGGAAACTGGCACAGGAGATTCTGGACGCGGGCGGCGCGCTCGTCTCCGAGTTCCCTTTGGGCACGCCGCCCGCGCCGCAGAATTTTCCATACCGCAACCGCGTCATCAGCGGCCTCAGCCTCGGCGTCCTCGTCGTCGAGGCGGCCGAGAACAGCGGCTCCTTAATCACCGCGCGCCTCGCGCTCGAACAGGGCAGGGAAGTCTGGGCGGTGCCCGGCAACATCACCTCGCGAAACTCCTTCGGCACCAACTATCTCATCAAGGGCGCGGGCGCGAAGCTCGTGCAGCAATGGCAAGACATCTGTGAGGAACTGCCGCCGGAAATCGCTGCGCGGATGTTGCCGCCGGGGCCGAAGAAGAAAGAGAAGGGCTTGACGGAGCAACTGTCGCTCGTGCCCGAAGGCTTGACCGAGACCGAGCACGAGGTCTTCAAGCTGCTCTCCGCGGACGAGCCCGCGCACATTGACGACCTCGCCGCGCAGGGCCAACTCTCCGTGCCCGAACTGACTGCCGCGCTCCTCGGCCTGGAGATGCGCGAGCTTATTCGTCAACTCCCCGGCAAGTGCTTCGTGCGGAAGATGTGAGGTCGGCCGACGCTGCGAGAACGGAGGGTAATTGCTGCACGTTCGACAGGCCGTGATTATGATCTACTCAACATCCCCAAAACAGATTTACACGGACCTCGTTTTCAACTTGTCAACCCGATTGAGCTACTACGACAACTTGATGAGCTTAAGATTCACTGCGCGGGGAAATTCGCAAGCGATTCTTAAAGGAGCGAGCAGCCGTAATGCCATCCTCTGACCTGCCGCGGGGCTCAACCGCACTAAAACTGACTTAAAGACCGATTCTGATCACGCCCAGTAATATCTTCGATTCTGTAGATAGAAGAGCTATTCGCTGCGCGATTAGTCGCCTCAGCGACTCTATATGACTTCCAACTCCGGCTCGGTTTGCCAGTTGAGCTAGCCTCTGATCTATGGTCAATCGGGTAAAGGGAATCAATGCCACTCTGCGGCGGCGAGGGTGAAGGTGCATTGTTCGAGTGACAGGATCATAAACCTGCACAAAAATCTGGCAATACGGATAGTACATAGCAATTGCTATATCCTGTCCTCTCCATAGAAAGCTCAAGTTAAAAAAACCTTGAGCGTTGGTTTCCGTCCATATATTAGGAGACTGAACGGGCGATCCCGCTCTTAGTCCGCGTACCCCCGAAGTAGCCGCAGAATCCGAAGAAACGTTAGCACGGGGACTAAAGACAGGGAGTTGAATCTCATCGCCTGACATAGCCCACTCAAGACCGATTAGTGCCCCTCGTAATGGACGACCTGACCGGAGCACAAGACCTAAAATATAACCGTGGTTCATGACGTGTTTCCTCCTTTTTTACTATGGTTCAGTTTCAACGGACAGAGCCGCCAAACGCGTATTAGAGGTCCTAACAGGCGACACGAATTACGCCCGTTTAGCCCTCTAATCTCCGTTCAGCTTCCAGCCCCTAACTATTTTCGCGCAGATTACAGGATTAGACCGCCATACTGTGTATTAACTAGACGCTTGTCACTGTCGGCGGTTACATGAGGCTAGCGAGAGTCCGGGTTTAGGCTCTCGTCAGCAGGTAAGCGAGGAGTGAGACGAGCGCACGATATTCCCGTTGAAAGGTGAATGTCAAGAGCCTATCCTACGAGCTAGAGGCTAACAGGGAGTCTGGGCGGCAAGGGCAAGGCCGCTACGCGTGCCTGCGCGCCCCAGGATGGGACTGAGGATCATAGTTGAAATGTCAGAACTAGATTTCGGGGGCTGAATTGCTCCCTGCCAGCAGTGGCAAGACATCTGTGAGGAACTGCCGCCGGAAATCGCGGCTCGGCTATTGCCGCCCGAGACGAAGAAGAAAGAAGAAGAGAATCCGGCCCGGCAAATGTCACTCGTCCCCGGCGACCTCTCTGTCATAGAGCACGCCGTTTGGAAACTGCTCTCGACGGACGAGGCCGTGCACATTGACGAGTTGGCCGAGCAGACCAAACTTTCCGTGCCGGAGTTGACTGCCGCGCTCCTGGGCCTTGAGATGCGCGAGCTGATTCGTCAACTCCCCGGCAAGTGCTTCGTGCGGAAGATGTGAGGCCGTGCGGCGCTGCCCACAGCGTGGGCGTGAGCGAGGGAGCTGTGCGATCCTGCGGCGAGCGCGCGAATGCAGCTAGGCGCAAGGGGGATTCTGTAGATGTGAGGCGCTCCGATAATGGGATGTGATGTCCTCCGAGGCCAACCAGACATCACATCCCATTATCGCTTTGCACATTTATTCAGGAGGGCTGCATAATTCAGCCACGTTTATTCATTCCACCTAAATATTTGTGCAAAGCTACGCTCTGCCGCACTACTTCTGCCCTCCCATACGTATTATCGGAAGACCTGCGGCTTGAAGCTGTTGGTTCAAGGCCGGGATGTCCTGAGACTCTATCGCTCGCCAACGCCCTAAGAAAGTTTGCACTTCGCGTTGAACGTCTGCGACGGCAGCGGTGACTTGTATCGTGGGCGCTGCGTCCACATCCTGTATAACTCCGAAGAGCGTCTGCGCTCTCGCCAGGACGACTAGATTAAGCGGAGCGCCGGGGCGCGCGGTTGCGGCCCCCGTCAGCTCCTGCAATTTTTTGCCGAGAGCGTCAATAGCGCCCAGAGTAGTCTCTTGTTTTGCTTGCGCTTTGAGATTGGCAAGCTGCGAGCTAATGTCATTGACGTGCGAGGCCATAGGCTGAAGCGTGAGCCACTCGTCGTAGAGTTGTCTGGAAAGGGCGAACTGTTTGCCGAGGTCGGCGGTAGAAGTCTTGACGCGAGGGTCCATCTTAACTGTCAGGGGTTGAGTATATCTCTCGCCATTAACAGTCAGCACAACTGTGTACTGGCCGGGCATGCCCCATGGGGAAGTCGGCGCGGGCGGTGTGTTGCGATAGACCGCCGCAATCGGATAATCGGGCCTGACATTGGGAATGGGCTGGTAATGCATGTCCCAGAGAAAGCGGTGCACGCCTGGCTCTCTGGAAAGTTTCTGCGGCGGGCGTATCCAGTAGGTTGGGATATTAAGCGTCGGGTCGGTGGGAGGCTCCTGGTCTTCGCTCGAATAACTTCTCACCACTTTCGTCTCGGCGTCCAGTATCTCAAGCGTGATCGGCCCCTTGGCCGGTTTGCCCAAATAATAATCAAGCACCGCACCGTCGGGCGGGTTCTCCCCGGCCGCGACATCCGGCGGCAGAGGCGTGTCAGGGTTTGTATTCCAGCGAACTCGCAGCGCCGTCTGCGGGCGGAAGAGAAACGCATTGGAAGATTCAATCTTCGCGTCGAGCTGTCTGAGCGGAGTGATGTCGTCCAAAATCCAGAAGCCGCGCCCGTGCGTCGCCACCACGATGTCGTCATCTTTGACAATCAAATCGCGCACAGACGTGGCGGGCATGTTCAGGCGCAACGTTTGCCAGTGGTCGCCATCATCAAAGGAGACGTAAACGGCGCGCTCAGTTCCGGCAAAGAGCAAGCCCTTGCGCATGGTGTCCTCGCGCACGACGTTCACGGTCTCGCCGTCCGGGATTCCGTTTCTGATCTCAGCCCAACTCTTGCCTCCGTCATGCGTGCGATAGATGTGTGGGCGCAGGTCGTCGAGTCGGATGGTGTTGACGGCCGCGTAGGCTGTCTGCGCGTCGAAGTGGCTGGCATCTATGATAGAAATCTTCTGCCAGGCGGAAACCTGTGCGGGCGTCGTGTCCGACCAGTGAGCGCCGCCGTCCACGGTGAGATGAATAAGTCCGTCATCCGTACCCGCCCAGATGCGATTGATGTCTAAAGGCGAGGGCGCGACCGCGTAGATGACGCCGCGCTGAATGGGCTGTGCGGTCGGCTGCGAGCGATATTTCCCGACGCTGGCGGGCATGTCAAAAGTCTTGCGCGTCAGGTCCGGGCTGATCTGCTCCCACGTCTGTCCGCCGTCTTTCGTCTTCCACAAAGTGTTTGCGGCAAAGTAAAGGACGTGCGGGTCAACGGGCGAGAAGATGACAGGCTCCGTTCGCAGCATGCGAAAGTCCACTGAGCGAAACGGCTTCGGCAAAATATTCTGCGCCTGGGACGTGCGGCGGTCGTAGCGCGTCAGTTTGCCGCCGAATACTATCTCGGGGTCGAGCGGGTCCGGCGTGACGTAGCCGTACTCTTCGGCGGCGACCGGGTGCCAGTCGCGGAAAGTAATCTCGCCGTCTTCGCCGCGACTCTTGAGGCAGACGGAACCGCTCTCCTGTTGGCCGCTGCACACTCTGTACGGGAAATCGTTGTCAGCGCCAACGTGATAAAGCTGGGCCGTCGGCTGGTTGTACCAACTGCTCCATGATTGCCCGCCGTTGACCGTGATGATCGCCCCCTGGTCGCTCCCTAAAAGAATGATGTCCGTATTGTTGGGGTTAATCCAGACGTTTTGGTAGTCGTCTCCGCCCGGCGCACCGCGTATTCCCGTCCAGGTCTTGCCGCCGTCTGTTGACTTCCAGCAGACAATGCTCGCGGAGTAAAGCACATCCGCGTTCTTCGGGTCGAAGCGCGGCACCGGAAGATCACCGCCGCCGATGCGAATCGCGGGGCGAGGGTCGGCGGTCGCAACTGTCCAACTCTCGCCGCCGTCGTCAGAACGGTACAGGTTCGCACCTGTCATCGAGGCGACCGACGCGAAGAGGCGGTTTGTCGAGCTTGGCGCAATCGCAAGGTTGGCTTGGACGACTCCTTCGGGGAGTCCTTTGGTGAGTTGCCGCCAGGTCGTGCCGCCGTCCGTGGATTTGAAGATTCCTCCGCCCGGCCCGTTCCAAGAACCGTTCTCCCAGGGTCCCTCCCGCGCTTCCCAAAGCGAGGCATAGACGGTGTTCGTCTCGGATGGATCAACGGCTACGTCCGCCCCGCCAGTGTCCTCATCTTTGTAGAGTACCTTCTCAAAGGACCGCCCGCCGTCCGTCGAGCGATAGATGCCACGCTCCTCGTTAGGCCCGTAAGGATGACCGGCAACGGCGACGAAGAGGCGGTCAGCGTTTTTTGGGTCAACGGCGATCTGCGCGATCTGTTGGCCGTCGCGCAGGCCCAGATGCGTCCATGTCCTGCCAGCGTCGGTTGACTTATAAACTCCGTCGCCCACTGAGAGGTCCGGGCGGTGCAGCCCCTCGCCGCTGCCGACGTAGATGACGTTGGGATTTGAACCCGCGACGGCGATTGACCCGACCGAGCCCGTCGGCTGGTCATCAAAGATCGGCGTCCACGTGCGACCGTAGTCTGTAGTCTTCCACACCCCGCCATTGACTTGCGCGATGTAAAATACGTTCGGCTGAGAAGGAACGCCCGCGACGGCGCGCGTTCGTCCGCCGCGAAACGGGCCGATGCTACGCCAGTGTAGTGCTTGCTTGAAATCCTGACTGAACTGCTGCGCGTGAGCACTCACGTGCGCCGCAATCACAGAGACAGAAAGAAAGACGAGAGTGAAAGTACACTTTACTAGGTTCATGGTCGGCATCCGCTCACAACGGAAGATGGATTGAGCAGATAGATTGTCTATAAAATCAGAAGAAAAAGCACGAAGAATAACGCACACACGCAATCGTTCGAGGTCTTGTCTCTGCCTGCGCTTGTTGGACCTTAATCTGACAGGGACAAGCCCTGCTCCTATGATTTGCTCGGCGTCTCCCCTCCACTCGCCGATGGCACCGCCCGATTCACACCTGCTATAGAGCCTTAAATTTTGGGAATAACATACCTGACAGACCCCCTGGCTTTTAGGTCAATATTACAAGCCAGCAAAAATAGCAGGAGGAACAGACCCCGACGACATCGCGCTTCCCTTAACTACTTCACTCCTGCCGCGATCACGAGCCCTCTCCAGAACTCCTTCCGGTGCTGCCTGCCCGCACGGGCCGCACGCCTGCTCCAGTTCCTCGCCCGTGAGCATCTTGTAGTAGAACTTCGTTGACTAGAAGCCGCGCCTGACCTCGCGATTGCCTTGCTTTGTGAGGCTGGCCCATCTTTCATTGACCCGCAGTCCCGATTAGCATACTGTCACCTTTCGCGGCAGGACCAATCCCAGACACCGACCTACGGCCTGCCTGACTTGTCCACCGGCTGCACGCCTCGTCGCGACTTCTCTTTTGACCCTTAGCCCAGGAGTCTCTCGCTGTGACCAAAGTCAAACGCTTCTCTCTCGCCCTCGTTCTTACTCTCTTCGTACTCGTTCTGACCGCCCAGGCGCAGACGCCTTCAATCGAAGTCTCCACCGACACTGATAACGTGGAGTTTTCGGCGCAGGGCGAGACTCGACGGGTTCAGGTCGAAATCTTCGCGCCCTCGGGCGAGTTGGTCTTCGAGACCTCAGACTCGGACGGTCAAACAATCCGCTGGGCGATGCTCAACCAGAAGGGCGAGCGAGTACCCGATGGAGTCTACCTGACCACCATCACGGTCGTGGACTCGTCAGGTAAGAAACGCAAGAGAATCGAGCAGATTACCGTGGGCGGCGAGCGGCAGACATTAACAGCGGCCGCGACTGGTACTTCCCCGACGCCGGACGCCCCCGTGACGACGACGGTCAGCGGCACGGCCGGGAGGCTGGCGAAGTTCACCGGGGCCTCGACCGTCGGCAACTCGGCCGTCACTGAGGGGGCGGGCAAAATCGGCGTCAACGTCGCGCCTTCGGCCACGCTCCAGGTCAACGGGTTGCAGCCCGCGCCGCTGGCTAACAACGGGACGAACGCCCCCGTGCTGTTCCAGACCACGGGCGGCAAGGGCGGCAACACGACCGTCTCGGGCAAAACGGCAGGCGCAGGGGCCAGCATCTCTCTGCTCGCGGGTAACGGCGGGGACGGTCCCTCGGGCAGCTTCCTGGGCAAGGGCGGCTCGATCACTTTGCAGCCCGGCTCGGGGGGCACGGCACCGGGGGCGGGCGGCAAGAACGTGACCGGCAACATCCTGCTCGCGCCCTCGGGCGTGGGTAACGTCGGCGTCGGGACGACGGTCCCCGCGTCGGTGTTGCACGTCGTGTCCGCCGGCACCATCCCGCCGCGCCTCCAATCCCCCGGCTCGACCGGCTCGATGAGTTTCGCCGCCGGGTGGGACTTCTACCACGGGACGGTGGGCAAAGGTTACGTCGGCGTGCCCGGCACGGGGACCGATATCGGGCCGGGGGAGCTGATACTCTACGGGGGGCCGGGGACGAACACCTCCTTGTGGGCGGGGGGTACCAGGGCCGTCACCATCCTGACGAACGGCAAGGTCGGCATCGGGACGGCATCGCCAGCTAGCATACTGCATGTGCAGGGGGGCGCCGTCGACCATGATGCCCTGAGGGGCGAGGGCATTGAGACCGGCACAGGCGTGTTCGGCCTCAGCCCTGGCGGCCACGGCGTGGCCGGGTGGAGCACCACCGGCACGGGCGTGTCCGGCCTCAGCCAAAGCACTAACCTCAACAGCAACTTTGCCGCAGTATTCGGCGAAAACTTTAAGGGCGGATGGGCCGGGTACTTCGAGGGACCGGTGAATGTGACGGGCGGCTGCACGGGCTGCACCGCGGCCGTGAGCGACCGCGCGCTGAAGGCCAACATCACATCCGTCAACCCGCGCTCGGTCCTCGACAAGTTGGCGTCCGTGCCCATCCAGTCGTGGAACTACAAGAGTGACGAGCCATCCGTCCGCCACGTCGGGCCGATGGCGCAGGACTTCCGCACGGCTTTCAGTCTGGGCAAAGACGACAAGCACATCGACATGATAGACGCCAACGGCGTGACGATGGCCTCCATCCAGGCCCTCTACCAGATGATGCTGGAGAAGGACCGGCAGATCGAGCAGCAGATGCGGCTGAACAAACAGCAGGGCCGTCAGATTGAGCAACTACAGGCGCAGCTCAACCAGGTGAGGCGCGCTGTCAGGCACAGACGCGCCGCGCGCAGATAACCTTTTCCCCTGAGACAGAGCGAGGCCCCCGGCGACCTCTCAGCTACAGAGCACATCGTTTACATGCTGCTCTCAACAGAGGAGGCCGTGCATCTTGACGAACTGGCTGCGCGGAGCAAACTTTCCGTTCCAGAATTGACTGCCGCGCTCCTCGGCCTTGAGATGCGCGACCTCATCCGCCAACTGCCGGGCAAGTCTTTCGTGCGGAAGATATGAAGTCAGAGGACGCTACGAGGGGACTGTGAACCCTTTCATTATTCCCCTCTCAAAAGTGATAAGCGGTCAGCCAGCCTGCCTCTCTAGCGATGGTGTCAGGACTCATAAACCTCTACTCTACTTCTCACCTCCGCAGTGAACAAAAGGATACACATCAAGATGATTCGTCCTCGCCAGTAGTCACTGACAGCACTGTTGAGAATTAAGAAGTGGCGTTCTACAGGATGAATGACATCCGGCTACAACGGAATAGGAAATGCATTTGACTTGGCTAGTATTGAATTGCAATCCTCGCATCCCTGTTGACGGAAGCCTAGCCTCTACCGCTCGTTGGCCTCACAGACGGATAGTCAGCGGTTAATTTGCCCGAGAAATTCTCACGCAACCTACAACAATTAACTCGATAAGAAGGAGCGCCAGATGTCCTCCAAGATCGCTCAAATTTCCATCGTCGCTGCTTTCGTGCTCATTCTGACTGGATGTCCTCTCACCGCTCGGGAACAGCGGGCACTTGATGACCTCGCGAATGCCGGTGTGATCATCAATTACACGCTCGTGAGTCGCTGCGCGTTGGTCACGTTTCCGAACGGCCCGAACGGCCCGGCTGGCTCTGAAGGCGGACCAAATCATATTTTCCTCGTCTACACGATTGATTCAATCCAGAACGCGGGGACGCGCGCGGAGGACTACACGTTCTCGCCGGAACGTCTTTTCGTCCCGACAGATCTCGGTAACAGCGTCTATCGCGGGTCAAATCCGGGAACGACACACAACACGCTTCCGGTGCCCGCTAACACGACCCAGACAAACGTCGGCTGGATAATCATGCAGTACACGACCAGCAATCCGGCTGAAGCTCTTAATAGCGCACCGAGAACCCAGTTAAGCCTCAGGTATGACCAGCAGCGCGGGGAACAGCCTGTCCTTATTGTTCCGTCAGCACGCCGCGAACCTATTCAGAGCTTTCAGCGTTGCAATCCGACAGTCCTTCCCGCCGGACGCCGTTTCGAATGAAGAAGAAGCTTCGGGAGTAGCAACGATGATCTACCCGACACGCTGCCGGGCGCGAAGAGGCACGCAGAGATGAGGCATCGCGCCCCGTAAGACTTTTGGCAACTCGCTTTTTTGGCAGTCTAATTACAGCTAAGGAGGTCAACACGAAATGGGAATGACAATGAACATGCTAATGGTTGAGGCAGAGAGCGGAGGAGTCTTTCTTCGAGTGGGAGATCGGGGTGAGATTGTGATCAGTGTAGGAGCCTCTAATCCTGCTTCGTCTTCTACAATTCGCATTGATAATGCGACTGGCTCCCCGCTGAACGGACAAGTCTCACGTATGCCAACCCGGCCCGGACAAACGCTAAACGAAGTTATCAGGCCCGCCATCCCCAACAACGCGCGGCGTTCTATATCGCTCGACAATTTCCAGGGAGGAGAACAGACTTTCCTGGTAAATGTGTCTCTCAGGACCACAACAGTTGCATACATGATTACGTTGACCGTGACGAACGCTCAGGGCGGGCAGAACCGCTGCCGGTTCATTGGTGTGGCTATGTGGCCTTAGGATGATGATCTGGACTTGCTCGTCAGATTGCCGGCCGGAAGTAATTTTGTGCAGCCTCTCCGCCTGCCTGTGCATCCCAAGATGGGGAATGAGTGTTACAGTTGAAATGTCAGAACTAGATTCCGGGCGCTGAATTGTTCCCTGCCAGCAATGGCAAGACATCTGCCCTTGAGCAGACCTTCCAGCTGCTTCCGCTCGGCATCAACTTGTGCCGGGTCAACTTTTATTCTATTCATAATCCGACCTCCATCTCAGCCAACCCGGCCTTAAACTCTGTCCCTGTCCAGGTGCGACCGGCTTGCACGTATTAGACGCCCACTACTATCAGCGGTTGGGTGAGGCTAACGAGGTCGGGCTTCAGGCTCTCGTCAGCAGGTGTGCGAGGATTGAGAACGGGCGGACGATATTACCGCTGAGAAGTGAAAGTCAATAGTCTGTCCTGCGGGCGGCGGCTCAGATTTGTTCCTTGAGCAGTGAGGCCAGGCGCTCGACCGTTTTGGCCCACGCGCCACGCTTGCGCCAGGCGTTGAATTCTACCCGCTCGCAGTCGGCCAGGTCGCGCTCGAAGATTTGCCCGAACTCCTGGGCCAGTTTCGCGTCGTAGGCGCAGAGGTTGTGCTCGTCGTTGAGGCCGAAGGAGCGGTTGTCGAAGTTGGTCGTGCCGACGGTCGTCCAGACGCCGTCGCAGACCATGAACTTGTGGTGCAGCATCGTGCGGTTGTACTCGTAAATCTCGACCCCCGCGCGGAGCAGCCGCCCGTAGAGGCGACGGCCGTTGGCGCGCGCCAGCTTGATGTCGTTGTGGATGCCGGAGACCATCACCTTCACGTCCACGCCGCGCCGCCTGGCGTCCACCAGAATGTCTATGGCGGCGTTGTCCGGGATGAAGTAGGGGTTGGCGATGAGCACGGATTTTCGGGCGCACACGATTGCCAGGTAATACATGATGCGCACCGTCGAGGAGCCGGTCTCGGGCGAGCTGAGGATGGACTGAAGATCGAGGCGGCCCGCTTCCCCCGGCGCGGGGTAGTAGATTGGCCCAGACACCAGCTCGCCCGTCGTCTCCAGCCAGTTGCGCGCGAATCCCGTCTGGAGCGTGGCGACGGCCGGGCCTTCGACGCGGACCTGTATGTCGCGCCAGTGGCGCTCGTCCTCGGCGTCGCCCATCCAGTGGTCGGCTATCCCCGCGCCGCCCGTGAAGCCGACCTTGCCGTCAACGACGAGCGACTTGCGGTGCGTGCGGTTGTTGATGCGGTTGAGGCTGTACCAGCGCAAGGGGCGATACCACTCGACCTGGCAGCCCCCGTCTTCGAGCACCTTGAGGATGTCGTCGCCGATGGTGGACGAGCCGACGGCGTCGAGCAGTATTTTGACGGGGAGGCCGGCGCGCGCTTTCGCCGCCAGCGCCTCCGCGAACCGGGTTCCTATTCGGCCCGCCCAGTAGATGTAAGCCTCGATGGTGATGGACACGCGGGCGCGCTCGACGGCCGACAGCATGGCCGGGTAGAACTCGTTGCCGTTGTTGTAAACCTCCAGGCTGTTGCCCGCGAGGAAGGGCGAGCCGGTCGCGCCGGCGACCGTGCTCAGGAATTCCTCCGACTCGACGGCAAACTTGTGGTCCAGCCCGTAGGCGGGCGCGCGCTCGCGCGGGGCGAACATGTAAAGGACGACCGCCGCGACGGCCAGCCCGAGCGCGGTGTGGGAGCGGTCGGCGAGCAGCGCCAGGACGGCCAGCGCCGCCCACAGCCACCAGGACCAGAGGAGCTTACGCACGCGCGTCCACAGGCGCGGCAGCCCCTTCGGGCGTTGAGGGCGTCGGCTCAGTTTTGGCACAGGCTTCGCCCCCGCCGCCGGCCTCGGAGCTTTCGGCGCTACACTTCGGCGTGTGCCGATTACTTCGTCTCTCACCTTCGTCACTCTGTCCGTCCAACCTCCGCGGCTGACGACTCACTCTCGATCTGAACGTGCGCGAGCAGCGGGAAGTGGTCGGAGGCGCTCGCGACCGCCGCGCCGTCCGTAATCACTCGACACTCTTTCAGACGGTGCGCGCCGCCCGCGGGCAGGAAGACGTAGTCGAGGCGCACGTGCGGGTCCCACGTGGGGAAGGTGAACCCTCGGTCGTCACGGTGCAGGCCGCGGTAGCCGTCCGCGTAGCCCGCGTCGAGCAGAACCTGAATCGTCTGGTAGCGCACGCGCCCGCCGCTCAGCCAGATGAGCGGGCGCAGGCGGGGCGGAAGCCTGCTGGTTTCGAGCAGCTCGCCGGGGGCGAGCGTGTTGAAGTCGCCCGCGAGCAGGTGAAAGCCCTTGCGGTGCTGGCGGATGCCTTCGAGCAGCAAGTTGATTTCGCGCACGCGCCGCCGCTCGGTCCAACTTGAATGGACGGCGCTCAGGTGCACGCCGAAGAGGCGGCACCCCGGAAGCACCACTTCGAGAAAGCCGCGGCCGGGCCGGACCAGCGTGTGCCATTCGTGGCGCGCGACCGCGGCGCGGCTCAGCAGGGCGAGCGAGTGCCCGCGCATCGCGGCCCAGTGGGGCAGCCCTGTCTCCTCCGCCAGCCGCTCGACCACGCGGGGCAGCCCCGCTTCCTGCAAGAGAACGAGGTCCGGGTCGCAAGCCCGAATCACCCCCGCAAGCAGCGCCTCGCGCCCGGCCCCGCCGCGCTGTATGTTGTAGCTCAGAAGTTTGAAGCTCACGACTCGCCGACGCTGCCGAACAGCGTGAGGTAAGGCTGCCCGAACCAGTGCTCCCGCGCGTGCATGACGAAGTCTCGCGTGGCCTGAATGTTGACCGGGCGCTTGACCATCTTCTGTAGCCTGTGGCGCAGCGGGATCAGGTCGGGCGCGATGTCGGGGTCTTTGTCGCTTAAGGGCTTGGTGTGAACGCCGGGCAGGTAAAAGCCATCGAGGATGTAGAGACTCAAGACTTCGCTGCCGACGAGCGTTAAGTCAAGGTCGCTTGAGCCTGGGCCGCGAGAATCGAACGGCGTGCCGTCTTTCCATCGCTCGCCCGTGATGGCGCTGCCGCGGAGCACGGCCGCGGTTCCCTCGGGCATGGCCGCGCGGACCACTTCGCAGAACTCCTCGAAGCGGCTCGCCTCGCCGCCGAAGGCGAGCGTAATGACGCGCTCACGCATCTCCTCCACGGACAAAGACTCGTCCTTCTTCTCTTCCTTCGCGCCCTGTCCCATGCTCGCAGTCTCCTCCTCACTTATTTCGCTCGGGTCGTACTAAGCAACTGATAAGCCAGATGAAGCGAGGCGGCCGCGCGCGCCGGCGAATCGGATTCCGGGCCAATTTAAGCGTGTGAGGCGGCCGGGCGCGCGGCCGGGACATACTAAAACAATACAAGCCACCGTCCATATTTCATTACTGCGGCGGGTTCGGCAGGCGAGGGCGCGCGGCCTTCAGGGGACGTAATCGTAGTGCCAGGGCTCGCGGGGTGAGACGAGCGGCCCCTTGAATTTGGAGCTGGCGGCGGAGACCGCGGCCTTGAGTTTTCTGGCCCAGCCCTGGCCTTCCCAGACGGGGCCGATGGAGGCGCTGTCGGTCCCGGCGACGAGCTGATTACCGCGCTGCACCTGGAAGTCGAAGGCGCGCAACTGGCCGTGCTGCGAGAGGCCGGGCGTGGCGACGGTCGGCGGCGTCACCAGAGTGGCCGACTTCAGGAACTGGCGGAACCTGTTCACGCCTTGCGCGGAAGGCGAGTCGCCGTAAGCGGGATTGTTGAGTTCGCGCAGGGCCGACACGAGCAGGGCGTCGCCCGCCGTCTGCACGGACGCGGTCTCGTTCCAGAACCTGATCTGCTTCTCAAGGGTTCGTACCTGCGTGTTCACGTAAAGCTCGTAGCCCGGATTCTGCTCCGCGAACTTGCGACGCACCTTCTCAACTTCGTTCAAGGCGTCGCGGTGCTCGGCCGAACTCTCGAACCGCCTGATCTCGTCGGCCGTCCAACTCCACTTCGCCGCAAGATTCGCTTCGTTGCGGAGGTAGCCGCGCAGGGCCAGGAGTTGCCGCGCCGTGCCGTTAATGTTGCTGAGCGCGTTGCGCGGCCTCGAATCGAGCGACGCGGCGACGGCCGCGACGTAGCGCCCGAGCTTCGAGTCCGACTGCGCGGGAGTTGCCGGCGCTTTCTCATCTGAGAAAGTGACGCCGGCCGGGCGTGCGACGCATCCGAGGAGCCAGACGGCCACGATTGCGGCCAAGCCTGTCGAGACCCGCTTGCTCAAATATTGACGGCCTCCCCGATTTCGTTGATGGTCGCCACTTCGGCCCCGCTGACCTGCTCGCCGCCGAAGCCGAACAGCCCGCCTTCCTTCGCAGCCTCCGCGACCTTTTCGGCCACGACCAGAACCCATCGCTTATACTCGTACGCCTCTTCGGGGCTGACTTTCGACTCGACGGCCGCGGCCACCGCGCGGCAAGTCTCCAGCGCCCTGGTCCTGACCGCGTCGAGCGAGAGTTTCTCCGTCTGCCCCCTCTGCTCGTCCGCCGCGTTGGCGATGATCTCGGCGACGACCGCGCCGAGCAGAGAGTCTTTCGGCGCGCGCCGCTCGCCTTCGACGACGCCGTCGGCCACGGCCGCCATCTCCTTGATGAAGTCGTCCTGCTTGCTGGGCGCGGAGCCTGCGACGGCGTAGGCGGCCAGCATCGGCGCTTTGAGCAGGCTCTTCCACTCCTCCGGCGTGAATTTCTCTTTGACGCTCACGGTCATTCCCCTCCTCGCTCTGACGGATTTAACTCTGAGCCGCATTATAGCGTCTTATCCGCCGATAAAGGAGCGGCTATCGGGTCTCGCCGGGATTACTTCCTTGCTTTGAAAACTGCTGCTTGTCGGGCTGCGTTGCGTTGTCGCCGCCCTTCGGCGTATAGACGTAGCTGTCGCGCGCGCGCACGACCAGATTTGGCTGGTTGAGGCGGACCTTTATCTGCCGGCGCTGCCCGGCCTGCCCGCCCTTTTTCGGGTAGTAGCCCAGACTGTACTGCCGGCGAAGCTCCTCCGCGACATAAGAGAACGCCTGGGAAATCCCGAGCATGGAGTTGCCGTTGTAGAGCCGGCCGCCAGTCCTGAGCGCAAGCTCGTTGAGGTACATCCTGGCCCGCTGGTAGTCTGCCGGGTTCGGGCCGCGGCCGCCGCCTGTGGAGCGGCCGCCGCCGATGATGACGCCGCCGCCGGGGAAAGGAATGCGCGGTGCGCCGCTGCCCCAGACGCCGCCGCCACCGCCGAGGAGGCCGTCCCTCGTGTCGTAGGCCACGGGGTAGATGAGCGCGTCCAACTCCTCGGCCTCGCGCAGCGTGCTGTCGTACGAAGACTGGAAGCTCGTCGTGTCCACGCCGTCGGTGAAGAGCACTATGGCCTTGCGGCCGGTGATGCCTTTCATCTGCTTGTTGATGACCTGGTGCACGGCGTCGTAGAGGCGCGTGCCGCCGCCCGTGTGCGTGCGGTGGATGGCCTTGATCAGTTCCTCGCGGTCGCTGGTCGGTTTTTTCGTCAGCACGTCTATCCGGTCGTCGAAGGCGATGACCATCACGCGGTCTTCCTCTTTGAGCTGGTTGACGAAGGCGATGGCCGCTTTCTGTATCTGGTCCAGGCTGTAGTCGGTCGAGCCGCTCGTGTCTATGACGAGCGCGACCGTGAACGGCTGGTCAACGGTGGCGAAGTAGCTGATGCGCTGCTCGACGCCCTCCTCGAAGATGTGGAAGTCCTCACGCCCGAGGTCCGGGACGTATTTGCCGCTGCGGTCCATGACGCTCACGGGCACCGTGACGAGCGCCGTGTTGACGCGCAGCACGTCGCCCTCGACCGTCTCGCCCTGGTACGTGTCCTGATTTATCATCCCGTCTTCTTCCGACGGACTACTCGCCGCCGGGCCGGAAGGAGCCTTGCCGCTCGTGCCGCTCGGGGCTTTGTCGGTGGTCTGCCTGCGGCCCGACTGTGCGCGCAGCGTTCCCGCGGCGCAGACGAAAATTATTAGTGTAATGACGGTCAGCTTTAGTCTCATGTATTTCCTCTGATAGCCGTTCGCGATTGGGTGCGACCGAAGGTCAGTGCCGCCTGCGGGAGCGGCGGGCGACGCATCGCAAGATGAGGACGCCTCAAGGCGGGCGTAAGGTTGCCCGCGAGCGGGAAAAGCCTTTCGGGCATCAGCGCCATCTAAACCGAGCGCGGAGGGGAGCGAGGTTTTAAGTCGGCGCGCGCGCCCTGCTCGACCTGGGCCGGTCGAAAGCCACCGTGCGCGTAGTCTCGCACACGGTCCACGGCGCGACCGCCACTACGGCGCGATCATCGTCCCCGACGGCGCGACGCGCGGGTGCTGCCTCGTCCTGATAGAAGCGCAGGGCGTCTCCTGGAACTACTTCCCACTTGAGCTTGAGAAGCTGCACGCCCCGCGCCTGCCGCGCCGCAACCGGAATATAACAACTACACAATGACACGCGGCCGCTTTTGTTTTACTATCGTTACGCTTCTTGTGAGCGGAGGTCTTGCCCGACATCTCCCTGGTTTTGCTCATTCCTCACTTCACGCGTTCTATCTGATTGACAGTAGAGTCCGGGCCAAGAGTGTTTCGCCCCCCTCTGGCGAGACCTTCATGCGCCGCGGCTCAAGGCGCACTTTTCGCAGTCCCAAATCCGAGTGGAGGAATCGAAATGCTTAGAATGGGTAAAAACCCTCAACCGACAGAGAATGAGAAACAGACCGGGGCCAGGCCCGCGACATACCAGCCGCCCGAGCCATCGCAGCCGCAGCCGCCGTCACAGTACGCTTATCCCGACCCGCCCGCGCGCCCCGAGACGCAGAGTCCCCCTGTGGGGCGCGCGGTGGCGGAGACCGAAGCACTCGCGCGCGAAATCAAGGACGGGACCATGAGCGGGTTCGTCGGCGGCGGCACCGTCCTTTCAGGCGAGGCCGTCTTCAAGGGGATGCTGCGCGTGGACGGCCACCTGACCGGGCAGATCAATTCCGAGAACGGGACCTTGATCGTCAGCTCGGGCGGGCGCGTAGACGCCGACATCAACGTCGCGACCGCCAAGATCAACGGCGTAGTCAACGGCGACATCATCGCGCGTGAGCGGCTGGAGTTAGGGCGCACGGCCCAGGTCCAGGGCGATATACAGACGCCCGTCCTGGTCATCGAAGAGGGGGCCATCTTTGAAGGCAACTGCCGCATGAAATCAATCGCGGCCGCGCCGGAGAAGCGCGAAGACTTGCCCGCGAAAGAGTCCGCCGCGCAAAGAAACGTCCCGCTCGCCGCCAAGACGACCGAGAAGCCCGCGGCCTCAACCGCCACGCCCTGAAATCTGAAGCAGGCCGTTCGAAAACCAAAACTCAACCCTTTGCGCCTTACGTCTTGTCTTTGCGCCTTTGCGTGAACCGTTTTAGTTTCTCGCAAAGGCGCAAAGTTAAAACCAAAGGCGCAAAGGGTTGAGTTTTGGTTTTCCTTCTCAGTTCAGGGATTCGAGTTGTTCGCCGCACCGGGCCATGACGGTGTCTGTGTTGACGTAGACCTGGACGTGGTTGTCCGCGTCGTCGGGCAGGAGCCAGCCGCCGTTCGCGCCGGGCACGAGGTGGCCCAGCTCGTGCAGCAGCATCAGGACGCGCGCCTTCCTGGTGTTCGCGGGGTAGCGGCCGATGCTGCGGAAGAAAGTCTGAGACTGACTGTTCGCGCTGCGGAAGAATGGCCCAGTCAAATTCACCTGCGCTTTCCTGAAGAGCCTGTACGCCAGGCCCGTGCCCGCGTCCGTCGCCGAGATGACCGGCCCGGACATGACTATCCCCACGTTGCTCGGCACCAGCGCCGTCTCCAGCCTGGGGCGCAGCGCGTTCAGCACGACCGTGGCGAGGCGCGGCCCGCCGAAAAAATTACTGCAAGTATTGTTCTCGCTCAGGATGGTGTAAGCGTCCGCGTAAGCCTTATCGACGAGCGACGGCCGCGCCGGCAGGCTCAAGGGCAGCGCGGGCACCACCAGACTGACGCGCGCGGGCTCAGCGTAGTTGCCGCCCGGACGCGGAGCCTCGGGTTGCTCCTTCGCTTCCGGCGCGGGCCGCGGTGCGGACTTCAAAAAAAATCTTTCCATCCTGGCGGGGTCGTCCGGCGTCTGCCTTAACTCTGTGGCGCGGCAGCTCAGGCAGGGGCGCGCGCCGAGGGCTGCGGCGTAGGTCGCGAAGGTTAGCGTCAGGACGAGGGCTTGTAGAAATCTGCCGACGCTCATTACCACACCTCCAATTGTTCGGACGAATACCAGAATTGCGGAAAACGTCAGTCGTCACGGCGGCGCAGACCGAGAAGTGCTTTGTCACCTGCTGTGGGTGTCTGCTCGCAGCGGGTGATACGTCGGCGTGTTGAGGTAGAGCGGAGTTTTGTGACGGACGGTCGGAAGCGGATGCCGAGCAGGACTAAACGAGGGATGAGACGCGGCGGGCGCGTGGGGTCTCTACAGGTTTGATGGAAAGCAGGCAGAGCACGAACCACGAAATAACACGAAGACACACGAAACAGGTTTCCAAAAATTCGTGTGTCTTCGTGTTATTTCGTGGTTCGTATGATTACGACCTCACTTCGTAATCCCGAGTTGCGTGAGGATGAAGGCGTAGTCGAACGCCGTCTCTTTCAGGTAGTCGTAGCGGCCGGCCGCGCCGCCGTGGCCCGCGCCCATGTTGGTCTTCAGGAGCAGCGGGTTCGTGTCCGTCTTCGTCGCGCGCAGCTTCGCGACGTACTTGGCCGGCTCGTGGTAGAGCACCTGGCTGTCGTTGAGCGAGGTCGTGACGAGCATCGCGGGGTACGCCTGGGCCTCTATGTTGTCATAGGGCGAGTAAGACTTCATGTAGAGAAACTCCTCCTTGCTCTTGACGGGGTTCCCCCACTCCTCCCACTCGCCGGCCGTCAGCGGGAGGCTGGCGTCGAGCATCGTGTTGATGACATCGACGAAGGGGACTTTCGCGACGACGACTCGGAAAAGGTCGGGCCGCATGTTGACCACCGCGCCTATCAGGAGGCCGCCCGCGCTCAGCCCCGTGATCGCGAGGCGGTCTTTCGCCGTGTACTTCTCCGCGATGAGGTGCTCGGCGGAGGCGATGAAGTCCGTGAACGTGTTCCGCTTGTTCATCATCCTGCCCTGGTCGTGCCACTCCTTGCCCAGCTCGCCGCCGCCGCGCACGTGCGCGTGCGCATAGACGACGCCGCGGTCGAGCAGACTCAAGAGCGCCGAATCGAACTCGATGGGCCAGGGGTAGCCGTAAGCGCCGTAACCCGTCAGCAGCAGCGGGCGCGAGCCGTCGCGCTTCAGACCTTTTCGGTAGACGAGCGAGATGGGGACGCGCGCGCCGTCCGAGGCCCGCGCGTAGATGCGCTCGGACTCGTACTGCGCGGGGTCGTAGCCGCCGAGCACGGGCTCCTGCTTGACGAGCCGGCGCTCGCGCGTCGCCATGTCGTAGTCGTAGATCGAGCCGGGCGTGATGAACGATTCGTAGTTGAAGCGCAGGACGCGCGTGTCGAACTCCTCGTTAACGTCAACGGCGGCGCTGTAGGCCGGCTCGGGGAATTCCAGGTAGTGCGTCTCGCCGCGCTTGAGGTCCGTGATCCGTAGCTTCGGCTGCCCGCGGTCGAGTTCGGAGACGACGAGGTGGCCGGCGAAGAGGTCCACGTCTTCGACGAAGACATCTTTCCGGTGCGGGAGAATCTCTTTCCAGTTCCGCCGCGACGGGGAGGCGACCGGCGCGGTCATCAACTTGAAATTCCTGCTCCCGCCTTCGTTGGTGCGCACGTAGAAACTGTCTCCTCGGTGGTCCGCGTAATACTCGCGGCCCGCCTCGCGCGGCTCCATCAGGCGGAACGGTTCCGACGGGCGGTCGGCCGCGACGTAGCGGACTTCAGAAGTCGTGTGGCTCGCGGAGGTCAGCAGGACGTACCCACGGCTGCGCGTGCGCTCGACCGAAAGCTCAAACATCTCGTCCGGCTCTTCGTAGAGCAGCAGGCCCACGCGCGCGCCGCGGGTGTGCCGGTAGAGCTTGGAGGGGCGCTTGCTGACGGGGTCGTCCACGACGTAGAAGAGCGTCCGGTCGTCGTTGGCCCAGGCGGCGCTGCTCACGCGCTCGGCCACCTTGCTCACGCTCCCGCCGCGCAGGTCTTTGACGTAGAGCGTATACTCGCGGTAACCCGTCGTGTCCACGGAGTAGGCCAGGTAATTGCCGTCGAGGCTCACGTCGAACGTGTCCACGGCCATGTAGGTGTGCCCGCGCGCCATCTGATTCAAATCGAGGAGGAGTTGCTCGGGGGCGCTCGGCGTGCCGCGCTTGCGCGCGTAGATTTTGTACTGCCGGCCCTTCACGCTGCGCGTGTAGTAGAGGTAATCACCCTGGCGGTAGGCGGCGTCCTCGTCCGTCTCCTTGATGCGCGTGAGCATCTCCCTGTAGAGCGCGCGCTGCAAGGCTTCGGTCGGCTTCATCACCGCGTCGGCGTAAGCGTTCTCGGCCCGCAGGTAGGCGAGCACGCGCGGGTCCTCCTTCTCGCGCAGCCAGAAGTAACTGTCAATCCAGCTCTCGCCGTGGGCGCTCACGCCCCGCATGATTCTTTCGGCCTTCGGCGGAGTCAGAGTCTGAGCCGGCGAACTGCTTCTTCTCGTCTGCGCGGCGAGGTCGTTGAGGAGCAGGGACAGGACGAGCAGCGCGAGCACGGTCTGCGATTTTCTCATTGACACCTCCGCGGGCGTTAGGACGTGGACCCGGTGATTATCTACGCGCGGGCGAGAAGTTCAAATCTTATTTTAAGGTCAACGTCGGTATCAGGAGGCTGCGGCTCCGCCGCCTGACCCCTTTACAGAAATTCGGAAGCCGATATTGGGCCAGAAGAGTCAGCGGCCCGCGGTTTATCCTGACATCCGTAGAAGCGAGCGGGCTTCCCTCCAAATATCTCAAGATTCCGGCCCGGCAGCGTCCCCGCCCTCCCTAGTCAAAACGGAATGGCCCGAGAGGTTTAGTGATGAACGGGCGCGAGCCGGAATACTGCTTGCCTAAATTGACCGCGCCGCTCGCTCGGACTGCTTCCGCGTGATTCAAGTATTCGGAAGGAAGAAGGCGCGCGGCGCAGACAAACTCCCCGGCCGCTTCACCGCTGACGTTAGCCGTGAGGCGCTAAGGACAACGACGAACAAAGGCAGCGCGGGCCACGAAACGCGCGGAGGATTTTCATGAACAAGTTTTTCCCTCGTACACGGGCCGGCCACGGCTTAGCCCTTCTCGCCGCCCTGGTACTCGCTTCGATCACCGCCCTGGCACAGAGCACCACGGGCAGCCTGCAAGGCATCGTCTTCGACCAGAACAAGGCCGCGGTCGCGGGCGCGACCGTCACCGTCACCAACACGGAGACGGGCGTCGTCCGCGAGACGACCACCAACGCCGAAGGCTTCTACCGCGTCACCAACCTGATTCCGGGCGAGCACTACAAAATAGAGGTCAAGTCGGAAGGCTTCGCGGCGACGGTCGTCGAGCCCGTGCGCGTCCTGCTCGGCACGGAGAACAACTCGGACATCCTGCTCAGCCTCTCTCAGGTCGGAGCCGACGTGGTCGTCACGACCGACCAGCAGCTCATCGAGAGCACGCAGAACCAGCTCTCCGCCAACTTCAACAACGCGCAACTGACCGAGCTGCCGATCAACGGCCTGGTGGACAACATCGCGCTTCTCGTCCCCGGCGTCATCACGCCGAACGACACGGACTTTACGAACGGCGTCGGACTCTCCGCCAACGGCAACCGCGGCCGCTCGAACAATTTTCAGATTGACGGCCAGGACAACAACGACCTCTACATCGGCGGCCCCTCAACCTTCGTCTCGAACTCGGAGGCCGTCGGCGAATTGCAGGTCGTGACGAACAACTTCTCGGCCGAGTTCGGCCGCAACGCCGGCGCGCAGGTTAACATCATCACGCGGCCCGGCACGAACGAGTTTCACGGCGCGCTCTTCGAGCACCACCAGAACTCCGCTCTCGACGCGCGCAACAACCAGCAGAAGCTCGCCGCCTCGACCTTCAATTTTCTGGTCCGCAACGGCTTCGACCAGTTCTCCGGCCTGGCCGCGCGCGAAGGCATTGACCCTTACAGGCAGAACCGCTTCGGCGTCGCGCTCGGCGGCCCCATCAGGAAGAACAAGGCGTTCTTCTTCGTGACCTACGAGGGGACGTATTACCGCAGCGAGGTGCAGGTCAACAACCTGGGCAGCGCGACGCTGACGCCCACGCTCGAAAGCGTTCAATTCCTGGCGGCCCGCTTCCCGAACGCCGCGACCGCGCAACTGGCGCGCACCGGCTTAGGCGGCGGCCCCGCGGCGGTCCAGTACGGCACGCTGCTCATCGCGCCGCCGAGCCTGGACACGGACGGCGACGGCGTGCCCGATACTTTCCAGTTCGGTCCCGGCAACCCTTTCTTCCAGCCCGTCACGCCCGGCTTCCTCGCGCCCCTGGCCGTGACGAATGACGCGCTCGGGCTGCGCCGCGTCATCTTCGGCGGCGAGGCCGTGCGCGTCGTGCCGCTCGACTCGACCAATCATCAAATCATCACGCGCGTCGATTACAACCTGACCGACAAGGACCAGCTCACCGGGCGCTACATCTTCAACGACTCGGACAATCCGAACGTGATTGACCGCATCCTGGCGGGCCGCCCGATCTCCGTGCCCTCGCGCTCGCACAACATCGGGCTCACCTACACGCGCACGCTCAACGCGAGCTGGGTCAACCAGGCGCGCTTCAACTATTCGACTTCCGACGTGAGCTTCGGCGGGCGCGACAACCTCGAAGAGTTCCCGCCCAACGTCAACTTCGCGGGCTCGCCGCAAGACCTCTTCTTCAACGCCGGCCTCGACTTCGGGACCAGCACGGTCTTCCCGCAGGCGCGCGTCGTCACGGTCTGGCAGGCGCAGGACACCATGTCCGCGACCGTCGGCAACCACGCGCTTAAATTTGGCACAGACATCATCCACAACTTCCAGGACAACTTCTTCCTGCCCACCTTCCGCGGCTCCTTCAACTTCACGGGCAGCACGACGAACCCCGCGGTCACGGGCTTCGTCCCCGCCGACACCTTCTTCGACTTCGGCACGACGGGGACGAACGGCCCCACGCGCGAAGGGGAACTGGCGACCGCGTTCGAGAACTTCCTGCTCGGCCGGCCGCGCGACATAGACTTTGCGCTCGGCGACCCGCAGAAGGACATCGTCCAGAACAACTACTTCTTCTTCATTCAGGACGACTGGCGCGTGCGCCCCAACCTGACGCTGAACCTCGGCCTCCGTTACGAGTTGACGACGCAGCCGCTCAACCCACTCATCCGCGACCTCAACGCGCGCGAGGCGGACCCGGCGACGGCGCTCTTCAACCCGGCCTTCCCTCTCGAGTCGCGCACGCTCAGCGAGCTGCCCCTGGACAAGAACAACTTCGCCCCGCGCGTCGGCTTCGCCTGGTCGCCGAACCTCGGCTTTTTGGGCCAGCACTTCACGAACGGGCGGACGGTGTTGCGCGGCGGCTTCGGCATCGCCTACGACCCCAGCTTCTTCAACATCGTGGACAACGTCGTGACGGGCGCACCGTTCACGGGCGCGGGGCGCGTCCGCCAGACGCCCGGCGCTCCGGGCTCCCTCTCGTTCCCGTTCCAGCCGACGACGCCCGCGGAACTGGCGCGCACCCCGCTCACGGGCGGCGGCAACCCGCTGCTGTTTGACCAGACGCGCGTCAGCCCGGACTTCTACAACCCGTACACCATGTCCTTCAACTTCGGCGTCCAGCAGGAGGTCTTCAAGAATACGGTCGTCGAGGCGCGCTACGTCGGCTCGCGCATAGTGGGCCAGTTCCAGGCGTTCAACGGCAACCCGCAGCTGAACTTCCTGAACGCGCTCGGCGTGGCCGCGACGGGCAACCCCGGCGCGTTCACCAACGGCGCAATCGCCGGCTCGAACCCTGGGACGAACGGCAACGGCCGCCTGATTCCGGGGCAGGGCTTCACCTTCGTCTTCACCAACGGCGCAACTTCGACCTACCACGGCTTGCAGCTGCGCCTCGACACGCGCTTCAGCAACGACCTGACGCTGACGGCGAACTACAGCTTGAGCAAGACGATTGACAACTCGTCCGAGGTCTTCTCGACCGTCGCGGGCGGGCAGTCAATCTCTCTCTCGCAGAACCCGTTCGACGTGACGGACGGCGAGCGCGGCCTCTCGGCCTTCCACCAGAAGCACAACTTCGCCGCAAGCTTCCTCTACGAGTTGCCCTTCTTCCGCGAGCAGCGCGGCTTGCTGGGGAAACTACTCGGCGGCTACCAAATCAACAGCATCGTCCGCCTCGGCTCGGGCCGCCCGTACACGCCCGTTCAACTGAACGGCTTCTACGACGCGCGCTTCCCGACCTTGCGGCCTTACAACGGCAACGCGGACGCGCCCGTCTCGACCATCGCCTTCGGGAGCTTCGCCAACCTCGTCAACTTCGGCGACGGGAGCGTGCCCCCAGGCATGTTCATCATCTACGACACGGCCAACGCCGGCTCGCAAGGAAGGATCGTGACGGCCGCGGAGGCGCAACAGCAGGCCCGCCTGATTTACAACGACTCGGGGCTGCCGGCCGCGCTCGGTTCGGCCGCCTTCATCCCGTTCCTCGAAGCCTTCAACCTCTTCAAGACGCCTTACGGCATCGGGAGAAACAACTTCATCGGCGAGCCCTTCTACCGCGTTGACTTCTCGCTCTTCAAGACGCTGAGGCTGACGGAAGGGACCAAACTTGAGCTGCGGGCCGAGGCTTTCAATCTGCTCAACCACAGAAACTTCGGTGTGCCAAATCCGGTGACCGAGAGCGCCTTCAACGGCTTCACGGTTGGGACCTACAACAACCCCGGCGCTAACACGGGCAGCAGCCGCAGCATGCAAGTCGGCATGCGGCTCATCTTCTAGCTCGTTTAGCTTGCACACTCTTCGGCCCGCCTGCTCCATGAACAGGCGGGCCTTTTTATGAATATTTCACGCTGGAGGCGCAAAGCCCCGATTATGTCTGGTTGCTCGGCGCGGAGTACTTGCCCCAACGGTCTCCGCGCGCTTTTAGATAATGTCTGAAGACGTAGCCCCAGGGCGTCACGATGAGAACCAGGATAATGCCAAAGATACAATTAGTCAGCGTTTCTTTCGTGTCCGCATCGAGCTTGTTAGTAGACCATAGCCGGAACCCGAAAGCGAGAATCCAAATGGTCTTCCACACCAGCTCGAAAAAAAGCACGGGAAGCATCTTGAGCGGATAACGGACTCCCAGAAGTGACAGAAGCGATACGGCACCGAGCATGCTGCGGACGACCGAGTTCATGTGCGGCAGATTTTCGGGAGGACTAATCAGCCCCGGCCAGATCATCAGCGCCAAGCCCACGGCAATAATCAAGTACCCGGCCCTTAGCAAGTAGAGCCTGAAGGTCGATATGTCGGACATCGAATAAAACCCCCTTTCGCCAGCGGCATAATCTTACGTAGCTGAAACCAAAACTGTTTCAGCCATGTTCCGCTCGCTGCGGCGCTTGGCCGCCGAGCGCCCGAATGAACAGGGCGGGGAGAATCGTCGCAGAGCCTTCAGGCTCCCGGTGAGGGGCAGGCTAATTCCGCTTCGGCTGAATGAGTGGTTGGGCGGTAGTTCCCATTAGTGGTAAGAGCTGGCGTTAGCGCCTCGGAGCACTTCAAAGCTGCCCGCCTGATTTTGAGCGGATAACGAGTGGCTTGACTTGTGTGGCAGCCGCGCCGTTTGACTTTGCGTGCACCTTTAATGCTATTTTCATTGGCCGCGAGAAAGAGGCGGGCTCCGTGCTCACGAAATGTAAATGATTTCGCGGCGAGCGAAACGGGCGGCCCGCGCATCTAAAAATGGAATTTAAGACGTGATAATTTGTGGGCGGCAGACGGGCACGTAAGCACTGCTTTCACCGTCTGCCGCCCGCTGCTGGGTTTCAATAGAGGATAGTAATGGCGAAAAATCTGGTTATCGTCGAGTCGCCCGCGAAGGCCAAGACGATCAATAAATATTTAGGAAAAGACTATCAGGTGCTGGCCTCCATCGGCCACATCAAGGACCTGCCGTCGAAGGGTCTGGGCGTGGATGTCGAGCGCGACTTCGAGCCGACCTACGAGCTGATCCCCGACACGAAGAAGCGCAACAACCGGAAGATCATCACGGAACTGAAGAAGGCGGCGAAAGAGGCCGAGGCCATCTACCTGGCCGCCGACCCGGACCGCGAGGGCGAAGCCATCTGCCAGCATTTAGCGGAAGAGATCGTCCCGAAGCGGCCGAAGAAGCCTTCCTACCGCGTCATGTTCAACGAGATCACCAAGCGCGCCGTGCAGGACGCCTTCCTCCACCCGAAGGAGATTGACGCGAACCTCGTTGACGCACAGCAGGCCCGGCGGGTCCTGGACCGATTGGTCGGTTACAAAGTTTCACCGCTTCTGTGCCGCACCGTCGGCGGCCGCCTGAGCGCGGGCCGCGTGCAGTCGGTCGCCCTCCGATTGGTCGTCGAGCGCGAGCGCGAGATAGAGGCTTTCGTCAAGACGGAATATTGGACCGTGACGGCGAACCTTGCGGCGAAGCTGCCGCCGGCCTTCGACGCGCGCCTCCTGAAAATCGGCGAGCAGACCGTTAAGACGGGCGGCTTCGACCAGGACATCAAGAAGAACGAAATCCTCATCGGCAAAGAGGAGCAGGCCAGGGAGATCGTCGCCGAGGCCGAGCGGCAAGCTTTCGCGGTCGCGGACGTTTCGACCAAAGAGCGCAAGCGCAACCCCGTGCCGCCCTTCATCACGTCGAAGTTGCAGCAGGAGGCTTCGCGCAAGCTCGGCTTCGCCGTCAAGAAGACGATGATGCTGGCACAAAAACTCTACGAGGGCGTGGAACTGGGCGCGGAAGGCGCGGTCGGCCTCATCACCTACATGCGCACCGACTCAACTAGAGTCTCGGACGCGGCCTTGAGCGAGGTGCGCGACTTCATCGGCGGCCAGTACGGCGCGGACTACCTGCCGGAGAAGGCCGTCCACTACCGCTCGAAGAAGGGGGCGCAGGACGCGCACGAGGCCATCCGGCCGACGGACGTGACGCACACGCCGGACTCTCTGGTCAGGCACCTCAACAAGGAAGAGTTGAAACTCTACCGCCTCATCTGGCAGCGTTTCGTCGCCTCGCAGATGACGGCCGCCATCTTCGACCAGACGACCATTGACATTGCGGCCGGGCGCTTCACGTTCCGCGCGACCGGCTCCGTGCAGAAGTTCGACGGCTTCCTGAAAGTTTATCAGGAGGGGCGCGACGAGAAGGCGGAGGAGGACGACGAGGCCGAGAGGAAGCTCCCGCTCGTGGAGAAGGGCGAGCCGCTGAAGCTCAACGGGGTCGCGCCCGAGCAGCATTTTACGGAGCCGCCGCCGCGCTACACGGAGGCCACGCTCGTCAAGGTGCTCGAAGAGAAGGGCATCGGCCGGCCCTCGACCTACGCGGCCATCATGACGACGATTCTGGACCGCGAGTACGTCGAGAAGCACGAGGGCCGCTTCCACCCGACCGCGCTCGGCACGACGGTCAACGACCTCCTGGT
The DNA here is from genome assembly GCA_036403435.1 of Pyrinomonadaceae bacterium. Lineage (GTDB taxonomy): Bacteria > Acidobacteriota > Blastocatellia > Pyrinomonadales > Pyrinomonadaceae > QHXM01. The sequence continues at coordinate 134,948 of DASWQY010000194.1, forward strand.
CGCCAGCTTCGGCGACCTCTTCAACGAGTCGTACACGGCGCGCATGGAGGAGGAGTTGGACGAGATCGAGGAAGGGAAGCTGAAGTGGACGGCGGCGCTGCGCGAGTTCTACGAGAAGTTTGCGAAGGACTTGAAGGTCGCCGAGACGCAGATGCGCGCGGCCAAGCAGCAGGCCATCCCGACCGAGGAGGTGTGCGAGAACTGCGGGGCGGGGATGGTCATCAAGTTCGGACGCTTCGGCCAGTTCCTCGCCTGCTCGAACTACCCCGAGTGCCGCACCACGCGCGAGATAGCCAAGCCCGCGGCGGCCGCGGCCGACGGCGAAGGGGCGGGCGCGACGGCGGGGACCCAAAGTGAAGCGAGCGGCTCGGGCGAGGACGAGGCGGAGACGTGCGAGCTGTGCGGCAAGCCGATGGCCCTCAAGCGCGGCCGGTTCGGACAGTTCCTCGGCTGCACGGGCTATCCCGAATGTCGCAACATACGCAAGATCGCCCGGAGCGGCGCGGTCGCGCCCGCGCCCGTGCCCTTAGACGAGAAGTGCCCCGTGGACGGCGCGCAATTGGTCCGGCGTCACGGGCGCTTCGGCGAGTTCGTCTCCTGCTCGAATTATCCGAAGTGCAACTACATCAAACGCGAGACGACGGGCGTGGCGTGCACCAGGCCCGGCTGCCGCGGCGAGATTGTCGTCAAGAAGTCGAAACGCGGCAAGGCGTTCTACGGCTGCTCGGAGTATCCGAAGTGCGACGTAGTCTTCTGGGACAAGCCCGTGGCCGAGCCCTGCCCGAAGTGCAACGCGCCTTTCCTGCTGGAGAAGACGACGAAGAAAGAGGGCACGGTACGCTACTGCGCGAAGGAGGGCTGCGGCTACCGCTCCGAGGGCGCGGACGCCCCGCCCCCGAAGCCGGCGGGCGCGGAGCGCAGTGACCGGCGGGTTGCAAGCTGAGTGAAGTGAAGTAGCGGGAGCGAAGTGGAAAGGGGAGAACAAAGGCCCGGCCCTTTTGTTCTCCCCTTTCTCTGTTAGTTGCCCCCGCCTTTGACGACGTATTCGAGGAGGTAGCGGCGCAGCTTGTCGCGGTTGGCCTTGCGGTATGCGGGAAAATCCTGCGCGATGTCGCGGTCGGCGCGCGCGAAGAGGACGTAGGGTTCGAGCAGCCCTGCCTCGTCCAGCTTGACGAGTTTGGCGAGCGACGGATCAAGCTGTTTGACTTTCTTGCCCTGCTCTTTGACCGACACGACCACCAGCCGGAGCGCGTCCACCTCCTCGCCCAGACTGCGGCGGTAAGTTTTCTCGTTCGGATACGCCTGGGCGAACTTCTCGCTCAGCTTCCCGTCCTTGCCCGTCGGCCAGACGGCGCGCGCCAGGCCGTACATCATCCACGCCGATGACCCGTCCTCGCTGTCCCCCTTCAGCGTCTTCTCGTCGATGGTGATGTTGACGTTGCCGTTGGCCTGCGAAGACACGTTCGTGGGGATGTCTATCTTCGGGTGCGCGAGCGTGACCTTATTCGTCTCGGCCCAGGTGCTCAAGCCCCGCCAAGTCAACTGGCTGTAAGGGTCAACGATGATGGCCTCGAAGAATTTGTCGCGCGCCTCCTCCTGCTTGCCGGAGTACATCAGGGCGTCGGCCCAGTAGCGGTGGGCCGTCTCCTTCTCGGGGTCGATGGCGATGGCGCGCGCGAACCACTCGCCGGCCTTGTCCCAGTTCTTCAGCGCGTAATGCGTGTTGCCCGTGTAGAGCGCCGCCTCGTAGAGCGCCGGGTCGAGCCGCGCAGCGCGCTCGTACTCTTTAGCGGCCTTCTCATACTCCTTGTTGGCGAACGCCGCCGAAGCCGCGCGCATCGCCTCGTTGGCCTCCTTGTTGTCCGACACGCCGGCCAGAGCGCCGTTCGGCTTGACGGACTTAATCAGTATCGCTAGGTTCGGGTCCGCGACGCCCATCTGCTGTGCGCTCACCAACGACTCGCGCCCGCGCAGCCGCGCCTTGCGCTGCGCCTCCTCGTCCTTAATCTTGTCGGCTGTCATCAGCAGGGCGACGCCCAGCCCGTACAGCACCTGGCCGTCGGCCCGGCTCGACGCCGCCAGCCGCTCGAAGACGGGGAGCGCCTCGCCGAACTTATTTTCGTTGATGAGCTGAATGGCGCGCTCACGCTCGGTCTGGAAGTCGTCAGGGTTCTGCGCGGGCGTGTGGCGCGCGGCCGAGATTAAGAGCGCGAGCAGCACGAGTGCGCCTATGACGGCGCGGCCGGGGCGGGTCGCCGCTGATTTTTGTTTGAGCATGGGAGGGTTCCTTCTCCGAGAGATTAGCGTGCGGAAAACTTGCGGCCGGGGACGACCCGGAAGTCTATTGACGGCGTGAGGGGGTGTCAACCCGCGGAAGCGGTAAATAATCTGAGCGGCTGGTTAGGGGGGACTGGAACCACGCGCATCACACGAAACGACACTAAAAAATTCAGCTTCTTCGTGTGTTCTTCGTGTGGTGCGCGTGGCTCCTCGTCGCTTACCTGAACGAAAACGGCGTCCTGTTTTTCGAGACAACCGAATCGGCCTCTACGTCATCTGAATTCCCGTTACGAATTGGCAGCGATTACGCGATCAAGAAGCCCCCTTCATCCTCTCATAGCCGAGCAATCTTTCCTGACCGAGTTGAAACGGTTTCCGTTTCGCAAATACTCCTGCGCCTCCGGCCGTCATGAGGCGCGTCCCTTGTGCTGATAGTTGAGTAGGGTAGCCTGACCTGCTCCTTAGCTGGCCGTAACTACTAACTACCTGCCTCCACGGGCGGCGACGAGCCGCGCCTGGGCGGCGGATCAATATGTTCCAGACCTTTCAAGGAGAACCCTCGCATGAAGCGATTTTTGACCTCTTTACTCATGATTGTCGTGGCCCTCACCCTGGCCTCCGTTTCCATCAACGCGCAACACAGAAAAGATGACGACGAAGATGCGGACCTCCCCGCCATCTCTCGCGGGAAAATAGACAAAGGCACCTACCTGCGGCTGCGTGACGAGCACATTGCCAAACTCCGCGGCCTGGACAAAAACAACCAGGGCAAGCAGCACGAATCCCGCGCGCGCGCCCTCAGGCAGTTGGAGCAGCAGGAGCAGCAAAAACAGAAAGAGCGCGCCAACCGTCCAACCCCCGGCGCGGTCACAGACCCCGCGGGCGACGCAACGATGAGCGCCACGGACGCCGGCCTCGTTTCGGCCTCGGCCGTCAGCGGAAGCTGGACGCCGATTGGCCCGGCCCCCATCACCAACGGGCAGACGTTCTCGGTCTCCAACTCCGTCAGCGGGCGCGTGACCGCGATTGCCATCAACCCGAGCAACCCGAGCGTAGTCTACGTCGGGACGGCGGTCGGCGGCGTCTATCGCTCACTGAACGGCGGCGGGAGCTGGTCGCCGATTATGGACAACGCGCTCTCGCTCTCCATCGGCGCGATCACGGTTGACCCGTCCAACCCTTCGAGGGTCTACGTCGGGACCGGTGAAGGAAACTCCGGGCAGCGCAATTATTTCGGCGTCGGCGTCTACCGCATTGACAACGCCGAGCTGGAGGAGCCGACGCGCACGCTCACGCGCCTCTACCTCGATGCCGGCGGCAACGACGTTTTCTCGGGCCGCGCCGTCAGCAAGATTCTCGTCACGCCGACTAACCCGGACGTGATCTTCGTCTCGACCGCCTCGGCCTTCGGCGGCGTCAGCTCCGACATAGCCTACTCGGTGGCGCAGACCCCGCCGAGCCCCCTGCGCGGCATCTACCGCTCGACCAACGCGACGAGCGCCAGCCCGACGTTCAGTAAGCTCGACACGGGCAGCGGCAACGGCAGCAACCTCGCCGTGCCCGACATGGTCTTCGACCCGGTTGACGCGACCTACAACACCATCGTCTTCAGCCTGCTCGGCACGGTGGACCAGGGCATCTACCGGCTGAACAACGCGCAGGGCACGACGAGCTTCCAGAAGCTGCTCGCCGTCAGCACGACCGTCACCTCGCGCGTCAACCTGGCGGTCAACGGCGACGGCTCGATCCTGCTGGCGACCTCCGAAGAGGCAAGCGGCACGCTGCGTAAATCCACGAACCGCGGCGCGACGTGGACGACGCTGACAGGGGCCAACGGCTTCTGCGGCGGCCAGTGCTGGTACGACTCGCCCGTCGCCATTGACTCGGCCAACAACATCTACCTCGGCGGCAACGCCGACGGCACGGCGAGCGGCATCGTCAAGAAATCAACCAACGGCGGCTCGACCTTCGTCAAGGCCCAGACGGGCCTGCACGCCGACAGCCACGCCATTGCCTTCGACCCGACCAACCCGGCAATCGTTTACACGGGCAACGACGGCGGCATCTTCAAGTCCACGGCCGGCGGGACGGGCACCTGGCAGAGCCTCAACGGCGGCCTCAACGGCGGCACGCCCATCAACTCCATGCAATACATGAGCGTCGCCGTCCACCCGACCGACCCTTACTTCACCATCGGCGGCACGCAGGACAACGGCTCTCACCGCATTAAGACCGACGGCACCTGGACGCGCACCGACTACGGCGACGGCGGCTTTGCCCTCATCGACCAGAGTTCCACGGGGACGACCAGCGTGCGCCAGTACCACACCTACTACAACGTCAACGGGACGGGCGGCCTGATGGCCTTCGCCACGACGACCAGCCCGACCGCGTTCGAGAACTGGGCGGCCTACGGCTGCGGCGCGACCAACAACGGCATCAGCTGCAACGACACGGCCGTCCTCTTCTACGCGCCGATGGCTTTGGGGCCGGGCTCGCCGAATACGCTCTACTTCGGCACGGATCGCCTCTACCGCACGGCCAGCCCGACCGGGCGCATGTCGGTCGTCAGCCAGAAGCCCTTAGCCTCTGGCGTCGCCATCAGCGCCATCGGCATCTCGCCGCAGAACGACGCGGTCCGCATCGTCGGCCTGGAGAACGGCAAGGTCTTCCGCACGACCACCGGCTCCACGACGCTCACGGATGTCACGCCGGCCGGCAACACGAAGTACGTGGCGCGCGCCGTCATTGACCCGAACAACCAGAACACCGCCTACGTCACCCTCTCGGGTTTCTACGGGGTTGATAACGGGCAGCACGTTTACAAGACGACGAACCTGAACGCCGCGACGCCGACATGGACCGTCGCCGGGACGGGCATCCCGGACGTTCCCGTCAACGGCTTCATCGTCCACAAGGCGACTGGCAATCTCTACGCCGGGACAGACATCGGCGTCTACCAATCAACGGACGGCGGCGCGACCTGGACCTCGTTCAGCACGGGGCTGCCGCGCGTGCCGGTCTTCGACCTGGCGATCACGTCCGGCGGCGTCCTGCGCATCGCAACGCACGGCCGCGGGATGTGGGAAATCCAACTCTAGTTGGGCCGCCCTTCTTCCGGGCACTGAAAAACTGACTCTTTGGCGGGCCGTTCCAAATGACGGCCCGCATTTTTTTAACTCAACCCCTTCGCGCCTTTGCGCCTTTGCGTGAGATTAAGTTTCACGCAAAGGCGCAAAGGGGTTTGAATCAATCAGTAACTTGAGTTTTGAAACGGCCTCTTACCGTGATTCTTCGTAAACGATGTCGGCCGCCATCTCGTCCGGGACGCGCGTCCAGCCGTCGGGCGTGTGGCGGAAGTGTTCGTTGGAGGACGGGGCGAAGGCTTTGCGGTCGGGCTGCCAGGCGAGGCGCTCGACGTTGATGAAGGGGTGCTTGACGCGTATGACGTTGAAGGTGTTCGGCTCGCCGCGGTGACGGATTGAGGTGGCCGTTCCCGCCGAGACGACGAGCGCGCTGTGGCCGGCGATCTTGTAGCGGGCGGAGCTGTGGCCCGTGTGGCTGACGTGCAGGTGGCCCGCCAGGAGCACGTCCGCGCCGCAGCCGGCTATCGCCTCCATCGCCAACTGCGCGCGGCCCACCAACTCGTCCTCGTGCTGCCCTTCCGGCACGTCGAAGGGGTGGTGCGTGACGATGATCTTGACGACCTCGTCGGCGAAGGGGCAGAGCTTGTCGCGGATGGCGGCGATCTGCTGCTCGTTGACGCGCCCATACTTGATGGTCAACGAGCGTGCCGTGTTGATGCCGAGGACGGCGATCTCCTCGTCCGAGTAGAAGGGCGTCAGGTCGTCCGTGATGTAGCGCCTGTAATTTTCGAGCGGATCGAAGAAGCGCCTGAAGACGTTGTAGAGCGGCACGTCGTGGTTGCCGGGGACGATGATCTGTGGCGAGGGCAGCCGATCCAGAAACTCTTTGGCCTCCGCGAACTGGCTGCTCCGCGCCCGCTGCGTCAAATCGCCCGACACGACCACCACGTCCGGCCCAAGCTCCGTCACAGTCTTAATCACCGGCTCGATGATCGACTCGTCAACCCAATCGAAGTGCAGGTCTGACAGGTGGACTAACTTGCGCATGGCTATGCTCCGAAGTGATAAGTGATGAGTGATAAGTTAAAGAAAGAAGTTTTTTCTGATCACTCATCACTTATCACTGCTCTTTGGGTACGAGGACGCGCAGCGCGCCGGGGCGCACGCGGTAGTGGAGCGGCGTGGTCATGATGGCGACTTCGCCGTCGGTCGCAACGCGCAGGCGCTTGGGCCGCCGCGTCTCTATGAAGACCTCCGTGGTGCAGAGCGCGTCGAAGTCCTGCTCGTCGCGCAGGCCGCCGAAGAGCGCGCGCCACGCCAGGCGCAGCAGGCCGAGGCGGCCCGTGCGGTGCGCGACGTAGAGGCTCAGGCGGCCCGCGTCTATGCACGAGCGCGCGCCCACATTAAAACTCTCCATCTCGTATTCGTTGTTGCCGACGAAGACGAACGGCGTGTGGCGTATGAGCCGCTCGTCGTCCGTGCTGAGCCGCACGTTCAGGAACGGGTAGCGTTTCAGCATCGTTAAAGTGGCCCACAAAAAAGCGGGCCACTTGCCGCGCCCCAGGCGCTCCTGCTGCTTCTCGCGGTGGCGCACGATGCTCGGGTAGAGCCCGAGGCTTGAGTTGTTGAGAAAGATGCGCCCCTCCACCTCGCCCACGTCAACGCGCGCCTCGCGGCCTTCGAGCGTGACGCGGGCCGCGCCCTCCAGGTCGAGCGGGATGTGCAGGTCTTTGGCGAAGTGGTTGAGCGTGCCCAGGGGGAGGACGCCGAGCGTGCGGTCTGTGCCGGCGAGGACGGAGGCGACGGCGTTGATCGTGCCGTCGCCCCCGCCCGCGACGATGGGCTGGCAATTGTCGCTGACGGCGCGCTGTGCCAATTCAACAATCTCGTCGCCGCCGCGGGCCAGCGAGATGCGCGCCTCGACGCCGGTCTCGGAGAAGATTTCGGCGAGGCGCTCCCGCGCCTGCTCCTTGTCGCCCGTGCCAGAAGAGTCGTTGAGGATGACGGCCGCGCGCGCCGGGGCGGGCGGGCTGTCGCGCGTTTCATTACGCTCGCGGGCCTGGGTGTCCTCCTGTTTCTTCACCTCGAACATCGTGCGTCTCGTCTGATTCCACACTCGATGGAGATTGAAGCGGCCAGTTTCGCACAAAGGCGCAAAGGTAAAACTCAAGCCGCAAAGAAACCAAAGAGCCTGAGTCACGCTCAACCCTCCAGCGTCTTGCGTCTTACCTTTGCGCCTTCAGCGCGAACGGTTCGTGCGTCCCGCCTGACGCTCCCGGCCCTCAGCGGTCGAGGTCGAGGACGGAGTTGTCCGCGCCGCCGCCGCGCTCTTCCGACTGCGAGCCGTAGCCGCGATTCTCGCTCGTGGCGTAAGCGGACGGGTTCGAGCCGCGCGAGGCCGAAGCGAGCGACGAGGACGCGCCGGACGAAGACGCAGCGGCGCTCGCCGCGCGCGCTTCGCCGCCGCCCGTGCCCGCGCCGCCTTCCGCGCCGGACTGCTCCGCCGCCGAGCCGACCGAGGCCCGCTGCTGCTGCCGGCCGCCGCCCTGTGCCTGCTTGTTCGAGAGGTCAACGCCGAACAGCTCCTTGACCTTGTTGAAGAGCGCGGGCAGCACGACCGTCTGCGCCGTGCTCGACAACTCTTCGATGAAGCGGTCGCCGAGCGAAGACACTTCCGTTTGCAGGCGGTCGTAGGCCGAAGTCTCCTTGAAGCGTTCGAGCAGGCCGGGCCTCTGCGGCTTCTCCTCCTCCCGTGCTTCCTCGCGCGGCGAGCTGTAGCTGTAAGCCGCGCCGCGCGCCGAGCCGTCGTCGCCGGCCCCCTCTTCGCCGCCCTCGTCCGTCACGCGCTCGTACGCGGCGTCGTCAACGCCGCCGGCGCGCGGGCTGTCGGTGATGGCCTGCGCCGCGAACGAGTGGCCGTGGAAGGCCGTGCGCCGCTGAATCTCCTCGTCGTCGTAGTGCTGGGGCGTCGCGCCCGTCCGCGCATACACGTCCGTGTCCTCCGCCGAGGGGTAGCCGTCGCTGCCACGGCCGCCGCGCCCCTTGAGCGTGCCGGCCAGGCCGTAGCCGATTAGGAATCCGGCCGAGAGCGCGCCGACGCTGAAGGCGACGGGGTTCCGGCGGAAGTGGTGACGCCAGTCGAGGGCGTCCGAGACCGTCTCTTTCATAGAGTAGTATTGATTAGTCACTGTCTCTTTAATCTCCGTAACGGTTTGCGTGATGGTTTCGCGCGCCTCTTCCATCCGACGCTGAAGCTCTTCCTTACTAGGCTCACCGCCATCGCCGCGCGCCTGCTCTAGAGTTCCTTCTTCAGCCATTCTTTGTCCTTTCTGAGTTCCTCGACGCTGCGGTTCGGGACGATCTCCCGCTTGGCGAGGTTGTTCTTCGCCTTGATGATGAAGACCGCGCCTATAATCAGGTAGAGCGCGCCCGTGATGACGAAGCCGAGCGCGAGGCGCACGGCCGGGTCCATCCTCTCCGGCATCAAGGACCCGACGAACAGCGCGACCGCCACGTTGACGATGGCGAAGCCGACCGCCGCGATGATGCCGCCGATGAGCATCGTCAGCGCGTTGCGCGTGTAGGCGCTCACGTCCTCTTTGATTTCGACCTTGAGTAAGCTGAGCTTCGTGTCGAGCAGCGTCGTCACGCCGTCGCTCAAGCGCCCGAAGAGCGCGGGCAGACCCTCTACGTCAGGAGTCTGCGGCGCGTCGGCATTCCTGGCGGGCGCGGCCGCCGTCCTCTTCTCTAAATCGGCCATCGCTCCTCCTTGAAGAACAGTGATGAGTGACGGGTGATGAGTGACGGGTTAAAGCGTTTCACTCATCACCCGCCACTCATCACTGCTCACTCGTTATTTACGGCTTCCGCGGATCAAGATGCCGAGGACGAGTCCGGCGGCGGCCGAGATCAGGATGGCCTGGCCCGGATTCTGCCGCGCGTAGTCTTTGGCCTGGTTGGCGACCTCTTTGATGTCCGTGTTCTTGAGGTCCGAGAGCTTGTCGCCGATGGCGGAGACTTTGTCGCCTAAGTAGTCCTTGGCGGTCGAGGCCGCATCGGCGATCTTCGCGCCGTAGCCTTTGTCCTGCGCCGTCGCGGTGCCTGCGCCCGCGCCGCCGCCGGTCCCCTGGCCGGTGGTCGTCAGGCCCTGGCTGCCACTGCCGCCGCCGCCTGTGCCCGTGTCGCGCGTCGTCCCGGCGTCGGTCGCACCCGTGCCCGCGCCGCCCGTCGCCTGTCCGCCCTGTCCTGGGGTGTATCCGCCTGGGGTTCTGTTCTCTGACATTTCGTCTTCTCCTTGGTAAAAAGTATTTCATCCGCCGCCAGGGCAGGATGAGTATCGCGAGAGAGTTTGCAAAAAATTGGTCGCTCCCGCCGCAACTGAGCAAACAACGTGCCGACGAGGAACAATCACGCCCGAAGGCTGACGGCCCGCGAAGCCGCACGCCAAATAAAGAGAACCAGAGTCACACCCTCATCAAAGGGCGCGACCGCGGCCGCCTACTCTTGTTGCGAAAAGGTACGTGATACTTTAGCGCAAAGGTCGGGAACAGTACAGCGAAGCAGTGGTCAGTGGTCGGTGGTCAGTGGTCAGTTAAAAGAAAGACAAAAGGCAGTCGCGCCGGACACGCTCGCCTGCCTTGTTTTTACTGACCACTGACCACCGAAAACTGACCACTTTTTTGCAACCAACGCCGCCTTGACTTCGTTCATCAGAAGATGGTAAGTAAGTACTTACTTTTAAGACGGCCTGGATAGGAATTTAAGTTATTGAGTAAGCAAATTACAGACTCTCACGCCGAAGTAGTGCCCGCGGGCGGCGGACGGATGGCGGGCGAGGAGCGGCGTCTCCAAATCCTGCGCGTCGCCGTGCGCCTCTTCTCGCAGCGCGGCTTTCGCGGCACGACCACCAGGGAGATAGCCCAGGCCGCCGGCGTCTCCGAGGCGATGGTCTTCCGCCACTTCGCCACCAAGGAAGAACTCTACACGGCCATCCTCGACCACAAGGCTTGCTCGATGGAGATAACCGACCCGTGCCGGCTGGTCGAAGACGCGGTCCTCGGCAAGGACGACCGGGCCGTCTTCGAGACGCTGGCCCGCACGGCCCTCGAACACCACGACCAGGATAGGGAATTCCTGCGCCTCCTGCTCCACTCCGCCCTGGAAGGGCACGAACTGGCACAGATGTTCTGGGACAGAAACGTCCTTCAGATTTACGAGTTCCTCGGCACCTACATCGGTGAGCGCCAGCGCGACGGCGCGTTCCGCGCGGTCTCGCCGAAGATGGTCGTGCGCGCCTTCATCGGCATGCTCATACACCACTCGCTCAACAACAATTTGTGGGACCCGTCGCGTCACCTGCTCGACATCACGAACGAGGAGGCCGCGCGCGAGTTCACAGAGATTTTACTTCGCGGCATTAGAACCGAAGCCGGCGAGCAGTCGTTAACCTTCAAGGCGGCGGCAGAGCCCGCCGGGATTTCAAGCAGGAAGAAGAAACGAACGAGATGATCTCCCGTCAGCAGTTAAAGTTTTTATCACTCGCCTTAACTCTCGCGGCGGCCGCACTCGTCGGCGCGGCATGCGGCGGCTCGAAGGCGTCGAACGCGACGCAAACGACCAGCACGACCGAGACCGCCACCACCGCCACGGTCGAAGTGACGACCGCGCCCGCCATCACGCGCGACCTGCCGCGCTTCCTCGAAGCCACGGGCAGCCTCGCGGCGGACGAGCAGACCGATGTCGCGCCGCAGGTCGCGGGCAAGGTCGTGGAGGTCGGCGTCGAACTCGGCAGCTACGTCCGCCAGGGCCAGACCATCGTCCGGCTCGACAGCGCCGACGCGCGCATCCGCGTGGACCAGACGCTGGCACAGCTCGAACAGGCGAAGGCCGCCGTGCGCCAGGCCGAAGAGAAGATCAATGTCCGGCCGGGCCAGAAATTCGACCCGGCGCAGGTGGCCGACGTGAACGCCGCCCGCGTCGCGTGGCAGCTGGCCGAAACGCAGCTGCGCCGCCAGGAGCGCCTGATCGAGACGGGCGACGTTTCGCGCTCGTCCTACGACCAGCAGAAGGCGCAGCGCGACCTCCTGCGCGAGCAGTACGAGGTGGCCCTCAACAAGGCCAGGCAGGACTACGCCGCGGTGATTGCCGCGCGCGCCGCCGTGACGAGCGCCGAGACGCAGGTGGCGTCCGCGCGCAAGAACCTTTCCTACGCGGTCGTGCCGTCGCCGATTAACGGCTACGTTTCGGACCGGCCGGCGGACCTGGGCGAGTACGTCTCGCCGTCGAGCAAGGTCGCGACGGTCGTGCGGACCAATCCCCTGCGCGTGCGGATAGACATCCCCGAGCAGGCCATCACGGCCATTCAGGTCGGGCAGAGCGTCTCGGTCAACGTCAGCGCCTACCCGGACCGCAATTTCGGCGGGCGCGTGCACCACGTCGCGCCGGGCGTGACGCCGAATTCACGCACGATGACGGTCGAGGCGGAGGTCGAGAACAATGACGGCCTCCTCAAGCCGGGCCAGTTCGCGACGGTGCGCATCCTGCAACCGCAGACGAGCCCGGCCGTGCTCGTCCCCTTGCGCGCGCTCCGCGCCGAGTCGGGCACGAACTACGTCTTCGTCATCAAGGACGGCCGCGCCGAAAGGCGCATCGTCCAACTGGGCCAGGCCGAAGCAGACCTCGTCGAAGTCAAAACCGGAGTCGCCTCCGGCGAACAGGTCGCCACCGGCAACGTGGAGTTGTTGAACGACGGGTCGCCCGTCAAGCAGTAAAAGCAGTGGTCAGTGGCCGGTGGTCGGTGGTCAGTTAAAAACAACTGATTCCTAACTGACCACCGGCCACTGACCACCAACCACTGAGTCATCATGCAAAAGCTTGCTGAAATTTGTGTCCGCCGCCCGGTGTTCGCGACGATGTTGATTCTGTCGCTGACGGTGGTCGGGCTCTTCTCCTACAAATCGCTCGGCGTTGATTTGTTCCCGAAGATTGATCTGCCGACGATCACCGTGTCAGTCGTCAACCCCGGCGCGAGCCCGCAGGAGATCGAGACCGAAATCACGGACAAGGTCGAGGGCGCGGTCAACACCATCAGCGGCATTGACGAATTGCGCTCGACCTCGGTCGAAGGCGTCTCGCAGGTCTTCATCACGTTCCTCCTGGAGAAGAACGCCGACGTGGCCGCGCAGGAGGTGCGCGACAAGGTCAACCTGATCGTCGGCGATTTGCCCGAGACGGCCGAGGACCCGATTATCCAGAAGCTGGACACGGACGCCGCGCCCGTCCTGCGCATAGCCATCTCCGCGCCGCGCTCTTTGCGCGAGGTGACGGACATCGCGGACAAGCAGATTAAGGAGCGCATCGAGTCCATCAACGGCGTCGGCCAGGTGCAGATCGTCGGCGGCCGCAGGCGCGAGATTCAGGTCTGGGTGGACCCGGACAAGCTGCGCTCCTATAACGTGACGGTCGCGGAGGTCGCGGCCGCCGTCCGCGCGCAGAATATGGAAGTGCCCGGCGGGCGCGTGGACGAGGGCGCGCGCGAACTGACCGTCCGCACGATGGGCCGCATCGTGGACCCCGCGAGCTTCAACGACCTCGTGGTCGCGTCGCGCGGTAACTATCAAGTCAAGATCAGCGACATCGGCTACATCGAAGACGGCGCGGAGGAGCAGCGCACGCAGGCGCTCTTGAACGGTCAGCCGGCCGTGACGCTCGTCGTCTCGAAGCAGTCCGGGCAGAACACGGTCGCCGTGGCCGACGCTGTCAAGGAGCGTTTGGCGGAAATCAAGCCGACGATGCCGCCTGGGTTCAAGACCGAGATCGTCGGCGACCAGTCGATCTTCATCAAGGCTTCGCTCGAATCCATCCAGACGCATCTCGTCGAGGGCGGCATCCTGGCAGCCATCGTCGTCTTCATCTTTTTGTGGAGCATACGCTCGACCTTCATCGCGGCCATTGCCATCCCGACCTCCATCATCGCGACCTTCGGCCTGATGGCCGCGATGGGATTCACCTTGAATCAAATCACCATGCTCGCCCTGACGCTGATGGTCGGCATCGTGATCGACGACGCGATTGTGGTTTTGGAAAACATCTTCCGCCACGTCGAAGAGAAGGGCACGCCGCCGTTTCAGGCAGCCATTCAGGGCACCAAAGAGATCGGCCTCGCCGTCATGGCGACGACGCTCTCTCTGCTCGCAGTCTTCCTGCCCGTCGGCTTCATGGGCGGCATCGTCGGCCGCTTCATGTCGAGCTTCGGCCTGACGGCCTCCTTCGCCATCGCCGTCTCGCTCATCGTCTCGTTCACCTTGACGCCGATGCTCGCCGCCCGACTCATTAAGCGCAAGGACGACCCGCTCCCGGCCGGCACGGGCAGCATCCCTTCGGAGAATGATGCGCCCGCGGCCCTCGCCAACGAGTCGCGCGTGGTCGCGGCCGAAGAGGGGCCGGAGAGGAACGTCGAAGACGGCGCGGGGACGCGGGGACGCGGGGACGCGGCGATTCAGGACGAAGCTGCCTTGCCTCCGATGGAAACGCACGTGTCGCCAGGGGAAGAGAAGAAGCGTCGTGCGGAGTCCGGGCACTCGTCGAAGGAGGCGCGCTGGTATCGGCCGATAGACCGGACGTACACCTGGATGCTCAAGTGGTCCATGGCGCATCGCTGGGCAATCGTGCTGATGTGCGTGGGCGTGTTTATCAGCATCGTGCCGCTCTTCAAGTTCGTCGGCAAGAACTTCCTCCCGGTGGACGACCAGGCGCAATTTGAAATCAACGTGCGCGCGCCCGAAGGCTACACGCTGCCCGCGACATCGGCGCTGGTGGAGAAGATTGCGGCCGAGATGCGCGGGCTTCCCGGCGTGGAAGCCGCGCTCGTCACCATCGGCGGCGGCCAGCAGCAGGTGGTCAACACCGCCTCCATCTACATCAAGCTCGTGCCCATCAAGGAGCGCCAGGAGAGTCAGGAGAAGTTGATGGTCAAGGCGCGCGAGCTTTTGAAGAAGTACCCGAAGGAGCTTCGGACGAGCGTGCAGCAGGTCGCGGCCATCTCGGGCGGCGGCTTCCGCAACGCCGACATTCAGTACGTCATAGGCGGGCCGGACCTTCAGAAGCTGACGAAGTATTCCGAAGAACTGCTCCAGAAGATGAAGACCATCCCGGACGTGGTTGACGCGGACTCGACCCTGATTACAGGCAAGCCCGAGCTGCGCGTCCAGATTGACCGCGCGCGCGCAGGGGATTTGGGCGTCCGCGTCGGCGACATCGCGCAGGCGCTAAACACGCTGGTTGCCGGGCAGAAGGTCTCGACCTTCAACGCCGGCACGGACCAGTACGACGTGCGCGTGCGCGCCACCGGCGAGTTTCGCGCGTCGGTCGAGGGCCTGCGCCGGATGATCGTGCCTTCGGCTAAGGTCGGCTGGGTGAGCCTCGATAATCTCGTCACCATCGTGGAGGGTTCGGGGCCGTCCGCGATTGACCGCCTGAACCGCCAGCGGCAGGTCTCCCTGCTCGCCAACGTCAGGCCCGGCGGCTCGCAGGCCGACGTGGTCACGAAGATGAACGAGTTCGTCAAAGAGTTGAAGGTCGAGACGGGTTACACGACGGGCACGGCGGGTCGGTCGAAAGAGTTGGGCCGCGCGGGCTACTACTTCATGCTCGCCTTCGTCCTCTCGTTCGTCTTCATGTACATGGTGCTGGCCGCGCAGTTCGAGTCGTTCATACACCCCATCACCATCCTGCTGACGCTGCCGCTCTCGATTCCGTTCGGCATCGTCAGTCTCCTGATTACGGGGCAGACCGTGAACATCTTTTCGGGCCTCGGGCTGTTGCTCCTGTTCGGCGTCGTCAAGAAGAACGCGATTCTACAGATTGACCACACGAACGAGCTGCGGTCTCAGGGCATGGAGCGCCTCGAAGCAATCATCCAGGCGAACCGCGACCGCCTGCGCCCCATCCTGATGACGACCATCGCGCTCGTCGCGGGCATGATGCCGCTCGTCATCTCGACGGGGCCGGGTTCCGGGACGAACCGCTCCATCGGCGTCCTCGTCGTCGGCGGGCAGAGCCTCTGTCTGCTGCTCACCTTGCTCGCCGTGCCTGTCTTCTACTCGCTCTTCGACGACCTGGGCCGCGCGCGCATCTTCAGCCGGACGCTCGCGCCAGTCCGCGGTGCGTTTGCCTGGGCGAGACGCAAGACGGCCTCGGCCGCCGCCTCGCTCTTCAGCATGTTCTCAAGACAGTAATCACCACAGAGACGCGGAGAAGAAATGCAGAAACAGAGAACAAGCCGCTTTAACTTTTGAGGCCCTCTCCGCGTCTCCGTGGTTATCTTAATTTGAAATCGTTATGAACCGTCGCAAAATTGATTTAGCAATCCTCGGCCTCGCGCTTCTGTTCTTCGCGGGAGGAACGCAGCCCCGCGCGCTCGCGCAGCAGCCGGGCGGGACGACCGTGCAACCGGCGCAGCCCGCGCCGAGCGGCAACACGCCGACGCAGAGCACGCCGCCTTCGTCGGGCGTGAACGTCGCGCCGAGCGGCAACGACGCGCAGGGGCAGTCGCCCGCGCCCGGCTCGAACGCGCGGCCCGTCACGCCCTCGGGGCAGACGGAGCAGAGCGTGCAGCCGACCACGCAGGCCGACCAGCAGACGCGCGGGACTCAACCTGCGCCCGCGACCCAGCCGCAGACGCCGCAGGGCGGGGCCGCCGCGACCCCGATCCCGATGACCGACAGCCTGCCCGCGGAAGGTGAACTCGCGCCCGCGCCGACGACGCAGCCGGGGCAGCAAGCACCCGGACAGGTGATCGCGCCCGCACTGCAAGCGCCCGCGCCCGCGCCCGGCGGTGAGAGCGTTGTCACGCCCGCGCCGCAGACCGAGATGCTGCCCAACGTGCCGCAGATCGCGCCGAACTACAAAGCGCCCGAGCGCCCCTTGCCGGAGATCGGCCGCGTCGGCGTTGACATGGCGGACCAGCGCCCGCTCTCGCTGAGCGAGGCGCTGGAGATGGCGCTCCTGAACAACAAGGACATAGAGGTCTCACGCCAGAACGTGCGCGCCGCCGAGTTCGACCTGCTGGCGACGCGCGGCGCGTACGACCCGCGCTTCAGCTCGCTCTCCTACTACGAGCGGAGCAAGACGCCCTCGGCCAGTTTCCTGAGCGGCGGCGTCCTCAACGCGGTCACGCAGAGCGATTACACGGGCACGGCGCGCATAGAGGGCTTGACGCCGAAGTTCGGCGGCGGCTACCGCGTGGACTTCTCCGCCATCCGGCTGACGACCGACAACGTGTTCGCGGCGCTCAACCCGCAGTTCCCGACGGCGCTGACGTTCAACTACACGCAGCCGCTCTTCCGCGGCCTGCGCTTCGACAACAGCCGCCGCCAGATTGAGATTGCGAAGAAGAACCTTTCACTGACGGACGCGCAGTTCCGCCAGCGCACCATCGAGACCATCACGCAGGTGCAGCGCGCCTACTGGGACCTGGTCTTCGCGCTCCGCAACTTGCAGATTCAGCGCGACGCCGTGCGCGACGCGCGCGCGCAGCTCGAACACAACAAGCGGCTCGTGGAAGAGGGCTCGCTCGCGCCGATTGACGTGGTCGCCGTGGAGGCGCAGGTTTCGGGATTCGAGCAGAGCGTCTACAGCGCGCTCGAAGACGTGCAGCGCGCCGAGAACAACTTGAAGAACTTGATCGCGGAGAATCGCCAGTCGCCCTTCTGGAACGTCTCGCTCATTCCTGTGGACCCGGTTGACCTGACGCCGCCCGTCGTCAGCCTGAACGAGGCGATGGACGACGCGCTGGCTAAACGGCCGGAGCTGCGGCAGTCCACGGTCGCGCGCGAAATCAACGAGATGGACCAGCGTTACTTCCGCGAGCAGACCAAGCCGCAGATTGATTTGGTCGGCAGCTACGGCGTCGTCGGCCTCTCGGGCGCGCTCAACACCAGCAGCGTCGTCAACCCTTTGACGGCCTCGTCGCAGGCGCAGCTTAATCAGGTCAATGCGCTGACGGCGCGGGTGAATGCTCTCGCGGCCCTCGTGGGCCTTCCGGGCGACCCGCTGAGCCCGCTGCCGCCGCCGACCCCGCAGACGTTTCCGCCGGAACTGGTGGGCGGCCTGGGCCAGTCGCTCCTGAATCTGGGCTCGAACCGCTACAGCAACTTCCGCGTCGGCGTGCAGGTCAACCTGCCTTTCAGGAACCGCACGGCCGAGGGGCAGCTCGGGCGCTCGCTCGTTGAAGGCAAGCGCATCGAGACGCAGCGCGAGCAGCTTGAGCAGTTGATTCAGGTGGACGTGCGCAACGCGGTGCAGACCGTGCGGACGGCCGAGTCGCGGCTGCGAGCGGCGGCGGCCGCGCGCTCCGCCTTCGAGCAGCAGTACGCCTCCGAGCAGCGCCGCTTCGACGCCGGCCAGTCAACGCTCTTCCTGGTGCTCGAACGCCAGACCGCCTTGACGACCGCCCGCGGCAACGAGCTGCGCGCGCAGACGGACCTCAACAAGGCCATCGCCGAGCTGCAACGCGCCACCGGCAATTCTCTACAGGCCAACAACGTCGTCGTCAGCGTAAGGTAGAAAGGCAATGATGAACGCGGAATGATGAATGATGAATAAAAAGTCAATCCCGCTGCGTTCATTCCGTCTTTTCCTTTCGAGAGACACTGAAGATGTCGCTGACGAATCAGTCGTCAGCGTGTGGAGAACTGAAGCACAATATTGACGCCGGCTCGGGCCGTCAAATTTTCGGCGGGAAATTGGACCAGCCTGACGCCGGCCGGGCCTAGAGTTTGACCTCGACCCAGAGCGGCCAGTGGTCGGAGAGTCCGACCTTCTTGTCGATGCCGGACTGGAGGGGGCGCAAGTTGCGCAGCCAGAGCCAGTCGAGCTTCAGCTCGATGATGAAGGTCTTCCAGGTGGAGAGGCCGTTGGCGAAGGGGGTCGAGAATTTCGCGGCCGTGAACAGCTCGGAGGTCGCGTCAACGTCCTTGCCCGTGAGCGTGTTGAAATCGCCGAGGACGACCACGCGCTCGATCTCGGCGTGGTGCGCCTGGAGGTCTTCGAGGACGGCGCGAAGTTGTGCCAGCCGCTTCTCGTTGCTGGTGCGTATCTCGGCGTGCAGTGAGTAGACGCGCACGCTCTGCTTGCCTATCTGGACGGTCGCGCCGACGGCGGCGCGGCGTCGCCCGCCGGGCCCCTCGTTCGGCAGCACGAAGCGCGTCACGTCCGCGAGCGGGTAGGCGCTCAGGATAGCGACGCCCGTCTCCTCCTCCTGCGCCTCGCCGTGCTTCGCGGGCGGCGGGGGCGGCGCGGCCCACGCGTAGTACATGCCCAGTTCCTCAGCCATCAGGCGCGCGGTGTTGACGTTGCCCGTGCGCTTCTTGTTGCGGTCCACTTCCTGCAAGCCGATGACCGAGGCACGCCCGATCTCCGGGTCCGACTTCAGCAGCTCGATCAGCCTGCGCAGGTCGTCGCCCCCGCGCCAGCGTATGTTGTAGGAGACGATCTTAATCGAGTCGGGCGCAGGCGTCGGCGAGTGGGCCTTCGACGCGGCCCCCGTTTCGAGGAGCCCCGCGTCGTCAGTCGGGCGCGCGGGCAGCGTCGTGAAGGTCAGAAGCAGAGCGCAGGCTGTGCTGAGAGCGCGTGAGAAGTGGACCGGCGGACGACCCATCGGAGGTGCCTCCTTTAATCGAAGTAAGGCATGGCCGGGACGATTTTCACGTCAGCGGCGACGCGCGCGACCTTTAACTGGAACGACGGCACGTCCACAATAATCAAACGCGCGCCGGCAGGCAAGCCTCCTTCTCAGCTTCCTTAACAGGGACGCGCCTTTGACGCGCGGCCTGTCACGGGTCGCTTTCCTCCCCGCCGATGCTCAGACGCAGCCCGTCGGTCGCGCCGATGGTCTCGCCGGGCCAAAACTTTTTCGCCTCGGACGCGATGTCGAGGCCGTCCCACTCCGGGTAGAGGTGCGCGAGCAGCACCCTGCGCGGCCGTGCGCGGCGCGCGAGCCGCATGGCGTCTTCAAGTTCGAGGTGCGTCTGGACCGCCTTGTCGTGCGGGAAGGAGCACTCCATCAACAGGAGGTCAACGCCCTCCGCGAACTGTGCCAGCGCGCCGGTGTAGCCCGTGTCGGATGTGTAAACGAGCGAGGTGCCGTCCGCGTCCGTCAGGTGGAGCGCCAGGCTCTCGCGCGTGTGCGGCGTCGAGAAAGTTTTGGCACAGAGGCCCGGCAGCAACTCGAACTCCGAGCGCGGCGCGACCTCGCGGATTTCGACCGGGAAAGGCTGTTTCAAGAGCCCGTAATTGTTTGCCTCGTCGAAGGCGTGGACCAATTTTTTGAGCCCGCGCCCGCCGTAAATCAGCAAGGGCTTCCGCCGTCCCTTCGTTTGCGGGGCATGCTTCGTGCCGAAGAGTAAGGGGGCGAGGCCGCCCACGTGATCGAGGTGAAAGTGGCTGACCCAGACGGCGTCCAGGTTGACCCAGTCGAGGTCCTCCTGGGCTACGCGGTGGACGGCGGCCGCGCTCGCGTCCAACAAGACGGACCCGCAAAGAGTTTCGAGCCAGTGAGCGGAGGCGGCCCTCCGCGGGTGCGGGACGGACGTGCCGGAGCCCAGGACGACGAGATGCATGGCGCAACAGAAGTCAGAATTCAGGAGTCAGAAGTCAGAATAAAAGCTGTCCTCATTCGGGGGCTGCTTTTCTCTGAGGGTGAGCGGAAGGCTACCGAAATCGCGGCGGGGCCGTCAAATGCTCGCTTGACCGGCGAGCGCCTGTTGGGCTAAATCTCAGGTAGTAGGAAAACCACAGAGGCGCAGAGACACAGAGAAAGCGGGGAAGGGAAACATCCGGCCGCCGCTTTTCTCTCGGGCCTTTTTCTTCTCGGTGCCTCTCCAGCCTCTGTGGTTATTTAACAACCGAGGGGCGATGAATAATTCTAACGTGGAGCTTGACGCGCTGGCCGTCTTCGCGCACCCGGACGACGCGGAGCTAAGCGTCGCGGGGACGCTGCTCAAGTTGAAGAGCCTGGGCTACAGGACGGGCGTGCTGGACATGACGCGCGGGGAGATGGGGACGCGCGGGACGCCCGAGGGCCGCGCCGAGGAGGCGCGCGAGGCGGCGCGCATCCTCGGACTCGACGCGCGCCTCAACCTCGAACAGCCGGACGGCCACGTCCACGTCACCGAAGCGGCGCGCACCGCGATAGTCCGCGTGATCCGCGCGCACAGGCCCAAAGTCCTCTTCACCTTTCACTGGGACGACCCGCACCCGGACCACGCCGCCACCGCGCGCATCGTGCGCGAGGGCGCGCGCCTTGCGAGCATGCGCCGCTACGACGAGGAGTCGGGCCAGGAAGCCGTGCGGATGCCCGCGCTCGCGCACACAGTCTACTCTCGACTCGTCGTCCCGTCCTTCATCGTGGACGTTTCCGACTTCGTCGAGGAGAAGATGCGCGCCATCCGCGCGCACGCCTCGCAGTTCTACAGCCCAGACTCCGACGAGCCGCAGACACGCATCAGCGATAAAAATTTTCTACAGCAGATCGAGTGGCGCATGCGCTACTTCGGCTCGCTCATCAACGTCGCGGCGGGCGAAGCCTTCTACGTCCGTGAGGCGCTGAACGTCGCCGACCCCGTCGAGCTGCTGACGCGCCCGATGAACATTTATTCTTAATCCGATGGACCAAAACGTGCGAGTCAAGACGGGCTGCTGCGGGTTTCGGATGGCGCGGCGCGAGTACCTCGCGCACTTTCCGGTCGTGGAGGTGCAGCAGACCTTCTACCAGCCGCCGCAAATTCCGACGCTCGAACGCTGGCGCGCGGAAGCCCCGCCCGCTTTCGAGTTCACGCTCAAAGCCTGGATGCTCATCACGCACGAGGCGCGCAGCCCGACTTACCGGAGACTCAAACGCACCTTGACCGAAGGTGAGCGCGAGCAGTGCGGCTCGTTCCGCCCGACGCCGCTGGTCCGCGAGGCGTGGGAGGTGACGCTCGCCTGCGCCGAAGCGTTGAATGCGCGCCGCGTCCTCTTCCAGTGCCCGGCGAGCTTTCACCCGACGAAAGAGAACGTCAGGAACATGCGCGAGTTTTTCGAGAAGATAAAGCGCCCGCGCGGAATGCAATTCTTGTGGGAGCCGCGGGGCGGCTGGGCGGACGCGCTCGTCCGAGAGTTGTGCCAGGAACTGGACCTGACGCACGTCGTCGATCCGTTCAGCGCGCGGACGGTGACGCCGGAGCACTGCTACTTCCGGCTGCACGGACGCAAGGGGTTTCGCTACGTTTACGAAGACGAGGAGCTGGAAGAACTCTACGGGATGCTGCCGCAGAAGGGGACTTCCTACGTCCTCTTCAACAACGTGCGCATGCGCGAAGACGCCGCGCGCTTCCAAAGGCTGATCGGGCAGGAGGCAGGAGACAAAATCCAGAATGGATAAGGCTGAGAACCGCTTCTGTTTTTATTCTGACTCCTGACTCCTGGATTCTGGATTCTGGATTCTGCCTTTACTGACTCCTGACGACTGCCTTCCGGCTCTTGTCTTTGTCGAGGACGGAGCGGACGATGGCTAAGGTGGCGGTGGCGCGCGGGGCTTCGCCCGTAAAACTCTTCGCCAGCTCGACGGCGCGGATCAGGTCGTCGCCGGCCAGCCGCCCGAAGATGCCTTGCACGTCGAAGCTCTCGACGCTGAAGTTCGTGGTCGTCGCGCCGTGCGGGGTCGCAAACCGTGCGGCAACCTGAGAGTCACCGCCAGTGAAGCCTTCGGCCGAGTTGGCGGCCTTGACGGCCTCCCCCGCGATTTCCCACGCGCGGTTGCGGTCCAGGTCGTACATGCGCGTGGCGACGCCGAAGAGCGCGCGTGCGCGGTCAGCGTCGCCGCCGCCTATGCGCCGCGCCTCGGTCGCCGCTTCGTCCAAAACTTCGGCGGCGTTCTTGGCGTCCGTCTTCATCGCGTTCGCGATCTCGGTCAGCGCCCAAGCCCTTTGCACGTTACTAAGCTCGCCCGCGCGCGCCAGCCGGAGTGCTTCCTGCAAATCATTTTTCCTGACCATCTGGTTGACCAGGGTGAAGTCAACGTAGGCGCGCGCGGCCTTGCGCGTCGCGCTGTCGTCTATCTTGTCCAGGAGGTCGCGCGCCGAGATGTCGCCTTTGTACGCGGCTTCGAGCGCGGCCCTGGCGTAAGAGAAGTCGCGCTCGGCTGGGTCGGCGGCGCGGCCGGCGCTATCCAACGCTTCGCGCCCCTGGTCCGGCATCTCTTCTTCGGGGACGAGCCCGCGCGTCAGCTCTATGTTCTGGCCGTTGCGCGTGCTCTCGGGCGCGTCGGGCGCGAGCGCGTTCGCCTGCGCGCGCAGCTCGGCCGAGAGGCTCGGGGCATAGCGGTCGTAGAGCGGGAGCAGGCGCGCGATGACGAAGTAGAGACCGGAGCGGCCCGCGAGCGTGCGGTCCTGGCCTTGCGGCGGAATGGGGCGCAGGAGAATCTGCGCGGCGGCGCGCAGGAAGGCCGCGCGCAACTGCGGCGGCATGTTCGGCGCGACGATGTGCTCGGTCTCCATCATCGTGTGATTTTCGCCGTTGCCCTTGATGATGATGTTGAGGAACGGCGTGAAGGCGTAGGAGGAGAGCACGGAGACGGTCGTCGCGTCCGACGAGAGGTCCGCGGCGGCGCGCTGGAAGAGCGCGGCGAAACGTTTGTCGGCCGCCGCCGCCTGTCCTTTATCGCGCAGCATGGACAGGAAGTTGATGCCGCGGACGGTGACGCGGTCGAGCGCCCTGTCCGCGAACTGGAGGGCGCGCTCCGTGTCGCCCTCTTCGAGAAAACCGCGCGCGAGCAGCAGCCTGTGGGCCACGTCCGCCGGAGGGTTTTCAGGGTCCGGCGTCGGGCGCGCGGCGGAGTTGTCCATGCTGATCGTCAGGTTCTGACTGTCACGCTCGTTCGCCTCAGTCATCTTGGCAAGAAACTCTTCACCGAGCGCGCGGTCGCGCCTCGAAGCCAGGCGCAAGACTTCCGAGCGCAACTCCGGCATGTCCACGTCCGACTCGCTACGGTCGCGGCCCCCTTCCTCAATGCGGCGCAGCGCCGCGCGCTCCGCCGAGTCAGCAGCCTCCCACGCCCTCTGAAAGAGCACGCGCGCACGCTCCTGGTCCGTCTCCCACAAGGCATCTGCCGCGCGCATCTGCACGCGCGCGCGCAACTGCTCGTCGCGGAACGAGCGCGCCTCGTCGGCGAGCGACGCGGCCAGCATGACGACGGCCGCCCGGCGCTCGTCGGCCGCAGCAGCGGCGTCCGCGCGCTCGCGCGTCCCAGCCCGCGCGGCCTTATCCGTCTTCGTCTGTTTCTGCGGGGTCGTCTTGCCCGCGGGCGTCTGCGAGTTGGCCGCCGCGCAAGTCGTGAGCAGCGCGACTGAAAGAACGATGATGCGAGGGTGGTGTGACATCTTCAATTGACTCCTTCGATTTACACTACGCCGGGAGGAGCGCGCGCGTTTCAGCTAAACGCAGAACCTGTCATGGGAAACTTCAAGCCGGAATCCTAAAGCCACCTCTCACTCCTTCGGCTCCGGCAGGTTCGGGCAGGTCTTGCGATACTTCTGACCCGAGAAGTAGAGTTCCCACTCGGCGGGCCTCAAGTTGCGGTTGGCGACGCGGCAGGCTTTCTCAATCCATGATTCCAGCGTCATGTCCCAAAGCTTCAAGGCTTGCGTCCCGCTGCCCGCATCCCTCCGGCCGCCCAGAAAGTCCGAGCCGGCAGACGCCAGCACCCGCCCGTCCGGGCTGAGGGCTATGTCGTCAAGATTATAGGTGTGAGCGGTGATGGGCTGCCCGATGAGCTGGCGCTTATCCAAGTCCCAGAGGAAAATGTTGTAGGTCTTATTCTCCCCCTGCATCGTCGCGGCAGTAACCAGCGTCTTGCCGTCGGGGCTGAAGATCATCTTCACCATGTCTGTGTCATAGCCCGTCAAATCCCGCCCGATCTTCTGCCGCGTCGCCACGTCCCACAGTTTAACCGCATCGTCGTAAGTGCCCGCAGCCGAGACCAGCGTCTTGCCGTCAGGACTGAAAGCCAGGCTGATGACCTGGTCTGTGTGCGCGGCGAGGGGGTCTCCGATCATCTGCCGCGTCGCCACGTCCCAGAAACGCAGATCGCCCACGACACATAAATTGTTTGGCTGGCCGGCCCTGCGCTCCAGTTTCCCACAGCCGCCCGAGACCAGCGTTTTACCGTCCGGGCTGAAGGCGATAGTTTGGACGCCCGCGACCAATAGATTCGCCGATTCAAATGGATGGCCGGAGGTGATTTTGCCGAGCATCTGGCGTGTGCCGGCATCCCACAGGATGATTGTCTCGCCGCCGCCCGAGGCGAGGATTTTTCCGTCAGGGCTGAAGGCTAACATTTTAATGAAAGCGCCGTGCCCCGTGAGCGGTTGCGAGACGAGTTGCCCCGTGTCCAAATTCCACAGCCGTATCTCGTCCTGCCTGCACTCTTGCCCCGCATCCGATTTTTCAATCTTCGCGCAACTGCCCGCGGCCAGAGTTTTCCCATCGGGGCTATAAGCCAGACTGGTAATTTCATAGGGCGTGTCTGTCAGCCGACCGACGATTTTGAAGCTGGTGGTGTCCCATAATTCGACTTCGCCGCGGAGGCAGTCCTCACGCGGCGCTCTGTCCGCTAACTCGCCGCAGCCTCCCGTCGCCATCAGCTTGCCGTCGGGACTGAAAGCGATCCGGTTCACTTTTTGGACCAGGCTTTCCCGCACGCGCCGGGCGATGGGCAGCCGCGCGTTGATATCCCAGATGGCGGCTTCGCCCTCCAGGCAGTCGTTGTTCGCCCCCACCCTCCAGCAACCGCCCGACGCGGCCCACTGAAACGTCTCCGGGTTAATTGTGACGCTCTGCACCTGGTGGAAGTAGGTGGTGATGGCCTTCGCCTGGGTGCTCTTGACGAGTGCCAGGTTCTTGCTCCCGGCTGGCGAGAACTCGACCGCCCGCACCAGGACGTGACTGCCAACGTCGGGCGAGCCTGCGTCAACTGAGATGAGGGTCTTGCCGTCGCGCGTGAACTGTACGTCTAGAATTCCGCTCTTGTGAGGATCATTGGTGTCCGCGTAGAGCATCTCGAAATTGCCGAGAGGCTGGCGCGCGGCCACGTCCCAGAGCCTGACGGTCTTGTCCGCGCTGCCCGAGGCCAGGACCCTCCCGTCCGGGCTGAAGGCCAGGCAAGATATGCTGTCCCGATGTCCGACGAGCGGCTGACCGAGGGGCTTGCGCGCGGCGACATCCCAGAAAATGACTGTGCCGCCGTCCTGCGTGGGCCTGCCGTTGCCGGAGGCCAGCGTTCGGCCGTCGGGGCTAAAGGCCAGGCTCCTGACGATGCCCGTGTGGCCTCTGAGCGGCTCGGCGAGAGGCTTTCGGGTGACAACGTCCCACAGATAAATTTCCCCCGTCGCCCCCATCTCGTTGTTAAAGCCGCCCGACGCCAGAATTTTACTGTCGGCGCTGAAGGCCAGACTATAGACGGCATCCCGCTGCCCTGCCAGAGGGCTGCCGAGAGGCTGCCGGGTGGCAACGTCCCACACAATGATGCCGCCGGCGCTGTCACCGGAGGCCAGAAGTTTTCCGTCCGGGCTGAAAGCCACGCAGTTGACTTGATTCTTGTGGCCGGCGAGGGGTGCCCCGATGGGCTGGCCGGAAGCGGCGTCCCAGAGCCAGACTGAGTTGTCTCTGCCACTCGCTCCGCCGCTGCCCCCGGCCAGAAGCTTCCCGTCAGGGCTGAAGACCACTTTATTAACTCTGTCCGCCGGCCCGTGAAGGTAGGTCGAGAGGTGTTCGCGGTAGAGCATGTCGAGGAGCAGGGTTCTGCGGGCACCGAAAATTTCCTGGACGCGGTTGGCCTCAACGCCGAGCAGCAGGCCGAGATCGGGCCGGTTCTCCATCTGCGCGTAGGATTCCGCCGCTAGTTGTCTGGCGAAAGCTATCTGCGCCTGCTGGTCGGCGCGTCGCCATTGGAAAATTGCGAATACGGCGAGAATCACGGCGACGAAGAAGCCGGCGGCGAGCCCGATGACGATTCTTTTTCGCCGCCGCTCGATGGCGCGCCGCGCGGCCATGCTCGCGTCCAGAAACTCGCGCTCAAGTTGGTTGAGCGCCGTCTCGTTGCGCTCGCGCCACTCGACGGCCTGCGCGAGACGCGCGCCGCGATACAGGAGGCTTTCGTCTTTCGTCGGCTGCCACTCGCGCGCGACTTCCGTCAGGCGGCGCAGGATGCGGAGGCCCGCGCGGTCCTCCTCGATCCATTGCCGCAGCCGCGGCCAGCCGCGAATCAGCGCCTCGTGCGAGACATCAACCACCTGCTTGCCCGGCCCTTCGTCCGTGTCCGTGGTCAGCAGGCGCGCGTCGGCCATCGCCTGCGTCACGTCCTCGACGGCCTTGCTCTCCTCGCCGCGCGTGACGAGTTCGTCCATCGTGGCGCGGCGGCGCGTGTCCTCCGTCCCCTCGCCGGGCTGCGTCAGGCGGAGCATGATGCGGCGCGCGATCTGTTGCTGCTCGGGGGTGAGCGAGGCGTAGATGGCGTCGGCGCGCTTGGCGATTGCGCCCTGGACGCCGCCGCTCTCGCGGTAGGCTTCGAGCGTCAGCATGTTGCCGCGCCTGCGCTCCCAGAGTTCGAGCAGCGCGTGCTCCAGGAGCGGCAGCGCGCCCGGCTGGCTCTGTATGTCATCCAGAATCGTCTCGACCAGCCCCTGCTCGAACTCCAGGCCGACGTGCCACGCGGGCTCCTCAATCGCCTGCTTCAAGTTCTCTTCGTCCATCGGGCTGACGAGGAACTGTTGCGCCGCGATGCGCTCGGAGAGTTCAGGGTAGGCCGCGCACTTCTGATAGAAGTCGGCGCGCAAAGTCAGCACGACCGCGTTGCGGCCGCCGGGGATGAAGGCCGCGTAGAGCAGGTTGGCTAGAAACTGCGTGCGCTCGCGCTCGTCCGCGCAGAGCGTAAAAATCTCCTCGAACTGATCCACGACCCAGACGACGCGCTCGCCCGCCGGGCGCTCGGCCAGGGCGAGCGAGACGGCCAGGTGGAGCGTCCGCTCGTCCGCGCCCATCTCGTCGAGCGTGCGGTTCATGGACTGCTCGGGGTGCAGGCGCAGGAGGTTGGCCGCGAGGTTGGCGAGCGGGTGAGCCGTCGGCGTGAAGACGCGAATCGCCCAGGTGTCGCTCTCGGGCAGCGCGCCCCGCTTGAGCCGCGGCACGACGCCGGCGCGCACGAGCGAGGACTTGCCGCTGCCGGAAGCGCCGAGGACCGCCAGGAAACGCGTCGTCTTCAGCTTCTCGATCAACCGCTGGATGTCGCCTTCACGGCCGAAGAAGAGTTCCGCGTGCTCCTCGTCGAAGGGTTGCAGGCCGCGGTAGGGGCACACGTCGTCGCGCGGCTCAATCAGCCGCTCGGGGCCGAGCGGGAGCCCCTTGATGGCGTTGACGAGCGACTGGAAGCTGCGCGCGTCCTCGACGCCTTTTCTCAGGTCAACCCACGTACGGATGCTCAGGAAGGGCGGGAGCTGGCTCGTGTCGAAGGGCTCTGGCAGCCCCGGCAGCAGGACCAGGAAGACGCGGAAACTACGGTCCTTCGCCATCCGGTCAACCGCCAGCTTGTACTCCAGGTCTTCCCAACTACCGACGCCGTGCGGGCCGACGAAGACGGCGCAGGCGTTTGAGGCGCGCAGCCCCTGTGCCAATTCGTCCTGCCAGTCGCCGCCCTGCGTCAGGCACCACTTGTCCAGCCAGGGCTCAAGCTCCACGCGCTTCAGCTTCTCGGCAATGCGCTCGACCGCCGGCTTCTCACGGCTGTTGTGAGAGAGGAAGACGGCGAAGCGTCCCGTGGGGGGCTCGATGATGGTGGCGGCGGGCTGCTCGGACATGGCCTCCTTAGAGGGGCACAAGGTGCAGCCTAACTTACACTGTGTGCCGAGAGGACGTAAAGAGTTAAATTGAACCACGGAGGCGCAGAGACTCGGAGAAGGAGAAAGCCATTTCAAATTCGGAGTCCGAAAATTGAAACCCTGCTTACGCGCGTATGCACGCGCTGGTTCCCGCCACTCATGGCGCGAAGAGACGGTCGAGGGAAAACTTTTCGACGAAATACTTCTCCTGCCAGCGGGGCCGCGCGCGGTCCAGCAGCAGTGCTTCGGCCGCGCCGAAAGGGTAGAAGGCCGTGCGCCGCCGCTCGCTCAGAGACATCTTTTCGAGGTCGCTCATCACGACCGACAAGATGCGCGCGGCGTCTTCGGCGAACGGCGTGAAGTCCTTGAGCGACGCGAACTCCTTCGTAGGCTTGTAGCGCGCGGCGGCCTCCTTCGCGACACGGTATTCGGTGTACCGCGCCACGCCCTCTTTCCAGAGCTGGAAGGAGAGGTACTTGTAATCGTCGGCTGCGAGCAAGTCCTGAAGACGCTTGCGCGCGGAGAGGTAGGCCGACAGCTTGTCGCGGAAGTCTTTGCCTTTGCGCGCGCCGAGCGCATCGGCGAGCGCGCGCGACGCGACCGAGAATTGCTGTGACACTTCCTCGCGCTCGTAAGGGAAGGCGAAGTTGAGCATCCACATGCCGGTCTGGTCGCCGCGCGCGAGGTTCAACTGGTTGACCTCTTCGTTAAAGCGCGGCTGCGAGTCCTGCATCTGGTGGAAGTGCTCGTGCAGGAGCGTGACGACCCAGCGCGTGCTGGTCCTGGCCTGCGTGTTCTCGGGCAGGCCGATGACGATGGTGGAGACACCGCCGACCGCCGGGAAGGTGGCGAGCAGGTCGGGCGCGAAGACGCGCTTGCGGAAGTAGACCTCGGACTTGAGTAGCTGATCGTAGCCGAGCCGCGTGAAATCTTCGGACGGCCGCGGGTGGCGCAGCAGGAATTCGTGCTCGGGCGTCACCAGGAGGACGGCGAACGGGGCCTTGCTCCACCCCTTCCACACGCGCTCGCCCAGCGCGTCGCCCACGCGGAAAGCCTCCGCCAGTCGAACGCGGTCCTCCTCTCTGAGCCGCGGCCCGGACTGTGCCAGCGTGCAGACGCTCAGGAGGACGACCGCGAGCGCGGCGCAGACTCCTGGCCCAGTTTTCCCACGCGCGTAAGTTTTCATGGACGAAGAAGGCAGTGCTCTACAGATAGTTTTCCAGAGCCTTCACACGCGCGGGCTGACGCGGGGTTCCAGAAATAGTGATGAGTGATAAGAAGAACCGCCTGTCTTTACTTATCACTGAGAGCGTGTTTGAAAACCCAGGCTCAAGCCTCCAGCGCCTTTGGTTTTTCTTTACCTTGCGCCTTTGCGTGAACTGCTTTTCTCGCAAAGGCGCAAAGTTAAGACGTAAGGCGCAAAGGGTTGAATCAATGCCTGGCTTGAGTTTTCAAACGGCCTCTTATCACTCATCACTGCTTTCGTTCTGTGGTGTGTTTCCGATTAAACGGCGACGACTTCGAGGTCGGGGTCAACTTCCTGGCGGATCATGCCCTCGATTGCCATGAGCGTGCCGGTGAGCGAGCTGGGGCAACTGCCGCATGCGCCCTGGTAGCGTATGTTCAGCGTGTTGTCCTTGATGCCGAGCACTTCCAGGTAGCCGCCGTCCATCATCAGGGCCGGGCGGACCTTCTCATCCAGCAGCTCGTTGATCCTGACGAGGCGCGGGTCGCCGCTCATCACGGCCCCGAGCGCACCGCCGATTGACGACTGCTCCGACGAAGTCCCCGCGGCGGCTGCGGCGGGCGCGGTCGTCGTCGCTTCGGCCGCGCGAATTGGCACAGCCAGTTGTGGCAGCATCTCGTCCCAGTCGCCCTCCTCGTCCTTCTCGACCGTGACCATGCGGTCCATGTAGAAGACCGAGACGACGTGCCCTGTGTCGAAGAGGGCGCTCGCCAGAGGGTCGTCCCCGACCTTGTCCGGGGAATCGAACTGGCGCGCGATGCCGTTCGTCACGGGCTCTTTGAGAATGAATTTGACGGCGTTGGGGTTCGGTGTCTCTTGAATGTCGCTAATCTTGGGCATCTCTCGTCTCCGGCGTGTCCGCCTACCATCTCTCTTATCATTTCTACAGAATTTGATGCGCCCCGATTATACTTCGTTTCACGAGAAAGAGGCAGCGGCCGGGGAGCCTTTCGCCCCGCCCGCGCGGGGTTCCGAAAGTGCTAAAAATGGCCGGAAAACCCTGGTCTTTAACTTCGCGTTCAGACCCTTGCCGCCCGTCCAAAAAAAAAGGACTCGGCCTCAAAATAAGTATTGCCAAATATACGGTAGAGGACTATACTCGCAGACCTCGCTTGACCCCCCTTTAACCAGGTGAGACAAGTTGAGGCAAGAAGCAGGCGATTGCGAGGGTCGCCTGCTTTCTTGCTATACAGCCTTGCTATACGGCAGAGGTCAGAGGTTAGAGGCTAGAGGTTAGCGGTTGACTTTGCTAACCTCTAGCCTCTAACCTCTGACCTCTGTTTTTATGAACATCGGCATCACCGTCTATCCGACTTACGGCGGCAGCGGCATCGTCGGCTCCGAGCTGGGCAAGGAGTTGGCCGAGCGCGGCCACACGGTCCACTTCATCGCCTCGGCGCTGCCGACGCGCCTGACGAAGTTGAGCGAGCGCGTCCGCTTCCACGAGGTCGAGATGATGTCTTACCCGCTCTTCGAGCACCAGCCGTACACGCTCGCGCTAGCGACGAAGATGGCGAAGGTGGCCGAGTCGGAGAACCTGGACCTGCTGCACGTCCACTACGCCATCCCGCACTCGATCAGCGCCATCCTCGCGCGCGAGTCCTTGCGGCCCAACCGCCGCCTGCCCGTCATCACCACGCTGCACGGCACGGACATCACCCTCGTCGGCGCGGACCGCTCCTACCTGCCCATCACGCGCTACGGCATAGTCCAGTCTGACGGCGTCACAGCCATCTCGCACTACCTGAAGAAGGCGACCGCCGAGATTTTCGATTTCGACAACATCGCCGTCATCCCGAACTTCATCTGCGCCTCGGACTACCAGCGCCACGCGGTCGAGAAGTTGCGCGCCGAGCTTTCACCGAACGGGGAGCCGCTGCTGGTCCACGTCTCGAATTTCCGTCCGGTCAAGCGCCCCGTTGATTGCATCGAAATCCTGGCCCGCGTCTTGAAGAGAACGCGCGCACGCCTCGTCATGGTCGGCGACGGGAGCGAGCGCTCGCAGGCCGAGCACCGCGCGCGCTGCCTGGGCGTGGACAGGCAGTGTTCGTTCGTCGGCAAGCAGCCGAAGATATCAGACTACCTGTCGGTCGCGGACGTGCTCCTGCTGCCTTCGGAGCAGGAGTCTTTCGGGCTGGCCGCGCTCGAAGCGATGGCCTGCGAGGTGCCGGTCGTCGCCTCGCGCGTCGGCGGCCTCCCGGAAGTCGTGACCGACGGCGAGACGGGCTTTTTGAGCGAGGTGGGCGACGTGGACGAGATGAGTGAGCGGGCCGCGCGCCTCGCCGCAGACGAAGAGTTGCGGCGCGAGATGGGGCGGCGCGCGCGCGAGTCGGCCGTCTCGCGCTACAGCACGGATTTGGTCATCCCGCAGTACATCAATTTCTATGAGCGTGTCCTGGCCGCGTGAGGCGGCCCGTCCCGAAGCGGACGCGGGCGAGAAGCCCGTCCGCTACATCATCCAGAACCTGGAGCGGACCTACGGCGTGCCGAAGAACGAGCGCGCGTCCGACCCGCTCGACATGCTGATAAAAATCATCCTCTCGCAGGCGACGAGCGACACCAACTCCGACCGCACCTTCGCCGCGCTCAAGAAACGCTTCCCGACCTGGGACTCGGTCTGGCGTGCGCGCACGTCCACAGTCGCCGGCACGATTCGCGCCGGCGGCCTGGCGAACCAGAAGGCCGCCGTCATCAAAGACCTGCTGGGCCAACTCAAAGAGAAGCGCGGCGCGCTCAGCCTCGACTTCCTGCACGAGCTTTCGACTGAAGAGGCCGTCCGCTACCTCTCGCAGTTCCGCGGCATCGGCCCGAAGACGGTCGCCTGCACGCTGCTCTTCGCCTGCCGCAAGGAGGTCTTCCCGCTCGACACGCACATCTTCCGCATCCTCCGCCGCGTCGGCCTCATCCCGCAGAAGTGCACGGACGCCCGCGCCCACGAAATCATGAATAGCATTGTGCCGGAGGGAAAGTTCTACTCCTTCCACGTCAACCTCGTCTGCCACGGTCGCGCACTCTGCCGCCCGCGCGAGCCCTTGTGCGAGCACTGCCCGATTGTCGAGTACTGCGATTACGGACAGGCAATGATCTGAAATGCGGGATGCGGCGGGCCTCAAAAAGTTGCGCGAGCGCGCTCAGCGGGGCATCAGCGTGCGCCGGAGGTGTCTTGAGATTTGGCGGGCTGTTGCTGGGTCGCGGCCCATTTCGCGTGCTCCTGCGAGACTTGCGATTCGACGCGCTCGGCCAGGAGAGTTTTGGGATTCTCGGCAGAGGCGTAAGGGCCGGCGTTCGCCAGGAAGAGATACTTCTCGTGTTTCAGCGCCTCGCAGGTCGAGCGGTACGTGGTCCAGTTCTGCTGGTACTGATTCAGTTGCTGGATGGCTTCGATCAAAGCTATCAGCGCGCCGAGGACGCCGGTGATGATGGCGAACTGTCCGCCCAGCCCGGCGCACAGAGGGATCGCGACGGCGGCGACGATGGTCGCGGTCTTCAACGTCTTGAACATCCGTTGATTGTCACTGCTTTTCTTGCCGTACCACGCAATCTGGTCTTCCAGCCGCTCAATCGTCGGGTCCGACCGGGGCCGGGCTCCGGCCTCATTGCGTGCGTCTGCGTTGGTCATCAGGCTAATGAGTTCCAAAAGGGATAGAGGGTTCGATCACCGCGCGCGAGCGGACTGACTTCAGTGGGAAGCTATGACGATTTCACGCGAATGTCAATGACTTCGCACGCTTCATTCCGGCTGCGGACTTCTGTATTCTGGCCCCTGCACCTATGCCCTATCTGATTGACGGCAACAACGTGATGGCGCAGCGCGTCGGCTGGCACAGGGACAGGCCGAAGGCGCGGCGCGGGCTGATGGAGGAGTTGGCACAGTTCGCGCGGGCGCGGCGCGCGAGCGTGATGGTCGTCTTCGACGGCGCACCGGAAGAGTTTTTCGCGGACGGGTCGAGCTACAAGGGCGTGCGCGTCTTCTACAGCGAGCGCGGGTCGGACGCGGACGAGCGCATCAAGCAGATGGTCGAGGCGACGCGCGGGCGGCGCACGCTCGTGGTCGTCACGTCCGACCGCCGGCTCGCTGACTACGTCCGGCGTTGCGGCGCGCATGTCATGCGCTCGGGCGAATTCCGCAAGAGGATGGAGGAGGCGAGGGCCGGCGGCGCGGCGGGCGCGGGCGAGCCCTCGGTCGAGGGAGAGCTGGACGAGTGGATGCGCTACTTCGGCGTCGCGCCCGGCGAGGACGAAGAATAGGGTGCGGCCGGCGGGGCAACTGAGGTAAGCTGGCAGGCAAAGACTTAAAGACCGAGGGAGGGGAAATCGATGCGACGGACTTTTATGGCCTTGCTTCTTCTCGCGGCCGCGCTCCTTTGGAGCGCCTGCGGCGGGGGCGGCTCGAACACGAGCGTCAACGCCGGCCGCGATGACGTGGACACGACCGTCAACAGCGAAAGAATCGACAGCTCCAACATCGCGCCCACGGGCGGCCCAGGCCCGGAGCCCGAGAACGGCGGCCGGCAGTCCTCGGCGAACGCCAACACCAGTAAGAACGCGAACGAAGGCAACACGGGCGACAAGAAGCAGCCCGACAGTAAAAACAAGAACTCGCAATAGTGAGGCATCCTAGAGCGGCCGCGGCGCGGCGATCTTCGACATGACCTCCGCGAAGCGCGGGTCCGGGCGCAGGGCGTTCCAGTTCGGGTCGTGCTCGAAGCAGGGGCGGTTCTCGTTGCCGAGCGCCACCGAGCGCCCCAGCCACTCGAAGGCTTCGTCGCGCATCCCCTCCAGCGCGTAAGCCGAGGCCAGCCCGTAGGCGATGTCCGGGTCAACTCTCGCGTTCCTCTTCACGTCCTCCGTCAACCGCGCGCGCGCCTCCTCGTGCTGCCCGAGCGCGCTCAGGAAGATTGCCATGAACGGGCGCACGCCGTGCATGTCCGGGTGGTGCTCGAAGACCTGTCGCATCAGCCGCACGGCCCCTTCCACGTCCAGCTTGTAATAGAGCGCGAGCGCGCGGAAAGTCTTGACGAGCGGGTTCTCGGGCTCGCTGCGCGCGGCCTCGTCCAGCTCGGCGATGGCGTCGTCGAAGCGCCCCTGGTAGATGCGTATCAGCGCGCGGTTGCAGCGCACCACCGTGCGCGCCGCCGGGTCGAGTTGCAGGAGCTTGTCGTAGCTGCGGAGCGCGCGGTCGTACTCGCCGTCGAGGCGGTGCAGCGTCCCCTTGACGAAATAGACCACGGCCTCGTTCGGCGAATCGCGGCGCGCTCGCGCCACTTCGGAGCGCGCCTTCTGCTTCTCGCCGCGCCAGAGATAGACAAAGACCATCAGCATGCGCGCCTCGGCGATGGTCGGGTCGATGCTGAGCGCCCGCTCGAAGGCGCGCTCGGCCAACTCGAAGTCTTCGGCCGAGCCGAAGCCTTTGAAGACGCGGTTGACGTGGGCCGCGCCGAGGCCGTCATGCGCAAGCGCGAAGTTCGGGTCTAATTGGATGGCGCGCTCGAAATGTGCCATCGCCGCGTCGCAGTCCGCGGGCGCGACCGTGCGGAAGATGAAGCGCGCGAAGAGGTCGCGCCCGCGCAGGTACTCCTCGTAGGCGGCGGCACTTTCTGTCGCGGGCCGCGCGATGCCCGCCTGCTCGTCGTGCGACAACTCAAGGCGGAGTCCGTCAACGATGCGCTGCGCGATGGTGTCCTGGACGGCGAGGATGTCGCTCGCGGCGGCGTCAATCCGGTCGCTCCACAGGAGGTCGCCGTTCATCACGTCGAGCAGTTGGGCCGTGACGCGGAATCGCTCGCCCGCGTGCAGGAACCCGGCGGAGAGCACGGCGTTGACGTTCAGCTCGCGCCCGGCGTCGCGCGGGTCAATCTGTTGGCCCTGGTACTTGGAGATGACCGAGGAGGGGCGGACCACGAGCGAGCGCAGCCGGGCCAGTTCCGTGATGACAGCGTCGGCGAGCGAGAATTCGTAAAAGGTCTGGGCCGGGTCGTTGCTCAGGTTCTTGAAGGGCAGGATGGCGACAGACTTCTTCTCGCGCTCGCCGACGCTCGTCGTCGGCGTCTGGTGAATCACCTGCGAGGTCTGCGGGTTCGAGATTGGCACACTCGTGGGCACGGTCTTTTCGGTCGAGGCCGTGTTGCGACGCAGCCAGCGCATGGCGCGCGAGATGGGGTTAGCGGTGGTCGAGAGGTGGCGCGGCGCGGCCGGCGTCACGCCTCCCACCATCGGCGCGTCGCCCGCCGAGACTTCCTTCAGAACGGCCCTGAGGTCGTCGCGCAACTCCGCGATCTTCTGGTAGCGGTCGCGCGGCTCTTTCTGGAGCGCGCGGTCCAAGACCTGTTGCAGGCGCGGCGGGACGTAGTCCGGCCTCAGCTCCGCGAGCGGTGTCGGCTGGTCGTGCAGCACGGCGTGGCGCACGTCAATCGTGGTCTTCCCGCGGAAGGGCCACGTCCCCGTCAGCATCTCGTAGAGCAGGACGCCGGTCGAGAAGATGTCCGCGCGCCAGTCAACGCGGTCGCCGCGCGCCTGCTCGGGCGCGGCGTGCGTCGGCGTCCCGTAGGGCACGCCGACTTCGGTCAGCTCCGTGCGGTGAATGCCGCCCGACTCAGCCGCGTCGTCGTCGAGCAGCTTCGCCAGGCCGAAGTCCAGCACCTTAGCCTGGCCCGCGTCCGTGACCATCACGTTGCCCGACTTGATGTCGCGGTGGATGATGCCGCGGGCGTGGGCGGCGACGAGCGCGTCCGCCACCTGAATCGCGATCAGCAGCGCGCTCGTCAATTCGAGCGGGCGGCCGTTGACGAGTTGCCGGACGTTGCGCCCCTCGACGTACTGCATGGCGATGAAGTGGACGCCGCCCACTTCGTCCAGGTCGAAGATGGTGCAGATATTCGGGTGGTCGAGTGAGGAAGCTAAGCGCGCCTCGCGCTCGAAGCGTTTGAGGTTCGCCTCCTTGACGGTGAGCGCGAGCGGCAGGACTTTGATGACGACGGCGCGGCCGAGCTTGGCGTCAACGGCCTTGTAGACTTCGCCCTGCCCGCCGACGCCGAGCTTTTCCACGATCCGATAGTTGAGCAGGTTCGTGCCGATCATGGTGGGCCACGCGGGGACCGCCGCCCCGCCGCGGCTGAGGTTATATCTCATTCGAGGCCGCACTTCAATGTCGTTTCAGGTTTCAGGTTTTTGTCTTTAACCTCAAACCTCAAACCTTTCACGAAGGCGCGCGGGCTTGCAACTCTTCGACGCGGAAAGTTATCCGCTCGCCGGTGCGCACGGCGCGGTAGCAGGCGTCAACCAATTGGACCGATTTGTAGCCGTCGAGCGCGGTCACGGCCGGCGGCGTGCCCGCCAGAATGGAGTCAACGAAGGCGCGGTCCTCTTGCAGGTATCCCCACTTCTCTTCCTTCGCGAGCTGGTGCGTGGAGAGCGTGACCTCCTTGCCCTCCATGCCTTCGCTGGAGACCAGGGCCTCCATCTCGCGCGTCGAGATGGTCCTGTGGTGGCAGAAGACTTCGACGCGCTCGAAGGGGAAGAGCCAGCTCGCGTCGGCCGACGAGCAGAGCGTGGCGTGCAGCCCGCCCTCGAAGCCCAGCAGGACCGAGAAGTCGTCCGTCTCGGGGTACTCGTGGCTTGAGCCCAGGGCCGTCAGCTCGGCGACCTCGCCGAAGAGGAAGCGCATCATGTCGAACATGTGGATGGTCGTCTCGTAAAGGAAGCCGCCTGTCACCGCGGGGTCGCCGACCCACTCCGGGTTAATCAACTCGCCGCGATTCATCTTGACGTGCGCCGAGTGTGGGACGGCCTCTTCCGTTAGCATCTTTTTGAGCGCACTGTAAACGGGCGCGAACCTGCGGTTATGGCCCACCTGGAAGACCGCACTGTTTCGCCCGGCCGCGGCCAGGACACGCTTCGCGTCTTCCAGGTTCGTCGCCATGGGCTTCTCGCAGAAGACGTGCTTGCCCGCCTCCGCGCACGCCACGGCCAACTCCGTGTGCTTCGTGTTCGGCGTGGTCACGTAAACCGCGTCGCTCGCCCCTATCACCTCTTCGGGGCCGCGCACGGCATTCGCGCCCGACGACAGGGCGAGCCTCCGCGCGCGCTCCTCGACCACGTCGTAGATGGCCGCCAACTCCACGCGCTCGTCGCGCCCGAGCACCTGCGCGTGGACGCCGCCGATGTAGCCCGCGCCGATGATTCCGATTCTGATTTTGTCCATCTTATTATTTACAGCCCCGCGCCGGCGAGCACCCTGCGGGTCGCCTCGCGCGCGTCGTGTGCCAATTCCGTTGGGTCGCGCTCCCAGTATTCCGGCCTGAAAATCTCCACGCTCGTGACGCCGTCGTAGCCGATGTGTTTGAGCCCCGCGACGATCTCCTTGAGCGGCAGGATGCCGAGGCCGGGCAGCAGCCGGTGGCGGTCTTCCAGTTCCTCGCGCGGCAAGTCTTCGGCGTCGTTGATGTGGAAGACGAAAAGTTTCCGCGGGTCGAGCGCGGCGATTGATTCGAGGCGCGAGCCGCCCGCGTAGAAGTGGAAGCTGTCGAGGACGAGGCCGACGTTCGCGCGCCCCAATCGATTAACGATCTCCGCCGCCTGCCCGAGCGTCCGCACGCTGCAACGCGGCTGGCCCAAAAACTCGAACGCCAAAGAGACGCCGTATCCCTCGGCGGTTCGGCCCAACTCGTCCAGCACAAAGACGGACTCCGAGAGCACGTCATCCCAATCCTTGCCTTTGGGCAGCGGGCTCGGGACGACGACGATGTAGGGGCAGTTGATTTCCGACGCCGTGCGGCACAACTCTTCGCACTCGGCGAGCAGCCGCGCGTGACCTCCCTGGTCCCTGAACGTGATGCTCTCGATAGAGTTGATGCTGTAGGGCTCGACGCCGTACTCGCTCAGCAGGCTTTTGAGTTCGGCCGCCGATGCGGACTTGAGAAACTTGCGGAGCTTCGCGGCCCAGATTTCCAGGCAGTCGAAGCCGGCCGCGGCCGCGGCGCGCACGTCCGCCGCGAGGTCCGCGCGCATCGTCGTCGCGCCGTTCAGTGCTAATCTCATTCACCACTCCCCGTCATTATTCGCCGAGCAATTTCAGAACTCAGCATACCAAGAGAGTCAACCCCTTTGCGCCTTTGCGCCTTTGCGTGAGGAAAAGTTTTCACGCAAAGGCGCAAAGACGCAAAGAAAGGGCACGAATCTAACACAGGTCGGGGCGCGGTTGTTGACTTGTGGGCCGCTTTAGAGGTAAAAGCCGACATCGCTTTTTTGCAATCTTACCCGGCCCTCGCTTCGTATCATGAGCAGGGGACAGTAAATTTTACGACGGAAAGGACAGACACGTTATGGCTATCCGCTTAGGCGACACCGCACCCGATTTCACCGCCCAGACGACCGAGGGCGAAATCAAGTTTCACGACTATCTCGGCGATAGCTGGGGCGTCCTCTTCTCGCACCCCAAGGATTTCACCCCGGTCTGCACGACCGAACTCGGCGAGGCCGCGCGCCTCAAACCCGAATTCGACAAGCGCAACGTCAAGGTCATCGGCCTCAGCGTTGACCCTGCCGACTCGCACTCCAAGTGGGCCGAGGACATCGAAGAGACACAGGGGCAGAAGCTCAACTTCCCGGTCATCGCGGACTCAGACCGCAAGGTCTCGGACCTCTACGACATGATCCACCCGAACGCCAGCGACACGCTGACGGTGCGCTCCGTTTACGTCATCGGGCCGGACAAGAAGGTCAAGCTGATGATCACCTACCCGGCGAGCACGGGCCGGAACTTCGACGAAATCCTGCGCGTCATAGACTCCTTGCAACTGACGGCCAACTACAGCGTCGCCACGCCCGTCAACTGGAAGGACGGCGACGACTGCATCATCGTCCCCTCGCTCTCGGACGAGCAGGCGAAAGAGAAATTCCCCGCCGGCTGGAAGACCCTCAAGCCCTACCTGCGCGTCACCCCGCAGCCGAACAAGACGAAGGGCGAAGCCGCGGGCGGACAGTAAAAGGCAGTGGTCAGTGGTCAAAGGCAGTGGTCAGTGGTCGGTGGTCAGTGGTCAGTTAAAAGAAAAACAAGAAGGCAGCCGGGCATGATTAACTCGGCTGCCTCTTTCTCTTGTCTTTAACTGACCACCGACCACCGACCACTGACCACTGCTCTATCAAATCAGCTCGCCCGAGTCGGCGTCGAAGAAGATGGCGCGGTCGGTCTCGAAGCGCACCCAGACAGGGGTCTCCTGCTCGGCGCGAAAGTCTGCGGGGGCGCGCGAGATTATCTTCTCGCCGCCGGGCAGGCGCAGGAAGACGAAGGTCTCGTTGCCCATCAGCTCCGTGACGTAAACTTGCGCGGCCGTCCAACCATCCTGGGCCGAAGTGGAGACGTGCACGTGCTCCGGCCGCACGCCGAGCGTGACGCGCTCGCGCCCCCTCATCACGTCCAGTTGAGTATCAGAAAGAGGGAGCGCGAGGCCGCCGCCCTCGAAGGCGCGCGCGGCTTCGTCGCTCCTGCCCTCGATGAAATTCATCGTGGGGCTGCCGACGAATTCGGCGACGAAGCGGTTGGCCGGGCGGTTGTAGATGTCCAGCGGCGTGTCGAACTGCTGAAGCCGCCCGTCGCGCATCACCGCGACGCGGTGCGCGAGCGTCATCGCCTCAGACTGGTCGTGCGTCACGTAAACGGTCGTCGTCCCCAGCTCGTGCTGTAGGCGCTTCAGCTCGCCGCGCATCTGCACGCGCAGCTTCGCGTCCAGGTTCGAGAGCGGCTCGTCCATCAAATAGACGCGCGGGCTCCGTACGACGGCGCGGGCGAGGGCCACGCGCTGGCGCTCGCCGCCGGACAACTCGCGCGGGCGGCGCGCAAGCAATCTATCAATCTCCAACATGCCCGCGACCTGCGCGACGCGCCGCTCGATTTCGCCGCGCGCGATTTTTCTGACGCGCAACGGGTAGGCAATGTTTTCGGCAATCGTCATGTGTGGGTAGAGCGCGTAAGACTGAAAGACCATCGCAATGTCGCGCCGCTGCGTCGGCACGTCGTTGACGCGCTCGTCGCCGATCAGGATGTCGCCCGCGCCCGCCTCTTCGAGCCCGGCCAGCATCCTGAGCGTCGTCGTCTTCCCGCAGCCGGAGGGTCCGAGCAGCACGACGAACTCGCCGTCGTCCGTCAAAAGAGTCAGGTCGTCAACCACCACCGCCTGACCGAAACTCTTGCTCACGTGTATGAAACTGACATTCATCGTCCGATCAGGATAGCGAGTGGGGGAGATTTCACGCAAAGGCGCAAAGCCGCAAAGAAGACCGCGAAGACGTTGAGGGCTGCCTTCCCTTGCGTGCTTTTCTTTGCGGCTTTGCGCCTTTGCGTGAAAAGTCCTTAACCCTTCACCGCGCCGAGCGACAGCCCCCGCACGAGGTAACGCTGAACCGCTAAGGCGAAGACGAGAATCGGAATCATCGCCACCACCCCCGCCGCGCTCATCACGCCCCACTCGATCTCGTACTGCGTGACGCGGCCTGCTATTGCGACGGGCAGCGTCATCGCGTTGTCCGTCTGCGTCAGCGTGAGCGCGAAGAGAAATTCGTTCCACGAGATGATGAGGCAGAAGACGGCCGTCGCGGCGAGCCCCGGCGTGACGAGCGGCAGGATGACGCGGCGCAGAGCGCCGAGGCGCGTGTCGCCGTCAACGCGCGCGGCCTCCTCCAGCTCCCGCGGTATCTCGCGGAAGAACCCGCGCATCATCCAGACCACGAACGGCAGGTTGAAGGCCGTGTAGACGATGACGAGCGCCGCCCAGGTGTCCAACAGTTGTAGGTCGCTCATCAGCAGAAAGAGCGGGACGGCCGTCACTATCGGCGGGAACATGCGCGTCGAGAGTATCCAGAGCGCGGCGCGCGTGTTGAGCTTGCGCGGCAGGCGAAAACGGGCCAGGCCGTATGCGGCGAGCGTGCCTAAAAGAAGCGCGCACGCGGTCGAGAGCACGGCGACCACCGCGCTCGTGAGCAGGTACTGCGCGAACGAACGCTCGACGAAGGCGTCGCGGTAATGCGCGAGCGTCGGCTCGAAGGCGACCCACTTGGGCGGCACGGCGAACTGGTCCACCTCGCGCTTGAGCGAGATGGTCATCATCCAGTAGACGGGCAGGAGCGCCGCGACGACCGCGAGCAAAATCAACCCGTAAGGCAACAACCGGCCCCCGGTCCCCACGCCTCGACCCGCGCCCTTCATGCCTCCTCCTCCTGTCGCTGTAGCAGTCGGATGTAGAGCACGCTGACGACGTTCGTCAGGAGCAGCAGGACGAAAGACATGGCGGCCGCGTAGCCGAAGTCGCCGAAGCGGAAGGCCGTCCGGTAGATGTAGAGGCTGATGGTCTCGGTCGCGGAGCCTGGACCGCCCTCCGTGAGAATGAAAATCTGGTCGAAGACGCGCAGCAGGTCCATCGTCCTCAAGAGGAGCGCGATGAGGATGGCGGGCCTGAGGAGCGGCAGCGTGATGTGGCGGAAAGTTTGCCACGCGCTTGAGCCGTCAATCAGCGCGGCCTCGTAAGGCTCTTCGGGAATGGCCTGTAGGCCCGCGAGCAGGATGAGGAACATGAAGGGCGTCCACTGCCAGATGTCCACCACGATGACGGAGGCGAAGGCGAGTGTCGGCGACGCGGTCCAGGTCAGGCGCTCGGTGTTCACCCCGCAAGCCTGAAGTGTGCCATTTATCGCGCCGAAGTTCGGGTTGAGCATCAGCCGCCAGACGACGCCGACGACCACGGGCGGCAGCATCATCGGCACGAGCAGCGCCGCGCGGAAAAAGCTGCGCCCGCGCAGCTCTCGATTTAGGAGCACGGCGAGCCCGAGGCCGAGCAGGAACTCCGCGGTCAGGGCGATGACGGCGTAGCAGAGCGTGTGCGCGAGGGCGGACAGGAAGAAATCGTCCGACAGAAGGCGCGCGAAGTTCTGAAGCGTCCACCTCGCGCCCCCGCCCGCGTCTGCTTGCAGGCTGACTTTGACCGCGTAGATGAGCGGGTAGATGGAGAGCGCGACGAGCACGGCGACGGTCGGCGCGATTAAAAGGTAGGGCAGGGCGCGCTCGCCGCCGCGCGTGTGCCACGGGGCCGTGCGAAGTTTGCGCGAAACTTTTGAAAGCATCCCTTCTATTTCCCGCGCCCGATGATTTCGGCGATCTTGGCGTTGGCCTGGCTCATCGCGTCCTCGGGCGAGAGTTCGCCGCCGTTGGCTTTCGACAGGTAGATGCCGAAGGCGTTTTCGATCTCGTTCCAGAAGGGCGTGCGCGGGCGCGGGCGCGAGTTTTCGAGCGAGCGGAGCTGAGCCGGGTAGGCGGGGAATTTCGCCAGCAGCTCGGCGTCCGTGAAGACGGACTTGCGCGTCGGCGGGTTGCCGCGCAGAGCCGAACGCTTCATCTGCTCCGCGCTCGTGGCCCAGACGAGAAAGTCGAAGGCGGCCTCCGCGTTCTTCGACGCGCGCGGGATGCCGATGAGCCAGTTGCCAATCTCGGCGCGACCGGGCCGCGCGCCGCCCGGCATCACAGTGAACTCCACCTTGCCTATGACCTTCGACTTCGCCGGGTCGCCGAAGGCGCTGATCCACGCGGGCCAGTTGATGGACATCGCCGCCGTGCCTTGCAGCAAATGCGCCGAGACCTCGTCGGCATTAAAACTCTGGTAGCCGGGCGGGGAATACTTCCCCAGCTCAAGCATGAACT
Organism: Pyrinomonadaceae bacterium; assembly: GCA_036403435.1. Lineage (GTDB taxonomy): Bacteria > Acidobacteriota > Blastocatellia > Pyrinomonadales > Pyrinomonadaceae > QHXM01. Next base: position 178,151 of record DASWQY010000194.1, read on the forward strand.
TGAGCGCCGCGACGCCTTCGGGGCTGTTGACGGTGGGGCGGCCCGTCGAGTCGAACATCTCCGCGCCGAAGGCCCAGAAGATGGGCATGAAGTCTGCCACGACGGCGTTGCCCTGCGCGGCGCGCATCACGTAGCCATGCATACGCCCGCCGTTCGGCGCTCCCGCCGCCTCGCGCTCGCTGATGGTGCGCGCGGCTGTGAGCACGTCGTCCCAGGTCGCGGGCTCTGTCAGGTTGTGCTTCTCGAAGATGTCTTTGCGGTAGAAGAAGAGTTGCGAGTTGCCGACGTAGGGCAGGGCGTAGAGCGCGCCGGTCTCGTAGGGGTGGCGGCCGAGGGCGATTGATGCTGGCACAAAATCGTCGTCCGGCCCCTTGAGGCCGCGCTGCTCGTAGAGCGGCGTGAGGTCGGTCAGGGAATTCTGCGCGGCGAACTTCGGGAACCAGGGGTCGTCGAGCATGATCAGGTCGTAAGCGCCCGTCCGCGCGTTCAAGTCAACCAGCTCCTTCTCGAAGAGGTTCGCGTAAGGGAACTCCGCGATGTTGACATGGACGCCCGTCTGCGCCTCGTAATCGCGCGCCGCCTGCTTGAGCGCCGCGCCCTCCACGCCAGAGTTGACCGCGAGCGTCAACTGCTTCCCGCCGCCTCCGCCGCGCCGGCAGGCCGAGAAGGGAAGCACCAGGAGCGAAAGCAGGATGATGATTGGCACACAGCGCGCGCCGAAACCACAACTGTTTCCTTTGCGTCTTTGCGCCTTTGCGTGAAATTTGCTCACGCAAAGGCGCAAAGCCGCAAAGAAATGAGTCGAGTTACTGCTTGAGCCGGAAAACCGCTTCTCAGTTTGCATCGAGTGGCCTCGTTTGGCAGCGGGCGCGCGTTCGGTAAGACGCTCGGGAGGATAGCAAAAAGCGGCGCTCTCATAAACATCGCGCCTCGGGCGGGCTTTAATGCTACAATCCGCGCCTCCAACGACAGACGACAGGCAGAGGCGCGTGAGATGCCCCCAAACTTTCTTCTTTACGGCGCGAACGGCTACACCGGCAAGCTCGTCGCGCGCCTCGCGAAAGAGCGCGGCCTGAGCCCGGTCCTCGCCGGCCGCGACCAAACCTCAATCGAACAACTGGCGAAGGAACTCGGCTTCGAGCAACGCGTCTTCTCGCTCGACGACGCGAACGCGCTCGACGCGGCGCTCGGCGGGGCGGCGGTCGTGCTCCACTGCGCCGGGCCATTTTCGCGCACGTCGAAACCGATGGCCGACGCCTGCCTGCGGACGAAGACTCACTACCTGGACATCACGGGCGAGGCGGCGGTCATCGAGGCGCTCGCCGCGCGCGACCAGGAGGCGCGAAGTGCGGGCGTGATGCTGCTCCCTTGCGTGGGCTTCGACGTAGTGCCTTCGGACTGTTTGGCGGCGCACCTGAAGAGACGTTTGCCCTCCGCGACGCGCCTCGCGCTCGCCATCATGGGGACGGGGCGCGTCTCGCGCGGGACGGCGACGACGATGGTCGAGAACATTAACCGCGGGGGGCTTGTCCGCCGTGAAGGGAAGTTGACCCCTGTGCCCGCCGCGTGGAAGACGCGCGAGATTGATTATGGGCGCGGCCCCGTCGAGGCGACGACGATCCCGTGGGGCGACGTGGCCTCCGCCTATTACAGCACGGGCATCCCGAACATAGAGGTTTACGCGGCCATGCCCTCAAAGGTGCGCCGCATGATGAAATGGACGCGGCCGTTCGGCTGGCTCCTGGGCTCAGGCTTCGTGCAACGCTTCCTGAAGAAGCGCATCAAAGGGCAACCGCCGGGACCGAGCGACGAAGAGCGCGTCAAGGGTAAGAGTTTCGTCTGGGGCGAGGTCGAAGACGAAGACGGCAAACGCGCCGTCTCGCGCCTGAGCGGCCCCGAAGGCTACACGCTGACTGCGATGACGGCCCTCGCAATCGTGGGCCACGTCCTCGATGGTAAGTTCTCCGCAGGGTTTCAGACGCCTTCGAAAGCCTACGGGCCGGACCTGGTTCTTGAGATCGAAGGCGTCAAACGCGAAGACGTGGAGTAAAAGCAGGAGTCAGAATACAGGAGTTAGGGGAAAATAAAAGCTGTGAAAGCGGTTCGCCGCCTTCTTATCCATTCTGACTCCTGACTCCTGAATATATGGGGGCAGCAAAGATGATTACGATTCGCAGGGCCGAGGAGCGCGGCCATTTCAATCACGGGTGGCTCGACACTTACCATACCTTCTCGTTCGACCAGTACTACGACCCGCGCTTCATGGGCTTCCGCTCTTTGCGCGTCATCAACGAGGACCGCGTGGACCCCGGCCGCGGCTTCCCGACGCACGGCCACCGCGACATGGAGATCATTACTTACGTGCTCGAAGGCGGCCTCACGCACAGGGACAGCATGGGCAACGGCTCGGTCATACGCCCCGGCGAGGTGCAGAAGATGAGCGCCGGCACGGGGGTGCGGCACAGCGAGGCGAACCCCTCCGCGGACGATCCCGTCCACCTCTTGCAAATCTGGATTATGCCGGAGGAGACCGACATCGAGCCGGCTTACGAGCAGAAGAAGTTCGAGGACGAAGAGAAGCGCGGCCGCCTGCGCCTCGTGGGCTCGCCGAACGGCGAAGACGGCTCCGTCACCATCCGCCAGGACGCGCGCCTCTACGCCACGCTGCTCGGCCCCGGCGATGAGGTGACGCACGAGCTGGCGGACGGCCGCCACGCCTGGCTTCAGGTCGCGCGCGGCGCGATTGTGCTCAACGGCCAAACACTCAGGCAGGGCGATGGCGCGGCCGTCAGCAACGAATCCACACTCACCTTAGTTGGCACAGAATTGGCCGAAGTCCTCCTGTTCGACTTGGCCTGAAGCGTGCGCTTCAGGCCAGTGTGCCTCTGTGGTGAAATATCAATTCGCCACACGTTCAACCTACTCGATCACCACCCGGTCGCTGGCGCTGCGGCCGAAGGTCTCGGGGTGGTACATCTCCTCGGCCTTCGTCGGCGGGACGACGAAGGTGCCGGGCGTGGTGGCGCGGGCGACGTAGGAGTAGTTATAGACGCCCTCCCACAGGAGCGACGTGAACGCCTCGGCGCGCTCGTCGCGCAGGTTCTGGTGCTCGAACCAGTTCTGCCACCACCACCAGCCGCCGCGCGCGTTGGGATTGTCCTTCTGGTCCGCCGGGATGTCGCCCGTCACCGCCAGCGCGGGGTTCATCGCTTCGAGCCCCGCCGGCAGCGGGTCAACGAGCGCGACGTGATACCGGCGCGCGTGCGCCGCCATCGTCAGGCGCACGCGCACGGTCGCGCCCGCCTTGATGCGCCACGTGCCGTCCGCGTCGCGCTTCACGTCCGCCGGGTCCTCAATCGCCTCGTAAACGCGCTCGACCGTGAAGCCGTAGTCCGCGGGCTTCAACTTCAGGTTCGTCGGCGCGTAGCTCATCCCGATGCGGTAGTAGAGGCGGCCCGTCCCTTCCTTCGACAGGACCAGGTTCTGCGTGCCGGCCTTCTGCGCGATGTAGCTCATGGGGACGTTGACCTGCTGCCTGTCCGTCGAGCGGCCGCGGAACTGCTGCTGGCCCGCGAACTGGTCGCCGAGCCACGCCTTCGCCACGAAGTCGGGCGTCGCCTTCTCGTAGGTGTTGAAGTAGCGGTCGAGCGCGAGCAGGATGAAGACATTCTCCTGCGTGTTCTCCCAGCGCCCCTGCTTGCGGTTCGCCAGCAGCCCGCGGACGATCTTCGGGATGAGATCGTTCTGCGGCTGGTCGCCGATCAAGGCTTCGAGGATGACGCCGTCGGCGCGGCGGTCGGAATTGAGCAGCAGGTAGTCGCCATCACTGTACGAGTCGGCGAAGTGCGCGGTCGCGGCCGTCTCCGTCGCGCGGTTGTCGAAGTGGCGTCGGATGGCCGCGACCTCCGCCGCGGAAGCAGGGTCGCCGGAGAGCACGGACAGCAGCCAGCCGAGAGATTCCAGCGAGAACTTCTCGATGCCCGCCTCGGCCAGAATCTTGCGCGCCTTCGCCGTGTCGCGGTCTCCCATGCGGTTGCGGACGTAGAGCGCATAAGCGACGAGCGCGCGCCGCAGTTGCGGGCCGTAGTACGACGGGATGTGACTCTCAATCTCGCGCAGGTAGTGCTTAGACTTTTCGAGCATCTCCGGCGGCACCGGGAAATTCTTCTCCCTGGCGCGCACGAGCGAGTGCGCGACGTGAATGGAGACGTAGGGCCAGACGTAATCGTCGCGCCGCCAGAAGCCGAAGCCCCCGTCGTCCGACTGCCTGCCTTTCAGGCGCTCTATGTCGCGCGAGACGGCCTTCAACATCTCTTCGGGCGTCGGCATGTCTTTGGCCTTGAAAGCGGTCAGCACGTCCTTGAGCGCCGCGACCGCGAGGATGCGCGACGACAACTGCTCGGAGCACTCGTATGGGTAGGCCATCAGGTAGAGCACGGCGTCCGTCAGCGCCTGAAGCTGCGTCGAAGACGTGGTGATTTCGAGGCCGCCGAACTGCTTGAAAACGTCCGACGGAGCCTTGACGGGTTGTATCATCGCCTGCGCGTCGTCAATCTCGCCGTAGGTCGCGAAGGCTTCCGTGGTCGCGGGCGTCCAGACGGGGAGATTTATTTCCGCCGCGTCCGCCCAGCGGCCCGAGACGACGCCGACCTGGAAGCGCGCGGTGCCCGCCTTGTTGGCCGACGCGGGCAGTCGCACCTCGACGCGGTCGTTCGCAGGCACGGTGACGCGGCGGCCCATGCCGTCCGTCATCAACGCGTTGGTCGCGCGCACGGCCACGTCAACCTGCATGGGCTGGTCCGTCTGGTTCTGCACGACGACGGGCAGCTCGAAGCGGTCGCCGAAGTTGAGGAAGCGCGGCGCGGAGGGACGCGCCATCAGCGGCAGCCGCGCCGTGATGACGGACTCACCAGAGCCGAACTGCTTGCCGCCCGCGACCGAGACGGCCATCACGCGGTAGCGCGTCAGGTTGTCGGGAACCTTGACCTTGACCTGCGCGCGCCCGCTCGCGTCCGTCGGCACGGCCGGGGCGAAGACGGCCAGCGCGTTGAAATTCTCGCGCAGCCGAATCGCCTCGATCTGAACCTCTTCTCTCTCGTCAGCCGAGACTGCATCGACGAAACCGTCCTTTTTCGCCCTACGCAGCGCCGCGGGTCTGGGCGGCGCAGGCGGCGCGGCCTCGGCGGCCAGCACGCCGCCCGCAGCGCGCCCGTTGGCCTGTATGGTCTGCAACTGCTGCATCACGTCCTGCGGGTTGCCGAGCAGGAGGCTGGCGCGCAGGTGATAGTCGGTCGAGTCCGCGCCGCGCTCCGAGTAGAAGGTGTAGAGCGGGTCGCCTATGCGATAGCCCGTGAGCGACAGGATGGCTTCGTCCACGACGACGAGCGCGACCTCGCTGCCGGCCACGCCGCGCCCTGCGGCGTCTTTCACCTCGACGTTGACGACCGTTTCTGTGCCAGGTTCGAGCGCGCCCTCGCGCGGGCTGGCCGAGACCATGAGCTTACGCTCGATGGGCGGAATCTGTAGGTTCAACTCACCTTTGGCGAACGCCGGGCGCTTGGGCAGCTTTTCGTCCACCTGCCCGTGGTCGTCCGTGCGCGCGGCCATCCCCGTCAGGTCCACCTGCACATGAAGGTTCGGCGTGTAGGCTTCCTCAATCGGGATTCTCAAGGTGTGCGACGGCCCGTCCATCTGGAATCGCTCGGTCTTGAGAATGCCCGAGCGGCGCAGCGTCAACACGCCTTCGGCCGGGTAGAAGGGGGTCTGAACGAGAATCTCCGCCGTCTCGCCCGCCTTGTACTCCCGCTTGTCGGGAATCATCTCGACGGTCTCCTGCTCAACGTCGCGCTTCGGCGGCTGCTTGCCGCCCGCGACCCAGAGCGTCAGCGCGGACTCGTTCGGGCGCTCGCGGTCGTCCTGGATTCTCGCCGTCACGCGGTACGTCCCGCCGAGCTTCGGCGTGAAAGTGCATTTCACGACATCGCCCGCCGACTGCACCGTGCAGTCCTGCGGGTTCTTCTCCTTCTGCTGCCACTTGCCCTTCTCGTAAACCCAGTCGAGCAGGACGGCGCGCATCTTGATCTCGCGGCTCGCCACCGCCTTGCCGTCGAGGTCCGTGACGATGGCTTCGACGACCAGCGGCTCGCCCTGCTGCACGAACGTGCGCGGGCTTCGCAGGCCGACGTAGAGGTCGGCCGGGTGCACGAGCAAGGTCGAGGTGGAGGCCCACTGCTGGCGGTTCACGTCCGTCACCGAGGCGACGGCCGTGACGCTCGACGCGCGCGGCGGGTTGACGGAATCGAAGTCAATCCTGAGACGGTGTTTGCCGGCTGCGTCCGTGCGCCCGCTGAAGGTCTCCGTGTGGCTCTCATTATTTCCGTCCGAGACGCGCCACCACGGCACCCATTCGCCGAACGTGAAGTCCTGGCGGTTGGGCGGCGTGAAGACGGTTGGCTGCGAGGTCACGCGCCAGCTCACTTCCGCGTTGGGCAGGCCGCCGCCCGCGTAGTACGAGGCCGAGACGGTCGTCTCCGCGAAGCCCTTGACGAAGAACGGGCCTTCGTTAGCCTGCGTGCTGACTTCAAACTCCGGCCGGCGGAACTCCTGGACCTGAATGTAGTGCTGCTGCGAGTTGCCCGAAAGCGTCGCCTGGTCGGCCTGAAGCTGAACGTAGGCGTAGCCCAGGTTCATAGTGCCCGGCAGCTTGAACTGAGTGTCGAAGCCGCCGAGCGCGTTGATGCCGGCCGAGCCCTTCAAGACCTCGTTGCCCTGCGCGTCCCTGACGGCGTAAGAGACGGTGCGGCCGAGGCCCTGGCCGGGCAGGTCCACGTCGCCGAGTTTCCCGCCCTCGACCTTGCGAATCCAGCCCTTGAGGTGGACCTCCTCGCCGGGCTTGTACATCTTGCGGTCGTCGAAGACGAACCAGCGGAGCTGGTCCTCGGCCTCGCGCCTGTACCAGCTCGTGCCCGTGTTCCACCACTCCTCGTGCTCGGGCATGAAGGCCACGTCGCGCCCCTGACGCGCGATGAGGATGCTCGCTTCATTCTTCGCCAGCGACTTGAGCGGGATGCGCGTCAGGCCGCCCATGCCGCTCTCGCCCACCACGCCGAGCGGGTGAACTCTCAGCTCGACGCCTTGTAATCCCTTGCCCTCCTTGAGCGAGGTCGTCCAGGCCCACAGGTCCTCGTTGTCCACGAAGGCCGAGAGTCCGATGTTGGTTGACTGCACCCACGCTTCTACGGACTGGCGCTCGCGCTTCTTCGTGCCCGCGCCGGCTTCGACGACGACGACGACGTGGCCCAGCCCGTTGTCGAGCGCGGGCGCGAGGTCGAGCCTCGTCTCGGTCATCTCCTCGGGCTGGCCCTTGACGGTGACGGTCTTCTGCAAGACGAGCGTGCCGGGCGGCACGGTCTGCTTCTGCTTCGTGTCCTCGTAGTAGTCGTAGGTGAAGCGCATGTAGCGGACGAACTTGTCCCAGTCCTCTGGCTGCACCTTGTAGAGCCTCACCCGGAGCGTCTTGAAGTTGACGCTGTAAACGGAGAAGGTGCGCGGGGCCGAGGGGTCTAACACGACGAACGCCTTGCCGGAGGACGCGAGCGACGGGGGCGCGGGGCCGACGTTGAAAGTCAGTGTCACGTCCGCGCCGAGCGTCTGGCTGAACTGGTCCTTGAGCGAGGAAGCGAGCGTGAGCTTGTAGGTCGTGCGCCCGCGCTTGACGCCCTCTATGTAAATCATCTGGCCGTACACGCTCGCCTTCAGCCCCGGCACTTCCGGCTCGACGCGAATCTTCGAGAGGTCGAAGGCGTCGGCGTCAACCGGGTTCGAGAAAGTAATCATCCACTGGTCGAACGGCGTGCAGCGGTCGTTGTAGCCGCACCTGTGCTCTGTGACCTTCAAGGGGCCGTAGGTGCGGAAGGAGAAGCTCTGGGCCGCGGGGGTCGTGCGCGGCCCTTCGGCAGAGGGCGTGCCTGGACCAATTTGGACGCCGACGCTTGAGTCGGCCGGGAGCGCCGCGGCCGTCTCATTCGTCTCCGTGACGGCGCGGAACGCGAGCCAGCGCCCCGCCTCGGCCGACTTGACCAACTGGCTGACGACCTTGTCGGCCGCTATCTCCTGCTCGGTCGCGAGCCTGATTTTCAGCTCACCCTTTTCGCCCTGAATTTTGATTGTCCGCAGCACGGCCGCCTGGTCAATGCGCTGGTCGAACTCGACGAACATGAGTTGCTCACGCGAGACAGGCGTCGTGGAGGACGGGTAAGAACTCCTGAGCTGCGGCGGCGGGGTCGCGAACTTCCAGGTCTTCTCGGTCGTGATGGTGCCGCCGTTGGCCGACTTCGTTCCGGCCGGCACAACGGCCGTGAACTCGGTCGCCATCGGGAGCCGGTTGTCCGGGGCGTAAAGCAGAGTGCGCGTTCCCACCCAGCGCCACTTGCCCGGCGGCTGCGGCGAGAGGCGGACGGGCACGTCCGCGGCGGCGAGATCATCGACGGAGGTGACGGCCACCATCGGCTGCGAGAACGTGATGCTGAGCTGCGGGGCAAGCGGCACCTCGCCTTCGGGCGAGAAGCGCAGCACTTCGAGCGGCCCGGCGGCGCGCTGGTCCGGTGTCGGCACGGGCTCGGACGAGGGGAACGAGACGTTGACGGTCCTCCCCGTGCGCGGCGGGGGCAGCGACTTGTCGCGCAGCGCGAAGTCCTGCTGGTCGTCGCCCTCGGCCTTGATGGGCGGCAGGCGCTTGAAGACGCTTTGGACTTCGGCGTCCGTCAGGCGCGCGGTCTCTGCGACGGGCGCGTTGGTGCGCGCCTCGGGCTGGCCCCCGCCCTGGCTTAGGCGAAACTGTAAGCCGTCCTTCATCTGCTCTCCGTCAGACTCGTCCGCCCCTTCGGCCGCGGCGGCGGAAGAGACGGCGCTGATGCGTGGGATGCTGCTCGCAAAGACAAAGAAAATCAAGGAGAGGCTGAGAATCAGTCTGAGATGCTTCATGGGTGTTCGTTCTCGCTCACGTCAAAAATAATCTAACCAACTACGGGAGATTTCAAACTTCGCCAAGCGCCGGACGGTCAAACAACTTTCCGGCAGGGCTAGAACGCCTTGCCGCTTTTCCTCTTGCACTGATTTCCCTTTAGCCGACCTCCAGATAACCCTCGCCCATGAAAACGCATTGGCCGCCGACGCGCACGCCGGTGATTTCGCCGGCCTCCTGCTCGATGACGATCTTGATGATGCTGGGGCGGCCCATCTCGATGCCTTGCTCGCTCGTGAACTCGGCGCGTTCGGCGTCGGGGAAGACTTTGTGGCGGACGAGGTAGCAGCCGAGCGGGCCGCTCGCGCCGCCCGTCGCCGGGTCTTCGGTGATGCCGAGACCCGGCGCGAACATGCGCGAGTGGACGGTCGAGCCGGGAAGCTCCGTCTCCTTCGTGAAGACGAAGACCCCGTTGATGCCTGTCGCTTGCGGGCTCCCCTCCCACGCGTCGAGCCAAAGGCGGACGGAGCGCGCGGCTGCGAGATTTTTCAGCGGCACGAAAAGGAAGGGGACGCCGCAGGAGACGACTTCGACGGGCAGCGTCTCGTCGATGGCTTCCGGCGTGAGCGTGAGCATCTCGGCGATTGCCGCGAGGTCGTCGAAGCGCGGGCCGAAAGTCGGCAGCGGCTGTCGCATCCAGATGAGGTCGGGCGCTCCGTCCTTGAAGGTGATGTCCACGGGGATAGGGCCGACGCCCTCTTCGAGCCTGATAGTTACTTCGTCGCCGCCGAGCCGAATCATCTGCTCGCGGGCGAGGACGAAGGACGTGCCGACGGTCGGGTGGCCGGCCATAGGCAGCTCGGAGCCGGGCGTGAAGATGCGGACTTTGTAGTCGTTCAAGGGGTCGTCGGGCGGCAGCACGAAGGTCGTCTCCGAGAGGTTCAATTCTTTGGCGATTGACTGCATCAGCTCCGCAGAAATCCCGCGCCCGTTCGTGAGCACGGCGAGCGGGTTGCCGCCGAAGGCGCGGTCGGTGAACACGTCAACAATGTGGTAGCGAAGTTTTCTCATCTGCTCCTCGTATAAGAAATCTCACGCTGGAGGCGCGAAGTCGCAAAGAAGGGCGCAGAGGCCAGGAGGCACTCAACACCTTTGCGTCCTTAGCTTCTTTCGCGCCTCCAGCGTGAAAACCTTTTCTCCTTACTTACTCGATTCAAAAAAGCGAAGGGCCGGACGGAAGGTACTTGTCCATCTGCCCGAAGGGCGCGGTCGTCAACAGGTGCGCGTAGGCCGAGAGCTTGAGCCCGGAGCGGAGCGCGAACTTGATGGCGGCGTGGTTCGGCCCCGGTATCATCAGGCGAATCTGCTCCGCCTGCGCGGAGGCGGAGCGCGCGGCCGACTCAAGCACTGCGTCCGCGTCCTCCGCGTCGAGCCACGCGGCCGGCCCGACGGTCCCATTGCCGGCGTAGTAGTAGCCGACGACGCGACCCGCGCGCACGACCTGACGCGCGTCCGCCTTCATCACGGACTGCCAGAACTCGTGGTCCATTTCGCGGCGCGTCCCACGGACGCGTTCGTCAATCGAGAGCGCCGCCGCGCGGTCGAGCGGCCCCGTCTCGTAGCCCGCGCGCCCGTCCGGCAAGACGCCGGGTGCGCCAAAGAAGGTCAGCGCCTGGTAGCCGGGCAGCATCCCCGTCTTCATGTAAGTAGCCATGGCCTGTAGGTCCGTGGACGACCAGGTGAAGAAGGTTGCGGCCCCCGCGCGCGAGCCTTCATCCATGACGCGTTCGAGGAGCGGGCGGCCTATCTTTTGGCCCTGGAAGCCGGGCAGCGTCCAGAAGCCCGAGAGGAACCAGAGAGCGTCGCGCACGACGGCGTGGCAGATGGCGACGAGCCTCCCGTCAAGTTCCGCCACCTGAAAGATGCCCGTCCGGCGGATATGCTCGTAAGCTACTTCGATGTACCCGCGCGGCGGCAGAGGCATGGTCAGGTTCAAACGCTCGCGTAGATCGGCGACGGTCACAAGAAAGAGCGTGACCGCCTCGGGCATTTCATCCTCGCGGACGGGCCTGTAGCTTACTTCGCTGTTCGGCATCTCGTTCAAATCTTTTTCGCCTCGACCACGCCGGTCGTCGTTGCGGTCGTGCTCCTCAGGATGATGGGCGGTTCGATGAGAGCGGGCGGCGTCGAGCGCGGGTCGCGCTCCGTGTCGGGGACGAGGCGCGGGCCGGCGGCGTCGCCGCTCGGCTTCCACCTGCGCGGCACGCGGCGTATGCCGACGGGGTAGATCGTCAGGTCGCCCGCGCGGTCAATCTTCAGTTTGAGAAAACTCTTCCAGTCCTCGACGGCGATGGTCGAGAAGGACTCGTTGAAGTGGCGGCCGAAGACGTTGAGAGAGACGAGCAGGTACAGGCCCTGTATGAACGAGCCGGCGAGGTAGCCGCCTAGAAAGACCAGGACCACCGTCAGCACCACCCGCAGGTCGAAGTTGAAGACGTGCGGCCCCTGCGTCGCCGTGTAAACCCAGCGGCCCGGAGTCGAGTCGGACAGGTAGATGACGAAGTAGATGGACGCGAGCGCGATGGCGAAGGCCGAGATGATGTGGGCCAGCGCGTGAAGCGAGCCCATGAGCCAGCGGTGGAGCTTCGAGTGCGTGTCGGTGAAGAGGACGAAGCCTAAGATGGTGAGCAGGACGAAGAAGAGCGTCATGGGGCTGTTGAGGACGCTGTGGAGCGCCGTGCCGATAATGTTCTTGAGGCCGACGACCGAGCGCAGGCCCGTCGCGGTCTCCTCGATGTGCTTGAAGTCGGAGACAACCGCCAGCGTCGTCAGCAGGTAGAGGCCGGCGGTCAGGAAGCCGAACGACCAACTCTGGTTGCCGCGCAAGAAGGGGAAGACTAGGTTGCGCCAGCAGAGCCTCCGCGAAACCTGCTCGGGCGGGAAGGCGACGCGCTTTTGAAAGACGCGGCCGGAGCTTTCCTCCTTGAGGACCGAAACGTCCGTGCCGAGCCTCCCGTCGTGCGTCGGGTGGAGGAAAGCCCCGCCGCCGCCCGCCGTGATCTTCTGCGTCGAAGACTCGTCGGTCGCCTCGTGCCGCCGGTAGTGATGCAGGTCGCCCGCAATGAAGACGGCGACTTTTTTCCCGAGCATCTCTTCCAAAAAAGCAAGGTTGCTCTCGGTGATACTGGCATCGAGGTGCTCGTACATCTTCGAGAAAATCCAGTGCGGCTCGGCGTGGCACAGGATGATACGGTCCGTCTCCTTGATCTCGGCGGAGACGCTCTTGAAGTACTCGACCTGCGGCGCGTCGATGTCCGAGCCGAGCTGCATGTCGGTGCCGAGGAGCCACCAGCCGTGCGGCAACTTCAGGGCGAAGTAGCTGCGGCTCTGCCTGGTGCGCCAGCCGCTGAACCATCGCTTCGAGCAGAAGAGGCGCGAGAACGAGATGAGGCTGTCGTACCAGTCGTGGTTGCCGGGGATGGCGAAGAGGTGCGGGTGCTCCTCGCGCGCGGCGTGCGGGTAGGCGTGCTGGTAAGGCTTGACCAGGCGGCGGTCGTACTCGATGCGGTCGGCCGCAGGATAGACCTGGTCGCCGCCGAAGACGAACACGTCGCCGCGCCGAACCTCCACGCTCCTTGTCACGCCCGTCGCCGCGTCCGCGTACTCCAGCACGCGCGAGTCTTCGGCCAGGTGATAGGCCACGCCATAAGTCGAGTTCCAGCCCTCGCCCGTGTCCGCGACGTAGTCAATCCAAATCTCCTCGCGCGGCCGCCGGTCGTCCAGCTCGCACACGTCGCGCCCGTCGTCGCGGTAGTGGTGCGTGTAGTCGTAAATCTCCGGCTTCCCGGAGGCGAGGGCTTCGACGAGGCGGCGGTCGGAGTGGCGGCCGAAGATGGTCGAGATGGCGACCTGGATGCCTGTGCGGACGAGCTGGCGCGGGTCGTACCAGCCGACCATCGGGAGCTGCTCGAACGTCGCGGGCGAGGGGGGCGTCAGGTTCACGACCTGTTGCGGCGTCTCGATGGGCTCTCGGGTCTCTTCGACGACCGTCTTTTCGTTTCGCAGGGCCATAGGGGTCTTGCGCCTTAATATACAGCATCCGTGGCACGGGCGCGCGCGATTTCGAGGCGGCGCGCGCGTCTGCTTACGGTTCGGTCAAGATGGGGGTTGACAGTTCGGGCGGACGCGGATAAAATCCGGGACACTGGTACAAGTTGAAGGAAGCTGTACTCGCACGGTTCCGCCAACACTAGGAATTGACAGCGAGAGAAGAGTCAATCACTGGACTCTCTACAGCAGACGGTGACTTAAGCACCGCTTCCAAAAAATAGTGCAGGAGCTTTCCGGCACGCGCGCGCCCCACAGGGTTGTTAAAACTGTGTGGGGCGTTGTCGTGTCCGGGCGACGGCCGCCCTTCCGCTTCACCTCACGTAAATCGGGTTCGAGATGATCCAGGGCTTGCCCTCGACGAGCGGGCCGAGTTGAGGGAGGTAAACCTCTACGCGATAGACGCCGCGCTCCGTGGGGTAAAACTCCTGCCGCGCCGAGCGGTCTTCGTCGCGCACGATGCGGCCGTCTTTGAAGAGCACGATGCGGCTTTTGACGGGGGTGGCGACGATCAGGCGGACGCCGTCGAGAAGCTCTATCTCGTCGCCCATGATTTTCCTGTCGCGTCTGTTCTCGGCCGCGAAGAGGAAGCCGGAGGAGTCGCCGAAGAGGTCGAAGGCGAAGTAGCTGTGGCCGGAGGCCAACGCGTCGAGCAGCGCACGGGTCGTGAAAGGTTTCTCTCTGTCAATCAGGACGTGGTTGCGGACGACGCCGAAGGTCCGCTCGTACGGGTCGAGGTGGACCCCGACGAAACTCTTCCCCGTGCGGTCGCCGAGTTGGAGGCCCACGTTCGAGTGCGCGTCGTTTCCGGCGACGGCGACGACCTTGCGACGCTGCGTCTCGTCGTCCCACTTCGAGAGCGCCGCGGCCGGCCGCTCGTAGAACCGCGCGAACATCAGGTCGGGGTAGCTCCAGTAAGACCAGAGCCAATCGAAGAAGGTGACGAAGTAATTTATCTTCTTCGTGTTCGTGTAAAGGTTGTAGACCTCCACCCCGTCGTAACCGCTCGCGTCCCAACTTTGAAACTCTTGCGGGTAGGCGACGAAGGACAGGCCGTTGCGCGCCTTCTGGCCTTCGAGGACTTGCTGCGTCCCGACCGCTTCGGCCGCGGAGGCTTCAGTGCTTCCGGGCATGAGCAGCAGGCGGTCGCGGCTCGCGGTGATGACTTCGTTGCCGTTGACGAAGAGGACGCCCGCGTGCTCCCCATTCAGGGTCATCGCGGACGTGTCCATCACGGACGACGTGTGCTCGGTCATCACGACGAAGCGGAGGTTGTTCGACCGCGCGGCCTCGATGATCTCCTCGAAGCTGCCGAGGCTGTGCCCGCCGAGACCGGAGTGGACGTGAACCACGCCCGCGTAATAGGCGTAGGGGTTCTCCGAGTAGTCCACCTCGCGCTCGCGGTTGACTTGCCCTATCGCCGAACGGAGATTGCCGAGGCGTGTGCGCCGGTAAACGAAGGGAGCCTGGAAGAGCAGGAAGAGGGCGAGCGCGACGAGCGCCACCTTCTTCCGGCGCGTCATCCCCTTCCAATTCGGCTTCCACTTCCACTTCCACTTCATAGACAGCCGTCTTCACTCTTCATCCACGAAGTCAACCGACGCGACGTGCTCGCTGAGGTTGCGCCCCATGTCCGCGACCAGCATGTGCTCGGGGTGCACTGTGTAGGCGTCGAGCGCGGCGCGGTCGCGGAAAGTGGCGACCAGCCCCGTGTCGTACGAGCGCGGCAGGCCGAGCACGTCCGCGCCTACCTGAAAGCTCTCGATCCCAGGAATCGACGAGGCCAGCCGCCGCAGCCGGTTCAGGTGCTCGTCGCGTACCGCCTGCTCGATGTCCGCGCGATATTTCCAGATGACGATATGAGTCAACATCTTTTCTTTGCGCCTTTGCGTCTTTGCGTGAGATTGATCTTACAGACCATTCACCACTCGTGTTATTCCGTCCTTAATCAACTCCGAACCAAAGTTAATCAACAATCCTAGCCTCTTCTCCGCCACCCGAAGATAAGTCAGCAACTGCTTCTTGTGCACCGGGGCGATAACTTCCACCGATTTTATCTCGACTATCACTTTGCTCTCCACCACGAGGTCAGCCCTGAAGCCATCATCCATTTTCACCTCTTCATAGTAGAGAGGAATCGGCTGTTGTCTCACCACCTGTAACCCACGCTTCGCGAGTTCATAGGCTAAGACTGTTTCATAGACAGATTCAAGCAAGCCGGGGCCGAACAGAGTGTGAATTTTGTAAGCGGCGTCGACTATTTCTCTGGCAGCTTCGTTTTCGGTCACGGAGGATCCCTCACGCAAAGACGCAAAGGCGCAAAGGGTGGAGAGGTTTTATAGCATGTTGAGGTTTAGGTTAGAAGGGATAAGTGTGCGTTCAGGAGTTCCCAGGCGCGGCGGACGTGGTGTTCGGTCGTGCGTATGTTGCCGACGGCGAGGCGGAGCGTGAAGAGGCCGTTGAGGCGCGTGTGTGAGAGGAACATCTCGCCGGTCGAGTTGACGTTGTTCATGAGCGCCTCGTTGAGCGCGTCGAGGCGCGAGTGTCGCGCGGCGTCCACCTCCCCGGACAGTTCGGGGCGGGCGCGGAAGCAGACGAGGCCGAAGGGGACGGGCGCGAGCAGCTCCCAGTCGGCGGACTCTTCGACGAAGGTGGCGAAGAGTCGCGCAAGGCGGCAGTGCTCGCGGATGCGCGCGGCCAGGCCGTCGTGGCCGAAGTAGCGAATAATCATCCAGAGCTTTAAGGCGCGGAAGCGGCGGCCGAGCTGTATCCCGTAGTCCATCCCGTTGCGCACCGCTTCGGCCTCGCTCGTCTTCAGATACTCGGGCACGAGCGAGAAGGCGCGGCGCAGTACGTCCATCCGGCGCGAGAAAAGGACGGAGAGATCGAACGGCGTGAAGAGCCACTTATGCGGGTTGGTGACGAGGGAGTCCGCGCGCTCGCAGCCGGCGAGGACGTGGCGCAACTCGGGTAGAATCGCGGCCGAGCCGGCGTAGGCGGCGTCAACGTGGAGCCAGATTTTTTCGCGCGCGCAGATGTCAGCGATTTCTGGCACAGGGTCTATGCTCGAAGTCGAAGTCGTGCCGACGGTGGCGACGGCGCAGAAGGGAAGAAAGACCGCCCGCCTGTCTTCCTCGATTGCCTGCGAGAGCGCCCGAGCGTCCATGCGGAATTCCATGTCCACGGGAATCTGCCGGATCGAGCGTTGGCCCAGGCCGAGCGTGAGCGCGCCCTTCTCGATGGACGAGTGCGCCTGCTCCGAAACGTAGAGGCGCAGGAGCGGCAGGTCCGCGCGCCCGCTCATCCCGTCCGCGCGGATTCGCAGGTTCAGGTTTTCGCGCGCCGCCGCAATCGCGTGCATCGAGGCGACCGAGGCCGTGTCGTAGATGATGCCGTCCATCCCCGCGTCCAGTCCCATCATCTGCCTGAGCCAGTCGAGCGCGACCTGTTCGAGTTCTATCGCCGCGGGTGAAGTGCGCCAGAGCATCGCCTTCACGTCGAAGGCGGCGGTGAAGAGTTCCCCGAGAATGCCTGGGGCCGAGGCGGAGGTGGCGAAGTAGGCGAAGAATGAAGGGTGGTTCCAGTGCGTCAGCGCGGGGACTATCAGCCGGTCAACGTCGGCCAGTATCTCCGCCATCGCTTCGCCCGAAGCCGGGGGCGTCTGCGGCAGACGCGAGACCAGGTCGTTCGGCGCGACCTGCGCGAGCACGGGAAGCTGGCCCACGCCTTCGAGGTAGTCCGCGACCCAATCAATGACTTGGTGGCCGAAGCGGCGGAAGTCCGCGCCGCTCATGTCGCCTAGTTCCGGCGCTTTTTCGTTCTCACTCATAAAAGCTCTGTGCCGTTGCGAGGGGATTGGAGAACTTCGGCTCGGACTATACATGCCCGTGAAAGAAAAGTGCAGCCCGAACAAACTTTCTTTGCGTCTTTGCGCCTCCAGCGTGAGATGGTTTGCTTTTCTCACGCTGGAGGCGCAAAGGAGTTGAGCCTTACAACGATAAACGCTCGACACGCGGCGGCAAATGGGTATAATGCGCGTCGTCCGCCAAACAAAAGCGCGCGCCGCAAATTTGCTTCTGCGCCCGACTCGCCGCTATTATGCTGACAACAGCCATGAGAACATTCGGGGGGCGCGCCGCGCGCGGACTTAAAGTCTTGCTCTAAAGCAGTGTGGCCGGGCGGCCGAGGGAGCCTCCGGCCCGGACGTGCGCTGCTTCAATCTTCCGTTTCTGCGAAACTAACGCTTCAGCGAGGTAAACTATGAGACGCACTTTATTCGCTCTGGGACTGGTCGCCGTGATGTTTCTGGGCTTGAGCTGCGAGCGCCGCGGCGGCGGCACGGGCGGCGGCGGCGAACCAATCAAGGTGGGCGTTTACCTGGACCTGTCGGGCCAGACCTCCAGCTTCGGGCAGTCAACCAAGAACGGCATCGAGATGGCGCGCGACGAAATCAACAAGGCCGGCGGCATCGACGGCCGCCCCGTCGAGCTGATCATCGAGGACGAGCAGGGCGAGCCGGGCAAGGTGACGACGGTCGTCACCAAGCTCCTGCGCCAGGACCAGGTCCACGCCATCCTCGGCGAAGTCGCCTCGACGAACTCGCTCGCCGCCGCGCCCAAGGCGCAGGAGGCCAAGATTCCGATGATCACGCCGTCTTCGACCAACCCAAAGGTCACGCAGATCGGCGACTACATCTTCCGCGTCTGCTTCATAGACCCGTTCCAGGGCGAGGTGATGGCGAAGTTCGCCGCCAACACCTTGAAGGCCAAGCGCGCCGCCATCCTTGCCGACTTCAACTCCGACTACAGCAAGGGGCTCACGCAGTTCTTCAAGCAGAGCTTCACCAAGCTCGGCGGGACCATCGTTGACGAGAAGACCTACACGCAGTCCGACCGCGACTTCAGCAGCCAGTTGACGGCCATCCGCTCGACCAACCCGGACGTGATCTACATCCCAGGCTACTACGGCCAGGTCGGTGTCATCGCCAAGCAGGCGCGACAGCAGGGCATCAACGTCCCGCTCCTCGGCGGCGACGGCTGGGATGCGCCGCAGCTCTGGGACCTCGGCGGCGAGGCGATGACCAACAGCTACATCTCGAACCACTACTCGATTGACGACCCCAAGCCCGAGATTCAGAAGTTCGTCGCCGACTACAGGGCGCGCTACGGCGTCGCGCCCGATGCCCTGGCCGCGCTCGGCTACGATGCGATGCGTGTGCTCGGGGACGCGCTCAAGCGCGCGGGCGGGACCGACAGCACGAAGCTGCGCGACGCCATCGCGCAGACGAAGAATTTCCCCGGCGTCACCGGCACCATCACGATGAACGCCGAGCGGAACGTGGACAAGCCCGCGGCCGTCCTTGAGCTGAAACCGCAGGAGCGCAAGTTCGGTTACAAGGAGACCATCTACCCGGACGGCATGACTCCGCCGACCACGGCCGGCGCGTCTCCGGCCGCGTCACCGGCCGGGGCCACGGCGTCGCCCGCGGCCGCGACGCAGTAAGACCGCCAGGGCCGGCCGGGTCTTGCGACAGTAGTAATCACGTCTGTGCCAAAACCGAGAGCGGAAGCTTGCGATGGATTATTTTGTCCAACAACTCATCAACGGGCTGAACATCGGGGCCATCTACGCGCTCATCGCGCTCGGCTACACGATGGTCTACGGCATCCTGCGCCTGATTAACTTCGCGCACGGCGATGTCTACATGGTCGGCGCGTTCGTCGGCCTCGGGCTCGCGAAGCTCCTCGGCTACACGACCAGCATCCCCGGCTACAACGCCGACACCGTGGGCCACTCGCTCTGGGGCGGCCTCGTGCTCGTGCTCGTCGGCTCGATGATCGGCGCGGCCATCATCGGAATGGCGATTGAGCGGTTTGCCTACCGGCCCGTCAGGAAGTACTCGCGCATGACGACGCTGATTACGGCCATCGGCGTCTCGCTTTTAATCGAATACCTCTTCGTCGCGTGGTACGGCTCGGCCCAGCGGTCGTTCCCCGCGCTCGTCAAGAACGACGCCATCCATCTCTTCGGCGACGTGCGAATTTCCATGCCGCAGCTCATCATCTTCGGCATCTCGATCCTGCTGATGATCCTGCTGCAATGGATTATCTACAAGACGAAAATCGGGACGGCGATGCGCGCCGTCTCGTTCAATCTCAACTCGGCGAAGCTGATGGGCATCAACACGGACGTGGTCATCAGCTTCACCTTCGCGCTCGGCTCGGCGATGGCGGCCGCGGGCGGCGTCTTAACGGCGCAGTACAACCCGAGCATAGACCCACTGATGGGCATCATCACGGGCCTCAAGGCGTTCGTCGCGGCCGTGCTCGGCGGCATCGGCAACATCCCCGGCGCGGTGCTCGGCGGGCTCGTCATCGGCGTGGCCGAGACGATGGTCGTCGCCTACGGCAGCGACATCGGCCTGGCCTCGTCTTACCGCGACGCAGTCGCCTTTACGATCCTGATCCTGGTCCTCCTGCTGCGCCCGTCGGGGCTGCTCGGCTCAACCGTGCAAGAGAAGGTCTAACGGAATGCGGAATGATGAGCGATGAATGATGAATTAAAAACCAGTCGTCTTTAATTCATCCCGCAAAGTTCCGCATTCATCATTTAACTTATGCCTCCTTTCATCAAACGACTTGTCGGCGCGCTCGTCATCGTCCTGGTGCTCGTCGCACTGAACGCGGCGATGAGCAACGAGGGGTTTTACGGGATGGGCCTCCCGTACTACTACTCGCACCTCTTGCGGCTGGCGGGCATCAACGTCATCCTCGCCGTCTCGCTCAACCTGATTACGGGCTTCACCGGCCAGTTCTCCATCGGCCACGCGGGCTTCATGGCCGTCGGCGCTTACGCCTCCGCGTTCCTGACCGTCTACTACACGCAGGGCCTGGAGCAGAAGCTGACCGCGATGCTGGGCGCGACCGCCGGGCAGGCCGTAATCTTCATCATCGTGCTCCTGGCCGCGGCGGCCGCGGCGGCCCTCGCCGGCCTCGTCGTCGGCATCCCTTCTCTGCGCCTGCGCGGCGACTACCTGGCAATCGTCACGCTCGGCTTCGCCGAGATCATTCGCATCCTCTTAGTCAACGTGCAGCGCGTCGGCGGCCCGACTGGCTTCTCCGGCGCGATAGCGCCCTGGGAGGGGCGCGCGACCATCCCGCAGTACGCGAACTTTTTCTGGATAGGTCTCTTCGCCGTCATCACCATCGTCGTCGTCTACAACATCGTCCGCTCGGACACGGGCCGCGCACTGATTTCCATCCGCGAGGACGAGCTGGCGGCGCAGGCGATGGGCATCAACACGACGCGCTACAAGGTGGTAGCCTTCGTCATCAGCTCCGCGTTCGCGGGCGTCGCCGGCGGGCTCTGGGCGCACTACAACGCGTTCCTGAGCACGCAGGACTTCCAGTTCATCCGCTCCTTCGAGGTCATCATCATGATCGTGCTCGGCGGGATGGGCTCGATCACGGGCTCCATCCTGGGCGCGGTCGTGATTACGGCGCTGCCCGAACTGCTTCGCACCTACCCTTACGAGATCGTCCTTGCGCTCGCGCTGATTCCGCTGGCGGCCCTGCTCCTGCGGCTCATCAGGCGCGAGCGCCTGCCCGAAGTGATCCGCAGCGGGTGGCCGCACGCCATCTTCGTCCTGGCCTTTTACGTCGTGCTCTTCACGATCAGCCGCTTCATCCTGATTAACACGTTGGACCTTGATTTGCGGCTCAGGGCGGCGAACGTCAAGATCGAGGAATACCGGCTGGTCATCTACGCGGCGCTCCTCATCGCCATGATGCTGACGCGGCCGCAGGGCCTGCTGGGCCAGCGGGAGATCGGCTTCAGTTGGCTCAAGCGCGCGCAGCGTCGGCCCGAGGGTGACGCGGCCGTGGGCGGCGCGGGCGGCGTCCCCATCGCCGAGCGCGACGCGCCGACGGCCGACCCTTACAAGGAGACTGAGAACAGATGAGCGGCCAACCGGAACAAGACCGCGTCAGGGCGACCAAAGAAGACGGCGTGATTACGGAGGCGGCGCGGACGGCGCGCTCGCAAGAGAGGGTTGACGCGAGCGGCGCTACTTTGCGCACGAGCCGCTGCACGATTCGCTTCGGCGGCCTCGTCGCCGTCAACACGCTCGACATGGAAGTCAGCCAGGGCGAAATCTACGGCCTCATCGGGCCGAACGGCGCGGGCAAGACGACCATCTTCAATTTGCTGACGGGCGTCTACGAGCCGACCGAGGGCGAGATTTACTTCGAGGGCAAGCGCATTGACGGCCTGCGCCCGCACCAGATTTCGCGCCGCGGCGTCTCGCGCACCTTCCAGAACATACGGCTCTTTCCGGGCATGACCGTGCTCGAAAACGTGATGACGGCCTGCCACCGCCACGCGCGGCAGACGCTCTTCGACGCCGTCTTCCGCACGCCGCGCTTCTCGCGCGACGAGCGCGAGCACAAGGATTTCTGTCTTGAGCTGCTGCGGATTTTCAACCTCGACCGCCTGCAAAACGAGGGCGGGACGAGTTTGCCCTACGGCAACCAGCGTCGGCTCGAAATCGTGCGCGCGCTCGCCACGCGCCCGAAGCTGCTCTTGCTGGACGAGCCCGCGGCCGGCATGAACCCCTCGGAGCAGGAAGACCTGATCGGATTGATACGCGAAATCCGCGACCGCTTCGGCCTGACCATCCTGCTCGTCGAGCACAACATGAAAGTCGTCATGGGCATCTGCGAGCGCATCCAGGTCGTTGACTACGGCAAGTCCATAGCCCTCGGCCTGCCCGAACAGATTAGGAACGACCCGAAGGTGATCGAAGCTTACCTGGGAGATTAGTGGTCAGTGGTCAGTTAAAAACTGGCTCTTGACTGACTACTGACCACCGACCACTGACCACTGTCTTTATGCTGACTATCGAAAACATCTCTGTGAACTACGGCGCTATCGAGGCGCTGACGGACGTGTCGCTGCACGTCGGGCAGGGCGAGGTCGTAACCTTAATCGGGGCGAACGGGGCGGGGAAGACGACGACGCTGCGGACCATCACGGGGCTCCTGGAGCCGACCGAAGGGCGCATCCTCTTCGAGGGCGAAGAGATTCAGGGCGTGGCGACGCACAGGCTGGTGGCGCGCGGCATCAGTATGTCGCCGGAGGGGCGCGGCGTCTTCGCCAACCTTTCGGTGCGCGAGAATTTGCAGATGGGCGCTTACCTGAAGAGGAACCGCGCCGAGATCGCCGAAGACATGGAGCACGCCTTCCAGATGTTCCCGCGCCTCAAGGAGCGCGAGTCGCAGAAGGCCGGCACGCTCTCGGGCGGCGAACAGCAGATGCTCGCCATCAGCCGCGCGCTCATGTCGCGCCCGCGACTGCTGCTCCTGGACGAGCCCTCTCTGGGCCTCGCCCCGCTCGTCGTCCACACCATCTTCGAGGCCATCGAAGAGATTCGCAGCAAGGGGACCACCATCCTCCTCGTCGAGCAGAACGCTCACGCCGCCCTCAAACACTCCGACCGCGCCTACGTTTTGGAGACAGGCAAGATCGTGATGGAAGGCCCCTCCGCGGACCTCGCCGCCGACCCGCGCATCAAGGAAGCGTACCTCGGGGAGTGAGCGGAGAGGAGGCCAGCGGCAGTGAAACGACGGACGGACGGACACGGCAGCGGCGAGTGGGCCAGTAAGGTTCCACACGTCACGCTCATGTTCTGGGTCATCAAGATATTCGCCACGACGCTCGGCGAGACGGGCGGCGACGCCGTGACGATGACGTGGGAACTCGGCTACGCCGTCGGCAGTCTGATCTTCCTGAGCTTCTTCGCCGTCACGCTCGCCGCCCAGGTGGCGTCCAGGCGTTACCACCCCTTCCTCTACTGGGCTGTGGTGGTGGCGACCACGACCGTCGGCACGACGATGTCGGACTATTTCGACCGCACGCTCGGGCTCGGCTACGTCAAGTCTTCAATCATCCTGCTCGCCCTCGTCCTCCTCATCCTCCTCGCCTGGCGTCTCGTCATGGGGAGGATCGAGTTCGAGAACATAGTCAACAGGAAGGACGAGGTCTTCTACTGGGTGACGATCCTCGTCTCGAACACACTGGGCACGGCGCTCGGCGACTTCACGGCCGACGACGCGGGGCTCGGGTTCGAGCGCGGCGCGCTCGTCTTCGCGGGGCTGATCGCGATTGTGGCCGCGCTGCACTACTTCACGAAGATTTCGGACAGCGTCCTCTTCTGGGCCGCCTACATCCTGACGCGGCCCCTCGGGGCGACGCTCGGCGACACGCTGACCAAGCCCCGCGAAGAAGGCGGCCTCGACTTGAGCCGCGTCAGCTCTTCGCTGGTCATCGCGGCCGTCATGGTCTTGATGATCTTCCTGACATACAGGAAGTCTGGAAAGACTCTCATCCCCGCCCGCCGCTAGCGGGCGCGCAGGTTAATCCGCGCGTCAAGTTATTCCCGCGCCACGGCCGGGCCAAAATTCCGGCACACCCCTACCGCCCTTTTCGCGCCTTCGGCCACCGCGCCGCGAGCT
The DNA here is from genome assembly GCA_036403435.1 of Pyrinomonadaceae bacterium. GTDB lineage: Bacteria > Acidobacteriota > Blastocatellia > Pyrinomonadales > Pyrinomonadaceae > QHXM01. The sequence goes on from DASWQY010000194.1 coordinate 201,731, forward strand.
TCACGGTGCGCGCCACGCAACTCCCGAGTTGGAAGGGGAGCCGCGGCCAGTCGTTGAACGGCCCGCGCACGACGACGGTCGCCTCGATGGTGTTGGGCCAGCGGTGGCGCAAGCCCTTGAGGATGCCGGCGGGCGAGCGCAGGTAGGCCATCGGCGCGCGGTGGCGCTCGGGCATCGAAGGCCGACGCGACGCCCATTCCTTGAGGATGGTCGGGACGAGCCAGCGCGGCAGGGGCTTAGTCATACGCGCCGCGGGGGTGCCGGTGATGTCCGCGCCGAGCAGTTCGTGTGCCGCGCGGATGGCACAGTTTATCCAGCCGGCCAGCCTGCGGTCTTCGGTCAGGCAGCAGCCCCAATCGAAGGACGCCCCGGCCGCCTCGACGGCCGCCGCCACGTCGCACATCCAGAGCGGCCGCCACGCGCCCTCGCGCAGCATGTGCACGGAGAGGGCACGCAACTCGTCTTCGCGGCCGAGCACGCGCACGGCGGTCGCGCCGAGCTTCAACAACCGCGAGCGAGCGTAAATCGCGTCCGCGTCGCCGCCGCCGAGGCCGTCGAAGCCGCGGTGCAGGTCCACCTCGTAGCGCCCGTAAGCGAGAGCTTCCCAGAGCGCCGCCTCCGCCGGCTCGAATTGGTCCAGGCGCACGCAGAGGTCAACGTCGCCGCAAGGGCGCAGGCCGCGCTCCGTGTAGAGCCGCGCCGCGGCCCAGCCCTTGACGAGAATCGGCTCGACGCCGGCCGCGCGCAGCAGGCCGAAGACTTTTTCGATTGTCCGTTCGCGCAGGGCGGCCTGAAGAAAGTTCTGCCGGTAGGCTTGATGAAACTCGCGCGCGGCGGGCGCGTCACGGAGCCCGGAGTCGCGCGCTCGCCTCCAGCACAGGGCCGCCGCCCCCGACCTGAGGAGGAGCGGCGCGATCTCTTCTAATTCTGAGAGGGAACAGTCGAGCTTCGGAGGTGAGCCGCGCCACGAGCCTGCCAGCGTCGCGGCCAGCAAGCGGCCCTTTGATTGCGCGTTCGCTACAGCCATCGGAGGTCGGGCCGCCCCGGTCCGGCGGCCCGGTGTAGATGTTTTATCACGGGCACGGAAAACATATCCCGTCACAACTTCCCGAACAGCACTCTTCCGAGCGTGAGCACTTCTCGCACGCGCCGAGGCAGCGGCTCAACGTCTGCGCCGGCGTCGGCGCGGGCACGGACAGGATGAGCGGGACGGCCAGCGCGGCCGGCAGATACTTCCGCACCAGGTCGCGCCGCGAGACTTTGAGTAACCCCGCGCCCCCGCTTCCTTCTTCCAGCAGGTGGAACTTGCGCAACTGGCCCAGAGCGAGCCACACCACGTCGTCGTCAACCGGGGCGGCGAGTTCCCGCCCGAGACGCCGCGTCATCTCCGCGACGGTCGTCCGCCCGTCGCAGCACTTCCAGATCATCGCCGAAGTTTTGTTGAGACAGTGCGCCTTGTGTCGCTCAAGGTCATAGACCAGCACCTCGTCGGGCAGCTCCTGAACAACCAGTTGATCCGTTCGGGCGAGAGGCAAGACCTGAGCAGTTCTCTCTCTCATCGGATTCCTCCCTGACTAAAAGACTCCTTGCGTTGAGGTGCTTCATCTGAGAGCGAAGATTCGGATAAGGCGAATCGGAGATGAACGACTGGAAATTACGCAGAATCCGCCGGCAAGTCAACAACTTTTCTCGCGCCCTCAGTCCTCCATCTGTGCCAGCAGCGGGCCGACCGCCTCGCCGGCCTCGCCGCGCGCGCCTTTCAGGACCAGCGCGCCCGCCACAACCCGTTCGAGTGCGGCGAAAGCCTTCTCGGGCCGGCTGCGGGCCGACACGGTCTGGGCCAAAAGTTCGAGCACGCCCTGCCCGGCCGTCAGCCGGCGCGGCCTCCACTTCGCTCCCTGCCTGTACCGGCTCGCCACGACCAGCGCGACCGGCAGGGGCTCTCTGCCCGCGCGCCCGCCCAGCGTCTCGACCGGGTGCCTGCGCTGCTCGCCCGTCTCTGCCGCCCTGATCTGCAACGGCCTCGGGTAAGGGTGGACGCGCCCGCGCCCGTCGAGTACGGCGTACTCGTCCGAGTAGTAGATGGCCCCGGCCTTGACCAGTTCCGCGACCAGCGTGGTCTTGCCGCTGCGGCTGCGGCCGGGGATGAGAAGTGCGCGCCCCTTCCAGCCGACGACGCCCGCGTGGACGAAGACGCGGCGGCGTGCCTCGGCCGCAACGTGCAGGTGCAGGTCCGACTCGAAGAGCGCGAGTGCTTCTCCGAGGTTCTTCGTGCGGGCGAGGCGGGCCAGGTCTCTGTAGAAGAGGCTGAAGCGTCGCGCGCCGCGCCCGGCCCCGTCGCCCTGGCCCAGAATGAGCGAGTAGAGCCGCTCGACGACGGGCGACGCGGAGGGCTTCCACCCCGGCGGTAAGTAGTCCTCGACCAGGGCGAGCGCCTCGGGGCGGTTGACCCGCACGCCGACGCGCACGCCGTGACTGACGAAGGAGATGCCGGCCGCCCAGCCCAGGCGGTCAATCTTCTTCATTCAAGTGGACGCCCATCTGTATTGCGGCAAAACGTTTGCTGACAAGTGGGGAATTCCTAACCAGGCAGAAGAGTCGTCAAATCTACGCGAACATACGGCAAATCACAGGAAGCGTCAACAAGGGAAATGATGAATGCGGAATGCGGAATGATGAATTAAAGACAATCTGTTTTTCATTCATCATTCATCATTCCGCATTCATCATTTCCCCTTGCGCCTCTTCAATCGCTTCGGCGACGCGTTCGGGCGAGGTGCCGCCCGCCTGCGACTTCGACTTAAGAGTCTCTTCGAGCGAGAGCGCGCGGTAAACGTCCTCTGCGATGACCGGCGAGAAAGAGCGCAGCTCGTCGAGCGCGAGGTCTTGCAGCTCGCAACCGCGCTCGATGGCGCGCAGGACCAGCCGCCCGACCGTCTCGTGCGCCTCGCGGAAGGGCACGCCCTTGCGCGCCAGGTAGTCGGCCAGCTCCGTCGCGTTCATGTAGCCGCGCCCCGCCGCACGCCGCGTCCTCTCCTCGTGCAGGCGGACGTGCCGCAACACCGTCGCCGTCACTTCGAGCGCCCCCTTCACGGTCTCGGCCGCGTCGAAGACGGCCTCCTTGTCCTCCTGCATGTCCTTGTTATAGGCGAGCGGCAGGCCCTTCATCGTCGCGAGCAAACCCGCGAGGTGGCCGAAGACGCGGCCCGTCTTGCCCCGGACCAATTCCATAGAGTCCGGGTTCTTCTTCTGCGGCATGAGCGACGAGCCCGTCGAGACTTTATCGCCCAACTCTATGAAGCCGAACTCTGCGGTCGAGTAAAGGATGATGTCTTCGGCGAGCCTGGAGAGGTGCAGCATGACGAGTGACGAGGCGCTCAGGAACTCGACGCAGAAGTCGCGGTCGCTCACGGCGTCCAGGCTGTTGCGCGAGACTGCGTCGAAGCCGAGAGCGCGCGCCACCGCCCCGCGGTCAATCCCGTAAGCCGTCCCGGCGAGCGCCGCCGAGCCGAGCGGCATGACGTTGACCCGCCCTCTGACTTCGAGCAGCCGCTCGCGGTCGCGCCCGAGCATCTCGAAGTAGGCCAGGCACCAGTGCGCCCAGAGGACGGGCTGCGCGCGTTGCAGGTGCGTGTAGCCTGGGAGCACCGCTTCGCGGTGCTGCTGTGCCAATTCCAGGAGCGCCGCCCGCGCGTCGCGCGCTTTCTCTCCTATGGAGTCGATCTCGCCGCGCAGCCAGAGCCGCAGGTCTGTCGCCACCTGGTCGTTGCGGCTCCGGCCCGTGTGCAGCTTCCGGCCCGCGTCGCCGACTAATTCCACGAGCCTCGCCTCGACGAACGAGTGCACGTCTTCCGCCGCCGCGTCGTCGAAGTAAGACGGGTCGGAGGCGGCACGCCCGAGAATCGTCTCCAGCCCCTCCTTGATTCGTGTCGCCTCTTCGGGCGAGAGCACGCCCGCGCCTTGCAGCCCGTCGCAGTGCGCGAGGCTCGCGCGCACGTCCGCCTCGAACAGCCTCCGGTCAAAGCCGAACGAGCGGTTGAACTCCGCGAACCTCTCGTCCGTCCTTCCGGCGAACCGCCCGCCCCAAAGATTTGTCGTCTCAGCCACGCCGTCACGCCTCCGTTCTCTCGTCTCGCGCCAATTGTAAACCGCGCCCCGCCGCGCCCCCCGGTTTATTTGACCGGGATGCATCTTAGCTGCTATTTTATGCATCTATGCAATGATTATGCAAACAGGTTGCATAGGAGTAGGGCGATGCAGAAAGAGACGCGGCAGCAGAAGATTTTGAGTTTGATTCGCGGCAAGCGGATCGGGACGCAGGACGAGTTGACGGCGCACCTTGAGCGCGCGGGCTTCCCGGCGACGCAATCGAGCGTCTCGCGCGACCTGGTCGAGCTGGGCGTCGTTAAGCACCACGGGTTTTACGCGCTGCCGCGGAGCACGAACGGGGCGGCGGCGCGCGGCCTCTTGAGTCTGGACACGGCGGGCGACGTGCTGGTCGTGGCGAAGTGCGAGCCTGGGATGGCCTCCGCGATTGCGGTCGAGGTTGACCGCGCAATGATTAACGAAATCGTCGGCACGCTCGCCGGCGAAGACACCATCTTTATCGCCGTCAGCGAGCACAAGGCGCAGCGCGCGGCGATCAAAAAAATCTGGGAACTGTTTGGGTAACAGCAGTCAGTGGTCGGCGGTCAGTGGTCAGTTAAAGACACTGGCTTTTCAACGGACCACTGACC
>DASWQY010000195.1:0-1829 GCA_036403435.1 Pyrinomonadaceae bacterium
GTCAAGAATATGCCGGGCGCCGTGGGGCGGATTGCAGCCAATTACCTTGCGACGCGAGCGCCGCGCGACGGCACCTCGTTTGGCATCTTTCAGAACACCCTCACCCGTTACTACCCAGGATGATCTGGATGGCTCAGGAAAGACGTAGGGATTTGGCGAGGTTTAATGGGTTGCGGTTCAGCGCGTCGATGATGTTCCAGTCGTGCTTCCTGGCGGTGGCGAAGAAGGAGCGGATGAGCGCGAAGTCCATGGCGCCTTGCAACGACCGAAAGCCGCCGGAGATTTTCTGACGAAGCTTCATCATGCGGCCGTCGCGTTCGGCCTGATTGTTGGTGAATGGAACAGTCGCATTGTGAAGAAAGCGCAACGTGTCCTCTTTGCGCGTCGCGAGGCGCAAAAGAAGATTGTGTCCGGTTCGGCGCGGCGTGCGACCGCGCGGTTTGCTGCCTCCCTTGATCATGGTGCGCACCAGTGGCGCTTGGGCCTCATGGAAGAGGAATCCTTCGGCGATAATGGTGTCGTAATGGCGCTCGAAAGATTCGATGAAGCGAGGCTTCATAGGAATGCCCCGGTCTCGCGCTCTGTTGGTGACGTGACAGGCGCGACGCAAGAGCCGCTGCATCTTGCACGCCCACTCTTCTTTCTCGATTTCGACGAGAGCCTTCAGTTCGCGCAGGTGATGAGCATTGCACAAGGCGTGCCGAACGCCTTGCATCGTGTAATAGGGCTTCCAGTGATCGTGAACCACGATGCCGGCCACATGCGCCAAAAGACTGCCGCGCTTGGCGCAGACCCAATAGAAAGTCAGCAAAGCGGTGGACGCCACATGCAGCCATTGCGTCTTGCCGCCGATACGAAACCCCGTCTCGTCCATGTGCTTGACCGGCGCGCCGGCCACGAGATCGCGCACCGTTGCAACAAAGCCCTGCAAACGTTCGGCGCAAGTCCGGCTCATTCTCGCGATCGTCGCGGCGGCCACTTTGACGCCGAACAGGTCGGCCATCAGTGCGGCCAGGCGGTTCTCGGGCAGCAACTGATAGTGCAACAGATAGATCACGAAGGCTGTGATTCTCGCGCCATATTGCACGGGCGCGTTGACGCCATCGGGAAATGGCGCGCGGGTCTTGGCGCCACAGGCCGGGCATTGGCAATCGTGCGCACGATGTTCGGTCACGATGAGAGGTTGCGGCTTGGGCAGATCAAATACTTGACGCGCGCCATGGGCAACGCTCGTTCCCGGGTCCAGGCCCACGCCGCACATCGAGCAGGCCGACGGGTAATGATTGACGACCTCGTCGGGATCAGTGACCTGTCGCAGGGTCTCGCCTTTGTGACCCTTCTGCCCGCCCGGCTTCTTGCCAGAACGCTCGCGCAAACTCGACACCCGCGCTGGCTTCTTTAGTCCATCGCTCGACGGCGGTTTGCCGCTGTTCGAACTGTTCAAGCCGAGCCGGCGTTCAAGCTCGGCAATATGGGCTCTCAGCGCCCCAACCAGCGCAATGAGTTCTTCTCGCGATAGTTCCGCAGCCGATTCGGCATTCATCGAATCCTTGAATCGAAGTCAGAATCCGCTGTCGAGAAAATTCTGCACGGTTGTTTGCCGGAAACTATCCAGCCGAACCTGGGCAGTTACAATTTTTCGGTCTCGATCATTTGGCTTCGCGGGAATCGCTGGATTTCTCGGCATCATCGGAATTATGCACTGACCTTCGCAGGAGTGCGCGCGGCAGCTTGCGCCTGGAGGGTGCTGGTCCGCGAGAAAGACATCAGCGCAAGCGGCGCTCAAGACCTCTGGGACTCATCAGAGGGCTCCTGCGGGGCGCTGCGCG
>DASWQY010000196.1:0-3022 GCA_036403435.1 Pyrinomonadaceae bacterium
GAATGAGAGGGGGGATCGAGGAAACGTCGGCATCATTCGAAGCCCGGTCCGCGCCTCGATCCTACCCGACTGAGGGGCGGGGATGGCAACATCCCCGCCTACTCGGCACCGCTTCGCCTTCGTCCGTAACGGCCAGGCGACCGCGTCCGCGGCGTTCAGGCAGGCGCTTGCCACGGCCGGGGTGCAGGCGGACACGCCCGCGACGGTGCTGTGCGACGGTGATGCCGGGCTGTGGCGGCTGCAGCGCGAGGCGCTGCCGGGTGCCACGATCGTGCTGGACTGGTGGCACGCCGCTGTCCGCTTCGAGCACGCGCTGCAGGCGGCCCGCGGCCTTGGCGCGGGCACGGCTGACACGTCCCTCGCCCACGACGCGGTTCGCGACCTGGAGCGTGCGAAGTGGTGCTTGTGGCACGGGCGCTGGACGGGGTGCCGGCGCAAGCTCGCTGCCCTGTGCCGCTGGACGAAGCGCAAGCCCATACGCGAGGTGGCCGGCATCGGGCGCCTCCAGCGACACGTCAACGACCTGCTGGGCTACCTCGAACGCAACTGGGATGCGCTGGTGCCCTACGCGGCCCGGCGTCGGCGCGGAGAGCCGATCTCGACGGCGTTCGTGGAGAGCGCGGTCAACGCGATCGTGGCCAAGCGCATGACCAAGGCGCAGCAAATGCGCTGGAACCGGGCAACCGTGCAGCCCTTCCTCGACGTGCGCACCGCCGTGCTGAACGACACACTTGAGGACGCCTTCCGCCAACGCTATCCGGGCTTCCGGCCTGCGAATGATGACCAGGCACTGCCAGAAGCAGCCTGATCACCCCACGATTTTGCATGCTCTCCCCGCCTGCTGCCTTCCGGCAGCAATGACCGCTTCTGACGGATGCAACGGTTCCTTTTTATCTTCAGCAGTTCTCATTTTGGTGGACGGGGGTGAGGCCGAAGGGCCACACCGGCTTGGAAAAGGACTGGGCGGCTATTCTTGGCCGGTTGGGTCTGATTCAAGGTCGGGATGGAGGTGCTCGACAGCCTGCTGAGCGTCGTGCGGCGCTGCTGTGAGGGGTTCCCGGACAAGCGCACGGGAACCAACAGCCAATATACCATGGCCGACATCGGCTTGGCCGCCTTATCGGTGTTCTTCACCCAGAGCCCGTCCTTCCTGGATCATCAGCGCCAGCTTGAGACCGGCCACGGCCGCTCGAACTGCCAGACCCTGTTCGGCATCAGCCGCATTCCCACCGACAACCACATCCGCGACATGCTCGATCAGGTGGCGCCCGATCACCTCTTTCCGGCGTTCGCCGCGGCGGTTGCGGCGCTCGAGCGCTCCGGCGGGATCAGGGCCTTCCAGCGGCTCGGCTCACACCTGCTGATCGCGCTGGACGGCACCGAGTACCACCGCTCCGCCAAGGTCCACTGTCGGCACTGCTCCACCCGCACCCGAAAAGGCCAGCCGACCGAGTCCTTCCACACCCTGCTGTGCGCCACCATCGTGGCCCCGGGCCGTGCCCAGGTGGTCCCGCTCGAGCCGGAGTTCATCAGGCCGCAAGACGGTCACGACAAGCAGGACTGCGAGAGCCGCGCCGTGCGGCGCTGGCTCAAGCGGCACGGCGCCCGCTACAAACGACTGAACCCGATCTACCTCGGCGACGATCTCCATGCCTGCCAGCCGGTGTGCGAGGCGGTGCTTGAGCAGGGCGGGCACTTCCTGTTCACCTGCAAGCCCGCATCGCATCAGACCATCCAGGAGTACCTCACGGGCATCGAACCGGAGGAGCACGTCGAGCAGGTCAAGCGGGGGCGCGAACGCGCCACCGTCCGCTATCGCTGGCTCTGCGGGGTGCCGTTGCGCGGCGACGAGGAGGCGCTGACCGTCAACTGGCTGATGGTCGAGATCCTGAACGCCAAGGGCGAGGTCACCTACCGCAACAGCTTCATCACCGATCTCCCGGTTACGCGCGCGACTGTGGCCGAGCTTGCGGCCTGCGGACGGGCGCGATGGAAGATCGAAAACGAGAGCTTCAATGTGCTCAAGAACAGGGGCTATCACCTGGAGCACAACTTCGGGCACGGGAAGGAGCACCTCGCGGCGCTGCTGGCGTGCTTCAATCTCGTGGCGTTTGCGATCCACACCGTCTGCGACCTCGCCTCAGGCGCTTGGCGGCACGCCCGCGAGACGCTTGGACCCCGAACCCGCTTCTTCCACAACCTGCAAGCCCTGAGCACCTATGGTGTGTTCTCCTCCTGGACCGAGCTCCTGGAAACCCTGGCCTTCGCTCGGCCTCCACCGCGCCCGCCCGGCTGAGCAACGCCTCAATCTCCCCCACCCGAGCCAACCCACACCGCCGCATCCCAAAAACCCAAAATGAGAACTGGTGGCTGACGATAGCGGTCGGCCCAGTAAGATGCCGACGCAAGGAGGCCCAGCGCTGAGCTAGACCCCGAAGGTGTTTGGCTCAAATAGCCCCCAGAGTTAAATTAGGTGACGCGGCGGGCACGCTCAGCGGTCTTGCCCGCTTGGGCCTGGATGGTCCGGGCAGCCTCATCGGCCACCCGCACCAACAGCTCAGCAACCCGCTTGTTGGTGTCGATCACCTCCATGAGGTTGCTCATCGCGGGCTCTCGCCGGGCGAGCCGGGTGAGGGCCCGGGACACGGCCGCGCCCATCCGAAGCGCATCCGCGATGGCCGACATGGGCGAGGTCTTGTCCAGGATGGCGACTGGAAGAGCCTCAGCCGCGCGCGCCCGTACCGTCCGGTCACACTGCTCAGCCAGAACAATGGAGCGGATGCCAAGCCGGTTGTGGATCTCAACAGCCGCTGCGATGCCATCCATCTCACCTTTAAGATCCCCATCCACCAGCATCAGGTCGGGCTGATGCTCGGCGGCTGCGAGGATGGCCTCCTGCCCCGAAGTCACAGACCCGGCGAGCACGTACTCAAGCGTGTGGAGGATGTCTGTAAGGCCGAGGACCTGATCCGGCGGGTGGGGGCCTTCGAGGTGCGCCTGAACCGAGACCCTTACGTCATCG
>DASWQY010000197.1:0-48658 GCA_036403435.1 Pyrinomonadaceae bacterium
CAAAAGAAGAAGGCAGCCGAGTTAATCTCAACCGGCTGCCTTTTGTCTTTCTCTTAACTGACCACCGACCACTGACCACTGACCACTTTTTTCTGACCACTGCCCCTCAGTGACCGCTGTGGTCGCCGCCTCCCGGCTGCGGGGGCGCGGGCGGCTCGCTTTGGGGAGCGCCCTGCGGTGCCTCGCCCATGTTCATCGGCTCCGTGTGCCCCTGGGCCTTCGCGCCGCCGTCCTTGAGGTAAGGCTTCAAGAGGTCGAGCCAGGCGGTGGCGAGCCTCGTGTATTCCTTAGGGCAGCGCACGGCGCGCGCCTCGGGGAGCGGGTTGTTGACCATGCTCATGTACTTGTTCGGGTTGTGCCCGAAAATCCAGCAGAGGATGTTGTAGAACCTCTGCCCGTCCATCGAGTGCTCGTCGGCCCAGAGCATGTCGAGTTCGGCGGCGGTCTTGCCGGACTTCGCCAGCCGCTCGTACTGTATGCCCCACGAGAGCGCGCCGCTGATCGCCATCCGCTCGCCCTCCTCGCCGTTCATGCCGACGAGGACGAAGGTCGAGAGCTGGTCAACGGCGTCCTCCTCGCGGCCCGTCGAGGGGAGCTTCAACACGTCAATCAGGCAGTGGCCCAATTCGTGTATGAAGGCGAAGGTCAGCGCGCCGCCGACGCGCTGGCCCACCTCCTCCTCGTTCTTCGAGACCTCGCGGAAGTCCTGCGTCATCTGGGCCATCAACTCGTAGCACATGACGATCTGCTTGTCCTTAGGGTTCCAGAAGGCGTTGGGCTGGCCGCACTCCTTGAAGGTGATGACGACGTTCTCGGGGATGGCGATGGAGGCGTTGAGCTGGTCGGCGATGCCTTCGAGGAAACGCTGCTGGCGGAACCGCTCGTTAAGCTGCACGTACTCGGGGTTCTGGACCGTGGCGTATTCGACGCTGAAGTTGCCGCGGTCGGGCATGGTGGCCTGGCCCTGCTCGTTAGCCATGCCCTTGATGACCTCCGCGCTGCTGGTGTTCCCGTTCGTCTGGCTCGTGGTTTCCGTGTTCGAGTTCATGTTGCCCGCGTTCGCGTTGCCGTCCCTCTTCTTGCAGCCCGTGAACGCGAGGGCGGCCGAGAGCAGGGCGGCGAGCGCCAACTGTGGGACGGCTCGCCAGATACGGCTCGCGCCGCGGGGGTCGTTTAATCTTGCCATCAACTTATCCTTTCAATTGCCCGAAGAAGATAAAGATATTGAAGCTCTCATTGAAGTAGAACGCAGGCTAATACCATAAAACGGCTGAACAGCACAAGCGGTTTTCCGGCGGGAGAGGTCAAGCGTTTTTACCGCCGGGTAGTGTCCGTTTTTCAAGCTCAATCAGAAGTGGGGTTCTGATTTGGATTCAGGGATTTGGAATTCAATCGAATCGGTCTCCCCCCTTCAGGCTGCATCCTTAAGACTATCAACCTAATTTCATCGTCTGCAAGTTTGTCGTTTTCAGTAACGTCATCAATGGAGCGCGGTGATTTAATGCCTGTCACAGTTGTTCCCAGACGATGGCTGTGGCTATAGCTTGATTAAGGCTTGGCGGGCGTGTTCGTCCCGGCGAGGGTCGTGAGCGGGGGCGTTTGGAGGGTGAAGGTCTGGGGGTTTTCGCCGATGATGGCGGCGGCGAAGAAGCGTGGGACGTAGTAGGCGTTTTCATTTCTGAAGGTGGCGTCGAGGCGGTCGCGGTTGGCGAGGAGGGTCCAGAAGTTTCTTTCGGAGTTGCCGGTCTCTCTGAGGAGGCGCAGCGAGTCGCGGAGGTGGTCGGCCCCGCTGTTGAAGCTGAGGATGACGAGCGTCATGCTCTGGGCGTCGTCGCCGAGTTCGGCCATGCGGTCGGCGATGTAGTGCGCCGCCGCCGGCGTCATCTTCTCCGCGTCGCACATCTCCCGGCGTTCGACGCCGTAGAGTTGCGCCGTGCGCGGCAGGAATTGATAAAGCCCCTTCGCGCCGATCTCGTTCTCCAGGCAGGCCGTGTATTCCGACTCGATCATCGGCAAGTAGATGCCGACGAGAACGGGGACTTTGCGCTCGCTGAACGCGCGGCCGATGAGCGGCAGGTACGGCGCGGCGCGGGCGTAGATAACGCGCAGGTCGTCTTCGCCCTGCTGGGTGGAGGTGCTGCCGAGGCGCGCGGCGTACGCGTCCACGTGCCGCTTGATGGCCCGCAGCGCGTCTTCGTCCAAGCGGCCGGGGTGCTCGCCCATCTGCGCGGAGATTTTCTGCTCCTGGTCGTCTATGAAGGCGAGCCGCTCGGCCTCCGTCATCTCCGTGTAGAGTTTCGCGGGCGCGGGAGTTGCCGCGCGGCGCGCGCTTGAACGATTGTAGACGTAAGTCAACACGACGGCCGCGAGCATCAGCCCGACCGCGATTAACGCCCTGACGATTCGCCGCTGCGAGGCGCGCGCCTGCTGCTCGGCGAGCGCGGCGGCAACGCTGCGATTGGTTGAAGATGAAAGGGCGGGAGAAAGTGTGGCGCTCTCGCGCCCGTCGCGGAAAGCCTTGAGCGTCTCACTGCCTTTGAGATTTACCGAGACCGAGCGGCTCACGCCTCTTAAATCTTCCAGCATCTCGGCGGCGGAAGAGTAGCGCGCGCTCCTCTCTTTGCTCAGGGCCTTCATCACGATGCGTTGCAGTTCGAGCAGTTCCGCGGGCGCGTCCTCCGCTGGATTCAAAAGCGGCGCTGGCTCGCGCTCCAGGACGGAGACGAGCGTGTCCACGCGCGTCTCGCCCGCGAACGGCGCGCGCCCCGCGAGCATTTCGTAAAGCACGCAGCCCAGGCCCCAAACGTCCGTCCGCTCGTCCACGCCCAATCCGCGCGCCTGCTCCGGCGACATGTAGCCGGCGGTCCCCATCACCATGCCGGCTTCGGTCTGTCCCTTGATGAGTGTGGGCGCTTCGCCGGAAAGCTCCGAAGACGGCTGCTCCGTCAGCTTGGCGATGCCGAAGTCTAAAATCTTGACCAACTGATCGCCGCGCCGCATGACGTTTTCGGGCTTCACGTCGCGGTGAATGATTCCGGCGGCGTGGGCCGCCGACAGGGCCGAGGCGAGCTGCACACCGATGTCCAGGACCTCTTCGAGCGAGAGCGCGTTCGACGCGATTAACTCGCGCAGCGTGCGCCCGTCAATGAACTCTGTGCTGATGAAGTGAAGTCCATCCCGTTCGCCGACCTCGTGGATGGTGAGGATGTTCGGGTGGTTGAGCGCGGAGGCGGCGCGCGCCTCGCGCTGGAAGCGGCGCAGGCGCGCGCCGTCACGCGCAAAGTGGTCGTGCAGAATCTTCAGCGCGACCGCGCGCCCGAGCCGCGCGTCCTGGGCCAAATAAACTTCACCCATCCCGCCCGCGCCGAGCCGGCCTGTAATCCTGTAAGGCCCCACGACGCGCCCCACGTGCGCGTCCGCCGTCGCCTCGCCGAAGAGCACCCACGCGTCACGCGCGATGGCCGGCAGCTCCAAAAACTCCCCCGCCTCCTCGTGCGCGCTCAGCAACTGCTCAGCCTCGCCCTCCAGCTCACGGTCGCCCGCGCACGCCTCCGCCAGAAACGACGCGCGCTCCGCCGCCGGCTGGTCCAGCGCCGCCTGCAACACCTCTTCGACTTGCTGCCAACGTTCAGGAGACATAGAAAAGATAATGATGAAGGCGGAATGCGGAATGATGAATTAAAGACGATTGCTTTTTAATTCATCATTCCGCATTCCGCATTGCTTTATACAGCCAGGCCCGCGCGGCACGCCAGTCGCGGCGGACGGTCATGACGGAAACTTCGAGTGCGTCGGCCGCCTCTTCGAGGCTCAGGCCGCCGAAGTAGCGCAGCTCGACGACGCGGGCTTTGCGCGGGTCCAGTTGTGCCAGTTTGTCGAGCGCCTCGTCGAGCGCGACGAGTTCGGCGGCGCGCTCATTCGACAGCGCGTGCGCCTCTTCGAGGGGAACCTGCCGGGCCGCGCCTCCGCGCTTGGCGTAGTGGCGGCGGCGCGCGTGGTCTATCAGGACGTGGCGCATGACCTGCGCGGTGACGGCGAAAAAGTGCGCGCGGTCCTGCCACTCGACGCGCTGCTGGTTGGCTAACCGCAGGTAAGCCTCGTTGACGAGCGCGGTGGTTTCGAGCGTGTGCCCGTCGCGCTCATTCCTCATGTAGCGGTGCGCGATGCGGCGCAGCTCGTCGTAAACCAGGGGCGTCAGCCGGTCGAGCGCGGCCCTGTCCCCGCGCCGCCATTCGAGCAGCAGCCCCGTCACGTCCGGCTCTGATGAGATCGTCGCCATCGGAAGCCGGATTCTAACACCTTTCTCCGGCGCGGGGCTCCCCGGCGTGCGCCCGAAAATTTTTTCGCGCGGCGTGAACACTTCCCACGCCGTTTCCCGCTTACTGATTCAGGAGGGCGTCAGCGAGCGCCCCCGGATCTTAAAAATAAGTGAGGAATATTTTGATGAAACTGAAGAGGACAATCGTGCTCCCGCTCGCCCTCCTGCTCTCTGTGACGGCGGCGCGCGCGCAGGCGGGGAAACCTTACCAGCAGATGACGAACGAGGAGCGCGCGGCTTTCGTCGCAACCGAGGCGCGGCGCGTCGCGCGGCAGATGGCGGGCGCGGAGTATGAGTTCACGCAGAGCTTCGAGGCAGAGATTCAGAAGTGGGTCGAGAAGTATGCCGCGCGCATCAACAATCAGGGCGGCGACCGCCCCGGCAAGGGCGACCTGCGTTTCGTCTTCGAGCGCGGGCACAAGGTCGCGCCGACGCTGAACGCGGTTTTCAAAACGCAGAACGTCTCGCCGCTCATAGGGCTCTACATCCCGCTCATCGAGTCGGAGTACGTCAACATCGAATCCCCCAACATGGTCGGAGCCCTGGGCATGTACCAATTCCTGCCGAAGACGGGCGAACGCTTCGGGCTCTCCGCGCAGGACTTGCTGGACGTGGAGAAATCGGCCGGCGCGGCGGCGCGTTACATCACGAAGAACCTGGACCAGTTCAAGGACGACCCGATGAAGGAGGCGCTGGCGCTGCTGGCCTACAACCGCGGCGAGAACAAGACGGCCCAGGCGCTCGCCCAGGTCCTCAACGACCAGAACAGGCGGTGCAGCATCTGCGCGCTGACGGACGCGCGCACCAGCCTCGACCGCAACTTCCAGGAAGAGAACGTGCACTACGTCCCACGCTTCTTCGCCGCCGCCATCATCGGCGAGAACCCGCACGCGTTCGGGCTCGGGCGGCGACCGCTCTCGTCCTATTAGATTGGGAGCCAGCTTCGTCCAGGCGGTTCGATTCGGGCAGTTTCTAACAGGGATGGGCAGGAACATCAGGAGAAGTAATGAGTCTCCTGATGTTCCTGCCCATCCTGCTTAGCCAGGCGCTTTCCCAGAATCCTCGAATCCTCGGCTCACCTTCACGACTCAGACGTTCGGGATTTGCCAGTCAATCTCGGGCTTGCCCGCCTCTCTCAGTGCGGCGTTGATTTTGGAGAACGGGCGGCAGCCGAAGAAGCCGTGCGAGGCGGAGAGCGGCGAGGGGTGCGCGCACCTGACGATCTTGTGCCGCGCGGTGTCGATCAGGCCGGCCTTCTTCTGCGCGTACTTGCCCCAGAGGGCGAAGACGACCGCGTCCTCTTTCTCGTTGACCTTCTGGATGACGGCGTCCGTGAAGACCTCCCAGCCGCGATTCTTGTGCGAGTTCGGCTCGCCCGCGCGCACCGTGAGCACGGCGTTCAAAAGCAGCACGCCCTGCTTGGCCCAGGGTATGAGCGAGCCGTTGTTGGGCAGCTCGAAGCCCACGTCGCTCTGCAACTCCTTGAACATGTTCCGCAGCGAGGCCGGGATGGCTACGCCCGGCCGAACCGAGAACGCCAGGCCGTGCGCCTGATTCGGCCCAGGGTACGGGTCCTGGCCCAGCAGCAGCACGCCCACGCGCTCATACGGCGTGTACCTGAGCGCCGAGAAAACTTCTCCGGCGGGAGGGTAGACAGTCCGCGTCGCATACTCCTTTTCTAAAAAATCCTGTAGCTCGCGGAAATACTGCTTCTCCGTCTCGCCCTTCAGCAGCTTGCGCCACGGCGCGGGGATTTTGGGTAGCATAAGCCCACCTTTCCGAAGGCGACACATTTTCACGAACCGCCATTTGTTGTCAACACCCAGGCCCGGAAGTAAAGAGTGTCACTTGATTAAGTCAGCTCACAGCGGCGCGTGACGCGCACCCTTGCGCGCCAGTCTTCGTTGAGGTCCAGGCGGTACATTTCTATCGACGGGGAGATGGTGTGGGCCAATTTCTGAAAGGCGGGGTGGAAGCGGAGGGCGGGGGCGACGAGGTAGACGAGGGGCGGGTGGTCTGAAATGTCGGCGTCGCCGAAGAGGCGTGCGCGCGTGAGGTGGCCGGCGCGGCGGTGTGCTTCGACGTGACGCCAGTAGTCTGCGGCTTGCAGGACGTGTTCACGATCCGCGGAGACTTTCAGCTCGATGACGACGAGGCGGCCGTCGCGCCTGAGGGCGAGCAGGTCTATCGGGCGCGCGTGCCGGCCTGCTTCGCGCGCGGGGCGGAACTGCGCGAAGAGCGGGGCGAGGCGCAGGCCGGGGTCCAGGCGCGTGATGTCGCGCCGCAAGATTGATTCGAGCCAGGCTTCGGGCGAGGCGCGGTAGAGCGCGTGGCGGCGGTCCGGGGCATCGACGCGGCGGTGCTCCTTGAGATCGCGCAGCAGCTTCGTCCACTCCTCCAGCGTGTCTTCGCCGAGCAGGCGGCGGCGCGGCCCTTCGACGCCGAACCAGACGCGTTCGCTGTTCATCACGCGGCGCACGCGCGCGAACGCGAGACCGTGAAAGCGCAAGGTCTCGGCGTGGCGCGAGCGCACAACGTCAACCGCCTCGGGCGCGTGGGCCACGATGCGCGCGGCGGTCTCGCTCAAAGCGTCCGGCGCGGGGCGGCCGAAGCGTCGCGGCGGTTCCCTCAGAAGCTCTTCGAGCGCGGGCGCGCGGACTGGCGCTAGTTCTTGCCACTCGTCGTCCAAGCGGTAGAGCGTGATGACGCGGCGCAGGTCTTCGCGCAACAGCGCGAGTCTCTCTGCGAGGGCGGAGATGCTTCCCTGCCCCGCGAGCAGGCACAGTCTTCTGACGTAGAGCGGGCGCGTGCGTTGCTCCTGCGCGCGGGCGAACCAGAGGAGCGCGGAGGAGAGGAAGGCGTCGACGCCGCGCCCCGCGGCTTCGGCGAGGTCGCACGTCGCGGCGACGCGCTCCTGGCCCAGGTGCCGGAGCATGATGCGCGCGTACCTTCCGGGCTCGCCGCGGCGCGCGCCCGCGCTCAGGCCCGCTCGTTCCACGGCCGCGCCGGCGAGCGCGGCAGAGGCTAATTGTGCCAGGTGGAGGCTCGCGCGCCGCCGCGTGTCGGCCACGTGCGCGGCCAGAGCGGCGTGCCCGGTGCGCGGGATGAGTTCGAGGCGCGCGCTCTCCGCGCCCACGCGCCGCGACGCGGTGAGCAGGAGTTTTTCGCCAGTCCATTCCCACGCCGTCACGCGCCAGGCGAGCGCGCCCCGGTCGCCCCAGCATGAGAAAATTAGTCGCCCGTGCGAGACGTGAAAGTCGCACTCGCTCTTCCTCAAACTCACGGCCGCGTGCGCCTCGCCGCCGACGCAGAGCCATTCGCCGTGCCCGTCAATCAACTCCCGCAGTCGGCGCGCGGCTTCCTGAGCCGCATCCTCGCTGATGAGATACTCAATCATTCGGCTATTGAATCGAGCCTCAACGAACCTGACATCTCAATCCCTTTGCGCCTTTGCATGAGTAGTTTTTATTTTTCACGCCAAAAGGCGCAAAGGCGCTAAGAAGATGAGCCAGGGTTTTGAAGTCACGTTCTTGCAGGGTGGTAGGAACCGCTCTATAGCGTGTGCTAACATTTCGTGTCAACCCAAAAATGGACATTAAGGACAGCGAAGTATGAAGAACGTTTACCTGGCCGGCTCCGCGCGCACGCCCATCGGGCGCTTCGGCGGGACGCTCGCCGACTGGACGGCCGCGGACCTGGGCGTGGCCGCCGCCACCGAAAGTCTCAAGCGCGCGCGCCTCCGCGCCGACCAGATTCAGGAATCCATCTGGGGCTCGGCCCGTCAGGCCGGCAATGGTCCGAACGTCGCGCGGCAGATCACCTACCGCGCCGGCGTGCCCGAAACCGTCCCCGCCTACACGGTCAACCAGGCGTGCGGCTCCGGGCTCAAGGCAATCATCCTCGCCGCGCAGGAAGTCATGCTCGGGCGCGCGCGCGCCGTGCTCGCGGGCGGAACGGAGAGCATGTCGCGCGTGCCCTACTACGCCGAAGGCGCGCGCTGGGGCATGCGCATGGGCAACGCGGAGCTGGTTGACGGGATGTACCGCGACGGCTTCCTGGACCCTCTGTCGGGTCAGGTGATGGGCGAGACCGCGGAGACGCTCGCGCGCCGCTACGAAATCTCGCGCGACGAGCAGGACGCGTACGCCTTGCGCTCGCAGCAGCGCGCGGAGGCCGCCATCACTTCCGGCCGCCTGGACGCGGAGATAGTCCCGCTCGAAATTAAAGGCCGCAAGGGCGAGAGCCGGACGTTCGCTCGCGACGAGCATTACAGGGCCGGGACCACCATCGAGTCGCTGAAAAAGCTCGCGCCCGTCTTCAGCAAGGACGGGACCGTGACGGCCGGAAACTCTTCGGGCATCACGGACGGCGCGGCCGCTCTGGTAGTCATGAGCGAAGAGACGTTGAAGGAGTCAGGCGCTGAAGCCGAGGCGCGCGTCGTCGATTACGAGATCACGGGGGTCGCGCCGGAGATTATGGGCATCGGGCCTGTCCCGGCCGTGCGCGCACTGCTCGCGAGGCAGAAACTCGCGCTCGGCGAGATTGATTTGGTGGAACTCAACGAGGCGTTCGCCGCGCAGGTCATCGCCTGTGACCGCGACCTGGGGTTAGGCGCGGAGCAGTTGAACGTCAACGGCGGCGCAATCGCCCTCGGCCATCCCATTGGGTGCACCGGCGTGCGCGTCACGACGACCTTGCTCCACGAGATGAAGAAGCGCGGGGCGCGGCGCGGCCTCGCCACGCTGTGCGTGAGCGGCGGCATGGGCCTGGCCCTGCTGGTCGAGCGCGTCTGAGAGTTTATGAGAACGCTCGCCCTCCTGTTTCTGTTAACGCTCGTGCTCGCGGCCGCGTCTTGTAAGCGGTCGGGCGTCTCGGAGAACGAAAATCAGAACCCGGCCGGGGCCCCGGCGGCGAACGGCGCGGCGTCTTCGGTCCCGCCCTTTGCGACGAAGGAGCCGGGGCGCTATCAGGCGACGAGAGTCGTGACGAGCGGCGGGGACGCGGGCGCGGGCGAGAGCCGGACACTGATCGCGCGCGACGGCGACCGCAGGAGGGAAGAATACGTCGAGGGCGAGGGCGAGCGCGTCGCCTACCTGCAACTGCCCGAGGGGAGTTACGTGCTGCTGCCGACGAAGAAGCTGTACGCGGAGTTGAAAACGGAGGCGGGCGCGGACGGCGGCGCGCACGCGGCGCGCGTCCCGCCGGACTTTTCTCCCGAGAAGCTGCTCAACGAGGCACGCCCCGAAACTCTGTACGAAAGGCTCGGCGCAGAGAATGTGAACGGGCGCGTGGCCGTGAAGTACCGCGTCACCGTGCGCGGACAAAAAAATGGCACAGTGACGAGCGAGAGCCTGATCTGGGTTGACGAAGGACTCGGGATGCCCGTCAAAACCGAGACGACCTCGGCGGGCTCGCGCATGACGACGGAGCTGCGCGACATCAAAGAGACGATTGACGCCGGGCTCTTGGAGTTGCCCCCGGACTACAAGAGGGTCGCGCCCGCGGAGCTTTTCGCCGGGGTGCGTTGAAGCGTCCGGGCGGCGAGGCGCGCGGGCCGAAACTAACCACGACGCGCGAACGTATTTGACAACCTCGCGCGCCGCGCCGCGCATCCGACAGTGGCGCGTTTCGCGCCCGGCGGGCCGGCGCGAGAGGCGCGGTGCATTGGAAGTCTCCCGTGAGAGAATCAAATGTTGGAAAGGTGAATTATCAAAGTCGTGAATAAGAAATCGGTCACACTAATACTCGTCGTGAGCCTCGCGCTCACGGTCTTCGCATTAACCGGCGGCGCTCAGGCTAAGCTTTTGACGGCGGCGACGACTGCCGCCGCGCCTGCGCCGGCCGCACCTCTGGACCTGCTCCCGCCGTCGGACCTCGTCGCGTTCGTACACGTCAAGCGCCTCATCACGGAGGCCGCGCCGAAAGTCTTCGGCGACGACCCCGCCAAGCTCGCCGAGTTCAACGCCGAGATTGACGCCTTCAGGACAAAGACAGGGATTGACGCGCGCAGCTTCGACTCCATCGCCGTCGGCATGCGCTACCAGAATCCCGCGCCCGGCGTGACGACGGCCGACACGGTCGTCATCGCGCAGGGCACGTTCAACGCCGGCGCGCTCGTCGCCGCCAGCCGGCTGGCCGCCAAAGGCAAGTATCAGGAGCAGAAATATAAGGACGCGACGATCTACGTCTTCACCGTCAACGACCGCGTGAACGTTCCCGGCCTGATGAACATGAAGGTCGGCGAGCTGGCCGTGACGACGCTCGACGCGAACACGCTCGCCCTGGGCGAGCTGCCGGCCGTGCAGGCGACGCTCGACGCGCGCAACGCGCGCTCGGCCGCGACCAACGCGGACCTCATCAAGCTCGCGCAGCGCGCGCCGAACGCGCTCATGGGTTTCAGCGCCAACGTGCCGGCGTCGCTCTCGAAGAGCATCAACATCCCCAACGACGAGATCAGCCGCATCCTGGGCTCGATCCGCCAGGCTTACGGCTCCGTCGGCTCGACGGCCAACGGGTTCGACCTGCTGGCAATCGCGCGCACGGAGAAGGCCGGCGACGCCCAGAACTTGAGCGACACGCTCACGGCCCTGAAGCAGTTCGGCGGCGTGGTCGCGGGCCAACTCCCCGCGGACCAGAGCAAGCTGGCGCAGAACGCGCTCGACACCATGAAGATCAGCGCGGCGGGCAACGAAACCTTAATCAGCTTCGAGCTACAGCAGTCGGACATCTCGACCTTGCTCCGCGTGCTCAAGCCGAAGAAGGCGGAGACGACTGAAACGCAGAAGCCCGCGGCCGGAAGTCAGAATCAGTAGTAATAAACTGAGGGCCGCTTCCGTTTTTATATTGGTCACTGAATTCTGCTTTGAAGAAAGGCTGTCCCCATGAATAGAAGAAAGTACTTTCCGCTCGTCGCGTTCGCGCTGAGCCTTTTGGCGGCGGTCGCCTTTGTCGTCGGGCGCAGCGCCGGCACGCGGGCCGCCGGCGCAAACAGCGCGCTCGCGGCGCTCCCTGCCTCAGACTTTGTCATCGCCATTGACGCGCAGCGCGCTCTGAGCGAGACGCTGCCCACACTCCTCGCGGCGAACCCGACCGCGCTGGCGAAGTTCAACGCCGAGCTGGACGAGTTTCAGCGCAAGACCGGCATCAACCCGCGCACACTCGAATCAATCGCCGTCGGCGGGAACTTCACGCCCGGCAGACCGCACAATAGTATGCGCGCGGTCGTCATCGCGCGCGGCAGTTTCCGGTCGGACGAGCTTTTGGAAGGGGCTTTCACCGCGGCGAAGGCGAAGGACCCGAATTTCCAGAAGGCCGAGCAGCAGTACGAAGGCCGGACGATCTTTCTGGTCGGCACGGTCAGGAACGTGAAGGGCGAGATTGACGCCGGGAAGACCCTGGGGCAGGTGCTGGCCGAATCGAAGGGCGAGAAGATGGCCGTCACGGCGCTCGACTCGAACACAATCGCGGCCGGCGAGCTGGACGGCGTGCGCGCGGCGATTGACGCGAGCCTGGGGCGCGGTGGCCGCGTGGACGACGAATTGGTCCGGCTGGCGAGTGAGACGCCGGGCGCGGTCGTCAGCTTCAGCGGCAGGGTGCCGCAGAACGCGGGCGTGAAAGTCGGGGACAGTGCAATCGAAAAATACTTCGCCTCGGTACGCCAGTTCTACGGCTCTTTCAACGCGGACGGCGCGGAAGCGCAGGCGCTCCTCACGCTCCGCACGGAGACCGTCGAGCAGGCGAACGACATGGGCCAGGCCCTCAACTCCCTCAAGTCGCTCGCGGCCTTCGGCTTCTCACGCTCCGGCGGCTCGGCCAAAGACGCCTCGGTCGGAGACCTGCTCAGGAGTTTGAGCGTCACGACTCTCAACAACGAGGTCCAGATCAGCGTCAAGATTCCGCAGGCCAGCTTCGCGCCTTTAGTGAAAACCTTCTAAAGCAATGCGGAATGCGGAATGATGAATTAAAGACAACTGGCTTTTAATTCATCATTCCGCATTCCGCATTCCGCATTGCTTTTCTTCCCTCTTCTTTTATTTCGAGAATCCCTGTAGTATCCCGCCCGTTCCATCATCCCCGTGAGATTCGTGTGAAGGCTGACCAATGGAGATTGGCCCAGACGTGCGGCCCGCCGAAGAGAGTGAGGGGAAGGGCCGCCGCGGGCATCGAATGAGGCTCGTCAAGTGGGCCGTCGTCGTCGGCGCAGCCGCGGCGGTTGCGCTCACGCCAGTGCCCCAGGGGGTCACGCCGCAGTCCTGGCGGCTGCTGGCGATTTTCGTCGCGACCATCATCGGCTCCATCCTGCGCCCCGTGCCGAGCGCGGCCATCGTGCTCATGGGCGTGACGGCCGTGGCGCTGACCGGCGTGCTGTCTGTCGGCGAGGCGCTGCGCGGTTACGCCGACCCTGTCGTCTGGCTCGTGCTGGCGGCCTTCTTCATCTCGCGCGGGATGATTAAGACGGGCCTCGGCCGGCGCATCGCGCTCAACTTCATCAGGACCATCGGCCACCGCTCGCTCGGCCTCGGCTACGCGCTCGCCTCGACGAGTGCGCTGCTGGCGTCCGTCATCCCCTCGGTCGGCGCGCGCTCGGGCGGCGTCATCTTCCCCGTCGCGGAGAGCCTGGCCGAAGCCTACGACTCGCGGCCCGGCGAGACCGCGGGCCGCCTCGGCGCGTTCCTCTTCGTCACGCTCTACCAGTGCGAAGTCGTCATCTGCGCCATCTTCCTCACGGGCCAGGCGTCGAATCCCATCATCGCCAAGTTCGCCTCGCAGGAGGCGGGCGTCCAACTGACTTACAGCCGCTGGCTCCTCGGCGCGATTGTGCCAGGACTGCTCTCGCTCGTCGTCGTCCCGCTCGTCATCTACCGCCTCTTCCCGCCCGAGGTCAAACACACGCCCGACGCCGCGCGCGCCGCCGCGGCCGAACTCGAACGCATTGGGCCGATGACGCGCGCCGAGAAGATGATGCTCGCGGTCTTCGCGCTGGTCGCGGCGCTCTGGGTCGTCGGCGACAAGCTGGCGTACTGGACGAATGGAAGAATCCCGGACATACACTACGCGACGGTCGCGCTCGTGGGCATCTGCGTCCTGCTCCTGGGCCGCGTGCTGGACTGGGAAGACCTGCTCGCGGAGCGCAACGCCTGGGACGTGTTCATCTGGTATGGCGGCCTTGTCCGCATGGCCGAGGCGCTCGGAGAGACGGGCATCACGAAAAGGTTCGCGGACGCGACGGCCGGGCTGACCGTCGGCTGGGCCTGGTGGGTGGCGCTCGGCGTGCTGCTCCTGGTCTACTTCTACGCGCACTACGGCTTCGCCAGCATCACGGCGCACGTCACGGCGATGTACGTCCCGTTCCTCGCCGTCACCATCGCGGCCGGCGCGCCGCCCCTGCTCGCCGCGCTCCTCCTGGCCTACTTCTCGAACCTCGGCGCGTCGCTCACGCACTACGGCACCACGCCCGCGCCCATCTGGTTCGGCGCGGGCTACGTCAAGCAGCGCACATGGTGGTGGCTCGGCCTCGTCGTCTCCGTCCCCAACATCCTCATCTGGGGCGGGGTCGGGATTCTTTGGTGGAAGATTCTCGGCTGGATATAGGAGAATTAAAAATTCAAAATTAAAAATGCAAAATGGAAGACGGGAGCCACGCTCTTTGCCTTCCATTTTGCATTTTTAATTTTGAATTTTTAATTACTTTTCCGGCATTTCTATCGGGACGGTCGTCGTGACGGGCGGGCGTCCGCCGCCAGCCGGCGGGGCTCCGATGGTCGGAGGCTCTTGTTCGTCGCCGCCGAGCTTGGCGAGGGCATCTTCGTTGATGTTAATCTGGCCGGCCGCTTCCATACGGGCCTGCGCGGCGAGGACGTAGTCCTCGAAGACCTGGCTGCGGCGCTCGTTGAGCGCGGCCTCCAACAGCGAGTCGCGCTGCTTGGCGAACTCGCCGAGGTCCGCCTCCTTGCGCTTGGTCGCGCCGATGATGACCCAGTCGTTACCGACCTTGACGGGCGTCTTCGTCACCTCGCCCTCTTTCAGGTTGTAGATGGCCTCCTGCGCGGCGTCGTTCAGGTCCAGCTCGCCGAGCGGCAGGGTGGTGGCGTAGCCGGTCTGCGTCCTGGCCTCCAGGCCCAGCTTCTCGGCCGCCGCCTTGAGGTCGCCCGCGCCCGTGACGGTGCCCGCCAGGTTGCGCGCCGTCTCTTCGAGCTGGCTTTCGGCACGCTCCTTCTTGAACGCCTGCGCGACCTTCTCCCTGACCTCGTCGAAGCCGGGCAGGTAGTTCGGGTCGCGCTTCTCCAGGAGCATCGGGACGGCGAAGCCGTTCGGGACGGGCGTCACGTTGCCCACGTCCTGCGGGTTTTCGAGCGGCGCGATGCCCTGCTCGAACTGCTGGTTGCTGCCGATCTTCGGCACGTCGTCGCCGGGCACGACGAACGGCGTCTCGCGGACCATGTCGGCCGCGCTCATGTTCGCCTCGCCCGCCAGCTCCTGTGCCACTTTCTGAAAGTCCTTCGTCTCCTTGAGGCGTGCGGCCGCGCGCTGGGCCAGCGCCGCCGCCGCCGCGTAGCCTTTGCGGTTGCGCGCCGAGACGAGCAGCTCCTGCTTCGCCTCCTCGTAGGTCTTCGGCACGCTCTCGCCGCGGCGGAAGATGTAGTAGGCGTTGCCGTACTTGATCGGGCCGGAGATGCCGCCGACCTCCGTCTCGAAGGTGCGCTGGAGCGGGTCGTCCGGCTTGTTCGGGTTCTTCTTGACGACGCCCGCGAGCCAGCCGCCGCTCGGGGCCGTCGCCGTGTCTTCCGAGTTGCCCTTCGCCGCGTCGCCGAACTCCTGCTCGGTCGCCGTCCCCGTCGTGCCGCGAAGTTTCTGGGCCAGACCGTCGGCCTTAGCCTTGACCGTCTCGTCCAGCTTCGGGTCCGCGATCTTCAGCACGATCTGCTGCACCTTGTTCCCGCCCTGCTTCAGCTCCGGCGTCAGCTTGTCGTACTCGGCGCGCAGCTCCGGCTCCGGTATCTGAATCTTCTCGCCCAGCTTGCCCGTCTCGATGAACAGGTAGCGGACCTTCTTCTGCGGGACGAGGGTGCGGTAGTCGGTCTTGTGCTGCTCGTAGTAGTCCTTGAGTTCCTGGTCGGACGGGTTGATTTTGGCGGCGAGCTTCTCGGCCATGACGGGCACGTAAACCACGTCGAAGGTGGTCGAGCGGCGCTGGAAGTCGCGCTGGACTTCCTCGTCCGAGACGTTGACGCCGGCGGTGACGAAGGCGCGCAGCTTATCGACCATGATGGAGTCGCGGATGCGCGCCTCGAAGCGGGCCACGTCGCCGACGCGCTCCATGTACTTGTTCACGTCAAACTTGCCCGAGGCGTCCTTGTTGTCCTCGCGAATCCGCGCGGCCAGCTCCTCGTCCGACGCCATCAGGCCGAGGCGCTTGGCCTCCTGCACCATCACGCGCTGACGGATGAGATTGTTAAGCAGCATCTCACCGATCTGGCGATTGAGGACCGACGGGTCGCCGACCTGCTGGACGAGGTCGCCGACCGTGATGTCGTCGCTGCCGACCGTCGCGATGACTTCCGTGTTGGTGGCCGAGGGCGCGGCGGCGTTGCGCGTGGGCGCGTAGAAGACGACGAGGCTGACGGCCATCAAGATGGCGAACCCGACGATGATCAGGCTCCGCGTGCGCTCCATCTTGCTTAAAAACTTGAGCATTATTGATAACCTTCTTAAGAATGAGATCAGAAGCTAGAGGTCAGAAGGTTAGTAAGAGAGCCACTGACTGGCCTCCGACCTCTGGCCTCTGACCTCTGCAAATGGCGGATTGTAACGGAGAGACGGGCGGCCCCGCAACCGCAGAGAAGAAGCGGCCGGGGTCTATTCAATTTCGGAGAAAAACCGGGAGCCGCGAAGACACGCGAAGGAACACGAAAAGAAATGTTATTGTTTCGCGTGTTTTCATGTGTCTTCGTGGTTCCCGGTTTTCGAGTGTGAAGAGGCTCTGCCCCTTCGGGGGCGCAGGTTGATTGGGCGCGGCGCGGGTGTTATTTTAGCCGCGACGTATGAACATGGCGGAACACTCTTTCTGGCTCTGGGTCGGCTTCGGCACACTCATAGCGGTCATGCTGAGCCTCGACCTGGGACTCTTCAATCGCAAATCTCACAAGGTCACTTACCGCGAGTCGGCCGTCTGGAGCGCCGTCTGGGTCTCGCTGGCGATGATGTTCGCCGGCGTCGTCTTCTGGCACCTCGGCAAGCAGAAGGGCGTCGAATTCGTCACGGGCTACCTGATAGAGCTGTCGCTCTCGGTGGACAACCTCTTCGTCTTCCTCCTCGTCTTCGCCTACTTCAAGGTGCCCGCGAAGTACCAGCACCGCGTCCTCTTCTGGGGCGTGATGGGCGCGCTCGTCATGCGCATCGCGATGATCCTCCTGGGCACGGCGCTGATCCGCCAGTTCAACTGGGTCATCTACCTCTTCGGCGCGTTCCTCGTCGTCACCGGCGTCAAGATGTTCAGCCAGGAGGAGACCGAAATCCAGCCCGAGGAGAACCCCGTCGTTAAGCTGGTAACGCGCTTCATCCCGATCACGCGCCACTACGAGGGCGAGAAGTTTTTTACGGTCGAGAACGGCCGCCGCACGGGGACCCTGCTCCTGCTCGTGCTGGTCATCGTCGAGGTCACGGACCTGGTCTTCGCCGTTGACTCCATCCCGGCCATCTTCGGCATCACGACCGACACCTTCATCATCTACACCTCGAACGTCTTCGCCATCATGGGCCTGCGCTCGCTCTACTTCCTGCTCGCGGGCGTGGTCGAGAAGTTCCACTACCTCAAGCTCGGCCTGGCGATAGTCCTGACCTTCATCGGCGTCAAGATGCTCTTGCCGCTCATCTCGAAGGGCGTGGCCTACGGGCTCGACGCGGCGGGCGCAGGAAGCGTCGCGGAGTACGTGCGCCACCACGGCAACCACATCCCCATCGGCATCGCGCTCGGCCTCGTCGCGACCGTGCTCACCGGCTCCGTCCTCGCCTCGCTCATCTGGCCCAAGCGCGCCGAGCGCGACATAGACGTTGACCTCCCCGAAGACTTCGGCCAGCCCTTCGAGAACGTCGAGCCCGAGCAGCCCCAGGAGTCCGAGCCGGCCGAGCGCCGGTGAGGCGCGCGGTTTTCCGCCCGGTTTTGGCCCGAAAATTTTCCTTTTGCCTAGAATCCAACCTTTGTGCTAACTTTTACATTGGTCACGCCTTAAAAGGGCGCGGCCGTTCGAGCTTCACTTTCACTCGACAGCATTCGCAGCCCCGCAGCGCAGTCTCAGTAGTTCCGGTTTTCACTTCCCTTCTATGGCTACTAAGCAGGGTCGCTTCGACCTCGAATGGTGGGTCGTCCAGAAGCGGCTGATTTACATCGTCGTCGCCGCGCTCGCCTTCGCGCTCTTTGCGCTGGGGGCGTGGTACTACGTCTCGAAGTACGGCAACCCGTTCGCCGGACAGAAGGCGGCGGACTCCGCGCCCGAGGGCGCGCGCTTCGCATCCTTCGAGGGCGACGTGCGGGTCATCCGCGCCTCGACGCGCGAGTCGCTCCCGGCGAGCCTCCAGACGCAGCTCTACCCCGGCGACACCGTGCAGACGCAGTCGGACGGCCGCGCGCGCATCACGCTCGCCGACGGCTCGACCCTCCTCATCCGCCCGAACAGCACCGTCATCATCCGCGACAACACGAACGCCGAGGGCGGCCGCAACGTCCGCGTCCGCGTTGACACGGGCCAGATTAACGTCCGCACCGAGCAGCAGGCGGAAGGCACGACCAACGTCGTCGAGACCAGCCAGACGCAGAGCCGGCTGGAATCAGAGACGGCCACGAGCTTCAACGTCAACCCGGACAAGACCGCCGAGATTCGCGTCCACACGGGCCAGATCGAGACGACCACCAACAGCGGCGAGAAGACCGTCATCCGCGGCAACGAGTACGTCTCGGTTAACCCCGTCGGCGCTATCGGCCAGCGCGAGCGGCTGCTGGACGTGCCGGCCCCGACGGGCCCGCGCAACCTCGAAAGGATACCGGCGGGCGGCGGCTCGGCCAACGTGAAATTGCAGTGGCAGCGCCCGCAGTCGGGCATGGCCGCGCACTACCGCGTCGAAGTCGCGACCTCGCCCTTCTTCGTCACCGAAGGCAAGGTCATAGAGCGCGACCAGCTCGCCTCCAACGAATTCAACGCCTCGGACCTACGGCCCGGCGACTACTTCTGGCGCGTGCGCGCCACGGCCCGCTCGGGCCAGGCCAGCGACTGGAGCGATCCGCAGAAGTTCACCGTCGTGACGAAGGGCGGCGGCGGCGGCGGACCAGCTTTCGCCGAAGTCGCGGCCGAGTACGTCGGCGGCCGAATCTACGTGATTCACGGCCGCACCGAGCCGGGCACGAGCGTCAGCTATCAAGGGCGCGGGACGCTCTCGGACAGCAACGGCTCGTTCCGCCTGCAAATCACCGCGCCCGAGGGCGCGGCCGAAGTCGCCATCGAGGCCGAAGACCAGCAAGGTAACCGCACGCGGCATAAGGTCCAGCTCGCGGGCGGTGCCGCGCGACAGCAGAGTTGACGACGAACGACGCGAGCCTGACGCATGAAGCACGTAGTTTTATTGACGAACGCCCACGAGCCCCCGGCGGCGACGCTGACCGACGTACTGGAGCGCAGCGGCGTCGCGGCCTTCTTCGAGGGCATCCGCGAGGAGGAGCAACTGCCCGCGCCCGCGGACGACGCGGCGGGCTCGGCCGAAGCAGACGGCGCGGACGTGCCGCCCCCGCCGCTCGCGGTCCTCTACGAAGTCATCGCCGGCTCCGACATGCGCGAGCTTTACTCGGTCGTGGAGCACGCCGTTGCGGTCTGGCCCAGCGCGCCGCTCGTCGCCTGCCGCCGCCCGGCCAAGAACGGCTTGGCCTCAAGCCTGCGAACGCCCGACGGGGCGACGCTCCGCCGCCTGGGCTTCCGCGCCATCGCCGACGACCCGGCCCAACTGCCCGCGCTGCTGCGCGAGTTGGAAGACCGCGGGGTGACGGGCGAGCTTCGCGCGCCGGACAACTCGGAGACGGCCTGGCTGCCGCAGGCGCTGCTCCTCCCCGAAAAGATTTCCGCGCGGGCCTTGCGCGCGGCCTTTGAGTTGGTCGCCTCGCTCCACTTCACGAACGACCAGTTGGGCGCGGCCAACGCGGCGCTCGCCGGCCTGGCCCCGCTGGTCGAGGCAGACCGCTGGACCATCTACCTGACTTCGGAAGCGAGCGGCGGGCAGGCGGCGAGCCTTGAGCCGCTGGCCGTGCGCGGGCTGACCGCGAACGAGCGCGCGATTAACGAGGCGGACTGGCAGCGGGCGCTCTTAGGCAACGCCCTGGCGCTTTCTGGCACAGAATCAAAAGCGGCGACGGAAGCGGTCGTGAAGACCGCGACGGTGAGGAAGAAGGAGGGCGCGCGCAAAGTCGTCGCCGTCCCGCTCGTCGGGGGCGAGCGCGTGATGGGCGTGCTCGAAGGCGTGCGCGAGGGGAAAAGCGCGCGCTCGTTCACGCGCGCGAGCCTGCGGCTGCTCGACGCGCTGGCGCTCCCCGTGGCCTCCGCGCTCGGGAACTCTTTGCGCATCGCCGAGGCCGAGCGCCTCTCGCAGACCGACGACCTGACGAAGCTGCACAACGCGCGTTACCTGCGCCAGTTCCTCCTGGGCGAGGTGCGCCGCGCGCGGCGCTACAACTCGAACGTTGGCGCGCTCTTCTTCGACCTCGACGACTTCAAGCTCGTCAACGACGTGCACGGCCATCTCGTCGGCTCGCACGTCCTGATGGAGATGGCGGCCATCATTCTTTCAAGCGTGCGCGATACGGACGTGGTCGCGCGCTACGGCGGCGACGAGTTCGTCGTCATCCTGCCCGAGAGCAACGTCGAGCAGGCGGCCTTCGTCGCCGAGCGCGTCCGCCGCAAGATCGAGCGCAACGCGTTCACGGGCGGCCGCGCCTTGCGCCTCCAACTGACCGCCAGCTTCGGCGTCGCCACCTTCCCGCAGCACGCGCAGTCGCCGCAGCAACTCATCGCCAACGCCGACGCGGCGATGTACGAGGCCAAAGCCGCTGGCAAGAACTGCGTCCGCTTCGCCTCGAACCCCAACGGCTGACCTCCCCTCCACCTGGCTTTCACTCACAGAAAGGTTCCCTACGTGCCTAGCCCGAAATGCAAGACCTGCGGTCTCGTCAACTTCGCATCAGCGCAAGTCTGTCAGCGATGCTCGACTCCGCTCGCCGAGCACGAAGCGACCGGGGACGACAAAAAAGAGCCGCCGCGCACGCAACGCGCGGCCGTCGCCCCGCAGGGGGACACGGCACCGGCCTCCATCCTGCTCAAGCCGGAAACCATCAACGGCATGGGCGTGGACCTGCGCGACTACCGGAAACTGTCGGACGACACTTATCAGGTGACCCGCTGCTTCACACTTCTCTGGGTGCCTCTGATTCCCATCTCCGTCTGGGTCGTCCGCCCGGTCAGCCGCGAACTCTCGTACCTCACCGCCGCCGAGTTCCATAACTTCGAGCTTCTCGAAGACAGGCCGCTCGACCTGGTTTCAGTCCTGCGCGTTTACGGACTCTTTCTGCTCTGGGTCGCCCTGGCCTTCGGCCCCTTCCTCCTTGCCCTGCTGCTGATGGACCACGACCGTGGCCGCTACGGGGAGCACCAGCCCGGCGGCTTCTCGGTCACGCTGTTCCTGCTCGCCATGCCCTGGTGCATCGGCTTCATTATGTGGCTGAAGAGGCGGCGGGACAGGCTTTACACCCTGGTCAACAAGAGCCCCGTCGCGCGCGCCCTGGGGGTCCGCTGAAGGCGCGGCCACCCGCGACGAATTTCTCCCCTTTTCCTTGAAAATCTAGTGGACATTTTCCGCCAGTTGCTGTAAAGCATTACGCGAGCAGTCCAGGAGCAATTCCCGCCCGCTAATGTTTCCGCCAAAACGCAACGGCAGGCTCTTGTTCGTCTCGGGTTTCCCCGGCTAGCGTGTCCCGGTTAGCCAGAACGTGCCGCTTCGTTGTATCTTTATGGGTTCAAGGCGTGGCGTCGGACTGCCTCACGCCGAGGGTGTCCTTCACGGCCGCGGTCGTACAAATTCCGATGTGCAATTTTTAACTGAACAGGGACGGACAACAAACACGAATGGCTTTTAAATCTATCTTTAGTCTCTTCTCTAGTGATTTGGCGATAGACCTGGGCACGGCCAATACCCTCGTCTTCGCCAAGGGCCGGGGCATCGTCGTCTCCGAGCCTTCCATCGTCGCCATCAACAAGATCACCAACGCCGTCGAGGCCGTCGGCCGCGACGCCAAAGAGATGCTGGGTCGCACCCCTGGCAACATCGTCGCTATCCGCCCAATGAAGGACGGCGTCATCGCCAACTTCGAGGTGACGGAGAAGATGCTCCAGCACTTCATACGTAAGGCGCACAACGGCAAGACCTGGGTCTCCCCGCGCGTCGTCATCGGCATCCCCTCCGAGATCACGCAGGTCGAACGCCGCGCCGTCGAAGACTCCGCCTACCGCGCCAAAGCCTCCGAGGTTTACCTCGTCGAGGAAGCGATGGCGGCGGCCATCGGCGCGGGGCTCCCCATCACAGAGCCGCACGGCAACATGGTCGTGGACATCGGCGGCGGGACCACCGACATCGCCGTCATCTCCCTTTCCGGCATCGTCTATTCGCGGGCCGTGCGCGTCGCCGGCAACGAAATGGACGAGGCCATCACGCAGTACATCAAGCGCAAGTACAACCTGCTCATCGGCGAGCGCACGGCTGAGCAGATTAAAATCGAGTTGGGCTCGGCCTGCGAACTGGACGAGCCGCTCTCGATGGAGGTCCGCGGCCGCAACCTCATCGAAGGCATCCCGAAAACGATCTCGATCTCGGACTCGGAGATTCGTGAGGCGCTGGCCGACTCGGTCTCGACCATCGTCAACGCGGTGCGCGTCGCGCTTGAGCGCACGCCGCCCGAGCTTTCCGCCGACATCGTCGAGCGCGGCATCGTGCTCACGGGCGGCGGCGCGCTCCTGAAGAACCTGGACAAGCGGCTCTCCATCGAGACGGGCCTCCCCGTGAGCCTCGCCGAAGACCCGCTCTCCTCGGTCGTGCTCGGCACCGGCAAGATGCTCTCCGATTTCAACCTCCTCAAGCGCGTCAAGTGGGACAACACGCTGACGAGCGGGACGTAAAAAACAGAGGTCGGTGGTCGGTGGTCAGTGGTCGGTTAAAAGCCACTGTTCTTAACTGACCACTGACCACCGACCACTGAGTTATGGCAGTCGCACGCACCCAGAAAGAGATCAGGCAGCGAGCCCCGTGGTGGCTGGTGGGGCTGCTCTTCATCAATCTCGCGCTGATGCTCTACGACGCGCGCGACGGGGTGACGAAGCAGCGCATGATTCGCGTCTGGGCGCAGGCGCTGCTCTCGCCGTTCCAGCGCGTGACCGCGGGCGTAGGGAGCACGGGCTCCGGCTTCTTCCAGTACCTGTCGAACCTGCGCAACGCGGCGGCCGAGAACGTCGAGCTGAAGGGCCGCGTCGAGCAGATGGGGCTGGAGCTGAACCAGCTGCGCGCCGACCGCGACGAGAACAAGCGGCTCCGCGAACTGCTCGACTTCAAGGAGAAGACCCAGTACCAGGCGGTGACGGCCAACGTCATCGCGCGCGACCCTTCGATCTGGTTCGACACCATCACGCTCAACCGCGGGAGCACGAGCGGGGTAGAATTGAACATGCCGGTCGTGACGCCGGGCGGCATCGTCGGGCGCGTCGTCGGCGTCGGCCCCTGGTCGGCGCAGGTCATGCTGATTACGGACGAGCGGGCGGCGGCCGGCGCGGTCGTCGGCCAACTGGGCCAGTCCAACGCACTCGGCTCGGTGCGCGGCCTCGGCGAGAACGGGCTCCTGGAGATGCGCTACGTCTCGGGGCTGGAAGAGGTCGCGGTGGGCGACTACGTGAT
Source organism: Pyrinomonadaceae bacterium (assembly GCA_036403435.1). GTDB lineage: Bacteria > Acidobacteriota > Blastocatellia > Pyrinomonadales > Pyrinomonadaceae > QHXM01. The sequence continues at coordinate 23,291 of DASWQY010000197.1, forward strand.
GACGACCGGGCAGGACGCCATCTACCCGCCGGGCCTGAACGTCGGGACGGTCGTCGAGGTCAGGAAGGGTTCGGCGACCGTGGCCCACGTGATACACATCAAGCCCGGCGCGCGCCTGAACGCGCTCGGCGAGGTGGCGGTGCTTCTTTATCACCCGCCGCAGGTCGGCGCGCCCGAACGGGTGCTGCCCAACGTGGAGAAGAAAAGTGGTCAGTAGTCAGTGGTCGGCGGTCAGTAAAAAGAAAAGCGTTTTCGTCTTTAACTGACCACTGACCACCGGCCACTGACCACTGTTTTGCCGATGCGTCAACTGAAAATCGCGCTGGTGCTGGCGATAGCCGTGGTCCTGCAATCGTCGCTGCCGGCCGTCTGGCCCGGATTTGTTTACGCCGACCTGCCGCTGATTGTGGTAGTCTATGTCGCGTTGCAGCGCGACGCGTTGCAGGCGCTGTTCGTCGGCGCGGCGGCCGGGCTGGCGACCGATCTTTTAAGCGGGGGCCTGCTGGGGGGCGGCGGCTTCTCGAAGACCCTGGTGGCGTTCCTGGTGGTGGGCCTGGCGACGCGCGTCATGCTCGACAACCCGCTGGCGCGGATCCCCGTCCTGGCAGGCGCGTCCCTCCTGGACGACGCCGTTTACGTCCTCCTACACCGCATGCTCGGGCAGCCGACGAACTTCAAGTTCGTCGAGCAGGCATCCTTCAAGCTGGTGGGGACCACCGTGGCGGGGACGGTCCTCCTCTACCTGCTCGACCTGATTTTCAGCGAGCGCGCGCGCCAGCGCCGCCAGCTCGCCTTCCGCCGCCGCGTCGCGCGACGCGGCATCGTCAAGCTGGGGAGAAAGAGATGAAAGACAGGGGCTGGAGGTCAGAGGTTAGAGGTCAGGATTTGACCTCACTAACCTTCGACCTCTGACCTCTAACCTCTAGGCTATGAAATTCGAGGACGATTCACAGAATTTGCGCTCGCGGCTGCGCGTCATACAGGTTGTCATGATCCTGATGATCGCGGCGCTCGGCGTGCGCCTCTACTACCTGCAAATCGTCAAGGGCCCGTACTACGCCGAGCGCGCCGAGAACCAGCGTATCAGGCTTTTGCCCATCCCCGCGCCGCGCGGCGTCATCTTTGACCGCAACAACAAGCTCCTCGTTGACTCGCGCCCCATCTACAACGTCATCCTCTCGCGCGAGGACATCAAGGGCAAAGACTTCGCACAGCTCGTCGAGCCCTACGCCGACGGCCTCAAGGTGGACCTGGAAGACCTCAGCTTGCGCTTCGAACAGTTGAAGTCGCAGCCCGCCTTCGAGTCCTTCACCGTCAAGGAGAACGCTTCGCAGGCCGACATCGCCTGGGTTGACGCGCACGGCCTTGAGTTCCCGGAGCTGCGCGTCGAGTTGCAGCCGCAGCGCCGCTACCCGGACAACGGCACGCTCTGCCACGTCCTCGGCTACGTCGGCGAGATCAGCCCCGAGCAGCTCGACTCGCCGCAGTACAAGGAGAGGGGCTTCAAGCCCGGCGACATCATGGGCCAGGAGGGACTCGAAAAAGTTTATGACGAGTACCTGCGCGGCAAGGACGGCTACCGCAAAGTCATCGTTGACAGTCGCGGCCACATCCAGAGCGAGGTCGAGAGGGTCGAGCCGCAGCCGGGCCAGGACCTCGTGACGACTATCGACCTGGACATCCAGCTCGTGGCCGAAGACCAGCTGCGCAAGTCGCCGCAGGGGCGCGGCGTCATCATCACCATGGACCCGAACAACGGCGAGCTGCTGGCGATGGCCTCGGCCCCGACCTTCGACCCGAACCTCTTCTCGCAGCGCATCACGACCAAGGAGGGGCGCGCGGAGTACGCCGGGCTGCTGAACGACCCGAAGAAGCCGCTCATCAACCGCGCGATCCAGGGGCGCTTCCCCCCCGGCTCGACCTGGAAGCCGCTGATGGCGACGGCCGGGCTGATGCAGGGCGCGATCACCATTGACCACTCGAACCTGGTCTGCGGCGGCGGCATCACCATCGGCAACAAGTTCACACGCTGCATGGGCGGCAACCACGGCTCGCCCGACGTACACTACGCCATCATGAAGTCGTGCGACGGCTACTTCTACCGCCTCGGCCTCAAGATGAAGCTCGAAGGCATCCAGCAGATGGCCGAGATGTTCGACCTTAACAAGCGCACAGGCGTTGACCTGCCGCACGAGGTCGTCAGCATCACGCCCACGCGCGAGCTGAAGGCACGCCAGTCCCCGAAGGACCCCGAGTGGAAGGACATTGACACGGTTTACTCCTCCTTCGGCCAGGGGCAGGACGTGCTCACGCCGATGGCGCTGCTGCGCGCCCACTCGGCTATCAGTATGGACGGCCGGATGCCCGTCCCGCACCTCTTGAAGGAAGTGCGCGAGATCGCCGCCGTCGGCGACGACCGGACCAGCTCGGACTACAGGCCCGCCCGCCCGGCGCGGACTTTCACGGCCGCGCCAAAGGTCATCCCCATCCCGCAGGACCAGAACGCCCTGGTCGTCAAAAGCATGTGGTCGGTGGTCAACGAGGCCGGGACGGCGACCGGAATCCGCATGGCCGGCTTCGACATCGCGGGCAAGACCGGCACGGCGCAGGTCGTCAGCCTCGGCAAGGACGTGGGCGCGCTCAAGGACCACTCCTGGTTCGTCTCCTACGCGCCGGCCTTCAAGCCCGAGGTTTCCTGCGTCGCGCTCATCGAGAACGCGGGGCTGGGCTCGCGCTTCGGTGCGCCGGCGGTGCGCGCCATCTACGACGTTTACTACCGCAAGACGCGCGGCGAGGAGCCGGCCGGGGCGCAGCAGTTCGCCAAGCAGCCGGCGAAGCCCGCGGCCCGCAACACGACGCCGCTGACGGCGCACAAACAATGAAAAGCAGAATTCAGAATCCAGGAGTCAGGAGCCTGCATAAAAGAAAGAGGGTTTCGGCCTTTCCTTCTGGATTCTGGATTCTGGATTCTGGATTCTTTCTCCCGACTCCTGAACAATGGTCGCAATCCTAGAGAGACGCACACTCAGAGACTTCGACTGGATGCTGGCGCTGCTGGCGCTGATGATCGTCGTCTTCGGGACGTGGCAGATTCACAACGCGCAGCCGACCGAGAGCTACTGGCAGAAGCAGCTCATGGGCCTCGGCATCGCGGTCGTCGCGATGATCGCCGTCGCCTTCACGGACTACCGCAAGCTGATCAACTTCGCGCCGGCCTTCTACATCTTCGGCCTCGTGCTGCTCGTCATCGTCCTGATTCCAGGCGTCGGGATGCGCGTGCACGGCCAGCAGTGCTGGATCAAGCTGCCTGTGCTGGGCCAGTTTCAGCCCTCCGAGTTCGTCAAGATTCCGACCGTGATGATGCTGGCGCGCTACTTCGGCCGGCCGCGCCACTCGGCGCTGACGCTCAAGGAGACGATCATCGGCCTGCTCATTCTGGCCCTGCCCGTCGGCCTGATTCTCCTGGAGCCGGACACGGGCCAGGCGCTCACCTACCTGCCGCTCCTGGCCGTCGTCCTCTTCCTCTCCGCCGTCCGCGCCTGGATTGTCGTCGCCGTGCTCGTCCTGACGATAGTCGCCGCCCCGGCCGCCTACTTCGTAGGCATCAAGACGGGCGCTTTGAGCGGCTACAAGCTCGAACGCATCAACGTCATCATCGACCCGGAGAACGCCGACAAGCGCGGCTACGCCTACCACACCTGGCAGTCGATTCTGACCGTCGGCAAGGGCGGGCTGACCGGCGCGGGCGCTTCGTCTTCGGAGTTCTCGCAGAGCCGCCTGAAGTTTCTGCCCGAGCCGCACACGGACTTCATCTTCGCCGTGACGGCCGAGACGACGGGCTTCCTCGGCTGCATCCTGCTGCTCGTCGCCTACGCCTTACTGCTGTCGCGGCTGATTACGGGGGCGCGGCGCGCGCCCGACCGCACGGGCATGCTCGTCATCATGGCTATCGTCGGCGGGCTGGCCTTCCAACTCTTCATCAACGTCGGGATGGCCCTCGGGATGCTGCCCGTCATCGGCGTGCCGCTGCCCCTGATGAGCGCGGGGCTCTCGTCCATCCTCGCCACCTTCATCGCCATCGGCTTCGCCATCAGCGTCCAACTCCGCCGCTTCGTCAACTAGGTAGTGGGGTCACAGTGCGTTGCTCCCCGTTGACGTTAGCCTTTCATTAGGAACGAGGTCAGCAACCCCGGCACGTTCAAGTCGTTCGGCAACAACCGCGTCGAAGGCAACACGACCAACGTCTCCGGCGTGGTCACGCCCGTCTCGCAGACGTAAGCCGCGCGGCCTCGCGCGCTCTGTGCCAAATCTCGCGTCACGAAAGAAGGCCCCGGCGGGTTGCCCTTATCAACCCGCCGGGGCCAATTTCATCGGGCTCCCTCCCAAAAATTATTACGAACCCGCGCCGAAGGGTGTAGAATCCGTGGCCGGCCTCGCAACGTAGAGAGAATTCCGCTTGTCGGAAGACCGAACGGCCGGCCCGCTGGCGCTCTGTTCCCACCGGCCCCCACCTTTCAGCCAGACGCGAGGAGCTTAATCATGACTACGACGAGGGCGTGGGATCGCCCGTTCTTCAAGGGGGCCGAGAACAAGCCCGAGGTCATCGCGCACCGCGGCGGCGCGGCGCAGTGGCCCGGCGAAACGATCTTTGCCTTCGAGCAGGCGGTCGCGCTCGGCGTTGACGTGATAGAAATGGACGTGCACAGCACGGCCGACGACGTGCTGGTCCTGATGCACAACCCGACCGTCGAAGACACGACCGAAGGGACCGGGCCAATTCACGGCTTCAAGTTCGACGACTTGCGGAAACTCGACGCGGGCTACAAGTGGACGGCCGATGGGAAGACGTTCCCCTTCCGCGGCCAGGGCATCAAAGTCCCGACGCTTGAAGAGGTCCTGGAGCGATTCCCGGGGCAGCGCATGAACATAGAGATCAAGCAGAAGGAGCCGAGCATCGTCGAGGCTTTCGCCGAGATGCTGCGCAAGCACAAGATGCGCGACAAGGTGTTGGTGGCGTCCATGTCGGACGCGGCGATGGACCACTTCCGGAGCGTCGCCCCGGAGGTCGCGACCTCGGCCGCGCGGTCGGAGCTAATCAAGTTCTTACTAATGAGCAAGCTGAGCCCCTCGTCCGTCAAGGCCCCGGACACGGACTCGATACAGGTCAAGTCCAAGTTCTCGTTCCTGCCCATCATGACGGCGAGGGTCGTGCGCGCCGCTCATCGCCTCGGGCTCCCCATACACGCGTGGACGGTCAACGACATCGCCGACATGCGCCGCGTCATCTCGCTCGGCGTGGACGGCATCATCACGGACTTCCCAGGCCCGCTGATGGAAGTGCTCGGCCGCTGAGGGGCGGGCCGTTTGAGTTTTCGGCCGGAGGTTGACGGCCGCAGTCACAAATCGTAAAGGAGGCTCTTTATGAATCTGTCGCGGTTGTGTAGCAGGGTGTACGAGTTGCTCGTGGGGTCGGCGACGTGGCCGCGGGCATTGCTCCTCTTCGCCCTCTTCTGTCTCTGCGCGGGGGTCTTCGAGCTGCGCAGCAGGGCGTTGGGTTACGCGAACAAGGTCCTGGACGGCCGCTGGCGCGGGTACTCCCCCGAGGACGTTCGCAAATTCTTCGAGGCGATTGGGGAGGACGGGCGGCGGCTGTACGCCAGGACCGAGCGGAGCCTGGACGTGGCGTTCCCGATTATCTACGGCTCGCTGTTCGCCACGCTGCTGATCTTGCTCTACGGCCGGCTGGGCGCGAAGTATCTGGTGCTCGTGCCGCTCTTGAACGTGCTGTTTGACTTCGCAGAAAACTTCACGCTCTCCGGTCTGGCCCTGCGGTTCGACGGGAAGGTCCAGCCGCTCGCCAAGCTGGCCGCCATCTTCACACGGATTAAGTCACTCCTCTTCTCCGTCTCGGTCCTCCTGATTGCCCTCGGCATCGTCATCAACCTGGTGGAGCGGCTGCGGGGATAAGAAGAAATGCGGAATGCGGAGTGATGAATGATGAATTAAAGGCAACCTGTTTTTAATTCATCATTCATCACTCCGCATTCCGCATTGTTTGTTCAGTCTGCGAAGAGGACGGTCAGTTCGCGGAGTTGGGCCGATTCTTTGGCGTCGATGTTCGCGGGCTGCTCGCGGTTGACGTGGCGGTAGAGGATGTCGCGCTGCTGCGGGCGGAAGCCGGCCTCGCGGATCAGGGAGCGCAGCATCTTCTCGTCGGCGAAGTTGTGCGCGCCCGCGGCCGAGACGACGTTTTCCTCGATCATGATCGAGCCCATGTCGTCGGCACCGAAGCGCAGCGCGACCTGGCCCAGCTTCAGCCCCTGTGTCAGCCAGGACGACTGGAAGTGCTCGACGTTGTCCAGGAAGAGGCGCGAGACCGAGAGCATCTTGAGGTAGTCAATCCCGGTCGGCTCCTCCTTGATGCGCCGGCCGAGCGCCGTGTTCTCGCGCTGGAACGTCCAGGGGATGAAGGCCGTGAACCCGCCCGTCTCGTCCTGCAAATCGCGCACGCGCGCCAGGTGACGCACGCGGTGCTCGACGCGGTCGCCGATGCCGAACATCATCGTTGCGGTCGAGCGCAGGCCCACGCGGTGGACGGCGCGCATCACGTCGAGCCACTCAGCGGTCGTGCACTTCGTGGAGACGCGCTTGCGCACCTCGTCGTCCAGAATCTCGCCGCCGCCGCCCGGCAAACTCGAAAGCCCCGCCTCCTTGAGCCGCGCCATGATGGTCTCGTAATCGAGCCCGGCGATGAGATGTATGTTGTGAATCTCGGGCGGCGAGAAGCAGTGCAGTTGAAAGCCTGGGTACTCGGCGCTGAGCGTGCGCAAGAGGTCTTCGTACCACTCCAGAGGGAAGTCCGGATGCAGGCCGCCCTGCATGAGCACGCCCGTGCCGCCGAGCGCGATGGTCTCGTCAATCTTCTGGCGAATCTCGTCGAGCGTGCGGACGTAAGTCTCGGGGTGGCCGGGCCGCCGGTAGAAGGCGCAGAAGGTGCAGACGACGTTGCAGACGTTCGTGTAGTTGATGTTCCGGTCAATGATGTAAGTGACCACGCCGTCCGGGTGAAAGCGCCTGCGGACCTCGTCGGCCGCCAGCCCGATGCGGACGAAATCGTCCGACTCAAGCAGCGTCGTGCAATCGTCAACGGTCAGGCGCTCGCCCGAGAGCGCGCGGTCGAGAATCGGTTGGATGTCAGTTGTCATCAAGGCCATTATAAACCAGAAGGACGGAAACTCTCACACGGCCGCCACCGGCAGTCTGACCGTAAAGGTCGTGCCCGCGCCGGGCGCGCTCTTGACCTGTATGTCGCCGCCGTGGCGGCGGACGATGGCGTAGGAGGTGGCGAGGCCGAGGCCCATTCCCCTTTCGCCTTTGGTGGTGAAAAGCGGGCGGAACAGTTTCCCCTGCACCTCCGGCGTCATCCCCGCGCCCGTGTCGCTGACCTCAACCAAGCCGTGCGGTCCTTCGGCGCGCGTGCGGACCACGACCTCGCCCTCGCTCTCGACGGCGTCCACGGCGTTGCGCAGGAGGTTGACGAAGACCTCGCGCAGCTCGCTCGGGCTGGCGAGCACCGGCGGCAAACCTTCGCCCAGTTCCGTGCGGAAGCGCACACGCGCGCCGCGCTCGTCCCGCGTGGCGCTGGCGTAGTCTTCCGTGAACGCGATGGAGTCCTTGACGAGATCGTTCAGGTGGACGCGAGAGCGCGCGCCCGTCTCGGGCTCGTCCTGTGAGAGCGGGAGGTTTAACTGTGCCATGAGTCGAACCCCGTCTGAGATGTTTGGGCGACTACTCGCCAAGCAGCCTTAAAGGTCTGGCTTCAGGGATAACGCCGTGCCTGGCGGCGAGCCTGTAGAAGAGGTCGAGGCCGGCGCGCATCTCCTCGTTAAGCTCGAACGAGATGTTTTCAAGCAGGTACTTTTCTATCTCTTCGGGCGGCAGGCCGACCGCCGGGCTGTAGGCGGCGGCGATTTCTCGGATGTGCTCCAGACCCTCGTCGCGCGCGCCCGCGAAATCAATTCGCCGTACTCGCTCCAGCTCGCCCTCGCGCGCCATCCACATGGCGAAAACGAACCCGAGGCCCGTCCGCTCGCGCCAGAGTTCGGCCAGATCATACACAACCACGCCGCGCCGCGAAAAGGTCATGCCGGGGTCGCCAATAATCAGCGCCGCGTCCGCCCCTTCGAGCATAGAGGCCACGTCCGGCGCGCTCTCCGCCCACTCGGGCTCCGTTCCCACGAACTCGCGGAAGATGACGCGGACGAGCGCGGCGGACGTGCGCGACGAAGTGTCGAGCGCGACCCGGCGCACGTCCTTCAGGCCGTCAAGCCCATCTTTCATCACCAGCACGACGCTGCGCACCTCACCGCGCGCGCCGACGCAAACGTCCGGCACGACCACCAGCTCCGGGATGCGCTGGTACTCTATGACGGGCACGAGCGCCGCCTCCACCTCGCCGCGCGCCAGCATGTCCGCGCACCTCGCCGGGGCCGTGTCCGACACCAACTCGACTTCGCGCCGCCTGGCCCCTTCCGTAAAACTCCACACCAGCGGCACCGTGTTCAAATAGCTCGACGCCGCCACGCGCGGCGCACCCTTGCCCAACCCCGAACCTCTGCCTCTCTCGCTCATGCCCTCAGTCACACCGAGATGCTAACGCAAGATAAGGCAAAAGGAAAAAGGTAAAAGGTAAAGGTAACTAAGGCGGAAACAACTTTTTAATTAAAAGCGGTTCTCCGCCCCCCTTTTGCCTTTCACCTTTTTCCTTTTGCCTTTATATTTCCTGCTCATGCGAATCTATGACATCAGCGTGCCCATCTCGGCGGCGACGCCCGTTTATCCGGGCGACCCCGGCGTGGAGATCAAGCAGTGGGCGGCGCTCGCGGGCGGCGACGCGGCCAACGTCACGCGGCTCAACTTCGGCGCGCACACGGCGACGCACGTGGACGCGCCCTCACACTTCATAGAGGGCGCGTCTAAGGTTGACGCCATGCCGCTCGACGCGCTCGTCGGTCCCGCGCGCGTCCTCGTCATCCCCGAAGACATGCGCGCCATTACGGCCGAGCATTTGCTGGCCCAGAACCTTGAGGGCGCGACGCGCGTACTCTTTAAGACGCGCAACTCCGATTTCTGGCGGGAGACTTCCGAAGGCTTCCGCAGCGACTTCACCTACGTCGCGCCCGACGCGGCGCGCGCGCTCGCCTCCTCGGGCGTCCGGCTCGTCGGCATAGACTATCTTTCGGTGGAAAAGTTCCAGGCCGAAAAGTTCGAGACGCACGAGCTTCTGCTCTCGAACGGCATCGTCATCCTGGAGGGGCTGGACTTGCGCGAGGTCGCGGGCGGAGACTACGAGTTAATCTGCCTACCGCTGAAAATCGCGGGCGGGACTGGCGACGGGGCTCCCGCGCGCGCCATCCTGCGGAGGCCGGATTAAGACCGTATACGACGAGAAGAGTTTGCGTCGGCGCGGCGCGCGCTGTCGCGATTATCAATCCCGGAATTGATCGAGCGGGTGAAAGAGACTGGAGGAAGGAAAATCGCGTGAGCAGCTTTGAACCGGATCGCGCCGTTCAGGAGTCGGCGAATTACCGCGAGCGCGTTTACGAGATCGTGCGGCGGATTCCAGCGGGGCGCGTGATGACCTACGGGCAGATCGCGGAGATTCTCGGCGAGGGCTACACGCCGCGCACGGTCGGCTTCGTCATGCACGCGGCCGACGAGGAGACGACGCCCTGGCAGCGCGTCATCAACTCGCAGGGAGCCTGCTCGACGGGCCGCGTCATCCTGCCGCCGGACAAGCAACAGCGCATGCTCGAAGCTGAAGGAATCGTCTTCGACGCTCGCGGCCGCTGCGACCTCGGCCGCTACCGCTGGACGCCCGAAGAAGCCGGGCGGACCGAAGACGACGACGAGGCTCAGCCGAGTCTCTTTTCAGACTGAAGCGAAGAACTTGATTCAACGAGGAAATTTTTTATGAGTAACAACCCCGCGTCGCGGCTCGCGCCTTACGAAATCAGCACGCCGCGTTATTCGGTGTCGCATCACATGGTGACGACCGCGTTCGAGCTGCCGGGCTTTCGCGTCACGCGGAACCTGGGCGTGGTCCGCGGCATCGTCGTCCGCTCGCGTAACCTCTTCGTCAACATCGGCGCGGCCTTCAAGAGCATGGTCGGCGGCAACATCACCGCCTGGTCGAACCTGTGCGAGCAGACCCGCTCGGACGCCTTCGACATCATGATTCAGCACGCGACCGAGCTGGGGGCCAACGCCATCATCGGCGCGCGCTACGACGCCACCGAAGTCACGGGCGGCGTCACGGAAGTTTTGGCCTACGGCACGGCCGTCATCGTCGAGCCCACAGACGCAGGCGAGACCTACCGCACATGACGACTGACGACGACCGGCTCACCCCCGAAGAAGAGCGCAGCCTCCGCGAAGCCTTCGAGGAAATTCCCTTCGCGCGTCTGCTCGGGATGGAGTTAGGCGAGCTTCGGCGCGGGGCGGCCACGCTTCACGTGGAAGCGCGGGAGGAACTCAAGCGAAACCGCGGAATTTTCCACGGAGGCGTCGTCGCTTCCTTAGCAGACACGGCCGCCGCCTTCGCCGTCCTCACGCTCGCGGAGCCGGGGCAGGGCTCGACCACAATTGACCTGACCGTGCACTACCTGCGCCCACTCTCAGGTGGCCGCGCGACGGCCCGCGCCCGCGTCGTGCGTGCCGGCCGGCGCGTCACGGTCATCTCCGTGGACGTTTTCGACGAGGACCAGGCCCTTGCAGCGACCGCCCTGACGAGCTTCATTAAGCTCAATTAGGCCGATTCCCGAGGGTTTCCGCACCCCGAACCTTCCTTAAAATAATATGGACAAGAATGTTAAATCGTGTCAAAATGGCTTTGACTTCGTTGCCGGTCGGGTCCGGTGACGCCTGTAAGACCTCCAAAAGCGCGCCCGCCGTTGTCGTTTTAAGCCGCTCGAACCCAGGATGTACTCACTTTATCAAGCTCTGCTGACACAGCACTCCCGACAGCTGACGCCGGTTCGCTGCGCGGAGCAGACTATCGCTCAGCTCCACAGGTATTTTGAGGACGTGGTGCTTGAGAACAATCTGGGTGCGCTCGTGATCGAGAGCCTGCCGATGGTGGCCGAGCGTTCCCTGCGCGACCTGGCCCGCGTGCGCGAAGTCGGGCGCTCGACGCACAAGGCTTTCTTCTTCGTCGCGCCGGGCGACGCGCTCAACGATTTGCCGCTCAGGACCAGCGACCAGGACCGCGAGCCCGTGCTCTTGAAGGGCGAGGGCAACGAGAAGGTCTGCGAGCGTTTCGTGGTCATCGCCGACGCGCGCTTCTCGGCCCTGCTCGCCTCCGTCGGCTGCAAGGACGATGATGACGCCGAGAGCGACGGCGACATGGTCATCTGGACCTTCGAGCCGGACATAGTCTATTCCGCCCTTGAATACCTGATGGCGCGCGTCACGGCCGAGGGCCACTTGCAGGCCGCGGCCTTCGCCTCGGCCGTCCGCTCGTCGATGCCGAAGGCGACCTCCTTGCAGTTGACCGTCGGCGTGACGACGAAGCTGGCGCGGTTGCTGCAAGAGCAGGCCGGGCGCGAGATCGCCGTCAACCGCATCGCCACCGCCATCCGCAACTCGCTCGAACTCGGCAGCGTCCTGCAAACCACCGTCAACGAAGTCGGGCGCGCGCTGAGCGCCCAACACTGCGCGCTCCGCATCGGGGCCGAGCCGGGCAAGCAGCCGCTGACCAACTGCTACTTCCGCGACGGCGCGGGCAGCGAGAACGCCGAAGAAGCGGAGCTGCTGGCGGACCTGGAAGCCTACAGCGTGCGGCTCGCGGGCCGCTACAAGAGCTACGTCGTTGACGGCCGCAACGAGTCGGACCCCGCGATGGGCATACGGCCTCTGGCCGCCGTGCCGCTCATCTACCAGAAGCGTTTCATGGGCGTGTTGATGGTCCGCTCGGACGACCCCGCGCGCGTCTGGCAGGAGAACGAAATCCTCTTGCTCCGCACCGTGGCCGACCAGGTGACGGTGGCGGTCAACCACGCGCGCCTCTTCTCGCAGATGCAGCAGCAGGCGCTGACGGACGGGCTGACAGGCTGCTTCAACCGCCGCTCCTTCGAGATGCAGTTGGAGCGCGACCTGCACATGGCGACGCGCATGAGCCTGCCCGTCTCGCTCATCCTGCTGGACCTGGACAATTTCAAGCGCGTGAACGACACGTTCGGCCACGAGGCCGGCGACGTGGCTTTGAGACTCCTGGCCGAGGGCCTGCGCGACGAATTGCGGAGCGTTGATACCGCGGCGCGCTACGGCGGCGAAGAGTTCGCGGTGATTCTGCCGCAGGCCGGGATGGAGGGCGCGCTGATCGTGGCCGAGCGCCTGCGCCGGCGCATAGAACAGATAGAAGTGCCGAACGTGGGCCACGTCACGGCCTCGCTCGGCATAGCGACTTTCCCGCAGCACGCCTCGTCGCGCGACTCCCTGGTAGTCGCCGCCGACCGCGCCCTCTACAACGCCAAGAGCGCCGGGCGCAACTGCGTCTGCGTCCCGCCGGACGACGCGCAGGCGACACACGGCGACGTGGAAGCGCAAGCCCCCGAAGACGCCGAAGTGTCCGACCCGTCACTCATCGCCTCTTAACTTTTCAGAGCCTTCATGCACGCTCGCGCCGAATCTAAACGCGTGCGAACCCTCTCACGCCGCTTCCGCGTCGGGCCTTTCTTCAAGGCTCTGCTCATCTCCATAGCCGTCGAAGTCGTCGTCCTTTTGTTGACGCTCAACGCCCTGGCCTCTTCCATGATGCGCCACAGCGCGGCCGCCCCCAGGCCCCCCTGGGAAGACCTTCTGGCTAACATCGGCCTGGGCTTCCACCTCGTTTCCATCCTGATAGTGACGCCTTTCGGACTGATCTTCGCCGCCCCGCTGGTTCAGCTCGCTCTGATGACCTGCGTCCTGGGCCTCTTCTTCCGGGCGCGTGAACGTGCACGATTAAGATAGCGCCGCCATTTGATTCCCTGAGCGAAACAGCAAACTCCCGCCTCCGGTCTGGCGTATAAGCAGAAAATCGCGCATGATAGAAGCACGCGGTTTTAAGAAAACGCCCGCTCGGGTTTTACAGGGCACTGCTTCGCCTTATGGACGATCTGCGAAAATTTGCGCGCTACTTCCGGCCTTATAAAAAATCCCTCGTTCTGGGAATCATCTGCATTGTCGCCTGGGTGACCATCAGCCTTTTGATCCCGCTCATCGTCGGGCAGGCGATTGACGACCTCAAGCAGTCCGGCGCTACCTGGGCCAAGCTGACGCGCTACGCCCTGACGGTCCTCGGCGTGAGCCTCGTCGGCGGCGGGTTCCTCTTCCTCCAGCGCCGTATCCTGATAGGCATGTCGCGCCACGTCGAGTACGACCTCCGCCGCGACTTCTACGAGCACCTCGTCGGCCAGCCGCTCTCGTTCTACCAGGACCACCGGACGGGCGACCTGATGGCGCGCGCGACCAACGACCTCGCGGCCGTGCGCCAACTGGCCGGGCCGATGATCATGTACACGCTGCAAACGGTGCTGGTCGTCGTCATCATCCTGCCGCTGATGCTCCGCATCAGTGTGCGGCTGACGCTGCTGCTCTTCGTGACGATGCCGCTCGTCTCGCTGACGGTCAAATACTTCGGCCAGCAGGTCCACGTCCGCTTCGAGAACATCCAGGACTACTTCGCGCAGATTTCGGCGCGCGCACAGGAGAACTTTTCGGGCGTGCGGGTGGTGCGCGCCTACGCGCAGGAGAACTCCGAGATAGCCATCTTCGACGAGTTGAACAGCGCCTACGCGAGCCGCAACCTGAGCCTCGTGCGCATCTCGGCCGTGATGCGCCCGCTGATGCAGTTTCTCATCGGGCTCGGCTTCGTCCTCATCATCTGGTACGGCGGCCAGCTCGCGGCGCGCGGCGCGATGACGGTCGGACAGTTCACCGAGTTCAATCTCTATCTCGCGCGCCTCATCTGGCCGCTCATCGCCCTCGGCTACGTCGTCAACCTTTACCAGCGCGGCACGGCGAGCCTCAAAAGGATGAACGCCATCTGGGCCATTCAGCCGACTATCACGGACGCCGCAGGCGTTAAGCCACAACCCGCGATTCAGGGGCGAATCGAGCTGCGCAATTTTGACTTCTCTTACAGCGAGCAGGACGAGCCCGTGCTGCGCGACATCAACCTGACCATCGAGGCCGGGCAGACCGTCGCTTTTGTCGGCCGGACGGGGAGCGGCAAGTCAACGATTGCGAACATCATCACGCGCCTCCTGGACCCGCCGCCCCGCACAGTCTTCGTTGACGGCGTGGACGTGCGCGACTACCCGCTGGCACAGTTGCGCGCTGCGATAGGCTACGTCCCGCAGGAGACTTTCCTCTTCAGCGACACGCTCGCCGAAAACATCGCCTTCGGGGTGGAAAAGTCTGACCGCGCCGAAGTCGAGTGGGCGGCAGAAGTCGCCGGGCTGGCCGAGGACGTGCGCGACTTCCCCGAAGGCTTCGAGACGCTGGTCGGAGAGCGCGGCATCACGCTTTCGGGTGGGCAGAAGCAGCGGACGGCGATTGCGCGCGCCGTCATGCGCCAGCCGAAGATTCTGATTCTCGACGACGCGCTCTCTTCCGTGGACACCTACACGGAGGAGAAGATTTTGGGCCGGCTGCGCGGCGTCATGCGCGAGCGCACGAGCATCCTCATCTCGCACCGCATCTCGACCGTCAGGGACGCCGACCTGATTTGCGTCCTCGACGAAGGGCGCATCGTCGAGCTGGGCACGCACAGCGAACTGCTCGCTCTGGGCGGCGAGTACGCGGACCTGCACGAGCGGCAACTGTTGGAGGAGGAGCTGGCCGCGAGCTGACAACCGGGGTATCCGTCATGAGTCTGGGACTGGACGAAGAGAAGGCTAAGGCAATGGACGCGGAGAGGACTGCGGACTCCAACTACGGCAAGCTGCGCATCGTGTGGCTGGCTATCCTGGCGACGCTGGTCGTCCTCTTCGTTATCACGCGGCTGGTTCAACCCAGGCCCGACGAATCGGGGATGCTCTTCTGGATTCTGCTCGCGCTCGGAGTCGTCAACCTCGGCGCGTCCTTCGCCGTGAAGCAGAAGATACTCAGGACTGCCGGCGAGCAGCGGAAGCCCGAGCTGGTCCCAGCCGCTTACATCGTCGCCCTCGCCCTGTGCGAATCGGCCGGAATCTTCGGCCTCGTCGCGCACTTCACGACGGGCGTCAAGTACTACTACTTTCTCTTCGTCATCGCGGGCTTCGGCATGATGCTGCACAAGCCGCAGCGCGACGACGTGCTTGCGGCGCTCCACGGCACAGGCCAGCTCTGGCGAGCGAAGAAGCAGGACTAAACGAAAAGAACATGGCGACCGCCGTCAAACAGTTTCACGAAGAAGAGGCCATCGGCAAGGCTTACGACTGGCAGGTGACGCGCAGGCTGATGCGCTACCTGAAGCCCTACCTGCGCGCGCTCCTGCCCGCGCTCGGGCTCACCCTCGTGCTCAACCTGCTCCGCATCCTCCAGCCGAAGTTCACGCAGTACGCGATTGACTGGTATATCACGCCCGGCAACATCGGCGGCCTCAAATGGCTCGCGCTCGTCTTCCTCGCCGTGCTCCTCGTCACCTTCGCGCTCTCCTACCTGCAAGCCGTGCTCCTCGAAACCGTGGGCCAGCGCGTGATGTACGACCTCAGGAGCGAGCTTTACCGCAAGTTGCAACGCCAGGAGGTCGCCTACTACGACCGCAACCCGGTGGGGCGCGTGATGACGCGGCTCACGTCGGACGTGGACGCGCTCAACGAGCTGTTCACCTCGGGCGTGATCGACGTGCTCGGCGACCTCGTGATGATCGCGGGCATCATCGTGGTGATGCTCTGGATGGATTGGCAACTGACGCTCGTCGCGCTCGTCACCGTCCCGCTGCTGGTCCTGGCGACGAGCTGGTTTCGCAAGGGCGCGCGGCGCGGCTACGACCTCGTGCGCACCCGGCTCGCGCGCATCAACGCCTTCCTGCAAGAGCGGCTCTCGGGCGCGCAGACCGTGCAGATTTTCAACGCCGAGGGGAAATCGCTCCGCCAGTTCCACGACATCAACCACGACTACCGCAACGCCAACGTCGAGACCATCTTCTACTACGCGGTCTTCTTCCCGCTCGTTGACTTGATCGGGGCCATCGGCGTCGCGGTCATCATCTGGTACGGCGGCTGGCTCACGATGGGCCACACGTCCGGCAACTCCGCGCTGACCATCGGCGCGCTCGTCGCCTTCATACAGTACTCGCAGGCGCTCTTCCAGCCTATCCGCGACATCTCCGACAAGTACAACGTGCTGCAAGCGGCCGTCGTCGCCTCGCACCGCATCTTCCGCACGCTCGATTTGCCGGTGGCGGTCACGACGCCCGCCGAGCCGAAGAAGACGGGCCGCGCCGCGGGAAGAATAGAGTTCGAGAACGTGTGGTTTGCCTACAAGGAAGACGAGTGGGTCTTGAAGGACGTGTCGTTTGTGGTCGAGCCGGGCCAGTCGGTCGCGCTCGTCGGACACACGGGCTCCGGCAAGACGACGATCACAAACCTGCTGATGCGCTTTTACGACGTGCAGCGCGGGCGCGTGATGCTCGACGGCGTGGACGTGCGCGACTGGGACTTGCGGGCGCTGCGCGAAAACTTCGCCGTCGTCCTACAGGACGTGTTCCTCTTCAGCGGGACCATCGAGAGCAACATCCGGCTCGGGCAGTCGGCCATCACGGACGAGCGCGTCCGTTGGGCCGCGGGCGAGGTCCACGCCGACCGCTTCGTCCAAAGGCTGCACGAGGGCTACAAGACGGAAGTCAAGGAGCGCGGCGCGGGGCTCTCCGTGGGCCAGAAGCAGCTCATCTCCTTCGCGCGGGCGCTCGCCTTCGACCCCGCGCTCCTGATTCTGGACGAGGCGACCAGCTCCATTGACACCGAGACCGAGCGCCTCATCCAGCAGGCCATCGAGCGCGTCATGCGCGGCCGCACCTCGGTCGTCGTCGCCCACCGCCTTTCTACCATTCAACGCGCCGACCGCATCATCGTCCTCCACCACGGCGAAATCCGCGAGCAGGGTTCTCATCAAGAGTTGCTCTCGCAGCGCGGCCTCTACTGGCGTCTCTACAAACTCCAATACGCCGACGGCTCAAACAATGAGCAACCGCTCGACGAACCGCTCGGCGGCCGGCTGCAAGTCGGAGACTAAAAAAGTAAAAAGGTAAAAGGCAACAGGGAAGACGAAGGATAAGCCCCTCGTCTTCCCTGTTGCCTTTTACCTTTTGCCTTACTTCGGCAATGACGGCGGGTCGAACTTCGTCGCGTCCACGGCGACGTTGTGTTTAACCTCGGTGTACTTGCGTGTCCAGCCGACCCAGGGGTCAACGAAGGACTGACGGATGGTGAAAGGAAGGCGGACGCCGTCCACTTCCCTGTAGTCCTCGAAGTCCGTCTGCTCGGGGATGGGGGCGAGCAGGGTTTGGGTGATGGCGAGGATGCGCAGCAGCAGGCCCGTCTGCGCGTCGAAGTAGAGTTTTTCGGTGCGCGTGTCGGAGACTTTTGAGGCGAGGACGATTGTCTCCCGGTCGCCGAGCTTTTCGCGCCCGACGGCCGTCAGGTTCGGGAAGGTCTCGCGCGGCTTCACGTCCGCGTAAAAGTCCGAGGCACGGCGCATCATTTCCAACTGCGCCCCGCTCATCTCGCGTATCCCGCGCTGGTTCCTGGACCACCCGACCTTGCCGTTGTAGCCTGACCCTATTGGGCCGGCCTTCGTCGTCAGCATCGAGACGAGCTTGTCGGGCGCGGCCTGGTAAGTTTCGAGCGGGATACTTGTCCCGTCGAAGGTGACGTGCGTCCCCTTCATCACGCGCGTGTTCAACTTTCTGAACGCGGCGTCGCCGCCGATGGCCTGCACGTACTTGTCCAGCACTTGATCAACCGTCGGCAGAGGTGCCGTCGGCTCTGGTTTCGCTTCGCCGGCCGCGCCGCCTTCGGGGGCGGGCTGCGGCAGAGTCGGCATGACTTGCGGCCTGGTCTGGCCGCGGTGGCAGGTGAAGCAGGTGACGCCGCCCGTCGCCCCGAAGATGTCCTTGTTCCCCTGGTTGAGCGCAAACTGCATCTGCATCATCTTCCGCGCGATCACCTTCGTCGGCTTGTCGTCCTTCTCCCACTCCCACTTGTCGCCGCCCGAGTTGACGTGGCAGTAGGCGCAGTTGACGCCGAGAGAAGTGCGTATGAAGTTCATGACCGTGAAGAGCTGCGAGTCGGGCAGCCCCTTCAAGACCTGGATGTTCTTGCGCGTCTGCTCGACGGGTTTATCGGCCTGTGGCTTTTGGGCCAGACTGCTTCTGACGAAGACCGTGCCGCACGCCGCCAGAAAGAGCGCGACCGCGGAGAATTTGAGCGTCGTCTGCTTCATGCGAGCGCCTCCGAAGTTGGATTGGTATCGCGGGTTCCGGGAGAGACGTGAGGGATTATACTTTGGTCTGCCGTGGAACACGATGCCTCAAGCGTCACGGTTCCCCTTTAACTTCTTAGCGCCTTTGCGCCTCCAGCGTGAGTGGTTTTGGATTTTCACGCAAAGGCGCAAAGGCGCTAAGAAAAGAGATCGGAATTACTGTTTCTCTCAAGAGCGCGGCTTCATCGGGATGAGCGTGTCAAGCGAGCGATAGATGACGAGATACATCTGCGTCTCACGAGGGATGAGCGTGCGCCAGGAGGGGCCGCCGCGGCGTATGTAGCCGGGCAGCTTCGCCGGGTTCGAGTTGTAGCCGGCGGCCATCAACTCGGGCCAGGTGGCGTGGCCCGAGGCGAGCGCCCCGCGCACGTCCTCATCGCCCTGGAGCAGCTTCCACGTATCCAGCATGTAGAGCAGCATTGCTTCCAGGGCGTTCCCGTGGTTGCGCATCCCCAGCACGAAATCGGGATTGAGGCCGACGCCGGGGTGCATCCGCCGGACCATCTGGTAAGTCGAGGGGATCATCTGCACCATGCCGCCCGCGCCCGCCGTGCTCACCGAATGGCGGTACGTGTTCAGCTCGTTCAGCGCGTAGAGCGAGAAGACCTCCTCGAAGAGCGCCTTCTGGTTCTCCGCGCGGAAGCGCAGGTGGTCCGAATGCTCCACGATGCAGAGCCGCTCGGCGATGTCCACCAGGTTCGACGGAATTGGCACACCCTTGTCCCTGAGCCTCTTGGCCGCGAGGTCAATCATCGTGCGGACGTAGTTCTGCCCGGCCTTGACGACCTCCGGCGAAAGAAGCGCCGGGTGCGCCGAGACGTAGTAGGCGACCTCCTGCAAGCGGCCGCCGCGCTCGACCGGGTACTCCACGATGAGCGGGACGAGCGAGCGCCCCGCCTGGTCGAAGACGGTGACAGCCGTGTTGACGCCGTTGGCGCGGATGACGCGGACCTGCGCGGTCGCGCCGAGCGAGGACGTGGCCGTCAGCTCCGAGCCCTTCTTGAGAAAGGTCTCCTTCGGGATGGTCAGGAGGTGAATCTGGTTGGTCTTGTCGTCGAGCGCGGCGAGCGTCACGAGCGAGAGCGAGGGGCTCGTCATCGCCGTCAGCGCCGGGCGCGACTTCAAGAGGCGCACGGCCTCTTCGGTGCGCGCGCGGATTTTGTTCATCGAGAGGTGGCCCGGCTGCTGCGGCCCGGCCGCGCCGACCGAGACGACCGCCGCAGCAGTCTGCGCCTGCTCGACCGTGGCCGGGGCATTCGTCTGCGCGGGCTGCGCGGCTTGCGGGCGGGCCGTCACCGTGCGCGGGCGCGTGGCTGGCGGTTGCGACTGGTCCTGCGAGCGCGCGGGCGAGAACTCGAAGACGAGGCCCACGGCCAGGAGGAAGAGGGAAAATTTCGCGCGTTTATTCATAACTCTTTCGGGTCTCCTTCGTTGGGGCTCGCCCGTGGCGGCAAGAGGACTCTAAGATTCGCGCGCGCGCCTTTCGGTTGTCAACATTTTTCTACGGGCGGCCGGTTTCGCACTCTTCCGGGTGGTCACTAAATCGTGCGCAGCTCGACGACCGCGAACGAGCGCGGGGCCAGCGGCTTAGTCTCGAAGATGCTTTCCGTATCGCCCTGCGAGACGGCGGCGGGCGTGGTCGCGGCGGCCGCGCCCGACGGGTCGCAGCCCGAGGGGTCGCGCCCGTCGAAGACACGTATGATCTTGCCCCAGTTCGCCGCCGTCGAGAGCCCGCGCCCGTAAACGAACCGGAATTTCAGGGGCGTGTTCCCGACGTGGCCGAAGACGTAGAGGTAACGTGTGTCGTTCACGTCGAGCTGTCTTTCCCAGACCATGTGCGGCAGGCGGTCGGCGCTCACCAGGAAGGAGTTCTTGTCGTAGCCGGACGAGAGGAAGTCCATGAGCTTCGACGGCGGGGGCTGGCCCGCGACTTTCAGCTTCTTCATGAGCGGCGCAACGTCGTCGAACACGCGATAGCCGGCCCGCAGCGCGAACACCCTTTCTTTGGTCCCCGCGGTCGAGAGCGTCACGCCGGTCCTGCCGATCATGCGCCCGCCGCGGAAGTAGGCCGCCTCCTGCACCTGCATCTGGACGGCGCGCGCCATGACGTTGATTAGCTCTTCGTTGTAGTCGTAGAAGTCGTAAGGCGTCGCGTGGCCGAAGGACTTGACGAAGTAGTAGTCGCGCACCATGATGCGCTCGCCGACGACGGCCCTTTCGCCCACCTCGAAGATGCGCGCGCGCAGGTTGAACACGTCCTGGACGCAGCGGCAGTAGGTGTAGGTCGGCGGGTTGGTCTGGGTGAGCGGGTTCGCCGGCGCGAGCGGGTTCGAGGGGTTCGGGGCCGGCACGGTGCTGCCCGCTTTACTCGGGCCCGTCGGGTAGAAGCGCGGGGCCAGCCCGTAACTCTTAATCTGGAAGTAGTCGGAGAAATACTTTTTGCACGCGGCCAGCCAGTTCTGAAGGGTCGGGGCCGTCTCCGTGTCCCGCTGCGCGTTGTCAATCATGTAGGCGGGGCGGGCTATGCTGGCGGGCACGTTCTTGGGCGGCGCGTTGTTAATCAGCTTCCGCTGCTCCTGGTAGCCGGGCATGACGTAGCAGGGGTTGCCGCCCAAATCCATCTTGGCCGAGACGACCTCGGCGTAAACGTACTGGACCAGCGGCGACGAGTGGTAAAACTCGTTGACGAAGGGCAGGAGCGGCTCGACCGGCGCACCTTCGATGGTCAGTGCGAAGTCGGCGACGCCCTGGGCGGCGGCAACGTCGTAGGCGGTCGCGCAGACAGCCTGCAAGCGGCTGACGGCCCATGCCCCGCAGCCGATGACGTTGTCGTAAGCGAGGTTCAGCCCGGCCTCGGGCGCGGGCACGAGGTGCTGGTGGTCCTTGTTGTAGCACAAGTCCCAGATGCCCAGCTCCCAGCCGATTAGCATGAATTCGACGAGCTTCGCGCCGCTGCTGAAGACCTTCGGCAGCCACTCCTCCCCGTAGCGCCGCACGACCTCGGCGGTCGGGCAGAGGGCGAGCGTCTGGTAGCCGTAGAAACGGTTCGACACCCCAACGTCTTTCGGCGGCTCGTAGCGCATGCCGTCGCCGCCGAGCCGCTGCTCGCCCGCCGTCTGGCCCTGGTCCAGATTTTTGACGAGCGCCTCCACGTCAACGCACGCCGGGTGTTGCGTGAAGGCCGGGTAATCTTTGACGATGAAAGTGCGCTTGAGGTGCCTGCCGGGCGCGGGCTGGGTGATGTCCACTTCGGTCAGGGCGCAGGTGCTGAGCGGCGAGTTCGCGCGCTTGAACTCCGCCGGGAACGGGTACTGAATCCAGTCGGCCCAGTTTGCCGGATTCCCGAACTCCTTCGAGGTGCCGCCCGTCCAGCGCAGGTGGCCCCCGAATCTGGAGTGGTTGAAGTAGGGCAGGATGGGGGCCGTCGTGATGCTCGTGGAGATGGCCGCGTTCGCCAGCTTTTGCAGCACGGTCCGAAGTCGCCCGGCCTGGTTGTTGAGCACGTCGGTGATGGGCGGGAAGCCGCCGTAATACTGGTAGAACCCGCCCATCTCGAAGCCCCAGAGCTGCGCCTCCAGCCGCACGCTCTGGTCCGGCCTGTTGATGCGGGCGCGGATTCGGTTGAGCGCGTCTTGCAGCGGCTCGTTCGGGTTGTTGCCCGTGCCGCCAGGGGCGCGCATGTCCGTCTTGTTGTTCAGCTTGACGGGGTGAAGCTCCAGCCACGCGCCCGGCAGTCGGGGGTCTATCAGGCCGGGCGAAATTGGGCCATCGAGCGCGTAATTGCAGATGACCGTGTGCGGACTCATGTTGTCGATGGGGGCGGCGGCGGTCGCGGCGCGCGGCCTGGACTTGGTGAAGAAGTATTGCTGCCGCGCGCCGAGGCCCGTAATCGTTTTGCGGTAGAGGTTCGCCACGTCGCGCCAGTCCGCCGGGACGCCCGCGCGCGGGGCGTTGACGCGGAAGGCGCGCAGGCGATAGTTGGTGTCGGCGCGGCCGAAACCGTGGCCCAAAGCGTCCGCCTGCGAAAGCCCGAAGGCGTACCCCGCCCTGTTCGGGTGCACGGGCTCCACGTACTGCCTGGCCTTGAGGTGTACGGGCGGGATCATGCCGAAAGAGAGTTCCGCGGTGTCGTCCGCCGGCGTGAAGATCACGTTCTTGTGATGGCCGCGAATGTCGTCCGCCATCAGCGCGAAGCCTTGCGCGTAGCTGACGTTCGACGCGTCAACCTCGGTCTTGAAGAGCGCGGCAAACTGCACACGCATGATGTCGATGACGCTCGGCGGGACGACCGGCGTAACATTCTTCATGGGCCCCCTGTCGCCCGAGGGCAGCAGCAGCGAATAGTCGCCGAGCAAGCGCGCGTCGCCCGCGGCCGTCGCGGTTTTCGCGAGGGTGATGCGCGGATAGAGAAGCGTCGCCTGCCACGCATAGTGTCCGGGGTCCGAACTGAACGGGGGCGGGTAGGAGTAGTCTATGTCCAGGAACAGCCAGGGGTGGCTGCCCGGCCAGAACGAGAAACCGAAGCCCAGGCGGACGTTGATCGGCTCGAACCCGGCGGCCGAGGGAGGCACGTTCAAGTATTCGATGAAGCCCTGGGTCGGACCCTCGTTGACCTTCATCCTCTTGGCAGGGTCGGCGGCCGTGTCGGGGTTGTCGGCGCTGTAGGTGACGCTCGTCCCGGCCATCTTATTGAGCGACAGGTCGAAGAGGTCGAACCTGATGCTGAAGATGCACACGCCGACCGTCGGGACGGAGTACAGCAGCACGTTCTGCTTCCAGATTTCAATTGTCGTCGGGTGGGCGTTGGCGGATTCGATGGTGAGCTTCGTGTACCTTAAATCGTCTTCAACGTCGGGCAGGGAGTTGAAGGACATCTGCGTCATGAGTGAGTCTCCTGTCGGAAAGAGTGTCGGGTGAAGCGCGGCCTGAAATTTTCGCGCGGGACTGCGGCGGCGTGAGACGCGGCAGAAACCCCGCCGCGGCAAGCTCGGCTTCCGCCCGCGGCATACTATAACCTCGCGGGGAGTTTGTCTCTCTTTATTTTAGGCGACGCCGCGCGGTTCGAGATGGGCGCGGGGCAATGTTAAAATAGAGACGCGATGAATCAAGCAATACATCTGACGGGACTGACGCAGGCGGAGCTGACCGCGTTCGTGGAGGGGATGAATGAGCCGGCCTACCGCGGGCGGCAGATTTTCGCGGCGCTCCATCACAGGCGGCTGCGGTCGTTTGACGAGATGACGGATGTGCCGAAGGAGTTTCGGGCCAAATTAAACGAGGTGGCGACGGCCTCGACCTTGACGGTCGAGTCGCGTTACGTCTCGGAGGACGGGACGCGGCGCTACCTGATGAAAACGCGCGACGGGCTGCCCGTCGAGACGGTGTTCATCCCCGAGGAGCGGCGCGATACGATCTGCTTCTCGTCGCAGTCCGGCTGCCCGCTCCAATGCAGCTTCTGCCTGACGGCGAAGCTCGGGCTCCTGCGCACGCTCTCCGCGGGCGAGATCGTCGAGCAGATTGTCGTCGCGCTCAACGACGCTTACGGCGTGGGCCAAAAAACGCCGCGCGGGACGAACCTCGTGGCGATGGGCGCGGGCGAGCCGTTCCTTGCCTTTGAGCCGCTGATGAAGGCCCTCAGAATCATGAGCGACCCGAAGGGGCTGCACATCGTCCCGAACCGCGTGACGGTCTCGACCGCCGGCGTTGTCCCGCGCATCAGAGAACTCGCGAACGTTCCCGACCGGCCGCACCTCGCGATCTCGCTGGCCGCGCCGACGGACGAACTCAGGAACGAGCTGATGCCGATTAACAAAAAGTGGCCGCTTGAAGAGTTGCTCGCGGCGTGTAAAGAGTTCGAGCACTCGCTGAAGCCGGGCGAGCTGTTCACCTTCGAGTACGTGATGCTGGACGGCGTGAACGACTCGGACGAGCAGGCGCGGCAGCTTGCGAACCTGCTCAACCGGCACGGGCTGCGCGCTAAGGTGAATCTGATTCCGCACAACCCCGCGGACCCGCTCCCCTATCGCCCGTCGCCGCCCGAGCGCGTCGAGAGCTTCAAGCACATCCTGGAAACAAAGGGCGTGCACGCGTACGTCAGGCGGCCGCGCGGCCGCGACATCTACGCGGCCTGCGGCCAGCTCGCGGCCCGCCGCACCCCGGCCGCAGCCAACGCAACGCAGTCAGTCCTTCATCAATTAGCCTGACGGCGCGCGCTGCCGTCCAAACTTCTCTTCAGGGACAATTCAGTAATAATGAGAGACAGAAAATTCATCCGACTTGCGACACTTGTGACGGTGGCGGGCCTTCTGCTCGCCCTCCCTGCGGGCTTTCGCGCCGACGCGCCCGCGGCTCAGGCGAACATACGCGTTAACGGCTTCTTCGCGGCCGACAAGGCGCAGCGCGGCCGCACGGTCCAGGCGGCCGTCGTCCTGGACATCCCGGAAGGCTTTCACATCAACAGCAGCCGCCCGCTCGCCAAGTTCCTGATCCCGACTTCGGTCAAGATAGAAGCGCCGGGCGGAATCAGGGTTGGGCCAATCAGCTATCCGCGCGCGCAGCTCCGCAGCTTCAGCTTCTCGCAGGACAAGCTCTCGGTCTACGAGGGCCGCGCCGTGCTCCGCTTCAATGTCACCATCCCGGCGGACTTTCAGACCGGCGTGACGGAGCTGCGCGCGCGCGTCAAGTACCAGAGCTGCAACGACGAGGCGTGCTTCCCCCCGGCCACGCGCTCGGTCACAATGCCCATCGCCGTCGTCGGCGCGGGCGAGTCCGTCAAGCGAATCAACGCCAATATCTTCGGCGGCCGGAGAAGAGGGTGAAAGAGTGACGCGGCGACGCGGCGAGAAAGACAATCGCTTTTCT
>DASWQY010000198.1:0-2246 GCA_036403435.1 Pyrinomonadaceae bacterium
TGTTAAATTATTGTCTTACTCCTAATGTATGAAAATAAGGAAATAAATAAAATCAAATTTTTTAAAAATGCACTGAAATTTTTATTTATATCACCTTCTCTTCCTACTTTTCTTTCCTTTTCTTTCCTAAAATCCTGTTTACACAATCCTGTTTCACAATTTGCGAAGTCTCGAATTCTCGGAATTCTTGGAAAATTTTCGAAATTTTAGATATTGCGACCTTCTTGCCGATTATGTTCTCCTGATACTTTATAGATTTTTCATATTTTTGAAAATTGAGAAAATTCTTGGAAATTGACAAAATTCTTGGAATTTTAGATCAAACGACCTCCTTGCCGATTATGTTCTCCTGATACTTATAGATTTTTCATATTTTTGAAAATTGAGAAAATTCTCGGAAATTGACAAAATTCTTGGAATTTTAGATCAAACGACCTCCTTGCCGATTATGTTCTCCTGATACTTTATAGATTTTCCATATTTTTGAAAATTGACAAAATTCTTGGAAATTGAAAAAATTCTTGGAATTTTATATAAAACGACCTCCTTGCCGATTATGTTCTCCTGATACTTCATAAATTTTTCATATTTTTGAAAATTAAGAAAATTCTTGGAAATTGAGAAAATTCTTGGAATTTTAGATAAAACGACCTCCTTGCCGATTATGTTCTCCTGATACTTTATCGATTTTCGCAAATTTTAATTTTTTATGTTAAAAAGTCCAAATTTAAACTCTGGGAATGATGATTCTCAGAATTTTTGTTAATGTATGGGAATATTGAGAATAGGACAGTAGGTATGAAAGGATATTTATAAGACAAATATTTCGTATCATTAATATACATTTATTATATCTTCAAAAATTACAAAACATCATACATGCTAATTATTCTCTACTACTTTGCATTCGGCATTCGCATCCCATTTAAAGCCCGGGCACGGCTTTACAAACGCCTTACAGTTTTAAAGTGATCTTTACCTTTACATTTCACACTCTCACTCATCCGTCCACTCTATATCATACTCATTCAATCTTGTTGTCCGCAACAAAAAGGAAAAATAAATAAACACGAAAAAAAGACAAAAAATACTTTCCAATCGAACAAGGGGACTTCCATACGCTCCCAATTACGTTGATTTATTCTCATTCACTCATTCAGCTCTGTGAAATTGGCACCCCGAAATGCGAATTTTTATAATAATGAGTGGACAAACGATTCCAGTACGTAATTTGCAGTCAAGGTTGTTTATAAAGGCAATTGCTTTTTTTTTAATTTCTTTATAACTCTCTTTTGCAGGGTGGACAAACGAAAATGTTGGGTGAACAAACGTGAACAAATCGCGGACAACTGTATCCCGTTTGAAAATTAATAAAAAATGTTAATGGGGGTGCTGATGTCAAATTTTTTAATTTGGTCATAACTTTTTTTTAAAGGGTAGACAAACAAATATGTTGGGTGGACAAATGTGGACAAATCGTGGACAAACGAATGCCACTTCCCTTTTATAAAAACACGGCTTTTTTAAGAGTGGATTCGCATTTCAGAGTGCTAACTTCACCTCACTCTCGCTCTCTTACGTGCTAATTATTCGTTATTAGTGATTTAAGTCATTCTTAATTTTATAAGTACTAGACATTACAGGCGCACGCTACGCGCGCGCTATTTAACTTTAATATTTCACTGTTACTGTTACACTATTAACCACACAACTGTCAAAATATGCCATGCATGACAACCGCTCATGAAGAAAGCGCAACAAGAGAACCAATCCGCATCGCGGAAAAGCGACAACAATAGTTCGATAGATTCGAGTATCGATGACATGCCCTTTTTAGAAGAGGACTAGACATTACAGGCGCGCGCTACGCGCGCGCTATTTAACTTTAATATTTCACTGTTACTATTACACTATTAACCACACAACTGTCAAAATATGCCATGACAGCCGGTCATGAAGTAAGCGCAATAAGAGAACCAATCCGCATTGCGGAAAAAAGGCAACAATAATTTCGATACAAACGCAATTCACTCAGTTAACACGCCTTTTTTAAAAGTGGATGTGCGTGAAAAATGGCCCATTCCGCGCGCGCCATCTGTGCGCGAAATAGCCAATTCCATACACGTTGGCAAGAGTCGTGCAGGAATGACATTTCTCACTATATTCCCGCACTCAGTGCGGGAATATAGTGAGAAATGTCATTCCTGCACGACTCTTGCCAACGTGTATGGAATTGGCTATTTCGC
>DASWQY010000199.1:0-2345 GCA_036403435.1 Pyrinomonadaceae bacterium
CACGTCGAGGATCGGCGAGCGCGTCGTGTTATCCTGGAATCCACACTGTGGCCATTGCTTCTACTGTGACGTGGGCCAGCCAATCCTGTGCGAGACTTATACCCGGCTGGGGCCAAAGGCGGTGCAGTTCGATGGTTGCACGCGCCTGCGTCGCAAAGGGGCGCCAGTCCAGACAATGTTTTACATATCCGCGTTCGCCGAGTACTGCATCGTCTCGGCGCAATGCGCGATTCCGGTTCCTTCGGAAATGCCCCTGGACCGCGCCTGCCTCCTTGGCTGCGGCGTGCTGACCGGTGTCGGCGCGGCGATCCCCTCCGTGCCAATGAAAGTGAGACATCTTAGCCCGGGAATATTTAGACTTGAGGGCGCAGAAGGATCATCTCACTCATGCCCATGCTCCCGAAGCCGATTAATCCAGCAGGTGGCGCCGTCACGGTCGGTTTGCGCAGACCGACGGTTGTACCGGCGCCATCCGCTGCGTCACCCGAACTCTCCAATCGCCCGCGGCGACGGACGTTCACTGCCCAGGACAAGTTGCGCATCCTGACCGAGACCGATCGCGCCGCCGACACCGGTGGGGTTGGCGCGATTTTGCGTCGCGAGGGCATTTACTCTTCGACGCTCGGCGACTGGCGTAGGCTTCGCGCGGCCGGGGCCTTTGGCGCTCTGGTTCCGGTCAAGCGCGGCCCGAAAACCGCCGAGCCCAACCCGCTCGCGGGCGAACTCGCTTTTGTTCAGCGGGAGAATGCGCGTCTGACGCGGCGGTTGGCCCGCGCCGAGGCCATCATCGACGTGCAAAAAAAAGTTGCGGAACTGCTGGGTATCCCGTTGGCGCCGAGCGACGGCGAGCCCTGACAGCGGCCATCGTGGCGCTCGCGCCGGCCAACCGCATGACTGCCATGGCCTGTGCCGCGCTGGGGGTCTCGCGCGCCACCGTTCAGCGCCGACGCGCCGTTCTGGCCGCACCGGCGGCGGTCCGCCACCCGCGAGCTCGGCCAGCCAGGGCGCTGACTATCCCACAACAGCAGGCGGTTCTGGACTTATTGCATGCGCCAGGTTTCGTCGACCAGGCGCCGGCGGAAGTCTACGCCACCCTGCTCGATCAGGGCATCTACCACTGCTCGATCCGCACGATGTATCGCATCCTCGAGCAGCACGCCGAAGTGCGCGAACGCCGCGCTCAGCTGCGCCACCCCGTCTATCAGAAGCCCGAGCTGCTGGCGGAAGGCCCCAATCAGGTCTGGTCCTGGGACATCACCAAGCTGATGGGGCCGGCGAAATGGACGTATTTCTATCTTTACGTCATCCTCGACATCTTCAGCCGACGCGTGGTCGGCTGGTGTGTGGCCGATGCGGAAAGTGCGGCCCTGTTCAAGCCATTGCTCGATGAGGCGATTGCAAAGCACCGAGTGCCATACGGCCAGCTCA
Source organism: Pyrinomonadaceae bacterium (assembly GCA_036403435.1). Taxonomy (GTDB): domain Bacteria; phylum Acidobacteriota; class Blastocatellia; order Pyrinomonadales; family Pyrinomonadaceae; genus QHXM01. The sequence continues at coordinate 1,429 of DASWQY010000199.1, forward strand.
CACTGCACGCAGATCGCGGTGCACCGATGAAGGCCAAAGCCACCGCGCTGCTGCTGGCAGATCTTGGCGTCACCCGCTCGCATAGCCGACCGCACACGTCCAGCGACAACCCGTTCTCCGAAAGCCAGTTCAAGAACTTGAAATACCAGCCGCAATTCCCCGCGCGCTTCGGCTGCATCGAGGATGCCCGAGGCTTCTTGCGCTATTATTTTGATTGGTACAATCAGGACCATCACCACTTCGGGATCGGCCTGATGACCCCAAACCAGGTTCATTACGGCCAGGCCAACGCCGTCTACCGCGCTCGCCAGCACACTCTCGATCAGGCCCTTCGCCAACACCCTGAGCGCTTCGTCAATCGGCCCCCGACACCGCCGGCCAAACCGAAAGCAACCTGGATCAATCCACCATCCACCAAACCCAAGCGGTTCATCGACGCTGCCAGTGGACCCGCTGAGCGGCCTCAGCAGAACGGCGCATCCTTGATCACAGCAACTTTAGCCGATGCCTCTGCCAAAGCCCAAGCTGCTGGCGGGTTGGCGGCGCGCGAAGCTGATCGCCTTGATTAACGAATTATACCTCAGCTTTCGCGGTTGTGGCACCTGTGGGGTTGTGGTCAACGCGCTTGCGTTGTCCACAAATCCACAGGCTGGACCTCTTCGTTACTCGCTGGCCTTCCACTCGCGACGCTCAAAGAAACCAAAACTCTGAGCCTAAACTCCGACCCCGGCTGTATCAAAGTCGTTGACACGCTCCACCGCGCTTGTGCTGTCGCCACAGCCGATCCGGTGGGCGGCAAGCAGCCATACATCACCAGGCCGGGTGACAGGATGATCGGGTATTTCCGGGACGCGGTCGGGATCGGTCAGGCCGCTCGCCCCCAACCCGGCCAGGATCTCTTCGAGCCGGTGCGGCTC
>DASWQY010000200.1:0-110790 GCA_036403435.1 Pyrinomonadaceae bacterium
GCGCGCGCCATCGACACAACCGGACCAAAAATCAACCCCCGCCCCCCGCCCCGTCACCGTCAACGCCTCCCGCCGCTTTGCACGCACCTCCGTCCTCCGCTTCCAGACCTTTATTTACAATGCATCGCACACCGACGCCGCCCGCCCCGACATCGAAATCCACGCGCGCGTCCTCAACGGCAACCGCACACTCATCGCCATGCCCGCCGCCAAACTGCCGACCGACACAACCGCCGACCCTTCACACCTGCCCTACTGGGCCGAGATAGACCTCGGTCAACTGTCTCCGGGCAAGTACGTGCTTCAGGTGACGGCGACGGACAGGAAAACTAAAAGCAGCGCGTCGCAACGAGTCGGCTTTGTCGTCGAGTAATTATGCGATGAAAGATTTCGACCTGTTTTTGTGCCACAACGAGGCGGACAAGGCAGAGGTCAAGAAGATCGGTAAGCAGTATGGAGCGTCTCGTCTGGGGCATCACGAAAGAGCGCGTCAAGTTTCGCGAGCCCTTCGGCAGGCTGTAAAGAGCCCGGCTGTTGGTGAGGCGGTACTGACCCGCGTCTAACTCAATCGCCCGCGAGTTCACTCGACCGAAAAGTTGATTCGCTGTGACGCCGTCGCCTTGTCGGTTTCGTCCGTCGCGGAGACCTGCAAGGTGTAGTGCCCGGCCGGCAGCTTGTCCAGGGCGATTTCGGCCCAGTAGGGCAGGCGCGCGGGGTCTCCGGTCACGGGGACCCTGGCCGGGGCGAGCGCCATCACCTGCTGGCGGCGGCGCAACACCTGCGCGTGAATCCAGACGGGGCCGCGCGCATTGTAGACGTAGGTCTGGAAGCGCAGCGCGGACGTGCGCGTGAATTTGTGGTCCACGTCCACCGTCACGGCGCGCTGGCCCGCCTCTTCAGCGTGCGCGCCTTGCCCGCCCCTCCGCTCGCCCAGGAAGATGCTGCTCAAGTTGAAACGGGCTTGCGCCGCGTCCGGTATCTCGATCCACTGCTGCGCGCCGCCCGTGCGCCCGCTCGTGCGCTCGCGCGCGGCGACGCGCACTTGATAGAGGCCGGGCTTGACGTTCAGTTGCTGGTTCCAGACGACCACGGACTGTTCGCCCGGCTGGATGGGCTCGGGCGCGACCGTCACCACCTGTTTGAAGGTGACGACGATGCCGCGGTCGTCCACGGCCGCGCCGATCACGTCTATGTACGCCTGCTTCGTGGATGCCTGCGGGTCCAGCCCGAGCGCCTGACGCTCGACCTGCATGGAGAGTCTCAGGATGGGCTCGGCCCCCTGCATGTAGCCGACCGAGAGCGAGACGGGCAGCGCGCCCCGCGGGTAGAGCGCGCCGAGGGCAGTCAGGAGCTGCGCGTCCGGCGTCGCCGCCTGAGCTTTCGAGGCGTCCGGTTTCTTCGCGCTCGCCGCTTCTTTCGAGTCGCCCGCGGCCCCGCCCGTTCCTTGCGCGGCCGCCGTCGCCGCCGCCGGTTCGTAGCTGCTGTTGCGCAGGCGCACGCGCAACTCCGGCCGGTCTTTGATGCTGACTTTCAGTCGCAGTCTTCCTTCGCGCTGCTCGGTGGACGCGGGACGCCACGCCAGCACGTAGTAGTCAGAGGTCTCCCTGATGGCGTCGCGGATTCCCTCGCCGAGCGAATCGGGGTTGAGGATGGCACGCCCGCCCGTCTCGTCCGCGATGGTCCTCAGCGGCTCCTGCGTGGCCGCCAGCTCGCCGAACGCCATGCCCGCCTTCCGGCTCGCCGGGTCCACGTAGTCGTTCGTGCTCGCGTCCACGCCCGAGCCGAGGCCGAAGGAGTTCTCGCGCAGGCTCATCGTATAGACGACAACGCCGGAGCGCGCGGCGGTCTCCGTCACACTGTGCAAGGCTTCGAGCGCGCCGACCTTGCGCTCGTTGGCGATGAAGCCGTCCGAGATGAAGAAGACGAGCTTGCGGCCTGGGAGCTGCGAGGACGACTGCATCAGGCCGCGTAGCGCGTCGAGCGTGCTGGCGGTAGCCATGCGCGCCTGAGTCTCTATCTGGTAGAGGCGGTTCCTGAGGTGCGGCCCAGCCGAGTAGCTGCTCCCGAGGTTGTGGTCGCCGTGCCGGTTGCCGGGGCCGACCTGCATCTCCGATTTCACGGACTCCATCAGGTAGGCGTACAGCTCCAGGTTGCGGTAGTCCTGTATCTGGCTCGCCATGTATTCGCTGATGCGAGTCTTCCCGCCGTAGGCTTCCGGTGTGCGCTTGTCGGAGATGCGCGCGATGGCCGCGCGCAGGACGGCCGGGTTGTCCGTCAACTGCTGAAGGAAGCCTATCTGCCCGCTCGCGGAGACGATTGCCACCTGGTCGTTCGGGTTCATCTGGTTCTCGACGAACTCCGTCAGGGCCTTGCGCGCGCGCGCCACGCTCGCGCCGCTCAGGTGCACGTCGTCGAGGAAGAAGAAGATGATGCGGCCGCGGTCTGCCGCCAAAGATTCGTTCGCGGCGGCGGGCGCGTCCGCCTGCGTCGAAGCGGCGGTGGGCCTGCGCGCGGCGGCGAGTTGCGCGGCCTCGGCGGCGCTCCCGGCGCGCACGCGCTCGAAGAAGGAGACGGGCTGCTTCGCGCCCCCAAGCGTCAGCTCGAACTGTTCGGGGCGCAAGCCCTCGACGAAGCGGCCCTGCTTGTCGAAGACCATGACCTCCGTCTGCACCAGCTCGGTCGTCACGCGGACGATGTCGTCCGCCTGCTGCTCCGGCGTCCCGGCGCGCTCGTCCTTCTGGGCGTTGGCGTGGAGCGAGAAGATTGCGAGTAAGACGAGAGACAGCGTCCATGTGCTGCGGGAGCGGGATTTGATGAGCGGCATGATGTCGGCCTCGGCGAAAAGATTTTGTGCCAGCGCGGCGCGCGGGAGGCGTGGATTATAGCGTAGCCCGCGGCCGAAATGATACGAGAAAGCGGAAATGATACGAGAAAGCGGAGCGGGCGGGGCGAAGCGCCCTTCCGTCAAATAAAAAGGCGGGCCGAAATTTATCCGGCCCGCCTTTGCTCTGGTTAACACCCGCACGTCTTCAGCCCGCGACTGCCTCTTCGATGACGGCGACCTCGCTCGACGGGTCAACGAGCGAGGCGCTGGTGACTTTGTCTCCGCCGTCGGTCTTAATCAGGCGGACGCCGGAGGCCGAGCGCCCGGTCTTGCGTATGCTGTCGGCCTCGATGCGGATCAGCTTGCCCTGCTGCGTGATAATCATGATCTCCGACTCGTCCTCGACGGGGAAGACCGCGACCACCTTGCCCGTCTTCTCGGTCGTCTTCATGTTGATGACGCCCTTGCCGCTGCGCGACTGGAAGCGGTAGTCGGTGATCTTCGTCTGCTTGCCGAAGCCTTGCTCGGAGACGGAGAGCATTCGCTCCGAGTCGTTGGACGAGACGGCGCAGAGCGCGACGACGTAGTCGTCCTTGCGCAGGTCTATGCCGCGCACGCCGCGCGTCGCGCGCCCCATCGGCCGCACCTGCTCCTCGTCGAAGCGAATCGCCAGCCCGTTGTGCGTGGCGATGAAGATGCGCTTCGTGCCGTCGGTCAAAACCACGTCCAGCACCTCGTCGCCCTCGTCGATGTTGATGGCGACGATGCCATTCGAGCGTATGTTCTGGAAGTCCGCCAGCGACGTTTTCTTGATCACGCCTTTGCGCGTCACCATCACGACGTGGCGGCCCTCGGCGAACTCGCGCACGGGGACCACGCCCGCCAGCTTCCTCGACGAAGGGATGTTGATCAGGTTGACGATGGCCTTGCCGCGGGCCGAAGCCGCGGCGTCCGGCACCTCGTGAACCTTTAGCTTGTAGACCTGCCCGTCGTCCGTGAAGATCATCAGGTAGGCGTGAGTCGAGGCGATAAAAAGGTGCTCGACGTAGTCGTTGTTCTTGCCGGTGGACGCGCCGAAGCGGCCCTTGCCGCCGCGGCCCTGGCGTTGGTAGACGGTGACGGGCGTCCGCTTGATGTAGCCGCTGTTCGTCACCGTAATCGCCACGTCCTCGTCCGCGATGAGGTCTTCGATGGAAAGCTCGACGCCCTCGGCGACGATCTCCGTCCGGCGCGCGTCGCCGAAGTCGCGCTTGACCTCCTCCAGTTCCTTGACGATGACGCGGCGCAAAGAACTCTCGTTGGCGAGAATCTCTTCAAGCTCGGCGATGAGCTTGATGATGCCCTCGTACTCGTCAACGATCTTCTGGCGTTCGAGCGCCGAGAGCCTCCTCAATTGCAGGTCCAGAATCGCCTGCGCCTGCAACTCGGAAAACTCCAGGCGCTTCATCGCCTTTTGCAGCTTGCCGAGGTAGCCGGCGAGCGTCAGGTCCGCGGGCGCGCCCTTCCACTGCTTGACCTCCGCCATCGTCGCCGTCTCGCCCGTCAGCCACTGGCGCGCTTCTTCCACGGAGCGCGCGTTGCGGATGAGCGTCACGATGTAGTCGAGCGCGTCAATCGCCTTGGTCAAGCCTTCGAGGATGTGGGCACGCGCGCGCGCCTTCCTCAACTCGTACTCGGTGCGGCGGCGCACCACCTCGCGGCGGAAGTCCACGAAGGCTTCGAGCATCTGCTTGAGGTTCAGGACGCGTGGCTGGCCGTTGACGATTGCCAGGTTGATGACGCCGAAAGAGGACTGCATCGGCGTCAGCTTGTAGAGCTTGTTGAGAATGACCTGCGGCACCGCGTCGCGCTTCAGCTCCACGACGATACGCATCCCGGCGCGATCCGACTCGTCGCGCAGGTCCGCGACGCCTTCGAGCTTCTTCTCGTTGACCAACTCGGCGATGCGCTCGATCAGCCGCGCCTTGTTGACCTGGAAGGGAATCTCCGTGATGACGATGGCGTCGCGCTCGTGAGCGCCGCGCCCGATGCGGTCAATCCCTGCGCGCGCGCGCATCTGGATGACGCCGCGCCCGGTCGTGTAAGAGCGCGTGAGTTCGTCACCCTTGTAGATGAAGCCGCCGGTCGGGAAGTCGGGGCCGGTGATGATCTTCGTCAGGTCCTTAAGCTCTATGCCCGGCTTGCGGATGAGCGCGATGGTCGCGTCAATGACTTCCGTCAGGTTGTGCGGCGGAATCTTGGTCGCCATCCCGACGGCGATGCCGTCCGACCCGTTGATCAAAAGATTCGGGATGCGCGTCGGCAGAACCGACGGCTCCGACAGCGACTCGTCGTAGTTCGACTGGAAGTCAACCGTCTCCTTCTCGATGTCGGAGAGTATCTGCGTCGTCAGGCGAGCCATGCGCACTTCGGTGTAGCGCATGGCGGCCGCCGCGTCGCCGTCAATCGAGCCGAAGTTGCCCTGCCCGTCAACCAGCGGGTAGCGCATCGAAAAATCCTGGGCCAGCCGGACGATGGTGTCGTAGACGGCCGTGTCGCCGTGCGGGTGATACTTACCGATTACGTCGCCGACGACGCGCGCGCTCTTCTTATAGGACTTGTTATATTGATTCCCTAACTCGTTCATGGCCCAGAGCACGCGGCGGTGCACTGGCTTCAGCCCGTCGCGCACGTCCGGGAGCGCGCGGCCGATGATGACGGACATGGCGTAGTCCAGGTAGGAGCGCCGCATCTCGTCTTCGATGTTGATGTAATTTCTTTCCGTGGTAGTTTCCATTAAATAGACCTTTCCGGTACAATCCGCGCTCGCAAATGCTGTTCGCTTCGATTCGGCCCCGGCCCTCGCTCGGCCCCGGCCGCCCGAGGGCGCGGCACGACACCTTGAGGGCTTCCGGCGTCGCAAAAATTCTCGTCGTTTCGAGGTTTCCGGTACTCGGTTGACCGGGCCTCCGGGCACGGGCTTGAAGTACGAGATATTGTACCCGAAAAAGGGCGTTTTGGCAAACGCCGAATAAGCGAAAAAGCCAATAAAAATCGGGGTTTTAGCGTGTTTTTGGCCCGTCCGAGCAGGGGACGGGCGGGCTCTATATTGTGGGCCGCGGCGGGCGGACTTTTTGACGTTCTAGGGCTCTCGGAAACGGGTATGGATTTCGACGGAAAATCAAGGCGCATGCGCGAGCGGCTGGAGCTGTCTTTGCCGGTGCGCGTCTTCGGCCGCGAGAGCGAGGACCTGGACTGGGTGGAGACCACGCGGCTGATTGACGTGACCCCGTTCGGCGCGCGCTTTCCCCTTTCGCACCCGACGGAGCCGGGCCGCCTGCTCCACCTGACGCTCCCGATGCCGCGCCAGTTGCGCTGCTTCGACCACGTCGAAGACCAGTACAGAGTCTGGGCGCTGGTCCGCAACCTCAAGGTACACGACGCTGGCGAGGGCAAGCCCTTGCGCTACGAGGTCGGCGTCGCCTTCATCGGCAAGCGCGCGCCCGAGAGTTTTGACAAGGACCCGACGACGCGCTACGAGGTGGCCCAAAGTGTGACCGAGACGGGCATGTGGGGCGTCGTGGTGCAGGACCCGAACGCCCGGCGCGTGGCCCCGGACAAGCCGCGCCCCGAGACGCGCCACCACATTCCGATAGAGGTGGTCGTCGAGGCGCTGGACGAGAAGGGCCAGGTCTCTGCGAGCGAGACGACCGTTACGGAAAACATCAGCCGGCGCGGCGCGGCCGTCTTCACCACGCTCAACGTCACGCGCGGCCGGTTCGTGCGTGTGACGAGCGCGCAGTATCGAATCGCGGTCATCGCCGCCGTGCGCGCGCGCCGCATGGGCCAGGACGGCGTCCCGCGCCTGCACCTCGAATTCGTGGACAAGCAGTGGCCGCTGGAAGGAATAGGGTAGAGGTCAGAGGTCAGAGGTCAGAGGTTAGTTTCCGGTCCTTACCTGACCTCTAACCTCTGACCTCCGACCTCTGGCCTCCGACCTCTGATTATGCGAAGCAAGATAGTCATCGCGCGCGAGGTTTTACTTGTTGAGATAGAGCGGCGGTGCCGCGACGCGGCGTGCGATGCGCGCAACCGGGTTGGGTTGACGAAAGAAGAGGCGCGCGCCTACTGTGGCTTCGAGTGCGAACGCTGCGGCAAGCAGTGGGACGACGCGCTGACGGAGCGCGACGCGCCCGAGTGGTGGGAGGAGTTGACGATCACGGGGCTGCACGCGCTGCGCGCGAAGCCCGAGGGCGAGAGTCAGGGCGAAACGAGCGAGGTGTTGGAGAGGATGAGCGAAGACTACAGGCGCGGTCGGAGCGCCGAAGCCACTGGAGAAGAATCGTCTTGAGCGAGAGCAGTCCGAGCGTGGAGGAGCGCCGCGGGGGCGCGAAGGCAGCGCAGCCTGAACCCTTCGTCATTCCCCTCTGGGGCGTCCACATCATCCGCGTCCCTTTGTACCTGCTGTCGCTACTCTTCTGGCGCATCAGTTACAAGGGGCTGAAGAACATCCCGAAGACCGGCGGCGTCATCATCGCCTCGAACCATCAGACCTACCTCGACCCGATCTGGATGTCGCTGCCCGTCTGGCGCGAGATACGCTACCTCGCCTGGAGCGAGAGCTTCAGTTGGCCGTTCGTCGGCAAGACGATCACGTTCCTGGGGGCGTGGCCGATTCAGATTAAGAAGGCGGACAGGACTGCGATTCGACGGTCGAGGCAGTGGCTGAAGACGGGTGGGGCGGTAGTCATCTTCCCGGAGGGCGGGAGGTGCGAGCCGGACGGCAAGCTGCTCACGTTCGAGGCGGGCGCGGCGCGCATGGCGCTCGAATCGAACGTCCCCATCCTGCCCATCACGATCCGCGGCGGCCACCGCGCCTGGCCCAAAGGCTTCCGCCTCCCGCGCCTCGGCAAAGTCGAACTTATCTACCACCCGCTTCAGCACGTCGCCGTCGAAGAAGGCGAAGACGCGCGCCAGGCGTCGCGCCGCGAGACAGACCGCCTCGCCCAAACCATCGGCAGCGCCTTGTAAGAAATGATGAATTAAAGGCAGATGCTTTTTAATTCATCATTCATCATTCCGCATTTATCATTCCTCATCAACGGTTGTTGTTCTGCTGACGCTGCCGCTCGCGCTCGCGCTCGCGGCGCTGGCGTTCCATCTCCATCTGCTTTTGCATGATGACTCGTCTTTGCTCGCGGGCGGCGCGGCGGGCTTCGATGGTGGCACGCCGTCTCTCTGCGGCGATGGCCTCCTCGAATTCGGGGGTGCCGGGCGGCGGGAACTTGCCTTCGCGTTTCCTCGGGGTGGGCGGCGGTTCGGAGTCGGGCGGCTCGGGCGTGTCGTCGTCTTCGTCGGGCATCTCGACTTCCACGTCCTCGCCCGCCTGTTTGCCTTTTGTCGTCTTATCCTTGTGGCGAATGACCACTATCGGTGAGCCGGCGGGGACGGGCGGCGCTTCCGTCTTTTCCGTCTTGACCTCCGCCGGGGCGGTGTTGCCCGTGTTGCCGGCCTCGGGCGTGGGCGTCGCGGTCTGTCCACTCTGCTGTTCGGTCGAAGGCGTCGGCGGTGGAGGAGCAGAAGACGGGCTGCGCGTGAAAGTGTAGACGGCCGCGGCGACGGCGAGCAGCACGACGGCCGCGGCTGCCTTGACCATGACGCCCCCGCGCGCCATTCCAGCTTTCTTCGGCGCGACTTTTGTCACTACGGAATCAGGATTGGTGTCGCCGCCGGACTCGCGCCCGCTCGTCGAAGGCTTCGGGTTGACGGAAGTGGCGGCGGCGGCCGCGCCCGCCCCCTTCACTGTGCCAGTTTCTTCCGCGCCCTCGCCCGCGCGCGTCGCGGGAGCGGCGGCAAACATCAACTGCGTGTCCTGCTCGTAGACGTTGGCCGCGGTCGAGGCGGGCGGCGCGCTCGCGTCCCTGCTGACGGTGTGGACCTGCCGCGCGGCCTCGCGCATCAGTTCGCGCATCTCGGCGGCCGATTGCGGGCGCTGGCCCGCGTTCTGTGCCATAGCCCTGGTGACGACTTCGGCGACGGCGGGCGTGACCTGCGCGTGCACGTCGTTGGCGGGGAGCAAGGGGTCCGGCTGCCCGTTGAGCACGGCCGTCGCGCGCGTCAGCGCGTCCGGCGGGATGACGCCCGTCATCAAATGGTAGAGCGTCGCGGCCAGAGAGTAGATGTCGCTGCGGGGGTCCGTGCCAGCGCCCTGAATCTGTTCGAGCGGCGCGTAGTGGCGCGAGTAGCCGAAGACGCTCTTGGTCGCCGTCGTGGTTAGCGCGAGCGTCCCCTTCGCCAGCCCGAAATCGAGAAGCACGATGTGCTTGCGCGGCGTCAGCTTCAGGTTCTGCGGCTTGATGTCGCGGTGGATGATGGGCGGCTCTTGCGTGTGCAGGTAGTCGAGCGCGTCCAGGAGTTGGTCCACCCAGCTCAGGACTTCCGACAGGGGAAAAGCGCCGCCGCGCTCCTTCAACTTCTCGGCCAGGTCGTCGCCCGCGATGTACTCCATCACGATGAACTGGCCGTCTTCCTCAGTGAAGTGGTCGCTCACGCGCGGGAGCGCCGCGTGGCGCAGGTGATTCAGGAGCCGCGCCTCGCGCTCGAAGGCTTTGCGCAGATTGGGATCGTCGAAGAAAGTCTCTTTGAGCGCGACGGTGCTCCCGAAGCGTTGGTCCGTCGCCACGTACACCGCGCCCATCCCGCCCTGCCCTATCTGGTGCTGGACGAGATAACGGTTTTGCAGCAGCGTGTTCGGCGCGATCATCAGTCGGTCCCCTCCGCCGACCAAGTATAGCTAAAAGATGTGATAAGTGATAAGAGGCCGTTTGAAAACTCAAGCCAGGCATCGATTCAACCCTTTGCGCCTTACGTTTTAACTTTGCGCCTTTGCGAGAAACAAAGCTTCACGCAAAGGCGCAGGAAAAGAAAAACCAAAGCCGCAAAGGGTTGAGCCTGGGTTTTCAAACACGCTCTCAGCACTCGTCACTGCATTTTGAGCACGGTCATCATCGCTTCGTGGACGAGGCCGTTGGTGGCAAGGATGGGGGGAGTGTAGATGTCGAAGGGGGCTCCGTTGTAATCGGAGACGCGGCCGCCGGCCTCCGCGACGAGCAGCACGCCGGCCGCCACGTCCCACGGGCGCAGGCCCTCCTCCCAGAAGCCGTCGAAGCGGCCGCAGGCGACGTAGGCCAGGTCGAGCGCGGCCGAGCCGTCGCGGCGCACGGCCTGCCCGCGCATGATGAAGTTTTTGAAGTGGCGCACGAAATTATTGCGCCCGCGCACGTCGTAGGGGAAGCCCGTGCAGAGGAGCGCGGAGTTCAAGTCGGCCACGTCAGAGACGCGTATCCGGCGACCGTTGAGGGACGCGCCGGAGCCCTTCTCGGCCGCAAACGTCTCCTCACGCATAGGGTCGTAGATGACGCCCAACTCCACGGTGCCCGCACGTTCGAGCGCGATGGAGACGCAGAAGCAGGGGTAGCCGTGCGCGTAGTTGGTCGTGCCGTCCAGAGGGTCTACGATCCACTTCCACTCGCCCTGGCCTTCATGGCGCACGCCCGCGGCCTCCGCCTCCTCGGCGAGAATCGCGTGGCGCGGGTAGTGCGATTTGATGCGCTCGATGATGAAGTGCTCGGCCGCGAGGTCGGCCTCCGTCACGATGTCTATGTCGCCCTTGTTGGAGACCTCTATGGCACGCCCGAATCGCTCGGCCAGGATGCGCCCGGCGTCGTGCGCAGTTTGGATGGCGAAGTTAAGCATAAAGCAGTGGTCGGTGGTCGGTGGTCGGCGGTCAGTTGAAGACAGTGGCTTTTAACTGACCACTGACCACCGACCACTGACCACTATCTTTTCAGAATTGCGACGACTTCGGTCTGAATCGGCTGGCCGGTGACGACGGCGTCACGGTCGGTGACGTGAACGTCTATCTCGGAGCGGACGCCGAACTTGCCTTCGAGGTAGATGCCGGGCTCGATGGAGAAGGTGGTGCGCGGGATGATGCGGCGCGAGTCGCGCGTTTCGAGGTCGTCTATGTTCGCGCCGTTGCCGTGCACCTCCGCGCCGATGGAATGGCCCGTGCGGTGTATGAACTGGTCCCCGTAGCCCGCGCGCTTAATCACCCCGCGCGACACGTCGTCCACGTCCGCGCCCTTGATGACGCGGCCCGCGCGCATGTTCTCCTGCACGAAGCGGACGGCCGAGTCGCGCGCCTCGCGCACGATGTTGAAGATGCGCGTGTACTCCTCGGGCACGCTCTCGCCGACGTAGCCCGTCCAGGATTGGTCCGTGTAAACCGCGTCCGGCTTCTTCAATTTGGCCCACACGTCGAAGAGCACGAAGTCGCCGCGGCGGATGGGCGCGTTGCGCTCCCGCGTCGGCTCGTAGTGCGGGTTGGCGGCGTTGGCGTTGACGGCGATGATGGGCGGCTCGTTGTCGCTCTCCAAGCCTTCCTCCTCGTAGCGGCGCACCATGAATTGCTGTATGTCGTACTCGGTCGTGGGCTCGTCCGCTCTGATGCGGCGCGCGATCTCGTCGAAGGCTTCGATGATGATGCGGTGGATTTTGTCGGAGGCTTCCTTGTGCATCTCGAACTGCGCGGGCGTCCACGCGGCCTCGAACTGCTGCACGAGGTCGGCGCTCGGGACTATTTGGACGCCGAACGAGCGGAGCAGCTCGATGGTGCCGGCGTCCACGCGCGACATGTAGGGCACGTCGTTGTTCGGCGAGTACTGCATGGCGATGCGCCTCGATCCCGTGGGGGCGTCGCGCCGCGCGTAAACGCGCAGCCTTCCTCTCTGCGTGTGAACCAGCGCGCCGCGTTGCGTCAGAGTCTCGCGCAGGTAACTGTGAAGCTGCTGCCAGGGGAGGTAAACGAGCTTCCGGCCGGGCAACGTGTCGAGCTTGTCGCGCTCAATCGAGTGGACGAGCTTGACGGGCTCGCCCGTCGCCGGGACGAAGTAGAACCAGCGGCGCGTCGTGATGCCGCGCTGGCCCAGTTTGAGAATGCGATAGGCCAAAGGGTCCGAGCCGCGGAAGTCGTAGAAGAGCCAGCCGTCGAGCCCCGCCTCGCGGAGCGCCGCCTGAATCTCTCTGACTCTTTCGGCCGACTCCTGCTGCACGCCCTCCTGCGCGTGAGCGTTAGAGAAAGCGAGCAGCAGGAGCGAGATTGTGCCGGCAATAAAGAAGCGCCTCATAGGTTTTCATCCTTGATAGGTGATGAGTGATAAGTAAAAACCTTCTTCCTTTTTCTTATCACTCATCACGCATCACTCATCACTGCTTTCGGGGGTTGAGCATCGGGACGTTGATGCCTTTCGCGCGGGCCGTCCCTTCGGCCTCTTCGTAGCCGGCGTCAACGTGGCGCGCGACGCCGAGGCCGGGGTCGTTGGTGAGCACGCGGTTGAGGCGTCGCGCGCCCTCCTGCGTGCCGTCGGCGACGGAGACCTGGCCGGCGTGGAGCGAGTAGCCTATGCCGACGCCGCCGCCGTGGTGGAACGAGACCCAGCTCGCGCCGCTCGCGGTGTTCAAGAGCGCGTTCAGAATGGGCCAGTCCGCGACCGCGTCGGAGCCGTCGCGCATCCCCTCGGTCTCGCGGAAGGGCGAGGCGACGGAGCCCGTGTCCAGGTGGTCGCGGCCGATGGCGACGGGCGCTTCGAGGTCGCCGCGCCTGACCATGTCGTTAATCGCCTCGCCCATCTCAGCGCGCTCGCCGTAGCCGAGCCAGCAGATGCGCGCGGGCAGTCCCTGAAACTGCACGCGGTTGCGCGCGAGCGTCAGCCAGCGGTTCAAAGTCTTGTCTTCGGGGAAGAGTTCGAGCGCGAGGTCGTCCGTCTTGCGTATGTCTTCCGCGCTGCCCGAGAGCGCGACCCAGCGGAAGGGGCCTTTGCCCTCGCAGAAGAGCGGCCGGATGTATTCCGGCACAAAACCCGGAATCTCGAAGGCGTCGGCGCACCCGGCGTCGAGCGCCTGCTTGCGTATGTTGTTGCCGTAGTCGAAGGCGACCGCGCCCGCGCGCTTTAAGTCGAGCATCGCCTCGACGTGCACGGCCATTGACTGCATCGAGCGCAGGACGTACTCGCGCGGGTCAGTGCGGCGCAACTCTTCCGCCCCTTCGAGACTCAAGCCTTCGGGGACGTAGCCGTTCAAGGGGTCGTGCGCGCTCGTCTGGTCCGTGACGGCGTCCACCGAAACGCCGCGGTTGACTATCTCTGGCAGGACTTCGGCGCAGTTGCCGACGAGGCCGACAGAGAGGGCGTTGCCGGAAGCGCGCGCCTCTTCGCAGAGCGCGAGGGCTTCGTCGAGCGAGTGCACGATGCGGTCACAGTAGCCCGTGTTAATCCGCCGCCGGATGCGCGCCTCGTCCACGTCTATGCCGAGAAAGACAGCGCCGTTCAGCGTCGCCGCCAAAGGTTGCGCGCCCCCCATTCCGCCCATGCCGCCCGAGACCAGGAGTTTGCCCACGAGGTTCCCGCCGAAATGACGGTCTGCCATCGCGGCGAAGGTCTCGAACGTGCCCTGGACGATGCCCTGCGTGCCGATGTAAATCCAGCTCCCGGCGGTCATCTGTCCGTACATCATCAGGCCCTTGCGCTCAAGCTCGTGGAAGTTGTCCCAGTTGGCCCACGCGCCGACGAGGTTCGAGTTGGCGATGAGGACGCGCGGGGCATACTCGTGCGTGCGGAAGACGGCGACGGGCTTGCCCGACTGCACGAGCAGCGTCTCCTCGTTCCCGAGCACTTGCAGTTCGCGGACAATCGCGTCGAACGCGGCCCAGTTGCGCGCGGCCTTGCCCGCCCCGCCATAGACGACCAACTCCTCCGGCCGCTCGGCCACCTCCGGGTCCAGGTTGTTCATCAGGCAGCGCAGCGCCGCCTCCTGATGCCAGCCCTTGCAATTAAGTTTTGCCCCGCGCGGCGCGCGAATCTTTCTCGAACTCATAAAGGTTTGAACCGACGCGGGGGCGCGGAGACGCGGCGACGCGGAGAGAAAAGAGTTGATGACGTAGCACTCTTTCCTTTCCCCCGCGTCTCTGCGTCCCCGCGGCCCCCTGTCATTGCTTTCCGCCGCCCCACAACCGGCTCAGCCAGCCGCCCATCTCGCGCTTAGACAGTTGCTCCAACTCGCCGGCGTCAAGCCACGCTCCGCCGCAAGTGTTGCAGACATCAATCTCGACGCCGTCATTTTCGTCCATCGGATTAGACATCGCTCTTCTTCCTCGGCTGTGATTGTTTGATCCGTAATTAAATAGCAGGAAATGAACTGCCGAGCAAATAGCCCCTACCGTGTGCTTGCGGAGTCCTTCACGTTCGTGCGGCTGAGGAACGCTTTCGCCTCAACGATCTCGGGCCTGTCGCCGTCCGCGTGCCGGCACAAGGTCAGGAGCTGCGTGTAGTAAGTCCTGGCCTTCTTCCGGTCGGCCGCGAGGTTGGCGGAGCGCGCCGCGCCGTACAGCCCGTTGAAGCGGTTGGGCGCGCTGCGGAGCGAGGTCTCGAACGCGAGTAAGGCCGCGGCCGGCTGCTTGAGTTCGAGCAGCAACTCGCCGAGCTGTTCGCGCGCGGGGAGAATCGCGCCGGGCGTGACGGGGTGTTTGTCTGTGGCGTCGTCCAGGTCGGCTGCGGCGCGCATCAATTGGAGCGCCTCTTCGTTACGGCCTTCGGCGAGCGCCAGCCAAGCCGCGGCGACCTCGCGCGCGATCTCCACCTGTTTGGCCCAATCGTAACCGCCCTTGACTTCGACGAGCGCCTGCCGTATGGCGTCCAGCTTTCCGACCTCAAGACGCGCCGAGGCCGCGTCGCCGGTGCGCGCCGCGCCGATTGCGCGCGCGAAGTGAACGTTTGCTTCCGCCCAGCCGAATCGCTCCCACGGGAAGTTTCCCAGGGCACTCTCAGGCAACTTGAGCTTGGCCGCCTCGTCCCAGCGCCGCCGTTCGAGCACGTAGCGGGCCGGGATGGCCGTGTAGGCGTAGGCCACTTTGAAGGTCTCCGGCTCGGCCCTCTCGATCCTGTTCAGCTCGTCGAGCACGCTCCGCGCCTGCTTGTCCTGCGCACCTTGCAGGTAGGCGTAAGTCAGGTAGTCCATCGCGTGAAACTTCTCGTCCCACGCGCCGGCCAGGCGGTTCCTGACGGCGAAGGCTTCGGCCGCTGCCTTCGCGCCCAGGTTCGACTCTATCGCCTCCTGCCACAGGCCCAGCCGCGTGAAAATGTGCGAAGGCATGTGCCGCGCGTGGGCCGACGCGGGCGCGATCTTCGCGTAGCTGCGCGCGGCCGGGAGCGCCAGTCGCGCCAGCGCGGGGTAGTCGTAGCTGTGAATCAGATAATGTGTGACGCCGGGGTGCTGCGGCTCGCGCGCCAGCACGCCGTTCAAAATCCGCGCGGCCTCTTTCTCGTTGGCGTAACTCTTGTCGGGGACAATCGCCCCCTTCGCGATGAGCGTCAGCGCGTAGAAGACGCCGGCCTCTCGGTCAGACGGGTGACGGCGGTAGAGTTGGCCCATCGCTTCGCTGTAACGGAGCGTGCGCGCGCGGTGGTCCAGTTTGTCGGAGTCTTTGTAGAAGACCTCTATCGCCGCGATGTATTCCCGCTCACGCGTGGTGCGCGCCCCGGCCGCCTTAGCTTTTTCGACGGCGCTCGCCCCTTTGCTCAACTCCGCGGGCGTCGGCGGTGCCCAAAGCGGGTGATAGCTGCTCATCGCAGCGCCCCAGTGGCCCATGCCGCAGCGCGGGTCAATCGCGGCGACTTCCGCGAACGCCTTCTCGGCCTCCTCGTACTCGAAAGAATGTAGCCAGGCGACCGCGCGGTTGAATAGCCTACGGGCCTCCGGCGTGCAGGAGACGGGGAAGTTGACACGCCCGAGCTTTTCCGAAGCGTCGTGCTTATGCGGGTGCATCTCCTGCGCGACCGACGAGGGGGCGCGGCAGAGAAAGGCCGCGGCCAATAATGCGACGAGCGCAACTGCGCGTTTCATAAGTTCTCCTTTCGCGGGCCGAGAGCGCACGGCCGGGGAGTGCTTATATCTCGAACTCGCCGGCGCGAATCATCGCGGCGATGGTTTCGATGTCGGGAGAGAGCGAGCGGTCGCGCGTCAGACGGGACACGCGCGCGCGCAACACTTGGTAAGCGCGGCCGACGCCGCGGCCGGGCCGCAAGGGCTGGCGGTGCTCCAAGCCTTCGGCGGCGGCCAGCAGTTCGATGGCGACCGCGTGCTCGGCGTTCTCGACAATCGCGCGCAGCTTGGTCGCGGCCGTCATCCCCATCGAGACGTGGTCCTCTTTGCCGCCGTCGGTCGGGACGTTGTCAACGCTCGCCGGGTGTGCCAGAACGCGCGCCTCCGCGAGGAGCGCGGCCGCCGTGACCTGGGCCATCATGAAGCCCGAAGAGATGCCTGGCTGCGCGGTCAGAAATGGCGGCAGGTCTTCGTTCGCGTCCGGGTTAACGAGGCGGTCGATGCGCCGCTCCGTGATGCTCGCGAGGTCCGTCAGGGCGATTGCCGCGTAGTCGAACGCGAGCGCCAGCGGCGCTCCGTGAAAGTTTCCGCCCGAGAGCAGCTCATTATCATTCGCGAAGACGAGCGGGTTGTCGGTCGCGCTGCCCGTCTCTATCTCCATGACTTCGCGCGCGTGACTGAGCGCCCCGCGCACGGCACCGTGGACCTGCGGCATGCAGCGCAGGCTGTACGCGTCCTGCACGCGCGGATCGTTCTCCAGGTGCGAGGCGCGAATTTCGCTCTCGGCCAGCAACTCGCGCAGGCGCGCGGCCACTTCGATTTGTCCGGCGTGCGGGCGCGCGAGGTGTATGCGCTCGTCGAAGGCGACAGGTGTCCCGCGCAGTGCTTCGAGCGTCATCGCGCCGGCCACGTCGGCCGCGCGCGTCACGCGTCCGGCGCGCGCGAGCGCGAGCGCGCCGACGGCCCCCATCGCCTGCGTGCCGTTCAGAAGCGCCAGCCCCTCTTTGGCCTCTAACTGAACGGGCTCGACCTCAGCGCGCCTCATGGCCTCGCCCCCTGGCATCCTTTCGCCTTCGTGGACGGCCTCGCCCTCGCCTATGACGACGAGCGCGAGGTGCGCCAGGGGCGCGAGGTCGCCGCTCGCGCCGACGGAACCCTTCTCGGGGATGACCGGGTGGACGCCGCGTTCGAGCATGGAGACGAGCGTCTCGATAATGATGGGGCGCGCGCCGCTGTAGCCGAGCGCCAGGACGTTAGCGCGCAGCAGCAGCATCGCGCGCGCTTCCGTCTCGGAGAGCGGGCGGCCGACACCGCACGCGTGGCTGCGTACGAGATTCAGTTGCAGCTCGCGCAGCTCCGAAGCGCCTATCCGAATGTCCGCCAGTTTCCCGAAGCCCGTGTTGACGCCGTAAACGACGCGGCCCGTCCGAGTGATCTCCTCCACCACGCGCCGCGACTCCTCCGCCCGCGCGCGCGCCTCGTCGGAGAGCGCGACGCCCTCGCGCGCGAGCGCGACCCCCTCAATCTCCTCAAGCGAAAGTTGTTGACCGGAAAGAGAAATCATAAAAGTGGTCGGTGGTCAGTGGTCGGTGGTCAGTTAAGAGAAAAACCGTTAGGGCTTTGAATGTCAGTTCTGGCACAGCAGCGCGTGACCGGTCTTTAACTGACCACCGACCACCGACCACTATTTGTTGATCGTTTCTTCCGCGACCGGCTTTCTGTCGGGCGTCTCCGTGATGTCTATGCGTTTGAATTCGCCGGAGAGGGTGCTGGTGGTTTTGACGCGCTGGCGCGCGCGCTTGGCGCGGCGGAGCGTGGCGCTCTTGCGCGCGCCGTCCGCCGCGCGGCGGAAGCCTGGGATGCGGCGCAGGGAGAAGTCGTGTTCCGGCAGCACCTCGCCCGTCGCCTCGCGCAGGCGGACGGTGGCGATGGCGAAAATCAGTATCCCTAAGTTGAAGACGACGCCG
Source organism: Pyrinomonadaceae bacterium (assembly GCA_036403435.1). Taxonomy (GTDB): domain Bacteria; phylum Acidobacteriota; class Blastocatellia; order Pyrinomonadales; family Pyrinomonadaceae; genus QHXM01. The sequence continues at coordinate 17,707 of DASWQY010000200.1, forward strand.
ACCAGGAAGATGGCCGAGCCGGGGACGCTCCCGACGCTCGCGCGGTTCAGGAATTGGTCGAAGGAGACGGCCGGGTACGGGTGCAGATAGACTTTCAAGTTCCAGCTCGCGGCGAGCAGCACGAAAATCCAGAGGTAGTTGCGGCGGAGCCTGCGCCCGACGGCTTCCCACTCGCTGATCGTGAAGTGCGGCGTCATCAGGTCGGCCGCCAAATGCTCGGCCCACTCCCTGTCAATCGTTGTCTGCGGGGCCAGTATGCGCGCGAAGTAACCCGTCTCGATCACGCGCACGCGGCTCGACCAGAGTTCGTAGTAGCGGTAGCGCCGCGCCTCCATGAAGAGAAAGAAGGCGACGAGGACGGAGTTGATGGGGATGACGAAGTGCGGGTTGATGGGCGAGCTGAAGGCGAAGGAGAGGGTCGCGCCCGCGGTGATGACGGCCCAGTTGGTCGTGGTGTCCAGGCGGTTGCGCCAGGTGTTCGAGCGTTGCACCTCGCCGCGGTAAAAATGGACCATCGCGGTGTTGAATTCCGCGTGCGTGAGCTTGAGCTGCTCCGGCGTGGCCGGCGCGGGCCGGGCGGGCGCGTCCGTCCTGTGAATCCCGGAAGTAGTGGGGGGGCGTAAGCGGCCCGTCGTGCCTCCTGCGCGCTCGCCCGATAATGGCCCAGTAGTTCCTTTTGGACGCAGGTCAGAACTCATCGCGTCGAATCAATCTTCCTCTGGCGGCGGTGATGAAAAGCTACGGCGGCTGGCGCGCGCCTCACGCGCCCGGCCCCGCGTTGATAATAGCACGCTCCGGGCGCAGGTTGATTGTCCCGGCGCGCATCCCCGCCAGAAAATAGACGGCGGCGTAGGAAGCCCACTCGCCCCAGAGCGTCTGCGCGAGCGCGCGAATCTCGCGCTCTGCAAGCGCGCCCCCGTCCTTGTAGTACTTGACGACGAAGCCGCGCAGGGCCAGGTCGCCCGCCGGGAACACGTCCGTCCGCCCGAAGTGAAGCATCAAAGCCCACTCGGCCGTCCAACGCCCTATGCCCCGCAACTTCGTGAGGCGCGCGATGAGAGCTTCATTGTCGTCACGCCCGAGCACGCCCTCGTCCAGTTCTCCGGCGCGCGCCCTCTGTGCCAGTTCCGTGACGGCCGCGACTTTCGAGCCCGAGAGGCCGAGCGCGCGAAGCTCCTGCGGCTCCGCTTCGGCCAGAACTTCGGCGCGCGGGAAGGCTAGAAAGGTTTCGCCCCCGCCCTCCAACCGCTCGCCGTACTTTTCCACCACGCGCCGCTTCAGAGTCATCGCCACGACGGTCGAGATTTGCTGCGACAGGATGGAGATGACCAGCGCCTCAAACACGCTCGGCCAACGCGCGATGTGCAAGCCCCTGTGCGCGGCTTCGATCTTACTCATTAAGGGGTCGCCCGCGACCCGCGCGCGAAATTTCTTCAGGTCGTGCTCCGTGCTGAAAATCTGCCGCACGCGCGCCCCGGCCTCTTCCTGCTCGCGCACAGTCGCACGGCCCCTGCCCTCAAGCGTGACGCCGAGCAGAGGGCGCGCAGTCGTGCCCGTGGACGCGACGTTCAGCAGGTGCAGCCGCCCGCCCAGGTGCAGCGCGCGGCGGTAACGCCCGTCCGCGAAAGTGTCCACGGCCTCGCGCTCGGTGAAGCGCAGGAAGCGCGCGGTCGCGGCGAAATCGAACGGGGCGCGGGGGCGTATGATGATTTCCATTATATAGCGGAGTGTCGCCGATGGCGGGCGGGCGCGTCAAAGGCCCGTAACTTGACAGGCATAAATGGCCCCCATATATTTGGGCTTTGCGTTGCGAGACGCGTGCGTGCACTATATGCCGGAAGCCCTGGTCGAGGAGGACGAAGACGCGCGTTGGATGCGCGAGGCTTTGGCGGCCGCACGCGGGGCGCGGGAGGCGGGCGAAGTCCCCGTCGGCGCGTGCGTCGTGGCGGAGGACGGCCGCCTCCTGGCGAGCGCAGGCAACCGGACGCGCACCAACTGCGACCCGACGGCGCACGCGGAGGTCGTCGCGCTCAGAGAGGCGGCGCGCACTTTTGGCAATTACAGGCTGACGGGCGTGGTGGTTTACTCGACCATCGAGCCGTGCGCGATGTGCGCCGGCGCGCTCATCCAGGCGAGGGTCCGGCGGCTGGTCTATGGGGCGCGCGACGAGCGGTTCGGCGCGGTCGAATCACAGTTCCGCCTCTGCGACTCCGGCTCTTTGAATCACCGAATGGAAATCACCTCCGGCGTGCTCGAAGAAGAGTGCCGAACACTCATGCAAGAGTTCTTCAGGTCGCGGCGGACGAAAAGCAATGCGGAATGATGAATTAAAGAGGCGCTCTTAATTCATCATTCCGCCTTCATCATTTCCTCTTGCGGAGAGGTCGCATAGTGGATTAGTGCACCGGTCTCGAAAACCGGAGTGGGTTAACGCCCACCGTGGGTTCGAATCCCACCCTCTCCGCCACATTTTCAATCCCTGGGGCAGAATTGGACCAGCACGTGGACGCGCCCGGCGGTCCGCGCGAGAAACGTCGCCGCCTGCCACGCCGAGTTTCCCCTTCCCATGACGACCACTTCGTCGCCGACGCGAGGCCGGAGGGCCCGGCCCCGACGATGACCAGGTCGCGGACGTGTGTACGGCCACCACATAATCTCTTGAGAGAGGGCTTTACTTTCGCAGCGTCTTGAGCGCGCCGCCCCAACTGATGACCTGATCGAGCATGGCGTGGACTGTCCGCTCCTGGTGCGCGGCCGGCTTGAAGACGCTGAAGTTCTCGAAGTCTGTGAAGAGCGAGAGCCCGACCTGCGCGCGCACGTCCGCCACCTGTAGCTCGCCCATCACCAGGCGCAGGCTCTCCACCGCGCGAGCGCCCAGGGAACTGCCGTAGGCGACGAACCCCGCGGCCTTGTTGTTCCACTCCTTGTAGAGGAAGTCTATCGCGTTCTTGAGCGCCGCGGACGTGCCGTGGTTGTACTCGGGCGTGACGAAGACGTAAGCGTCGAACGTATCTATCTTCGCCGCCCAAGCCTTAGTGTGCTCCTTCATGTACTGCCCGAGCGAAGGCGGGACGGGTTCGTCCAGAAGCGGCAGGTTGAAGTCTTTGATGTCCACAAGCTCGAACTCTGCGTCCTCGCGCTTCCGTGCGATTTCGTGGACCCAGCGGGCCACGGCCTCGCCGTTGCGACCGGGCCGCGTGCTGCCTATGATGATGGCTACTTTAAGCATGATTTCCTCCCGTGCGGTTTCCGCTGCCGATACAATTTTAATCATTCAAGGATAAATCTCGCCCATCCGGCCCTGCCGGTAATCCTCGATTGCTTGGTAGATTTCGCTTTCGGTGTTCATCACGAACGGGCCGTAGCGCGCGACGGGTTCATTCAACGGCACGCCGGCGATGAGCAACACGTCGAGCGTCGCCCCCGCGTCCGCCGGATTATTGATAGCCACTTCGTCGCCGTCCTGCGCGAACATGACCATCTGGCCGTCCGCGGCGCGCTCGCCCTCTGCCCCGAACAGCCCCTCGCCGTCCACGACGTAAGCGAAGGCGCTGTAAGCGTCCGGCACACGTTGGCTGACTGCGCCTCCCGGCTTGATCGTGTAATGCAGGTAGATGATAGGCGTCCGCGTCTCGACGACGGCCTGTTTCCCCATCGCTTCGCCCGCAATCACACTGACCGTCACCAGGCGGTCGTCCGAAGTCGCCTTCGGAATCTGCGAAGCCGGTATCTCCTGGTAGCGCGGGCTCGTCATCTTCTCGCGCCGCGGCAGGTTCACCCACAGTTGGAAGCCGTGCAGCCGCCCGCCGTCGCGCTGGAACTCACGGCTCGGCATCTCCGAGTGGACGACGCCTGCGCCGGCCGTCATCCACTGCACGTCGCCCGCGCGAAGGCGTCCGGCGTGGCCCCTGGAGTCTTTATGCTCCATCTCACCCGACAGCAGGTAGGTCACCGTCTCGAACCCGCGGTGCGGGTGGTCGGGCGCTCCCTTCGCCTTGCCGGGCGCGAGTTCCATCGGCCCCATCTCATCTAAGAGCAGGAAGGGGTCGAACTCTGAGAAAGACGCCTTCGGGAACGGGCGGCGGACGAGAAAGCCCGCGCCCTCCAAAGTCTCTATGCTGTTCACGACTCCGGCGACCGTCCGCCCTCCGGCGGCGCGGGTCACTTCATCTTTCAACGCTTCACTTGCCACTGACATGACATTTCCTCTCTTCGCCCAAGCGGCGTGCGCGAGTTGACGACTCACGCGGCACTCTGTTTATCACTATGTTCTGACGAGGCAGCGGCCTCGTAGCCGATCTTCTTCAAAAGGCGGATAAGCTTTGTGCGCTCTCGCGTGGTCAGGGAGGCCGCACTGAGCCGCTCCATGTCTGCGGCGTGCGCGGCGTAGGCGCGCGTGATCAGCTTCCGGCCTTCTTTCGTCAAATGAACGATCCTCGCCCGCCGGTCAGTGCCGGACGCGCGCCGCTCGACCAGCCCCTTCGCCTCCAGGCGGTCAACGGCGACCGTGATCGAGCCGCTCGTCAGCAGGACTTTTCTGCCGATCTCGTTGACGGGAAGCGGCCCCTTGTGCAGCAAGGCTTCGAGCACGGCGAAGTCGCTGCCGCAGATTTCCAAATGTTCGATGCTCTTTTCGGCGTACGCCTCGACCGCCTGCGCCGCCTTCCACAGCACCAGCCAGACGTGCACGCCGCTGCCCCCGGTCAACGGCTCAAGATTTTCTACGCCCATCAATAAACGCCCTTCAAGAAATCTATCTCTTCATCAAGATACTTAACTTCAAGATACTTGTCAAGCGGTTCTGTGATTGGGCCGGAAGTCGGGCGGGAGGGGCTGCGGGTGACGCCGGGCGTTAGTGGTTTACAGTTATGTCAGTTCAAAAAGTGTCACATCTATGAAACCGGGGGGGCGTGAGGCTGTTAGTCTTCCGCCGCGGCCACCCCGCGGAGTCCGAACAGGCAACGTCGGTTCGGGCTTCCGCGCTCGGGCCGCTTTTATAAGGAGGCTCACATGCTCGCCCTGCTGCTCACCCTGCTCATCACGTCTCATGCCCCCCAAACCGAGTACGGCAAGCCTGAAGAACTGAAAGGCTTGACGAAAGTCTTCGTTGACACGGGCGGGAACATGAAGGACCGCGGGCGCATTGAGAATGAGATTCGCAAGTCCAACATCGGCGTCGAGCTTCTCGACTCGGAAGCAGGTGCCGAAGTCGTCCTGAAGTTCGGCGGGGGCAAGGAGGAGGCGGACAGCGGTTCCTTCGGCTCCATCCTGTTCCCCGGCTTAGCCGTAACCCGCACGTTCAACGTCGGCGACGGGCACGTTTACGTGCTCCGGGACGGTAAGCCCAAACTCGTGATGTCATACGAGGGCGTGGAGACGCACCTCTGGGAGAAGAAGCCGGCGAAGAACTTCGGCAAAAGATTCGTCAAGGCGTATAAGAAAGCCAACGGTTTGAAATAGATTAGACGCGAGATTGAATGCCTCATCCAGATTCTTTCCGGCCGGTCAATCCGTGCGTGAGCCCGCTTTCCCGGCAATCAATCCGTCCCCGATAACATTCCCCTCCCGCCCCGTGGTCGCCCGCCTCCTGCTGTATAGACCGTTGACCATCCCTCGTTATTCATACCGCAGGGCGATCATCGGGTCGATGCGCGTCGCCCGGCGCGCAGGGATGTAACAGGCTATCAGGGACACGACCAGCAGCAGCAGCGCGATGGCCGCGAAGGTCACGGGGTCCGTCGCGTTGACCCCGAAGAGCAGGCTGGACATGAGGCGCGTCAGGGCGACGGCCCCGACCAGCCCGATCGCTATGCCGACGAGCGTGAGTAAGAGCCCCTGCCTGAGGACGAGCATCAGGACGCGGCCGGGCTGCGCGCCGAGCGCCATGCGGAGGCCGAGTTCGCGCGTCCGCAGCGTCACGGAGTAGTTCATCACGCCGAAGATGCCGATGGCCGCGAGCAGCGTCGCCAGTCCGGCGAAGAGTCCGAGCAGGAGCGTGTTGAAGCGCGGGCGGGCCACCGTGTCGGCCATCACCTGATTCATCGTTCGCACGTCCGCGACGGGCTGGTCCGGGTCAATCAAGCTCAGCTCGCGGCGCACGGCCGGGGCCAGCTCCGCCGGGTCGCCGCTGGTCCTGACGGCGAGGGTCATGAACGAGTAGGTCAGTTCCGGGTGCGGGAAGTAAACGGTCGGCCGCGCCTCGTCGGTCAGGCTGTCGTATCTCACGTCGCCGACGACGCCGATAATCTCGGTCGGCGTCGGCTTGTCGAACATGTCCACGCTGATGCGCTTGCCCAGAGGGTCTTCTCCGGGGAAGTATAGCCGCGCCAGAGACTCGCTGATGATGACGACGTGCCTGGCCTCCCTGTCTTCCACGTCCGCGAAGTTGCGGCCGCGCAGGACCGGAATGTCAAGCGCGCCGAAGTAGCCGGCGTCGGCCACGCGCACGCTCGTCGTCAGTTCCTGGCCCGGCGGAGGCACGGGCCTGCCTTCGACGGTGAAGTCTGTCGCGGAGCCGAGCCCGCCGTAGAGCGGAAGGAAGTTCACCATCCCGGCCTGCCGGACGCCCGGAATCGACCTCACCCTTTCCATCGTCTGACGGAAAAATGAGATGACCTGCGGGTCCTTGCTGTACTTGCCGTCGGGCAGGCGCACGACCAGCGTCAACACGTTCTCCGTGTTGAATCCCGTGTTTATCTTTTGCAGTCGGATGAAGCTCTTGATCAAGAGCCCTGCGCTGACCAGGAGCACGAGCGCGAGCGCGACCTCCGCGACCACCAGCGCGCCGCGCAGTCTGCGGCTGCGCGCGCCCTGCCCGCCCGTGCCCTTGCCGCCTTCCTTGAGCGCGTCGTTGAGGTTCAGCCGCGTCGCTTCGAGCGCCGGCATGAGGCCGAAGATGATTCCGGTGGCGAGCGTGACTAAGAGCGTCCAGGCGAGGACGGTGAGATTGATGTGGACGCCTTCGAGGTTGATGAGGTCGCGCGGGCTGATCGCCACGAGCGCGCTCATGCCCCACCAAGCGAACAGCAGGCCGAGCGCGCTGCCGAGCAAGGCGAGCAGGACGCTCTCCGTGAGCAGTTGCCGGACCACGCGCATGCGGCTCGCGCCGAGCGCGGTGCGCAGTGCTATCTCCTTCTCGCGCGCGGCGGCCCGCGAGAGCAGCAGGTTGGCGACGTTGGCGCACGCGATTAAGAGCACGAGTCCGACCGCTCCCAGGAGTATCAGGAGCGCGGGCCGGACGTTGCCGACGAATTGCTCGCGCAGCGGGATGACCTCCGCGCCCCACCTTGCATTATGCTCGGGGTTGTCCTGGACCAGGCGGGCGTGGATGGTCCTTAATTCGGTCGCGGCCTGCTCGACGGAGACGCCGGGCTTCAGGCGGGCCACCACCGACAGGAAGCGGCCGTGTAAGCTTGGCCCTTCGGTGGGCATGTCGAGCGGGACCCAGATTTCCGCGGGCTTACCCGTGCCGGACCTCGTGCTGATGTGCCACTGAAAATTTTCCGGCAGCACGCCGACCACCGTAAAAGGCACGCCGTTGAGCGTGATGGCCTTGCCGACGATTTTCGGGTCGCCGCCGAAGCGCCGCTGCCAGAGGCCGTAACCGAGGACGGCCACGTCCGGCGGGAGAGGCCCGCCGTCCTCCGCAGTCAGAGTACGACCGAGGAGCGGCGTGACGCCGAGGACCTGGAATAGTTCGGGGGTGGTGAGCTGGGCCGAGACTTCTTCGGGCTCGCCGCCGTTGCCGGTCAGGCCGAGCCGCTGGTCCGAGAAGGCCGCCATGCCCTCGAACGCAGTGCTCTGCCCGCGCCAGCCCAGAAAGTTGCCGCGCGAAGTGTTGTTGTTTCGCCTGCCGTTCGGGTTCACCTCCCACAGCATGACGATCCGGTCGGCATCCGCGTAGGGCAGCGGGCGCAGGAGCAGCTCGTTGACGACGGAGAAGATGGCCGTGTTGGCCCCGATGCCGAGCGCGAGCGTGAGCACGGCCACGAGCGTAAAACTCTTGTGCTTGGCGAGCACGCGCGCGCCGTACCTGATGTCTTGTAACAGTGCTTCCAACATGCCGCCTCCGCGAACTTGATAAGCCACGTCTTTAATCCTGCCCGTGTTGCCGAACGCCCTGAGCGCCTCGCGCCGGGCCTCGTCGGGCGACATCCCGCGCCCGACGTTCGCCTCCGTCTCCAGCTCGATGTGTAGGCGCAGCTCCTCGTCTATGTCCCTGATGACCTCCTCGCGGCGGAACAGGGCGCGGACGCGCGCGGACAGGACGTTGAGCCACCTCATCGCGGACGCTCCTTAACTCGCCTCGCGCATCTTGGAGATGGCGAGCACGAGCCGGTCCCAGCTCGCCTCCTCGACTTCGAGTTGCCGCCGGCCCGCGCGTGTGAGCGTGTAGAACTTGGCGCGGCGGCCGGTCTCGTTCGTGTCCCAGTCGGAGCTGACCCAGCCGCGCTGCTCGATGCGGTAGAGCGCGGGGTAGAGCGAGCCCTGCTCGACTCTCAGCATCTCGCCGGACATCTGCTGGATGCGCTGGATGATGCCGTAGCCGTGGAGCGGCGAAAGCGAGAGCGCCTTGAGGATGAGCATGTCGAGCGTGCCTTGAAGTAAATCCGCCGTCTCTTTGGTCATCTCGCGAACCTTTCCCGGATTGCGCCTGCAAGCATTATGCCTAGAACGTCAAGGCATGCTAGACGACGATGCCTAGAACGTCAAGGCTTGAAGTTAACGGCCGGCAGGGCGAGGAAGTCCCGGCTCTCGAAGCCATTTCAAATCCCGATTTTGGGAAAGGGTAATCCCAGAAGCGCACAGACGAGGCGCTCATCGCTCCCACCGGCACCTCTCTAACCTGCGTGCTTTTACCACTTGAGTTAGCGCGGCGCGGTGGCACGGGGGTTTCTTATTAAGACGGGCTATTCTTTCCGCGGCGCGTCCGTGCTCGTGTCAAAAATGGAGGTGAGAGTGGATGGGAACTCTGGCGCAAGACCTACGTTACGCGGTGCGCATGCTAGTCAAGCGCCCCGGTTTTACGGCCGTCGCGGTGCTGACCCTCGCGCTCGGCATCGGGGCCAACACGGCCATCTTCTCCGTCGTCAACGCCGTGCTGCTGCGCCCCCTGCCGTTCACGGAGCCGGACCGCCTCGTCTATGCAGAGGGTGCGGACTTGCGCGACGGCTCGAAGGGCGGGGCCATCTCGCCGCCGGACTTTTTAGACTACCGCGAACAGAACCACGTCTTCGAGCGGCTCGCGGCGTTCATGCCGCAGTCCTTCACCGTGACGGGCGACGGCAGCGCGTCCGAGCGGGTGAACTCGGCGCTCGTCTCCCACGGGTTCTTCGAGACGCTCGGCGTCACGCCCCTGCCCGGCGGGCGTGCCTTCCTGCCCGAGGAGGAGCAGGACGGGCGCAACACGGTCGCCGTCCTCAGTTATGGCTTATGGCAGCGGCGCTACGGGGGCGACCCGAAAATCGTCGGGAAGACCATCACGGTCAACGGGCAGACCGCGACTATTGTCGGCGTCATGCCCCAGGGGTTCGAGTACCCGCGCGAGGCGCAGCTCTGGTCTCCGATACCTTTCAAGGGGCCGGAAACGTCTCAACGCCGCTACCACTTTCTTCGCGCGGTCGGGCGGCTCAAGCCGGGCGTCACGCTCGAACAAGCGCAGGCGGACATCAACTCAATCGCCCGCCGGTTAGAGCAGCAGTATCCCGAGAGCAACACGAATTTCAGCATCGGGCTGACGCTGCTCACGGAGTGGACTGTCGGCGAGATGCGCCCGAGCCTTCTGGTGCTGCTCGCGGCCGTCGGGTTCGTGCTCTTGATCGCCTGCGCCAACGTCGCCAACCTGTCGCTCGCGCGCGGGGCATCCAGGGCCAGAGAGGTCGCCATCCGTTCGGCGCTCGGCGCGAGCCGCGGGCGCGTCGTCCGGCAACTGCTCACGGAGAGCGTCGTGACGGCGCTCCTCGGAGGGGCGCTCGGGCTGCTGCTGGCAATGTGGGGCGTTGACCTGCTCGTTTCGCTCAGCCCCGAGAACCTGCCGCGCGTCAAGGAAGTCACGACCGACTGGCGCGTGCTCGGGTTCACACTGCTCGTCTCCATCCTGACCGGAATATTGTTCGGACTGTTTCCCGCGCTCGCCACGTCGAAGACCAACCTGACGGAGACGCTCAAGGAAGGGGGCCGCACGGGCATCGGCGCGGGCCGCCAGCGACTGCGCGGCCTGCTCGTCGTCGCGGAGGTCGCGCTGTCCCTGGTCCTGCTCGTCGGGGCCGGCCTGCTCATCAAAAGTTTCCTGCGCCTCTCCAACGTGGACGTAGGCTTCAAGCCGACCAACGTCCTGTCAATGCAGCTCTCGCTGGCGCAGGTCAGTTACCCCGAGCCGCGCCAGCGCGCGGCCTTCTACGACCAGCTCGTCAGCCGCGTCGAATCGTTGCCCGGAGTGCAGGCGGCCGGGACCGTCTCCGAGCTTCCGCTGAGCGGGCAGGAGAACGACACGTTCTTCAACATCGAGGGCAAGCCCGCGGCCGCGTTCGGGAGCACGGAGAACGACGCCAACATACGCGGCATCAGCCCCGCGTATTTCCAGGCGCTCGGCGTCCCGCTCATCAAGGGCCGCTTCTTCGACGGACACGACAACCTGGACGCGCCGAAAGTCGCCGTCGTCAACGAAAGCTTCGCCCGGCGTTACCTGCCCGGCGAAGACCCGCTCGGCAAGCGTTTGATAATTGACTTCGGCCCGGAGCCGTTCAAGGCGGAGATCGTCGGCATCGTCGGCAGCGTCCGCCACAGCAGCCTCGCGCAGGCGGAGCCTTCCGCGGAGATGTACGTCAGCGCGCTTCAGGCTCCTCCTTACGGGACAAATCTGGTCGTGCGCGCCGCGGGCGACCCCGTCCAGCTCACGGCCGCAATCAGGAGCGAAGTGCAGGCGCTCGATAAAGACCTGCCCGTTTACAACGTCAAGACGATGGAACAGCACGTCTCCGAGTCGGCGGCGCAGCCGCGCTTCCGCACGCTGCTGCTCGGCATCTTCGCGGGCGTCGCGCTCGTCCTCGCCAGCATCGGGATTTACGGCGTCATCTCTTACTCCGTGACGCAGCGTACGCACGAGATCGGTCTGCGCGTGGCGCTCGGCGCGCAAGCCGCCGACGTGCTCAAGCTGGTGGTCTGGCAGGGGATGAAGATGGCGCTCATCGGAATCGCCGTCGGCCTCGCCGGGGCCTTCGTCGTGACGCGCGTGATGAGCAGCTTCCTCTTCGGCGTCAGCGCCACGGACCCGCTGACCTTCGCGGGCGTCTCGCTGTTGCTGGCGGTCGTCTCGTTCCTGGCCTGCTACATCCCCGCGCGCAGGGCCACCAAAGTGGACCCGATGGTGGCGCTCAGGTACGAGTAGAAAAAGAGATGAGGGCGGAGGGATGAAGGAAAGAAAGAGAGATTATATTTCATTCCCTCATCCCTCATCCCTTTTCCCGGATTCGGGACTGACGCGTCCCGGAACTGAACGACGAAGGCCGCGGGCCTTTTATCAGCGCCGAGTAATTTGGGGATTTAAGCCGCACGCGGCTCGTGGCACGGCAGTCGCTTCTCGCGGTCCTTCGGTATTATAGATGGATATCCAACGAAAAAAATCTGGCGTCCGCAGTCGCCGCTTTCGGACCATCGTCTACGCGGCCATCGGCGTCTGCGCGATAGCCCTGGTCACACTCGTCGTCGCGCGCCTGAAACCCGCCGCCCCCGCGGTCGAGCGCGGGACACTGCTGATCGACACGGTCAAGCGCGGCCAGATGCTCCGGCAGGTGCGCGGCAACGGGACGCTGGTCCCGGAGGACGTGCGCGTCATCGCCGCCTCCACGCAGGGGCGCGTCGAGCGCATTCTGGTCCAGCCGGGGACGGAGGTGAACGCCGGGACTCTCTTAATCGAGCTGAGCAACCCCGAGCTGCAACAGTCTTCGGTGGACACCGAATACCAGTTGCGCGCCGCCGAGGCCGATTACAACAACATCAAGGTCAGGCTCCAGAGCGACCGCATGAACCAGCAAATCGTCGCGGCCGGGGTGCACTCCGAGTACCAGCAGGCGAAGCTCCAGCTCGACACGGACGAGCAACTGGCGAAGGACGGACTGGTCGCCCCGCTGAGCCTGAAGCTCTCGCGCGTGCGCGTCGAGGAGTTGGCTAACCGCTACAACCTCGAACAGAAGCGCCTGGAGGTGAGCGTCAAGTCCGCGCAGGCGCAACTGGCTTCGCAGGAGGCGCGCATCAAACAGCTTCAAGCACTCCTCGCGCTGAATAAGTCTCAGGTCGAAACGCTCGGCGTGCGCGCCGGGACCAGCGGCGTCCTTCAGCAGATGCAGGTCGAGGTGGGCCAGCAGGTCACGCCGGGGACGAACCTCGCGCGCGTGGTCGAGCCCCAGCACCTCAAGGCCGAGCTGAAGGTCGCGGAGACCCAGGCCAAAGACATCAAGCTCGGTCTGCAAGCCGGCATAGACACGCGCAACGGCGTCATCCAGGGCCACGTCTCGCGCATAGACCCAGCGGCCGAGCAGGGCACGGTCACGGTTGACGTGGCGCTCGACGAACAACTCCCCGAAGGCGCGCGGCCGGACCTGACGGTGGACGGCACGATTGAGTTGGAGCGCCTGTCAGATGTCGTTTACGTCGGCCGCCCCGCGTTCGGCCAGTCGCAGAGCACGGTCAGCATGTTCAAGCTTGAGCCGGACGGCAAGGCGGCCGTGCGCGTCAACGTCAAGCTCGGCCGCAGCTCCGTCAACACCATCGAAATCGTCGAAGGCTTGCAGCCCGGCGACCAGGTCATCCTGTCGGACACCTCCGCCTGGGACGCCTACAACCGCATTCTTTTGAATTAAAAATCAGGAGAGAAAATAATGAGCGCCTCAGCCAAACCCATCATTCGTCTCGAAGACGTTCAGAAAGTTTTCTACACCGACGAGGTGGAGACGCACGCCCTGTCGGGCATCCACCTGGAAATCAGGGACGGTGAGTACGTCTCGATTGCGGGCCCCTCGGGCTGCGGCAAGTCCACGCTGCTGTCTCTCCTGGGCCTGCTCGATTCACCCACCGAAGGCGGCTACTGGCTGAACGGCGACTCCGTCTCCGGGCTGCCGCTCTCGGAGCGCGCGCGGATCAGGAACCGCGAGATCGGGTTCATCTTCCAGAGCTTCAACCTCATCGGCGACCTGACGGTCTATGAGAACGTCGAGCTGCCCCTGACCTACCGCGGTATGGGCGCGGCCGAGCGCAAGCAGCGAGTCGTCGAGGCGTTAGAGCGTGTGGGGATGGCGCACCGTGCCAAGCACCTGCCCAGTCAACTCTCGGGCGGTCAGCAGCAGAGAGTGGCGGTGGCGCGGGCGGTCGCGGGGCAGCCGGCGATCCTCCTGGCTGACGAGCCGACGGGGAACCTGGATTCAATCAACGGTGAAGCGGTGATGGGGCTCTTGCAAGAGCTGCACAAGGGCGGGGCGACCATCTGCATGGTGACGCACGACCAGCGGTACGCGCGCCACGCCGACCGTGAAATTCATCTTTTCGACGGGCGCGTGGTGGAGGAAAGTGCCGGCTTGAGCATCGGGGGCGCGTGATGAGAACTTTCTGGCAAGACCTGCGCTACGGCGCGCGGATGCTGACCAAGAGTCCCGGCTTCACGTTGATCGCGGTCGCCGCCCTCGCGCTCGGCATCGGCGCTAATACGGTCATCTTCTCGGTCGTCAACACACTGCTCCTGCGCCCGCTCGCGTTCCCGCGCTCGGAGCAACTCACGGCCATCCTGGTGAAAGACCCCGAGACGGGCCAGCTTTATTCCTCCTATTCGTACCTCAACTTTCAGGACATCCACGACCAGAACCACGTCTTCGAGCAGGTCGCAGCCTCCTACATGACGACGGCTTTCCTGCGCGCGGGCGACGAGCCGGAGCGACTGCGCGGCGTGTACGCTTCCGCGGACCTCTTCCCGCTGCTCGGCGTGGACCCCCTGGCCGGCCGCGCCTTTTCGACGGAGGAAGAGAAGCCGGGCGGCGGCGAGCACGTCATCGTCCTCGGCTACGACCTCTGGCAGCGGCGCTTCGACGGCGACCCGAAAATCGTCGGGCGGCAACTGACCATAGACGATCAATCCTGGACGGTCCTCGGCGTGATGCCGCGTGGGTTCAAGTTCCCCGTCGGCGTGGCGCAGGTTGATTTCTGGATGCCGCTCGCGTCGAGCCTGTCCGAGGGCGCGCGCGCGGCCCGCGGCGCAGTCTTCCTCAACCTCGTCGGCCGCCTCAAGCCCGGAGTCACTCTGGACCAGGCACAGGCGGAGGTGAACGCGATTGCGGGCCGTCTGGAGGCGCAATACCCGGAGGCCAACACGGGGCTCAAGATCAGCCTCGTCTCGGCGCACGAGAGGTTGGTGGGCAAAGTCCGCCCGGCGCTGCTGGTGCTCCTGGCCGCGGTCGCCTTCGTGCTGCTCATCGCCTGCGCGAACGTGGCGAACCTGATGCTGGCGCGCGCGACCGTGCGGCGCAAAGAGGTCGCCATCCGCACGGCGCTCGGCGCGAGCCGCTGGCGCATCGTCCGCCAGATGCTGACGGAAAGCCTGTTGCTCTCCGCGCTCGGCGGGGGCGCGGGGCTGTTGCTGGCGCTGTGGGGGATGGACCTGCTCGTTGCAGCCATCCCGGCCGACATCCCGCGCACGGGCGAGATCGGCCTGGACAAGTACGTGCTCCTCTTCACGGCCGGGGTGACGACCCTGACGGGCATCATCTTCGGCCTCGTCCCTGCCCTGCAAGCCTCGAAGACCGATTTGAATGAGACGCTCAAGGACGGGACGCGCGGGATGAGCGGCGGCATGCAGCGCAACCGCGTCCGCAGCGCCCTCGTGATTACCGAGATCGCGCTCTCTCTGGTCCTGCTCATCGGTGCCGGGTTGCTGTTCCAGAGTTTCCGGCGGCTGCTGGAAGTCTCGCCTGGATTCGAGGCGGACAAGGTGTTGACGGCAGACGTTTCCGTCAGCGACAAGAAGTATCCAGAGGAAGAGCAGCGCGCGGCCTTTTACCACGAGGCGCTCGAACGCATGAAGGCCATCCCCGAAGTGCAGGCGGTCGGGGCCGTTTACCCGCTCCCGCTCGGGGGCAGCTTCATTGTTTTCACTTTCGACATCGCGGGCCGCCCGCCCTTTCCCCTCGGGCAGCAGCCCTCCGCGGATCGCCGCATCATCAGCCAGGATTATTTTAAGGCGATGAGCATCCCCGTGCTCAAAGGGCGCGCGTTCAACGACCAGGACAGGACGAGCGCGCCGCCCGTCGTCATCATCAACGAGACCTTCGCCCACCGCTTCTTCCCCGGCGAAGACCCCGTCGGCAAGGCCATCATTCCGGGCGAGGGCAAGGACCCCGTGACGCGCGAGATCGTCGGGGTCGTCGGCGACGTGAGGCATGCCGGGCTCGACACCGAGAGGACGCCCGAATACTACGTCCCTTACGAGCAGACGGACGTTGACAGGCTGACGGTCGTGGCGCGCACGGCCTCCGGCAACCCCGCGAACGTCGCCGGGGCGCTGCGCGGCGTCGTCGCAGCGATGGACAAGGAGCAGCCCGTTTACAACATTCGCCCGATGACGCAACTCTTAGACGAGTCGGTCGCGCGCCGCCGTTTCAACATGATGCTCCTCGGCGGCTTCGCCCTGCTCGCCCTGCTCCTGGCGAGCATCGGCATCTACGGCGTCATCAGTTATTCGGTCGCGCAGCGCACGCGGGAAATCGGCATTCGCATCGCGCTCGGCGCGCAGCTCAGCGACGTTATCAAATTGATCCTGAAGCAGGGGCTGGCGCTCGCCCTCGCCGGACTGGCGGCGGGCCTCCTGGTCGCTTACTTCGTCACCAAATTGATGTCGAGCCTGCTGTTCGGCGTCGGGGCCACGGACCCCGTCACCTTCGCCAGCGTCGCGCTCATCCTCCTCTTCGTCGCCCTGCTCGCCTGCTACATCCCCGCGCGCCGGGCGGCGAACGTGGACCCGAACGTGGCGCTCCGTTACGAGTGACAACCCTCCAGCGCCTTTGGTTTTTCTTTCTTTTTTAATTGCGCCTCCAGCGTGAATTGCTGTTTCGCGCAAAGGCGCAAAGAGGAAGACGTAAGGCGCTGGAGGGGTTGAGTGAATCGCCGGCTTGAGTTTTGAAATAAGGGAGGCGCTCTTGATTGGCCCATTTCTTCAAGACCTGCGCTACGGCGCGCGGATGCTCTGGAAAAGCCCGGTCGTCTCGCTGGTCGCGGTCGTGGCGCTGGCGCTCGGCATCGGCGCGAACACCGCCATCTTCAGCGTCGTCAACACAGTGCTCTTGAAGCCCCTGCCTTTCGAGGGGGCCGACCGGCTGGTGATGGTCTGGGACACGCACCCCCTGGGCCGCAAGCTCGGCTACGACTACGTCCCCAGCTCGAACGGCAGCTTCGAGGACTTCCGGCAGCAGAGTGAGTCGTTCGAGCAGATGGCGGCGCTCGATTTCTGGACCGTTAACCTGACGGGCCGCAACGAGCCGGAGAGGATCGAAGGCACGAGCGTTTCGACCAGCCTCTTCCCGCTCTTGCGCGTCCGGCCGATGCTGGGCCGCGCCTTCACGCCGGAGGAAGAGCGGCAGGGGGCGGCGCACGTCGTGCTGATGAGCCACGGCCTGTGGCAGAGGCGCTTCGGCGGCGACGCGAATGTCGTCGGGCAGACGGTCACGCTCGACGGGGAGCAGTACGAAGTCGTCGGCGTCATGCCGCCCGACTTCACGTTCCCGCAGAACTCTGGGCTGCCGGCCTTCTTCTCCTTCGCGCAGAAAACTGACCTCTGGACGCCCCGCGTGCTGGCGGAGGAAGAGCGCCGGAATCACCAGAGCCACCACATCGCAATCATCGGGCGACTCAAGCCGGGCCGCACCCTGGAGCAGGCGCAGGCCGAGTTGAGCACCATCGCGCGCAGGCTGGAGCAGCAGTACCCGGACGAGCTGGAAGACTTCGGCGTGTCAGTCCTCCCGCTGCACGAGCAGGTCATCGGGAAAAGCCGCGTCGCCATTCTGGTCCTGCTGTGCGTTGTCGGGTTCGTGCTCTTGATCGCCTGCGCGAACGTGGCGAACCTGCTCCTGGCTCGCGCCGCGGCCCGCCAGAAAGAGGTCGCGATTCGGACGGCGCTCGGCGCGAGCCGCCTCCGCGTCATCCGCCAACTGCTCACGGAGAGCGTGCTGCTGGCCTTCATCGGCGGGGCCTGCGGCGTGCTGCTGGCGATGTGGGGCGTTGACCTGCTCGTCGCCCTGAGTCCGGGAGACATCCCGCGCACGGGCGAGATCGGGATTGACTCGCGCGTCCTGGCCTTCACGTTCGGGGTGTCGCTCTTGACGGGCCTGGCCTTCGGGCTCGCGCCCGCGCTGCAAGCCTCCTCCAGCGATTTACACGAGGCGCTCAAGGAGGGCGGGCGCGGCGGGACGACCGGCCCGCGCCGCGCGCGCGTGCGCAACGTCCTCATCGTCTCCGAGGTCGCGCTCGCGCTGGTCCTGCTGGCCGGGGCCGGCCTGCTCGTCAGAAGTTTCTTCAAGCTCAGGAACGTCGGCCCCGGTTACGACCCCGAGAACGTCCTGACGCTCGACGTGCCGCTCCCAGGCACGCGTTACAAGGAGGGCGCGCAGACGGCGGCCTTCTACCAGCGACTGATCGAGCGCGTGAAGGCGCTGCCGGGCGTGGAGGCGGTCGGCGCGGTCTCTCACCTGCCTCTGACCGGGGCGGAAGAACTCGACGGCTTCGAGATCGAGGGCCGGCCCGGACCCGAGTCCGGCGAGAACGTGCAGTCCGCGGACTTCCGCGTCGTCTCGACCGATTACTTCAGCGCCATGAAGATTCCCCTGGTGCGCGGGCGCTACTTCACGGAGCAGGACACGGCGGACGCGCCCGGCGTCATCATCATCGACGAGACCCTCGCGCGCCGTTTCTTCTCCGACGAGGACCCCATCGGCAAACGCATGAACGAGGCCGGCTCGCCCACGCCGCGCGGTTATCTCACGGTCGTCGGCGTCGTCGGCGGCGTCAAACACTCGTCGCTCGACGCGGAGCCCAAACCGGCCATGTACGTCTCATACCTACAGAGTCCCTGGCTGGACATGACGCTCACCGTGCGGACCAGCGGAGCGCCGGCCGAGAATCTGGCGGGAGCCGTGCGCCAGGAGGTCTGGGCTCTGGACAAGGACCAGCCCGTGGCGCGCGTGGCTACGATGAAGAGTCTGTTCGCCAGGGCGGTCGCCCCGCAGCGTTTTCAAATGCTGCTCGTCGGCCTCTTCGCGGCGGTCGCCCTCCTGCTCTCGGTCGTCGGCATCTACGGCGTGATGGCCTACTCGGTGACGCAGCGCACGCACGAGATAGGCATTCGGATGGCGCTCGGCGCGCAGCGACGCGACGTGTTCAAGCTCCTGATGGGCCAGGGCATGACGCAGGCTTTCATCGGCATCCTGCTGGGGCTGGCCGGGGCGTTTGCGCTGACGCGCCTGATGTCGAGCCTGCTCTACGGGGTGAGCGCGACCGACCCGCTGACGTTCGCGGGCGTCTCGCTGCTCTTAGCTGCGGTGGCGCTGCTGGCCTGCTACGTCCCGGCGCGCAGGGCAATGAGAGTAGACCCGATGGTCGCGCTCCGTTACGAATAAATTAAAGTGGGAAGGAGAAGGTTCTCATGCGGACTTTCTGGCAGGACATAAGGTACGGCATACGCGTATTGCTGAAGACCCCTGGGGTGACCTTCGTCGCCGTGCTGGCTTTGGCTTTAGGCATCGGCGCGAACACGGCCATCTTCTCTGTCGTCAATACCGTACTGCTCCGCCCGCTGCCTTACGATAAGCCTGAGCAGTTGGCGGTCGCCTTGAACTTTAATCAGAAAAGGGGACTGACGCAAAATTCTTTCTCCTTCCCCAACTTCTCCGATTACCGCGCGCAGAACAACTCCTTCGATTCGCTCGCGGCGTACAACGACACCAGCTCCGCGCTGGCGGGCGAGTCGCCGGAGCAGGTCGCGGGCGTCAGCGCGACCGCCGACGTGTTCAGAGTCCTGAGCGTGAAGCCGCTTCTCGGCCGAACGTTCGCGCCCGAAGACGAGCGCCCCGGCGGAGTCCCTGTCGCCGTCATCAGCCACGGGATGTGGCAGCGCCGCTTCGGCTCTGACCCCAACGTCGTCGGCAAGCAAATCACACTCGACGGCAGGAGCAAGACCGTCATCGGCGTCCTGCCCGCAGACTTTAAGTTCCAGTTCACGGAAGACCCGCCCGAGTTCTGGACTCCGATGGACCCTGACGACGACCTCAACAAGCAGCGCGGGGCCAATTACCTGCACCTCCTCGGCCGCCTCAAGGACGGCGTCACGCTGCGACAGGCGGAGGCCGAGTTGAAAGCAATCGCCTCGCGGCTTGAGCAGCAGTACCAGAGCGAGAATGCTAACCGCACTATCACGCTGGTCTCGGCGCAGGAAAATTTGGTCGGAGACCTGAAGCCCACGCTCCTTGTCCTGCTCGGCGCGGTCGCCTTCGTGCTGCTCGTGGCGTGCGCCAACGTCGCCAATCTTTTGCTCGCGCGTGCGGCGGGGCGCGGGCGCGAGATGGCCCTGCGCACGGCACTGGGCGCGAGCCGCCCGCGCATCATTCGCCAACTGTTAACGGAGAGCCTGCTGCTTTCCCTGATCGGCGGCGTCCTCGGGCTGCTGCTCTCGCTCTGGGGGATTGACCTGCTGGGCGCGTTCGTCCCGGCAGACATTCCGCGCGTCGGCGAGACGCGGCTCGACCTGACGGTGCTCTTTTTCACGCTCGGCGCGACCCTCTTGACGGGCCTGATCTTCGGCCTCGCCCCGGCGCTTTCGGCCACCAAGCTGCACCTCAACGAGGCGCTCAAGGAAGGCGGCCGCAGCGCGTCCGAAGGTCGCGGGCGTCATCGCATGCGCAGCCTCCTGATCGTCTCGGAGGTCTCGCTCTCGCTCGTGCTGCTCGTCGGCGCGGGGCTTCTTATCAAGAGCTTCATTCGCCTGCGCAACGTCAATCCGGGCTTTGACGCGCGCGGCGTCCTGACCGCGTCGCTCTCGCTCTCTTCAGTCAAATATCAGGAGGAGGAGCAGCAGACGAGGTTCATAGAGCAGGCGGTCGCGCGCGCGGCCCAGGTCCAGGGCGTCGAGGCGGCCGGCGCGGTCATGCCTTTGCCATTCAGCGGCAACAACCTCTCGATCAGCTACGCGGTTGACGGGCAGCCCGAGCCGCCGCCCGGCGAAAGACCTGTCTCGGGCGCGCGCGTCATCACGCCCGGCTACCTGCGCGCGATGGGCATACCCGTCATCCGCGGGCGCGACTTCACCGAGCGCGACGATGACAAAGCGCCGAAAGTCGTCCTGATTAACGAGACCCTGGCCCGAAAACATTTCGCGGGCGATGACCCCGTCGGCAAACGTTTGAACCTGGGGCTCAACGACATCAACGGCGAGGTCGTGGGCGTGGTCGGCGACGTGCGCAGCCGCAACCTGAGCAAAGAGGCCGGGCCGGAATTTTATGTGCCGTACGCGCAAGTGCCCATCGGCGATGTCTCGCTCGTCGTCCGCACAAGCTCCGCCGACCCGACGCCCCTCACGCAGGCCCTGCGCTCGGCGGTGCAGGAGATTGACCGGGACCAGCCGCTCTACGAAGTCCACACGATGAATGCTCTGGTCGCGGAGTCCGTCTCGCGCCAGCGTTTCAGTATGACCTTGCTCGCGCTCTTCGCCGGTCTCGCGCTCATGCTCGCTTCCGTCGGCATCTTCGGCGTGATGAGCTTCCTCGTCACACAGCGCACGCACGAGATAGGCATCCGCATGGCGCTCGGCGCGCAAAGGCGCGACGTGCTCAAGATGATTGTCGGCCAGGGAATGAAGCTCACGCTCGTCGGCGTCGCGCTCGGGCTCGCGGCGGCCTTCGCGCTGACGCGCCTGATGTCGAGCCTGCTCTACGGGGTGAGCGCGACCGACCCGCTGACGTTCGCGGGCGTCTCGCTGCTCTTAGCTGCGGTGGCGCTGCTGGCCTGCTACGTCCCGGCGCGCAGGGCGATGAGAGTAGACCCGATGGTCGCGCTCCGTTACGAGTGACAGACCTGGGCATTGAACTGCCCAGACGGGAGGTGATGTGATGGGAGCATTCCTGCAAGACCTGCGGTATGGCGCTCGGATGGTCTTCAAATATCCGGGCTTCACTCTGGCCGCGGTGCTGACGCTGGTCTTAGGCATCGGGGCCAACACGGCCATCTTCAGCGTCGTCAACGCAGTCCTGTTGAGGCCGCTGCCCTACCCGCAGCCGGAGCAGCTCGTATCACTGCGCTCACAGGAATCGCTCCCGGACCTCGAAGATATTAAGGAGCAAAGCCGCTCCTTCGAGGCTTTGGGCGGCGCGGTGATGCAGCCCCAGGACTTCACGGGCGAGGCCGAGCCGTTGCAGGTCCAGGCCGCGCTGGTCAACGCCGACTTGTTCAAAGCCCTGGGGGCGGAGCCGGCCCTCGGCCGTGTGATTTCGGCGGAAGAGGAGCGCGAGGGCGCGGAGCGCGTCGTGGTGCTCAGCCACGGATTCTGGCTGCGACACTTCGGCGGGGACCGGAACGTTATCGGCAGACAGATACCGCTCAGCGGAAACAACTACACGGTCGTCGGCGTCATGCGCTCCGATTTCAGTATGCCGATGGAAACCCCGGACGTGTGGCTCGCCCTGCGCGTGGCTAACCCGCTCGCGGCCGGAATCCGCGGCGTCCATTTCCTGCGGACTTACCTGCGCCTGAAGCCGGGCGTGACGCTGGCCCAGGCGCAGACGGAGCTGGACGGGATAAATGACCGGCTGGCGCAAGCCTACCCCGAAGAGAATAAGGAGCGGACCCGGCGGCTGGTGTCGCTCCACGAGCGCATCACGGGCGAGGTCCGCCCGGCGCTGCTCATCCTCTTCGGGGCGGTGGGGCTGGTGCTCCTGGTCGCCTGTGCCAATTTCTCAAGCCTCCTGCTCGCGCGCTCGGCCGCGCGGCAGCAGGAACTCGCGATCCGCGCGGCGCTCGGCGCGGTTCGCGGCCGCCTGGTGCGTCAGGTCTTGACCGAAAGCCTGCTGCTGGCGCTGCTCGGCGGGGCGGGCGGGCTGGTGCTCGCGATGTGGGGCGTTGACTTGCTGATGGCGCTCAAGCCCGCGGACCTCCCGCTGGTCGCGGCCGTCTCTATTGATGGCCGGGTGCTCGCCTTCACCTTCGGCGTCTCCGTCCTGACGGGCGTTGTCTTCGGGCTCGTGCCCGCACTCAGCTCGTCGCGGCTCGACCTCAACGACGTGTTGAAGGAAGGCGGTCGCGGCGGCGCGGGCGGCGTCCTCCGGCAGCGCGTCCGCAGCCTCCTGGTCGTCTCCGAGATGGCGCTCGCCCTCATGCTCCTGATCGGGGCGGGGCTGCTCATCAAAGGCTTCTGGCGCTTGCGCTCCGTTGACCCAGGCTTCAGGCCCGACAACCTGCTGACCATGCGAATCGAGCTTCCCGAGTCGCGTTACAAAGAGATTCCCAGGCAGACGCAGTTCCGCGAGACCCTGCTCGGCCGCCTCAATTCACTGCCGGGTGTGCAGGCCGCAATGGTCAGCGAGCTTCCGCTGAGCGGCGACCAACTGACGCACAATTTCGTCATCGACGGTCGTCCCCCGCTCGCCCCAGGCACCGAGCCCGAGCTGAACGTGCGCAGCATCGGCGGCGATTACTTCCGCACGATGAATATTCCCGTCATCCAGGGGCGCGACCTGACCGCGCAGGACAGGACCGACGCGCCGATGGTCGGCCTCGTCAACGAGACCTTCGTCCGCCAATACTTCCCGGACGAAAGCGCGGTCGGCAAGCGCATCCGTTGGGTGCACGGGGAGGAGCCGCAGTGGATGACCATCGTCGGCGTCGTCGGCGACGTGAAGCACTTCGGGTTGAACCAGCCGGAGGAGCCTGCCTTCTACTATTCATACTTCCAGTCGGACCAGTCCTGGAAGCGTTGGATGTATCTGGTCGTGCGGAGCAACGAAGACCTTTCGCCGCTCGCGGGCCAGGTGAAGAGTGAAGTCTGGTCGGTGGACAAGCTGCTCCCCGTGACCAAAGTCAAAACGATGACCGAAGTGATGTCCGCGTCAATCGCCGGCCAGCGATTCAACCTGACGTTGATGAGCGTCTTCGCCGTCACGGCCCTGCTCCTGGCCGCGGTCGGCATCTACGGCGTGATCGCCTTCTCGGTGGCCCAGCGGTCGCACGAAATAGGCATCCGCATCGCGCTCGGCGCGCAAGCCCGCGACGTGCTCAGGCTCGTCGTCGGGCAGGGTCTGAAGCTGGCCTTAATCGGCATCGGCCTGGGCCTCCTGGGGGCCTACGCCGTCACGCGCCTGATGCAGAGCCTGCTGTTCGGCGTGAGCGCGACCGACCCCGCGACCTTCGCCGTCATCGCGGCGCTGCTGGCGGTGGTGGCCTTGCTCGCCAGTTACATCCCCGCGCGCAGGGCGACCCGAGTTGACCCGATGGTGTCACTTCGTTACGAGTGAGGTGCTGCGATGAAATCACTTTTACAAGACTTGCGATATGGGATTCGGACGCTGTTGAAGAGGCCGGGGTTCACCGTCGTCGCGGTCCTGGCGCTCGCGCTCGGCATTGGCGCTAACAGCGCGATTTTCAGCGTCGTCAACTCGGTCCTGTTGCGCCCGCTGCCATACAAAGACCCGGCGCAACTGGTCATCGTGTGGGAGACGAACCCGCAACTGCTGAGCGATTACCTGAAGACACACAACGAGGCCGCGCCCGGCAACTTTTTGGACTGGCAGGCGCAGAGTAAGTCGTTCGAGAACCTGGCGGCCTTCACATGGCAGGACTTCAACCTGACCGGCGGGGACACTCCCGAACAGGTGATCGGCAATACGGTCACGCCCAACATGTTCGCCACGCTCGGGGTCAGGCCCATTTTGGGGAGAGACTTTCTGGCGGAGGAGGGGCAGGCGGGCCGTGACAACGTCGTAATCTTGAGCCACGGCCTGTGGCAACGGCGCTTCGGCTCGTCGCCCAACATCGTCGGGCAGGCGATTAGCGTCAACGGCCGGCCCTCGACGGTCGTCGGCGTCATGCCAGAGGGCTTCGAGTTCCCGCGCGCGGCCTGCGAGCTGTGGACGCCGCTGGCCCCCGGCGACAATTTCAAGACGAACCGCCGCGCACATTTTCTCTACACGCGCGCGCGCCTGAAACCCGGCGTCACCATCGCACAGGCGCAGGCCGAGATGGACACCATCGCCGCCCGCCTGCGGCAGCAGTACCCGGACACGAACGACCAGCGCGGAGTCCGCCTCGCCTCGCTCTCCGAGGAGAGTGTGGCCCAGATTAAACCGGCGCTGCTGATTCTGCTCGCGGCCGTCGGGTTCGTCCTCCTGATTGCCTGTGCCAACGTCGCCAACCTGATGCTGGCGCGGGCCGCCGCGCGCCAGAAGGAGATTGCCATCCGCACGGCCCTCGGCGCGGGGAGACTGCGCATCATCCGCCAGTTGCTGACGGAGAGCGTCCTGCTGTCTCTCATCGGCGGGGTCTGCGGTCTGCTGCTCGCCCTCTGGGGCATAGACCTCCTGCTCGCCAGCATGCCGCAGCAGTTCGCGCTCGGCATCCCCGGCTGGAACAAGATCGGGCTCGACTACCGCGTGCTCGGCTTCACTCTCCTGGTCTCGCTCCTGACGGGAATCCTCTTCGGCCTTTTCCCTGCGTGGCAGGCGTCGAAGTACGACCTCAACGAGGCGCTCAAGGAGGGGAGCAAGGGGAGCGCCGGTCAGGGCCGCAAGCGTTTCCGCAACGCCCTGATCGTCTCGGAAGTGACGCTCGCCCTGGTCCTGCTCGTCGGCTCCGGGCTGATGATGCGAAGTCTCCGGCGCTTGATGGACGTTAAGCCCGGCTTCGACCCTCAGAACCTGACGACCTTACAGCTCGCGCTGCCGCAAGCTCAGTACGGACAGAACGAGCAGCTAGTGGCCTTCTATTCCGAGTTGACCCGGCGCATCGAAAGCCTGCCCGGCGTCGAGGCGGCCGCCACGATTGACATGATGCCGATGGGCGGCAGCGGCGGGACGACCTCCTTCCTCGTCGAAGGCAGGCCCGCGCCACCTCCGGGCCAATTCCCCGAAGCCAACGCGCGCACGTCGAGTCCCGGCTATTTCCAGACGATGCGCATCCCGGTCGTCAAGGGGCGCGACTTCTCTGAGCACGACACAGCCAACACCCCGCTCGTCGTCGTCATTAACGAGACGATGGCGCGCAAGTATTGGCCCAATGAAGACCCCCTCGGCAAGCGCCTTCTCGACCCGCAGAACAGGACGCCGCCCGCGGAGGTGATCGGCGTCGTCGGCGACGTGAAGCACTTCGGGCTGGACGACCAGGCCGAGGAATACATTTACACCTCTTCGCTTCAGACTCCGGGCAATTCCATGTTCCTCGTCGTGCGCACGGCCACGGACCCCCTGAGCATGACCGCGACGCTGCGCAAGGAGGTGCAGTCGCTCGACAAAGAGCTTCCCGTTTTCGATGTCAAGCCGATGGAGCAGCGCATCATCGAATCGACGGGCGCTCGCCGCCTGGTCATGTTCCTGCTGGGCGTCTTCGCCCTCGTCGCCCTGGCCCTGGCGTCGGTCGGCATCTACGGCGTGATGGCCTACGCGGTCACGCAGCGGACGCACGAGATAGGCATTCGGATGGCGCTCGGCGCGAGCCGCGGCGACATCCTCCGGCTGGTCGTCAGGCAAGGCATGTTGCTGGTCCTGGCCGGCGTCGTGCTGGGGCTGCTCGTTTCGTTCGCGGTCACGCGCTTCATGTCCGGCCTGCTGTTCGGCGTCGCGCCCAACGACCCCGCGACGCTCTTCGGCGTGTCGCTGCTCCTGGCGGCCATAGCCTTCATCGCCTGCCTGGTCCCGGCGCTCAGGGCGATGAAGGTAGACCCGATGGTCGCGCTCCGTTACGAGTGAGCCTGAACACCTCGAAGGAATGGAGGAAGAATGATGGACGCGCTGATACAGGACATTCGCTACGGCGTTCGCATGTTGGTCAAACATCCAGGGTTCACGCTCGCGGCGGTTTTGTGTTTGGCCCTCGGGATAGGTCTCAATACGACCATCTTCAGTGTCGTCAGCGCCATGCTCATCCGCCCGCTTCCTTACAGTGAGCCTGAGCAACTCGTCGCTCTCCATGAGACGCAGATCAAGAAAGGCACGGAGTGGAACCCGATCTCTGCTCACAATCTCGTTGACTGGAAAGAGCAGAGCCAGGTCTTCGAGCAGGTGGCGGCCTTTCAGCGACGTTCCTTCAACTTCAGTACGGAAGATAATCCCGAGCGGCTGGCCGGCGTGCGCGTCAACTCCACGCTCTTCCCGCTCCTGGGCATCAGGCCCATCCTGGGGCGCGACTTCCGGCCGGAAGAAGATCAGCCCGGCGGGGAGCGCGTCGTCCTCCTGGGCCACAGCCTCTGGGAGCGACGCTTTGCCTCCGACCCGGATGTAGTCGGCAAGACGCTCCTGCTCGACGGCGAGAAATACACGGTGATCGGAGTCATGCCGCAGCGTTTCAAGTTCCCGGAGTTCGCCGAGGTCTGGACACCTCTGGCGCTGGACATGGGCAAAGCCGGCCGCGGCGAACACTCGCTTGACGCCGTCGCGCGCCTCAAGCGTGGGGTTACTGTGGGACAGGCGCAGGCCGAGTTGAGCAACGTCGCGGGGCGGCTGGAGCAGCAGTATCCTGAGACGAATCGTGACATGGGTGCGCTCGTCAGGCCGTTGCGCGGGGAGCTTGTCCCCGAAGGAGTCAGCGTCTTTCTCTGGACCATGCTCGGCGCGGTGGTCTTCGTCTTGCTCATCGCTTGTGCGAACGTTGCCAACCTGTTGCTCGTTCGCGCCGGTTCCCGGCAGAGGGAGATTGCCATTCGTACCGCGCTCGGGGCGGGGCGCGTCAGGGTCATCCGCCAGTTACTGACGGAGAGCGTGATGATCGCTCTGCTGGGCGGCGGGCTGGGCATCTTGATGGCGTTCTGGGGGCTCGACCTCGTGCTCGCGTCCGTCCCGACCGAGATTCCCTTCTGGCTCAGTTTCGGGATTGACTGGCGAGTCCTCGTCTTTACCTTCTCGATCTCGGTCCTGACGGGAATCCTTTTCGGGCTGACGCCCGCGCTTCGTCTCTCGAAGCCCGACTTGCAGGAAGCTCTGAAGGACGGCGGGAGAAGCTCAACCGGAGGGGCGCGTCAAAACCGCCTGCGCGGCGCACTCGTCATCTCGGAGATAGCCCTTTCGCTGGTGCTCCTCATCGGAGCGACGCTGATGATCCGCAGCTTTCTAAAGATGCAACGGCTTGACGCGGGCTTCGACCCGGAGAACCTCCTGACGATGGAGTTCCGGCTCTCAGGGCCGAACTATGAAGAGGACAGGCAGCGCACACTCTTCATTCAACAGATCGCCGAGCGCATCAAGGCTCTCCCCGATGTCGAAGCGGTGGGCATCGTCAACGACCTGCCGCTCGGCAACAGTTATTCGACAGATTCCTTCAACGTCGAAGGGCAGCCGGCCCCGCCCAGTGAAGCGCCCGAGACGACCGTGCAAACGATGACTCCCGATTATCTGAGAGCGATGAGAATCCCTCTCGTGCGCGGGCGAGCCTTCGAGGAGCGGGAGCTGGCGGAGTCCAGCCCTGTAGTCATCGTCAACGAGACGATGGCGCGACGCTTCTGGCCCGACGGCGAGGCGGTCGGTAAACGTCTCCGGCTCGGCGCGGACGCGGACGCCCCCTGGCTGACCGTGGTGGGTGTGACGGCCGACGTGAAGGAGCTATATCGAATCGGGGGGCTGGACGTTAAGCCTCCGCTCCAAACCTACGTGCTCTATCCGCAGGCTCCCTATCGCAGCATGATGCTCGCGGTGCGCGCGAAGTTCGGCAACCCGGCGGGCGTTACCGCCGCCGTCACGAAGGAGATTCATGCCGTAGATAAAAATCTTCCTCTTTACAACGTCCTGACGATGAAGGAGGTTCTTGAGAGGTCTGTCTGGCTGCCGCTTTTCTACGGGAAGATGTTCGGAACCTTCGCCGTGTTTGCCCTCTTCCTGGCCGCCGTCGGCATCTACGGCGTGATGGCCTACGTGGTCACGCAGCGGACGCACGAGATAGGCATTCGGATGGCGCTCGGCGCGCAATCCGGCGACATCAGCAAGCTGGTGCTGAGGCAGGGCATGGTGCTGGCCTTCATCGGTGTGGCGATAGGACTGGCGGCAGCGTTCGCGCTGACGCGCGTGCTAACAAGCCTGCTCTTCGGCGTCAGTGCTACCGACCCGTTGACGTTTGCCGGCGTCTCGCTGCTCTTGGCTTCGGTCGCGCTGCTGGCCTGCTACATCCCCGCGCGCCGGGCGATGAAGGTAGACCCGATGGTCGCGCTCAGGTACGAGTAGCGGCGGAGAAGAGCGTGTTTGAAAACCTAGACTCAACCCTTTGCGCCTTACGTCTTAACTTTGCGCCTTTGCGAGAAAAGCAGTTTCACGCAAAGGCGCAAGGTAAAGAAAACCAAAGCCGCAAAGGGTTGAATCAATGCGTTGCTTGAGTTTTCAACTGGCCTTTTATCACTACCGAGCAAGGTGGATTGAGTGTTGAGCTTTACTATGAATCGAATACTGTACACGGTCGTCCTGTCTCTCGTCGTCTGCTTCACCGCCGGGGCGCAGACGCCGACAACTCCCAACCCGGCGCAGCAGGACGCGACGCGCCCGCCGGGGACGGAGCGTCGCGGGGCCACGCCCGAGCAGTCGCGGCCCGACCCCTCGAATCCGACTGTGACGCCGGGCACCGAGCGGCCAACCCCGCAGTCGCCGCCGGGCGTGAACACGTTCCCGCAGGCGACGCCGACGCGGCCGGCGATAACTCCGCCGACGGAATTGGCCCAACCTCCGGCGGCCCCGAACACGGGCCAGGAAAATTCCGGCGCGACGAGCGACGCTAATCAGGAAGCTCAGCCGTCGCACCCACTGCCGCCGCTGCCGCCCCTCTCCCGGCTCGGCGTCGAGAGCGGTGAGACGTTGACGCTCACGCTCAACGAGGCGATTCGCCGCGCGCTTGAGCACAACACGGAGATAGAGGTCGCGCGCGTCGGCGTGCGCGTGACCGAATCTAACTTGCGCGCGCTCGAAGGCGTTTACGAGCCCGTCTTTCAAATCACGCCGCAGCTCAGCAGTTTCGTCACGCCGCAGTCGAGCACGCTCGGCGGCTCGAACGAGGCGGGGACCGTCTCGCAAACGCTGATTGACTTCGGGCCTTCCGTGACCAAACTGTTCCGCACGGGCGGCGGGCAGTACCAGGTCTTTTTCAACAACACGCGCGAGACGACCAGCTCGTCGTTCGCCCAGATCAGCCCGGCCTACTCCGGGAACCTCGGCCTGACCTTCACGCAGCCGCTCTGGCGCGACCGCAGGATTGACAACAACCGCCGGCAGATTCGCGTCCAGCGCAAGCGGCTCGCACAGTCCGACGCCGACTTCCGCCGGCAGACGATTGACGTTATCACGCAGGTGCAGCGCGCCTACTGGGAACTGGTCTTCGCGCTGCGCGACCAGCAGAACCGCATCGCCAGCCTGAACCTCATCCGTACTCAGTTCATGCAAACGGAGCAGCGCATCGAGGCCGGGTCAATCGCGCCCGTCGCGCGCGCCGAAGTGCAGACGGAGCTTTCCAACCGTGAGGCCGACGTGTTGGAGGCCGTGCAGAACGTCTCCGTGGCCGAGAACAATCTCAAGCGGCTCCTCCTGCCCGACTCGCGCGCGGCTGAGTGGGCGGCGGCCCTCGTCCCCGTGGACCAGACCACGCCCGACTCGGCCACTCCCGTCAACCTGCGGGACGCGCTCGAAGAGGCGCGCACCAACCGGCCCGAACTGCGCCGCG
Organism: Pyrinomonadaceae bacterium; assembly: GCA_036403435.1. Lineage (GTDB taxonomy): Bacteria > Acidobacteriota > Blastocatellia > Pyrinomonadales > Pyrinomonadaceae > QHXM01. The sequence goes on from DASWQY010000200.1 coordinate 47,620, forward strand.
TGCAGCTTCAGCAGGAGATCACAGACATAGACATCTCTTACTTCAAGAACCAGACGCGCCCGCGCCTCGACCTCCAGGCGACGGTCTCGACCACGGGGCTCGCCGGCTCGCCCGTGACTCCGACCGGCTCCGTGGACGGCGGGCAGGCGGACACCGTGCCGTCGAATCTGCTCGGAGGCTACGGCCGAATGTTGCGCAACCTGGCGACCTTAGGCACGCGCAACATAGTCGTCGGCGTCCGCCTGGAGCTGCCCCTGCACAACAAGACTGCGCAGGCCAACCTGGCGACCGCCGAGATGCAGCGCGAGCAACTGGCGGCCACGATGCACGGCGAGGAGTTGAATATAGAGGTCGAGGTGCGCAACGCCGCGCAGGCCGCCGAGACCGCGCGGCTGCGCGTGCTTGCGGCGCGCGAGTCGCGCGAGAACGCCGAGGTGCAGCTCCGCGCGGAGAAGAACCTTTATCAGGTCGGGCGCTCGACCACCTTTCTACTCTTCCAGCGCGAAAACCAGTTGACGAACGCGCGCAACATAGAGCTGCGCGCCGAGACGAACTACAATCAGGCGCTGGCGGACCTGCAACGCGCGACTTCGACGACACTCAGGGCCAACAACGTCATCGTCGAGACGCCCCTCGCGCCTTGAGGGCGTTTGACACCGGATGCCCTTAAAGGATTTACTCTGACGCAGTGAGAGATGATCAGAATTGAGGCAAGAGCCTGTTTGAAAACTCGTTCCCGGCCCGCTGTTCTTTGCGTCTTTGCGCCTTTGCGTGAGACTTCCCTTACGGAACCATCGACTCACGCAAAGGCGCAAAGACGCAAAGGAAGAGTTTTCAAACAGGCTCTAATAACTTCAGGCATGGAGCCTGCCCTGCCCGGAATAACACGCAGCACCTTTCCCGGTAATGCCTAAGACGACGCCCCGAATCCTAATCGCCGACGACCAGCCTGACGTGCTGGAAGCCCTCCGCCTGCTGCTCAAGGCCGAGGGCTACGAGATAGAGGCGGCGAGTTCGCCGGCGGGCGTGCTGCGCGCTCTGGAGTCGCGCGACTTCAACGTCCTGCTGATGGACCTCAACTACACGCGCGACACGACCTCTGGACAAGAGGGGCTGGATTTATTGAGCCGCATCCAGGCTCTGGACGGCACGCTGCCCGTCGTCGTGATGACCGCGTGGGGCAGTATCGGGATAGCGGTCGAGGCGATGCGCCGCGGCGCGCGCGATTTCGTCGAGAAGCCCTGGGACAACGCGCGCCTGCTCTCCATCCTGCGCACGCAGACGGAACTGGGCAACGCCCTGCGCAAGGAGCAGCGGCTGGAGGCGGAAAACAAACTGCTGCGCGACGGCGAGGACCGGCCGCTCTTGATCGCAGAGTCGCCGGCGATGAGGCCCGTCCTCGAACTCATCCACCGGGTCGGGCCTTCGGACGCCAACGTGCTCGTCACGGGCGAGAACGGGACGGGCAAAGAGGTCGTGGCGCGCACGCTGCACGCGCTCTCGGCGCGCGCCGCGAAACCTCTGGTCACGGTCAACGCGGGCGCGCTCTCCGAGGGCGTCTTCGAGAGCGAGCTTTTCGGCCACGTCAAGGGCGCGTTCACCGACGCCAAAGCGGACCGCGTCGGGCGCTTCGATTTGGCCGACGGCGGCACGCTCCTGCTCGACGAGATCGGCAACGTCCCGCCCAACTTGCAGACCAAGCTCTTGCGCGTGCTTGAGACGGGCGAGTTCGAGCGCGTGGGCTCCTCTAAAACCCGGCGTGCCGACGTGCGCGTCCTTTCGGCCACCAACGCGGACCTGCGCGAGGCGACGGAGCAGGGCCGGTTCCGCCAGGACCTGCTTTTCCGCCTCAACACGGTCGAGATACACCTGCCGCCTTTGCGCGAGCGGCGCGAGGACGTTCCGCTTTTGGCACACTATTTCTTGCGGCGGCACTCGCGCCATTACCGGAAGAGGGTCGTGGCTTTCGACGGGGCGGCGATGGACGCGCTCCAGGGCTACTCCTGGCCGGGCAACATCCGGGAGTTGAATCACGTCGCCGAGCGTGCCATCTTAATGACCCAGGGGGAGAGCGTGAGGGCTGCGGACCTGGGGCTCAGGCAGGAGCGTGAGGCCGCGCGCCGCCTCGAAGAGATGAGCCTCGAAGAGGTCGAGTCGTTCTTAATCCGCAAGGCGCTGGCGCGTTTCAACGGCAACGTCAACCAGGCCGCCGATACGCTGGGTTTAAGTCGGAGCGCCCTATACCGCCGGCTGCAAAAGTATGGGTTATGACCTGCGCGAGAAAGAGGCTCGATACGCGAGACCGGCCAAGCAATCTCGCCCGCCCGATTACCCGACGGTCAAGCACAAGTGGTATCTGAGTCACGAGCGGCGCGTCTTCGTCACGGCGCTCGCGGGCGGCCTGCCGGCGACACTCGTGGCGCTCGTCCTCCTGTGGGGCGGCGGCTACACGCCCAAAGTCGAGTGGACCCTGACGGCGCTGATCGTGGGCTGCTGGCTCGGGTTCGCTTCCGCCCTGCGCGGGCGCGTCGTGCTGCCGCTGCAAACCCTTTCCAACCTGCTCGCGGCCTTGCGCGAGGGCGACTTCTCAATCCGCGCGCGCGGGGCGAGCCGCGACGACGCGCTCGGCGACGTGCTGCTCGAAGTCAACGCGCTCGGCGAGATACTGCAAACGCAGCGGCTCGGCGCGCTGGAGGCCACGGCCCTCTTGCGCACCGTCATGATAGAGATTGACGTTGCCATCTTCGCCTTCGACACGGAGGAGCGGCTGGTGTTGGTCAACAGGGCGGGCGAGCGGTTGATGGGCCGGCCCGTCGAGCGGCTGATGAGGTCGAGCGCGGCCGAGTTGAATCTGGCCGAGTGCCTGCGCGGCGAAGAGACTGTGCGGACCCTTCAGATGACTTTTCCGGGCGGCGCGGGGCGCTGGGAGATGCACCGCAACTCTTTCCGCAACCGCGGCGAGCCTCACCAGTTGTTGGTGCTGACGGACCTGAGCCGCGCTTTGCGCGAGGAGGAGCGGCTGGCGTGGCAGCGCCTCGTACGCGTCCTCGGCCACGAGCTGAACAACTCGCTTGCGCCGATCAAATCCATCGCGGGCAGCCTTGAGAAGCTGGTGGACCGCGAGCCCCGGCCCGCCGATTGGCGCGACGACATGCAGCGCGGTCTCTCCGTCATCTCCTCGCGCGCGGCGGCCTTGAGCCGCTTCATGTCCGCCTACGCGCGCCTCTCCGGCCTCCCGCAGCCGCGCTTCGCGCCGGTTGATGTCTGCGTCCTGATACGGCGCGTCGTCGGGCTGGAGACGCGCCTCGGCGTCACGCTCATGCAGGGGCCGGAGGTGACGATCAAGGCCGACGGGGACCAACTCGAACAAGTCCTCATCAACCTGCTGCGCAACGCCGTGGACGCGGCGCTCGAAACCAATGGGGGAGTCCGTGTGGGCTGGACGAAGACTGCCGCGGAACTCGAAATCTGGATTGAGGACGACGGCCTCGGCCTCGCCAACACGACCAATCTTTTCGTGCCTTTCTTCACCACGAAGCCGACGGGCTCCGGCATCGGGCTGGCCCTCAGTCGTCAAATCGCCGAAGCCCACGGCGGGACACTGACGCTCGAAAACAGGGCCGCGGGGTCCGGCTGCGAGGCCAGGCTCCGCCTGCCGCTCTAATCAAGCCGCACGGAAATTTTCGATTTTGGGACTGAGCCATCCCAGAAGCGAAATGGCACGCGCCCTGACGCGGCCCCGCACGCGCGCTGGACGCGCCCTTTTAAGTGGCACGGCGCTTTCATAAGAACAAAAGTTTTAGAGGTCAGTCCACGGGTCCGATTCCCAAGACAAGCGAGGCCAGCCGATGATTACGATGCGGAACGTCGAAAAAAGTTACCCGACGGGAATCACCAAGACCTACATCCTGCGGCGCATTGACCTGGACATTAAAGAGGGCGAGTTCGTCTCGATCATGGGGCCGTCGGGCGCGGGGAAGTCAACCCTCCTGCACATCCTGGGGATGCACGACAGCGCCTGGACGGGCGAGTATTACTTCCTGGGCCAGCCCGTGCACAAGCTCGGCAAGAAGGAGCGGCCCGAGCTGAGGAACAGAAACATCGGCTTCGTCTTTCAAAGCTACCACCTGCTGGACCACCTGACCGTTTACGAGAACCTGGAAGTGCCGCTCTCCTACCGCAACATCCCCAAGCGCGAGCGCGAGAGCATCGTCGGCGACACGCTCGACCGCTTCAGCATCGTCGGCAAGAAGGACCTTTACCCGAGCCAGCTCTCCGGCGGGCAGCAGCAGCTCGTGGGCGTGGCCCGCGCCGTCATCGCCAATCCGAGACTGATTCTCGCCGACGAGCCGACGGGGAACCTGCATTCGAGCCAGGGCAAGGAGATCATGGAGCTTTTCAAAAACCTGAACGAGCAGGGGACGACCATCATTCAGGTGACCCACTCGGACCAGAACGCGGCCTACGGCAGCCGCGTCATCAAGCTCGAAGACGGGTGGATCGTCAACGACTGACCGGCCCGCCCGTGTGATTCCAGCGGTGAGTATGAAGAGACTTCGGCATCTCGTCCGGCGAAAGAAAAAAGCCCTGGGGCGGCGCGCACAGGGCTTACGCAACCGGCAGGCGATCTCGCGGGCGTTGCTCTTGCTCGAAGTCTCGGTCCTGTTCGGCGCGCTGGCGTTCGCCTTATCGAGGGGCAGAGCTTCGCTCTTCGCCGCGCTCGGCGGCCACGCGGACATCTGGGCCACGGCCGCCGCGCTCGTCGCGCTGGGGCTGCTGCAACTTTTCCTGAACGAGCGCGCGGCGGCGGCCCTGGAGCGCCGGCTCACGCCGGAAGTCTATGACGAGCGCCGCATCCTGTTCGACCTGGGCCAGGCCGCGCGCGCCAGCGCCTCGCTCGACCAACTCTTCAAGCTGGTGGTCAGGCAGATCGAGGAGGCTTTGCAGACGAGCTGCGTCGCCATCCTCGTCAGAGACGACCGCGGCGGCGATTACGTCTGCCGCATCTCCTCGCGGCACGACACTGAGCCGCGCGCGGCGGAGCGTTGGTCGCTCCCCGGCGACGCTTTCATCGTCAAGCGCCTGCGGAACCTGAGCGCCCCGCTCGGGGTGAACCCGCAGGAGTTCGAGGCGTGGGCGCGCGCCCTCGCCGCCGCCCCCCGCCAGGTCAGGGAGGTGCGCCAGCGCGAGATCGAGCTGCTTCAGCAGCTCAACTCAAGGCTGTTGCTTCAGGTACTGATGAGGAACGAGCTGGTCGGAATCATTTCGCTCGGCCCGAGGGCGAGCGGCAGACCTTTTTCCGCCGAAGACAAGCAGATGCTCGCAGCCGTCGCCGGGCAGTTGGCCTTCATCATCGAGCACTCCAAGCTGATCGGGCGCATCGTCGAGGAGGAGCGGCTGCGCCGCGAGCTGGCGCTTGCCACGGAGGTGCAGCAGCGACTGTTCCCTGCTCAGCCGCCCGCGACGGAGTCTCTGGACCTGTCCGGCTTTTGCCAGCCGGCGCGCGAAGTGGGCGGCGACTATTTCGACTTCCTCAAGCTCGACGGCGGCGGGATAGGCTTGGCGGTCGCGGACGTGGCGGGCAAGGGAATCGCCGCCGCCCTGCTGATGTCCATCGTGCAGGCGTCGCTGCGCAGCCTGGCGGCGGCGCAGAGTCTGATCGCCGGGAATAAAAACAAACTGGCAGATTTGGCCCGCGAGATGAACCGGCTGCTCTGGAGGTCAACGAGCGCGGCCAGCTACGTGACCTTCTTCTACGCCCAATTCGACGAGGAGAGCCGCCGGCTGACTTACGTCAACGCGGGGCACAATCCGCCGCTCCTGCTCAGGGCGGCGGGTGAGGGCGAAAGCGAGCCCGCGCCATCCACGCTCGCGCCCCGCGCCCCGCGCCCGCGGCCGCCGTCGGCCTCGATTGCCCCCGCGGTCCTGACGGCCGGCGAAAGTTTTGCCGCAGGCCACGCGTGGACAAAACTCACGACCGGCGGCATGGCGCTCGGCCTGTTCGACGGGAGCTGCTACGAGCAGGAGGTGGTCCAATTGAGGACCGGCGACCTGCTCTTCTGCTACACGGACGGCGTGACGGAGGCGTTGAACGTCGAGGGCGAAGAGTTCGGAGAGGAGAGGCTTCAGGCGCTGCTCCGCGACTTCGCGCGGCTCCCGGCCGAAGAAGTGCGCGGCGCGGTGGTCGAGCGCGTCCTGGCCTGGTGTCGCGGGACGCCGCAGCACGACGACTTAACCTTCGTCGTGCTCAAGGTGAAATGAAACGGTTTACCAATATCAGAAACGAAGATTGGAGAGAGAAGATGAGTGCTTCGGCCCAGACCTTGATTCATCTGGATGACGTTAAGAAGATTTTCTACACCGACGAGGTGGAGACGCACGCCCTGTCGGGCGTCCACATGGACATCAAAGACGGGGAGTACATCTCGATTGCAGGCCCCTCTGGCTGCGGCAAGTCCACGCTGCTCTCGATCCTCGGATTGCTCGATTCCCCGTCGGAGGGCAGCTACCAGATCAAAGGACAGCCCGTCGAAAGCCTGGACCCCGCGGAGCGCGCGCGGATCAGGAACCGCGAAATCGGGTTCATCTTCCAGAGCTTCAACCTGATCGGCGACCTGACGGTCTATGAGAACGTCGAGCTGCCCCTGACCTACCGCGGGATGGGCGCGGCCGAGCGCAAGCAGCGAGTGACGGACGCGCTGGAAAGAGTCGGGATGGCGCACCGTGCGAAACACTTGCCGAGCCAGTTGTCGGGCGGTCAGCAGCAGAGAGTGGCGGTGGCGCGCGCGGTGGCCGGGCAGCCCTCGATCCTGCTGGCGGACGAGCCGACGGGGAACCTGGACAGCGTAAATGGGGAGGCGGTGATGGAACTCTTGCGGGAGTTGCACAAGGGCGGGGCGACTATCTGCATGGTGACGCACGACCAGCGGTACGCGCGCCACGCCGACCGGATCATACATCTCTTCGACGGGCGCGTCGTCGAGGAGGAACGCGGGCAACTGGCCGAGAAGGCGAAAGACGAGTTGAGGGAAAGCGGCTTCGAGATAGACTGACGCCGCGGTGGTGTGTAATCCTCGCGTTGTGTCATCCTCGTCGCCATTTTCCTGTGACGACGCGGCCGCGTTGCCCGAGCGTCGTCCCGGTGGAGCTACTCGATGGATAGCGACCGCCCCTGGAAAGAAAAAAATCACCCCGCGCCCGGAGCGTGGCGCGATGATAACTCTCTCCGCCCGGAGGAATCCCCGCGCGCGCTTTTACACCCGGCCCGCGGTGTCGAGAACTACCCGCAGGAGCAGAGCCGGCTATTAGAGCTGCTGGGCCTGATAAATTTCAGAATCCTCAGCGGCCACAGCCTCTACATAGAAGCCGGCGGGGCGGTCTATAAAATCCTCTACGGCTGCTACTGGCGCAGCGTGTTCACGGGCGCGGAACACTACTTCCTCAGGTGCGACCGCGTCGCCGACGGGGTGTGGATGGAAGGCCACGCCGCCCCGAGCAAAGTCGATCTGGCGATCCGCTACGCGGACGGGGGCTGGCTTGTCAAAGGGCACTCACTAAAATTCATGGCCTACGGGGATTGAGTAAAGAACTCACGGCCTCGTAATGCGCGCGCAACCTGCCTGCGGCCGACTCGCCCGCGGGGGCGGCTCCTCCCGGAAGACACACCGCTGACAGTTTCCAGGCCCGGTCTGAGCGTTGACCTGTTCGTGTGTCTCTTAGTAATATATGGCTATGTCATATATAGGGTCACACATTCTCGACCGCGAGTTGAAGAAGGGGAGCGCCGAGCTGCTGATTCTTTCGCTGGTCGAGGAGCAGCCGCGGCACGGCTACGACATCGGCAGCCTGATCGAGCAACGCTCGGGGGGCGTGCTGCGTTTCAACGTCGCCTCGCTCTACCCGCTCCTCTACCGCCTGGAGAAGCGCGGCTGGATCGAGGGCCGCTGGGTCGAGAAGGCCGGCCAAAGGCGTCGCCGTTATTACCGGCTGACTCCCGCGGGCAGAAAGGTGCTGGCGGCGCAGCGCAGCAGTTGGCGGGAGTTTGTCGAGGCGATCAACCGCATCACGGGACTCGAACATGCCTGATTGGAAACAAGAGATCGGGAGGCGACTCGCGCGCCTGAGGCTGCCGCCCGTGCGTGAGGCCGAGATTGCGGAGGAACTGGCCCAGCACCTGGACGACCGCTACGAGCAGTCTCTCCGGGGCGGCGCGACGCAAGAGGAGGCTCACCGCGCGGCGCTGCTGGAACTGACCGAGAGCGATTTGCTGGCCCAGGAACTCGGCCACGTCGAGCGCCCCGCCGGGCGCGAGCCTGTCGTGTTTGGCGGACAAAGGAGGATGAATTTGTTCAGAGACCTCTGGCAAGACCTGCGCTACAGCCTGCGGGCGCTGGTCAAGAACCCAGGCTTCACCGCCGTCGCCGTCATCGCCCTGGCCTTAGGCATCGGCGCGAACAGCGCCATCTTCAGCGTGGTCAATACAGTCCTGCTGCGCCCGCTGCCCTACAGAGACCCCGACCGGCTCGTCATGGTCTGGGAGGACGACACCAAAGGCGGTTACCCGCGCGACACGCCCGCGGCGGCCAACTACATAGACTGGCAGGACCAGAACCAGGTCTTTGAAGGCATGGCGGCGATGGCCGAAGAGAGCTTTAACCTGACGGGGACGGGCGACCCGGAAAGAATCGAGGGCAGGCGCGTCTCGGCCAGCCTCTTCCCGCTGCTGGGCGTCGAGCCGCAGTTGGGCCGCGCGTTCCTGCCCGAAGAAGACGGGCCCGGAGCGAACCGCGTCGTCATCTTAAGCCACGGCCTGTGGCAACGCCGGTTCGGCTCAGACCCGAAAATCACGGGGCAGCCTCTCACCCTGAACGGCGAGAGCTACACGGTCGTCGGCGTCATGCCGCCGAACTTCAGGTTCCCCGGCGAAGAGGCCGAAATGTGGGTGCCCATCGCGTTCAGCCCGGAGGCGGCGGCCAACCGCGGCCGGCACTACCTGAAAGTCCTGGCGCGCATGAAGCCGGGCGTCACGCTGCCGCAGGCGCAGGCCGAGATGAACACCATCGCCGCGCGCCTTCAGCAGCAGCACCCGAACGAAAATAAAGACCTGGGCGCGGCCGTCACCGCGCTGCACGAGTACGCCGCGGGCGACATTAGACCGGCGCTCCTCGTGCTGCTCGGCGCGGTCGGGTTCGTGCTGCTGGTCGCCTGCGCCAACGTCGCCAACCTGCTCCTGGCGCGGGCCGCCGCGCGGCAGAAAGAGATTGCCATCCGTGTCGCGCTCGGCGCGAGCCGCTTCCGCCTCATCCGACAGTTTCTGACCGAGAGCCTCTTACTGGCCGCGCTCGGCGGCGGCGTCGGGCTGCTGCTGTCGCTGTGGGGCGTGAGCCTGCTGCAAGCCTTCATCCCGCAGAGCATCTCCCAGGTCAAGGCCGTCTCTATCGATGGCAAGGTGCTGGTCTTCACCCTCCTGGTCTCGCTGCTGACGGGGCTCGTCTTCGGCCTGGCCCCGGCCACGCAGGCGTCGAACTTCAACCTGAATGAGACCCTGAAAGAAGGCGGCAGGGATTCGGCGGCCGGCACCCGCGGCAACCGCATACGCAGCCTGCTGGTGGTCGCGGAGGTCGCCGTCTCGCTCCTGCTGCTCATCGGCGCGGGGCTTTTGATAAATAGCTTCCTGCGCCTGCGTAGCGTTGACCCTGGGTTCCGCACGGACAAGCTGTTGACGATGGAGGTCGTGCTCCCGGAGGCGAAGTACCCCGAACACGCGCAGCGTTCCGCCTTTTACACTGACCTGCTGCGCCGCGTCGAAGCTCTGCCGGGCGTGAAGTCGGCGGCCGTCACCACCAACCTCCCGCTGTACCCACAGGGCAACTCAATCGGCTTCAGCGTCGAGGGCCGCCCGGACCCCGCGACGGGCCGCAGGCCCACAGTGGTCACGAGAGTCGTCAGCCCACACTACTTCAGTACGATGGGGATTCAGTTTTTACAGGGGCGGCCACTCAGCGAGCAGGACAGGGCGGACAGCCCGGCCGTGGCCGTCATCAGCGAAACGATGGCCCGCAAATTCTGGCCCGACGGAGACCCGCTGGGCAAGCGCCTCACGCCTGGAAAGGTGGAAGCCGCAGGCCCGGACGACTGGATCACAGTCGTCGGGGTGGTGAAGGACGTTCGTCAATTCGAGTTGGACGCGGAGCCTAAGCCGCAGATGTACCTGTCGTACGAGCAGGCGGGGTTCTTCGAGCCGAACGACCTCGTCGTCAGTACAAGCGTCGAGCCGCTTGGCCTGGCCTCTGCGGTGCGCAAGGCCGTGTGGGAGGTGGACAAAGACCAGCCGGTCTCCAACGTCAGGACGATGGAAGAAATCCTCTCCGGGTCAATCGCGCGGCAGCGTTTCAGCATGCTGCTGCTGGGCATCTTCGCCGGCCTGGCGCTGGTCCTGGCGGCGGTCGGCATCTACGGCGTCGTGAGCTACTCGGTCGCGCAGCGCACGCGCGAGATCGGGCTGCGGATGGCGCTCGGCGCGCAAGCCGGCGACGTGGTGAAGATGGTGGTCGGGCAGGGGCTGAAGCTCGTCCTCGTCGGCGTCGCGTTCGGCCTCGCCGCGGCCTTCGTCCTGACGCGCGTGATGGCGAGCCTGCTCTTCGGCGTCAGCGCCACAGACCCCGTGACGTTCATCATCATCTCGCTGGTGCTCATCATTGTTGCCCTGCTCGCCAGCTTCATCCCCGCGCGCAAAGCCACGAAGGTTGACCCCATGATCGCCCTCCGGGTCGAATGAGGCGAAACGGTTCATTTACCTTTCCTGGGAACGCGCCGCGATTAACTTGAGTGTGAACTCTCAAGCTGTGTCGCAGCCCGCTATCGCGTCCTCCAAAGTTTCCCCGACCGTGAAGTGGGGCGGCGCTCCGCGCGCGACGAAGAGGCCGGGGAGGACCGCGTTTTCGAGCGCCCGAGGAAGCTCTGACCAGGTCACTTGCGGCGGCCGACGCGTAAAGAGTAGTCTTTGTGCCTGGCTCCACCAAACCTATAACGCAAGACGGGCGGACGCGTCGGCTGCGTAGATGAAGATCACAGACATCAGGGCCACGACCATCACCGTCCCGCTGGAAGCGCCGCTCAGGCACGCGAACGGCTGCCACTGGGGGCGCTTCGTGAGGACGGTCGTCGAGGTCGAGACGAACGAGGGGATCACCGGCCTGGGCGAGATGGGCGGCGGCGGGGAGTCGGCCGAGAACCTGTTCCGCGCGCTGAAGACTTACCTCCTGGGCCGCGACCCCGCGCGCCTTGAGGAGATGCGTTTTCTCATCGGCAACCCGACCGCCTCGCTCTACAACAACCGCACACAGGCCCTGGCCGCGCTCGAATTCGCCTGCCTCGACATCCTGGGCCAAAAGTGGGGCGTGCCCGTCTCAGACATCCTGGGCGGGCGCTTGCAGGAGCGCGTGCCTTTCGCCTCCTACCTCTTCTTCCGCTACCCTGACCCGCGCACCGGCGGGGGCGAGGTGAGGACGATTGAGCAGCTCGCGGGGCACGCGCGCGAGTTAAAGGAGAAGTACGGCTTCACTTCGCACAAGCTGAAGGGCGGCGTGTTCGCGCCCGAATACGAGTTGGAGTGCTACCGCGCGCTCGCGTCCGCGCTCGACGGCGACCGCTTCCGCTTCGACCCGAACGGCGTCTGGTCAACCGAGCAGGCGATCTGGTTCGGGCAGCAGATTGAAGACGTGCGCAACGACTACCTGGAAGACCCCGTGTTCGGGATGACGGGGATGCGCCGCGTGCGCGAGAAGGTGAGGATGCCGCTGGCGACCAACACGGTCGTCGTCAACTTCGAGCAGCTCGCGGCCAACGTCCTCTCGACGGCCGCCGACGTTATCCTGCTCGACACGACTTTCTGGGGCGGCTTGCGCCAGTGCGTCAAAGCGGCGGGCGTGTGCGACACGTTCCAGTTGGGCGTCGCCGTCCACTCGTCGGGAGAGCTGGGCATACAACTCAGCACGATGCTTCACCTCGGCGCGTGCCTCCCTAACCTGTCGTTCGCGGCCGACGCACACTACCACCACCTCGTGGACGACATCATCGAGGGCGGCAAGTTCGAGTACGAGGGCGGGGCCATCGCGGTGCCCGCGGGGCCGGGGCTCGGCGTGCGGCTCGACCGCGAGAAGCTGCGGGAATATAACGAGCTTTACAAGCGGCTCGGGCCGTACCCTTACGACCAGGACCCGCTCAGGCCGGGCTGGACGCCGACCATCCCGAACAGCCGCTGGGCTGACCCTGCGGACGCGCGGCGGCCCGCCAACATCCCTTTCTGATTCGTCGCCGGGAGAGGAGAGATGACAGTCGGCATGACGGAAAACAAAAACGCGCCGGGCCAATTCCTGTCGGACGCGACCGAGTTGCGGCGTCAGGTGGAGGAGGTCGTCGATGCGACGCCGGTCTTCGACATTCACACGCACCTCTACGCTCCCGAGTTCGGCGCGCTGAACCTCTACGGCATTGACGAGCTGCTCACCTACCATTACCTGATCGCAGAGACGTTCCGTTCCACCAGTGTCTCCCCCGAAAGTTTCTGGGGGATGAGCAAGACGGAGCAGGCCGACCTCGTCTGGCGCGCGCTATTCGTGGAGAACACGCCGCTCTCCGAGGCGGCGCGCGGCGTCGTCACCGTCCTGGACGCCTTCGGCCTGGACACGGCCGCGCCCGACCTCACGCAAGCGCGCGCCTTCTTCCGAGCGCAAGACGCGCGCGCGCACCTCGACCGCGTGCTCGGCGCGGCGCGCGTGAGCGACGTGGTGATGACCAACGACCCGTTCGATGAAGGTGAGGCGCGCGTCTGGGAGTCGGGGGCGCGGCTGGACCAGCGTTTTCACGCGGCGCTCCGCATGGACCGCCTGCTGAACGACTGGGAGAACACGGCGGCAAGGCTCTCTTCGCTCGGCTACGGCGTGGATGCGAGTCTCGACGGCAGGACGACCGCAGAGGTGCGCCGCTTTCTCGACGCCTGGGTCGCGCGCATGAGGCCGCTTTATCTGGCCGTCTCGCTCCCCTGTGATTTCAAGTTCCCGGACGCGGACGCGCGCGACCGCCTCGTGCGCGAAGTGGTGCTTCCGCTCGCCCGCGAATACAGGCTTCCTTTCGCCGTCATGGTCGGGGTGCGGCGCGAAGTGAATCCGGCGTTACGCGCGGCGGGCGACGGCCTGGGGCGTGCCGACGTGAGCGCCGTCGAGCGGATATGCGCCGCGCACCCGGACGTGCGCTTTCTGGCGACCTTCCTCTCTCGGGAGAACCAGCACGAGCTGTGCGTCGCCGCGCGAAAGTTCAGTAACCTGATGCCGTTCGGCTGCTGGTGGTTCCTGAACAACCCTTCGATTATTTCTGAGATCACCCGCGAGCGGTTGGAGCTGCTCGGGCCGAGCTTCATCCCGCAGCACTCGGACGCGCGCATCCTCGAACAGTTGGTTTACAAGTGGGGCCACTCGCGCCGCGTCATCGCCGACGCGCTCTTTGAGGCTTACGGGCGGCTGCTCGCGAGCGGCCGCGCCGTGACGCGCCCCGAGATAGAGCGCGACGTGGGGCGCATGTTCAACGGCAACTTCCTCGACTGGGTCGGCCGAAGATGACTAGACCGGAGAAGAACCCGAAAGACGCGCTGGGCGCGGTCGAAGACGTGTTCGACGCGAAGTCGTTGAGCAAGGTCGGGCCGGAGGACGAGGCGGCGAGTGTGACCGCGGCGGCCGGGGTCTTGATTAAGGAAGTGGGCGCGCGCGTCGGGCGTTACCGCTGGGTCATCTGCGCGCTCCTCTTTTTCGCGACGACCATCAACTACCTAGACCGCCAGGTGCTCGGCATCCTGGCCCCGTCGTTGCAGAAAGGATTGGGTTGGTCTGAGGTTGAATACGGCTGGATCACAGCCGCGTTCACCGGGGCGTACGCGCTCGGCCTGATACTCGCGGGCAGGTTAATGGACCGGCTCGGCACGCGGACGGGGTTGAGCCTCGCGGTCGTCTGCTGGAGCGTGGCGGCGATGGGCCACGCGCTGGCGGCCACGGTCTTCGGCTTCGCCGTGGCCCGCGCCGCCCTGGGGCTGAGCGAGGCGGGCAATTTCCCGGCGGCGATCAAGACGGTGGCCGAGTGGTTCCCGAAGAGGGAGCGGGCGCTGGCCGCAGGCGTCTTCAACTCGGGCTCGAACGTCGGGGCCATCGTCGCGCCGCTCGCCGTCCCGTGGATAGCGAGCAGCTACGGGTGGCGGTGGGCGTTCGTCGCCACCGGCGCGGTCGGCTTCGCCTGGCTGGTCTTCTGGCTCGCGCTCTACCGCAGGCCGGAAGAGCACCCGCGCCTCTCGCGCGCGGAACTGGCTTACATACGGAGCGACGCGGCCGAGCCGATGGTCAAGGTAACGTGGGCGCGGCTGCTGCCGCACCGCCAGACCTGGGCCTTCGTCGCCGGCAAGTTTTTCACGGACCCGATCTGGTGGTTCTTCCTTTTCTTTCTGCCGAAGTTTCTCAACGAGACGTACGGCCTCACTTTGCTCGGCCTCGGGCCGCCGCTCGTCGTCATCTACCTCGCGGCGGACGTGGGCTCAATCGGCGGCGGCTGGCTCTCCTCGACTTTGATTAAGCGAGGCTGGTCGGCCAACGCCGGGCGAAAGACGGCGATGCTCATCTGCGCGCTGTGCGTGGTGCCGATCTTCTTCGCCGCACGCGCCTCGAATCTGTGGGTGGCCGTCGCGCTCATCAGTCTCGCGACCGCCGCGCACCAGGGGTGGTCGGCCAACCTCTTCACGCTCGTCTCGGACACGTTCCCGCGCCGCGCGGTCGGCACCGTGGTCGGCATCGGTGGCTTCGCCGGGGCCGTGGGCGCGATGTTGATCTCGACCGCGACGGGCTACCTGTTGCAGTGGACGGGCAGCTACGTGCCGGTCTTTTTCGTCGCCGCGTCCGCTTACCTGTTCGCGCTGGCCGTCATCCACCTCCTCGTGCCGAAGCTCGAACCGGCGAAACTAGAGGAGGTCCAATTATGAGTACGCGGACAGCGCCGCCGGTCATCGGAGAAGGCTCGCCCGAGCTGGACCTCTCGCCGGCTGAGCTGCGGGCGGTCGTCGAAGAGGCGCTCTCGGGCATCCCCGCCGGGGCGCGCGTGCTGGCGATCATCCCGGACAAGACGCGCGACGACAACACGGACCTGCTCTTTCCTTTCGCCGCCGCCGCGCTCTCCGCCCGCAAGGTCGCGCAGTTCGACGCGCTGGTCGCGCAGGGCACGCACGCGCCCATGACCGCCGGGGAGAAGCGCGCCAAGATTGGTCTGCGTGACGGAGGAGGAGCGCCGGGGCCGGGGCACATTTACGACCACCAGTGGGACCGCCCCGAAGAACTGGCCCAGATAGGCGAGCTGAGCGCCGGGCGCGTGCGGGAGCTGACAGGCGGGCTTATCTGCGACGCCATCGCCGTGAGCCTCAACCGCCTGCTCGGCCCTGGCGTTTACGACACCGTGCTCGTCTTCGGCGCGACCGTGCCGCACGAGGTGGCGGGCTTCGCGGGCGGCGCGAAATACTTCTTCCCCGGCGTCGCCGGGCCGGACCTGACGCACGCGACGCACTGGCTCGGCGCGCTCGCTTCCATCGAAAACGTGATCGGCCGCGTCGAGACTCCGACCCGCCACCTGATCGAGGCCGCCGCCGATTTCGTCCCGGCCCGCGTCGTCTCGCTCAACTCGGTCGTCACGCGCGACGACGCCAACCGGCTGCGGACCCACGCGCTCTTCGCGGGCGACTTCCGCGCGGCCCTCCGGCGGGCGGCCGAGGTCAGCCGCCGCGTCCACATCAAGTACACGGGCCGCAAGTACAAAAGGGTGGCCGCCCTGCTCGACGGGCATTACGACGAGCTGTGGGTCGGCGGCAAGGCCAGCTACAAGCTCGGAAGTGTGATTGAGGAGGGCGGCGAGCTTATTATCTACGCGCCTCACCTCCGCGCCATCTCGGAGACGCACGGCCGCCTGATCGAGAAGTACGGCTACGCGCCGCTCGACCGCGTGCGCGAGATGGTGGCGCTCTCGAAGGAGCTGCGGGAGAATCTGTGCGTCGCGGCGCACCTGGCCCACGTCTCTTACGCGGGGCGGCTGGACGAGGCCGGGCGTGTCGTCCCGCGCTACCGCATCACGCTCGCCTCCGCGCTCGACGAAGCGACCTGCCGCCGCGTGAACCTCGGGTTTATGGACCACCGCCGGTTCCGGCGCGAGGATTACGAGGCGGACCCGGACGCCCTCGTCGTCGAGCGCGCGGGGCGTGACCTGTACCTGACTTCTCCTTAATCGGGAATGCGAAGAATATCAACAACTGTGCTGGCCGTCTTGTTGCTGACGAACGTCGCGGCGGCGAGAGGCAACGGCATTAAAGTCCTGAAGCTCACGGTGAGCAACCCGACTCGCCAGTCGCGGGCCGCCGAAAATGTCGTCGTCAGCGTCGCGGAGCTGAAGCGCGCCGCGCCCGATTTCAAAGCCGCCTCCGTGGTAGTTAAAACGAATGACGCGCGCGCACATCGAGCGGTTGAGCTTCCTTCTCAGACGGATGACCTGGACGGCGACGGCGAGCCGGACGAGATAGCCTTTCTGGTCAGACTCGAACCGCATCAGACGCGCGTCGTGACGATTGCTTACGGCGACGGCGTCGTCTCGCGCGGCGATTATCCGAAGCGCACGCACGCCAGGTTCGCGCAGAAGTTTGAAGGCATGGGCTGGGAATCCGAGACGACTGCCTGGCGTCTGTACTTCGATTCCCGAAACGCAATTGACCTGTACGGCAAGCGGCGGCCCGGCCTCTACCTGGAGATGTTCGGCTCGCCCGAATACGATTATCACGCGGAGTCGCCCGCGGGGCGCGACATCTACAAGATCGGCGACGCGCTGGGGATCGGTTCGGTCGGCGCGCTGGTTGGCGGGCGGGTGGTGAAAGTCTCGGACGTGGCCGAGCGTTCGTGGCGCATTCTCGCCGACGGGCCGGTGCGCTCGGTCGTCGAACTCTCTTACAAGGGTTGGAAGGTCGGCGGTCGCGCCGTTGACCTCGTGAGCCGCATCACCGTCTGGGCGGGCGAACGCGGCTTCGAGCATCGCGTCGCCGTGAAGAACGCCGAAGGCTTGAGCCTCGTCACAGGGTTGCCGCGCAAGCCTTCTTTATCCGAGCCGTATCTCGCGCCGTCCGCCGGGAATCCTTTCGCCTGGCAGGCGACGTGGGGCCATCAAGTCCTGATGCCGGGCGCGACGGCGACCGAAAGCCTGCCGGACCAAAATCTGGGACTGGCCGTGATCGCGTTCGGCGCGGCGAGCCGGAAAGTCTGGACGAACTCGCCGGACCTTCTGTTGCGGCCCGAGATGATTGGCGGGGCGGCGCGCTGGTACGTGCTCGCCGCCTGGGACCAGGAGAAGAGCGGGGGCGTCGCGACGCAGGAGAGTTTTCTGCGATTGGTGAGAGAGACGAGCGGGCGTCTGGCGCGGCCGGCGCGGGTGCGCGTCCTGTCGTGAAAAAGGAGAGGCGGAGGATTTCTATGAGTACACGAATGCAGGGGGCGGCGGAGGGGTTGATCTTCCGCGGCACTAACCGGCGCAAAGGGCGGCACCTCGCCGTCACGCCGCAGAACAGTTTGATGAGGCACCTGAATTACGGCCGCATCATTCTGGACAAAGAAACGCCGCGCGCGGCTTTCGGCACGGGCGTGCTCGAAACCGGACTGATCTGTCTCGCGGGCGAGTGCACGGTAGCGGCCGGAGGCGCGACGCACGAGGTCGGGCGCTACGACTCGATTTACTTGCCGCGTGACACTGAGGTCGAGATCAAAACTGAAACCTCCGTGGACCTCGTGGAGTGTTCGGCGGAAGTGGAGCGCAAGTATCCGTTGCAGGTCGTGCGCTACAGTGACGTGGAAAGAGACGGCTCTCTCAAGTTCAAGACCGGCGGGCCGGCGACGACGCGCACGGTCAACATCACGCTCGGCAGGAACGTCGAGGCGGGGCGCATCCTCGCCGGCTTCACCACGTCCGAGCCGGGGCACTGGACGAGTTGGCCGCCGCACGAACACGCCGCGATGCTCGAAGAGCTTTACGTCTATTACGACATGCCAGCGCCCGCCTTCGGCGTCCAGTTCGTTTACACGGACCCCGAAGAGCCGGAGTTCGTCGGCGTCGTGCGCGACGGTGACGCCGTGATTATGCCGAAAGGTTTTCACCCGAACGTCTCCGTGCCCGGCCACCCGATCAACTTCGTCTGGATGATGGCCGCGCACAGGGAGGTCGAAGACCGCCAGTTCGGCGTCGTCACGGTGCAGCCCGGATTCGACCAGGGCGGCAGCGGACTCGAAGCGAGCCGAAAGAAATGATGAATGCGGAATGCGGAATGATGAATTAAGAAAGCGTCTTTAATTCATCATTCCGCATTCCGCATTCATCATTGCCTTTCTAGGCCAGAAGCTCCGCACAGTGTCGCAGTATCTCGGTCTCCCGGTCGGGCCGGCGAGGCGCGCGCGGGTGAGGGTGCGGCGACGGTATCCGGCCCGTGAGGTGCAGGAAGATTGCGATAGAGTGTTTGTAAGCCGGCACGGGGGCGCGGAACGTGACGTTGCCGAGGTGCTGTAGCCTGTCCGAGAGCGCGTAATAAGCAGGGTCGCCGGCCTCCCACAATCGGTCGCGCGCCGCGAATTTCTCAGGCGCGGCGGTCGCCAGCCCCAGCAGGTAATCGGAGCCGTACTCGATCATGTTAATGCCGAGGTCGTTGCCCGTGTAGATGCGAAAGTCGGGCCTGACGGCGTCTCTCAGTTCCAGCCTCCGCAGCTCCGTGAGACGGTCCAGCGACGAGTGCTTCATGCCCTTCAGCTCGGGAACGTCCAGCAGAGCGCGCACCGTCTCATCGTCAAAAATCTCGCCGCTCGGGGCGAACATGCGGCCAAGCTCGAAGCCCAGCACCTCCGGGTAGCCCTCGCACGTCTCAATGTAAACGGCAATCTTCTCGCTCGCCTGTTTGCCGTGAAGCCGCGCCGTCTGGAAGATGATGGGGACGCCGCCGTGGGCAACGATTTGGTCCATCTGCCGCCGGTAGAGAGAAGCGATGCGGCCTTTGCGCCCCTCTATGTAAGCGCCCGCGATGAAGGGAACGTCCGCGCCCAGGGCCTCCCGCGTCCAGCGTAGGACTTGAAGCCTTTCCTCGTCCGTCAAGTGGTTGACGTAGCCCGTGTCCATGTTGACGGCGTTCGTCAGCCCTGCCTCGTGCGTGGCGCGCAGGTGTTGCTGAAAGGCTTCGACGGCGACGCGCCCGTCCTCCTCGAAAGGCAGCAGCGCGGCGGCCGCGCCGTGCACCTTGCGCCGCGGCCGCAGCCGCCCGATCATCTCTTCAATCGTCATGCTTCCAAGTCACTCGCCCGTGGTCCGGCGGCGGCGATTCTTCAACAGCTTGAGACGCGCCGCATCGTCCGATTGCTTGTAGTAGTCGTCCAGCGGGTAGCAGCCCGACGGCAGCCCGCCGCGCGGCGCGGTCGTACAGTCGCTGAACGTCCGACACACTGCCTTACGCTGAATCGGCCGACCTCCGATGATGTCGAGCGGCAGCGCCGGGTAACTGAGCACCATGCGTCCCAGGCCCACACAGTCCACCCAGCCTTCGCGCACCGCCGCTTGTGCCACGTGCGGCAGAAAGTCTTGCAGGTAAGTGTAAGCCGACCCGACCAGGACGAGGCGCGGGAACTGCCGCTTGAGCGCGCGCGTAATCTGCATCTGCCGCGCGACGCCCGCCAAAGGGTCTTCGGGCGGCAGGTAGCCGTCCGAGGGCGGGTAGAGCGCCGGGCGTTGGACGTGCGGATTGTAGTACGGGCTCCCCGCGGAGATGTTGACGAGCCGGACGCCTGACGCTTCGAGCAGCGAGAGGAATTGCACTGCCTCCGTCAGGTCGGGCTCGACCGGGTTGGACTGGTTGACGGCGAAACCCCAGCGGTAGGGAAGCAGGTGTGTGAACGGCTCGGGCACGCCTGGGCCGTTGCGTCCGGGTGAGCTGCGCTCAGGGTCCGGCCGAAAGGGAATCGTGTCGAACGCGGAGACGCGCACGCCTAAGAGGAGCGACGGCGCGACGGCGCGCACGCCCTCGATGACTTCGCGCAGGAACCGCGTCCGGTTCTCGAAGCCGCCGCCGTAATCGCCCGCCCGCGTATGCGCGCTCAAGAACTCGTGGCCCAAATAACCGTGGCAGTGTTTGACATCCACGAAATCAAAGCCCGCCTCGTGCGCGACGAGCGCCGCGCGCACGAAGTCTTCGACGAGGTGCCGGATTTCAACGTCAGTCAGCAGGGGGTAATCCGACGGCAGGCCCAAACGCGCATCGAGTATCGGGTGATGATAAAGAATGCGCGGCTCGGGCCGGTCGTGAGCGTTGGGGCGGCTGTAGCGCCCGGAGTGCGTCAGTTGCAGGCCGACGAGCAGGCCATCGGTAGAGCCGGCGGCGCGGCGGTGTTCTTCGACCAGCGCCTCGCGCAGCCGCGCGAGGTGGGGAAGCGTGTGACGATTGATGAGAAGTTGATTCGGGTTGGCGCGGCCGTCGTGGCGGACGGCGACGGCTTCGCCTCCCCAGATGAGCTTCGCGCCGCTCGCGCCGAAGCGCCGCCAGCGCCGCAGTGTGCGCTCGGTCGGCCGCCCGTCCGCGGTCCCGTCCCAGCCCTCCATCGGATGAATGGCGAAACGGTTCCCGAGTCGGATGTCATCCACATGAATCGCCTGGGCGAGCGGTGACGCGCCGCCGACGATCAACTCAGGGTCGCACGGAATCGAGATTTGAAACTCGCGCAGTCGCTCGCGGAATGTTTCCACGTCGCGCATCTTGCCGACGTGTAGAACGGGACGTGCACTCATGAGCTTTTGCGATAACGACTCAACCCTTTTGCGCCTTTGCGTCTTTGCGTGAGACAAATTTTTCACGCAAAGACGCAAAGGCGCAAAGCATAGCTTGTCGCTTTCCTCTCACTTCAACGTAATCTTCGCCTCGGCCGTCGCGCCCGTCACCACGTCCGTCGCGCGCAGGGTGTAAGTCCCTGCGGCGTCGTTGAGGGCCGAAGGGAGCGGGACGGTGGCGGTCGTGCTTCCCATCAGCACGGTGCCTGAGTAGGCGGGCAACATCGAGCCGTCGGGCGCGAAGACGTGGCAGCGGACGAGTCGCCGCCCCGGAGTCGAGGACGTGACGGTGAAGACCGGGTGGTCGCCGAGCGAGGCCGCGGCGGGGCCGCCGAGCGTCAGCTTGTTCTCGGTCGGGCTCAGGCCGAAGACGGCCGCGTCGCCGACAATCACGGAAGAGCGAATCACGTCCGCAAGGCCCAGCCGACGGCCTTCGCGCGCGTCCGTGACGTAAAACTTGCCCGGAAGCTTGATGGTCATCTCCTGCCTCGCAACCTGGCCCAGCCCCGCGTCCGTGTAGGTGCGGACGCCGTCTTGTCCGACGATCCCCTCAAGCGCGACGTTCTCTTTCACAATCGCCAGAATCAGCGCGTCGCCGAAGCGGTAGCGCACCACCTGCGCCTGCGTCAGGCGCTTGCCGTCGGCCGAGAGGACTTCGATCTGAGGGCGCACGTGAGCAGCGCGCGCGAGCAGCGCGTCAACGAGGAAACGGTAGCCCGCGCCGCCGAACTTCTCGCCACGCTGCTTCGGATATTTGTCCAAAAGCGTGTTGAGATAAATGGCCCAGCCACGCCCGACGCGCCGTGCGAACACGGCGTCAGCGCCGCCGACGCGGACGAGTGCCGTCGCCCCGGCCGCCTTGATGTCGGGCTCCGCGACGACGAGACCGCCCAGCTCCTTCGCACTTAACCCCCAACGCCTCCCCTCGTCCGTCAACATCGCCTCTCCGGCGACCGCCTTGAGACTGCGCTCCTTCGCGGGCGGGGAAGTGATGCCGAATAATCCGTCCAACTGCCCGCCCGGTTGCCACGCACAATGCTCGTCCATTAGCCCCGCGCCCGCGTCGGCGATGACGACGCCGCCGCCTTGCGCGAAAGCCTCCACGGCCTTCGCCTCTTCCGCCGAGAGCGCGAGCGAGAGCGGCAGAATCAGGACCTTGTACTTGCCCGACGAGAGCCCGCCTTTCTCCACCTGTTCGGAGGCGACGAAATCGAACTGGAGTCCGAGGTCTTTGACCGCGCGCACCCAGCCGTCGCGGTTGGCCGCGAAACTGACCGCCGTCTTGTCCTGCGGCGTCTCGTCGTCGTCATCGCTGCTGCGGCGATGGTAGCCCAGAATGCTCGCCCCGTGCACGGACGGCATAGAGTAGTGTATGGCGATGCCGTCCTGCTCGCGCTCTGATTCCATCAGGAGTTTCCCGATGCCCTCGAACTTGAGCGACTTGAAGGCCGCGCCCATGTCGCGCGCGGACTTCGAGTAGGTCATGTCCGGGTCGAGGAACGAGTACATCCAGAAAATGTTCGGGTGAAGCACGTTGTGAACGGCGGCCGTCCAGATACTGTTCTGCACGGCGAGGCCCGAGGAGCCGTAGCCGGTCCAGAAGCCGATCATCGAGCCGGGCCGGGCAAACGAACGGTGCATGTCCCATTGGTTGCCGCCGTCGTAGGAGAGAAAATCGTCAATCACCTGATCGAGGCGATACCAGTCAGCGCCGTTATAGGCGTTGGTCGCCTGCGTCCCCGAGACGGCGATGTGTGCCGCGGGGTCGCCCTCCAGCACCGCCTCGCGCGCAGTCCGGTAGGCCCGCGCAAAAGTTATCTCCATGAAGGTGCGGTGGTCGGCCCACGGGGCGAAGTTGCCGCTCGCGCGCGCCTCTTCGGTCGTGAAGGGGACGACCTCGTTCCACTCTTTGAAACTGGTCCGCCACTCTTTGTTGAGCGCGTCGAGCGTGCCGTATTCCTCTTTCAGCCACTCGCGAAACTGTAAGAGCGTCTGCGGGCTCCAGTCGAAGTCAACCGGGTCGCCGTAAGAGGTGAGCGAGCCCTCGTCGCCGACGAAGTAGTAGTCCATCTGGTAGCGCGCCTTGTTGCGCGCCGTCGCGCGCACGATGTCCGCGAGCTGCCGCATGAAGGCGGGGTCGTTGAAGGTCGGCGTGCGCTGGAGAAACTTTTTGTCGCCCGTGCGCTTGAAGAGTTCTTTCTTCGTCAGGTAGCCGAGCGCCTCGAAGTCGCCCGTGCGCCGGTACTCACTGATGGCCTTCTCCATCCCTTCGGGCGTGGTCGGCCCGCGGTCGTACCAGTAAACGCCGAATGTCCCGCGCGGGACGTTGAGCGAGTTGTCCACATCGCCGCCCCACGTAAAGCCAGTGTCGGCGGCCACCCCGCGCACCATCCTCATCTGCGCGTCTTGCAGGTAGTGCTTCGTGCCGCCGAACGAGACGAGCGCCGTGTATTCTCTGGGGCGGCGCGCGTCCTGCACGACCATCACGGGCTTGCCGCGAAGTTGGTCCACGACTGCGCCGCGCTCGTCAACCAGCTCGGCCGTGACGAAGGCGAACTTGCCGAGAAAGTCCGTGAGCGTGTAGGTCAGCGTGCGCTCGCCGCGCGCGGGCCTGGAGACGACGGCGAGGAGCCGGCCCAGGTCGTCCGCGACCTTCATGCGCATCTGCAAGCCCTGTAGGTCGCCCGTCGCGCGCAGCACGGCGCTCAAGGTCTCGCCGCGCTTGTACACGTCCACGGCCGCGCGGGCCTGCGTCATCATCGCGCGCTTCGGAGTGTGGAAGATGGCCGCGCCCCAGTCGAGCGTCGCGCCCTCGCGCGCGTCGCGGACACGGACGTTGAAAATCTGCCTCCCGCCGGGCCAGCCCGTCGCCGGCCGCAAAGCGTCTGCCGGAAGCTCAAGCGTGTTGCTCCCGGCGGCCAGCTCTTGCGACACTTTCTGCGAGCCGAGCGGCTGGCCGAACTCATTCCTCCCCCAGACCTCTATCTCGACGCGGCGCGGCCGGTCGGACGTGAGCGCGAGTTTGACGGCCGGGCTATCCGCGCCTTCGGCGGTCAACGAAGTGAGACGGGCACCGGGCTCGCGCCCCGCCGCCCAGAGGATCGAGCGCCCGAGCAGGGCATACTGGTACTCCCAATAGTCCCAGTAGATTTTCGTCTCCACGGGGTTGACGCTCTGCGGCGTGAAGCCTTCCTCGACGTAGCCGAGCGCGACCACGCGCCCCTTGCCATAATTCTTCACGGCCACCACCGGGTGCTCGCCCGATTTGACGAGCACGTCGCCGCTCGCCCCGTACTTGTAGAAAGAGCCGCCGACGTTCCCCTCGGGCAGAAGCTCAAGCGGGAGGCCGTCCGTGATGAAATGTTTCTGGTCCAGTTCCCACTTGCCCTTCGTCACGGCGTCCTGGTTGATTTCGGGGTAGCCGCGCTCCGTGACCGTGTCGTCCGCCACATTGACCAGCGGCGAGATGTCCCAGAGGCGCGTGTCGGGTTCCGCCTCGTCGCCCTTGAACGGGTGGCCCTTCACGTCGCCGACGAACGGGTGCAGGAGGACGAGGCCCGCGCCTTCGCGGACGCGTCGCAAAATTGCGTCGCGCGTCGCGCGCGTCATGCGCGACCAGCCGTTCAAGCCAGGGATGACCATCACCTCGAACGGCGCTGGCCCGGTCAGGTCTTTCTCGACGTAGCCGTAAACGGTCTGAAAGTCGTCGCGGTCGCCGCGGTATTCGTGGCCGTAGTAGTCACCTATGCCCCAGCAGTTGGTGTCCCACTCGCGGTCTATCGAAACGGTGGTCGGCTGCAAAGAGAGGCGCTGCATCAGCTCGACCATGTCGCGGCCGTACTTGACAGACGGAATGAAGAACCCTTTGACGGGGCCGCCCGGAAGCCGTGTCGCCCACTCGACGTGAGGCGTGATGACTTCCGTCGAGTAGGTGATGTCGTTTTTGTGGAACGCGCTCCCGCCGACCCCGGCCTGTTGCCCGCGTCCGGGCGCGGCGAAAGAAGCCAGCAGCAGAAATGAGAGCGAGGCGGACAGAAACTTTTTCATAGACTTTTCTTCGGCACTATCACCTAACGCGAACTACCCACTTGACCAAACCCCTTAGCGTCTTTGCGCCTACAGCGAGAAACTTTCCTCACGCAAAGATGCAAAGACGCTAAGGCGCAAAGAACCAGCCGGCTCGTTCATGATTTCGATTCCATCTGGCGGGCGACTTGTTCGGCGATGCTCAGGCAGATGTGCGCCGAGGGCAGGATGTCTTCGACCGTCGGCCGCGGGCGCGTCCCTTCCCTGAGCGCCCGGACGAACTCGACGACCTCCTCGTAAGAGCCGTTGCGCAGGTGCTCAGGCTCGTCGTCCGAGGCGCGCAGCTCAACTTCGAGTCGGCCGCCGCGCCAGCATTCGAGCGAGCGTTGCGCGCCGGAGCCGGCCACGACGCGCGCGCGGTAGCCCTCGCCGAAAAGCTCGTAAGACTCTTCGACCATGCCGGCGGTCGGCAGGACTTCGAGCTGCCCGCTCGCGCCGCTCTCGAAGCGAAGCGAGATGACGTACCAGAGCGCCGAGCGGCCCGCGCCCCGCTGCACTTCGGCGTCAAAAATTCTGACCTCGCCGGCGAGATGACGCAGCGCGTCGAGCGCGTGGATGGCCGTCGTCCAGATGAAGTCGGGCTCATTCCGGTCGTGCCGCACCTGTGCGGCGCGGGCGTACTGAAGCGGCCCAATTTCTTTGGCCCAGGCGAGCGCGCGGTTGAGGTAAGGCATGAAGCGGCGGTTGACCGAGACCATGTGCGGCGTATCGGTCTCGCGCGCCACGCGCGCCAGCCGCTCGACCTCGGCCGCCGAAGTGCCGAGCGGTTTTTCAATCACGCACGGCATCCCGCGCTCAAGCAAGCGGACGCTCGTTTCGACGATACGCTCAATCGGCATGACCGAGACGCACGCGTCAACGCTCTCCGAAGTCAGCATCTTTTCGACATCCGTGAAGGCGCGCGCGAAGCCGAAGTCTCGGCAGAACTCGGCGGCGCGCTCAGGGTTCAGGTCGCACGCCGCGACGAGTTCAATCTCGCCGGGGTGCGAAGCGGCGTAGCGCGCCAGGGGTGCGGCGTGGCTCTCCCTGGAGTGTTCGCCGCAGCCCACTAATGCCAGTCGGATCATCTCTCTCGGACTCCGCCACGGTCATCTGCCGCTTCGGCAAGCCGACTGAAGCGGCTGCACCGAAACCTGCCGGGCGATTCTTTCGACCTCGCGCGGGTCAATCAGGCCCGGCGCAGGGGCCAGGCAGTTAGCCGAGCCGCACGCGACCGCCAGCCCGACCATCTCTTCGTCACACAGCCCGCGCGCGTGCGCGACGGCGAAGCCGGCCAGTGCAGCGTCGCCGCAGCCGACGGTCGAGCGCCCGGCGACCTGCGGCGGCTGCGAGACCAGGGGCGCGCAAGTTTCGCGGTCCTGCCAGACCATGCCGTCCGCGCCGAGCGAGACGCAGACGCTGCGCGCGCCCGCCTCCAACATGCGCTGCGCGACCTCGGCCGCCGCGCCCGCGTCGCGCACCGGAAGGCCCGAAAACCACGCGGCCTCTTCGCGGTTGGGCTTCACCAGATCGGGCGCGGCCGCGAGCCCGTGGCGCAGCGCCGGGCCACTCGTGTCGAGCAGCGCGCGGCAGCCGTAAGCGTGCGCGAGATGAATCAACTCGGCATAGAAATCAACGGGCACGCCGGGCGGCAGGCTCCCCGAGAGCGCGACCTGCGCGCCCGCGCCGCCTTCGGCAAAGATTTCAGCGCAGGCTCCCATCAGCCGCTCGACCTCGCCCTCCGTCACTTCGCCGCCCGGCTCTAAGATTTCGGTGACCGTCCCGTCGTCCGCGATGAGTTCCAGGTTGGCGCGCGTCTCGGCACGCGTCCGCACGATGGTGACCGGGATGCCCAAATCCGACAACCCGCTCTCGCACTCTTCGCCCGCCGCCCCGCCGAGGAATCCGATCCACATCACCTCTTCACCGAGCGCGCGCGCGGCCATCGCGACGTGCGCGGCCTTGCCGCCCGGAAAGGGCTGCGCCGAGAGCGCGCGGTTCACGCCGCCGACTGCGATGCTTTCGAGCCGCAGCCGGCGGTCAATCGCTGGGTTAGGGCTAACGCAGATGAGCATAAAACTGGCCTCCGGCGACCAAAGGGGCCGCCGCGTTTCAATCCTTCTTCCCGCCCTCTTCTTCGCTCACCCTGGCGGCGTCCAGACGGGCGAGCATGTGCTTGATGTCGGCCGCGCCCTTGATGGCGACGTAGACCGTGATGGTCGAGTACCAGACGACGCAGGCCATCGCCAGAATCCACCAGAACCAGTGACTAGCCATCACGCCACCTCCTCGCGAGAATCAGTTCTGAACCGAGGTTTCAGTAGTGAGCCGACGACCATCGCCGCGCCCGAGAGCAGGTAGGTCGCGATGCCCGAGTAGTACGGGCCGATGCTCTTGGCGAGCGCGGCCGTGGAGGGGACTTGTTCCATGACGAGATAGGTGACGGGAATGACGGCGCTGATGAAGATGGCGGCGGCCGCGCCCCAGTTGTTGGCCCGCCGCCAGTAGCAGACGGCGATCAGGAGCACGGAGATGCTCGCCAGATAAATCGTGCCCGTCACGCCGAGGTAGGTCCAGAGGTCTCCCTTGAGCGGATACCAGAGCCCGTAGAGCAGCAGGAAGACGCCGATGATGGCGATGATGGTCCGATTCCAGAAGAGCCCTTTCTTCTCGGACCATTTCGTCTTGCGGAAGGGGGCCATGATGTCGTTGTAGATGACGCTGCCCCAGGTCAGCATGTAGGAAGAGTCCGTGGACATGTCGGCCGCCAGCATCGCGGCGATGAGCAGGCCCATCAGCCCCGCCGGCACGGCCGTACTCAGGTAGCTCGGCATTGCTTCGAGCGTGTTCGCCACA
Source organism: Pyrinomonadaceae bacterium (assembly GCA_036403435.1). Taxonomy (GTDB): domain Bacteria; phylum Acidobacteriota; class Blastocatellia; order Pyrinomonadales; family Pyrinomonadaceae; genus QHXM01. Next base: position 75,451 of record DASWQY010000200.1, read on the forward strand.
GGCCCCAGGGTCGCGAGCGCGGCGATGCCCCAGATGCCCGGAATCAGGAAGCGGCAGACGAAGAAGAAACTGGTCCGCGTGTAAACCTTGCGCCCCGTCTCCGTGTTCTTGGCCGAGAGCACGCGCGCGATGATCGTCTGCCACGTCAAGACGGCCGCCGTGTTCAGCATCGCGTTAAAGAGCACGTACTGCCAGCCCATCGTCGGGTTGATGAAGGGGTTGAAGCCGCCGGCCCCGTAGTGCGTCTCGACCGTCGAGACCATCTTCTCCCACCCGACGTTGACGAGGATGAGAATCGTGACGACGATGAGCCCCGCGCTCATCACGATGAACTGCATGAAGTCCGTCACCAGCACGGAGAGCATCCCGCCCAGGATGGTGTAAACGGCGACGCCGATGAGCAGCGCCGTCATCATCACTTCCAGGTATCGCACGTCGAGGCCCGCGACCAGGACCAGGAACTGCCCGCCCGTGCGCAGGAAGACGCCCATGTTGAGCAGGCCGCCGAGGACGATGACGACGCCCGCGGCCCAGCGTATGCGCTGGCCGAATCGCTTCTCGAAGAGTTCGGGAATCGTCATGACGCCGGAGTCCCTGAGCGGCTTGATGACGAACCCCGTCAGGCCGACGACGAGCATCGCCAGCGCCATCAGGATGCCGGGGGTCGCGCCCGCGAAGCCCTTCTCGTAGCCGTTCTGCGCCGTGTACATGCAGGTCACGATGCCGAACTCCGTGGCGGCCAGCGAGGCGATGCCGAGATAAACATCCATCTCGCGCCCGGCGACGAGAAAGTGCTCGACCTTGCCCACGTACTTGCGCACCATCAGCCCGGCGATCATCGTCGCCAGCAGGTAAACCCCGACAATGCTCCCGTCCAACAGCCAGTTGAAATTTGTCATGCGATGCTTGACGCCCTTTCGTTTTGGCTTTTGTGACTGCTAAGTTCGCCCCGAACAGATACGAATCTTCTCCAGAGAAATCTCCTCGACCGCGCGGACGGCCGGCGCAAACGTCCTGCGCAAGTCAATGTCGTCGCTCGACCCGAGAGAGGCTTTCACGCCGCGCGTGAAGGCGTTCTTCAGCTCGGTGCCGAAGTTGATCTTGCTGATGCCGCACTCAATCGCGCGCCGCATCAACTGCGCGGGCACGCCCGAGCCGCCGTGGAGCACGAGCGCCGCCTCAGCGCCGGCCGCCTCACGAATCTGCTTCAGGCGGTCAAAGTCCAACCGCACTTCTCCCTTGTAAAAGCCGTGGGCCGTGCCGATGGCGACCGCCAGCGCGTCCACACCCGTCTCCCGGACGAACCTCGCGGCGTCTTCCGGGCGCGTGTAAAAGCGCGTGATGTCGTCTGACGCCACTTCGTCGTTATGCGCGACATGGCCCAACTCGCCCTCGACCGAGACCCCGCTCGCGTGTGCCAATTCGACGACGCGGCGCGTCACCGCGCAGTTCTCCGCAAACGGCAGCTTCGAGCCGTCAATCATGACCGAGGTGTAGCCGGCATCAATGCACCGCGCCGCCAACTCGCAGCCAGCGCCGTGATCCAGGTGCAACGCCACGGGCTGCCCTATCTCTCCGGCCGCGGCCTGGGCCATCGCAAAGATCATCGGCAACCCGAGGTAGTTAATCGTTGACTCGGTCGTCTGCAAGATGATCGAAGCCTGAAGCGCACGCGCCGCGCGGACGTGCGCGAGCAGCGTCTCCGCGTTATAGAAGTTGAGCGCCGCCACGGCGCGGCCCTCCCGCCGCGCGGCTTCGAGCAGCGGGGCGCTCGGCGTCAGTCCCGACACCTGGCCCAACTTTTCCTGGGGCTGCACACTCATCTTCGGCCTCGCGGGGCGGTGTGTTTCAAAGCGCCGTCGCCATCCTCCGCCTTCAAGAACGCCTTGAGCGTCCGGGCGTCGGGCTGCCCGGCCGTCCCGCCCGCCTTGAGCGTGGACAGCGCGCCGCAGGCGTTACCTGCGCGCAGGCACTCGGCCAGAGAGCGGCCGCGCAAATAAGTTGAGACGAAACCGGCGGCGAAGCAGTCGCCCGCGCCGGTCGTGTCCAGGGCCTCGACTTTAAAGCCGGGGGCCGACACGACCTCACCGTCTTTAATCGCGACCGCGCCCTTGCGGCCGAGCTTGATGACCGCGCAGGGAACGGCCTGGCCCAGAATTTTGAGCGCGCGCCGCACGCCCCGCGCGCGCGTCCATTCCCGCGCCTCCGTTTCGTTAAGAAAGAGTACGTCAGTCTGGGCCAGCACCTCGTTGATCCCTCCGCCCCAGGCTTGCTCCGGGTCGGAGTTCGGGTCGAACGAGGTGGTCAGGCCCGTGCGCTTCGCCTCCCGGAAAATCTGCGGGAACGAGGGGCGCAAACCCTCCTGTAAGAAGTAGGAGGTCATGTGCAGGTGGCGCTGCCCTTTGAGCTGTGCCATTTTCAACTGCCCGTAATTGAAAGAGGCAATCGCCCCAGGGTAAGTCACCAGCGCGCGATCCGTGCGTGTGCTGAGCGAGATGGTGACACCCGTCTTGACCCGCTTGTCGATCAGGACATTGTCGGTCGGGACGCGCGCGGCCCGCAACGCCTTCAGGCAAAACTCGCCGAAGTCGTCGCGCCCGACCTGGCTGATGAAAGTCACGCTGTGACCGAGCTTCGCCACGCCGCAGGCGAAGATGGCCGAGGCGCTCCCCAGCGTCAGCTCAAAATCCGCGGCCACGATCTCGGCCCCCAACCGCGGCGGCCCGGCCAGACCCGTCGCCACCAGGTCAACGTTCAGCTCGCCGATCACGACCACACCGCCATTATTCAAGCTCCGCCTCATTCTGGACTAATCAGGTTCTTTCAAATATTATAGACTTGCTTTTGATTCCTTTCGGTTGGTCGGGGATTTTAATATAAGATGAAACCGAAATGCAAAAGGAATCTTTCGTTCAGGCGCACGGGCCGTGAGCTTTCTTCGGGGGCTCAAAACCTCTCCGTAATGGCATCGGCTTAAAAGGAGCGGAATCTGCGGTGGATGCTCTGTCTAAACTCTTGACCCTGCCGGCGGCGGAGAAAGAGGCGCGCGGGTCCGTCTACACCCCGCGCGAAATCTTCCAGCAGCCGGAGACGTGGCAAAGAAGTTACAGGGAGTTTTTGCGTTCGGCCCCGGCGGTCGGAGAATTTCTGGCACAGGCCGGGTTGATTCGTGCCGCACGGGAGCGCCCCGCGGTGCTGCTAATCGGGGCCGGCACCTCCGACTACGTAGGGAAGTCGCTGACCGCGCTCTTGCAGAGAGAGTGGGGCTGCGCCGTTCAGGCGGTCCCCAGTACGGACCTCCTGACTAACGCCGACGACATCATTCTGCCGGGAAGAGAGTATCTCTGGATTTCATTTTCCAGGTCGGGCGACAGCTCGGAAGGCGTCGCCGTGTTGGAAGCGGCGGCGGATCGTTACCCGTCCATTCATCATCTCGTCGTCACCTGCAACGAGCACGGGCGCATGGCGCGCGCCTTCACCGGGCGGAAGAATTTTTGTCGGATAGTCCTCGACGACGAGGTGAATGACCGCGGCCTCGCCATGACCAGCTCGTTCTCCAACATGGTCGTGGCGGGCCACTGCCTGGCACACCTGCGAGATTTAGAAGCCTACGGCGAGCTGCTGAACGTGCTGACGGCGGCGGCCCGGAAACTTCTCCCGGCGGCGGCCGACGTGTCCGAGCGTCTCGTCCGTGAGGGGTTTTCAAAAATCTGCTTTCTCGGCGCTGGCCCGCTCAATGCGGTCGCCATAGAGTCAGGGTTGAAGGTGCTGGAGCTGACCGCCGGGCGGATTGTGACTTTCGCCGAATCGTTTCTGGGCTTCAGGCATGGGCCCCTTTCCGCGATTGATGACGAGACGCTCGTCGTCGGATTTCTCTCGGGCGACGCGCGGCGCAGGGCATTCGAGCTGGACCTGCTCAAAGAGATTTGCGACAAGAGACTGACGCAAAGGTGTCTGGTGGTTCTGCCTGCGGGGGTGGGCGAGAAAGAGGCTGCGGAACTAGCAAAAGATGCGATTTTGCTCGACCTTGGGCGGGAAATCGCCGATGTCTATCGCCCCCCTGTAGACGTTATCGTCGGACAACTGCTCGGCCTCTTCTCTTCGCTCCAGGCAGGTTTAAAGCCCGACGCGCCGAGCCCTCGGGGCGCAATCAGCCGCGTCGTCTCACACGTCAAGATTCACTAGGCGCGAGAGGCGCGCGGAGTTTCGGCCGCTGGCCCAATTCTCAGTCAGACGAGGATGAGCTTGACGTTGTGCGAGCGCAGCTCCGTTTGCGTCTCTTCGGGCAGCGCGCGGTCCGTGATGATGGTGTTGATTAGTTGAAGCGGCACGATGCGCGAGAGGCTGCGCTTGCCGAACTTGCTGGAGTCTGCGACGAGAATTGTTTCCTTCGCGATCCCGACCATCGCCTGATTGACCTGCGACTCTTCCAGGTTAGGCGTGCTCAGTCCGAACTCCACGTCGCAGGCGTCAACGGCCAGAAAAAGTTTGTCGGCCGAGAGCTGCTTGAGCATGTCTTCGGCGAAATGGCCCACGGCCGAGAATGAGTTCTGTCTCACCACCCCGCCGAGCAGGATGAGCTGTATGTCCCTGGCGCTGAGCAGCTCCAGCGCGATGTTGATGCCGTTGGTGATGACCTTCAGGTCGCGCTTGTGTTTGATCTGCCGGGCTATCTGCTGCGTCGTCGTGCCCGAATCGAGGATGATCGACTCGCCGTCGTGAACGAGCGCCGCGGCGGCCGCGCCGATTCGCCGCTTCTCGTCCGCGTGCAGCTCCTCTTTAATCTTGAGCGACGGGTCTACGCTCACGGTCGCCACCTTGACCGCGCCCCCGTGCGCCCTGTGCACGAGCCCGCGCTTGTGCAGGGCTTTGAGGTCGTTGCGGATGGTCACCTCGGAGGTCTTGAAGCGGCGGCTCAGGTCGGCGACCGCCACCTGCCCGTGCTTCTCTATCAGTTCCAGGATTTTAGTCCGGCGTTCCAGGTTCAACATGCCGCACTTACACCCGGCGACGTACCGCCGCCGCGTACTCCTTCAGGTCGAGCGTGTTGAGAGGTACTCACTAATCGTCTGCCTGCGCGTCAAAGCTCCGGCGCATTATTCGTGGCCGCCGGAAGCTTGTCAAGAACCAGAACGATAAAAAATGATGGCGAGTGAAAATAAACGAAAGCTAGGAGGGTGAGAACGAAAAACGAACTGAGCACTGGCGGTGCAGCATACCGAGGTCCGAGTTGACGACAGATATCTAGTAGCGGGTCAATTTGAAAGCCGTAAGATTTCTTTGGCCGCGCTAGCGGTCACGTGAATTTAGCCCGGCCTTTCAAGGCCGGGGGCGGGGCCGGGCAACAGGGCGCGTCGCGTCAGCTTGAATCCGCCACTCGCGCGTCGCTGACGCGACGCGGTCGTGATAACGTACGCTGACCCGGCCTTGAAAGGCCGGGCTAAATTCAGATGGTCGCTGACGCGACCTTGGCTAAGCCTGACTCCTGCCGTGCGCGGGCCGTCTTTCGCGCACGAGGAGCAGGACGAGCACCATGCCGACGAGCGGGATGAGACTCGCCGTGATGAGAATCGGCTTGAAGGAGTAGCGGTCCGAGACGTAGCCGATGAGGTAAGTGGAGATGATCGTCCCTATCCCGGCTCCGGTCCCGCTCATACCGCTGACGGTGGCGACCGAGTCGCTGCGGTAGAGGTCTGACGGCAGGACCAGCGCCATCGTCGAGAAGGAGGCGTAGGCGAAGGTCGAGACGGCGAAGAGGCCGGCGAGCGCGAACAGGTTCGAGGTGAAAATCGTCGGGATCAAAAGCGCCATGCCGAGGCCGCCGAAGACGACCACGGCCTTGCGCGCGCGCAAAGTGGGCCAGCCGCGCCGGATCAACCAGCTCGACATGCCGCCGCCGAAGAAGTTGCCGAGGTCGGCGGCGACGAACGGAATCCAGAAGGCGAGCAGGCTCAGTTCGGGGTTGATGCCTTTGGTCAGAAGGTAAATGGCGAACCAGTCAGTGATGAAGAACCAGACCGGGTCGGTCATCGTCCGCGCGGCAATGACGCCCCACGTCTGCGGCAGCCGAAGCAACTCGCCCCAACTCAAGCGCCGGCCCGCCTCTGCCGACGCCTCCTCTTCGCGCTTGTCCTTGAGGATCATCTCCCGTTCCTGCTCGCTGATGCGCGGGTGCGTCTCGGGCGGGTGGTAGAGGAGTCGCCAGGCGATGAGCCACAGGAACCCGAGCGTGCCTGTGATGATGAAGGCTGGACGCCAGCCGCCGAAATATTTGTAGAGTCCTATGACCAGCAGCGGGGCGATTGCGCCGCCGATGGACGAGCCGCTGTCGAAGAGCGCGACAGCCCAGCCGCGCTCGCGCTTCGGGAACCACTCGGAGACGGCTTTGGTGGCCGCGGGCCAGTTGGCCGATTCGCCCGCGCCGAGCAGGAAGCGGAAGGAGATGAAGCTATAGAATCCCACCGCGAGCGAGGTCAGCATGGACGCAATCGAATACCAGATGACGGTGATGGTCAGCCCCTTGCGCGTCCCCGTGCGGTCTATGAGGCGGCCCGAAACGGTCTGGCCGATTGAGTAGGCGACACGAAAGGAGATGACGATCCAGGCGAACTGTTCGTTATTCCAGTGATAATCATTCTTCAGGAAGGGGGCGAGCACGGAGAGCGTCTGGCGGTCCAGGTAATTGATGACGGTCGAGGCGAAGAGCAGCCCGCCGATCCACCAGCGCAGGTTTGAAATCGGGCGGCGACTGACGCCGGTCATCTGATTAGCTGCTGCCATAGTCCTCCCGCGCTAAGATTGCTCTCGCTGCAACTCGCTGATGAACTGCTCGCAGCGGGCAACGTCGTCAAGGTTTTTAATCCCTTGCTCCTCTCGCGTGTCCGCGACGGGACATGCCAGGACTTCGGCCCCTCGTTCGCAGAAGTAGTTGATCAGCTCGTTCGGAAAGCCCAGCTCGTTGCGGGCGCGCTCGTAGCGCCGCCGTGATTCGTCCCAGTGGCGGCGCTTCAACTCGGCGAGCGCGGCGAACATCGCGCCATTCCCGAGCACGAACATTCCCGTATTGCTTTCGCCGAACGGCGGGCGTTCAGCCATCTCCAGGTGAGTCTCGCGCGCCGCGTGGACGCGGCCGCGCTCGTCGCGCAGCACGGGGGCGTAAGGCCGCGCCTTGAGGACGGTCGGAAACACCATCTGATGATTCGGGAAGAGCGCGGCGAGTTTCAAAGTGCGTCGCATAGTCTCCGGCCGAATCACAGGCTGTGTGCTCCAGACGACGAGCGCCCGGCCTTGAAAACCACGCATCACTTCGCGCGCGCAAAGGACTGCGTCGCCGGTCCCGAGCGCCGCGGGCTGCAAGACGAACGTCAACTCTTCGCCGGAGAGTGCGGCGCGGACGGCCCGTTCGGTCTCCGGCGAGACGATGACGACGGGCGGGCGCGAGGCGGGCGCGGCCGCGCGGACGTTGCGCAGCACGCGGACAATAGCGGGCACACCCAAAACATTCGCCAAAGGCTTCGGCACGTCGAGTCCCGTCTCGCGCGCACGCGTCCCCTTACCGGCCGCGACAATCACCGGCCAAACTTCGCCGGCCGGCGCGTCAGGCGTCACGCGGTCGAGCATGACGGCCAGGCTCGCTCGATACTGTGTCGCGTCCTGGCCCAGCGAGTTGAAGCGTTCGACGGCTTCGCGCCAGACCGACTCAATGTCGAGCGGCGCGAGGCCGTCGCCGGGGGTCGAAATCATCACCGCCCCCTCGCGCGCGCCCTGCCTCTCCTGCGGGGCGTAGTAAGCGGCCTGCACACGTTCGCTCAACTCGGAAACGTTCTCTTCGGTCGTGAGCGCGAGCACGTTCCCGCCGAACCCGCCGCCCATCAAGCGCGCGCCGTAAACCACCGGGTCCGCGCGAATGATTTCGACCAGTTGCTCGACCTCGGGCGTGCTCACCCCGTAGAGGTCGCGCAGGCTTTCGTGCGACTCGTTCAGCAGGCGGCCGAGCGAGCGCATCGCGTGGTCCGTTCGCTCTCGACCGTCCGCGTCGCTCTGCGGTTGGGGAACACCGTCCAGGATAAGGGTCGCCGTCGCGATCCGCCGCACTTCGCCGAGGTGGTGTAGGCCGCGCGCGCGGACCCGGAGCGGGCGCGTCGCGTGCTCCCTGACCAGGGCGGGGAAGGAGCGCGCGCATTCGGAAAAAGTCTCGGGGTAATCCTGCTCGATTTCCGCGAGGGCCAGCGTCTGGGGGAGTTCGTTGAGCAACGCTTCGAGCGCGTCGAGGGCCGCGACCGATCCCGCTCGAAACGACTCGACTGCCTGGAGCCACGCCCGGTGGCGTTCGGGTTGGCGGACTTCCCAATCCTCAATCACCGCCGGGATGATTAAGCGCGAGACGGCGGCCCGCTCGTTGTACTCGATCATCACCTCGCGCCCTTTGTCCGCCGCGCGCGAGAAGAATGTTACCCAGCGAAACCGGCCACCCGGCAGCGGGACGCGGCGCGCAGTCTCTTCGCTGTAAGAGATGAGCACCGCGTGTTGACGCCTGGCGAGACAAATCGCCGTGTGGTCCATCGCGCCGCCGCGCGTGCCGACGTACCACTCCGCCCGCGCGGCGTCGCGCGCTAACTCCTCGGGCGCGCACGCGACGTGATTGACCTCGCAGACGGCCGCGCCCGCCAGCACGACCAGCGCGGACGAAGAGGACGCGCCGCCGCCCGGCAGGATGCTCGAATCGACGACGAAATCGAACCCGAACCTAATTTGCCCGCCCCGCCTGACGCGCGCGAAGAAGGCCGCGCCTTTCACGTAGTTGCCCCAGTGCGGCGCGGGGGCAGGGTTCTCGTACAGGTAAGATAACCAGTTGCCTTCGGCTTCGCCGCCCACGCCGGGCGCGGGTCCGTCAGCCAGGTCGAAGACGAAGGGCTCGTACTTTTCAAAGGCCGAAGCGCCGCGCACGCGGCCGTCGGGGGCCGCGCGGTAGAGCATCAGCATGTCGTACTCGCGGCTGCCGAACGGCAGCGAGGCGGTCGGCAGATAAGAGACGTAATCAACGTGCTCGCCCAGGATGTTGATGCGTGCCGGGGCGCGCAACAAGTTGACGGGGCCGTCGCCGTAGAGCGCCAGGAAGCGGCCGCACATGGAAGTCAGGCGGCGCAGTTGATTGCCGAGCGTCTCCCCGCTCGCGCCATACATTCGGCGCAAGAGAAGGAGGAGAGGGCGCGGCGAGGTGGGGCTGGCAGCGAGCAGATGTTCGAGCGTCGCGGGCTCAGCCCCGTGCATTTCAAGCGCGCGAAGCTCGTCGCCTAAATTAGCGAGAGAAGAGATTGAGAGCTGTCGCAGGTCTGAAGCGATCAAAATAATAATCGGGTTCTTAACAAGCCGTTTGGGCTCGGGTCCGAGCGGACTCGCCTTCAGTTAAGCGCCCGCCCTTTGCCGAAAAGTTAGTTGCCGGCGGAGACAAACGTCAGACTTTTCCGCCCGGCGCGTGAAAAATTATCCTCACAGAAAACTGAATCAAGGAGGATGGGGCGTTCTTATAACACTACTCGGGAACCGGCAACAAGAAGGTTTTTATCCTGCGCCCGCCGCCCGCCGGCCGAGCTTGGCGGCGACTTGAGGGCGGACAAGAGCATAACGACTGACCCGCTTCCCGTTTCGGGTCGGGGCGAAATTATCTTGCCGCCGCCTCTTGTTGATGCTATAAAGCCGCGACTTTTGGCCCACTACACTGCCCGCCGGTTCGCGGGCTTTCCAACTCTCAGGAGGCTGCGCATGAATGGCCTTTCACGGACCTGTCTTCATACCTTGTTGGCGCTGGCATTTGTCACCACGACTTCTGTCGCTGCGTCTCCGGCTGAGACGACCTACAAGGTCATCGTCCAGCACAACGCTCGCGCCAGGATGCGTGACGGCGTCTGGCTGGTCGCGGACATCTACCGGCCCGAGAGCGCGGAAAAGTTTCCGGTCCTCGTCGAGCGCACGCCCTACAATCGCACCGGCGAATCCGGCATGGCTTACGAGTTGGCGGCGCACGGCTACGTCGTCGTGCTGCAAGACACGCGCGGCCGTTACGATTCGGGCGGAGAGTTTTACCCGTTCCGCGACGAAAGCCCGGACGGCTACGACACAATCGAGTGGGCCGCGCAGTTGGAAAACTCGAACGGGAAGGTCGGCATGTTCGGCGGCTCCTACGTCGGGGCCACGCAGATGCTCGCGGCGATGGCGCGGCCGCCGCATCTCGTGGCTATCTTCCCCTACGTGACCGCCTCGGAATATTACGAGGGCTGGACCTACCAGAGCGGCGTCCTGATGCAGTGGTTCACCAGTTCCTGGACTTCGATCCTCGCCGTGGACACGCTGCGCCGGAAGGCCGACGCGGACTTGCGGCCGAAAGAGTGGGTCTCACAATTGCCAGTGGAAAATTACCCCGTCTTAAAACTGCCGACGCCCGCGAGCCTCGCCCCTTACTTCCGCGACTGGGTCGAGCACGAGCGCAGCGATTCTTACTGGCAACGCTGGCGAGTCTCCGACCATTATCGTGAAATGAACGTCCAGGGGCTGCACGCCGCCGGGTGGCACGACCTTTTTCTCAAGGGTTCTATCAAAAATTACACGGGCCTGCGCGCGGAAGCGGCCGGGCCGGACGCGCGCGCCGGGCAGCACTTGCTCGTCGGGCCGTGGGCGCACGCGCCGACCTCGCCCGAAGGAAAAATCGGCGATGTCGTGTTCGGGAAAAGCGCCGTGCTCGACATGACGGGCACCGCGCTGAGGTGGTTCGACTACACGCTCAAAGGAATGCGGAACGAGTTTGCGAGCGCGCCGCCCGTGCGGCTCTTCATCATGGGCGACAACGTCTGGCGCGACGAGCAGGAATTCCCCCTGGCGCGCACGCGCTACACGAAGTACTACCTGCATTCGAGCCGCGGCGCGAACGGCGCGACGGGCGACGGGCGGTTGAGTGTTGAAGAGCCGGGGGCGGAGCGACCGGACCAGTTCGAGTACGACCCGAATGACCCCGTGCCGACTATCGGCGGGCGGCTCTGCTGCGGGACGGCCCTGCCGCCCGGCCCGTTCGACCAGCGCCCCAACGAGACCCGTCAGGACGTGCTCGTCTTCTCCACGCCCCCGCTCGACCGAGACCTCGAAGCGACGGGCTTCGTGACCGTGGAACTCTACGCCTCCACGTCAGCCGCCGACACCGACTTCACGGCGCTCCTCGCGGACGTGGACGGCAGCGGGTACGCGCGCTTCCTGACGGACGGTGTGGTGCGCGCGCGCTACCGCACCACCACCGCGCAGCCCGAAGAGATAGTGCCCGGCAAAGTCTACAAGTACGTCATAGACCTCTGGGCGACGGGCAACGTCTTCAAGGCCGGGCACAGCGTGCGGCTTTACCTTTCAAGCAGTAACTTCCCGAGGTTCAACCGCAACCCCAACACGGGCGAGCCGGTGCTCGGCTCGGCTCGTTCGGTCAAGGCCCGGCAGACCGTCTATCACGGCGGCGAGTACAAATCGGCGCTCATTCTTCCGGTCATCCCGAAATGACTAAAGGCCCGCGAGGATAAGTCGGCTGGCCGTAAAATATTCTTGCAATCGCCTATCGGTAGTGCTATAAAGCGCGCGTCAACCGTAGGGCCGCTGTCCGCGACCATCTTTTCTAAAGACACAACGACAAGCAGAAAGTAAAGCTCAGTAGCCAGCAGGTTAGGGTAAAGTTAGTCCTAAGCACAAACTAACTGGGCGGCGAATCAATCTTCTCTCCGGCCCGCCCGTTGCCCGGTGCGCCTGGAAGCCATTCAAGGCCGGATAGCAAAAGCGTTAAGAAACTTCGGCAATATTCAACTGATCGTGAGGGCTCGGAGTCGGAAGCCCCCTCAGTCGCCGGTAAGCTGATGGTTAGTTCGTCTGAAGCACCGACTAACCCCGAGAGCGGAAAAGCATTGGGAAGCGCCGCCGCTTTAAGACCGTATCGCCCAGACTGCCTTTGGCGAGGAGCCATCACAGGGCAGAGGTCGGACTTCAAAGCTGCCAACCGCCGTCTGCTTCCGCTAAACAATTTCTCTCAGTAAGGAGTTGATGGAGAATGAAACGGACAATCATCGCGAGCTTGCTCGTCACCTTCTGTCTTTTCTGCCTCGCGAGTGCGGGTTATTCGCAAGGCACCAACCTGGGGACGATCCGCGGGACAGTGACCGACCCGAACGGAGATGTCATTCCGGGTGCCGCGGTGCAGGTGACTGACCAGGAGACCGGCCTCTCCAGGGATGCCACGACCGACAGCCAGGGCACTTATGAGGCGGCGGCGCTGAAGCCCGGTAGTTACAAAGTGACTGTGACGGCTGCGGGATTTAAAACTACGGTCATAGACGTAATCGTCAACGGTACCGAAGTGGTGGCCGCCGACGTGAAGACCGAAATCGGTGCTCCGAGTGAAAGCGTCAGCATCACCGCCGAGGCGGGACTCATTCAGCGGGAGCAGCCCGTCATCTCCGGCACGCTCGATAACCGGCAGCTGCTGGACGTGCCGCGCGACAGCCGCGAGATCTATGAATTCCTCTACCTGAACCCGGACATCACTCAAGGCCCCGGCGGCGACGGCACCTTCAAGTTCATAGGGGCGCAGAGCTACGGCGCTACCTTCTCGCTCGACGGGCAGCGGACCAACGGCGGCATCTTCGGCGAGCCCACTTCGAGCCAGCCGTCGCTGGAGACAATCGGCGAACTGACGGTGCTCTCGAAGAACTTCACGGCCGAATATTCCGGCATCGCCAACATTCGCATCGAGACCAAGCGCGGCGGCAGCGAGTATCACGGCTCGCTCTTCTACAACAACAAGAATTCGGCCGTCGCCGCCCGCTCGATTCAGGACAAGATCACCGAGGCCAACTTCCTGCCGATTCCGGGCCAGGAAAGTTTCCCGACCCCGTACTTCAATCTTAACGAGGTGGGCGGGTCCTTCGGCGGCCCCGTCCCGCTCAGCCGTAAGAGAACGTTCTTCCTCCTCTCCTACGAGCGGCGCTGGGACTTCGCCCCCGTGCGTGTCAGGTCAACCAATGTTCCCACCCAACTCATTCGGGGCGGGGACTTCAGTGTCATCCGGCCCGCGAACAGGCCGGTGGTTTCGCCGGCCGCGCTCGCCCTCCTGACGCCCGCAGAGATAGCCAACGACACTGCGAACGGCCGTTTCATCCGCATCCCGACGCGCCTGCTGAACCCCATCGCGCTCAACATCCTCAACGGCTATTACCCGCAACTGAGTCCTGACGCTCCTTTCAGCGCCACGACCGGGCGAGCCGAGTTCGTGCAGAATTTCGGCGGCCTGCTGACGCGCGACCTAGCCACCTTGCGCGTGGACCACGACTTCTCCGACAAGGACAAGTTTTACGCGGTGTACAACTTTCAAGTCCGAACGGGCAACCGCGGATTGGTCGCCAATCCGCTCCCGGCGTTTGGGCTGCTGTCGCAGCACCAGCAGAACCACACGCTCTCGCTCTCCTACACGCGCATCTTCTCGAACAGCGTCGTCAACGAACTGCGCGGCGGCTTCAACATCCAGAACCTCTACCGCCGGGCCAACCAGACGACCGGCGAATTCCTGTCGAACATCGGGTTCAACGACGCCGAGATTGCGGCTTATGGCTCGGTTGTCGGCGCGGGCCTGGTTGACACCCCCGGCCAGGTCGCTTTCACCTTCGGGTTCGCCGGAATCCCCAACGGCGGGCGCAACACTGACCGCCCGCTGGACCAGCACCTTGCCACTTTCGGCGACACGCTGAGTTGGAATTTCGGCAGGCACTCGCTCAAGGCCGGGGCGGACTTCGTCCGCAACCAGGCCGTTGACGGGTTTGCCTTCAACCGGAACAACCCGCGCGGGACCATCACCTACGGGACCAACCTCAACGCCTTCGCCAACTTCCTAATTGGCCTGCCGCCGACGAACGTCCTCTACGTGCGCGACGTGCGCCCGGCGCTCGACGTTTCCAACTGGGAGAACGGGTTCTTCGTCCAGGACGATTTCCGCGTGCACCCGCGCGTGACGCTCAACCTGGGCCTGCGCTACGAGTTGATCACGCCCTACGTGGACAAGAATGATTTGATGGTCAACTTCGACCCGAACGGGACCGGCAACGACGGCCGCAAGGGGCGCTTCGTCGTGCCGACCGCGGAGGTCATCCCGCTGATTCACCCGTTCTTCAGAACGTACGGCGTAGTCACGGCCGAGGAGGCCGGGGTGGGCCGCGGGCTCATCAACACCGACACGAACAATCTCGCGCCGCGCTTCGGCGTCGCCTGGCGTCTGACGGATTCGAGCGTGCTGAGAGGCGGCTACGGCATCTTCTACCCGACCTCGGCCGCGCAGGGGATGCGCGACGCGGTGGCGACCAACACCTTCAACCAGCGCATCACGAAGAGGACGACCGGGGCCGCGCCGCTCGGCGGCCTGCCCGGCGGCATCAACCCGCGCGGCATCACGCCGTTCCAGGGTGGAGCCACGCCGGCCGTCCAGGGGATAGCCGCCAACGCCATCCCCTTCGACCTACAGAACCCGCGGATCGAGCAGTTCAACATCACGTTCGAGAAGGAGGTGTGGTGGAAGATGGCGGTGCGCGTCTCCTACATCGGTGCGCGGCAGCACAACCTGATCGGGGGATTCGACCTCAACGAGTTGATGCCGAGCAACACGCCGTTCGCCGTCCACGACGAGAACGGCGACCCCTGCTACGACACGACGCCGGGCGCGATTACCGACGACCTGGGGAACTGCGTGGAGCTGCCGGAGGACGAGGCGCGGCGGCCGTTCCCGAACGGGCTCGGCGATTTCCTCGCGACTTACGGCAACACCGGCAAGGGCCGCTCCCACGCTTTCCAGGTCGAGGTCAACCGCCGCTTCGCCGGCGGGCTGGCCTTCAACGCGAGTTACACGCTGCTGGACCAGAAGTCCAACGGCCTGGACATCGGCAACTCCAGCCTGGGCGGCGCGCTCTACAACCAGTTCAACCCCTCGAACGACCTCTCGCGCGATTCGTTCGTCTCGCGCCACCGCTTCGTCTCTTACGGCTCTTACGAACTGCCCTACGGCCACGGCCGGATGTTCGGCAAGGAGACCTCGAAGTGGGCCGACGTGGTGGCTGGCGGCTGGGACATCAGTTGGAACATGTTCGCCAAGACGGGGACGGGCTTCACGCCGTTCTGGGTGTGCAACAACTGCGGCCCGGTCTTCCCCGGAAACGTCGCCAGCGGCTTCGTGGACGCGGTCGGCGATTTCAACGGCCCGTCGTTCAGGCCGACGGTCATCGGCAACCCGGCCGCGAATCTTTCCGGCGACCTGTTCTTCAACCCGGACGCCTTCGGCCCGCCGCCGACAGACTCCTCCGTCTTCGACGACCCTTCGATTGCCAAACGCAACTCGCTCGTCGGGCCGGGCTCGTGGGGCGTCAACCTCGGCCTGCGGAAATATTTCCGCTTCTCCGAGACCACGAAGCTGGAGGTGGGCGCGGACTTTAACAACGTCTTCAACCACCCGCTGCTGTCGCCGCCGGGAGCTTCGGGCGACGCGTTCGACAACGGCCCCGGAACTTTCGCCAACGTCGGGGACTTTGACCTCGGACTGAATTCCGCCGGGCAGCCCGTGATTGTGAACGCTAACCGGAACGCCCAGTTCGGGCGGCGCAACATCAGCTACAGCCAGGAGGGAATAGACAACCGCCGCTCGATTCGCTTCCGCCTGCGCCTGACTTTCTAGGCGCGCGCGGGCGAGCCCTAGCCGGAGTGCGAAGGCGAAAGGAAAATCTTTTCTCTTCCTTTCGCCTCGCGCTTTTTTCTCAAAACTAACGAACGCTGCCGGAGGCTCGCGCCGGGCGGTTAGAGTATTATCCGGGTATGTCCAGAAGTGCTCGCCAACAATATTCACGTAAGCCGAACCTGGCCGCCGTGCGCGCCGCGGGCCACGACATGCTGCGGCTGGTCAACCGTCGGATTCTCCTGTCCATCATCTCCGACCGGCAGCCCGTCCCCCGCGCAGAGATTGCGAAAATCAGCGGCCTCAACAAGGCCACCGTCTCGACCATCACAGGCGAGATGCTGAAGGACTGTAGCATCGTCGAGGACGGCTTCGGGCAGACCACGCCCGTCGGCGGCAAGCCCCCGACGCCGCTCCGTTTGAACGAGCTGCGCTACGGCATCTTCGGCCTCGACATCCGTGCCGACGAGACGGTCCTGGCCCTCTCGAACTTCAATAACCGGCTCGTCGCGCGCCTGAGCTTCGAGACGGGCTCCGACCCGCGCGCCTTCCTGACCAAGATCGGCAGGGAGATTACGAAGCTGCGCGCCAAGCACGACAACTTCATCGAGTTCGCCGGCATAGGCGTCAGCCTCCCCGGCCTCGTTGACAACCACAGCGGGAAGTTTCTCTTCTCGGTGGTCCTGCCCTGGCGCGACGTGCCGGTCGTTCAGCTCCTGGAGAAGGCGACCGACCTGCCGGTCATCATCGACAACTCCGCGCGCTGCTCGGCGCTCGCCGAAATCTGGCACGGCAAGGCGCAGTACGCGCACGTCCGCAACCTGCTCTACGTCGGCGTCAGCACCGGCCTCGCCTGCGGCGTGGTGATTGACGGCAGCCTCTACCGCGGGGGCAACAACACGGCGGGCCAGTTCGGCCACATCCCGATTGACGTGAACGGCCCGGAGTGCCGTTGCGGGCAGCGCGGCTGCTGGGACCTCTACGCCTCCGACAAGGCGACCATCGCCAGATACCAGGCCACGCGCGAAGGCTCCGGCAAACGCGCTCCGACGATGCGCAAGCTCGTCGAGCTGGTCGAAGGGGGCGACCCCGCCGCGACCGAGGCCGTGCGCGAGACGGCGCGCTACCTGGGCGTGGGGATTACGGGATTGATTAACGGCCTGGACCCGGAAATCGTCGTCATCGGCGGCGAGATCACTAAAGCGTGGGGCCTCGTCGAGCCGATCATCTCGGAGGAGACCAAGCGCAGCCTGCTCGCGCCGCGGGCGCACGGCGTCGCCATCCGCCGCTCGGCCTTCGAGGTGCGCCCGAGCCTCAAAGGGGCGCTCGCGCTCATCCTGAACGACCTGCTCTCCGTGCCCCACGTGGGATAAAACGGCGCGGAATTTTTTTGGCACAGCTTCCACCGCGATTCGACGACCGCTACACGCCCGGCGAGTTTCCATGAACCGTTCGAGGACTGTCAGCACTGCCGATGAATTACGCGCGCGCCTCTCGGGCGGGCTCATCGCGGCGACGCCCGTCCCCTTCGACGGCAACGGCAAGTTGCATGAGGGCGCGCACCGCTCCTACCTGCGTTACATGGCAGGGCAGCCGGTCGCGGGCGTCGCCGTCTGGGCGCACACGGGCCGGGGCTTGATGCTCGACTCGGAAGCGGCGCGGAAAGTTTTGAGCGACTGGCGCGAGGCGTTGCCCGGCAAACTTATCGTCGCGGGCGTCGGCGCGGGGCGCGATGCCGGTCCCGAAGAGGCCACGGCCCGCACAATCGAAATGGCCGAACGGGCCGCGGGCTTGGGTGCAGACGCCCTGCTCGTTTACGCGCCGACCTGGGCCAGAAACCATCCGTCGCGTGACGAGCTGATAGTCGAGCACCACAGGCGCGTGGCCGCCGTCGGGCTGCCGCTCATCCTCTTTTATCTCTACGAGGCGGCGGGCGGCATCGGTTACAGCCCCGCGGTGCTCGACGAGTTGCTGGCGCTCCCACAGGTCGCCGGCATCAAGATGGCGACGCTCGACAGCGTGATGACTTACCAGGACGTGTCGCGGTGGTTGCGGGAGCGGCACCGGGACAAACTGCTCATCACGGGCGAGGACCGTTTCCTGGGCTACAGCCTGCGGCGCGGAGCACACGCGGCCCTCATCGGCATGGGCGCTGTCTGCTGCGACCTCCAGGCGGAGTTGCTGGGCGCGCACGCGGGCGGCGACGCGGCGCGTTTCCTGGAACTCTCGGACGCGGTTGATGCGCTCGCCGAGGCGATTTTCGTCAACCCGATGGAAGGGTACATCCGCCGGCTGCTCTGGGCGCTGGTCCACCTCGGCGTGATTCCGATGGAGGCGGCCAACGACCCGTGGGGGCCGTCGCTTCCGGCGGAAGAGTTCGACCGCGTGGGCCGCACGCTCGCCGCGCTCACGGCCGCGGGCGCGCACGCCCCTTGATTCAAGGTGCTCGAAAATTGCCGTCATCTATTTTAACGAAACTGGAGATTGATTCGTCGCTGCGCGCGGCGCTCGCCGACGATTACGAGCGGTTGGGCGAGGGCGGCCTGCCGCGCCCGCTCGAAGATTACGTGCGCGAGCACTACCGGATCGATTTAAGCAGCGAGTACGGCGGGCTGCCCTTGAAGAATCCTTTCGGCAAGGCTTCGGGGCAGCTCTCGCTCAACGTCTCGCAGGCGCGACACGACGCCGAGGCCGGCCTCGGCTTCGTCGTCCTCAAGACGATCATCGCCGAGGACGGGGACGGCGCTCAGTCGATGGGCGAATGGGCCATTGAAGAGACGCGCATGGTCGTCGAGCGCATCGAGGGCGCGGACGGGAGCCGGGGCTGGACGGTCAGTTGGAAGGGGCGCGGCTGGTACGACACGTTCGAGAAGTACCTTGAGTTCTTCGCGGAGGCTCTGGCGCTCGGGCGCGACGCCGGGATGCCGGTCGTGCCGTCTTGCAAGTACCACCTGCCGCGGCTCGGCGAGGGCGAGTGGAAGTATGCCGAGTACGAATACACCACGCGCCGGCTGCTCGCAGTCTGGGAACGAAACTGGCCCAACGGTGCGGCGATGCCCATCGAGAAGGATTTCAGCCCGACGCTGGCGGGCTCGGACCGCGCCGCGCAGACGACGATCATCTTGCAGTGGCTGACGCGCGTCACGGAGTTGATCCGGCGCGCGGCCAGCCCGTCCTCGGTCAAGGTCGGCCTCAAAGTTTTCAACGCCGTCTTCGACGACGATTTCCAGTTGGAGATGCTGCGCGCCGTCAACGAGCGTTGCGTGGGCGAGGGCGTGCCAGACTTCCTGGTTTACGCCAACCGCCTCTTCGACCCGAGCCGCGAGTTCGACGGCGTGCGCGGCATCGCCTACGGCGGCCCGGACCTGAGCGCGCGCAACCTCGCGGTGCTCGCCCGGCTGCGGACGCTCGAACACGCAGGCGTCGTCCCGGTCTGCCGGCTGCCGATCAGCGCGACCGGCAACATCGTTTCGGGGCGCGTGGCGGCCGAGTACGTCCTGCGCGGCGCGAGCAGCTTTCAGCTTCATTCCTATTTTCAACTGCCGTCGGGCGAGTACGCGATGAAGACGGGCAGCAAGACCGAGCGCGCCCTGCACGAGCTTTACTTCCACCCCGAAGAAGGGCTGCTCGCGTGGCTGCTGCACCTGCGCCGCGCGTTCGACTGGCCCGCGGAGTGGAACGTCAAGCGGATGGCCGAATTCTGCCTGGACCCGGCGAACCACGTCTGGGCCGCGCAGGCAGAGTCGGTCCTGCGTTAAGGCCATGCGGGGAACGGGCGAGATAGAGATTCGTCTCCTGGAGATGCGCGACCTCGCGGGGGCGATGCGGCTTAAAGAGCTGGCGCGCTGGAATCAGACGGAGGGTGATTGGCTTCGCCTGCTCAAGCTGGAACCGCGCGGCTGCTTCTGTGCCAGTTTAGACGGCCGCCTGGTCGGCACGACGACAACGACGACTTACGCGGGCGGGCTGGCCTGGGTCGGCATGGTGCTTGTTGACCCAGGATGCCGGCGGCGCGGCGTCGCCACGCGGCTGATGCGGACGGCGCTCGATTATTTAGAGAAGAGAGTCGCCGCGGTGAAACTGGACGCGACGACAGACGGCCGGCCGGTCTATGAACGCTTCGGCTTCCGCGTCGAGTCGTCAGTCGAGCGGTGGACCGGGACGGCGCGCGTGTTCGACGCGCGTGCCGCGATGTGCGAGACGTTTGAGCCTTCAACGCCTGGCGAGCTTCTGGCGCTCGACCGCGAGGCGTTCGGCGCTGACCGCTCGAAGCTGATTGAAGCGTTGCTGGCAGATGCCTGCGTCGCGCCGATGGTCGCCGCCGCCGAAGGACGATTAAGCGGCTACGCGCTCGCGCGGCGCGGGAGCAGCGCCGCTTACGTCGGCCCGCTGGTGGCGAGCGACGCGAGGCAGGCGGCCACATTGTTTGACGGGCTGCTCGGTCAACTTGCGGGTCAACGGATTTACGTTGACTTGAACACGAACTTCGAGCGGGGCGCGGAAGTCCTGGCCGACCGCGGGTTCGTCAAGCAGCGCGACCTCGTCCGCATGGCCTACGGAGCGCCGAGTAGCGCGGCGAGTTCCGCCGCGGTCTTCGCCATCGCCGGGCCTGAACTCGGTTGAGGAGCCTGGCAGTTGCGTTATTAAGGAGTGAGCATGGAGATAGCACCGACACCCGTCTCAAGTGGCGGGCTGGTTGACGGCTTTCACGCCGACCGGCTCGGCGTGTACGTCTACGACACGAGGGCGCAGATGGGCACGGCCGCCGCCGGGGCGGTCGCGGCCGAGCTGCGCCGCTTGATTGAGGCGCGAGGGCGCGCGTCCGCAATCTTCGCCTCCGCGCCGTCGCAGAACGAATTCCTGGCGGCGCTCGCCGCAGCCCCCGGCGTTGACTGGTCGCGCGTCGTGGGCTTCCACCTGGACGAGTATCTGGGCATGGACCAGCGCGCGCCGCAATCCTTCCGCCGCTTCCTCCTTGATCGTCTCGTCGGCAAGGTCCCGCTCAAAGAGTTTCACGGCCTGCGCGGCGAGGCCGAAGACGGCGCGGCGGAATGCGCCCGATACGCCCAATTACTCGCGGACGACCGGCCGGACTTCGCCGTGCTCGGCATCGGCGAGAACGGGCACCTGGCCTTCATCGACCCGCCGTTCTGCGATTTCAACGACCCCGCGCCCGTGAAGGTGGTCGAGCTTGACGAGGTCTGCCGCGCACAGCAGGTCCACGACGGGGCGTTCGAGTCGCTCGCAGAAGTCCCACGTCGCGCTCTCTCGCTGACCATCCCGACCATCATGGCGTGCCCGAAGCTGTTCGCGATTGTGCCGGGGCCGGCCAAGCGCGAGGCCGTCAGGAACAGCATCGAGGGGCCAATCGCGACTTCGTGCCCCGCTTCCATCCTGCGCCGGCACGCGGACGCGCACCTTTTCATTGACAGGGATTCGGCGGCGCTCCTGGCCCGCTGAAGCCGCGAGGAGAAATAGATGCGCCCTTCGGTGCAGGCCATAGATTACTTCGTGCTGGTCGGCTATCTCTTGCTGATGGCGGGCATCGGCGCGTACTTCATGCGCTACATGCGCGTCGGCTCGGATTTCCTGAAGGGCGGCAACCGCGTCGAGTGGTGGGTAGCGGGGATGGCCTCCTTCATGTCCGGCTTCTCGGTGTGGACGTTCACGGGCGGCGCAGGCTTCGCCTACCGCAACGGCCTCATCGGTGTCTTCCTGATGGCGCTCGCCGTCCCCGCCTTCTACTTCGGCTACATCGTCTTCGCCAAGCTCTGGCGGCGCTCGCGCGTCACCACGGTCGTCGAGTACATCCGCGGCCGCTTCGGCGACGGCACGCACAAGACGTTCTCGGGGCTCACGGGTCCGAGCCAGTTGATGTTCGGCTCCGTCAGACTATTCGCACTGTCGAGCTTCATGTCCGTGGCGCTCGGCGTGCGGGTCGAATATTTAATCGTCATCTGCGGGCTGGTCGTGCTGGCTTACACGGCGCTCGGCGGCTACTGGGCAGTCTGCTTCACGGACATGTTCCAGTTCATGTTCCTCTTCCCCATCGCCTGCATGCTGATGGTCCTGTCGGTGGCGAACGTGGGCGGCCTCACGAGCTTCGCCGCGCAGGCCCCCGCGGGCTACTTCAACCCGTTCGCGGGCGAGTACGGCTGGCTCTTCCTCCTCGTCTACACGATTTCACAGACGACCGGCTACAACAACTTCGGCAACGCGCAACGCTACTTCTGCGCCGACACGGAACGCTCCGCCAAACGTATCGCCGTCCTCTGCATGATCCTTTTCACCATCGGGAGCGTGGTCTTTTACCTGCCGCCTTTAATCGCGCGCGTCGCTCTTCCCGAGCTTGCCACGGCGGCGAACGGGTTGAAGCAGCCGTCCGAGGCGGCCTACATCGCGATGGGCATGCGCGTGCTCCCGCCCGGACTGGTCGGCGTGCTCCTGGCGGCGATGCTCGCCTCTTCGATGGCCTCGCTCTCGGCGCACAACCACATCATCACCGGCATCTTCGCTAAGGATTTATACCAGGGCTACCTGCGCAGGGACGCTTCCGACCGGCACATGCTGAAGGCGAGCCGGCTGACCTCGCTCCTCGTGGGCTTCTTCATGATCGGCTGCGCACTCCTCTTCGCGCAGGGAACGAAAGGGATTTTCACACTGCTCTTTATTCTCGAATCAATGTTCCTGATTCCGCTCGGGCTGCCGCTGCTCTATGGCTTCTTAGTCAAGCGCGGGCCGTGGTGGACGGCGCTCTGCGCCTACGCGGCCGGGGCCGTCACCTCGCTCTTCGTCAACCTCTACTTGAACAGTTATCTCGACCTCAAGCTGAACGAGACCTATTTGATCGGCCTCCCGGCGGTCACGACGACCATCGCCTTCTTCGTCCCGGTCCTGCTCGTCAAGCCCGCGGGCGAATACGCGCGCCGCGTCGAGAGTTTCTTCAAGAAGCTGGAGACGCCGATTGACCCCGAGAAGGAATTGGGCGAGGCGGGCGTCTCCGGCCGGGGCCAGCTCGCCATCGTCGGCAAGGTGACGACGGGGATGGGCCTCGCCTGCTTCGTCATGGTGATTGCGAGCGAGGCGGGCCGCAACCGCATGCTCATCGCCATCTACGCCACGATCACCACGCTCGTCGGCCTCGCCTTCGTCGCCGCCGGGCGAGTCCCGAAAGCGGCGACAAACGCGCCCGCGCCGGCGCTGGCCGCGGGCGAGTTGACGGCGAAGGATTAGCGCGCGGGGCGGAAACTACTTATGGGCCAAAAACTGAGAAGGAGAATCTTGCTGCTCGCGCTCATGCTCTGCGCCGCCGCGCTCGTCGTGCGGGCGCAGACGGTCTGGGCCGTGAACGACGGCGAGAAGGTCGAGCGCGACGACTTGAATAACCCGAACAAGCGCGGCAACTCGGCCTGGGACGGCCGCAGGATAAAAATCTTCGGCGCGCGTAACGAAGTCATAGCCTTTCAGGTCATCGTCGAAGCCGGGCAGGCGGGCATCGGGCGACTCTCCGTCCGGCTGCCCGAGCTGCGGCGGCGCGGGGGCCGAGGCGTTATCCGCTACAGTCGGCCCGCGCCAGACCCGACCGACTACGTCGGCCGACCCATCCAGCTCTTCTCCGTCAACTACATGAACGTCGAGCGGCCTTCGCACGCCGAATGGGTTTACGCGCCCGGCTCGCCCGCCGCGCCGCGAGACGCCACGGGTTGGAAGCCCGTCCAACTCGTGCCGGAAAACGCGCGGGCCGGACGCGGCGGCTTTCCCTTGAGCGTCGGCGCGGCGCGGAACCAGGCCGTCTGGATAGAGGTTTACACGAGCCGCGACCTCCCGGCGGGAATCTACGAGGGTCGCGTGTCGGTCAACGCGGACGGGCGGAAAGTTTCTGTGCCAATCGAGCTTGAGCTGTTCGACTTCACGCTGCCCGACCGGAACAGCATGGACGCGATGATCTACTATGAGAGCTTGCAGCCGCGCCTCTACCAGGGCCGCGACCTCGACGCCGCATACCATCGCTTCGCGCACCGCCAGCGCGTAGAACTGGTCCACGCCTACGACACGGCGGAGGCGAGCGCCGCCCGCGGCCGCTTCACCGGCGCGGACTTCACGCGCGCGCGCGGCTACGAGGGGCCGGGCGAGCGCGTCGGAAACCGGCTCATCCCGCGCACCTTCTACGGGCCGGGCGCAGAGTTCGACGAGCGCGCGGGCGCGTGGCGGCAGTCGGACGAGTGGGTGACATTCCTCTCGAAGAATTTTCCGGCCGCCGTCAGCTTCCTCTACCTGCCGGACGAGCCGGGCCGCTCCGAGTACGAATACATCCGCAGGCTCGCGGACAACCTGCACTCGAACCCCGGCCCCGGAAAGGCGCTGCCGACTTTTGTGACCAAGCATTACGTCAAAGAGCTGGACGGCGCGATTGACATCTGGGACACGGGGCCGCTCGGCTACGACATCAAGCGCGCCGAAGGTGAGCGCACGCGCGGCCGCCGCTACTGGATTTATAACGGCGGGCGGCCCGCCGCCGGGGCCATCGTGATTGACGCCCCCGCGACCGACCCGCGCGCCACCATCTGGGCCTGCTTCAAGCACGGCGTTGACAACTACTTCTACTGGCACGGCGTCCACTGGCAGCACAACCGGCAAAAGGTGGGCGAGCGCCGTCAGAACGTCTGGGCCAATCCTATCACCTTCGACAACCGCGGGCAGCCGAACAAGCCCGTGGACGACCAGGGCTACATCAACGGCGACGGCGTGCTTATCTACCCCGGCCAGGAGCGGCTGCACCCCGAGGAGGACCGCGGGATTCCTGGGCCAATCAACACCGTCCAGTTGGCGAACTTCCGCCGCGGCCTGCAAGACCATCAGTACCTGACGCTGGCCCGGCGGCGCGGCCTGAACTCACTCGTCAACGAAGTCCTGCGAAGTGTCGTCCCGCGCGTCTTCTCCGACGCGAAAAGCTCTGTCGGTTTCGCGGAGACGGGCGACGAGTACGAGCGGGCGCGTTACAGGCTCGCGCAGGCCATCGCGCAGAAAGGGAATCGCTAACCTCGCGTGGCGGCGGCCGCAACGGCTCCCCCGGCCCGCGCGCGCCGCCGAATTGAAGACGTTCGTCTCGGCCGCCCTCTGTGACGGCAAGGAGGAAACTCATGAAGCGCCTCATTATCTCTCTGTTCGTCTTTGCCTGCTGCTACAGCGGCGGCAGCGCGTACGCGATTACTTATCAGGTGGGGCCGACGCGGACCTACGCCAAGCTGCAAGATGTCGCGCCGATACTCGCGCCGGGCGACGTGGTTGAAGTTGACGGCAACGCCACCTACCCCGGCGACGTGATCTTTACGCAGCCCGGCACGGCCGCGAGCAAGATTACGATTCGCGGCCTGCGCGTCAACGGCCTCCGGCCCGTCATCTCGGGCGGCACCAACACGGTCGAGTTTCGTCTCTCGGACCACTACGTCTTCGAGGGCTTCGACGTGACGGGCGGCAGTTTCCGCGGCATCTTCCACCACGCGCACGACATCACCATCCGTGACACGGTCGTTCACGATTGCCCCGCGCACGGCATCCTCGGGGCCGACATGGATTCCGGCTCGCTGACGCTCGAATACGTAGAGGTCTATCACTGCGGCAACGGCACGGGCCAGCACCCCATCTACATCGCGACCGACGAGTTTGCACACCCCGGCTCGGTCTTCCGCATGCAGTACTGCTACCTGCACGACCAGAACGGCGGCAACAACATCAAGAGCCGCGCCGAGCGCAACGAGATTTACTACAACTGGGTCTCGGGCGGCTTCTACGGCGAGATAGAGTTGATCGGCCCGGACCCGCACGGCAACAAGAAGGTTTCGACCGACACGGCGCGCGAAGACTCCGATGTGGTCGGCAACGTCTTCCAGCACATCTCGACGCAGGGGACGCGCATGGCGCGCGTCGGCAGCGACGGCACCGGCGAAACGAAAGGCCGCTACCGCTTCGTCAACAACACCTTCATCCTCCGCCAGGGCCAGACCAGCCCCGCCATCGAAGTCTTCGAGGGCATAGAGAGCCTGGAAGTTCACAACAACGTCTTCTTCCGCGTCGGCGGCGCGGCGATTGACAAGGTCGTGTTGGAGACGCGCACGCGCTGGGTTTCGGGGCGCGTGAGCACGGGGACGAACAACTGGCTGCCGACGGGTTCGGCACTGATTCCGACGGACTGGACCGGGACGCTCTTCGGGACTAATCCCGGCTTCGTCAACATCGCTACTTACGACGTGCGCCCGGCTTCGGGCAGCCCGCTCATCAACGCCGGCAACCCCGCGCCCGCGAGCCCCGCCGGCCACCCGTTCATCAACCCGCTCTTCCCGCCGGCCTTTCTCCCGCCGCTGCACACTCTGCTTGCGCCGGGGACGGCGAGCCCGAGGCCCGCGAACGGCGTGATCGACATCGGGGCGTACGAGTTCTAGCAGGAGGAGACGATTGCGGATTAACAGACAGATTCAACCCTTTGCGCCTTACGTCTTAACTTTGCGCCTTTGCGTGAACGGCTGTTTCTCGCAAAGGCGCAAAGGGAAAACTTAAGGCGCTAAGGGTTGAGTCTTGTCTTTATCAATAGGCAAGCCGAAATTGATTAAATGAAGTTGGCCTTTTCGACATTGGGGTGCCCGCAGTGGGAGTTGGACCGCATCGCGCGGGCGGCGCTCGACTTCGGCTACGAAGCCATTGAGCTGCGCGCCGTGGGAGGCGACCTGGACCTGCTCTCGCGGCCGGAGTTTCAGCCCAGCGCCGTCGAGGCGACGCGCCGGCGGCTCGTTGAGCAAAATCTTTCCGTCTGCTGCGTTGACACTTCGTGCACGTTCGATTCGGTTGACACCGCCGAGCGTGGCCGGCAGGTCGAGCTTGCCGTCAGGCATTGCGAGCTGGCGGCCGCGCTGGGTGCCCCGCTCATACGCGTCTTCCCGGACAAGATTCCGGCGGGCGCGTCGCGCGAGGGGACGCGCGACCGAATAGCCGCGTGCCTCAACGAGGTGGCGCGGCGCGCTCCCCGCGGTGTGCGCGTCGGTTTGGAGACGCACGGCGATTTCGCGCGGGGCCGTGCGGCCGCGGAGGTCGCGCGGCTGTCGGGCCGCCCGAACGTCGCGCTCATCTGGGACGTGGCGAACGCGCTCAACAGTGGGGACACGATTGAAGAGTCCGCGCGAGCCGTCGCGCCCTACCTCGCGCACGTCCACCTGCGCGACGCGCTTCCGGTCGAAGGGCGCGAGCACTGGCTCCCGGTCCTGGCCGGGCGCGGGCTCGTCCCGTTCGCCGCGGCGATTGATGAGCTGCGCGGGTTGGGCTACGACGGCTTCGTCTGTTTCGAGTGGGAGAAATACTGGCAGCCGGAGATAGCGGAACCGGAAGTCGCCTTGCCGGACTTCGCCGCGGCCCTGAAAGAAATTTTAGGGCGCGACGGGAGTGAAAAAAGTGAGACGGTCTGAGCGCGAAGGTTGTAAAGCGAGATGGTGAGTGACGAGATAACAACTGTGGCCGAGCAATCCGGTGCTGTCGCTGACGACTCTGCCCGGCCGCGCGTGCTCCTTCTCACGACTGACGTGCTCTTCCCACAATTCTTTCCCCAGGCCGTGCTCACGCGCCTCACCGAAGTCGCTGAGTGGTGGCGACACAGCGGGCGCGAAGACTCGGCGGAGCTGCGCGCGGCGATGGCGCAGGCGGACGCGCTGATGACGACGTGGCACTCGCCCTTCCTGCGCGCGGAGATGTTCGGCAAGCGCCCGCGCGTGCGCCTCATTGCCCACTGCGGCGGCGAGCTGAAGTCGCGCATGGAGGAAGAGGTCTTCGACCTTGTGACGGTGACGAACGCGGCCGGGCCGATGGCCGAGCCCGTCGCAGAGATGGCGCTGGCGCTCGCGCTGACGCTCGTCCGCAGGCTCCCGCAGTACGCCGAAGAGATGCGCGCGGGTGCCGTCATCACGAACGAGTACGTGAGTCGCGGGGAAACCTTGAGCGGGCGCAACCTCGGCCTCGTCGGCTTCGGCCGCGTCGGGCAGGCGTTCGCGCGCCTCGTCGAGCCGTTCGGCGTCGAGCTTCTCGTCTCGGACCCTTACAGCTCGGCCGAAGCGGTCGCCGCCCACAAAGGAAAGTTGGTCGGCCTGGACGTGCTCCTGTCGGCCGCTTCGGTGGTCGTCCTGGCGGCTGGCTTGACGCCCGAGACGCGGAATCTTTTGGACGCGCGCAGGCTCCGGCTGATGCCGGACGGCGCGTACCTCGTCAACGTCGCGCGCGGCGGCCTAGTGGAGATGCCTGCGCTGATAGGTCAGTTGCGCGCGGGAAGAATCTCCGCGGCGCTCGACGTGACCGACCCGCTGGAGCCGCTGCCGCCCGAACACGAGCTGCGCCGGATGCCGAACGTGCTGCTCACGCCGCACGTCGCGGCGGGCGGCATAGAGATGCGCGGGGCCATAGGCAATGTCGCGGTCGGGGAGGTCGTCCGCTTCTTCAGAGGCGAGCCGCAGCAGAACCTCGTCACGCGCGAGATGCTGGCGACGATGACCTGAAAGCGGGGCCGCAGTTTGACTACGAACCTGACCAGCACCGCCGAGCTTATCCGCATCGAGAGCGTGACGCTTCATCGCGTGCGCGTGCCGCTCGTCGAGCCGTTCCGCATCAGCAACGGTGAGGTGACGGAGAAGGACGTGGTCCTGGTCGAAGTCAAAACGGATGACGGCGCGGTCGGGTGGGGCGAGGCGTCGCCGATGTCCGGCTCTTTCTACTCGGACGACACGCCGGAGGGCTCGTGGGCGGCGCTCGCCACGCGCTTGATACCGGCCCTTTTAGAAGACGGCGCGGTTGACGCCGCGCGCTTCTACGAGCGGCTGCGCGGCGTGCCGTGCGACGCCTTCGCGAAGGCCGGATTGGAGGGCGCGCTGTGGGACGCTTACGCGCGGGGCGTGAGCGCGCCGCTTTGCGAGTTGCTCGGCGCGCGTCGGCGGGCGATTCCGTCGGGGGTCGCCATCGGCATTTACGACGAGGTCGCGGAGTTGATTGAGCGCGTCGGGCGTTACGTAGCGCAAGGCTACCGCCGCGTCAAGATTAAGATTGAGCCGGGCCGGGACGTGGAAGCCGTGGCCGCTGTGCGCGAACGCTTCGCGGACGTGCCTTTGATGGTTGACGCCAACGCCGCCTACACGATTGCGGACGCGGGCCTCTTCCGCGAGCTGGACGCTTACGGCTTGACGATGATCGAGCAGCCGCTCGCGCGCGAGGCGCACGAGGAGGCGGCCGAACTGCAACGTCAGCTCCGCACGCCGCTCTGCGCCGACGAGTCAGCCGAATCGTCGGACGCGCTCGCCTCTCTGATTGAGCAGCGCGCGGCGCGGATCATCAACATCAAGGTGCAGCGCGTCGGCGGACTCTCCGAAGCGCGCCTGATGCTTGAGCAGGCGCGCGCCGCGGGGCTCGAATGTTGGGTCGGCACGATGCCTGAGCTGGGCGTGGCCTCCGCGCAGGGACTCCATTTGGCCGCGCACGAAGGTTTTACGTACCCGACCGACATAGAGGCTTCGGCGCGCTGGTACGTTGACGACCTGTTAGAGCCGGCTATCGAATTGGACGCGCGCGGCTTCATCCATCTGCCCGCCGGGGCCGGCACGGGCTTCCGCGTCTCGCGCGCGAAAGTGGAGCAATACTCGGTCGCCGCCGAAGAGTTCGCCGCCTGATTCTTAGCGTCTTTGCGTGAGAAAAGTTTCTCGCAAAGGCGCAAAGACGCAAAGAAAAGCTTCGAGTTTTGTCATAGAGGGATGGATTGATGAGAGTCATATCTGGATACACGTTTTCAAGTTTTCTGTTGACGCTCGGTTGCGCCGCGGTGCTCCTGCTCGTCCTGGCGGGCGGTGGGCCAGTTTATGCCCAAGCGCCGAGCGTGCGTGAAGCGCCGCTCGTGCTGCCGACGTATGAGCCCGGCCCGCCCAACCCGTACCCGGCGCTGCTCGACTGGCAGCGGCGCAAGTGGCGGCCCGTCTATCCGTACCCGTTCCTCGACGCGCTCTCTGCGAGGCGCGCGGAGAAGACCTACAAGGCCGTCTTTCTGGAGAACGAGTACCTGAAAATTACGGTGCTGCCGGAACTCGGCGGCCACGTTTATGAAATCTTCGACAAGACCTTGAACCGCGACGTGCTCTACTCGAACCCGGTCATGAAGTACGCGATGGTGGCTCTGCGCGGCGCGTGGGTTTCGGGCGGCATCGAGTGGAATTTCCCGGATGGGCACACGCTGACGACCGTCTCGCCGATTGACTACGCGATGCGCCTGGAGGCGGACGGGAGCGCGGCCGTCGCCATCGGCGACACGGAGCGCGTGCAAGGCATGCAGTGGGAAGTCATCATCCGTTTGCGTCCGGGTCGCCGCGTCGTCGAGACGGAAGTCACGCTCAACAACCGCCGCGTGGTGCCGGGCCGTTACTGGTACTGGTCCACGGCCGGAGCGCCCGCGACCGAAGACATGCGCTTCATCTACCCCATGCGCGAGGCGTACCCGCATGCCTTCTGGCCCGTCTTCTCCTTCCCGAAAGAGAAGGGCGTTGACATCAGCAAGTTTAGTGAAGTCCCGAATTTTCTTTCACTCTTCGCGCGCAACTCCAGGCGCGATTTCTTCGGCGTCTATTACGACCGGGCGGATTGGGGCATCATCCACGTCGCGGACCACCGCGAGCTGCCCGGCAAGAAGACGTGGACCTGGGGCACGGACGAGAACGGCGACATCTGGGTGGACAAGTTGACGGACGGCGGCAACCAGTACGTCGAGTTCCAGGGCGGGCGCTTCGAGACGCAGATGGAGCACGAGTTCATCGCGCCGCACCGCGTCGAGCATTTCACCGAATACTGGTACGCCGTCGGCGGCATGGGCGGCAACTGGGACGAGGCGACGAAGGACGCGGCCGTGCGCGTGAACGTCGCAGGCAATCGCGCCATCGTCACCGCCCGCGCCAACGCTTCATTCAAAGACGTGGAGTTCACGGTCGAGGGCGAAGGCTCGCGCCTGCGCCTGGACCACGTTGACCTTGACCCCGCCAAGACTTTCACGGCGACCATTGAGCTGCCCGCTAACGTCGCGGGCAAACCACTCACCGTCGTTTTCAAGAGTAAAGACGGGCGCGACCTTGTTCGCTACCGCACGGACCTGCCCGTGGACGCCAACCCCGATTTCAAACCGGCGACGCGGCCCGTCCCTGACCCGAAAGTCCCGGCGAGCGCCGAGCAGGCTTACGTCGAGGGCCTGGCCTTCGACAAGAAGAGCAAGGAGCGCGACCTGCGCGCTGCCTACGCCGAGGCGCTCAGGCGCGACCCAGGCTTTGCGCCCGCTCACATCGCCCTCGGCCTCTCTTACTACCGCAGCGGCGAGTACGACAAAGCCGCGGAGCATCTCGTGCAGGCACTCGGGCGCAACCGCGACGCGGGCGACGCGCACTACTACCTCGCGCTCGTTCGCCGCGCGCAAGGGCAAACGGGCGAGGCGGCTGACCACTTAATTTGGTGCGTGCGCGCGGGCCACCGCGAATCGGTCTCGCGTTACGTGCTCGGCGAGATGTCGCTTGCGGAAGGGCGCAACGTGGAGGCGGTCGAGCAGTTCACGCAGGCGGTCATGCTCGACCCGCGCGACCTGAAGGCGCGCACCATGCTTGCGCTGGCCGAGCGCCTGTCAGGGAAGTTGGACGCCGCGGAGCCGCGCATCAATGCGGTCGTCCAGGAGCTGCCGATTGATTACCTGGCGCTCCACGAGCAGTACGAAATCGACAAGGCGCTGAATCACGACGCGAAGGCCAAAGGGGCCTGGGGCGAGCTGTGGCGCTTGCTCTCGCGCGAGCCGGACTCCGTGCTCGAAGTCGCGTTCGATTACACGAGCGCCGGGCGATGCACCGAAGCGCGCGAGATTCTAGAGGAAGCCGTCAGGCGCGCGACCGATGAGCGGGCGACTCAGGCCGAAGCCGGGCGCGTTCACCCGATGCTCCATTACACGCTCGGCTACTTGTACGAGCGTGACGGTGACGCGGCGCGCGCCCGCGAGCAGTACGCGCTCGGCGCGAAGAATGATCCGGCTTACGTCTTCCCGCACCGCGTCGAGGAGATAGAAGTCTTGCGCGCGGCCCGCGCCGCGAACCCGGACGACGGGCGCGCGGCTTACTATCTCGGCAACGCGCTCGCCTCGAAGAACCGCGACGAGGAGGCGCTGGCCGCGTGGCGCGACGCCGTCAGGCTGGACCCTGCCAACGTCATCGCGCGGCGCAACCTGGCCCGCGCGCTGTGGGTCGTCAGTGGCACAAAAACGGACGCGGCGCGCGAGTACGAGCAGGCCATCACGAGCGCGCCGGATGATTTTCGTCTCTACGTGGAGTTCGACCGCTTGCTGACAGAGATGGGCGCGACCGAGAGGCGCGTGAAGTTACTGGAGGGAGCGCCGGCCGCGGTGCGTGAGCACTCGGCCACGACTCAGTCGCTCGCCGCCGCCTACATAGATGCCGGAAGGTTCGAGGACGCGGCCGGCTTGCTCGCCAACACCACTTTCACTTCGGGCGAGGGCGAGGACGCGGCGCTGGCGCTTTACCGCAAGGCTCACCTGGGACTCGCGCGTAAACATCAGCAGGCGGGGAACCATCTGAAGGCGGCCGAAGAGTTCGCGGCGACGACAGAGTATCCGCGCAACTTCGGCGTCGGGCGGCCCGCCATGCAATCACAGGCGCGCGAGTACGTGGCCGCGGCGCGCGAGTACGAAGCGGCCGGGCGCGTCGAAGATGCCGGGCGCTGGTGGCAGCGCGCCGCCGCGGAAGAACTCAACCCGCCGACGCAGCCCGAGGAGCCCTGGTCTGAACACTATTTTTATAAGGCCGTGGCCCTCGAACACACGGGGCGCAAAACTGAAGCGCGTGCGCTCTACGAGCGGCTGGCCCGGCTGAACGACGACCGGCAGATGCTCGCAGCCGAGCCGTGGCCCGCGACGGGCGCGATCCGGTACGTCCTCGCTGGCGCTTCCTTGCGCGCGCTCGGGCGCGAGCGAGAGGCGCGCGCGGCACTTGAGCGCGCCATCCAGTTAGACCCGCAGAACGAACTGGCGCGCACGCAACTGGCCGAGTTGAAAGGCGGCGCGCGAGCCAGAGGCGCGGGCAACCATTAGAACGATTCGCGGGGGAAGCATGTAGAGGTGAAGCCGTACTCATTCGCAAGTTAAGCCTCGTTGTGGCTTGCGACCGTTATGGACGCAGTTGAAACAGATGAGGAGGGCAGACAATGTGTATCAGGAAGAGATTGCAGCGCGGTCTTCTAATGAGCGTCGCGACGTTGGCGCTCGTGGCCTTCGCGAAGGATGCGCGCGCCACCGTTTATAATGTCGGGCCGGGGCAGCCATTCACCACGATTGGCTCCGTCCCCTGGGAATCTCTGAACGCCGGCGACACCGTCAACATCTTCTATCAGGCGACTCCTTATAAAGAGAAGTTCGTCCTCTCGCGCGTCGGCACGGCCGCCGCCCCTATCACCGTCCACGGCGTGCTCGGCCCCAACGGCGAGCGCCCCATTCTCGACGGCAACGGCGCGACGACTCGCGCGCAGCTCGTCTACTACAGCCAGGAGCGCGGCGTGATAAAAATCGGCGGCTCGACCGTCCCCTTCGCCGACGGGACGACGGTCAACCCGCAGTACCTCGTCATCGAAAACCTTGAGCTACGCGGCGCGCGCCAGCCCTTCACCTTCACGGCCGCCGACGGGACGACCAAGTCGTTCACAGCCCCCGCCTCCGGCATCTACCTCGAATTCGGCGACCACATCACCGTGCGCAACTGCGTGATTCACGACTGCGGCAACGGCTTCTTCTCGTTCTCGAACGACATGACGACCTCCAGCAACGTGCTCGTCGAGTCGTGCTACCTCTACGACAACGGGAACTCCGGCAGCAACACGGAGCACAACAACTACACCGAATCGCGCGGCATTACTTTCCAGTACAACCGCTTCGGCCAGATACGCGCCGGGTGCAACGGCAACGGCCTCAAGGACCGCTCTTCGGGGCTCGTCATTCGTTACAACTGGTTCGAGGGTCCGGTCAACCGCCCCTTCGATCTGGTGGACGCGCAGGACAGCGCGATCCTGCGTGGCGACGCCAACTATCACAAGGCTTACGTCTATGGCAACGTCATCGTCGAGAACCCGCTCGCGGGCGGCAACAACGACGTGGTCCACTTCGGCGGGGACACGGCGGGCGGCAAGGGCTACAAATTTGGCCCACTCTATTTTTACAACAACACGCTCGTCTCCAACCGCACGGACAACACGCGCCTCTTCCGCCTGGACACCAACAGCCAGAGCTGCGACGCGCGCAACAACATCGCCTACGTGACGGCGGCCGGGAGCACACTGAAAGTGCTGGACAGCTTCGGCGTGGTGACGCTCACGCAGAACTGGTTCAAGACGGGCTGGTCCGCCTTCAACGTCGCGCACCCCAAGGGGACGGTCACGAACAACGGCACGGTGACGGGGACAGCGCCCGGCCTCGTCAACCAGGCGGGGCAGGACTACCACCTCGCCTCCGGCTCGGCCTGCATTGACGCCGGCACGACGCTCAACCCGGCGGTGCTGCCGACTCACAACGTGGTCATGGAATACCTGAAGCACCAGTCAAGCGTCGCCCGCGCCGTCCACGGGGCTTTAGACATCGGCGCTTACGAGTTCTGAAAATCAAGGACGGAATGACTCAACCCTTTGCGCCTTATGTCTTAACTTTGCGCCTTTGCGTGAACGGCTGTTTCTCGCAAAGGCGCAAAGAGAAAACGTAAGGCGCAAAGGCTTGAGTCTTCAAATCCGCAATCGAACGATGATGGATTTCAAATCGCTCAGAGAAGAAGTTTGGTGGGTCAACGTCCAGCTGCCGAAGGCCGGGCTGGTGACGATGCACAGCGGCAACGCGAGCGGCATCGACCGCGAGCGGGGCCTGGTCTTAATCAAGCCGAGCGGCGTTGATTACGAGCAGTTGCGCCCCGAAGACTTGAGCGTCGTTGACCTCTCGGGCGCGATAGTCCCGGCCGGCAAAGTTCCAGACCGTGTCTCCGGCCGGCTCAAACCGAGCGTTGATACGATTCACCACCTGCTGCTCTATCGGAAAGACGAGAGCCTCGGCGGGATCGTCCACACGCATTCAAACTACGCGACCGCGTGGGCGGCCATCGGCGAGCCGATTCCGTGCGCGCTGACGGCCATCGCGGACGAGTTCGGCGGGGACATTCCGTGCGCCCCCTACCTCGATAACCAGGGCGAGAGCATCGCCAACGGGATGATCGAGTGTCGCGGGCGCGGGCCGGCCGTGCTGCTCGCGGGCCACGGCGTCTTCGCCTTCGACCGGACGCCGCGTCAGGCTCTGAAGGCCGCGATCATGGTCGAGGATGTCGCCAAGACGATGTGGCTCGCGCGCCAACTGGGCCAAATCAAAGCCCTGCCCGCCGAAGAGATCGAGAAATGGTGGGCCAGGTATCACTCCACTTACGGGCAATAGGTATTGATGACGGAATGATTCAACCCCTTCGCGCCTTTGCGTCTTTGCGAGATAAAACCATTTCACGCAAAGACGAAAAGGCGCGAAGATAAGAGTCAAGAAA
>DASWQY010000201.1:0-1740 GCA_036403435.1 Pyrinomonadaceae bacterium
AATCGAGGAAGTCAGCGCCTGACATCTACGAACAGGCACTGAAGACGCGTCGCCGTCACATGGCACAGCGGGCATTCCGGAGCCGGCTGCCGCGAGATCAGGCTCAGAGCGGCGGTGGCTTGTTCTAGGTCAATGTGCCAGGAGACGGGGTGAAGGCTGGTCGAATCCGGTATCAAACAAGAAAGTAGATCCATACCTCAAAATATGGGATCGCTTTATCGATTCACCAAAACTGGCCAAGAGCCCAATCTGGATGAGAAACAGCGGTCGCAGTGGAAGCATGATTGTCGCTGTTTATAGGAAGAGCAAGAGCGTTGTTGAGGTTTTGACCTGATTGACGCGGCGCGACAATCAGGAGGTGGATTTGGGCGTCGCGTGGGCGGCGGGGCGACCCCGGCCCCGTTTTTGCTCGAGGGCGGTTCGTCGGCGATAGCTCTCGACGTTCATCTCGAGGATTGTCGAGTGATGAACAAGGCGGTCGATGGCGGCGAGCGTCATGGCGGGATCGGGGAAGATCCTGTTCCAGTCGCCGAAGGGCTGATTGGCGGTGATCAGCATGGATCGGCGTTCGTAGCGGGCGCTGATCAGTTCGAACAGGACCGAGGTTTCGGCCTGATCCTTGCTGATGTAGGCGATGTCGTCCAGGATCAGGAGATGGTACTTGTCGAGCTTGTCGATCGCCGCCGCGAGCGCCAGATCGCGGCGCGCGATCTGAAGCTTCTGGACGAGGTCGGTGGTCCGGGTGAACAGGACGCGCCAGCCGTTTTCGACCAGGGCGAGACCGAGGGCGGCGGACAGATGACTCTTCCCGGTCCCGGGCGGCCCAAAAAGAATCAGATTGGCGCCTTTTTCAAGCCAGCTGTCGCCGGCCGCGAGCGCCATGACCTGAGCCTTGCTGACCATGGGCACGGTGTCGAAGTACCGCTTCGCGTTGCCTGAAGGCCCGAAGCTCTCCAGGGTCTTGCCGACCGGCAGCCTGGCGTCGACGAGGTGCCGCTCGATGCGGCGCCGGTCGCGCTCGGCGATCTCATGTTCGCTCAGGGCCGCCAGGAAGCGGGCCGCCGGCCAGCCTTCCTTGTCGGCCTGGTCGGCGAACCGGGACCACAGCAGCTTGATCGCCGGCAGGCGCAACTCGGTCAGCATCAGCTCCAGGCGGGCGGCATCGACGGGATCGGTGGTCTTCATGCGGCATCTCCAACGAGCTGGACGGTGCCCAGTTCGTCATAATCGGACAGCGGCGTCAGCGCGACGGTGACGTCCGGAACGCGGGCGGGATCGGGGGCGAAGCGGGCTTCCAGGGTCCTGAGATCGGGCAGCCGGCCGGCCGCGAGATCCTGGTCGAGCGCCTGGGCGAGGTCGGCCTCGCAGCCCCGCTCGTGGGCCAGCGCCAGCAGGCCGACCATGGTCTGGCAGGCCTTGCGGTCGGGCTGTGCCGCGAGCAGCGCCTCGAAGGCGCCGGCATAGGCGGCGCGGGGGAAGAGCTGGTCGCGGTAGACGAGGTTAAGCAGCGCCATGGGCTTGTGCTTCAGGGCATGGATGACGTGGCGATAGTCGACCACATGGCCGTGCTTGCCGCTGGGATGGGAGCGCCCGCGCAAAACGGTCATCACGGGTGTCGCGCCGAGGAAGCACTCGAGCCGGTCGTCGTACAGCCGCACCCGCAGGCGGTGACCGATCAGCCGCGAGGGCACCGTGTAGAACACCTTGCGCAGGGTGAAGCCGCCGCTCGAGGTCACCGTG
>DASWQY010000202.1:0-67230 GCA_036403435.1 Pyrinomonadaceae bacterium
TATCGGGCGTTTCGATATTCCTAAACGCCCGATAGCTCGGGGGGGCATTGAGGCGGTCGGCGCATCTTCGGGATACCAATGCGCCGCCCGCGCTTCTCTTTTCGGGTAATCAAAAAAATCAGCTTTCAGCTTTTGACTGGCTGCCGTTTACTGTTTACTGTTTACAGACATGAGGGAAAAGATTCGCATCGCGAGCGGCCAGGGTTTCTGGGGTGATATGTTGGACGCGCCTGTGCGCCAGGTCGAAGGTGGGCCGATAGATTATCTGATGCTCGACTATCTGGCCGAAGTCACCATGTCCATCATGCAGAAGCAGCGCGCGCGTGACCCGCGCGCCGGCTACGCGCGCGACTTCGTGCCGCTGATGAGGCAGATTCTTCCCGCCTGCGTCGAGCACGACATACGCGTCACGGCGAACGCTGGCGGGGTCAACGTCGAGGGCTGCGCCGAGGCCGTCCGCGCGGCGGCGCGCGAACTCGGACTCGGCGGCAAGTTCAGCATAGGCATCGTCACCGGCGACGACATCATGCCGCGCATAGACGAGCTTTTGGAGCGCGGCATCGAGCTGCGCAACATGGACACGGGCGAGCCGCTCCGAACCGTGCGCGACCGCATACAGAGCGCGAACGTGTACCTCGGCGCGTGGCCGATGGTCGAAGCCCTCAACCGCGGCGCGCGCGTCGTCATCACCGGGCGCGCGACCGACACGGGGCTCACGCTCGCGCCCATCATTCACGAGTTCGGCTGGAGTGAGACCGACTGGGACAAGCTGTCCGCCGGCACCATCGCGGGGCACATCATAGAGTGCGGCGCGCAGTCCTCGGGCGGCAACTGCCAGTATGACTGGCGCAACATCCCGGACCTCGCGAACGTCGGCTTCCCCATCGCCGAGGCTTACGCGGACGGCACGTTCTTCATCACGAAGCACGAGGGCACTGGCGGGCGCGTCAACGTGCCGGGCGTCAAGGAGCAGCTGCTTTACGAGATGGGCGACCCCCGCGAGTACATCACGCCGGACTGCGTGGCGGACTTCACGACGATTCATCTGGAAGACGCCGGCCCAGACCGCGTGCGCGTCTTCGGCATCAAGGGCCACCCGGCCACGGAGTTCTACAAAGTCTCCATCAGCTACTCGGCGGGCTTCAAGGCCGTCGGCACGCTCGTCTACTCCTGGCCCGACGCTTACGACAAGGCGCGCGCAGCGGACCAAATTCTGCGCGCGCGCCTGGACCGCCTCGGCCTGCGCTTCGATCAGGTGCTAACCGAGTTCGTCGGCGCGAACGCCACTCACGGCCCGCTCGCGGGCGAGCCTTCGCCCGACATAGCCGAAGTCCAGCTGCGCGTCGGCGTGCGCGGGCAAGACAAGCAGGCGGTCGAGCGTTTCACCAAGGAGATTGCGCCGCTGATTCTCACCGGCCCGCCCGCGGTCACGGGTTTCGCTGGCGGCCGACCTAAGGTCGAAGAGATCGTCGCCTATTGGCCCGCGCTGATTCCGAAGACGGAAATCACGCCGCGCGTCGAGGTGTCGGAAGCGTAGGGATTGAAAGCTGAGGCGGAAGCGATTACTATTCGGGCGGCCACGATGAAGATTCAACTGACACAGCTCGCGCACGCGCGCTCGGGCGACAAGGGCGACACGGCAAACGTCGGCCTCATCGCGCTCAAGGAAGAGTTTTACCCTTTGCTCGCGCGCGAGGTGACGGCCGGGCGCGTCAAGCAACATTTCAACGGCATCTGCAAAGGTGAGGTCGAACGCTTCGAGTTGCCGAACCTCGGCGCGCTCAACTTCCTCCTGCACGAAAGCCTCGGCGGCGGCGGCACGCTCTCGCTGATGACCGACGCGCAGGGCAAAACCTTCTCGACCGCGCTCCTGAGAATGGGTATCGAGGTTGATGAGGAAGAGGCACGGGAACTACAGTTACAAGTGACGAGCAATGAATAAGTCCGCCGCGTCAGCGGCGTTTGAGTTTAGCCCGGCCTTTCAAGGCCGGGTATGGGGCGCAAGGTTAAAGGCGTCGCGTCAGCGACGCGTGAGTGGACGAATCAGGCATCGCTGACGCGACGCGGTCCCGACGAAACACGCTGACCCGGCCTTGAAGGCCGGGCTAAATTCACTCGCCGCTGACGCGGCGGACTTATTTATCACTTATCACTTCTTTGCCATGTCTGAAGCTCTCTCAAACCTTGACCCTTCCATCCGGCACGGCTACGCGCAGGTCGGCGGCGTGCGGCTGCATTACGCCGAGCGCGGGACGGGCGGGCCGCTCGTCATCCTGATTCACGGCTTCCCGGAGTGCTGGTATTCGTGGCGGCGGCAGTTGATGGCGCT
Organism: Pyrinomonadaceae bacterium; assembly: GCA_036403435.1. Taxonomy (GTDB): domain Bacteria; phylum Acidobacteriota; class Blastocatellia; order Pyrinomonadales; family Pyrinomonadaceae; genus QHXM01. Next base: position 2,330 of record DASWQY010000202.1, read on the forward strand.
CGGCGTGCGCTACACGGTCGTCGCGCCGGACATGCGCGGCTACAACCTGAGCGACAAGCCCGCGCGCGTCGAGGACTACAAAATCAACCTGCTCGTTGACGACGTGCTCGGCCTGATCCGCCACTTCGGCCGGCAGCAGGCGGCGGTCGTCGGCCACGACTGGGGAGCAATCGTCGCCTGGTCCGTGGCCCAGCACTTTCCCGAGTACGTCTCGAAACTCGTCACCATGCAAGTCCCGCCGAAAGAAGTGTGGCGCAGAAACATGACCTTGCGCCAGGCGCTCATGAGCTGGTACATGCTCTTCTTCCAACTCCCGCGCCTGCCCGAGTGGCTGATGAGCGCGCAGGACTACGCCTTCGTCGAGCGCATCTTCAAGAAGACCGTGGCGCGGCCGGGCACGTTCACGGACGCGGACATCGCTTTCTACAAGAACGCGCTCAAGGAGCCGGGGGCGCTCTCGGCCGGCATCAACTATTACCGCGCGAACTTCTGGCCCATGTTCTTCAAGCGGCAGAGGAAGGGCGCGGAAGAGTTGAGCGACGGGCGCGTGCGGGTGCCGACGCTCTTCATCTACGGCGAGCAGGACCACGCCATCGCCCCCGAGACCGTGCGCGACGTGAAGTCGTTCGTCAACGCGCCCTACCGCGAGGTGAGAATCAAGGACAGCGCGCACTGGGTCCAAAACGAGGCGGCCGACGAAGTCAACGCCGCGCTCCTCAGCTTCCTGGCCTCGCCTTAAGCGCGCGCGCCGCGCCGGACGCCCGGCACAATCACCCGATGAAAAAGAAGAACCAAGCCGTCATCTACGCGGTCGAGGGCGCGGTCGCGCTCATCACGCTCAACCGCCCCGAAAAGCGCAACGCGCTCGACGACGCCCTCGTCAACGGACTCAAAGACGCGCTGCGCGAGGCCGACGCGGACGACTCCGTGCGCGTCATCGTCATCACGGGCGCGGGCGCAGACTTCTGCTCGGGCGCGGACCTCGCGGCGTTGCAGAAAATCTCGGAAAGCTCCGTGACAGAGAACCTGGAAGACGCCGCCGCGCTGATGGAATTGTTCGCGCTGATGCGGCGCGTGCGTGTGCCGGTCGTCGCGGCCGTGCGCGGGCGCGCCCTGGCGGGCGGCTGTGGGTTGGCGACCGCGTGCGACCTCGTGCTTGCGGCGCGCTCGGCGCGCTTCGGCTACCCGGAGGTCAAGATCGGGTTCGTCCCGGCGATGGTGATGGCTATCTTGCGGCGCAACGTTTCGGAGAAGCGCGCGTTTGAACTAATCGTCCGCGGCGCGGAGATCGGCGCGGACGAGGCGGAGCGCGTTGGCCTCGTCAACCGCGTCTACGAGGATTCGGAGTTTGAAACAGAGGTAGAGAATTACGTCGCCTCGTTCGAGAAGGTCAGCCGCTCGGCCGTGATGCTCTCGAAGCGCCTCCTCTACCACATGGACGGGATGACCTTCGATGCCGCGCTCCAGTCAGGCGTTGACATCAACGCCCTCGCCCGCATGACCGAAGACTGTCAGCAGGGAATCGCCCGCTTTCTTAAGAAGTGAGGAAAGAGTCAGAGCACAGTTTCGGAACCTGAGTTTTTCTTTGCGACTTTGCGCCTCCAGCGTGAAACTTAGTCTCACGCTGGAGGCGCAAAGTCGCAAAGGTGTTGAGTGCTTTAACTCCCCTTCGCGATTTCGATGGCGCAATCGAGCACAGGCTCTCCCAGCCTGCTCACCAGACCGACCTCGTAAGCCTCACGCGCTTCGACGCGCTTCGCCGTGGCGAACATCTCAAGCGCCCGCGCTGTGCCAATCAGTCGCGGCAATCTCTGCGTGCCGCCCCAGCCGGTGATGATGCCGAGGCGCGCGCCCGGATGTGCGAAGACGGCCGAGGGCGCGGCGCAGCGTACGTCGCAGGCCAGCGCGAGGTCCATGCCGCCGCCCATGCAGAAGCCGTTGACGGCGGCGACGGTGAGCTGCCGCGCGTCCGCGATTCTCTGAAAGAGACGCTGGCCGCGCGCGGCGAACTCTCTGGCCTGCCCCGCCGTCAGACGGGAAAGCTCGCGTATGTCCGCGCCCGCGGCGAACACACTCCCTGTGCCTGTGAAGATGATTGAGCTGAGGTCAGCCCGCGCAGTCAGCGCCGAGACGGTTGAGTCTAATTCTTCGAGGGTGGCGACTGAGAGCGCGTTGCGCTCGGCGGGCCTGTTAAAGCGGACGATGGCAATTGAAGCACGCTCTTCAACGACGACGGCGCGCTCGCGAGCCTCTCTCTCTTCTTCGGTCATTCGCGCGGGCGGACGTTCTCTCTGAGGAATGAGACGATGTCTACGGTGGAGGTTCCGGGGAGAAAGACTTCGGCGACGCCCGTCTCCTTGAGGCGCTGGATGTCTTCCTGCGGGACGATGCCGCCGACGAGGACGAGGCAGTCATCCAGGCCCTTCTCGCGCAGGAGCTGCACGATGCGTGGGCAGAGCGTGTTGTGCGCGCCGCTCAGGATCGAGACGCCGACGGCGTCCACGTCTTCCTGTAGCGCCGCGGCCGCGATCATCTCCGGCGTCTGGCGCAGGCCCGTGTAGATGACTTCCATCCCGGCGTCGCGCAGCGCGCGCGCGATGATTTTGGCCCCGCGGTCGTGGCCGTCGAGGCCGGGCTTGGCTACGAGGACGCGAATTTTTCTCTCACTCATGATGCGGCTTTAACGAATAAAGACGGCGAGCGGCCCGCCGCGTTTGATGTACGGCTTCAGCTCCGCGTAGCTGAAAAAATAGCGCCCCGCGGGCGCGAACGCCTGGACGGCGTGCGGGAAGCCTGCGTCGAACAGGAACGTCAGCCCCTTGCCGCTGACGGAAAAGTCGTCCAGGTTGCTCGCCGTGAATTTCAAGTCCTTCAGCAGCTCTTCGGCCGACGACCTGTCATCGTCGCCCGCGTCCCTGATGGTCGCCCGATTCTCGGCCTGCAACTTTTCGTCAACCATCGCGGCGAGCTTCTCGTGCGCCGCCGGGTCGAACGCGTCCGCCGCGCGAATCAACTCGCCGGTTCGGAGGTTGATGGCGAAGTGCTTGTAGCCGCCGTCCGGGTATGCGCCGACGCCTTCCTGCGTGAACGTGATGTCCAGAATGTAATCGCGGTTGTAGTTGACCTCGTAGCCGAACTCCGAGAGCCAGGTGTCCGACCTGTATTCCGCGAGCGACGAGCCGAAGATATTTTTGAAGTCGAACGTCGCGCGAATCTTGCGCAGGACCGGCGAATCCCTCGGCCCGACGACGACGGGGTAAGTGACGACCGCCCTCTTACGGTCGGGAAAATCCCTGGCGAATTTACCGCCGCGAACCAGCACCACTCTCCGCTTCTGTATGACAACGCTCGGCGGGCCTTCCGGGACGGCGGTGCGGGCCGGGGCGCTCACGAGGCCGACGGAAACCAGCAGCAGCAGCGACAACAACAAGCGGCGCGAGTTCATTCGCTGTTCAGTGTGTGTGATGATCATTCCCTCAGTTAGAAAGCAGGCTCTTCGTAGAGGCCGTAAACGTCGCGCAGCGCGTCGCAAATCTCGCCGAGCGTGGCGTAGGCGCGCACGGCATCTATGGTCGCGGGCATGGTGTTTTCGCCCGCGCGCGCGGCCCGCCTGACTTTCTCAAGCTCGTTGGCAACCGCGCCCTTGTCCCTGCGGTCTCGCGCATGTTGCAGTCTTTCGACCTGATGGTCGCGCACCCCTTCGTCAATCACCAGGATTGGAACTTCCGCCGGCCCCTCTGCCATCTGGTACTTGTTGACGCCGACAATCGTCTGCTCGCCGCGCTCGACCGCCTTCTGATATTGGTAGGCAGACTCCTGAATCTCGCGCTGAGGGAAGCCCTTCTCGACGGCCTCGACCATCCCGCCCATCCCGTCAATCTTCCTGAAGTAGTCGAGCGCGCCGTCCTCCATTTGCTTCGTTAGCGACTCGATGAAGTAGGAGCCGCCGAGCGGGTCTACCGTGTTGGCGACGCCCGTCTCTTCGGCGATGATCTGCTGCGTGCGGAGCGCGATCAAGGCCGCGCGGTCGGTCGGCAGCGCCAGCGCCTCGTCATAGGCGTCGGTGTGGAGGCTCTGCGTCCCGCCCATCACGCCCGCGAGCGCCTGGATGGCGACGCGTATGATGTTGTTCAGCGGCTGCTGCACGGTGAGCGAGACGCCCGCCGTCTGCGTGTGAAACCTGAGTTGCAGCGTCCGCTCGTTCTTGGCGTTGAACTGCTCGCGCATCACGCGCGACCAGATGCGGCGCGCGGCGCGGTACTTGGCTATCTCCTCGAAGAAGTCGTTGTGCGCGTTAAAGAAGAAAGAGATGCGCGGCACGAACTCGTCAACGTCGAGCCCCGCGCGGACGCCCCACTCGACGTACTCAATGCCGTCGCGCAGGGTGAAGGCAAGTTCCTGCAAGGCGGTCGCGCCGGCCTCGCGGATGTGATAGCCGCTCACCGAAATAGGGTTGTAGCGCGGCACGTGACGCGTGCAGAACTCAAAGGTGTCCGTGACCAGCTTCATCGCCGGGCGGATAGGATAAATCCACTCCTTCTGAGCGATGTACTCTTTGAGAATGTCGTTCTGAAGTGTCCCGGAGATCTTCTTCCAGTCGGCCCCCTGCTTCTCCGCAACAACCAGATACATCGCGAGCAGCACCGAAGCCGGCGCGTTGATCGTCTGCGAGACCGTGACCTCTTCGAGCGGGATGCCGTCGAACAGTACTTCCATGTCGGCTAGGCTGGAGACGGCCACGCCGCACTTGCCGACCTCGCCCTCTGAGAGCGGCGAGTCAGCGTCGTAGCCCATCAGCGTCGGCAAGTCGTAAGCGACCGAGAGGCCAGTCTGTCCCTGAGCCATCAGGTACTTGAAGCGCGCGTTCGTCTCTTCGGGCGTCCCGAAGCCTGCGAACTGCCGCATCGTCCAGAGCTTGCCGCGGTAGCCTGTCGGGTGAATGCCGCGCGTGTAAGGGAACTCGCCTGGGAAGGAGATGTCGCGTTCGTAGTCAACGTCGGCGGCGTCCGCCGGCGTGTAGAGATGCTTCACTTCTTCGAGCGAGACCGTCTCGAAACGCTTCTTCCTCTCGGGGCGTTTCTTTAAAACAGGCGCGAGTGTCTCCTGCTCCCATCGCTCGACGGCTGCCTGCTCAGGCGACGTGATTTCTTTAGTTTTGGGCATGGCTCTAATCAAATTCTCGCGCGGCGTCATTTCGGGAGTCAGAGCGCGCACGGGCGGTGAAAATAAATTGAGAAGCAATAAGAATTTGATATTAGTTGAGGGTCAGATGAGTGTCAACTATGCGTAATTGAGGTGATGAGGGCGTTGTTCGATGTGAAGAGGGGCGCGGCTCAGTTTTTTATTTCTGAGCCGCGCGCAATCGGCAGGCGACCGTGATGCGTGGTAACGGAGCAGGGTTCAAGCGGAAAAGTCCAAGGCGGGCACTCCACGTTAAACGAACATTGATGGCAAAGAGCTTCAGGCGCGTGCGCACTTATTCAATCGGCACGATGATCTCGTTTTCGCGCGCCATCTTGAGCCGCTCGCGGGCGGCCGACTCGATGGAGCGCGGGTCGGTTTTCAGCCGCTTAATCTCCGACGCGAGTGCGGCGTTTCCGTTACGCAGCGTCTCGACCTCCGAAATGATTCTTTGGTGCTGCTGCGAGGCCGCGTGTGCCTCCGCGCGCGTACGCACCATGACGGTGACGCAAAGGGCGAAGGTCGCAAGAATAATGGTGACGAAGACGACCCAGGAAGGTATCAGTCCGCCGCGACGACGAATCTCGGTGCGCGTGCCTATGATCTCGCGAGAAAGGTCACGGGCCGGGGCGGCGAACGCCGGTAGTGCACGCGTGGCGACACGCTGCGCCTGAAGACGGCTATCAATCCAGTATGTATTCGCGGCCTTGTTCAAAGGAGCACCTCCAAGTCTTGATTTGATTCTTTACTTGCATGAGCACGCCCCGGCGGCTCAGCGCCCGACAAGCTATCAACTGTCCGCCCAAACTCGCCCGGCACGCCGCCACCTCCTGCGCTGCGAGCAGACACGCAAGGACGCCATCTTTCGCCGGACGGTGACCCTCGACCGATACCCCCGTAGACTCTTCGCCGCTTGGGATGATCTTGTCTTCATTGGTTAGCTCCGAATTGAGAGAAACCTGTGACACCGGCCGTTTAAACCCTAAAAACTCAATATAGTGTGTTAGCGAAAGCTGGAGACCACAAGTTGATGTGCTTGATTTACATCCCAATCCTTTGCCGGTCAAGCATTTAGCGGCAAGGTGGCGGGAATGTAGCATGAGGAGTAGGAGCTGTAAAGATATTTCTTTGCAACGACTTCGAGGGCTAAGTTCAGCGTTTACTTGAGGTAAGCGCGGCTAAGAGGTTGAAGCGGCGAACAGCAGGCGAACGGAAATCCGCGAGAAGGGCATTGACCTTCGATGATGATGAGAGTGTGAGAGATAGGGCATTCCGACCTCCAGCACAGGTGTGGAAAAGCGTAAGGCTCTTGTCCGCACTCCTGGTTTTTAAGGAGCAGACCTGTTCGAAGACCGAAGCCTGATAACCGAATAGCTTCGTAATCGCAGTCAGAGCACAAATATGTTTAATTATGTTGACACCGCTCTGATATCTGCTTAGACTGTCGAAGCTTGGTTGGGCTTCCTCAGATAGTTCGACCGACGGCAGTAATTCTCTTCCAGTTAGCTAGACATTGCCCCGGCACCGATTAACCAAGTCATCAGTATGGGTTTACATCATCAAGGTCAATGTCTTCTGCGCACTCATTAGAAAATTCTTTCGATAACCCGTTTGCGCCGACGCCTTTGCCACTGGCGGCAATGGTGCGGGCTTTGTGTCAGGCGGCGACGGCGGGGCCGGGCCAGTTATACGAGGTCATGCTTAAGCTGACTTTGATGATTGACGCCACGGCACATACTTACGGGCTGGCGACCTGGACGCAAAAATTCGGCGAGCGACCGCGGCTGAAATGGGTGGAAGGGTTAGAGCAGGCGGAGATCGCTGACGCGGAAGCTGCGGTGACAAGTGCGCTTTCAGCTTCGAATGAAGCGGATGAGATAAAGCCGGGCGACAGACACCTCTGCATGGTGCTTGCCACCGCGGGCCTCAATCGTGAGGGGGCCGCAATTTACGGCCGTTGCGTGCGCCCGCTCTCGGAGCGGCAGGCCAAAGAACTGCGTATGCTGTCGGATGTCGCGCAACTGGCCCGCGCGCACGTAGCTCTGCTCGACGACCAGCAGCAACATTTCAGGGCGCAGCCGCTGGCCGCCGTAGCCGACGCTTCACTCCCAGGCATGGTCTTCGTCAGCCGCGCGATGACGGGAGTCGCGCGCGGGGTTGAGCGTATTAAGGATTCGGATTCGACCGTGCTGATTACGGGCGAGTCAGGAACGGGGAAAGAGCTGGTGGCGCGCGCGATTCATCGTTTGAGCCGGCGCTGCCACGGCGAGTTCATCCCGTTCAACTGCACGGCCGCGCCCGCCGATTTGATCGAGAGCATGCTCTTCGGTCATCGCAAGGGTTCTTTCACAGGGGCTCACGCGGACCACGAAGGGATGATTCGCGCCGCAGAGGGCGGGACGCTTTTCCTGGACGAGATCGGTGACCTGCCGCTCGCCTTACAGCCCAAGCTCCTGCGCTTCCTACAGGAAGGTGAGATTCACCCGCTCGGGGAGCGCGCTCCTCGCAAAGTTAATGTGCGCGTCGTCGCCGCCACACACAAGGATTTAGAGCACGAGGTCCGGCAGGGTCGCTTTCGCGAAGACTTGTACTACCGCGTGGCCTCGCTCTCGGTCAACATCCCGCCGCTCAGGGAGCGCCCGGAAGACACGGCCGCGCTCATCTCACATTTCCTGACGCACTACGCGCGGCGCAACGACCGCGCGATTGCCGGCATCACTTCCGACGCCATCCACGCGCTTCAGAACTATTCGTGGCCCGGCAACGTCCGCGAACTGGCAGCCGAGATCGAGCGCCTGGTGCTGTACGCGGACGAGGGGAGCTACATCGGCATTGATCACCTCAACTCGCGCGTCCTACCTGAACAAGAGCGCGGCGCGGCGCGCATGGACGGCCAGCGGCCCGCCGACCTGGATCACATGCTCGAAGATTTCGAGCGCCGCGTCATCACGGAGACGCTCAAGCGGCACGACTGCAACGTGGCGCGCGCGGCAGACGCGCTCGGCCTGGGCTCGCGCCAGACGCTTTACAAGAAGCTCAAGCGGCTGGCGATTGACATCGGCGATTTTCTCCAAGAGGATACGGAGCCCGGCCTACAGCTGCGCCCCGAACGCCACTAACCTTTCCACTCCGACACTCCAAAAGCAGGCCCCTCGTGATCGTCTCCTACGTCCTCAGTTTCCTCGTCGCGCTCCTGATTCATGAATTGGGCCACCTGACGGCGGCGCGCGTGTGCCGCGTGCCCGCGACGGAGTTCGGCCTGGGGTGGGGGCGCAAGCTATTCGGCTTTCACTTCGGGGGCGTCGAGTACAAGCTGCACGCGCTCCCCGTCGGCGCGTACGTCCGCCTGGACATGGGGGAGTTGCAGCGGCGCTCGCTCAGCCGGCAGGTGCTGGTCCTGCTGGCCGGCATCATAGTCAACCTAGTCGCCGCCGCGCTGACGTTGGGCACTCCGTTCGGCACCGTGAACCTCTTGCTCGCGGCCACCAATCTCCTTCCGCTTTACCAGCAGGACGGCTGGAAATGCGGGATGGTAATGTTGCGCGCGCTCATGCGGCGTAAGAGCGCGTTCGTCGAGTGGACGTTCACGATTGCGGGGAGCAGCCTGAGCCTGGCGCTCATCGCTTTCCAAGCCTTACGACACTTCTAAGGGACAGCTAAAATTTTGGTCCGAGGGCGGCTGGTCGTTTGCAGACCGAGCCGCCCTTTCATTTTGTGCGTGTCGTCGCCTGTCGTTGAAAAGTTACGGCCTCGCTGTCAACCGGCGGCGACAAGAAGTTAAGTGCTTAAGGGCGACTCACTTTGACCCCGCGAGCCGCTCCCTCCGCGCCCGACAACCGTCCCCGTTTTGTCAACGGGGGGCGACAAGGTGTTTCGCCCTCTCGCGGCGCGGGCCCAATAAAAATCGGCCCAAAAATCAATTAGCGCCCTGCGGCACGCGTCTTGTAACAGGTCCGTGCGTCAGCGAAGCATTGAATGCATCGCAAGTTTCAATCGGAGAGGCGAGGAGAGTTAGTCATGAAAGCCGTCACCGCGAAGATGCTCGTATCGCTCGTCGGCGTTTTGCTGGCCGCGCCGTTCTTCGCCGTGGCGCTCGTCGTCGGCGCGCGTGCGGTCACACTCTCTCAGGGCAGCCGCGACGACCTGCTGCTCGTGGCGCTGGCGCTTTGCGGCGCGGCGATCAGCATCGCTAACGGCATGGGCCGGCGCGCGGCGAAAGAGAGAAGCGTCGCCCGCGGCCGGATGGAGATGGGCGGCAACGCAGCGCCGCGCCGTAGCGCCTCCGTGATTCATCTCGGCTATTAATTTTCTGCCCGCCCGGTGCGCTCGGGGCAAGCGAGCGCGAAGCCGGCAAACGGGCCTGACCCGCAACCACTAACCAAACTCTAAAGGAGCAAACAAATGATTAAGAGATTTCTTCGCGATGAAACTGGTCTTGAGTTGTCCGAGTACGCTGTCGCCGCCGCCCTGGTCGCGCTCGCAGCCGTCGCCGCCTTCCAGCTGTTGGGCAGCAACATTGGCACCAAGATCAACTCGCTGGCGAACACCATCAAGTAAGGGTTCAAGGCGTAAAGGAGCAAGAACGTGATCAAGAAATTCTGGAGTGACGAATCGGGCCTTGAGCTTTCCGAGTACGCGGTCGCCGCGGCACTCGTAGCCCTCGCGGCGGTCGCTGCCTTCCAACTGCTCGGTGGCAACATCGGCAGCAAGATCAACGAGCTGGCGACCAAGATTCAGTAGCTCGCTCGCACGAACGAGAGGAGGACGGCGCGCCCGCAGCCCGTCGCCGCACGACGAGTGAACGGCGCGCCTACTTCTTCCGAAAAAAACTCTCCCCGCCCCGCCACGCGGGAAGGCGCGGGGAGCAAGTCTTCTCAAGTTTTCTAGTAAGTCCCTGGTTAATAAATGTCCGGCTCACTCTTCATCGTCATCATCGCGCTGCTCGTCCCGCTGGCCGTCATCATCACGTACTACGACGTGCGCTACCGGCGCATCCCGAACGCCTTCGTCTTAGCCACGCTCGCGAGCGGCATCATCGTCAACACCGTTTACGGCGGCTGGCAGGGGGCCGTCATGAGCCTCGGCGGCTGCGCCATCGCGTTCATGCTGATGTTCGTCCTGCACGTCTTCGGCGCGATGGGCGCGGGCGACGTAAAACTTTTCGCGGCGGTCGGTTCCTTAGTCGGCACACACCTCGTGCTGCCGACGTTTCTGGTCGTCATCTTGACGGGTGGGGCCCTGGCCCTGCTCCTGATGCTGCACAGGGGGGCCGTGCGGGCGACGATGTACCGCGTGCTGCAAATCCTGGTGGGCCTTCTGCCCGGCTGGGAGCTGCCGCGCTTCAGCGTGCCGGCCGACCGCAGGCACACGATCCCTTACGGGGTTGCCATTACGTTCGGCAGCCTCATCTCGCTGGCAATCTTCCGCGCCTAACCCGGCGCTTGGGCCATTTCTCTTTCGGAACGGAGAATTTTAGCGATGCGAAACAAACGGTTCATATTCGTCATGGCGGGCGCTCTCATTTTCGGCCTGCTCGCGGCCTTTTCCGTCAGCCGCTACCTGTCGAGCGCACAGGCCAACAGCGCCAACGGGACCAAAATCTCCGTCGCTAAAGTGGACATTCCCGTCGGCACCAAGATCATTCAGGAGCAGATTGACGAGGTCGAGTTCCCGTCGAACAGCATCCCCGCCGGCGCGTTCGAGAACGCGCAGAAGCTGGTCGGCCGCGTGGCCGTCGTGCAGATAGCGGCGCGCGAGGCCATCACCGACTCGAAACTCGCGCCCGAAGGCACGGCGGGCGGCTTGACGGCGATCATCCCCGAGGGCTACCGCGCGATGACGGTCAAGGTTGACGACGCCTCCGGCGTCTCGGGCTTCCTCCAGCCGGGCGCGGTCGTGGACGTGGTGGTCGTGATTGACCCGAAGGAGAACAGCATCAACCAGGACCCGATCTCGAAGGTCGTGTTGCAGAACGTCAAGGTGCTCGCCAACGCGCAGAACCTGGACAAGCCGAAGGACGACCGCGAGGCGACGACCGTCAAGGCCGTCACCTTGCAGGTCACGCCGGAGCAGGCCGAGAAGCTGGCGCTCGCCTCCAACGAAGGCAAGCTCCAACTGATCATGCGCAACTCGATTGACCAGGGCGACACGCAGACCACCGGCATCAACAAGCGCAGCCTGCTGTCGGGCGAGCACGCCAACCCGCTGCCCGACCCCGGCTCGCTCAAGAGCGAGCAGCCCGAGCAGAAGCCCGCGCCCGCGCCGCGCCGCCAGCGCGTCGAAGCCGCGCCCGCGCCGGTCGCGCCGCAGGCCGCCGCGCCGCAGCCGCCCCCTCCCCCGCGCAACAGCATAGAGATGATTCAGGGCGGCAAGAAACAGAGTGTAGATTTTCCGTAATGATGAATTAGGAATGATGAATGATGAATTAAAAACCAATCATCTTCCATTCATCATTCATCATTCCGCATTTGATTACTTCGCCACCAAAGGAGCCTTAAGCATCATGCAGACCCGTAACCCAATCGCTCGCCTCGTCACACTTCTTTGCGCGGCGATGATCGCCATCGGCATCGCGGCCAGCGCGCATGCGCAGGAGACTTCGTACCAGGCGTCCTTCGAGAACGCCAAAGACCCGATTGCCGTCAACGTGCTCGTGGGCCAGTCGCGCGTCATCAACTTCAACAAGGCCATCGGCCGCTTCTCGGTCTCGAATCCGGAGATTGCCGAGGCCGTGCTCGTCGCGCCCGACCAGGTGCTCGTCAACGGCAAGGCTTTCGGGCAGGTCAACTTCATCGCCTGGGAGCAGACGGGCGGCCGCTTCATCGTCTTCGACGTGTTCGTCCGCACGAACCTTTCGCTGATTGACTCGCAGATTCGCGCGCTCTTCCCTAAGGATGACATCCGGCTGAGCCAGGCCAACGGCTCCGTCGTCATCTCCGGCAGCGTGACGGACCCGATCACCGCCGGCAGGGTACAGGCCGTCGTCGAGGCCGCCGGCTTCAAGACGGTCAACATGCTCGGCTCACCCACGAAGAACGCGCCGCAGGTGCAGCTTCAGGTGCGCGTCGCCGAAGTCAGCCGCAGCCGCATGAAGGACATGGGCACGTCTTTCGGTTATCAGGGAGCGCCGGGCCGCGGCGGCTACGTGAACGGCGGGACGGGGCCGAGCGAGCTGGCCTTCCCGAAGGTGGACCCGCACGGGGCGCTCGGCGGCGTCCTCGGCGGCAGCATGCTCAACGTGCTGCTGATGGGCGGCAACACGCTCGCCATGCTGCGCATGATGCAGACGCAGGGCGCGGTTCGAAGCCTGGCCGAGCCGAACATCATCGCGATGGACGGGCAGCAGGCGAGCTTCCTCGCGGGCGGCGAATTCCCGGTGCCCGTCGTGCAGAGCGACGGCACGCGGACCATCGTCACCATCGTGTGGAAGGAGTACGGCGTGCGCCTCAACTTCAAGCCGACGATTATTGACGAGGACCACATCCGGCTGGAGATGGAGCCGGAAGTCTCGACGATTGACTTCTCGAACGGCGTCAAGTTCGACGGCTTCGTCATTCCGGGCCTCAAGACGCGCCGCGCCAAGACCGGCGTCGAGTTGCGCGACGGGCAGAGCTTCGCGCTCGCCGGATTGATGGACGACAGCGAGTCGCGCTCGCTCTCGAAAGTCCCGGTCATCGGCGACATCCCGATTCTGGGTGCGCTCTTCAAGTCGAAGTCTTACCAGAAGAACGAGACGGAACTGATGTTCATCGTCACGGCACAGTTGGTGAAGCCGATCAGGCCGGACGACCTGCCGCAGATGCGCGGCCTTGACGGCCTGCACAGCGGCTCGCCGCTCGGCGTCGAGTCGAAGGGCGAAGGCATCACGGGCCAGAGCGGCTACTCGATGGGCGGCACGTCGGAAGCGAAGCCCGCGGCAGCGCCGAAGCCCGCCGAGACGAAGCCCGCGCCCGCGAAGCCGGCGAGCCCGCCCGAGACGAAGGCCATCAGCCTCCTCGTGCCGGTGAAGATGGAGGCGATGCCCGAGCCGCCGGCGATGCCGGCCCCGCAGGCGAAGCTCGCCGCCGGCGCGACGCCGTAATCGTCAACCTTTCACGGGCGGCAAATCGGTCCAATTCGGATGAGGGAAAACCATGAGCCACGAAGTCACACGAAAAGACGCGAACGACGCACGGCGGAGAATCAGAGTTCGTGCCGCCTCGTGTGACTGCGCGGTCTGTTCGATCTTTCTTCGCCACGGCCACGCGCGGCCGGAGTCAGACGAGAGGAGGCAGGAGATGAGGGCTATGGAAGGGAAGCCGGAGAGAAAAGGTGAGCGCGGTTCGGTCCTGGCGGTCGCGACGATGGGGATGCTCGCGCTCCTCCTCGCCGTCGGCCTCGGCGTTGACGTGAGCCGTCTCTATTTGACCAAGACCGAGTTGCAGAACGCGGCGGACGCCTCGGCGCTCGCGGGCGCTTCCGGCCTGAACGGCGCTTCGAGCGGCATCACCAAGGCGACCGACCGCGCCGTCCTGGCAATGAACAGCTACGCCTTCAACAAGACCGGCGTCACCTTCCCGCGCGCCAACGTCCTCTTCGCCGTCAACCTCGACGGCCCGTACATGAGCGAGGGCTCGGCGGCGGCCTCCGCGAAGAACATCCGTTTCGTCCAGGTCATGACGCCGGACCTCCCCGCCAGCATCACCTTCTCCGGCTCCGTCCTCGGCAGCTCGCGCAACCTGAACGCGGGCGCGACCGCCGGACTTTCTGTGCCAATTAACGTCTTCTGCAACTTCATCCCGCTCTCGGTGATTGACTACGACGTGCCGATGATGCCGGGCAGCGTCTACACGATTCGCGCCGGGACGGGCAACTCGCCTTCGCCGGGCAACTACCAGATTCTGGCCGTCGCCGGCCGCGGCGGCGTGGACGTGGAGTTCGGCATCGGCGCGGGCGTTGACGACTGCGCGGAGGCGGGCGCGACCTACTCCGTGGACACCAAGCCCGGCCTGACCGCCGGCAAGGTGCGCAAGGGAATCAACTCGCGCTTCGACGACTACCAGGGCAGCCAGCTCGACCCGAACCTTTACCCGCCCGACACGAACGTCAAAGAGAACATCACCTACGACCAGTACCGCGACGGCACGGCCACGCAGTCGCCCTCGCACGCGGGCGTTTACGGCCGCCGCCTCGTCATCATCCCCATCGTCAAGCTGGCCGAGTACGACCAGGGGCGCGACACGGTCAAGTTCAACCGCTTCGGCGTCTTCTTCCTGAGGAATAAGGCGGACAGCGGCAACAGCGGCGACATCGTGGCCGAGTACGTGGACGACATCGTCGTCGCGGGCAAGGGCGGCTACGACCCGAACGGCGGGCCTGCGAACAACCTGCTGGCTATCCCTGTGCTTTACAAGTGAGGGAGGAGGCGGAGGCGATGAGAGAGCGTGGAACGACAAGGAGCCTGTTTTTCATCTTCGCGCGCGAGGAGCGCGGCGCGCAGCTCGTCGAGCTGGCAATCGTGCTCCCGATCTTTCTCATGCTCTTCGGCGCGGCCGCGGAGTACGGGCGCTACTTCTACGAGTACACGACGCTCGACAAGGCCGTGCGCGCCGGCTCGCGCTACCTGGCGACGGCGGCCGTTAATGGCACAGAGGACGCGAAGGCCAAAAACATCGTCGTCTACGGCAACGAGGCCGGCACGGGCACGCCAATCGTCAAGGGGCTGACCCCGGCGAACGTCGTCATCACGCGCACGGGCGGCGTCCCCGTCCTGCCGCAGACCGTGACGGTGCAGATTTCCGGCTACAAGTACCAGCCGGTCTTCGACCTCGGCCAGCTCATCAAGGCCCCGTCGCTCTCGCTCAACATCGAAGTCAAGCCGAGCGTCACGATGCGCTACCTGTTGACGCAACCGCCGATTTGATGTGCCAGTTTTCAAAGTTTTCAGCGAACGAATTTAACGGAAGACGAAGTTTGACGGAGCGTGAAGAATGTTCGGCTCGAAGAGGAAAAGGGAAGGTGAGCGGGGGGCGACGCTGGTCGAGTTCGCCATCGGCGCGGTCGTCTTCCTGACGGCGATGTTCGCCGTCATAGAATTCGGGCGCGCGCTGTGGACGCACAACGCGCTTGCGGACGCGGCCCGGCGCGGCGCGCGCTACGCCGTCAACCACCCCGCGGGCGACGAGGCCGCCGTCAGGAACGTCGTCGTCTTCGGCGACCCGGCCGGCGGCGCGAAGCCGCTCGTTGACAACCTGACTGTTGCCAACGTCCAGGTCCAGTACTCAAGCTACGGCCTCGGCGCGGGCACGGTCTCCGTGAGCATCACGGGCTACCAGTTCCAGCTCGTCGTCCCCATCATCGGGACGACGATCAACATGCCCAACTACAACACGACCCTGACGGGCGAAAACGCGGGCCTCGTCCCGCCTAACTTGTAGTGGCCGGTGGTCAGTGGCCGGTGGTCAGTTAAGACAACCGGCTTTCACTGACCACTGACCACCGACCACTGAAAACTGACTATGACACTCTCATTCGTCGTCCTGAGCACAGGGCTCGATACGTTCAAGGAGCTGCGCAACGCGCTCGCGACGGACCCGCGCGCGCGCCTGCTGGCGGGCGGCAACGACACGGAGCAGGTTTACGCCGAGATCGTCAACTTGCGCCCCAACGCCGCCATCATCACGATGGCCGATGGGAACGCGGAGCAGGCGCTCAGGCTCATCGCGAAGCTCTCGGTCGAGGCCCCGCAGACGGCCCTCATCTCGGCCGCGCGCAACGCCTCGCCGGACCTCATCCTGCAAAGCCTCCGCGCCGGCGCGCGCGAGTTCCTGCGCCTGCCGGTCATCAGCGAAGAATTCAAGACGGTGCTCGACCGCACGGCCGAATTTTGCGCCGGGCAGAAGGCCCCGCAGAAGAAGAAGGCGCGCATGATCGCCGTCTTTTCGAGCAAGGGCGGCTGCGGCACCTCCTTCGTCGCCACGAACATGGCCGCCGCGCTGAACGCGCCGACCGTGCTCGTCGATTTGAACTTGCAGGCGGGCGACCTCCCGCTCTTCCTCGGCGTCGAGCCGAAGTATTCCATCGCCGACATGGTCGAGAGCCGCGCGCGCATGGACGACTCGCTGCTCGTGAGCTACATCACGCCGCACTCGGCGAGTCTCTCGCTGCTGGCCGCGCCGCGCGAGGCCGACTCGGCCGACGACATCAAGCCCGAGCACGTCTTCGAGGCGCTTGAAAGAGTGCGCGAGAGTTGCGACTACGTCGTGCTCGACCCGCAGCACACTTTCGACTCGATCACGCTCGCGGCGCTCGACCAGGCGGACGACATCGTGCTCGTGCTGACTTTGGACATCCCGGCGATTCGCAGCGCGCAGCGCGCTCTGGAAATCTTCGACCGGCTCGGCTACCCGCGCAAGAAGATTCGCGTCGTCGTCAACCGCTGGAGCAAGCAGATTGACCTCGACCTGCAACAAGTCGAGCGTTTCATCAAGGAGAAGGTGGCGGGCTTCATCCCGAGCGACTACCAGACGGCCGTGACCTCCATCAATCTGGGCCAGCCGCTCGTCCAGTCCGAGCCCGCGTCGAAAATCGCCGTCGAGATCAAGCGCATCACCGCCGGCATCACGGGCCAGAGCCCGCATCTTGAAGCGCAGCCGCAGCGCCGCAAACTCTTCGGCGGCCTCTTCAAGCGCGGCGGCAGCGCGGCGGCGCAGCAAAATCTGGACCTGCGCGCGACGCTCGGCAAAGTCTAAGAAAGGAAAATGATGAATGCGGAGTGATGAACGACGAATTAAAAACCGACTGTCTTTTATTCATCATTCCGCGTTCCGCATTCATAGTTAACTAATCATGGCACTTCGCGAGAGACTAATCCGGGAGACGAACCAGCCGGGGTTCACGGCGGCCGAGGACGCCGCCAACGCGCAGCACCTTTATCAGGAGATGAAGTCGCGGCTGCACCGCGCGCTGATCAACCGCATGGACTTGACGAAGCTCGGCGCGATGGCCCCCGAGCAACTCCACGCGGAGGTTTCGCGCCTCGCGGAGAGCGTGCTCGCGGCCGAGGCGATGCCGCTCTCGGCGGCCGAGCGCGAGCGGCTGGTGGGCGAGGTGCGTCACGAGTTGTTCGGCCTCGGGCCGCTTGAGCCGCTCCTGGGCGACCCGACCATCTCGGACATCCTCGTCAACTCGCACCGCAAGATTTACATCGAGCGGCGCGGCAAGCTCGAAGCCACGGACGTAGCCTTCAAGGACGACGAGCACCTGATGCGCGTCATCGAGCGCATCGTCTCCAGCGTGGGTCGCCGCATAGACGAGTCTTCCCCGATGGTTGACGCGCGCCTCGCCGACGGCTCGCGCGTCAATGCCATCATCCCGCCGCTCGCGATTGACGGCCCCGTCCTCTCCATTCGCCGCTTCGGCGCGGAGCCGCTCCGTATGAGCGCGCTGATCGAGAACCGCGCGCTGACGCGCGAGATCGCCGAGATGATGGAAATGTGCGTACGCGCGCGCCTGAACCTGCTCATCTCGGGCGGCACGGGCGCGGGCAAGACGACGCTCTTGAACGCGCTCTCGGCCTACATCCCCGAAGACGAGCGCATCGTCACCATCGAAGACTCCGCCGAGTTGCAGTTGCAGCAGCCGCACGTCGTCCGCCTTGAGACGCGCCCGCCGAACATCGAGGGGCGCGGCGAAGTCACGCAGCGCGATCTGGTCCGCAACGCCTTACGCATGCGCCCCGACCGCATCGTCATCGGCGAGGTGCGCGGCGGCGAGGCGATAGACATGCTGCAAGCCATGAACACCGGACACGACGGGAGCCTGACGACGATTCACGCCAACACCCCACGCGACGCGCTCTCCCGCCTTGAGACGATGATTCAGATGACCGGCATGCGCCTTTCGGAACGCGCCATGCGCCAGCAAGTCGCCTCCGCCCTCGACCTCGTGCTCCAGGTCGCACGCCTCTCCGACGGCACGCGCCGCGTGACTTCGATTTCTGAAATCACCGGCATGGAAGGCGAGACGATTACGATGCAGGAGATTTTCCAGTTTGAGCGCACGGGCATTGACCCGAACGGCAAGGTCATCGGCCGCTTCCGCCCGACGGGCATCCGCCCGCGCTTCGCCGAAAAACTGAAGGCTTACGGCATACACCTTTCGAGAACGCTTCTGGAGGAGATGTAAAAGATGCTCATTTCCTTTTTCGTCTTCCTCTTCTGCCTCTTCGTCGTGGTCCTGGCTTACCTGTTCGCGACGCGCGGCTCCGACGCCAAGCGCACGCGCCTTCAGCAGCGCCTGAACGAAGCCCTGCTCCATTCGGCGCACACGACGGACGTGGAGGTCCTGCTTGCCCGCCAGGAGTTGATGAGCGAGATTCCGGCCCTGAACCGCGCGCTGGTCCAGATTCAAGTCGCGACACGCCTCAAGCGCGTGCTCGACCAGGCTGACCTGGAAATCACCGTCACGCGCCTGTTGATGTTCTCGGCGATGGCGGGCATGCTCGCGGGCCTCGCCGCGTCCATGCTCACTTACGTGTTGGTGATTATCGTCAGTGCCGGGCTCGCCGGCGCGCTGATTCCGTTCGTCCACGTCTTCTGGAACAGGAAGAAGCGTTTCGACAAGTTCCTTGAGCACCTGCCCGACGCGCTCGAACTGATGAGCCGCGCCCTGTCGGCCGGCCACGCCTTCTCCGAAGCTCTCCACATGGTCTCAATCGAGATGCCCGAGCCCATCTCGAAGGAGTTCCGCAAGACTTACGAGGAACAAAATCTGGGCCTCTCGCTCAAGCTCGCGCTCGAAAACCTGACGCACCGCATGCCGCTCCTGGACCTGCGCCTCTGCGTGACGGCCGTCCTGATTCAGCGCGAGACGGGCGGCAACCTCGCCGAGATTCTGGAGAAGGTCGCGCACACGATTCGCGAACGCTTCCGCATCCTCGGCGACTTGAAGACGCTGACGACCAGCTCGCGCCTCTCGGCCTGGCTGCTCTGCGGCCTGCCCATCGGCGTGGCGGTCGCCGTCACGGTCATGAACCCCGAGTACATGAGCATCCTCTGGAAAGACCCGCGCGGCCACAAGCTGATTTACCTCGCCGTCGCCCTGCAAGTCTCCGGCATGCTCATCGTGAGGAAGATTTTACGGATAAAGATATGAAAAAGCAGAAGTCAGGAGTCAGAAGCCAGAAGCCAGAATGATAGGCTGAAACCCGTTCTTCTGATTCTCTTTTCTTCTGACTCCTGGCTCCTGGATTCTGGACTCTGGTTTTACTTATGCTTCTAATCATCACCATCTCCACTTTCGTCTGCATCACGTTCGGCGTGATGGCGCTGTACTGGCTCGTGTACCGGCCGCAGAGCGCGGCGACCGAGCGGCTGAAGAGGCTGGGGCAGGTTAACTCCGCGATGACGGCGGCCGCCGCAGCGCCCATGACCGCGCTCCAGGAAGACCGCCCGGTGACGGACCTGGCCGAGCGCATCGCCGCGCCCCTGCACAGGCTCGCGCCGCCGTCGGCCGCCGAGGCGCGCAAGCTCCAGAAGCTCTTGATGCACGCCGGCCACCGCAGCCCAAACGCGCCCGTCATCTACCGCGCGATTCAGCTCTTCTCGCTCGTGCTGCTTCCCGGCGCGGTCGCCATCGTCTTCGCCTTCATGGCCTGGCCCCTGAGCAGCGCCATCGTCTGGCTCGCGGCCGGCGTCCTCCTGGGCTTCTTCCTGCCGCGCTTCGTGCTGGACCAAATGATTAAGGGGCGCAAGCTGCGCCTGCGCTGGGGGCTGGCCGACGCGCTCGACCTGATGGTCGTCTCGATTGAGGCGGGGTTGGGTTTGAACGCCGCGATGCTGCGCGTGAGCGACGAGCTGCGCGACGTGCACAAGGACATCAGCGAGGAGTTCGAGCTGGCGAACCTTGAGATCAAGGTCGGCCGCGACCGCGACGAGGCGCTCCGAAATCTGGCCGAGCGCACGGGCGTTGACGACCTCCGCAGCCTCGTCGCCATGCTCATCCAGGCCGACCGTTTTGGCACAAGTATCGCCCGCGCCGTGCGCATCTTCTCCGATAGCTTACGCACGAAGCGCCGGCAGCGCGCCGAGCAGGCGGCGCAGAAGGCCGCCGTCAAGCTGCTCTTCCCGCTCGCGTGTTTCCTGTTCCCCGTGCTCTTCATCGCCATCCTCGGGCCCGCGATGCTGACGCTGATTGACACCTTCCGCAACATGTAAAGGAGTTTAGACATCATGCGCAGACGCACCATCATCGCCATCGCCATCGCCGCCAGCCTCTGCTTCGGCGTGACGGCCTTCTGGAGTGCACAGACCACGCTGCGCGACGGCGAGACGGACTCCAACGTCGTCTCGGACTCGGGCGCGAAAACGGGCCAGAACATGCAGGAGAAGAAGGGCGGCAACAAGGTTGTCAGGGCGCTGACCTCGCCCTTCCGCGCGCTGCGCCGCCTCTTCGGCGGCGGCAAGGACGAGGGCAAGCTCGAACGCCTCTCCGAAAAAGATGTCGCGCGGTTCGAGAGCACGCCGGCCTCGCTCGTGCGCGACAGCCGCACGCCCGCCGAAAGTGTGCCGAGCGCGTCCGCCAGCGCGCGCGAACATTTGGCCCAGGGGCGCGCTTTCCTCTCCGCGGGCCGCGTCAACGAAGCCATCACGGAACTCTCGCTCGCCGCGTCGCTCGACCCGCGGCTGTCTGAGGCGCATAGCCTGCTCGGCCTGGCCTACGACCGCAAGGGGATGCCCGAGCGCGCCAGGGATTCCTACGAGCGCGCCATCAAGGGCGACCCCGCGGACGCGCAGACGCTCAACAACCTGGGCTTCTCGCTCTACCAAAACGGCAACTACCGCGCGGCCGTGGACAAGCTCAAGAAGGCCGCCCGGCTCGCGCCCACCGACCAGCGCATCCTGAACAACCTGGCGCTGGCGCAAATGCGCCTCGGCAAGACCGACGACGCCTACAAGAACTTCGCGCGCGCGGGCGGTGAAGTCACTGGCCGCCTCAACGCCGCCGCCATGCTCGAACGCCTCGGCCGCGACGAGGAAGCCATCAAGCAGTACGAAGCCGCACGCCGCGCCGAGCCCACTTCGACGGTCGCCCTGCGCCGCCTCGCCGAACTCTACAAGCGCACGGGCCGCGGGCCAGAAGCGCAGGCGTTGAACAGCGAGATGGCCGCCGTCGGCGGGAAGTGAAAAAAAAGTTTCAGGTTTCAGGTTTCAAGTTGAGGCAGCGAACCTGGAACCTGGAACCTGGAACCTGGAACCTGAAATTGACCGAAGGGAAATTTCCATGTCACAGACGAGCATCCTGACGCGAACCGAGATCGAGAGCATGGGGCCGCCGGTGCCCGAGGAGATTGCGGACACGGGCGTGAGCGAAGGCTTTTTGTGCGACCTCGCGCTCAAGCACGTGGCGATGTTGGCGGAGCCCACGACCACCTCAGTCGCCGAAAGGATGCGGCTCCCGCGCACTCTGACGGAGGATCTGTTGCAAAAGCTCTTCCGCGAGAAGCTGATTGAAGTTCGTTTGCAGACGACGCCCGGCTCGACGCGCTACGCGATGCTGGACCACAGCTGGGAGCGCCACGCGCGGCTGCAATCGGTCTGCGGCTACACCGGCCCTGCGCCCGTCTCCCTGAAAGACTACGCGCACATGATGCGGCTCCAGGCCGTCCCGTCGCGCCCCGCTTCGATGGAGACCGTGCGCGCCGCGTTCCGCGACCTCGTGCTGCCCGACTCGCTCTTGCAAACCTTAGGCTGCGTCATCAACTCGCGCCGCTCGCTCTTTCTCTCGGGCTTGCCCGGCACCGGCAAGACGGCCGTCGCCGAGCGCATCAACTCGGCGCTCCCCGGCGCGATCTGGATTCCCTACGCCATCGAGATTGACGGGCAAATCATCCGCCTCTTCGACTCGCACTGCCATCGCGTCGCGCCCGAGGAGGAGACGCCCGCCGACTACGACCGCCGCTGGGTGCACGTCGAGCGGCCGCTCATCGTCGTCGGCGGCGAGCTGACTCTGGAGAACACGGACCTCGTGTGGAGCGACGTGGCGCGCTTTTACGAAGCGCCGTTCCAGGTGAAGTCGAACGGCGGAACCCTGGTCATTGACGACTTCGGCCGGCAGCGCGTCGCGCCGACGGACTTGCTGAACCGCTGGATTGTGCCGCTCGAAAGACGCATGGATTACCTCGCGCTGCACACGGGCAAGAAGATCGAAGTCCCGTTCGAGCAGTTGGTCCTCTTCTCGACGAACCTCAACGAGGCGGACCTGGCCGACGAGGCGTTCCTCCGCCGCATGGGCTACCGCGCGCGGGTCGAGCCGCCGACGCCTACGGCCTACGTCGAAATCTTCAAGCGCGCGGCCTACACGCGCGGCCTGCGCTGCGACCAGCAGTCGCTCGATCACATCCTCAACAGCTACATGATCGAGCACCGCCAGATGAAGGCGTGCGAGCCGCGCGACCTGTTAGACCGCGTCACGGATATCTGTCTCTTCGAGGGTCGCCCCCTCGAACTGAACCCGAAAGTGATTGACGAGGCGTGGCGCAACTACTTCGGCGCGTCGCACGGCTTCTCGCAACAGCCGCCGACGCCCGCGCAGCGCAACACCGGCGAGCTTCAGCTCGACGACCCGCTGCAAATTTGAGATTTCAAATTTCACAGCTGAGATTCCTTTCTCTCCCAGGAAGGGCGAGCCCATGACAAGGACACAGGTTTCCCGCAGAGCGTTACTTTTCATCATCGGCGCGGCCGTCGTGTTGGCGAGTCTCGTGACCGCGTCCGCGCAGGAGTCGCACGGCACGGCCGCCGCGCGCAACGCGATGGTGAGGCCGACTTCAAAGCGCGTCGCGAGTCGCCGCCTCATCAAAATCCGCTCGCGCGCTGGCGACACCTTGAGCCTGCTCGGCGACCGCTTCGGCGTTTCGCCCGAAGACCTCGCGGCGATGAACCCCGAGGCCGCCGCCGCTCCGCTCCGTCCTGGCACAGAAATTCTAATCCCGCTCCCGTCGCCCGAACTCCTGGCCCGCGCGCCCGAAGACAGGCCGGCGGGCGGTTCGGAAGGGGCGGACGCCGAGGGCGAGTGGGTGAATGTTCAAGGCGTCCTGTTCAGGAAGGGAAGCGGCGCGCGCCCGGCCGCCCGTGAAGTGAGCGCGGCCGAAAGTGAGAGTAAGACGGAAGCCTCAAGTCGAAAGACGTTGGCGAGCGTCGTGGAGGTGGGTGGCGACGAGCGCAGCACGGCCGCGCGGCCCGTCTGGATTTTTCTGGTCGGCGGCGCGCGCGTCGAGGCCGACTCCGTGAACGAGACGGAAGACGGCGTCTGGTACACGCGCGGGCCGCTGACCATTTTCGTCGAGCACTCGCGCGTCGAGCGCGTCGAGCGCGAGCCCGTAGTATCGAGCCCTAACGATTCTTCCGGCGCTTGGATCGAGCGCGGGTGGACGACCGGCAACGCGAAGCTCGACGCGCTAGTACGCGAGAACGGCGAGCGCCACGGCGTTGACCCTTACCTCATCTTCTGCGTGATGGAGCAGGAGTCGCACTTCAAGCCCTGGGTCGTCAGCCCGAAGGGCGCGCGCGGCCTGATGCAGTTGATGCCTGGGACGGCGGCGCGCTTCGGCGTGCGCAAGCCGCTCGACCCGGCCGAGAACATCGCGGGCGGCACGAAGTACCTCAAACAGCTCCTCGAAAATTTCGGCGGGCGTGTTGACCTCGTGCTCGCGGGTTACAACGCGGGCGAGGGCGCTGTGATGAAGTACGGCGGGAGGGTGCCGCCCTACAGGGAGACGCGCAACTACGTGCGCCTCATCGGCCAGCGCTACGGGCAGAGCCGCTCGGCCGCGAAAGGCGCGGCCCCGGCCGCGGCGGAAACGGCGCTCGCCCCGGCCGGCGGCCTGCGCTAGACGGGAAAGCCTCGCGCTTTGGTCTTTTAAGTAATTAAGAATGCGCCGAGTCTTTTCTTTGCGCCTTTGCGTCTTTGCGTGAGGAAATTTCATGCAAAGACGCAAAGGCGCAAAGGAGTCGAGTCAATCTGTAGCTGAGTTTTGAGTATGAAAATTCTGGTGATTAAACTTGCCCTGGCTCTGGCGCTCTGTTTCTGCTTGATCCCGGCCGCGCGGGCGCAGCAGAGGTCGGAAGCGCCGCTGACGAACGCAGCCGTGATCAAACTGGTCCGGGCGGGCTTCAAGGAGAAGACCGTCATCGCCATCATCCACAGCCGCCCGTCCAGCTTCGACCTCTCGCCCGACCGCCTGATTGAACTCAAGCGCGGCGGCGTCAGCGAAAACATCATTCTCGCCATGCTCGCCACGGGCGACATGGAGTTCGTCGCGGAAGACGGGTGGGGCAACGACCCCTTCTTCAACGACTCTTCGCGCGCCAGGCAGAAGACGAGCGACGGCGGGACGGACATCTTCGGGACGAACGGCGGCTCGAACAGCCGCGTGAAACAGCGCGGCGCGGGCGGGTCCGGCGGTGACAACTCGCAGACCACAGGCAGCGCGACCGTGCGCATCGTTCGCCCCCCGGCCGAGCCCGGCGGCAAACCGGAACTGGAGAGGACACCGACCCTGACCAACGACTCGGTCGCCGAGCTGGTCGAAGCCGGATTCTCCGAAGGCACGATCATCCGCCGCATCGAACAGTCGCCGGCGGACTTCGACTTGTCTCCGCCGAAGCTCGCGGAGCTGCGCCGCCGCCGCGTCTCCGACCGCGTCATCGCCGCGATGACCGCCGCCATGAGCGACGACTCGACCTCGGGCGTGAAGCCCGCGAGCAACACGCCCGAGAATTAAAATGCGCCCGCCCAAGACGGGAAAGGAAGTGCGGCGAATGACGTGGGCCAAAAACAGTCAGCGGAAGTCCTCCCTCTACGCGTGCCTGCTGCTCTGCCTTTTCTCCCCGTCGCTCGTCCGGGCGCAGGAGCCTACGCTGCCGTCAGACCCTCCGCCGGTGATGCCTGGACCGACGCCGAAGCAGACCCCGCCGCCGCCCGTCGAGCAGGAGATTGAGGAAGGCGATGTCATCTCGGTCAGCACTTCGGAGGTGATGCTGCCCGTGACGGTGCGGGACGCGAGCGGCCGCCTCGTGGCCGAGCTGACGCGCGACGACTTCCGCGTCTTCGAGGACGGGCGCGAGCAGCCCTTGAGCGACCTGGCGCTCAGGCGCGTGCCCGTGGACGTGGTCCTGATGGTGGACGCCTCTTCGAGCGCCGCCGCAAATTTGGAAGACTTCCGCCGCGCCGTCGAAGGCTTCGTCTCGAAACTCAGCCCCGAAGATCGCGTCAGCCTCATCAAGTTCGACGACCGCGTGGAACTGTTGCAGGACTGGACCCGCAGCCGCGTCCAATTGCGCCGGTCGCTCGGCCGCGTCGCGCCCGGCGTCTTCACGCGCTTCAACGACGCGCTGCTCCTGGCCGCGAAAGAGCAATTGGCACAGGCTGGGGGCCGGCACGCGGTCATCGTCCTGACCGACGGCATTGACAGCGGGCGCGGCTACACGACGCTCGAAGCCGCGCTGCGCTCGCTGCTCGAAGCGCAGGCGACCGTTTACGTCGTCAGCAACACGGAGATAGAGCGCCGCCGGAAGCAAGCGGAGTTGGACTCTTTACTGGCCCAGACGCCCGCGGTCGTGCGCTTCAGCGAGCTGCGCATCGGCGACCTGCGCGAGGGCTTGAAGGTCCTGGACGTGAGCGA
Source organism: Pyrinomonadaceae bacterium (assembly GCA_036403435.1). GTDB lineage: Bacteria > Acidobacteriota > Blastocatellia > Pyrinomonadales > Pyrinomonadaceae > QHXM01. The sequence goes on from DASWQY010000202.1 coordinate 28,173, forward strand.
GCGCAACCTTGAGCAACTGACTGCCGCGACGGGCGGACGCCTTTATAAGCCCCTGAGCTTCGACCAACTCGACGCGACCTACGCGGAGGTCGCCGAAGAGCTGCGCCAGCAGTACGCGCTCTTCTACACGCCGCTGAACAAGACGCGCGACGGGCGCTTCCGCCGCGTCCGCGTCCAGACCACGACGCCCACGCATCAGGTCTCCGCACGCATAGGCTACTTCGCTCCGGGCAGGTGAAGCCCTTCCGGCCCGACCCGGCCCATCGTCAATTTCCTCCAAAATCCGCCCGTTTTTGAAGGCCGGGTGTCAGAAAAGCCGCCCTCTTCGGGGATTACCCGGCAGATGGTGTCATAATGCCACGACCTCTCGTGAGAGTGGGCGTGTGGGCTCATGTGATACGTTTCGACCTCGGCGCGCAGCCGGCCAGAGAGCCTCCTTTTCAAACTAACTCTTACTATTTCTTCACTTGACTAAAACCACCCGGAGCGGCATAGTCATTGCTCTTGTGAGATTGCCGTTTTGCGAGTTGTCCTGTTTGCTTCCGGCTTTGAACCAACAATCAGGTGTGGAAATCTTCGGGCGCTTAAACGTTCGCGGCAATTTTTATAACTTTCGGAGAAGGAAAATTCATGCGACCAATCAAACACGCCGAGAAAGGCTTGACCCTCGTGGCGCGCGGTCTGTTCGGCGCGATCCAGTCCGTCAACCGCTTCAAGCCCAACCCGTCTTTCACCCCGAAGTGGTCTGACAAGCCGCTCCTGAAATCCTGGCAGAAGTCTAAGCCGACTCTGGGCTGGCCGCGCACGACCGACTCGCTCTGCCCGAACTGCGTGATAGAGGCGCGCGAGGACATCCTGAGCGGCAAGAGGGACGTTTCGGTCCTGATTAACGAGAAGGTCGGCGAGATCAAGGCCCAGATCATAGAGCGCGACGGCGAAATCTGGATGATTAAGGATTGCCCGACGCACGGCCACTTCGAGGACATGATGGCGATTGACTCGAAGTTCTTGCAGCACATCGAGCGTATGTTTCCGGGGCGCGATATCCAGGCGCACAACGACGAGAAACTGCACAACCACGGCTCCTCGACGGTCAAGTTCGGCCGCGGCGCTGTCCTGACCGTTGACCTGACGAACCGCTGCAACATGATGTGCGACCCGTGCTTCATGGACGCCAACCAGGTCGGCTTCGTCCACGAACTCTCCTTCGACGACGTTAAGGAGATTCTCGACAACGCCATCACGATTAAGCCGCGCCGCCAGATGTCGGTCCAGTTCTCGGGCGGCGAGCCGACCATCTCGCCGCACTTCCTTGAAGCCATCAAGTACTCGCGCAAGGTCGGCTACAACTCTGTGCAGTGCGCGACGAACGGCATCGAGTTCGCCAAGAGCAAAGAGTTCTCGAAGCAGGCCGCGGAGGCGGGCCTGCGCTACGCCTACCTGCAATTCGACGGCATCGGCAACGACGCCAACTCGCACCGCCAAGTCGGCAACCTCTTCGACGTGAAACTCAGGGCGATTAACAACCTGCACGAGGCTGGTGTGGAGATCGTGCTCGTCATCACGCTCGTCAACGGCGTCAACAACGACCAGGTCGGCTCCGTCATCCGCTTCGCGCTCGACAACCCGAAGAAGATCGCCTTCCTCTCGTTCCAGCCCGTCTCGTTCACGGGCCGCGACGAGGAGATTACCGAGCAGCGCCGCTTGCAGCAGCGCTACACCTTGTCGCACCTCGCGCACGACGTGAAGAATCAGGTCGGCATCACGGAGCCCACGCGCGACTGGTTCCCGCTTTCGCTGATGGGCGCGTTCGCGGACTTCGCTGACCTCGTCCACGGCCCTCAAGCCGAGTGGGGCCAGGTCTCCTGCGGCTGCCACCCGAACTGCGGCGTCGGTACGGCCGTGATGATTGACAAAGAGACCAAAGAGATGCGGCCCGTGCCGGAGTTCCTGAACATTCCGGGTCTCGTCAAAGACATGCAGAAGATCACGGACGCGGCGCGCGGCAAGTGGGTGTCGAACCTCATGATGGGGCTGACGCTTTTGAAGCACTACAACCCATACAAGTCGCCGTCGAACTTCACGCTCTACGAGTTGTTCAAGAAGTTCGACAAGTCATTCGGCCTGACCGGGAAGAACTACGGCAAGGTCGAAGGCGACCGCACGAAGCAGGACATTGAAATCCGCCGCTCCGACCGCTGGAACTTCCTCTTCATCGCGGGCATGTGGTTCCAGGACTTGTTCAACTACGACTTCCGCCGCACCGAGATGTGCATCATCCCGTACGGCACGCAGGAGGGCGAAATCTCCTTCTGCGCTTACAACACAGGGATAGGCTGGCGCAACATCATCGAGAACATGCACCAGAACGCGACCGTGGCGAAGTGGTATCAGGAGCACGGCCGCCACGAAATCTTCGCCCGCGGCAAGGAGGTCAAGCTCGACGAAGTCGGCCACGGCCTCGTCCTCAACGAGATTGACATCCAGCGCCCGAACAAGCCCCAGATGGAGGGGCCGAAGACGGCCCACGAAGAGGCCGCGATGATGAGGAAGCTCTACAACGAGATGATCCTCAAAAAGGCCGACATCAAGGTGGACGCCCCCGTCCAGATCAAGGGCCTCAGCAGCCGCAAGAAAGAGAACGAGCCCACGTCGGTCGCTTAACTTTAATCTTTAACGCCGACGGCAAACTGATGTCCCCTGCGAATGCTCCTATCGAGATTCGCAGGGGACATTTGCGTGTGGGGAGCGCCCTTAAAGTAAGAGGGCGCTCCCTGTTGGGCTGTCTCCTTTTACGTTCGTGTCGCCCCGATGCCCGTGCGCTTCTTGCCTCTGAAGTCTATAAACGAGAAGCCTGCAAAGGGTTCGTTGTAGTTGTACCCGTAATCCTGCAACAGTTGAACCGCGAACTCTTCACCAAGCAGCATTGAAGCAGTGTAGTCTGTGCGCCAATGCACTCCGGCCCAGTCACGTGCCAACGCGATGTTCGACGCCAGCTTATCCAGTTCTCCCCCGACTGTCAGCTTGTTATACCCCGGCCCGGTATAGACCACCTGATTTCCGGCGGCATCCGTCTCATAGACAGGAGTCGGAATAACCGCCTCATCGTTGAAGAACGCCTTGAGAATAGTCGCAGCGGCACCGGCCAGCGTCGCGTGCCCGGCTGTGAACGACGGATGGACGGGCGAGCCTTCAGGAAAAGCCTGCGGCAGGAAGTAGTTGCCTCCCGTCTGCGTCGCTATCTTTGCCAGCACGGTCGAGTTATTTATCACGCTGTTGATCGGATACTGCTTGATGTTCTTGAGCGTGAAGTGAACGCGCCCGGCATACTCTTCAGGCCGCAGCCGACGATGCACGAACCACTTTTGATACCAGCTACCTTTGTGTACAGAATACGCCACCTTGTTGAGCAGCGCCGTGATGTGCGTCGGGCCGAAAGTGACGAAACCTTCCTGCGTACAATTTTTATTGTACGGATTGTTCTTATCGAAAGGTATGCCGAGTCCTCCACCGTCGAGCCGCGCCGCATCCGGCACCATCAGGATAAGCCACAAGGCGTTCCAGTAGGCTTGAGTGATGGCGTCAATCTGAACATAACTGGCCGCATCGCGGGCATTCGAGATGTAGCGACGTTGTCCGAATAGTGCAGGCGGCCCCGGCATACAGCCCCTCTGGATGAACAGCCAGTCGTTCTGGTTCATCATGTAATTAACATTTGGCGCGAGCGGCTGAAGCTTGTTGAAGATGGTCTGCCTTCCGTATGGGATGTCCCGCACGAGATACTGAGACAGGTACGGCCCCGTCAGGTCGCCTTTGGTGAAGCCGCGAAAGATAGTGCGCGGCGTGATGTTGTTGCCGGGGCCAGGGATTTGGCCGAGCGGCGTCATCGGGTCTGTGGGAAATCCGCGTGGTTGCAGGCGCGGAGTTCTTCCCGGCGGCACGACTTCGTATTGCGGCAGCCCGGCGTACCACTTGTATCTGGTGTTCAAATCCGTGACAGCATCAGCAATGATTGAGTTCGAGTCATACTGCATGAAGGGCACATCGCGGGCTAAATCCATCCAGTACAACTCGACAGCCTCCGCCGCTTCATCGGCGCTGGCGAAAGCCGGAGCCGGATTTGTTGCTACCTGGTGCGAGTCAATGCCCTCCAGATCGTAGGCCAAACCAGCCTGCGGGTTGACTAAGCGACGCTGTGTTCCGACGGCGCTCAACGTGCCGAGTGAACTGAGACGTGCCGTTTCTTCGTTCGGCACATCGGTCGCCATCGCGTTGGCAGCCTCCTGTTGAGCCGCCGCCTCTTCGCTGGGCGTCAGGACGGGGCCGTCGTAGAGGGCGGCTTGTTCCGCGGCAGAGAGTTGTGATTGATCGGAACTGGAAGCCTCAGCTTGAGCGTCAGGAACAGAGGATTTATCTTCATAGTACCCTTCGCTGTAAAGGTACGGATCGGTTTCACCCTCTGAAGCTTCCTTTGAAGTATTACAAGGAACGCAGCCCAGAGGAATCGCATTGAAATCCGCAGGGCTCCCGGTGCTCACCGCACGGAGCAGGGCGCAATAGGCAGCCGGATCAACTTCGCCGAGGTTGTTGATCTTCGCCAACCCCTTGGTAAAGCTGCCGATGTAATTCTGATTCCGGTAGAGCGTTTCGTCGCCGTTGCACGGGTGCGGCGGAATGCCCTGTTTGCGTTCGTCAATGGCTGCCTTGATGCGTCTGGCTAAAGAGGTGTTGGCGCGCTGCGCAGGCGTTTGAATTTCAACGTCGCAGCCGGTCACGCAATATCTAATAGGCGGCCCCAGATAACCCGGCTGGGATTCTTCCTGTGATTGAATGAGCTTAGGAATGCCTATCACACTGGCAGCTAGGGCGGCAGCAGTGACCTTGCCTAGAAAGGAGCGGCGGCTGCGAGAAATGGCTGGTTGCTCTTTCTCGTTTTTATCGCTTGGCGCATGTTCGAGTTGTGCCTCACTGTCGGCAGTGGAGCGTTGCTTTTTATGGGTTGAGTGGGCGCGAGAGGTTTTGGGTGGTTTCTTCATGTCAGTCATCTCCTAAGCTTAAAGACGGTTTGGTGATGACCGTACGACGCACTATAATGCCCGCTCAGTGGAGAGGCATCTCTGTTCGCGCGTCAGTGCGGCAGTTAGTGCTCTCTATCACGAAGAGTTCCTGCTGTTGGCTTGTCGAAGAATCAGCAGCAGGGACTCTTTTGTTTTCTCAGCGAGGGTGGCCAATACAAACTACTGGACATCATCCAGGTTTCTTAAACTTCTCTCAAGATACCTACGGGTAGAGAGAGGTTGGCGCAGAGTTGCTGATCACAACGCTCTGCATAGTGTTTTACTTTGGCGATAATCTGGAATGAGAAAGGAAGTAAGGTGCTTCCGGTGTCGAGGCTGCACCGGCAAGTCGGCATCATCTCACTGAGAAGCACACGTATATTATGCTGGCAAGGTGTATGTTCCGGTTGAGCCGCTGATTCTACCCTGTGGTGGCGGTAAGACTTCTTTTGCTGCGACATTCCTTGATACCTTCCGCTGTTAAGCGGAAAACCCTTGTTAGCGCAAAGAAGTATACAAAAAACAAAGCAAATGCTGCTCTGCTGGGGGAAACAGGAAATTCAAAATTGACGCAGAGGAGCGAACTATCGCTCTTGCCGGTCTGGGCATGAACTACTGGCTGATTAAGTTGAGAGATTCAGCCAACTAGCAATTCAATTGAGTGTCGTGAATTATACGCTTCGCCATTAAGGTGTCAAGAAAACTTTTCCTTAATCAGGTTAAGAGTGGCTTTGGATTGTCCGACCTTCGTGCTCTCGCTAGGAGTGGGCACCGGGAGTTTCTCTAACCCACTGATTCTGGCGGGTCATAATTTGCGCGCAGCTTTTCTGTTGATCTTTGGTGATTGAGGCTTCAGCCGATATGTAAATCTTAGAAGCGGTGAACGGGACACTTGCTTTCAACTGTGATTAGGGTCATTGTTATAGTGCAACGGCAGTGCGCGGACCAGGACCGAATCAATGCTGCACTAAGTTTCTCCGTGGGCCGTAGCCGACCTATACAAACTGCCTTTCTGAGGAGAACCCTCTATGGAAACTCACTTTCTCACGGGAATCGTCCAATCAGGCGTCGCCACCAGCGCACTACCCCTGGCTGACGCGCTCGTGACCTTGTATGAAGCGACCGAGAATGCCCCCCTCGAATTGGGGTCAGCGAAGACAGACGCCACGGGCAGTTTCTCGCTCGACACCTCCCGCACTACGTCTGACAGCATCTTCTACGCTACCGCGAGCCTGGATGGCGGCGTCCAACTTGGAGCGGTCATCGGCCTGAGCCTCCCCGCCTCCATCACCATCAACGAACTGACGACGGTAGCCGCCGCCTTCTCGATGGCGCAGTTCGCAGGAAACGGCGTCATCGCGGGCAACGCCTTCGGGCTGCGCATCGCATCGGGGATGACCGAAAACCTCGTCTCGCTGCTCACGGGTGATTCATCGGAGGTTCTACTGTCCTCCCCCAACGGGGATGAGACCAACTCGCTACGCTCTACTCACGCCCTTGCCAATTTGATCGCGGCCTGCGTCCAAAAGCTGCCCTGCGCTGCCGCAACGCTGTTTGTGCTGACGACGACGCCCGACGGTGCTGCGCCGAGCGATACGTTTCAGGCTCTCGTCAACATCGCACGCCACCCCGCGAACAACGTCGTCGGCCTCTACACGCAGACCAAGACACTGGAGGTGTACCTACCATCGCTCCAGACAATACCCGACGCCTGGACCATCGCAGTCAAAGTCAACGACTCGGGTTCTGACGAGATGCTCTTCGGAGGGCCCGCCAACATCGTCTTCGACCACAACGGCTATGCCTGGATCACGAACAACGTCGTGCAGGGCACGCCGGACTCCTCGCGCTGCATCATGGTTCTCAAGCCGAATGGAAAGCCATCCATCGGCGAGAGCGGCACGCCCAAATCCCCCGTCACCGGAGGCGGCCTCCTCGGTACGGGCTTCGGCATTGATATAGACACGCGCGGGAGCGTCTGGGTGGGCAACTTCGGCTGGGGCAATAACACCGACAAGATTCCGTCATCCGAGGGCAATGGCAGCGTCTCCCAGTTCGACGCGCTCGGCCAGCCAATCTCGGGACCGGAGGGCTACCAGGGCGGCCCGGTTCGCGCGCAGGGCGTGGTCTCGGACGAGGACAATAACATCTGGATCGCGAGCTATGATAACAACTTGGTGGTCGTCTTCCGAGACGGCGATCCGACGCGCTCGTTCGCGGTCGGGACCGACGGGACCAGCCCGTTCGACATCGCCATCGCGCAGGACGGAAGCGGCTGGGTGACATGCAGCGGCGGCCTCATGCCCGACAGCCAGAGCAACGTCAGCAAGTTCATCATCGAGGGCAGTTCCCTCATCGAGCAGTTCAGCGTGGACATCGGACACTCGCTCAAGGGCATGTCGCTTGACTCTCAGGGCAACGCCTGGATCGCCTCGGGCGGGGACGACGCGGTCTACCTCTTCAGTCCAACAGGCGAAGTGCTCGGCAAGTTCGGCGGCGGCGGCATCAGTTGCCCGTGGAGCGCGACCGTGGACGGCGACGATAATGTCTGGGTCGCCAACTTCGGCCCCATGACCTTCGGCAGCGATTACACTAATGCCGCCATCTCCAAGCTGGCGGGGGCCAACCCCGAGACGCGCCCTCCCGGCCTCAAGACTGGAGACCCCATCTCCCCACAGACAGGCTACACCCTGCCTTCAGCCGGCAGCCCGGTCCTGCTTCACAACGGCGAACCCCTCTACGGCCCCGAAGGCCCCGAGAGCAAAAGCCCCCTGATGCGCCAGACCAACTGTGTCATTGACCAGGCTGGCAATGTCTGGGCCATTAACAACTGGAAGCCCGACTTCAATATCGACTTCCCCCCAAACACGGGCAACCCCGGCGGCGACGGCATCGTCATCTTCGTCGGTCTCGCCAAACCTCCAATCAAGAAACACTGATTCATCGAGAGCAGTAAGGCGGACACTCCCTGCTACAAAATAAGCTTGTGCCGCGAAAATTATTTTAGAGCACGCAAGGGTACGACAAAGATTGAACCGGAATCTCCGAATAAGCGTAATTGGCAATGTTATTGACTTTTCAAACGGCATAGCATAGAAATTTCCAGTCCTCGCAGACCCCACAGTAACCCCTTAAGGAGATTAGTCGATGGAAGACAAACAAGACAACAACGCGAACGCCCCGCAAGACTCTATGCAGCAAGCGAGCAGCCTGCCCTTCTTCACCCGATTCCTGGAAGGCCAGAACGAAGCCGGCGATCCGAATTTGAATCAAACCTTGAAATATCCATCAGACAGGGACGAATGGGACCCGCTCATGAGTTCCTAAACAGCTTGATACGGATGCCTCGCCAGCCGACATCTGAAATTGAGGGAGCGCAAACCGCCCTCACAGTATCAAGCTCAAGCTAGCATCCGCTCACGTCAACAGACCTGCATGATATTCAGGAGGCCAGCTTGCTGCCGGGGTTTAAGCCGCTACGAGCTGGCACTTCTCTGAGCAATTCGTCCGCAATCGCATGACTTCAAGACCATTGCGTAACACGGTTCTTTTGCTCACACACAGCGCCGACTTCTACACGATTGAGCTGGTTGCCGAAGCCCTCACACGCAGAGGCGCGCGCCCGTTTCGCCTGAATACAGACCGCTTTCCAGCCTCCGTCAAGCTTTCCTCTCACACCGGAAACGACTCCGCGCCCATGCATCTCATCACGGACGCGGGCGGGCAGATTTCCACTGAAGAGATACGCGCCGTCTGGGCACGAAAGCTCTGGATGCCGCAAATAGATGCCGACCTCGACGAGCGTTATCGTGAGATGTGCGTCAGGGAATCTGTCGCCGCGCTCGAAGGATTTCTAGACTCGCTCCACGCTGCCCGTTGGGTCAACGATCTCCAACTAGAGCGCGCTGCCGAGAATAAGCAGCGGCAGCTTCGCCTCGCCGCACAGGCGGGCCTGCGCGTCCCGCGCACTCTCATCACCAACGACCCCGCGGCGGTCAGACAGTTCTTCGTCGAGACAGAAGGCCGAATGGTGACGAAGCTTCTTCGCCCGCTCACGGTCAGCATGGCCGCTTCCGGCCTCTTCGTGTACACGAGTCAGGTTCGTGGAGAAGACCTCGCAAGCCTCGAATCGCTGCGCCACAGCCCGATGGTTTTTCAAGAACTGATTCCGAAAAAGCGTGAGTTGCGCGTCGTGTGGATAGCGGGCGAAGCCTTTACAGCCGCGCTCGACGCGAGCGGCACGTCCCAGGGACAGATGGACTGGCGGCGAGCCGCGCCGGAAGAATGTGGCTGGCGGAAAGCAGAGCTTCCCGTCGAAGTCTCAAGCAGCTTACGGGCTCTGATGTCGGAACTGGGACTTGTCTTCGGCGCGATTGATCTGATCTGCACTCCGGCGGACGAACATGTTTTCCTGGAGGTGAATGCCAGCGGCGAATGGGGGATGCTGGAACGCGACCTCGGCCTGCCAATCGCGGACGCCATCGCCCGCGCATTACTAAGTGATGCGTGGTGAGTTAAAGGCTCTTACTCATCACGCATCACTCATCACTTCTTATGACTGTCCTTATCATCACACACAGCGACGACAACGAGAGCGTTTCGATGGTCACACAGGCCATAGAGCGCAAGGGCGGCAAGGCGATTCGCTTCGATACCGACCGCTACCCGACCGCAGTGCTTCTCTCTGCTTACTATGGCAAAGCAGGCGACGAGCGTCTGATGCTGACGAATGATGAAGGCGAATTCAACCTGCGCGAGGTCGAGGCCATCTGGCATCGCCGTCTCAACTACGGAGCACAGCTTCCCAAGACGCTCGACAGGCAACTGCGACACGCTTCTCTGGGAGAAACGCGCGCCGCCGCGCAGGGCATGCTTGCCAGCCTCAAAGCTTTTCGCATGGACGCTTTGCCGCACATCCGTCATGCTGAAAACAAGCAGCTACAACTACAGGTAGCGCGCGAACTGGGGCTGGAAATCCCGCGTACGTTGACGACGAACGACCCGTCTGCCGTCCGAGTCTTCGCCGGTAGTTGCGAGAGCGGGATGGTAACCAAGATGCTCTCGTCCTTCGCGGTTTATGAAGAAGAACGAGAGCTGGTCGTCTTCACTAATCTAGTGAAATCTGAAGACCTCGTTGACCTCTCCGGCCTCAGCCTTTGTCCGGCGACTTTTCAGGAGATGATTCCGAAAGCCCTTGAGGTTCGCACTACGGTTGTGGGAAGGAGCGTTATGTCAGCCTCCATCGAATCGCAAACCTCCGCGCGCGCCACGCACGACTGGCGGCGCGACGGCCTTCGAATGGTTCAGGACTGGCAGCCTTACGAGCTTCCTGTTGAAGTCGAAGAAAAGATTCTGCGCTTAATGGATTATTTTGTCTTGAACTACGGAGCGATTGACATTATCGTCACGCCTGATGGGCGACACGTCTTTCTGGAAGTCAACCCTGTCGGAGAGTTCTACTGGCTCGAACGCTGTCCCGGCCTGCCCATCGCGGACGCCATCGCCGACGTTCTTCTGTGCCGCGCTCATCGTCGCCTTCATTAAAATTCTTCAACGTTAGACAAATGATAATTATTCAGGTGGTTGGGGCCCTTTCTGCGGCCGGGAAGGGGAAAGGATAAGTCCAGCGAAAGCATTAGGGTGAGGATGCAGGCGGCAGACCCTACCACCGAGAGCGGGTCGCACTGCTGGTTGGCGTGTCCGCGTCTGTGCTCTTTGCTTAACTTGTAGCTGCGTAAGTTGACTTGCGCTCCGGGACTTTCGGTTGTGTGGACGCCAAGTGGGCCCAGTCGCCCGGCTCATGCCTCCGGCGCGCGGCCGCCTCTTCGTGATACTCCTGCTCGGCGTTGACCTCCCACAGGTCGTGCCGCGCGCCCAGGATGTTCTCGACCGCCAGCATCGCCGTCAGCATCGAGTGGTCCTGGTTGTTGTACTTGTGCATGCCGTTGCGGCCGACGAGCTGTAGATTAGGGAGACTTTCGAGGAACGAGCGCACGACCGCTAAGGATTGCCTGTAGCCGGAGTCGTAGACCGGATACGCCTTGGGCACCCTGACGACGACTCCCTCTTCGACTTCCGCCGGCGCGGCCAGGCCCAGGGCCGCCAGCTCTTTCTTGGCGAGCGCAACCATCTCCGGGTCCGTCATCGTCCACAGGCCGTCGCCCTCGAAGCAGAAGTATTCGAGCCCCAGGCAGGTCTTGCCCTGGTCGGGAACCATGTCCGGGCTCCAGTTCTTGAAGTTCTGAATCCTGCCGAGCCTCACTCCGGGGTCGTGGACGTAAATCCAGTTGTCGGGGAACACCTCGGGGCGGTTGACGACGAGCGCCACGATGACGAAGTCCCTGTAGTGTAGTCGGTCAGCAGCCTCCAACACCTCCGGCGGAGCGGCCGGGCTCAACTTCCTCACCAGCTCTCGTACGGGCATGCTGCTGATGAAATGCGACCCGCTGACCGTCTCTCTGCACGCGCCGGCGATTTCCACGGCGTCCACACGGCCGTCGGACCAGATAATTCTTTCCACGCCCGCGCCGAGAGAGACCTCACAGCCTCGCCGGGCGACCACCTCGGCCATCCTCTGCCACATCATCCCCGGCCCGAGCCTCGGGTAGTCGAACTCGTCAACCAGCGTCTTGATAACTTTCTCCTTCTTCCGCGGCGACACTTTCAGGAAGATGTTTTTGATGGCGGCAGGGAGAGACAGGCCCTTGATGCGCTGCGCCGCCCACTCGGCCGATATCTCGCGGCAGGGGATTCCCCAGACCTTCTCCGTGTAAGTCTTGAAGAAGATTCTGTAGAGTCGCCGGCCGAAGCGGTTCGTGACCCACTGCTCGAAGGTCTCGTCGGGCGCGGGGCGCAGTCGGGCTTTCAGGTAGCTGAGCAGAATCAAAAGCGTGTTCCACGGCCCCAGGTTGACGAGGGTCTTGAAGGCGCGCAGCGGGTAGGGGAAGAATTTTTTGTCGTAGTAGATGCGCGACAGGCGCGGGCGTCGGAGGAATTCGTCCTCGGCCAGCACTTCGCGCCAGATGTCTTCGACGGCTTTGACCTTCGTGAAAAAGCGGTGCCCGCCGATGTCGAAGTGGTAGCCTTCGTGGTTGACCGTTCGAGCCAGCCCGCCGACCGTCTCGGACTTCTCCAGGACGACCGCGCGGACCCCCGCTTTACACAGTTGATAAGCCGCGGTCAGCCCGGCCGGCCCCGCGCCGATGATGACGACCTTTTTGTCATGGTGCTCGTTCACTTCTACAGGTCCGATGAAGGTCAGGGCTTTCAGGCTTCGGCCACTTCGTCGCCGCTATGCGACCGCCGGCCCCGAACGGAAAACGCCTTTCTGACGGCCCACGCGACGCGGCCCCTGTAAGACCACAACGTGAAGCCGGAGAGCAGCAGGAGCGTGGCTGCGGAAACGACTAGACCTATGCGGTCGAAGGCACGCCGGGCGAAAACCAGTTCGACGGGCTCGCGCACGAAGGTGAGCATGAAAAATGGCGTGACAGGGTAAACGGCCTCCCCGTCCGCCCTCTGCCAGTTGGGATGGAACGTCGTTCTAATCAGCACGGGAGTGGACTCGGCACGACCGCCTGACGGCTCGATGCTGATGACATTCTGGCCCACACGGGCCGCGAGCGCGCCGGGCGATTCGACGGCCTCTTTCCGCTCGTCCAGGGCGCGCCTGATTTCCCGCCAAGCTTTGCGGATGGCGGTCTCCCCGTAGTTGCGCGTGGGCGCGCCGGGCTCGATCCATGCCCCCGGCTCTTCGGCGGCGCGCTCGACGACGACGGCCTGGGGTAAGTCCGCGAGTGAGCCCTGGAGCCGGCGGAAGAGTGGCGAGTCGCCCGAGAGCAGGATCAGCGTGCGGCGCTGCGCGAATTCGCGCAGCCGGTCGAAGGCCGCGTCCTCGTCGCCGTACTCGTAGGTGTCAACGACGAGAGCGCCGAAGCCGTCGGCAACGTCGAGCTGGTCCAGGCGCGTCTCGCCGGAGCGCGCCAGCAGCACGTCATACCAGCCGCTCGCGAACTGCTCTTCGGCGAGCCGGACGAAATCAGAGGCGTTCTGCCTCCGCCCTTTGAGGTTCAATCCGCTGACGACCAGTGCCGGCTTGTAAGAAGCCGTGCGGACGACAGGTTCGGGCTCGCCCGTCAGCTCGTAAACGCTCCACAGCCCGAAGTCGTGCCTGGCCTTGATCTCCTTCTGGCCTTCGAGGCGGTTGCGCGACCAGGGGGACCGGATCACCAGGTAACGGACGCCCACGAGACGCGCCTGCTTCAGGTGCTCGGCGACGGGTTGCGCTGCGAAGCTCGTATCGTCAGCGAGAGTTGAGCTGACGCCGAAGGGGTCGGCCTGCACGGAGAATGTGTTGACGAGCGGGCTCGTGAAGATGACGCTCGGCGAGACCTCGCGGAAGAAGAGGCTCAGCACTTCGTTGCCCTGCCCGCCGAGGTAGTTGTTGATGGCGCGGCCCTCGTGTGCCGCCGTCACGTCGCCGAACGGCGGGATCTCGACCAGATAGCGCCCGTCCCTGTGCTCCCTGGCGAAGGCCAGTATCGGGTCAATCTTCTCCCTGTCCTGGGTCGGGTAGAAGGCCAGTTTATAGGAGGCGGGGGTGATGGTCGCCAGGAAGAGGAGCGCGAGGACGAGCAGGGCCGCGGCGGTCCCGATTTTATTTAAGGGGTGCGGCGTGCCGACTGGCTTGCGCCGCTCCGCGCCTTGCTTCCTCGTCGGCTGCTGTGACGCGTGCGTCATCCCGAGTTGGGCGGCGGCCTTGCGGAGCACGAAGGCGAAGGCCCACCCGACCGGCAGGGCGAGCAGGAAGTTGAGCGTGGCGGCGAAGCGCGCGGGGTGAACCGGGAGCCAGTGCGGCGCGAACAGCCCCGAAAAAAAGACGGCGCAGGCCAGCAGGACGCACGTCGTGAGATAAGGCCACATCGCGCCCCCGGACCTCCCGCGGCAGAGCCAGAGGACGATGCCCGCCGCGCCGAGCGCGTACCAGACCCACATCGCCGGCGGCACGAGGTCGCTAAAGGGGACGCTACTCGGCTGCGTCACGATGTATTCGCGCGCGGAGAAGACCGGCGCGAGCCAGAAGAGCGTCAGGCAAAGGGCGATGAGCGGCGAGACGAGGTGGGCGATCAAGACCCGGCGCTCTCGCCGTCTGCCGTCGGCGTCGGCCGCGCGGCGGAGCCTCACGAAGTCGTAGACGATTGTGGAGGCGATGAGCAGCCCCGTCACGCTCGCGCCGTAGAGGCTGGAAAGCAGGGCGAGCGCCAGCAGCAGCGCCGAGCAGGCGACGCGCCAGACGGTCTGGTCCGCGTCGCAGTACACGACGTACCACAAAATCAAAAGCAGGTAGCCGAGCGGGTGCGAGTAGAGGCCCGTCAAGAACGTGGACATGTAGGTGACGCCGAGCGGTCCCGAGGAGACGAAGAACCGATAGTCCACAAGAAGCGGGGTGAGAGCCAGGGCCGCGCAAAAGGCGACCAGCCTGCTCTTGCCGGACACCCTCCAGGCGAGCGCCCAGGTCGCCGCGGGCAGGAGCAGCGTGGGCAGGGCCAGCACGAGTTTGAACGCGGTGATGAACGAGACGAGGTGCGAGTGTTCGAGCAGGGCGACCAGCCAGTAGAAGAGCGGCGGATAGAAATTCGGGTGCGGCATCCCGCCGAAGAAGTTGTTCGTCCAGCCGAAGGTGTCGGGGAAGGTGGACGCGCTGTAGAGTTGCGCCAGCGCCTGGTGGCCCGAGCCGTCCCAAGCCTGAGAGCGGAGTCCCGTCCAAACCTCCAGCCACAGGTCTGCTGTGAAGATAACGGGCAACGCGGTGACAACGAAGATGGGGACCAGTCGTCCCGCGAATGATAGCCAGGGATTCCTACGCACTAAATTTTTCTGTTATAGAAGCTGGCGTTTGTCTGTGGCGGGTTTTAGCTGCCACAGATTAGGTTTTTTCTGGAGTATCTGTTCGGTCCTTACACGCCGTCACTCTGTCAGACGACCATCTGAATGAGGCGGTATTCCTCGATACAGGCGAATTACGCCTGGACTTGACGGCTTGGAGGCTTCTTGAGGCTTCCGGTCTACGCGGTCGGGGCGCGCTGGTACTCTCACACGTGAAGTGGCTTTATTGTTTACCCGACCACATTCGATGATGCTCGGTGACTATTGAAACCCGAGGAGTTGCATGTTGCTATGTTTCACTTCCGGGTAGCTTAAGACAGTGAGCCACGACCCACCGCCGTCATGCGTCCTGTAAACGCTATAATCCGTAGCCAGCCAGCCTTCATCAGGAGAAGTGAACCTGACGAACCTGATGGCATCGCTGGCGGGCGCGGCCTTCAGCGCACCCCAAGTTCGACCGCCGTCGCCGGTGTGAAATAAAACCCCTGCTTTCTGACCAGAGTCAGACGTTCGCTCGTCCCCGGCCATCCAACCTGTTTTGTCGTCGAGGAAGAAGATGTCGTAGATGGAGGTCTGAGTGTTGAAGTCGTTGTGGGCTTGCCATGTCTTCCCGCCGTCCTCGGTGAAGAGGACTGCTCTTTCGGGGAACGGCTGCGGCGCGTAGTCAACGTACATCCACCCCCGATTTTCGTCCAGAAACCGGACCGCGTTTATGGTGTTGGAGATGTCGAAAGAAAGAGAGGCAACAACGGAGCGCCAGTGCTTGCCACCGTCGTTCGTGAGGAGAACCAGACCTTCACCCAACGCCCATCCTAACTTGGAATTTAGGAAATACAGTTTGTGAATCGAACGCTTGAGATTCTGGAAGGAGAGCTGGTTGACTTCATTCCAGGTCGAGCCGTCGTCGGTCGTCCGCCATACTGCAAAGGTGCTGACGACATAGCCCTCGCCGTCGCCGGTGGATAGTATCTGCGACGCGCCCGTGAAATACTCACGCGGGTCTTTCCGCTTGAGAAGGCTGCCGACACGCCAGCGGTAACCACTGTCATCCGTCTTCCAAAACTTGCCCTCGCCGTCAACGGCCCAACCGCGGCGGCCGTCTATCATCGTGAACGCATCGAATTTATGGGTGACGGCACCGCCGACCGGCTCCCACGACTCGCCGCCGTCCCGCGTGAGTAAGAGTTCACCGTGGTAATTTTGGACCCAGGCCGTCCCGGCCCCCACGAAGATGGGCTCGCCTATCGCGCGCACCGGGGCTACTCTGCCGGAAGGCTCGTGCGCGCTGACCTTAAGAGCTTCGGCCCGAAATGCTTCTCTGGCGGGCATTCCGCTCAAAGCCGAAGCCCTCTCGCCCCTGGAAATGGGCGACAGCTCTTTTAAGGCAATGATCAGAAAGACCAGAAGGGGGAGGAGCAAGGCAGGTAGGAAGATGCCTTTTAGTTGTGTCGCCTTCATTGAGTTCCCTTCTTATGACATAAGGGTTTAGTAAGGCTGGGTGACCTTACTAAATTAAAGACTTTCAATAATACCCCATTACCAAGCCGGGCGCGACAGAAAATCTAGCGTCCGCGCATGGCGCTCTTTAAGGGGCCGATACAATTCTGCTCCACATCTCTGTTGAAAGATGCCTGGGTCTCAATGAGACCCCCTCTCCTAAGATGATCTAACTGAGCAGAATCAGACTTGAAATCCTCTGGATGGAGCAGGTCCCCCATGTACACTGCGTGTCTGAGTTCGTGGAGAATCGTGTTGACCTTCTCCCAGAAGGGGGAATCGAAAAACGCCTTTCTCAGCCCGATCCAAGAGAAAGACGGAGCGCCCTGTCCAAGATAGGTCGTAGCGTAAGAGCCGGGCCTCCCCCCGTAAAAGAAGTGCCCGTTCGCGAGGAGATTGCCAAACTCGGCGGTGGGGTTGTAGGGAGTATTACCGCCAACCCACCCTGAGCACGCGGGATTCTCCAGAGCCGTTACGACAGCAAGGATAATCGGGGTGAGGGAGAGCAACTCCAGTGGGCTCAATTCCCGCTTATATTCCCCATTGTCCCTGCCCCTCTGCGGGTCTATAGTGGTGGGGAAACGCGCCGAATCAAGGGACGGGAAATAGAGACTCGTCGTCAAGGTATGTGCGGTTCCCCCGAGGACGGTATCTTCCATCTCCCCGGTTTCGGGGTTCACGCGCTTGCCCCATTCGCCCTCATAAGTCGTCCAGTTTGTGGTGTAATTGACCCACCCCCCGAGAGTCCCGTTGACGGTGACGGTGGAAGGGTCGAAGGGCTTGACGCCCACCGGGTTGCCCTGGGAATCGTGAACGATAGTCGTGTCACAGTTATTGTTCGGGCAGGGGACTACCCCGCCCCCGTTGATAAGCTGCGAAGCGAAGTCGCACGGAATGGGTGAGCCGTTCAACATGCAGCCGCTGCCGAAGTTGCCCGGCACGCCGCCCGTCATCCCGGAATCGGATGAGCTGTATCCGCCCAAGCCCCCGCCTCCCGGCCCGTAGCCGGAGGCCCCGTAGTTGTAGGAGTTGTAACTCTGGTTGTAGTAGCTCGGGTCCTGCTGGAGTTTCGTGTAGTCGGGTGCCTCCGAGGAGATACCCTGGAGGTCCACCGCCCTCTGCACCATCCCGCCCGTGCTCGACGGCAGGCCCGAGTCGTCGTGAATGTGGACGCTCGTTTGCGACGGATCGTACCGCTTCCATTTGAGCTGCTCCACGGCGCTGCCGCTGGTGTAGCTGACGTGCTGCTCGGCGATGGCCTCGCCGCCCAGGAAGACGAAGGTCGATGACTTCTTCCCCCTCACAGTCGTTGATTGCAGCTCGGAGAAGACTTCCGAGACGGAGAGCCCGCGCAGCACGCTGGAGCGCACGTAATAGAGCATCCCGTCGGCCGACTTGATGTTCCGCCCGTCGCCATCGTACTTGCCGGAGTCGGTGCGGCGGCCCGCCGCGTCGTAGGTATAGGCGTTGGTGTAGGTCTGGGTGTAGGGGTAGGACGGTGAACTCCCCGTCACCTGGCTTTGCGTCACGCGACCGTCGGCGTCGTAGAGCCAACCCGAGTTCTGGTTCAGGTTGTTAAGGTAGGTTGCCGTGTAGGTCTCACCGCTCGGCCTGTACCAGTAGGCCCCGGTGCGGCTCGTCAGGTGGCCGAACTGGTCGTAGCCGTAGTAGTGGTTGTACGGCCCGTTCTGCGAGTCGCTGCCGGGGTAAGCCGCGTCGCGCGCCAGGTAGCCCGACTCGGCCTCGGTGACGCGCCCCACGTGGTCGTACTTGAACTGGCGGTCGAAGCGGGGCTCGCGCAGGTCGTCGGCGAACTTCAGCCGGCCGTCGCTATAGTACTGGTAGGCGGCCCCCATCTGGAGTACGTTCGACGCGTCCTTCAAATCGTACTGCGAGGGCGTCAGACGCTGGTTATAAGAGAGCGTCGCCTTCAGACCGTCGCCGTAAGTGATTTCTTTGGCCGCGCCCCACGCCCTGTACTTTATCTGTGAGGCGTATTGCGTGACGCCGGCGAAGGACGTGCCGGTGACGCCAGTCACCTGACCAACCTTGTCAGAGGCGTAATCAACCCGTTCGCCGAACGGGTCCGTGATGCTCTTGACGATCCCCGAAAGCGTGTAGGTATAGGTCAACGTATACTTGCCGCCGCTGCCACTTGTCGGGTTGGTGACGCTGGTGAACTGCCTGCTCTCCGAGAGCATTTGCGAGAGGGCGTCGTACTGGTAATCGACGGTCCCGAACTCGTCCGTCATTGAGGTGCGGTTGCCCGCGGCATCGTAGATGAATGAGGCGCTCGCCGCCACGGCCACGCCCGACGGGGCGGTGTAACTTACCCCGGTCACTTGCGCGCGGACGTTGTAAGTGAAGTTCGTGGTCGCGGTCCGCGCGTCGGTCAACTTCTTGACGCTGTCGTCGGCGAAGTATTCGATAATAGTCGGCCCCGCCGCCCCCGGAGCCCTCTTCTTCCAGGCCCTTCCGTGCCCGTCGTACTCGACGGTGGCGGTCTGCGCCGGGCCGCTCGGCTCCGCCCGCTCGACCACCTCGGTAATCTGGTCGAGCGCGTTGTAGGTCATAGTCCTTGACGAGTAAAGGGTGCGGTTGCCGGACCCGTCCGCCCAACTCATGACCTCGGTCTTCACAGTCCTGCCCAACACGTCCGACGTGAACTTGGTCAGGCGGCCCATCTCGTCACGGTCCGTGACGACCTCCCCGCCGGCGCACCCGCAGCCCCCGTAGCTGAGGAGCTGCGTGGTCCCGTCAGGGTTAGTCGTCAGGGTCGGACGCCCCTTCCAGTCGTAAGCCTGAGAGGTCATGGTCCACAGGCTCCCGTCCTCCCCGCTGGGCTCCCACGAGCTGTTAACCTTCGCCGGGTTAGACTGTTCTGACAGTCTGCCCATCACGTCGTAATAGAAGGCCCGGCCACGGTAGTCGCCGGCGGTAGCGGAATTATCCGAGGCCGTGACTATGGCCCTCCCCTCACCGTCGAAAAGGGTGGTGGCAAAGGCCAACTGGCCGGGCAGCGTCAGCGTGTTGGTGGAGACGGTCCCGTCCGAGCCGTAGACCCAGGTCGTGTAAGCGTTGTTGGTGAGGCTCTTCACCTTCGAGACGCGCCCGGCTGAGTCATACTCCACGGTCTGGATGGGGCCGGCTGTCTGCCCCGCGGGGGCCGGCCCCTGCGTGAGCGTCACCGCGCCGAAGTCGTAGTTGTACTGCGTGCTCAGGGCGAAACTCGCCGCCGTCTCCCCGGTCGCAACAGGCGGGGTCACTTTCGTCGGGTAGGCAAGCGTGTTGGGGTAGCTCTTCGTCGTGTCGGAGAAGGAGTCGGTGTAGTCGAAGGTGGTCTGCCGTCCGAGCGCGTTGCGGGTCAGGATGATCGACCCGGAGTTGTTGTAGCCGATGTTGGACTCCACAGCTTTGGTGCCGTCGGTCGGGTATTGCACGTTCCAGCGCCGGACGCCCGTCTGGTTGCCGCGCCCGAGGCTGAAGGTCGCCGGGTAGCCGGCCGCGTCGTGGTTCGTCGTCGTCCCCTGGTCCACGAAGAAATCGCCGCCCTCGTCGTACTCGTATGTGACCTTAGAGACGAGTGTGGTTGTCGCCCCGTTAACTTGGGAAACGGACCTGCTGCCTGGCAGCCCGATGATGTGGCGAGTCTTGTAGACCGTCGCGGGGTTGTAGGTAGTCTGTGTCCTGCGTAGGACCGCATTCCCGTCGGCGGCGTATTCCTCCACGATCTCGGGCAGGCTGAAGGAGTACACCGGGTCCGTGTAATAACTGATCGTGGTCTTGCGCGAGTTGCCCGCATTATCAGTAATCGTAATGGCGGTCGGGCGCGGGTTCTTCTGGAAGGTGAGCGCCTCGTCGTCCTGCGTCCAAGTGATGGCCGTCGCCTTGAGCACGGCGGTTCCGATCTTGACCTGCGTCCCCGTGGTCAAACCCTTCTTCCAGCCCGACGTCGTGTCGAACAGCTCTATCTGACGAGTGTTGTCGGGCGTTTTAGCCTCGCCGGACGCGCCGATGCTGAAGGTGTAGATTGTCGTTGCCTCCTCGGCCGCGGCCGGCACGCCGTCGTCGTCGCCGTTCCAGTCCTTAGCCCAGACCTTCTGCTGCGTCGGGCGCGGGCATTCGCTCGCGCTGGCCGCGAGGATGTAGGACCTGTAAGAGAGCGTTTTGTCGTCGTCGAGGGTGGTGGCCCCGTAGGCGTATTTCCGCGTGACGGTCGTGACCTGGAGGCGCGTGCTGTAGTCGAAGTGGTAACTCGTCCCGTCGGGCAGGGAGACCCACTGGAGGACTCGGATCGAAGTGCCGTTCTCGGGCCCCACCACCGTCAGGGTGCTGAAAGACGTGTCAATCGTCTCGTTGCCCCAACCGAAGGTCGCCCACTTGTGCGTCTGCGTCACCCCGTTCACCGTCCACGTCTGCGTGATCGAGGTGAGGCTGTTGTAAGTCGCGTCGTAGTTGAAAGTAATCGTGCGGGCTAAGGTGTCCGTGATCGTGTCGATCCGCCCGTCGGGGTGATAGGCGACGGAGAGGTAGTTGCCGTTGCGGTCCTTAACCTGCGTGCAATGGTACTCACCCCCGTAGAGCGAATAGAAGTACTGCGTGCCGCCCGTGTCTTTGAGGAGCAGCGTCGCGTTCCCGTTATCGGTCAGTTGCAGGTACGAGGAGTCGCCCGCCTCGTAGACCTTAGACGTGCCGACCTGCCGCAGTTCGACCCTGCTGCCCGAGGGCGTAATCAAGAGGTAAGCGTTCGTGTTGGTTTCAGAGTTGAAATACGGGGCCTGGATGACGGGGAAGCCCAGGCGGAAGCCGGGCGAGGGTGTGCCGCTGTCGGCGTCGAACGTGATGGTCGTGCCGGCCCTGGTCCAGACCAGCGAGTTGTAAGAGAGTGAGAGGCCGAGGTCGAGCCCCGCCCTCCCCGCAAGATTCAGGAGCGGCAGGCTCCAGTTGATGTTGCGCGAAAGCATGTCCACGCCGGACCGGCCAGTCCGGTTCAAGGGGTCGAGACGCGCCGCATCGTAGTTCGGCCCCCCCTGCTCGTTGTTCAACTCGTGCGACAGCACCGCGTCCGTGATGGTCGAGCCCGTCGAGTAGAGCGCCGTGTCCACCAGCAGCGGGTACACGGGCGAGAGCCCGCTCTCGTAAAGCAGGACGCCGTTCTTCCAGTACTTGACGACCCTGTTCAGGACCGAGACGCGCAGGCGGTCGCCGGTCGAATAGGCACCGAAGTTGCCACGGTTAGACCCACTTTCGATGACGTACAGAATGCCGGCCGCGTTCATCTGGATGCCGAACGCGATGTCGCTAGAGGACTGGTTGGAATCGCCCGTGCCGAGGCCGATCATGCGGGTCAGGTTGGTCTCCGAGGCCGTCCACTCGACGTAGCAGTCGCCGAAGGGGACCGTCTGCACGGAGACCGCCCCGGCGTTGCCCCAGGCGGTCGCCTCATATTTCGTCAGGTCGTTGCCCGACGGCGTGACCCCGTGATCATTAGTCCAGACCACGTCCTCAGCCGGGGCTTTGCCTTGTAGCATCCCGCTGATGACAGTGTCGGTGACGGTCGCGCCCGTCGTGTAAAGCGAGGTGTCGGCCAGAAGGGGGTAGGTGGGCGTGACGTTGCTCGTGTAGAGGAGTGTCGTGTTCTTGTAGTACTTGACGAACCCGCCCTCGACCGCGACGCGGAAGAGGTCGCCGGCCACGTAGGTCCCGAAGCTCTGGCTGCCGCCTTGGCTGCGCGGCGTGCCCGACTCGTAGATGTAGATGGTCCCGTCACTCCTGGGGTTAAGGGCGAAGTTGATTTCCGTGTAGGAATGGCTGGTACTCCCGACGTTAAGGCCGCACATCTTGGAGGTGTTCACCTCGCCCGTGGAGAACTCGACGTAGCCGTCGCCGGCACCGATTGACTTGGACGAGGAAGCCCCCGCGTTCCATAACCCGGTGGCGAGCGTCTTCTTCAGGCTGCCGTCGGTGATCATCACGCCGGCGGCGTTCACCCAGACGACATCCTCCACGGGGATCGTCGGCGGCAGCGGCGGGGCCAGAGGCTCCGGGGCAGCGGCGAAGAGGGCCAAGGGGCTTGTGGAGTCGGAGACGAGGCCGGAGACATTCTTCAGCAGCCCGCCAACGTCCGGCAGCTCCAAATTCCAGGCCAGCATCTGGTCCGGTCGAAGCCTCGCCCCGGAAGCGACGCCCCTCGCGTGAGCCCTCCCGTGGCAGTTTGGGGTTCGGTGTGAGCACCGGTCGGATGGGACGGGTGGGTGAGCCTCCGGCTGCGTTGGCTGGCGTGTGCGCAACTCGTCAAGGTTAGGCAGGTTGCGCCTCGGTGCCCCGGACATGCGCCCAGGGGGCGTCATAGTAAACTCGCCGTCGTCCATACCGCCGCTCAAGCCGGGCCGCGTGTGTGTGGCCGTGTCCTGTTCGTGACCGCCTCCGTTATTTCCGTTACTGGAGTCCAGACCTTCGTCGGGCGGTAAAGTGTCGAGCGCGACGAGTGACCCCGCGGCGCTGACCACGCCGCCCGCGAATACTTTGTCGGACAGGGTCGGAACCCGTCTCGCCCCGCGGACGATCATCGCCCGCGTCTGCGCCGCACTGAGCCACGGGCGCAATGTCTTGATGAGTCCGACCACGCCTGAGACTATGGGCGTCGAGGCAGATGAGCCGCTGATAGCCTGGTAAGCGCCGCCGACCCCGGTCGTCAGCACGTCCACGCCGGGCGCGGAGACTGTGACGTGGCTTGCTCCCCAGTTTGCCCAGGCGGCCAGTTGGTCGGAGTTGTCCGTCGAGGCGACCACGATCAGATTGTCACCATAAAAAGAGGCGGGGTAGCGTGGGGCAGTCTCCACGTCGCGCCCGTCATTGCCGGCGGAAACGACGACGACCACCCCGCGTCTAGACGCCCACCTGATGGCATCCAGGAGCACGGTCGAAGAGTCGTCCGTCCCCCACGAACAGTTGATCACCTGCGCGCCTTTAGTCACCGCGTAGTCTATCGCTTCGGCGGCGGCGGCGATGTCCCCCGTGCCCGTCTCGTCCAGCACTCTCAGACTCATCAGCCCGGCACGCCACATGACGCCCGTGATCCCGGCCCCATTATTACCTTCGGCGGCGATGATGCCGGCGACCGCCGTCCCGTGCCCCTGCACGTCCCTGACCTCCGCAGAATTACTGACGAAGTCCCACCCGCGCAGGTCGTCCGTAAAGCCGTTGCGGTCGTCGTCAAGCCCGTTTACCATCTCCGCCGGGTTGGCCCATTCGTTATTGACCAGCTCGGGGTGCGTGAAATCGACGCCGCTGTCAAGGACGGCGACGACCGTCTGCGGCGAGCCTGTGGACAGTCCCCACCCCTGGGTCGCGTTGATGTCAGAGCCGAATTGCCCGCCGGCAGCTCCCTCGTTGCGGAGCGCCCACTGCTCTGGGAAGCGCGGGTCCGACGGGGATACCTGGTCGGCGGTGATCAGGTAGTTCGGCTCTGCGAACTCGACCTTCCCGCTTGCTCGCAGCGCGGCGGCCGCGTCCTCGGGGTTCGCGCCGGCCGCGAGGCGAAGCCTGACGACGCCGGACTGCCCACGGAGCCGGCCCGCGCGCTCAATCCCGTGCGCATTGAGTAAGACCGCAACGTCGGCCGCAGGCAGGTTCTCAGGGAAGCGGGCGAGGACCTCGCCGCCGCGCCACCTCGGCTTTTGCGAATCTTGCGGAACCTTGATCGGAGAATTCGTCTTGCCCGCGTGCTCCGCGGGCGCGCCGGCCACGGCCGCGCGCGGCCCCAGAGGGGGCAACACTGAGAGGAACAGGGAATACAAGACCATTAGACTGATTACACGGAGCAATGAGAGGGAGGGGGCGTCGTGAGGACTCGTCATCGGCATCTCCTGGGAAAGAGATTACGTCCAACATTAGGAAACGGAGGGACGGCTGAGCTTTACACCTCTCCGGTTCCAAGCAGGGTGAGTAAACTGTAACGCCTATGTCAGACCGACGTGAATGCTTGCCTGTTTGCGAGGGAACAGTCGAAGATGTCGAAAGGGCGCGGCATCTGTAGTTGAAAAAGATCGTCGGCGCGGGGGCCTCGCGCAGGCGACAGAGCTTGAGTGCCGGCAGCCTACTGTCCGTTTTGAGGTTTGTCAAGAAAAAAATTGCTGTGTTAGCGCAAAGTAGTAATGGGTTCTCCCGCGCTTTTGGTGATGCGAAATCTTGTAAGACACAATTGTAGAGCGAGATGGACTACCGCGCGGCGGCCGAGCGGCGGAGCATCCAGCGGTACAATAAGGCGATGATACCAACGAAGCCGAGCACTCCGAGCCAGGGGCTGAGCGCGAAGTCCTCGGGCACGAGCGCGAGCGGCGCGTCCTTCGAGAGGCCGACGATGAGGCCGGCGTTAATGACGCCCCACAAACTCTCGCCGACAATCAACCCCGAAGCCACGAGCGTCCCCAGCCGCTCGGCGCGCTCGGGGTTCGCGGCCGCGCGGGCGCGCTTGTTGTACCAGTGGCCGACCACAGCGCCGACGACCACGGCGAAGGTCGCCGACATCGGCAGGTAGATGCCGATGCCGACCGCCAGCGGCGGGACGCGTAGTCTCTTCATCGCGCCGAGTGTGGCGTCGAGCACGATGAGGCCGACGCCGACGAGCGCGCCGATGCCGAGCATCTTCCAGTTGAGGCCGCCGCCGATCACGCCCTGGGCCAGTGCGGAGATGAGCGTCGCCTGCGGCGCGGGCAAAGGGTTGGGCGCGACGACGCCGACGTTGGCCGCGCCCGCGAACCCGTAGGCGCTCGCCAGCAGGTTCAGAACCCACGGGATGACGGAAGCGCCTGCCGCCACGCCGACGATGAGCGCGATCTGCTGGCGCATGGGCGACGCCCCGACGAGCTGGCCCGTCTTCAGGTCTTGCAGGTTGTCGTTCGAGATCGTCGCGCACGCGAAGACGATGGCCGTCACGAAGAGCGCGAAGGCGACGAGCGGGAGCCGCGTCTCCGGCGTCGGAGACACGGCGAGGATGAGGACCGAAGCGCACAGGACGATGGACAGAATGCCGACGCCCGAGATCGGGCTGTTCGACGCGCCGATGAGTCCCGCCATGTAGCCGCAGATGCCGGCGATGAGGAAGCCGCCGAGCAGGACGAACGGGATGGCGATCAGCGTCAGCGTCACGGCGTTGGCCGCGAGCACCGTCCCCTGGACGAACGTGTAGGCGAGCCACCCCGTGACGGCCAGGCACGCGGCCGTGAGCGCCAGAATCCAACGCGGCGAGAGGTCGCGGTCGCTCACGTCGAGCCCCGTGGCGCTGCGAGAGCTGGCGAGCGTACTGACGAGCCCGCCGACGACCGGCTTCGCCAGCTTGATGAGCGTGTAGATGGCGGCGACGGCAATCGCGCCGGCCCCTATGAAGCGGACCTGCGTGCTCCAGATGGACAGGGTGTGCGCGGCGAGGTCCACGCCGGCAGGTGCCGGCGTCATCGCCGTCAAGATCGGCACGGCGACACCCCAGGCGATGACGAGGCCGGTCAGCATCGCCATCCCGACCGACAGCCCGACGAGGTGGCCCGCGCCCAGGAGCGCGAGAGACCATGCGAGGTTGTACCCGGTCGAAGCCAGAGCCCCCACGCGGAGGAACCCCGCGAGCCCTGCGCCCGCGATGCGCGTCGCCGTCAAGATGGCGAGCCCGGCCGAAGCGAGGGTGCCGAGGATGACGGCGACGAGCCCCTCTTTCGCTTCGCCCGTCTCGTCCTTCGTTTCGCCGCGGCGGCCCGAACCGACTTTCAACACTTCCGCGGCCGCGACGCCTTCCGGGTAGGGCAGGTCGGAGTTGGTGACCAGCGCGCGCCGCAGCGGGATGGTGAACAACACGCCGAGCACGCCGCCGCTCAGGCAGACTAGAAACGACTGCCAGAAGGGGAAGCCCGTCCACCACCCGACGATCACCAGCCCCGGCAAGACGAAGATGATGGCCGAGAGCGTGCCGGCCGCGGAGGCGACCGTCTGGACGATGTTGTTTTCGAGGATGGTCGAGTCCTTGACGACGCTCAGGATAGCCATCGAGATGACGGCCGCCGGGATTGACGACGCGAAAGTGAGTCCGACCTTGAGGCCGAGGTAGACGTTGGCCGCCGTGAAGATCGTCGTAATCAGCGCGCCTAAGATAAGGCCGCGCAAGGTCAGTTCTTTCGGTTTCATAAGCTCCCTCTCACGCCCCGGCTGCGGGCCGCACACGGCGGACTACGGACCCTCATCCTTCGGCCGCCCACCTCAAGTCAGGTTCACACTCACCCTGACGGGACGATGGTCCGAGATGTGGTGAAGGTTCTCCATCGGTTTAGGCTCCTCGTTCTTGGGCGTGAAAGTGA
Source organism: Pyrinomonadaceae bacterium (assembly GCA_036403435.1). Lineage (GTDB taxonomy): Bacteria > Acidobacteriota > Blastocatellia > Pyrinomonadales > Pyrinomonadaceae > QHXM01. The sequence continues at coordinate 54,955 of DASWQY010000202.1, forward strand.
AGCCCTTTTCCTCCAGCCAGTCCCGAGTCACGCCGGCCGCTTGCAGCCAGGAGTCGTCCCGGTCGAAGGCGTACACCCAGGGCCCGTCGAACAATTGGACCTCTGGGGAGAGGATGACGTGGTCAATAATTTCCCTGTCCAGGTGAGTTGTCCAGCGTTCCTCCGGCGGGAGATGCACTTCCACGGGCGAGGGCGACATGGCCGAGGTGAAGCGCGGCTTCGGCCGTGACCATGAAGACAGCTTACCGCCCGGCAAAAGCGCCGTGAGGGCCGCGTTGCCGTCAACCGCGTTGAAGTCTCCGATGAGCACCGTCGGCTCGCCACCGGGGCGCGCAGGCCCGCCGGGTTTAATAGGGGCCGAAGTCGTAATCCACTTGGTCAGATTTGCCATCTCCTCTACGCGCACCTCGTCGTCGTGCGTGCTCGGCGCTCCTTGCGTCAACATTCCCGATTTGAGATGGACGCCGATGACGGTCAAGGGCGGACCCCCGCCGAGGGGCCGCAAGCGTGCCGCGACGGGGTCGCGCCTCCCCGTGGGCGTGGGGGCCTGGCCCGCCAGTCGCGCGCTTCCCACTTCGAGGAGTTCCAGCTTATTGCTGTCAAAGGCCAGCGGCACTTTCATGCCGTGCTGCTGCTCAAGAGTGCTCGCGGACCACTGCTCGTCTTTATCGCGCAGGCTGTACGAACGGCCGGGGATGAGATCAGACAGTAAGCCTTCGAGCTTCTCCAAATCCAAAATCTCCTCGAAGACGAGAACGTCCGCGTCCAGACGCTTGATGACTTCGCGAAGCATTTCGAGGTCTTCCGCAGACCTGCTGTTACCAATGAACGACGAGGAAGGGAACCAGAAGATGTTGAACGTCGCTATCCGAACTTCCATCTTAAATCTCCTCCCGCTAATGCGCCGGCCCGAACGAAAAGCCGCTCCGGCAGCCTTTAACTGAAGTCATTCCACCTGAGAAAAATTCCTGAAGTGAAGTTCCCATGCCATAACCGTTTAACTCTAGACTTTCTTCGTCAGACTTAAGGGAGAGGTTACGCGGGTTACCCTGTCGTCCCGTGATAGAGCGTCGCACCTTATTTCACACTCTTCCGGTGAAGTCAACAAAGATTTTGGGCCAGAGGTTGGAGAAGTGCCGCTTGTTCGGCGCGGCCCCGTCGGGCTACGCGGCCGCGGCGAATCACGCGGGCGTTACTGAGCGCCGAGACTGAATTTCTCGTCCAGCACCAGCTCGTACAGGCGGAAGATGATTGCCCCGTCGTCGTCGCGCTCCAGGTTCTGCGCGACTGCCAGCGCGAACTTCTTCGCAGGGAAGTTGAGAATGAACGTCCTGGTCTCCTGCTGCCCGCCGTCGTTGATGACGACCAGGCCGCTTTGCTGCGGGAGCAGGTTCCACCCCATCCCGTAACCGCCCGTCTTCGGGAAGCCCGAGACGCCGCCATCCCGTGTCTTCGTCGGCGCGTACATCAAATCAACGCTCGCTTGCGACAGGAGTTTCCCCTCGTTCAAGCCCCGCATGAACTTGAGCAGGTCCAGAACGGTCCCGCGCGCGCCGCCGGCCGCGAACCTGCTGCTCACGTCAACGAACTCAGAGTTCTTGAGTTCGCCGTTGACTAACTGATAGCCGCGGACGCGGTCTGGAATCAGGTCGAGCGGGTCGTCCATGCGCGTGCCGTTCATGCCGAGCGGCTGCCAGACGTGCTCGCGCATGTAATCCGCGTAAGACTGTCCAGACGCGCCCTCGATCACAGCACCGAGAAGGTTGTAGCCGTAGCTGGAATAGCTGAACTTGGTGCCGGGCTCCGCGACGAGGTCGAAGTTCTCGAAAATGGCAATCGCCTCTCTCGTCGTCTTATGGACTTTGATGTGCTGCTCCGCATCGCGGTTGACGTAATGCGGAATCCCGCCCAGGTGGTAGAGGAGCTGGCGGATAGTGACCGGAAATTTCTTCTTCGGGAAATACGGGACGTAAGCTTGAACCTCCGCGTCCAGATTGATCTTGCCCTGTGCGACCAGTTGAAGAATCGCTACCGCCGTCATGGACTTCTGAACGGAGGCGAGCCTGTAGGAGGACTCGGCTTTAGCCGGCACCTTGTTCTCCACGTCGGCGAAGCCGAAGCCTTTGACCCAGACGTAATCATCTTTCACGAACCCGACGGTCAGCCCCGGAATCTTGTTCTTCTCCATCTGCTCGCGCACGAACTCCTCGAAGGCGCGCAGCTTCTCCGCGTACTTGTCCGTCGTTTGTGAAGGCTGAAGGGCCTGTGCCGCGACGTGGGAAAAGTGAACTTGGCACAATAACAGGGCAATCGTCAGAACGATTGACAGCTTTTTCATCGAATTTGCCTCTCGCTTATCGGAATGTGCGCTAACGCCACTTTGAGACGAACCTTCAAAGTGTTTGCATCAACGTGTGACGCTCGCGTGAGGCGATTCGTTAACGGTCAGGGTCAATGAGCCGGCGGCGGGGACTTGCCCGTCCCTTCAAAATCATTCGTCTCTGGAAATAGTGTAAGTGAACTTGCGGGCCTTGCCGACGCGGAAAGCGCGGTTGTTTTCGCAGCCAAATTCTTTGGCCTTCCCGCAGGCTTGTTCAAAGATTATCGTGTCATTCTTCTTCACCTGGAAAACGTAGGTGATCGCGCCCGTCTTGTTTATTATCTCAAACTTGATTTCATCTTTGCCTCGGGCCACGTCCTCCGTAATATCCAGCCAATCGCTGTCCTCATCAAATCCGACATCCACTATCAACTGGTCATTAAGGTAGGCCCTCCCGCCGTCGTCACAACCCGATACCCTGACGTAATACTTATCCGCTTTCACAAGTGGGAAGGCTTCGACTGAGAGGACGAGGATGCCGCCGGCGATTAAAAGCACCGGAAGGGCGAACCGCCGAAGTTTGTAACTGTTTCTCAGCCCCATATGCTTTCTCCTTCGATTTTCAACTATAGAAGATTTTTGCGGGCGCTCCGGTTGCCTAAAGGCCGCGGACGCCTGTAAACTGACTGTCCCGGTGAACCCTGCGGACGTTCCTTCTGGGGAATGAGCGCGGGGTTCACGTTCGCTTGACCGGGGCCGACCGTGGCGTGGTAAATTGTAGCTTAAGGTAAACTGCCTTAAGCCGAAAACTGACTACTGAAGACTGAAAAACTTTATTTTTGACGGAGAGATGAATGGCGATAGTTAACGTTAACCAGGGCGAGTCAATCGAGAGCGCCCTGCGCCGCTTCAAGCGCAGGGTGATGACCGAGGAGATTATCAAGGACGCGAAGAAGCACGCCTTCTTCATGCCGCCGGGCCAGAAGGCCAAACTCAAGTCGGCGCTGGCGCGCAAGCGCAACAAGAAGAAGGGCCGCCCCCGCCCCCCGCGCGACTAACTCACACTTTTACTAAAGCAGGTAAACCGTCCAAAGGCGCACGGCAGCCAGTAGGCCGAGCAGCGGGACGCCGGGCTGACAAAAAGTCCGGCCCCACGCGCTCTCCTTTCAGGGCCACGATCTAAAACGGGGCGGTTTATTTTTCTGAATGACACGCATCCTGCTCACCAACGACGACGGAATCCACTCCGACGGCCTCGTCAAGCTCGAAGAGGCGTTGGCCGAAGTGGGCGAAGTCTACACGGTCGCGCCCGCCTCCGAGATGAGCGGGGCGTCACACAGCCTGACGCTCGCAAGACCCCTGCGCATACGCCGGATTGACGAGCGCCACTGGACCGTGGACGGCACGCCGACCGACTGCGTCACGCTCGCGCTGCACAAGATCATCCCCGAAGAGGAGCGGCCAGACATCTGCGTCTCGGGCATCAACCACGGCGGGAACCTCGGCGACGACGCGACCTATTCTGGCACAGTCGCGGGCGCGCTCGAAGCGACCATCCTCGGCGTGCCCGGACTGGCCTTCAGCCTCGTCGCGCGCGAGAACTTCGACTTCACGGAGGCCGCGCGCTTCGCCGTCACCGCCGTCCGCAAGGTCTTGCAGGAGGGCTTGCCCGAGGGCACGCTGCTCAACATCAACATCCCCAGCCGCGGCGAGATCAAGGGCGTGAAAGTCACGCGCCAGGGGTTGAAGAACGCGCGCCCCGTCATCAGCGAGCACATAGACCCGCGCGGCAAGCCATACTACTGGATCGGTGAGGAGTACTTTGCCTGGAACTCGGCGGACGGCACGGACTATCAGGCCATAGAGCACGGCTACATCTCAGTCACGCCGCTCAAGAGCGACATGACAGACCACCGCGCGCTGACCGCCATCGAAGCTTGGAACTACATCAGCACGAGCGAGGTCGTGCAAAGCTCTTGAGTCGTAAATCGTGAATCGTAAATAGAAAAACGGTTCGTCCATTTTACGATTCACGATTTACGATTTACGATTCACGATATGAGTTCCGCCCCGCTCAGCCCTGCGACACCTCCGAACGACTACCGCATCCCGCGCGAGCGCATGATCGAGCGCCTGCGCAAGCACTACGGCATCGCGGACGCGCGCGTGCTCGACGCCATGCGCGCCGTCCCGCGCCACCTCTTCGTGCCCGAGGCCCTACAGGGCCGAGCCTACGGCGACCACGCGCTCCCCATCGCCGCCAACCAGACGATTTCGCAGCCCTTCATCGTCGCGCGCATGACCGAATTGCTGGAACTGGACGGCAAGGGCCGCGTGCTCGAAATCGGCGCGGGCTCCGGTTATCAAACCGCCGTGCTCGCCCGCCTCGGCGCGCAAGTTTACGCCATCGAGCGCATCGCGGAACTGGCCCGCGAGGCGCAGGCGCGTATCCGCCGGCTCGGAATCTACAACGCGACGGTGAAGTGCTTCGACGGCACGCTCGGCTGGAGCGCGCACGCGCCTTACGACGCCATCCTCGTCGCGGCCGGCGGCCCCGAAGTGCCCGAGCCCCTGCTCGCGCAACTGAAGGTTGGCGGCCGCCTCGTGATTCCCACAGGCCAGACGCGCGAATCGCAGCGCCTCGTCCGCGTCGTCAGGACGGAGAAGGGCTACGAGCACGAGGACCACGGGGCCTGCGCCTTCGTCCCGCTCATCGGCCACTACGGCTGGTCCAGTTAAAACAGTCCAAAGTCCAAGTCCCAGGGTCCAAAGTCGAAAACGCGGCTCTCGACTTTGGACCCTGAGACTTGGACTTTATTTTGGAGTTATCAGTTGATCGCCAGAATAATTGAGATTCTTTCGGGCTTCATCATCGCCACGATCTCGGCGCTCGGGTATTCGGGCGTCGTGCTGTTGATGGCGATTGAGTCGGCGTGCATTCCGCTGCCTTCCGAAATCATCATGCCGTTCTCGGGCTACCTGGTTTACACGGGCCGCTTCAACCTCTGGGCGGTCGGCGTCGCCGGGGCCTTCGGCTGCGTGGCCGGCTCGCTCCTGGCTTACTGGGTGGGCTTGCGCGGGGGGCGGCCCCTGATCGAGAAGTACGGGCGCTTCGTCCTGATTTCGCACCACGACCTAGACATCGCGGACCGCTGGTTCGCCAGGCACGGCGAGGTCATCGTCTTCGCCAGCCGCCTGCTCCCGGTGATACGAACTTTCATAGCCTTCCCGGCGGGCGTGGCCCGCATGAACCTGAAGCGCTTCGTGATTTACACCTTCGCCGGGTCGCTCCCGTGGTGTGTGGGACTCGCCTACGTCGGGCGGAAACTGGGCGAGCAGTGGGACAAGAACGAGACGCTGAGGAATCTGTTCCACCGCTTCGACTTCGCCATCGGAATCCTCTTCGTACTCTTCGTCGCCTGGTGGGTCTGGCGGCACGTCAAAAACTCCCGCGCGCCGAAGACCGAGACGCCGCCCGCCGCCTCGGAAAACGCCGAGGTTTGACATGCGCTCATTGCTCCCTTAGAATCCATGAACGTTTGACGGGGCGTGGCTCAGCCTGGTAGAGCGCTCGGTTCGGGACCGAGAGGTCGGAGGTTCAAATCCTCTCGCCCCGATAACTCAAAAGGTGTGCACCTGCTGTGGTAGGTGCACACCTTTTACATTTAGCGCGGTTCGCTTCCGTTTAAGAAGATAACTTTCGCGCTCTCTAGTGCGTCAGCGCCCCAAAATCCTGGTTACTTAAGGTTGGCCCAGGATTCCGCCGAGAATGCGACCGAAGCTACCATTGTTGTTGCTCCTTCGGTAGCCCCCGTTGCCGTAGCCGGAGTACTGGCGATACCCTTCGTCGTAGCCGCGCACGAAGCCGTTGCGGAAGGTTTGAGAAGAGGCGTTCCTGTAGTGACGTGACCTCTGCGGGCTATAACTCTGCCCGCGCTCCCCGTCGCTCGCGCCCGTTTCCAAGCCTTGCTGATAACCTCGGTTCAGCTCAACCTGGTTCCCGTTATTGTAGCCGCCGTAATTGCCGTAGCGGCCGTTATTGCCGTAGCCATCGTAACGGCCGTACCTGCCATTATTGCCGTAGCCGTTATTACGCCGATAGCGGTCGTCGCGGCGGGCACTGTCGCGGTCCCAATCGTTATCACGGTCGCGGTCTCGATGTCGCCGCCGCCACTCCCGATTCCGGTCGCCGTCATTACGGTCGCTGTCGCGACGCCGGTATTGGTAATCACGGTCATCCCGGTATTGCGCTTGAGCCGCGGTGCTCGTCGCCGCGGCGATGCCGAAAATAAAAGCGAACGTCAGGATTGCCCCGCCGACCGCCTTGCTCAGATTTTTCATGTTTGCAGGCCCCTCCCTTTCACGCAGCAGTCGGCAACTTTTATGCCGCCTGTTGGATAACATGACACGCGCTGATTTTAGTGCAATTCTGTTGATGGCCCGATCAGGCACTGTTCCATTACGTGTAGGGATGGCGCAGATCGGGCGCTCATGACGCACTTGCCGCCCCTCGGTTCTCGCGCCCGACCTTGCGTGCCTGCCTGCAAGTCTTACACCGCTTCGGCGGGTCTGTAAAACCCTTCTCGTGGAAGACTCCTGCTCGCCCGCGGTCCAGATGAACTCGTCGCCGCAGTCAGCGCAGGCGCGCGCCTGGTCTTCGCACTTGCTCATTTCTTACCGCCTTTGACTTTCTGAAGGAATGGCTTCCACTCTTCCGGCAGTTGGCAGTTCTTAGGAGCTTCGGTAAAGAGCGGGGCCATCTGCTTGTCACTGTACCCGGCCATCCCGCAGCCGACCCGAGTCACCTCGAAAGTCAGCTCGGCGTGCTCTTTCGCGAACTCGATGAAGCGACTTACGTAGTGCGCGATCTGGTCCAGAGGCAGCCCGCGCAGCGCGTGGTCTTTGGTCGGGATTGCGTAGCTTGAGCCTTGCAGTCCGACGCCTTTGCCGGAGACGGCCCCGTAGTATTCGCGCGCGCGCAGCGCCGTCCCCCTGCCGTGCCTCCCGGAGAGGTTGGAGCCGAAGACGTAGATGGTTTCATTATTCACTTCGTACCGGCGCTCCTTATGCCGCCTCCGGGGTGTTGCCGTCGCCTTCGAGTCGCCCGCGCTGGGTAGAAGTGAAAGCGACGGGGATGACTTTCCTTCTTCTCGCCATAGTTACTTGCCCTCTTACTTCCGTTCCTTTACGCGCTCTTCCTCGCCGCTACTGCCTAGAACGCGCTACAGGCTTGGTAAGCTCCGGTCGGGTCAATAGCCGCCGCGCCCTGCTCGATGTGGCGGATGATGCCTTCCTTGTCGATGACGAAAGTTGCCCGGCGGCCGACGAAGTGCTCCTCGTCGAAGATGCCGTAGGCATGGACCGCCTCGCGCTTGATGTCGCTCAGGAGCGGGAAGGTCGCGCCGATGTCCTCCTTGAATCGCCTGTTGGCGGCGAAGCTATCGACGCTGATGCCGAGGACTTGAGTGTTGCTCTTCTCGAAGTTGGCGATATCAGCCTGATACGCCTTCAGCTCCTTCGTTCAACCGCCGGTGAAGGCCAGCACGTAGAAGGCCAGCGTGACGTTCTTCTTGCCGCGGAAGTCCGAGAGCTTGACGGGCTTACCTTCCGTATCGGTGAGGGTGAAGTCTGGGGCAGCGTCGCCGACCTTCAACTGCGTCTGGGGAGCGGTCGGCGTCTGAGGCTCTGCGCCTGCCCCCGTTACGTTCGATGAATTCGCGGAATTGGCGATTCCTGGGCCAGCGTTAGACTGAGTCCCCCTTTGACATGACAGGCTGCATAACGCCAGCCCCGTTATGAGCGGGACGGCCAGTAAGACTCTTTTCATGAAACCTTCTCCTTCCCACCTATATCTCTACCATTACGCCGCGCCAGAAGATAGTCTACGGAGAATTTATCATCTTCTCGTGGCAAAAGAAGAATAAATAAGAGCAGGGCAAGGCGGGGGATGACGTGCGTGTGAAATTCGTAAAGCGGCCCTGGCCGAAAGACCTTCCACACGCCGGCCATAAAGGAGATCAGTCCGAGGGCAGGGCGTGCGAACGGAATCGTCTGGCTGCGATCAATTCTCCGACTTTCGATTTATTTCATGATGCTGCCTCAAGTTGTCGGCAATCGATTGAACATCGGTTGACATCATAACGCGGGCGTGCCTATTCTGGACGAGTGGTAAGCAACCGGGCTTACGGTTTATTGAGATGGTCAGTCAAACTTACGTCGCCTATCGCTATTATTACTATTACGGCTCGCTCTCCGCTTGGAGGGGTGAGGCGGCGATGGGCTGTCCGGGTGTGATGATCTAGCACGACCACAGACAGAGGTTCCCGAGAGTCGGCCACTTTCCTTCCGAGCAGAGGAGGACAAGTGGCCGGCTTTATTTTATGCCCACAAGTTCCAATTGAAGCTTTAGGGAGGTTTTGACGTTATGAGAATTGCAGCGGAGCAACCATTATTGCTGGACCACGTTGACATGCGGCTGGTCGCGGCCACTCCCGCCGACTCGACGGCGGACCGGAAAGCAATCGTTCAGCTCGACCCGGACCACCCAGGCTTTCGTGACAAAGAGTATCGCGCGCGCCGCAACCGTATCGCGCAGATTGCTCTTGATTACGAACCGGGCACGCCCATCACCGACGCCCCCTACACGGCGGAAGAGCACGGGGTGTGGCGCGCAATTTGGGAGGCGCTCGGACCGGCACACCAAAGGCACGCCTGCGCCGAATACCTCGAATGCGTGGGACGCCTGGACCTGCCGCGAGAGCGCATCCCGCAGATGCGCGAAGTGACCGAGCGCGTGGAGTCCATGAGCGGCTTTCGCCTGGAGCCGGTGGCGGGCCTCGTCGAGCCGCGCGTCTTTCTGGAGTCTTTGGCCGGCGGCGTCTTCCTCTCCACGCAGTACATCCGCCACCACTCCACCCCGCTCTACACGCCGGAGCCCGACGTGGCCCACGAAGTGATCGGCCACGCCGTCACCCTCGCCGACCCGCGCCTGGCCGAACTCAACCGCCTGGTGGGTCGCGCAGTCCTTCGCACCCGCTCGGCCGAAGACCTGGACCGGCTGGCTCGCGTCTACTGGTTCACCATCGAGTTCGGGGTGCTACGCGAAGATGATGGGCTCAAAGCATACGGGACTGGATTGCTCTCGTCGGCGGGAGAACTTGAAACGATGCACGGGGCGGAGCTTCGTCCGCTGGATTTGGAAGCGGCCACCCGCGAGGAGTACGATCCCACGCATTACCAGCCGGTGCTCTTCTGCGCCGACTCGTTCGACGCGATGTATCAAACGCTGAGGGAGTTCCTTGTTCGCTGGGTGTAAAGGCCGGGCGAGGCGGCCCGCCTGATCGAAGGAGCGGGATTGAAAAGTGACGGGGCGGCACACGCCGTGGATTACCACAAGCTCAACATTGATTTCATGCGGTTTCGCCAGCGCCGAGTCCCCCTCAAGAGGAGATACTTATGAAGGTCTTCAGCTTGTTTGCAGCTTTATCCGCCATGCTTGTGATGGGTTCTGCTAATCAGGTAAGCGCGCAGGAAACAAAAGTCCGCTGGTTCGGGCACGCGGCCTTCTCGATTACGACTCCGCGCGGCAAGGTTCTGTTAATCGACCCGTGGCTCAACAACCCCTCGAACCCCGAGGCGAAGGACGGCAAGGACCCCCTGGCCTCCGTCCCGAAGGTCGATTACATCCTCGTCACGCACGGGCACCGCGACCACGTCGGCGACGCCGTCGAGATCGCGAAGAAGACCGGGGCGGCGCTCGTCTGCAACCCGGAGCTGGCCGGCAACCTCGTCAAGCTCGCGGGCTTCCCCTCAAAGCAGGCCGAGACGGACGCCATCATGGGCATCGGCGGGGAGATCAAGATCGCCGACGGCGAGGTCACCGTAGCGATGACGCCGGCCGTCCATTCGAGCAGCGTCTTCAACCCGAAGGCAGGGCCGACCGAGGCGGAGCGGGCTTACGGCGGCAACCCCGCCGGCTTCGTCATCATGATTAAGGACGGCCCCGTCATCTACCACTCCGGCGACACCGCGTACTTCAAAGACATGGAGACCATCGGCGAGCAGTACCAGATAGACCTCGCGCTGCTCAACATCGGCGGCCACTTCGGCATGGAGCCGCGCATGGCCGCGCGCGCCGCCCAATCCGTCCGCGCCCGGCTCGCGGTCCCGCAGCACTACGCGACCTTCCCCGGCATCGCCCAAAACGCGGACGAGTTCGCCGCCGAGCTTAAGAGGTTGAAGATATCTTTCTACGAGATGAAGCTCGGCGAGACCGTCACGTTCCGCGGCCGGCAGATGACACAAAAATAAAGAGGCGGCTGATAGTGGGGCGGAGTTTTAAGCTCCACTTTGGAGGACACGATGATAGCTCAGAGAGAGAAGGCAGAGCGGTTCAAGGCGCTGCACGAGCGCGAGGGGGCTTTCGTCATTCCCAACCCCTGGGACGCTGGGTCGGCGCGACTGCTGGCGGGCATAGGCTTCGAGGCGCTGGCGACGACGAGCGCGGGCTTTGCCAACTCGCTAGGGAGACTCGACGGGCAGGTGGCGAGGGGCGAGGTGATCGAACATTGCCGCAGCCTCTCGGCGGCGACAGAGTTGCCGGTCAGCGCCGATTTGGAGAACTGCTTCACGGACGACCCGGCGGAGGTCGGTGAGACCATCCTGCTCGGCGCGCGGGCCGGACTCGTCGGCGGCTCAATCGAGGATTACAGCGGCGAACCGTCTGAGCGTATTTACGAGTTCGGTCTGGCGGTCGAGCGCGTTCACGCGGCCGCCGAAGCGGCACGCGCGCTCGACTTCCCGTTCACGCTGACCGCGCGCGCCGAAAACCTGATCCGCGGAAAGAATGACCTCGACGACACGATTCGCCGCCTGCAAGCGTTCGAGGCCGCGGGCGCGGACGTGCTTTACGCGCCGGGACTCACGACGCTCGACGAAGTTCGATTGGTGGCGGGCGCGTTGACGAAACCGTTGAATGTTCTAGCGCCGCTCGTCAAGGGGGTGACGGTCGCGCAGTTGGCCGACGCGGGCGCTAGGCGCATCAGTGTCGGAGGAGCGTTGGCGCGAGCCGCCCTCACCGCGCTCGTGCGTGCGGGTGCGGAGATGCTGGAAGCGGGCAGCTTCGAGTGGACTTCGGACCTGACTTCGAGCGCCGACGTGAAGAAGCTGTTGAGCGGCCGGGTTATCTGAGTGTGCCGGGGCGTGCGGTCAAGTTGTCACATCGCGGTAGAGGGCTTTGCCTAAAAGCCTCCGAACGGGCGGGGGTTTTTGGGCAGGATTAGGGGTTTTTGGGCAGAGTTAAATTTGCCAGCAATTTCGCTAGAGGGCTCGAATAGACCACTTGTTATTATTGATGATGACTTCGACGGCGTCCTCGAAGAGATGCACATCTACCCAGTGTGCGGGAGGACGCAGGCGCGCAGGGCGAAGGGCGATTGAAGACCATGAGCACCGACGGACGAAATAAGAGACGGGCCGGCGTCGCCGCCGAGGAAAGGCGGCTTGAGGAGTCGCGCACGCGCGCCATGCACTGGAAGCGGTGGGGGCCGTACTTATCTGAGCGCGCCTGGGGGACGGTGCGCGAGGATTACTCGGCCGACGGCTCGGCCTGGGACTACTTCCCGCACGACCACGCGCGCTCGCGCACCTACCGCTGGAACGAGGACGGGCTGGCCGGCATCTGCGACCGCCACCAGTACATCTGTTTCTCACTGGCTTTGTGGAACGGGCGCGACCCCATCCTGAAGGAGAGGCTTTTCGGCTTGACCGGCCCCGAAGGCAGCCACGGCGAGGACGTGAAGGAGTATTACTTCTACCTCGACTCGACGCCGACGCACTCCTACATGAAGTACCTGTACAAGTACCCGCAGAGAGAGTTCCCTTACACACGAATCCTCGAAGAGAATCGCCGCCGGGACAAGCGCCAGCCGGAGTACGAGCTGCTGGAGACAGGCGTC
>DASWQY010000203.1:0-284635 GCA_036403435.1 Pyrinomonadaceae bacterium
ATCACACTCGGCTGCCTTCGTTTTTCTGTTTTTAACTGACCACCGACCACTGACCACTGACCACTGTTCTCAGTAGTGGAGGACGACGTTGTAGAAGTCGTTCGTGTCGCCCATGCTTTCGCCGGAGATGCGGGAGAGGTAGATCGTGTGATTGCCGGGGGCCAGTTGGACCGGGAAGTAGGCCGGGACGACGGCCAGGTGAGTGGTGGCTACGTTAGCGAAGATTTGGGCCCCGCCGAGTTGCTCTTTGTCCAGGAAGACGCCGATGCCGACCATCAGGCCCGCGTACTCGCTCCAGATTGACCCGTTGACTTCGAGCACTGCTGGCCCGTCGGTGACGGCGCTGAAGCTCACTTCTATCGGCAGCGGTCCTGCCTGGCTGACGATTATCTGAATTGCCATTGATTCTCCTTCAAGCTGTTTGGGGGTTATAAGGCCGCCCGCCCGGTCGCTGTCGCGGGCGTGAACGCGAGGGTGGGATGAAAAGGGGTTCTCCTGCTTACTTGTTGACGTAGTAAATCTTCAAATCCTTTTCGCCGGTGATAAGCCAGCGGCCGCCGACGCGCTCGAACCAGAAGCTGCTCCGCCCGGAGCCCTCGTAGGTCTTCCCGCCGCCGCCCCTGAACGCGAACGTCTTGTCGAAGGTGGCGACGGCGCTCGTGCCCGATGAATCGACCTCTATTTCCAGGTTGTCGATTCGCACGTCGAAGGTCTCGTAAGCCGAGAAGGCGCGCGCGACGTTGTTGCGCACCATCTGGACGCCGACGTTCTTCGCGTTGTAGTAGGTGTGCAGCGTGTCCGCGTAGTAGGCCATGTGCGCGTTCACGTCCGGGCTGGTCATCGTGCGCCGCCAGCCTTCGAGCGCGCCCGCGACTTCCCCGCGCGCGCCGCCAGTGTCGCGCGGCGTCGGCGTCGGCGTCGGCTGCGGCGTGGGCGTCGGGGTCGCGGAAGTTGGACGCGGAGAGGCCGCGGGCGTGCTCGTGTTGCCTCCGCGCAAGTCGGGCGTGCTGGTCGGCGTCGGCCTCACGTTTGAGTCGCCGTCGCGGACGACTTCCGTCCCGCCGCCAGTGTCTCTCAGCAGGAGCCACGCGCCGAGCCCGCCTAAGGCCAGGAGCAGGATGGTCGCGACGACCGAGAGCATGACGACCGACGTTGTGCTGCGCGCGGGCGGCGGCGCGGCTGCGCCGGGCGCGAAGTTCTGGACCTCTTCGCGGAGCGTGGCGCGTGCCTGCTGGCGCGCGGTCGGGGCGGCGGGCTTCGCGGGCCTCGTGCCGAACGTCGGCATGAGCGCAGGGTCCAGGACTTCAGTGGGCGGCGGCTCTCCGGCTTCGAGCGTCAGCGTCTCGTCCGTCGAAGGGTTGACCTCCAGGAGCGACGTGCCGTCTTCGAGGCAAAAGTTGAGCGTCTCGTCCGCGTACCGGCGCTGGCATGTGGGGCAACGTTTCATCCGCTCGAATGATTCACTCGCCGACGTTCGGAATCCAGAACAGTTGCTTGCCGGAGATCACCGCACGCAGGCCGCGCGCGGGCAGTTCCGTCTCTTCCAGGCCCAGGTAGGTGAAGTGTGGCAGGTCGCTCTTGACGGTCTGGAACCAGCCGTGGCGCGCGAGGATGCGGCGCACGCGCTCGTCGGCGAACTGCTCAACATCGAGCGCCAGCATCGCCAGGTGCTGAGAGGTTCCGGGCGCGGCGATGGAGTAGAGGATGGATTTGGAGAAGTCTTTGCTGAAGTAGATGCCGACCTTTTCGAGTTCGAGCACCTCGCGCACCTGCTCGCGCAAGGGGAGAGAGCGCAGGCGCGTGACCTGCTCCTTCGAGAGCCGGCCGCGCTTGTTCCAGTAGGCGAGCGCGGGCATGAAGCGCGTGTCCCAGAGCCGCAGGGTATCTTCGTAGCTGCGGCGCGCGGCCTCTGCCCCGCCGCGCGGCGTGATGTCGAGCTTGAGAGCGCGCGCCTCGGCACGCGCCGCCTGGAGCGACTTCATCGCGGCCGGCTGCAACTCTATCTCGTCGCCGCCGACGACCGCCGCCGTGAACTGCGCCTCCTCCTGATAGTCCACGACCTCGTCCTCGCTCGTGAAGACGCAGACGGGCGGCGGCAGCACTTCGGGCGCGGACAGGAACATCGCGCCGTAGTCTTCGAGCACGCGGCGCTCGACCGAATCATTCGTGTCGCACAGGGATTCGAGCTTGGTCTTGCGCGCCTTGAGTGCTTCGCCGAGCGCCCGGTAGAAGGGGGACGCGGTCGGCTTCTCTTTCTTCTCGGCGTTCGTCTCGGGCATCTTCGTAGGGCTCGTCCCTCTTTCTGTGTTCGCGCCTTCGGGCAACTGCGTCGTGACGCGGCGCGCGCGCGTCTGCGGCACCTCTTGCTGCCCGCTGACCTCGCCGCTGGCCGCGCAGCCCGAGCCGAGCGCGAGACACGCGCACGCAAGGAGCCAGAGGGCCGCGCGCCGCGAGGCGCGAGTGGGCGAAGTGGGGGCGGAGGCTGACAACATGAAGTGCTCTGCGGCTACCAGGGCATTTTGAAGTGTCGCAACGGCTCGGCCTTTCCCAGGGCGGCGACACCGAGGCGGGAGAAAACGTTTCGTGCCGGTTTCCCTCGGCCGCGACGATGATAATGGGCCACGGCGAGCGCGGTCAAACCGAAAAGCAATGCGGAATGCGGAATGCGGAATGATGAATTAAAAGCGATTGTCTTCAATTCATCATTCATCATTCCGCATTCCGCATTGCTTTGGAATGATGTATACTGCGCCGCTCTTAAAACCTGACGTGAACCGAACGCGTGAGCGGCCGCCGACGGCGCTGGCCCGCTCACGACGCCCAGCAGGAGGTTGGTCATCAAATGAAGGCTCGAAAAATGTTCGCGCTCGCGCTCGCCCTCGTCGGCCTCGCGCTGGCGTCGGCCGCGTGCAACAAGTCCGGCAAGTCGCCGACGGGGACGGCCAAAGCCATTTACGACTCACTGAAAAGTAAGGACGTGGCGATGATGAAGAACGCCATGTCGAAGGGGACGCTGAACGCCATCGAGCAGTCGGCCAAGCAGCGGAATAAATCCGTGGACGATCTGATCAAAGAGAGCTTCTTCGCCGAGCCCCCGACCATCCCCTTCGAGGTCCGCAACGAGAAGATTAACGGCGACATGGGGACGCTCGAAGTCAAGACCGAGAACGGGCGTTGGCAGACTTTCCACTTCGCTAAAGAGGACGGACTCTGGAAGTGGGACGCGCTGATGACCTTCCAGGCCGGGCGCGACGGCGACGGCGGGATGGAGGGCGGCGGGAACGAGGGCGGCGGCGAACACGGCGGCCACTGACATCAAGAGGAGAATTTGAGATGAAGACACGGGGGGCGACGGCGCTGTTGATGGCCGCGCTGCTGGCGGTCGCCGCCGCGTCGTGCGGCGGGAAGAAAGCCTCCACGCCGACCGAACTCTTCAAAAACTTCTACACGGCGGCGAAAAACAGGGACGCCGACGGCCTCAAGAGCACGATGTCCAAAGCGTCGCTGGCCTACGCCGAGAGCGAGGCGAAGAAGAACGGGCAATCCGTGGACGAGTTCCTGGCCGCGCAGGGCCAATATTTTCCGCCCAACATGCCCGAGATACGCAACGAGAAGGTGGAGGGAGACAAGGCGACGCTCGAATTCAAGCGCGAAGGGGCCGCCAACTGGAGCACCGCGCGCTTCGTCAAGGAAGACGGCGAGTGGAAGGTCAGCTTGAACTAAACATTCTCGACATTAACCACACAAGGCGAGCCCTCTACCGTCTGGCGAGTGGACGGCCGTCACGGAGATTAAAGATGAAACTACGAACGGTCGCCTCCGCGGCGACAGTCGCGCTCGCGGCGCTGGCGCTGCTGGCCGGATGCAAGAAGGGCGAATCGAACGCCAACGCCTCGAACGCAAACTCGAAGAACACGACGGTCACCGCCAACACGAGCGCGAACACCGTGCCGTCTCCGCTCGGCACGCCGACGAGCACGGCCGCCGCCTCGTCACCGACCGAAGCCTTCCGGCTCTACTACGAGGCCATCAAGCGGCGCGACGCCCCGGCCTTCAAGAGCCTGCTCTCGCGCGGGACGATAAAGATTCTCGACGACGGGGCCAAGAAGACGAACAAGTCCGTGGACAGCTTCATCAACGAGATGTTCGACCAGATAGGCCGCGACCTCCCGCCGACCCTGCCCGAAACGCGCAACGAGCAGATTAACGGCGACCGCGCGACGCTCGAAGCCCACGACGTTAAGAAAGACAAGTGGGAGACGCTCCACTTCATCAACGAGGGCGGGTGGAAACTCTCTATGCCGGGCGAGGGACGCGAGGCCGGCAACACCGGCGGCGACGACGACGACAACAAGGACGGCGGCGACGACGACCACGACGGACACTGACGACCGGGAGGCGCGCGGGCCGGAGGCGTGTTCTCGCGCCCGCGCGCTTCGTTCTTGATTGATGAATCAGGTCGAGCGCATCAGGGAGATCGTCGCCACCTACCTGCGGCACGGCTGGCGACTAGAGCGCCTGCTGCTCAGGCCGGAGACGGGCGCGGAGCTGGCGGGCGCTGCGGGCGGATTGACCGAAGGCGCGGTCGTGCGCGAGGCGGCGGTTGACGCGCTCTGGTTCGCGCGCGCCTCGCACGAGGGGCGCGTGGCCTGGGAGCTGCGGCTGGTCGCGGAAACGCCCTACGCGCTCTTCGAGACGTTCGAGGCGGACGAGGCCGAAGAGGACCGCGAAGAGGTCAGGCGCGAGATGGAGGCCCGTCTCACTGATTACGCGGCCCGCGCCTGACTACCCCAAACTCTTTTCGTTCTCAAAAATCAGAAACCACGCGCATAGCACGAAGAGACACGAAGTAGGAGCAATCCTTTTCGTGTCTCTTCGTGCTATGCGCGTGGTTCCCGGCTTTACGCCGAAATAGTTACTCCTCGCCCATCTTGACGGGAATCTCAAGGCGCTCGCTGCCGCGCATGACGACGACCTTGACGGTGGTGTCGGGCAGGGCGCGGTCGATCCGGCGATTCAGCTCCTGTGGCGTGCGTATGGGGACGCCGTCGAACTCCACGACGACATCGCCGTCGCGCAGGCCCGCGATGTAGGCCGGGCGGTTCTTGTAGACTTCGCTGAGGCGCATGCCGTTGATTTTTGTGCCAGGTATTTGCACGCGCTCCATGTCGTCGTCCACGCCGAGGAAGCCCTTCGGCTGCGGCCTGTGCTCGAAAGCATCCTCGTACCGCTGGTTCTCGTCCTCGGAGATGGTCGTCAGCTTCACTGTCTTGGTCTCGCCGTCGCGCACGTAAACGACCTCGACGGTCTTGCCGGGCTGCGTCTGCGAGAGCAGGTTCGACAAATCGCCGTCCGACTTGACGGGCTTGCCGTCGAAGCTCGTGATGACATCGCCGCCGACGAGGCCGGCCTTGTCCGCGGCCGCGCCCGGCGGGGTCACGTCCTCTATGAACGCGCCGCCCTCGTCCGTCCTGTAGTGGCTGCCGAGGTAAGAGTTCTGCGCGCTCGCCGCGGCCGCGGCAGCGTCGTGGGCCTTGTTCCTGTTCCTGAGCCGCGAGTCCGAAGGCGAGAAGAGGCCGTTGGTCAAGCCGAGGACGAAGAGCGGAATCAGCACCCACACCATCCAGCGCGGCATCCGCCTGCAAGCGCGCGAGAGCGGCCTGAGCGGCCTGAGCCCGCCCGTCAAAGTCTTCACTGTCTGCTCGTGCACGCGCGCGGCCGCCTCGCGAAACTCTTTCTTGTTCACGGGCAAGGTCGCGGCCGCCCTGGCCTCGCCAGTCTTACTGCGCCCGCCGCGCGACGTGGAGGCCGCGCCGTCGAAGCGCATAGTCTCGTTGTATTCTTCGAGGCCCTCGCCCATACGGCAGCCGCACGCGCGGCAGAAGCGCAACTCGGCCGGCATCAGCGTCCCGCAGTTCGGGCAGTCGGCCGCGCCCGCCGCCCGGTCGTCTCTCTGAGCTTCATTTTTCATGGTTATATTCTATCACCAAGGAAGAAGGCCCGCGAGGAGTCATTCCCCGGCCTGCGTTGATATACGCCGCGACCAGGGCGCGGGTTGCATCTTGTTGTGGCGCGCGCGGCGGCTTTCTCAAACGGGCGCTGGCACAGTATAGTGGTTCGTATAGAGAAAGCCTGAAAGAAAGCGCGGTGAAGAAGTGGAAGTGACAAAAGCCCTCGCGGCCTTGCGCCCGCTCTACGGTAAGGACAACGTGGAGATAGTGACGACGGACGGCAGCCGCGTGCGCGGCATCGTCCGCAGCATGAAGACCACGCAGGCGCTGACGACGCCGAGCGTCAAGATCGAACGCGCCGACGGCGAAATCGTCAAGATCGTCTTCTCCCACATTATCGAAATCATAGACCATAATCAGAAGGAGTAGTCAGTAATCAGTGGTCAGTGGTCAGTTAAAGAAAAGCAGCCGCGCTGTTCACGCCGGCTGCTTTTCTTGTCTTTCTTTTAACTGACCACCGACCACTGACCACTGACCACTGACTACTGCTCTTTCAAAATCCTGCCATTCGGGTCAACGACCAGCGTCTGCCCGGCCTCGACCGACACGGTCGCGCCGGATTGGCCCACTTCGACGCGGCGCGTCTGCCCGCCGGCCTGAACCTCTACCGGCATCGGGAACGGGAGATTGCCTGGCACTTCCCAGCGGAGCGCGAGGGCGTTTCCTTTCGTCTCCGTGACGAGGCGCGGGAGTTCCGGCTGGCGCAGGTAAACGTCGAAGAACCAGCCGAGCTTCATCCCCGAAGCCTCTTCCGCGATGTGGCGGAAGTCGTCCGTCGTGGCGAAGTGAAATTGCCTGCCGTCCTTGACCTTCTCCATGCTCGGGTCCGGGTAGGCCATGCGCCTCAGCGCCTTGAAGAACGCCTCGTCGCCGACGAGGTAGCGCAGCGTGTGCAGGATGAGCGCGCCCTTGCCGTAGATGTCGCCGTCGCTGCTGACGTAGTCGGGCGCGGCCAGATAGACCTGCGTCGTCGTGCGCGACTCGCGCGGCGCGACCGGCTGCTTGTTGCGCAGGTGCGGGCGCATCCCCGCGAGGTACTGTTTGTAGCCGTCCTCGCCCTTGAGCGCGCCCGCGTAGAGCGCGTCCATGTAGGACTCAAAGCCCTCGTGCAGCCAGAAGTCTCGCCAGTCCGAGGCGGTCACTAAATTGGCCCACCAGTCGTGCCCCAGCTCGTGGAAGAGCAGGCCGTCGAAGCCGTAAGGGTTGTTCTTAAAATTCGCGCCGTAGGCCGTGACGGTCGAGTGTTCCATGCCGAGGTGCGGCGTCTGCGCCACGCCTATTTTGTCTGCGCGGAACGGGTATGGCCCGAGGTATTTTTCGAAGAAGGCGAGGTCTGTGCCGATCTGCGGGAAGAGCTGCTGGCCCTTCTCGTAGTCCTCGGGCAGCACCCAGAGCGTGACGGGGACGGTCTCGCCCGTCACGCTCTTGAACTTGCCTTCGATGGTGCGGTAGGGTGCGATGTTGAGCGCAACGCTGTAGTTGTTCATCGGCACGGTCATCAGCCAGTTGAAAGTCTGCGTGCCGTCGTTGTTCTTCCTGACGCCTTCGAGCCGCCCGTTCGCGGCGACGACCAGGGGCTCCGGCACGGTGATGTGCAGCGCGATGGAATCGGCCTCGTCCGAGGGGTGGTCCTTGCAGGGCCACCAGAGGTCGGCTCCGTCGTTCTGGCAGGCGGTCGCGATCCAGGGTTGGCCGTCGGCGGTCTTGGCCCAGATGAAGCCGCCGACCCAGGGCGGGCGCGGCGCAACCCGCGGCTTGCCGCCGTAGCTGACCGCGACCCTGACCGTCTCGCCCGGCTGTTTGGTCAGCGGGAACGCGATCCAGATTTTCCCGCCGCGCCGCTCAAACTCAAGCGGCGTTGACTTGCCTCCGTCTCCCAACATGCTCACGGACTCGACCGCGAGCGGCGTGTCTAAATCCAACACGAACCACTCCGTCGGACTGACGATGAGGGCCGTCGCCGTCAGCGTCCCCTTGATGGACTGCTCGGCGGGGTTGACCGCGAGCGCCAGGTCGTAAGCCTTCACGTCGTAGGCGGCCTGCTCCGGCATCAGCGGCCCGCCCGAGTCCGTCGGCCGCACTCCCAGCGGGCGCTGCGCCGTAGCAGCGGCCGCCGCCAGCAAAAGCAGGACGAGAGAACAGATCAAACTTCTTCGCACGCTCTTTTCATTCATACTTCGGCCCTCACCTCTTCCGTCGTTTTTCACTGCGTTCGAGTTTATAGTACGATGCGCCATCGCCGCGCGTTAAATCGGATGACTGAATATCTTTAGTTTAGCCCGCCGCCGGCAATGTGGGTAGCGTATTTTCTCGGCCGCGCACGACACCTATGAAAATTCTCGCAACCGTCTTCGTCGCCATCCTTGCCCTGACCGTTGGCGCGACAGTCTGCCGCCGCGACCCGGCCCTCGACGCCGTCCGCGAACTCATCTGCAAAGGAAGCCGCGAGTAATCGAACTCCGCGATTGCTTAATAACTGTCCTGCCTCTACAATCACCCATGCACGGCCCGGCGCGGCGGCCGCGTTCGGGTGCCGCCGGGTTGAACGGGGAGAAGTTTTGAGAATAGGTATAGATAATTTCGGGGTGCGGGTGGCGAGCGTCTGGGAGGGTCTGCGCTCGACGACGCGGAGCCTGGTCGAGCGCGCCTTGCAGTCTTCGGGCGCGGCCGCGGCGCAGCAGCCGGCGCGCGGCGGGTCGCGTCCCTACGACGCGCGCGCCGACTGGGAGTTGAGTTCGCTCCTGGCCGCGCTCGACGAGCACTCGGCCGAGGCGGGCGGTTCCCTGAACGCGGAGCAGGCGGGCGCGCTGTTCCGCATGGCCGACACGACGGCGCTCGTGCTACAGGGCCAGACGCAGTCGGCTGAAGTCTTCGCGCAACTGGTCGCGCGCGCGCACCGCCTGCACGACTACGCGCGCATAGACCGGCTGGCCGACGCGCTCGCGGCGCGCTTCGCCCCGAGCGAAGTCTGCGAGCTGGCCCGCTCGACCGACGTGGTCGTCCGCGCGCTGGCACAGGAGGCGCTCGCGCAGGTCCCGACTACCATGCTCATAGGCTTGCTCGCGGACCCGGTGGACTCCGAGATTGCACGCGACGCGCTCGAACGCCAAGCCGCCGAGTACGGCTCCGAAGACGCGCGCCGCGTCATGCAGATTCTCGAACAGGCCGACGCCGCCGAAGACGATTTGTGAGGGCGGGCGTCAATCGCGAAGCACTTTAATCATTCCCGCCCACGCCGGCTACTAAAGTGCGGCAAGCTCTTGTAGCCGCTTTCTTCTGTGCCATTTCCTTTGCCCCTTTTCAGGACACCGATTGCGCTGACTCTTCACCGATGGCGCGCAGTCTTTCGACGACCTGTTCGATGAGCCAGTTCGGCGTGGAGGCCCCAGCGGTGACGCCGACGCGGCTGACTCCCGCTAAATCGTCCGGGTTGATCTCGTCGGCCGTCTCGATGAGGAAGCTGCGCTCGCACTGCTCCTGGCAGACGGCGAGCAGCTTGACGCTGTTGGAGGAGTGGCGGCCGCCTATGACGTAGAAGGCATCAACCTGGCCGGCGAGCGCGCGGGCCGCGTCCTGGCGGTCGCGCGTCGCCGAGCAGATGGTGTTGACGACCTGCGGCTCTACGTCCGAGCGGGCGCGCACGGCCTCCGCGACCTCCTGAAAGGTCTTGAGCTTGAGCGTCGTCTGCGAGACGACGAGCGGTCGGCGCAAGGTCGGCAGGCTCGCCACCTCACTCGCGTCGCGCACGACGTAAGTGTTCTCGGGCGCGTAGCCGACGACGCCGATCATCTCCGGGTGGTCCGGGTTCCCGGCCACTACCACGTCGCGCCCCTCGGCCGCGGCGCGCTCGGCCAGGTGCTGCACGCGCGTGACGAATGGGCAGGTCGCGTCAATCACGCGCGCCGCCTTCTCTTCCAACTCTCTCTGCACACCCGGCGTCACGCCGTGAGCGCGGATCACCGCGACCGCGCTCGGGTCGGCTTCGGCCGGCGAGTTGATCGTCGTCACGCCCTCGGCTTCGAGCCGCTGCATCTCCTGCGAGTTGTGTATCAGCGCGCCGAGCGAGCGGATCGCGCCGCCCCCCGAGAGCGCCTCCTCGACCATGTCCACGGCGCGCTCGACGCCGAAACAGAAACCGAATTCTTCGGCCAGTAAGACTTCCATTCAGTATCTCCCGACGCCTGTCAGATGCCGCCCCCGGCCTCTTTCGTCTCCGCCTCGTCCGCGCGTCGCCGCTGCCACTCCTCGCGCAGCCGGTCGCCGCCCTCCACGCGCGCGGCTATCCACTCCAGCTCCTTGTCAACGACGCAACGCACGCCGCCCCAGAAGCGTTTCTTGAAGTCCGCGAGGCGGTGGGCCACGTCCTCAGGCAGGATGGCGTAGGACGCGTCGCCGATGTAGCGCAGCGCGTCCTTGACGACGTTGACGGTGCTGTAAGGCGATTCGTTCGTCTCCGGCATGGCAATCAAAACCTCCCCTCCTTAACTCGCGCCCGCGCGCGACTCTCGCCGCATTTTACTCTCGGGCAACTCGAATTCTAGCACGCGCGGGCGGCAAAGCAGTAGGCGGCCCCGATTGGCGCGGCGGGCGGCCCGCGTCCTTGTTTTTTGGCGAGAAAATGAGTAG
Organism: Pyrinomonadaceae bacterium; assembly: GCA_036403435.1. GTDB lineage: Bacteria > Acidobacteriota > Blastocatellia > Pyrinomonadales > Pyrinomonadaceae > QHXM01. The sequence goes on from DASWQY010000203.1 coordinate 10,638, forward strand.
GGTTATCGGCCGGCGGGCACGTCCGGCCGACGGCCCCTCGCCCCGCGCGAATCATTCGTCGAATCAGTGCCGTTTTTGATTATCAGCCAGACATCCGGTCGCGTTTGAACCCGCGTACTGATATACGGGAGAGAAGTTCTTGAAGGCGCTTCAGTCCCCATCCGAGCAATCCGCGCGTAACCAGGAGGTCGCGGCCCTCATAGGCAAGGCCGCCGCGGGCGACCAGCAGGCCGTGTCCGAGCTTTACGACGCGACGAGCCGTCTGGTTTACGGCCTGGTCCTGCGCGTCCTCGGCGACGAGGCAGCGGCCGAGGAAGTCATGCTCGACGTTTACATGCAGGTCTGGCGTCAGGCCGGCTCGTACGACGCGGGGCGCGGCGCGCCGCTCGCCTGGCTGGCGACCATCGCGCGCAGCCGCGCGATTGACCGCCTGCGCGCGGGCCGCCAGCACTCGCAGCGCACCAGCTCGCTCGAAACCGTCAGCCAGCAGTCAACCGGCGAGAGCCTGGAAGAGGCGGCTTACGTCACGGAGTTGCGCGGGATCGTGCGCGAGGCTCTCGGCACTCTCTCGGCCGAGCAGCGCGAGGCGCTGGAGCTGGCCTACTACGGCGGCATGAGTCACAGCGAGATCGCGGAGCGGTTGGGGCAGCCGCTCGGGACAGTCAAGACGCGCATCAGGCTCGGCATGATGAAGCTGCGCGAGATACTAAAGCCGGAATACGCGAGGGGACTATGAACCACACGGTCGGGGGAGACGAAATCAGGGAGCGCGCGTCGCTCTACGCCTTAGGCACGCTCAGCCAGCACGAGGCGCGCGCCTTCGAGGAGCATTTGGCGGAGGGCTGCGAAGCCTGCGAGGACGAGTTGCGCTCGTTCGAGGAGGTGGCCGAGGCGCTCGCGTTCGCGCCGCCCGCGGCCGAGCCCCCGGCCGGCGCGCGCGCGAAGCTGGTTGAGCAACTGGCCCAGGACGGGTCGGCCCGTAAGTCGGCGGCGATTTTCGACGCGATGGGCGACCGGGAGTTTTTGATCGTCCGCGACGACGAGGGCTCGTGGCAGGAAGTGTTCGAGGGCATCTTCATCAAGCCGCTGTTCGTGGACCGGGGCAGGGGTACCATGACCTCACTCTATAAGTTTCTGCCCGGCGCGGAAATCCCATCGCACCCTCATGACGGCATCGAGGAGTGCTACGTGCTCGCCGGAGACTTTGAGGCGGCCAACGGCGAGGTGCTCGGTCCCGGAGACTACACCTGCGCCCCGGCCGGCAGCGTCCACCAGACGGCGCGCACGAAAAACGGCGCGCTCGTCCTGATCATCCAGCAGGCGAGCCACGGGACGCTGGCCGGAGGTTTGGGCGCGTAGGGCTGACCGCCCCGTTTTTTGTTAAACTCTTTCCGAGATGTCCGCAACCACCGCACAGGCCGCCCGCGCCGGCACGCGCTCTAGCGCCCTCTCCTGGCGCTGGATCATCGGCGGGCGCGAAGACCTGGTCTGGTTCATAGGCTCCGTCGCGTCATCCTACGCGCTCTTCGCGCTCTACGTCTCGGGAATCCTGCCGCTCGTCCCGATGATCGCGGCCTGGGCCATTTTGATTGACGCGCCGCACGTCTTCGGCACCTTCTCGCGCACCTACTTCGACCGCGCCGAGCGCCGCTCGCGCAGGCGACTGCTCTGGGGCTCGCTCGTCTTCTTCGCCGTCGGCCCCCTGATGGTGCTCGCGGGCGCGGGCTTCGTCTTCTTCTTCCTCGCGGCGCTCTGGGCCTACTACCATCTGGTCAAACAGCACTACGGCTTCATGGTGCTCTACAAGAAGAAGAACGCCGACCTGGCGCGCGCCGACAACTTTCTGGACCGTGCGTTTCTTCTGGTCGCTTTCACCTACCCCTTCGTCGCCTTCATCGCGCGCGACCCCGAGGCGATGAAGCGCGTCCCCGCGCCGCTTCAGTCGGGCGTCCATCTCCTCGAAGTTGCACTGCTCGTCGCGACGATAGCTCTGGCGGCGGCGTGGCTCGCGCGGCAGGTCCAGCGCGCGCTTCAGGGGCTGCCTTTGAACGTCCCGAAGTACCTCTTGCTGGCGGCGGCGATTCCGATGCACTGGGTCGTGCTACTGACGCCGATGCCGCACAAACCGATTGCCATCGTCGCCATCCTGACGATCTATCACAACCTGCAATACCACCGCCTGATCTGGTTCCACAACAAGAAGTACACGAGCGGCGCGGACTGCAAGGAGCGATACGGCGCGGCCGAGTTGATTAGCCGCAGGCTCATTTACTACGTCCTCTTCGGCGTCCTCTTCGGCCTCTGGTATCAGGGGCCGCGCACGCTCATCGGCCGCTCGTCGGACCCGAACAGTTCGTCGCTCCCGACGCAAATGATGGCCGCCTTCTTCTGGGGCTACGCCTTCATACACTATTACCTGGACTCGAAAATCTGGCGCGTCCGCCGCGACCCCTCGGTGGGCCGCGCGCTACGGATGGAATAAGAAAAGGGACGAACCACGAAGACACACGAAGTAGCACGAAACAAAAAAGAGCTTTCGTGTCTTTTCGTGTGACTTAGTGGTTCGTCCCCTTCCTCCGTTAAAAGCTAACGCCGGCCGCTCGACGGCGCTCTCTTACTTCCGGTCCTCTTTGTTCGTGTCGGCGACGGACTTGAGCGCCTGGAAGGTGGGCGGCCAGAGGCCGACGAAGATTCCCGCCTGCTTCTTGCCCGCCAGGAAGAGCGCGATTGACGCGCCGATGGAGCCGAGCGTCAGGAGGTGGAACAGGCTGACGCCCGCCGCCTTCTTGGTTGACCTGTCAATCGTGCGCAGGACCGACTCGGCCACGTCCTTCTGCACGCCGCCGTCCCCCCCTTGATTGCCTAAGCCCGTGGTCCCCTGATTCATTGCCGTTGCTGCCTGTGACATGCTTTACATCTCCCCTTCGTGTTTGTTATTTCCCTTTTCCCTTTTATAAAAGAGAACTCGTTAGACATTACGGGGCCGCGCGTCACGAAGTGATGTCAGAGTTGAAAGTATTTCTTGGCAGGCGTAGCGAAAGTGTCTGAGCCGAACTGACGGCGCGTTCTATGCCGCTTCCCGCCTGGGCCAGTTCCACGCGTACCAGACGACGAGCGCCGTCAGCGCGATGTCCACGCTCCCCAGGAAGATGTAGAACGCCCAGGCACCCGGCATCGTGACCAGCACGAACACCGTATAGACCACGCCCAGGATGATGTTCAGCCAGCGACTCGCGTTGGCCTTTAGCGCGAGCGACAGGAAAATCATGACGGCCGGGATTGCCATCGAGACTGAGGTTCCGAACAAAACGCCTTGAGTCGCCGGCCCGAGTGGGACCATTTTCCCTTCCAGCATCCCTCGCAGCTTCCCAGGCGCGTAGAGCCAAAAATAATCCCCGTAGATGTAACAGAACATGACGCTGGCCCAGAGTGCTGAAATTTTTATCTTCACATGGACCTTGATGTCGTCTAAGGCCGTCCCTGCTTTCTTCATCGCGCCCAACTGATTTCTCCTTCCTTCGCTTTCTCTTCCCACTTCGAGGCGTTCACGCCCGCCGCCAACAGCCACAGGCACAGAGACAGCTCCGCGATTCCGCCGAGGACGGTCACGTCCGGGAGACGGGCCGCGAGCGCGGGGGAAAGGAAGCCCGCGAAGCTGCCGGTCAGGTAGCCCAGGCCCCCGAGGGCCATCAACGCGCCAAGTATTTGAGGCAGGAAGCCCGACCTGAAAACAAGCCGCCCGATCATCACGCAGTAAATGCCGAAAAACACCCCGGCGATGCTGTAGCCCCGCGCGTGCATTCTGAGCGACGCGAGCGCGAGAGCCTGCAATTGATTCGTTTCAAACGCGCCCAGGTAGTGAGCCCCTCCGAGGAAGACCAGAGGGGCAAGGTGGTTGAGAGAGTTAACGGCCAGGACGGCGATCCCCAACAGGCTGAAGAGCGCGGCAAGCAAAGAGAGACTCCTGCCCGCCGGCTTGAACACTTCGTAGAAGAGGAGCGTCACGACCGTATAGCACGCGAGCATGACGAGGTCGGCGGCGAGGCCGAAGCGGTACAAGGACTCGTGGGCCAAAATGTTCGCGGCGGTCGCCGCGGCGTCGTCGCGCACGACCAGCGCGCCGCGGACGAAGACTTCGGCGAAGACGCCCGCGGCGATGGTGATCAGGTAGAAGCCGCCGGCCATTCTGGCCTTGAGCCGCGGCGTCGCAGTCGTCATACTTGCCCCCGGTTTGCGCCGTGCATGAACTCATCTTATTCGGAACGGCAACTCGAAGGACATGACTCCGCGTATCAAAAACATGACCGCAGGATTCAGGAGGCAGGCTCAAGATGGCTGAACCGACGATTGCCGCCGGCTACCCGCGGGCCTTTTTGGATTTCGCCGTCTCAAGAGGCGCAGACCGCCGTGTGCTGCTCGAACGCTCCCGCATACGCCCCGACGACCTTGAGGACCAGGACAAGCGCGTCCCCTTGACGAACTACATGGCGCTGATGAGGGCGGGCGTCGAGCTGTGCGACGAACCTGCCCTCGCGCTGCTTTTCGGCAAGGCGGTCAGGATGCAGGACATCACCATCGTGGGGCTCATCGGCGAGGCCGCCGAGACCACCGAGGAGGCACGCCGGCAGTTGAACCGCTACGCGCGCCTGATGATTGACGAGGGCGAGGAGAGAATCTCGGAGCACCTCGAACTCGTCCGCGACCGGGGCAGGGTCTGGCTGAAGGCCACGAGCCCGCTCTACGTTGACAATCCGCTCCTCACGGAGTCCGCCTTCGCGCGGTGCATCTCTAGCGCGCGGGAACTGTTCGGGGCCACACACGATTTCACGAAGTGGCCTTACCCGAAGGCGGTCCACTTCACGCACGAGGAGCCGAGCTACCGCGCCGAGTGCGAACGCGTCTTCGGCGTGCCGCTCGTCTTCGGCAGCCAGATGAACGCGCTGCTGATGGACGAAGAGTTCCTGTCCATCAGGCTGCCGCGGCCGAACCGCTACGTCTTCGGCGTGTTGAGCGCGCACGCTGAGGCGCTGCTCAGGAGTTTGGAGAATTCAAAAACAATCAGGGGCCGCGTCGAGAGCCTGCTGATGCCCGTCCTGCACGCCGGCGACGCGAGCATGGACGTGATGGCCGGCAAACTGGGCCTCAGCCGCCCGACGCTCTTTCGCAGACTCAAAGCGGAGGGCACGACCTACGGGCAGGTGCTGGACGAGTTGCGCCACAGGCTTGCCCTCTACTACCTGGGCGGGAAGAAGGTCTCTGTAAACGAGACGGCCTACCTGGTGGGGTTCTCCGACCCGGCCGCGTTCTCGCGCGCCTTCAAGCGTTGGACAGGGTCGAGCCCGCGCGTGATGCGGGAGGAGGCCACACGCTGACTCAACACCTTAGCGCCTCCAGCGCCTCCAGCATGATAAAACCAAAACATCTCACGCTGGAGGCGCTGGAGGCGCTAAGAATTGGGCCAACGATCTTCTAAAAGCTGAAGCGGAGTTGTAGCTCGACGCTGCGGTTCGCGCCGGCCTGGTTGCCGCCGCCGCCGAAGCCGAACCTGCCGGCGCTTGAGGTTGATTGACCGAAGAGCGGCGAACTCAAGTTGCCGACGGGCTGCCCGGCGTTCGTGTGATTGAACAGGTTGTTGACGTTGACCGAGAAGGTCAGGTTGTAGCGGCCCGCGGCCTCGCCGCCCCCGCCGAACGCTTCACCTCCGCCCCCGCCGCCGAACCCGCCACGGCCGCCGCCTCCTCCGCGGCCACCGCGTCCACCGCCTCCGCCTCCACCGCCTCCGCGTCCGCCGCCTTGCGCGCCCGCGGCCGCGCTCGGCGCTTCGCCGAAGCTGAAAGTTTTACTCGCGCGCAGGTTGACCGCGAAGAATGACGGGCCTGTGCCAAAATTGCGCGGGATCAGTTCCTGGCCCGGCAAGGGGTTCGGGTCGAACGCGCCGAAGCGCGTGATGACGACGCCCGGCTTCGAGAGGTCCGTGGCGAACGCCGGCCGCTCCGTAAACAGCGTGTCGCCGTTCGTGTCGCGCCCCGTCGTGATGTTGAAGGGGCGGCCCGAGTTGATGGTGACGAGCGGGTTGAGGCGTATGCCCCACGGCAGCGCGTTGACCTGCCCGCCGAGGAAGAGGCGGTGGCGTATGTCCTGCGAGGACCGCCCGTACTCCGTCGAGAGGTCGTACTGGTTGACGGGGAACGAGCCCGAGCCGTCCGTGTCGCTGCTCGCGTCGTTCAGGGTGTAGGTCGCGAACAAGGTGAACTTCCGACTGAAGCGGTTGTTCAGGCTGACGACCAACTGGTTCTGGTTGAAGACCCCGCTCGACTCGTACTGGAAGATGTTGCCGAGGCCGGGGAACGGGCGCACGCCGCTGCCCGGCACGCCGGGGTCGAACGTGCCCAGCAAGGGCGCGTTGACGTTGCGCGAGCGCAGGACGTGAAGGGTGCGCGCGCTGATGAAGCTCGCCGAGAGCGTGATGCGGTAGGGCAACTGGCGCTCGAAGCTGACGGCCGTCTGCATCGTGTACGGCGAGCGCAAATCGCCCGCGAGCGTGCGCGTCGTCTGCGGGATGCTGAAGGCCGCGAGGTCTTCGAGCGACGGCACGGTCGGGAAAAGATTGAGCACGTCGAGGCCGTTCGCGGTCGTGGTCGTGACGACGAACTGCTGCTGGTTCTCGCCGTTGAAACGCTCGGCCTGGAGCGTCAGATTCTGGCCCACGCGGTTGAAGAAGATGCCGAAGCCGCCGCGGACGACCGTGCGCTGCTGCTGCTGGCCGCCGCTGCCCGCGCCGGGCGACCACGCGAAGGCGACGCGCGGCGCGAAATCAAGGTTACTATGGATGTTCGTCTGTGCCTCGTAGCGCAGGCCCAGAGAGAGCGTCAGGTTGGGGCGCACGCGCCAGTCGTCCTGTATGAACGGGCTGAAGTCCGTCTGCGTGACGTTCGCCAGCGGGTTCCCGCCCGCGATGGAGAACTGCGTTGCACCGCCGCCGAGCAGGCGAATCTGTGTCGGCGTCAAGCCCTGCTGCTGAAAGAGCAGCGTGCGACGGTATCGCTCGATGCTCGTTAAGGGCACGAGCACGGGCTGGCCCGAAGAGTCGAACACCACCTGGTTGTTGGCGTCCAACTGTGGGCCAATTCCGCCGGCGAAGGTGAACGTCCCGGCGAAGTTCTGCGGCGACGCGTCAGTCAGCCTGGTGTGCCGCAGCCGCGCGCCCGCCTTGAGCGAGTGGTTACCGATGGTCCAGGAAGTATAGTTTTGCAGCTCGAAGCGGTCTTCATTGTTGAAGGAGAGGCCGACCTGCGAGCCGCCGCCCGTGAAGGCGTCGAGCACTCGCACTGTCGGCTCGGAGTCGTCGCCCTCCGAGAGATTGCGCGCGCGCACGTACTGGAAGCGCGTCTCGTTGATAATCTTCTGATTGATGACGGCCGTCTCCGTCAGTTGCAGAGTGTGCTCCGTGCTCGACGTGTCGTAGGCGCGCGAAGGGAGCGAGAAGTCGCCGACGCCGACGTTTTCGCGGCGCGTGCGCTCGTAAGAGTAGCGCGCGACGAGCGTATTCGTCTGGTTGAGTTGCCAGTCCACGCGCGGGCTAAACGTCGTGCTGCGGCGCGGCGTGACGACGGCTAGGCTGAACGGCGTCGGGTCGAGCTGGGGGTCGAGGATGACCGCGTTGACGACTTCGTTATCGTCCGATTCGTTGCGCTGAAAGTCCAGGAAGAAGGAGGCGCGTTTCGAGACGATTGGGCCACTTAAATTTCCGCCGTAGCGGCGGCGCTGGAAGGGCGCGCGCTCGGGCGCGAACGGGTCGCGCGAGTTCAAAGCCTCGTCGTTGAAGTTGAAGAACGCCTGGCCGCGAAACTTGTCCGTGCCGGGCTTCGTGAAAATCTCTATGCGGCCGTAGCCCAGGCGGTCGTACTCGGCCGAGAACGGGTTGCGGTTGATGCGAATTTCGCGGATTGACTCTTTCGGAGGCAGCCGGCCGCCGGAGAAGCCGTCGAGGAAGATTTCGCCGCCGCCCTCCGCCCCGGCCGACGGCCCGGCCAGCGCCTGCAAGGCGTCGGCGAGCGCGTCCGGGTCGTCGGGCAGAGAGTCCAGGTCCGCGCCGCGCAGCACGAGCGCGCCCGCGTTGTTCTCCGGGTCCGTGTTGACCTCCGTCTCTTCCGTGACCGTCACCACCTGCTCCTCGATGGCGACGGGCAGCGTGATGTCGAGCGGGTCCGTTCGGCCGGCGGCGACTTCGACCTCGGCGTTCTCGTAAAGCGCGAAGCCCGGCGCGACGACGCGCACGGTGTAGCGCCCCGGCGCGAGCGAAGAGAAACTGTAGCGCCCCTCGTCGTCGGTCGTCGCCGTCTTCTCCACGCCGGCCGCGTCGGCGACCGTGACGGTCGCGCCGATAATCAACCCGCCGAGTTCGTCCGCCACCTGCCCCCGCAAGCTGCCGGACGACTGCTGCCCGAAACCCACCTTCGAGCAGAGCAGCACGAAGATGAACGCGGCCACAAATATCTGCCAGACCAATCCCCTGTATGTTCGCATAGCCCCTCGAAAAGCAATGATGAATGCGGAATGATGAATGATGAATTAGAAAGCAGTCGTCTTTAATTCATCATTCCGCATTCATCGTTCATCATTATTGTGGTTGGTTCCTGTCGCCCGTGCCGCCGCCGACTACGTCGCCGGGGAGGCCGGGGCTCATGCCGCGCTGTCCGCCGCCCTGGCCCTGGAACTGCTGAAGGCGTTTCATCAATTCCGGGTCGCCCGTGACGAGCGTGATGGCCGTGACGCGCGAAGCGTCCGCGCTGGTCGGCGTGCCAGTGACCATCACCACGTCGCCCTTCTTCAAATCACTGACGGCGACGGCGGGCAGGCTCTCGAACATGCGCTGGAAGCCGCCGCCTCCAGGGCCGCCCGGCCCGCCTGGGCCACCGCCTCCGCGCCACTGGCGGCCGCCGCGCTCGCCTTCGCCAGGTGCGCCTCCCTCGCGGTTCTCGCGTCGGCGTCGCTCGCCCTGCTGCTGCTGGCCGTCACCTGCGTTGCCTTCGGCCGCGCGACGCTGCTGGCGCTCTTCCCTGCGCCGCGCCATCTCCTCGACGAACTCGGCCGGGATGCGCCTCACGGAAGTGTTCTGGCCGACGACGACAACCAGGCTCTTGCCCGTCTGCTCGTCCTTGATAGTCACCTCGCCGCGCCCGGCGTTCGTCTCGACGATTGTCCCCCTGGCCCTGCTGAACGCGCCCGCGATGATCTCTTCCGGCGTGAATCGCGCGCCGTCCGCGCTCCTCTCGCCGAGCGCGCGAAGCTGGTCGCCCACTTTCAAATCACCGAACGCACTCGGCCGCGCGTCCTCCCTGCGCACGGAGTCGGGCGCGTAGCGCAGGAGCTTCACGTTGTCCGAAACCTGGACCACCACGTCCTGCGCGCCCTCGCGCGAGCGTACCGAGACGGTGACCTCTTTCGCGGCCGCGTTGAGCGCGGTGATGCGGCCGTTGATGCTGCGCCTGCGCCAATCTTCGCGCTCGCGTTCGCGGCGGCTATCGAGCGCCTGCCGGCTGACGACGATCAGTTGCCGCGCCGTGAAGGGCTGACCGCTCACGGCCTCGCGGCCCGCGCCGCCGCGCACGAGCACGCGGTCGCCGACTGAAACGTCAGCGCGCGTAATCCGCTCGGCCTTGTCGAGCGAGCGTTCGCCGGGCGCGATGCGGAGGAAGGAGGTCTCGTCGCCGACCTGGAACGTGACGCTCTGGCCCGCAGTGGTCTTGACGGTGACCTGGCCGGAGCCCGCGTCGAGCGAAGTGATTTCGCCGATCAACTGCTCCTGGCCCGGTCGAATCGCGTCCGCCGGACTGTTCTGCGCGCGCGCCGTGACCGTGAAAAGCGCGCCCGCCAGGGCGCATACAAGTAAGAGCTTTTTCATCTTCACAACCTCATCTAAGTACATTCTGAAACTCAAGCGACCCATTGACTCAACCCTTTGCGCTAAGCAGCCGTTCGCGCAAAGGCGCAAAGAGGAAAACGTAAGACGCACAGGGTTGAGTGCTGCTTTTAAGCTAGTCTTTCAGTAAAAACTTCTCTTGTGGAAAAGTTAGCACGAAAGACGCACAAGACGTTGTTGGGGGAGGTTCAGTGCGCCGCGATGCGCGAAAGGGTTCGTCGGGTAGAGCCCGTCGCCGTGCGCCGCCTCGACTTCGTCCCAGAACTGTTCGAGGAAGCCCGAAGCCTCGCGCGCCGTTCGCTCCTGCTCGTCGCGAAAGCTGAGCAGGCTCCCGGCGACTTTCAGCCGCGCGTGTGGGGGAAGGCTCGCAAAACGTCTGACCAATCTCTCGACCGGGTCGTTAAGGTGATTCACGGCGCGTCCCCCTCCCTCAAGAAAGCTCCGACCAAACCGGGCGCGCGAAGAGGCGTCCGGGGCGTTGGGAGAGAGTTGGGCCAAAAAAGTCAACGTTCGTCGTCGTCGTCGCGGCCGCGGCGCGCGTCGCGCTCGGCCGTCCTGGCGTCGAACTTCTGCTGCTGCTCCGGGTTCAGCAGGGCGCGTATGCGCGCGCGCGCCGCGGCCCGAGCCGCGTCGTACTGCGGGCGGCACTTCTCGCGCAGCGCCTTGTACTCGTTGCGCGTCTCGTCGAGGACGGCACGAATCCCCGTGGCCTGCTGGTCCGTCAGGCCGAGGTCGCGCTTCATCTCCTCGAACAGCTTCTCCTTGTTGCGCTGGCCCCGCCCCTCGTGGCGCTCGCCGCCGCTGGCCCTCAGCCTGTAGACGCTGTCGAGCGCCGCGCCCGTCACGCCGCCCAACAGGAAGACGCCGACGACGACGAGCCAGATTTTGAGTCGAGTCGTCCCGCGCGGCGTCATCTCGAAGCCTCCTGTTCGTCCTCATTCAGGATGGTCGCAAGCACGTCGTCGCTAGACATGGCGCGCGCGTCCGCGAAGACCACGCCATCGGCCCCGATGTCCAAAGGCGACTCGTCAGTCAGCACGCCGGAGGAGCCCGCGCCGAGGCTCGCCGAGATGAAGAGGGCGACGGCGAGGACCGCGACGAGGGCCATCGCGGGCACCGCACGCCAGGCGACCTTGAGCGTCACGAGCCAGCTCTCGCGCGCCTCGCGCTGCTCTATGCGCGAGCGCACGCGGGCGTAGAGGAAGCCGTTCGACGCGGCCGCTTCGGCCTCCGCCTCGTTCACGGCGGAAGCGCGGACGAGGTCACGGCCCAAACGGTCCAGACGCTCCTCCGACACACCATCTCTTTTTTTGATGACCATCGCTTGTCACCTGCTCTCGCGCGGGCCGCCTGCTTCGGCCAGCCCCGTAAATGAAAACGCGCACGCCCGCCGGCCGGTTACAGAAACCTGCCGAGCACCTTGCGCAGACTGGCGCGCGCGCGGTGCGCCCGCACCTTGACCTTCGAGACGGACCAGCGGTTTATTTCCGCGATCTCGCTCACGGACATCCCTTCCACGTCCAGCATGACGAGCAGCAGCCGGTCTTCGGGACTCAGGCGCGCAAGAAGCTTGTGTGCCAGATCGCGCGCGACCGCTGCCGACTCTATGTCTTCGCCGGCCCCTTCCACCCGCAGCCGCCCCTTCAGCCACTCGGACTCCTCCTCGGAGACCTCGCTCATCGAGCCCTCGGGCCGCCGCTTCTGCCGGCGCAATTCGTCGTAACAGGTGTTGAAGCTGATGCGCGCGAGCCAGGAGGCAAAAGAGGTCTCGCGCTCGTTGGAGAAGTCGGCGAGCGCCAGGTAGGCTTTGGTAAAACTCTCCTGGATGATCTCCTCTATCTGCTCGCGGCGGCGGAAGAAGCGGCCGGCGATGAGCGCGACGCGGCGGCGGTGGCGGTTGAACAACTCCTCGAAGGCCGCCTCGTCGCCCGCGACGACGCGCCCGACGAGCTGTGCGTCGTCGGGCGCGACTCCTTGTTCCTCCGGCGGCGCGGAGCTATCTACCGTCTCGTCCATCGGTCGCTCGCTTAAGTTTTCCGGGCCGAATTCTGTTGCTAACTATTCCTCATTCGCCGCCGAAAATAAAGCGGCAGCCCCTTTGTTTGAGGGCTGCCGCTTTATTTTTACCTTCCCCTTGATCGATGAACTTACACGGACGGCGGTCGGACCTGACCGCGCGGGGGCGGGCTGCGAGGGTCCGCTCCCCTGCCGCGGTCGGGAACTGTGGCTTACTGGTCGTCCGTCGTGTTGCCGGCCTGGCGACGCGCGCGGCGCTCCTGGCGCTTCTGCTCCCACTGCTGGCGCTCGGCCGCGAGCTGCGCCTTCTGCTCGGCCGTCAGCACGTTGTACATCTCGTGCATCATGCGCGCGCGCGCAACTTCCATCTCGACCTGCGCGTTGGCGCGAGCCTGCGCGGCCGCGCGCACGGCCGCCTCGTCGAACGTGCCGCCCGTGAAGGCGTCGGAGCCGCCGCGACGCTCGCCGCGGCCCGCCTGGCGCTGGGCCTTGAAGCCCTCGTGATAACGCTCGGCGATCTGCTTGATCTGCTCTTTCTGCGCGTCCGAGAGGTTGAGCTTCTCGAAGATATGTCCGCCGAAGCCGCCTTCGCGCATCCCTCGGCCGCCGCCGCGGTGCCAGCCGCGCTCCTGCTTGCCCTGGCCCTCCGGCCCCTGCTGCTGCGTCTGCTGCGCCAGCCCGGCCACGCCCGCGAGCGCGACGATTGCGGCCAACACTCCGCCCACCATGATTCTCTTCAATTTCATTCCCTTTAGTCTCCAAACTGATGTTGATTTGCTGCGAGCCCGATCAGAGACATGAGGGGAGATTTAGCGCCTCAATCCGGCCATCATGTTGTAAGACGCGCGGGGCGAGGTTCTGGTTACAAATTTTTAAGGGCCGCGGCGCGGGGCGTGGGTCGGGCCGCGCAACGCGATTGCGCCCCGCCCGCGAGCCAGTGCTCGTGGACGGGGCGCAACCATTAAGCGCCTGCCGGCGCGGGCCGAAATTCGGCGTTCACTTCGCGGCCGTCTTGTAGGCTTGCCTGTAGGTGAGGTAAGCCAGCTTGTATTTGCCGGCGGCCTTCTGCGCGTCGCCCTGCGCGAGGAGCGCGTTGGCCTTGGCCGCGTTCGGGCCGGCGACGTTGGCGATGGTCTCCTTGACGATGGTGCGCACGAGGTCCAGGTAGCCGCACTGAGTCGGCGGGTTAGCCAGGCTCGGCGTGCAAGTGGTGCTCGGCGTCTCGTAGAGCGCCAGCGGGACGGCGTTGTCGGCCGTCGCCAGGTCAGCCTCGATTTGGGTGCGAAGGATGAGGTTCTTCAGCTCGTCCTTGTTGGCGTTGGCGTTGACGATGATGTCCGCCTTCACCTGGTTGATGAGGGTCGTCAGGTTGGCCGTGTTCGTGTTGTCGTTGTTGATGATCGTGGTCTTGTTCGTGTTGTCGTTGCTAATGATCGCGGTCTTGTTGGAGTCGTCGTTGTTGATGATCGCCGTCTTGTTGGCGTTGTCGTTGGCGACGCTCGCTTCGAGGTCCGAGTGGAGATGAGTGAGGCGGTCGTAGGTCGCGCCCATCTCGGCCGCGTCGATCTTGTCGTTGCAGTAGTGAAGGCCGTAGTTGATGATCTTAGCCGCCAGGTAGATGGCGTCGGTCGCGATGCAGGCCAGGCTGCCGTTGCCGCCCTCGCCGACGAGGACGACGACCTCGTCGCAGGCGCGGCCCGCGGCGTCCCTGACGCCTTCGGCCACGAAGAGCGCGTCGTCGGAGGCGTCAACGATGGCGTCGTCGGTTCGCGTGCTGCCGCACGACGGGTAATCGGCGGAGGGGAATCCGGGTGAGCTGGTCTCGAAGACCCTGGCGAGCGCCGTCGTCGTCTTGCCGCCCAGTAACTTCGACTTCGCAACGCTGTTACTCAGCCTCGTGGCGGTCTTGCCGACCACCGTAAAATCGCGCATCCCGCTGCGGATGATGCTCAACTGCTTGAGCGATAGCTTTTGCAGTTGCGTCTCGATGCCGTTAAATTTCTGGGCCTCTTTCGGGGCGGCCAGGGCGGCCAGCTCTTTATAAGCCCTCACGAACCGGATGAGGTCTGCGCGGAAGGTCTCCAAATCTTCGACGGAGGGCGTCGGCCTCTCCTGTCCGGCCTGCTGAAGCTGCGCGGCCGGCGTCTCGGGTGCGAGCGCGGCCACTTTCGCTCCGCCACCTTGTAGCGAAGCGGCCGGCACTCGGCCGGCGGAAATCAGACTCATCAGGATGAATGTCAAGGCAGCCGCAATTGCGAGCCGCGGTCGGGACGTAGTCATGGGGGAATCTCCTTTCGAGATCAATAAAGGACGATTAGCCTGTCAACTCCACACTTGCGGTGTCGAATTCGCGGCCGTCGTCAACTAAATCTTTGGGCGGCTTGTCTCTATTTGAGAAGAGAGGAAAAGTTCGCGCCAATTATCAATCGGCTGTTGAGCGCGATCAGAGTAGCAACAATCCGGGGCAGCGTCCAGCTTTTTCAGTCCTCGTCGTGCTCCTGGCCGTCGTAGTGCAGGCAGACGCGCTCGTCGTCCACGACCGTCTCCAGGTGGACCGGGCGGCCCCAGAGCGTGTAGACGTGTTCGAGCGCCTTGCGCGCGTAACGGCCGTCAAGCTCCGCGCCCTCGTAGGCGTGGCGGAGGTAGAGTTCGCGGTTGTTGTTGTAGTCGCCGTCGGCGACCTCTATGTAGGGGAAGCCGAAGTTGGTCATATTCGCAACGAGCTGATCTCGCACGCGCTCCCATCGCTTCTCCGTGATCGTCCACTCCTCCTCCTCGACCAACTCGTAGACGAACAGGTCCAACTCCTCGCACAACTCTTCGGTCAGGTAGTTGCGCAGGAACGACACGTCGTTGTCCAGCTCGCGCACCTCGAAAATCTTCGCCCGCCCCGAGCCCGGCTCGATCCCGAACTTCGCCCGATCCTCTTCGCTCGGACTATCCCACCGCCGCTCTATGTCCTCCAGGATTTTGTAGCCCAGGTAGTACGGGTTCAACTGCCCCTTGTGCGGCGACACGACCCCCGAGTGCAGGTCCGCGAACTCCAGGTGCTCGCTGTCCGTCAAGTCCAGCTCCCGCATGATGCGCGAATGCCAGAAGGAGTTGTGGTTGACGAAGCCGTTGGCGACGTAAGCGTGCTTTTCGTCAACGGTGATGTCATAGACATCGGCGCAGCCGTGTTCGACGGAGACCACGTCGTCTGTAAAATCTTCTTTCCTGAACCAGCGCCGATCCTCGACGTGGTGGCGCAAAGCCTGTTGTTTGCGCTCAAGCCCGAACCCGATTTCGGCAAGGAAGCGCGCGGCGGAGGAGCCTGCTATCTCAAGCTGAAGGCAGCCGTCCGCGTGCGGTCGCTGCGTCGAGAGAATACCGTAGTTGAGCAGGACGATTTGCACCGTCCGAATCAATTCCGTGCTCGATGAAGAGAGCCTGACCCCTTCCGGCCCCGCGTGAGCGTCGGCGTCGAAGTAGCCGCGCAAAAAAGCCGACATCACCGATTCCGGGGAACGCAAGATAAGTGTCGGTATCTTTTTCGCGCGAGCCTTGTCTGCGAGATTTATGCCGACGGATTCGAGCACGCGCCAGAGTTCGCGTGAATGAATTGTCACGCGCCAGCGGCGGTGTCCCTCGCTCGTGTCCAGTTTCAAGCGCGCTCGCAGGCCGAAGAGGGATTCGACCGTTGCGACCAGCTTGTGCGCCAGCTCGTCGTCCACGGTCGTCAGGCCGATGCCCGACTTATTCAGGTTGCCGTCGCCGACGAAGGAGCCTAGAAACCACGCAAGCTCTTCGTCCAATTCGGCGGGTAAGCTCGACGCATTGCGCGTCGGCAATACTCTCCCGGCTATGCCGGGTTGGTATTCGAGCGCGACGAAAGCATCATTAGGCGCGGGAGCGTTGCGCGACTGCACGCGCCCGTGCAGATGGCGAAACGCAGTCGCAGAAGAGACGCTGGCAGTCTCTGCAACGGCCGCCAGCGTTGCCTGAGGCCGGGCCGATTCAAAGTTTAGCTTCGCCTTCTCCATCGGCCAGACGCCGGTGTGAGAGGCGAGGCCAATCCGCTCGCCGGCGGTGACTTCCTGTAGCGTTTTCCAAGTCCCGTCGGCCATTCGGATGCGGTGCCGCTCCGCGCCCTCCAACGTGAAACCGCGCCGCGTACTGATGCGAATCGTCGGAACGGATTCTTCCTTGTGAAAATCAGTAATGCGGCGCAGCACGCCTTCGCCGCCGCTCGCGACCTTGATCTTACTTCCCGCCTCGTAAAGCTCATCAAAGAAGATGAATCCCTCTTCGGTAGCTAATAAAGCATCCCTGGTCGCGCACGCCCACCCTTCGTTTAATGTCTTGGTCTGCATCTGTGGGACGAAGTATTGCATCTCGTCGTGGATCATCGCCATCACGTCGCGCTGCCAGGGCTGAAGGTGCGGCGAGTTGCGCATGATGTAGTAGATGAGGTCTTTTTCGGGGAGGCTGTCGGCGGGCGGCTTCTCCTCCTCGGCGGCCTCGGGCTCCTTCTTCTCGCCGAGTTGCCAGAGGTCGTCGTAGCGCCCGACGGGCTTCGGCCGGAGGCGCTTGCGCTCGATGTCCTCGGGGCGCTCGCGCTTGATGAAGAAGTTGGGGTCGATGTGCTCCTCGACGGCGAGCACGGCGTCGAGGAATCGTTCGACCGCCTTGCGGCCGTACTTGAATTCGTACCCGGTCATGCGGCCCGCGTGCGTCGAGACACTTTCGACCATCCGCCGGTTGGTCTTGGAGAAGTAGGCGTTGTTCTTGAAGAAGTCCACGTGGCCGAGCACGTGCGCCATCACGAGCTTGTTCTGGACGGGGCTGTTGGTCTCAAGCAGGAAGCCGTAGGACGGGTTCGTGTTGATGACGACCTCGTAAATCTTCGAGAGGCCGAAGTCGTACATCGTCTTCATCCGGTGGTACGCCTTGCCGAACGTCCAGTGCGAGTAGCGGCCGGGCAGGGCGTAGGAGCCGATCTCGTACATCACGCCGGCCGGAACGATCTCGAAGCGGGTCGGGAACGGGTCGAGGCCGAAGCGGCGGGCCACCTCCCAAATCTGTTCGAGCGCCTTTTCGAGGTCTTTGATTTCGCGGTCGTGCATAGAACCTGCTTCGCGGCCTTTCAGTTGATCTTCTCGTCGTCGTCACGGTCTTCCCGGATGACATCAATCAGGGCGTCGAGCCGGCGGTCAGTGTGCGCCTGCGACTCCGCCAGTTGCCGCTGGGCATCGATCAGCTTGGTCATGTTGTCGATCAGCGCGCCGACGTTCTTCTCCGTCCTGATTTGAGAGTCGGCGAGGGTGGAGAGCACGTTCGTCAGCCGCTCGATGACGCCCGTGATTCGCGCCGCGGCCTCCTTCATGTGCTCGGCGTCGGAGGCGAACTGCGCCTGCTGGTCGAGAATGAAGTCCAGCTTGCGCTCCGACTCGTCGTCGTCCTTGCCCTGCGAGTCTTCACCGTTCGGGCCCTGCATCTCGTCGTCACTGTCGGCCATAAAGCTTTCCTCCCTCTCTGTGGTGTGCCACGGGAATAGATTGCCGCCGGGCGTCGCCGTCATCTTAAACAACCAGACTCGCTCTCAAGCCTCCACACCGCGGCGGCCAAAGAACTGCTTGAGCGCCGGGTAAACGTCTTCCTTGTCGTCAATCCGCACGCCGACGAAGCGCTCCTTGTTCTTCAGCCGGTCGTTGAAGATCGAGAGCAGCGCGCCCGAGGAGCGGCGGTAAGACGAGGCACCCTCCTCGCCGATCTCGCCGTAGCCGAAAAGATTGCACGTCTCGATCAACTGGTCCGCGAGGCGCACGGCCTCCTCGTTGTCGGAATAGTAGTTGTCGCCGTCGGAGAAGTGGAACGGGTAGATATTCCAGTCGCGCGGGCTGTAGCGTGAGTTGATGATGTCGAGGGCGAGTTGGTAGGCGCTGGAGACGACGGTCCCGCCCGACTCGCCCTGCGTGAAGAACTGTTCTTCCGAGACCTCGCGCGCCTCCGTGTGGTGCGAGATGAAGACGATGTCCACGTTGTCATACTTGGTGCGGAGGAACCTGACCATCCAGAAGAAGAAGGAGCGCGCGATGTATTTTTTGAACTCGCCCATCGAGCCGGACACGTCCATCAGGGAGAGCACGACCGCGTTCGATTCATACCGGAGGCTCTCCTCCCAGGTCTTGAACCTTAAGTCCTCTTTCCTGACGTTGCCGAAGCGCGCGCGCCCCTCCACGCGCGCGTTGCGCTTGATGTTCTCCAGAATCATGCGCCGCTTATCGAGGTTCGCCATTACGCCCGTGCGGCGAATCTCGTTAAACTGCGTCGTCTTCGCCTGGACGGCCTTCTTCGCCTTCTCTTCGAGGAAGGGCAACTGCAAGTCCTCGAAGATGAGGGCCGCGATCTCTTCGATGTTGACCTCGGCCTCGTAGTACTCGCCGCCCCCGTCCTGGCCCGCCTGTCCGCCGCCCTGGCCCTGGCCGGGCTGCCCCTCGCGCGCGATGACATCTCCGACCCTGGTCTTGCCGTCGCCCTGGCCGACGTGCTTGCGCTTGCGGTAGTCGAATCGGAACTTGTACTCGTCGAGCGCGCGGATCGGCACCTTGACCGTGCGCTTGCCGTCCGAGAGGATGATGGCCTCGTTGGAGACGATGGAGCCCAGGTTCTTCTTGATGGCCTCCTTGACACGCTCCTTGTGGCGCTCCTGGTCAATGATGCCCTTGCGCTGCAATGACCAGTCGTTGCGTTGTATGGACATGGGAACCTCGTAAATCGTAAATCGTGAATCGCGAACGGGAGACGATTGCCGGCCGCTCACGATTGAGGTCTAGCGGCCCGCGCCGCGCGCGCTGGCTGTCTCCCTCTTGCCGAGAAAGTCTGTCAACACTTCCGTGAACTCGCGCGGGCGCTCTTCCATGGGCATGTGGCCGCAGCGGCGGAAGATACGCAGGCGCGAGTCCGGCAGCGCGCGGTTGAGCCTGCGCCCGTGCTCAAGCGGTATCTCCGGGTCCGCTTCGCCCCAGACGAGCAGCGTGGGCTGCGCGATGCGGTGCGCCTCTTCTTCGACCCGGCCGGCCCGCCAGTGGCGCAGGGTCGCGAGCGCCGCGCGCTGCGTGCCGGCGGCACGCAGGGGGCGCTGGTGCGCCGCCGCGCGCGCGTCGTCGAAGAGGTGCCTGTTCTCCGGCGCGTAGCCCCTTGTCAACTGCGAGCGCACGAGGCGGCGCGAGCCGAGCATCAGCGGCGAAAGCAGGTCGCCCAGGACGGGCGAGGCCGCGAGCATGAGCAGCGGGCGACGCCTGGCGTGGTCGTTGATGACCGCGTCCACCAGGACCAGGCGCTCGACTCTCTCGGGGTAATCCAGCGCGCACGTGGCCGCGACCGCGCCCCCGTAAGAACTCCCGACCAATGACGCGCGCTCAATCCCGAGCGAGTCCATCAGCCCGAGGATTGTCCTCGCCTGCGCGTCAATCGTGTACTCGCCGTCGCGCGGCTTTCCCGAAAAGCCGAAGCCGACGAGGTCCGGCGCGACGACCCGGAAGCCCGCGTCGGCCAGCGGCAGGAGGACTTCCTTCCAGACGAAGTTCGACGCCGTGAAGCCGTGCAGGAGGAGCACGGGCGGCGCATCAATCGCGCCCGCCTCCTGGTAGTGCACGCGCACGCCGTCCACCTCCGCGAAGCGCGAGCACTCCGCGTGGTGCAAGACATCGGCGTGCTCGTCCCAGACCACATCTTGCGGGCGGCGCAGCATCTTGACGGCGAGGCCCGCGCCCGCGACTCCCAGCGCCCCGGCTATCCAGTAACGTTTCTTCACGTCTCTAAACCTCAACGCCCGCACCCTCCTGCGAGAAGAGCGCGGGCGCGAGAAATTGTTAACCCTTAGACTTCCTTCGAGCGCGCCCGCCCTCCTAGCGCGAGAGCAGCGTGCCGACGTAGGACAACAGCTCGTTGGCGCAGACGGGGCAGTAGCCGCCGTCTTTGACGAGCCGGTCCACGACCTCGTTGATGCGGCGCAACTGGTCCGGGTCGGGCGTCTTCGCGGAGGTCGTGATCTTCACCACGTCCTTCAGGTCCGCGAAAATCTTCTTCTCGATGGCTTCCTTCAAACGCTCGTGCGAGTTGTACTCGAAGGAGCGGCCTTTCCGCGCGTAAGAACTGATGCGTATCAGAATCTCCTGGCGGAAGGTGTTCTTCGCGTTCTCGGAGATGCCGATCTGCTCCTCGATGGAGCGCATCAACTGCTCGTCCGGGTCCATCTCCTCTTCGGTGATGGGGTCTTTGATGCGCTCCTTGTTGCAGTAGGCTTCAACGTTGTCGAGGTAGTTGTTGCACATCGTGCGCGCCATCTCCTCGAACGAGTAGACGAAGGCGCGCTGGACCTCGACCTTCGCCAGCTCGTCGTACTCCTTGCGCGCCGACGAAATCAGATTCAGGTAACGGTCGCGCTGGTCGGCGCTGATTCCTGTGTGCTGCTCGAAGCCGTCCTTGATGGCGCGCAGGGCGTCAATCGGGTTGATGCAGGTGACGCCGTCGCGAACGAGCGCGGACGAGAGGCGGTTGATGATGTAGCGGGGCGAGATGCCGTCCATGCCCTCGCGCACCGTCTCGTCCTTGAGTTCGCGCACGTCCTTTGACTTGTAGCCCTCCACGTCCTCGCCGTCGTAGAGCTTCATCTTCTTGACGATGTCCACGTTCTGCCGCTTCGGTTCTTCGAGGCGCGTCATCACGGCGAACATCGCCGCGACCTTGAGAGTGTTCGGCGCGATGTGGACGTTACGCAGGACTTCGGACTGATTCAGGAGCTTGTAATAGATGCGCTCCTCCTGCGAGACGCGCAGGTTGTAGGGCACGCGCACGAGGATGATGCGGTCTTGCAGGGCTTCGGACTTGCGGTTGCCGGCGAATGAGATGTATTCGTTCTCGTTCGTGTGCGAGAGAATCACCTCGTCGGCGTAAATCATGGCGAAGCGCCCGGTCTTGATGTTCTGCTCCTGCGAGAGCGTCAGGAGCGAGTACAAGAACTTCTCGTCCACCTTCAGCATCTCGACGAACTCCATCAACCCGCGGTTGGCAATGTTCAACTCACCGTCAAAACGATAGGCGCGCGGGTCACTCTCGACGCCGACCTCGCCGATGGTCGAGAGGTCTATCGAGCCGGTCAGCTCCGTGATGTCCTGCGACTTCGGGTCCGAGGGGCTGAACGTTCCGATGCCGACGCGCTCCTTCTCGGAGAAGACGACGCGGTGGACTTTCACGTCCTCGTGGCGGCCGCCGTACTCGTGCTGGAGCGCGTAGCGGCACTGCGGGCAGAGGTCGCCCTCTATGTAGATGCCGTAATGCTTCTCGATTTCGGAACGGAGTTCGTGCGGGATGAGGTGGAGCGGCTCCTCGTGCATCGGGCAGTCTTTGATAGCGAAGACCGCGCCGCCCTCCGTGCGGGTCCAATTTTCCAAGCCCCGCTTGAGCATCGTGACGATTGTTGACTTGCCGCCGCCGACGGGGCCCATCAGGAGGAGGATGCGCTTGCGGACTTCGAGGCGCTGCGCGGCCGACTTGAAGTATTCGACGATGCGCGCGATGGGCTCCTCTATGCCGAACAACTCGGAGGCGAAGAAGTTGTAGCGCGACACCTCGTCGCGCGTGCCCTCGTTCAACTTCTCCACGCCGCGCGCGTGGACCATGTCGTTGATGCGCGCGTGGGAGAGCTGCGCGACGCGCGGGTTTTGTGAGACTAACTCGAAGTAATCGCGGAATGAGCCTTCCCAGCGCAGCGCCTCGCGTTCGCGGCGCAGGTCTTCCAGCCGCTCGCTGATGTTGAATTTATTGCCATCCTGCTCTTGCATAGCCTTCTTAATACCTCTTCGGGCTTAAAGCGCGCGTGGACGGCGTGTGGGAAAGCACGCCCTTGTGGTTCTCGCGGGGCGGCCCGTCCGAGCCGGATGCCGCCCTTGAAGGTGCCGCGGACTCTGTCTCGATCTGCACGGCAATCGCGCGCTCCCCGTTCGTGCGGCGCATCGTCGAGCAATCCCTCGGCCCTCTCCTTCCGTTCAATGATCGTCTGTTTTCAATTTGAGCGGGAGGACGGGACGCATCTTTCGGAAGCGGCCCGCTCGCGCTTCCCTCTTGTGGGACAAGTATAACACAGTCGAGCCGCCCGAAAGTCAATGCTTATTTTTCAGGGGAGAAAACCACTCGCGGGCGCAAAGTGCGGCTCGCCGCGTCGTAAGCGCCGACGGCTATCAATCGGCCGTCCGTGCCGCGCATCCCGACGGACTCGCCCTCGCGCCACGCGCCGATAGCGTCCACCCGTAGCGCGATGCCGTGAAGCGCCCGCCGCGCCTCGTCGGCCGTTAGATGCACGAAAGGGAGCCCCGAGAGCGCCGCGTCCAGAGGCAGTAGAAAATCGCCCGCGCCTCCTCCTTCCTCCACCCTCGTCTTCAAGTCGTCAAGGCCCGTTGCTTCCCCGATGCCGAACTCCCCGGCCCGCGTGCGCCTGAGCGCCGCGAGGTGCGCAGGGGAGCCGAGGCGCTCGCCGATGCTCTCGGCCAACGTGCGGACGTAAGTCCCGGCCGAGCACCGCACGCGGACGGAAAGGTCCTGGGTCCCGTCTTCGTCGCGGCGCAGAAGCTCGTCGCCGAGCGGCGCGGCGACGAGTTCGTGAACGCGGACGCGCACGGCCTGGCGCTCGACCTCCCGGCCCTGCCGCGCCAGCTCGTAAAGTTTTCGGCCCGCGATCTTCTTCGCCGAATACATAGGCGGGACCTGCTCTATCTCTCCTCTCAAGCCCGCGAGCGCCGCCTCTATCTCGGCCTCGCTCCACGTCTGAACGCGGCCCGCCGCTTCGTTTTGCGCTGCCGGCCCAGGGAGCCGCGCGCCCGTCAGGTCGCCCGTGTCGGTCGCGTACCCGAAGCGGACCACGGCCTCGTACTCCTTGACCGCGCCGCTCAGGAACTGTGCCAGCCTGGTTGCGCGCCCGACGAGCACGACAAGCACTCCGGTCGCGAACGGGTCGAGCGTGCCCGTGTGCCCCACGCGCCGTTCCCTGAGAATCCGCCGCACGCGCGCCACCACGTCGTGCGAAGTTAGCCCCGCGGGCTTATCTATAATCAGCACTCCGTCCATGACTCGATTATAGATTGCCGCCCGCACAATCACTCAACCCCTTTGTGACTTTGCGACTTTGCGAGAGAAAACCAAAACCCTCTCACGCTGGAGGCGCAAAGAGTTGCTTTCTTAATCCGCGCGTATGCAATTGCGGTGGGCTTCCGGGCTGCGATAGAGTGATATCACCGATGCGTAAAAGAAGTTGGAAGTCGAAAGCTAAACGCCCGGAAGGCGAGGAGGCGGAGAAGCCCGCGCGGCCCGTCACCCCGGAGAAGGCGCGCGAGCGGACGTTTCAGCGCGCCGTCAAGTTGCTGGCCGCGAAGCCGCGCTCCGTGGCGGAGCTGCGCGAGCGGCTGCTCGAAAAGGAGTGGACCAACGAGGAGATCGTGGAGGCCGTGCTCGTGAAGCTGGGCGAGTACAGCTACCTGAACGACGAGCGGTTCGCCTTCGGCTACGCCTCCTACCGTGTGCGCCAGAAGCCGGTGGGCCGCCAGCGCCTACAGCGCGACCTGCAACTGAAGAAGGTGGACCGCGAGACGGCCGACGAGGCGCTCAAGCTCGTCTTCCAGGAGACGCCCGAGGAAGAATTGATTGACCGCGCCATCGCCAAGCGCACGCGCCTGCGCGGCCGCCCCCAGACGCGCGCCGAAGTTAAAAGCCTCTTCGACCACCTGCTCCGCCAGGGCTTCTCCCACGACCTCGTCTCGCAAAAAATCCGCGCCGCGACGGACGAGGAAGAATAAAGGAATGCAAAATTAAAAATTAAAAATTAAAAATTCAGGCTGAAACCATTTTTATTAAATGTGGTTCTCCACCTTACTTTTGCATTTTTCATTTTTAATTTTGCATTCCTTTTAGCTTCCTGAGAGCCTCGATGCCGCCTTCGTTCTTCGGGTTCAGCTCGACGGACTTCTGGTAATTTTTTATCCCGAGTTCCTTCTCGCCTTTGAGCACGTAGGCTTCGCCGAGGCTGTCATAGACGTTCCAGGAGTCGGGGAAAGCTTCGACGTTGAGTTTGAAAACCTCAATCGCCGCGTCGAGCATTTTCTTTGACAGGAGCGCGTAGCCCAGCCTGTTCATCTGCACTTCGGTCAAAGGGAGCGCGCCGGCTTTCTTGCGCTCGCGGTATTCGTTGACGGCCGCCTCGCCCCGCGCGAGGATGTCTCTGGCGAAGACCCTGAAGGGGGAATCGTAAGGGTCGTAGTTGATCCAACTGACGGCGGGCTGCTCGCCGCCGACGGCCGCTTCGATGATGCGCGGGAAGATGGAGTGGCCGTTGCCGCTGTTGGCGAAGACCATGAGCGCGAGTTTCCGTTTCGGGAATGCCACGACGTAAGCCTGCGCGTCGTTGTTGCTGTCGCCCCAGTGCCAGAAAGAGTCCCCGTCCGAAGTGTGTTGCAGGCCCCAGCCGAGCCCCCACGAGACCGCTTGCGACAATGGCCCATTCGTCGGGTTGCTGACGCAGTCGGTGCAGCCCTCCTGCACTTTGACGTACGGCGTCAGCATCTCGCGCGCACTCTTTTTCTTGAGCCCCGCGCCCGTCATCACGGCCGTGACGAACTTGGCGTAATCCTCAAGGGTCGTGTGCAGGCTCGCCGCCGCGTTCGCCTCCGCGGGCTTGCGCCGGCCCGTGATGGAGCCGAACGGGTCGTGCCCGTAAGCCTTGCGCGACTCGTAAGCCGCCTGCCAGACGTAGCTGCTGCTCGTCATGCCCAACGGCCCGAAGACCGTCTTCCGCATGAAGGCGTCGAGCGGCCCGCCGGTCAGACGCTCGACCACCTTTTGCAGATAGACGAAGCCCTCGCCCGAATAGCTGAACCTCTCGCCGGGCGTGAAGTTGATGGTCAGCTTGTCGCCGCGCCGCCAGTTGGGGAAGCCCGTGCGGTGGCTCAGGACTATCCGCGCCGTGATCTGATTCAGCCGCTCGTCCGATTCCACGTAAGCGCCGGGCAGGTATTTGACAAGAGGCGTGTCCAGGTCCAGCTTGCCCGCGTCGGCCAGCTTCAGCACGCCGTAGGCGAAGACGGGCTTGCTCAAAGAGGCGGCCTCGAAGACCGTGTCGGCCGTGACGGGCTGTTTCGTCTCGACGTTCGTGACGCCGAATGAATGCTGCCAGAAGACCTTGTTGTCGTGTATCAGCAGGACGGAGAGGCCGGGCACGCCCCCGTCCGCCATCAACTGCGGGATGAGTTTTTCGAGACGCGCGGCCAGCTCCTCTTTCTTCACGTTTGTTTTCAGCGAAGAGGCTGCGGGCTGCGGCTTGACCTGCGCGGCGGCCTGCAAAGTTAAGCAGGCGGCCGTCAGGACGGTGAGCGCGGCGGTTTTGAGCGGGTTTCTCATCTATGAACTCCTTAGGGCTTGACGCGCCCGCGTCAGTGGCAATTCTCGAATTCGATGTTGCCGGCCACCTTATGTCCGACCGCCTCGCAGGCCAGCTGCGCCTTGCCCATGACATTGGTGATCGAGTTGATGCGGCTCGACTGCGCCTGCACCGTCAACGTGCCGCACTCGCCTACACGGTCGCCCGTCGCGCTGTCGCCCTTAAACAGCGCCGCCGAGCAAGTCCCGTCCGCGTTAGCCAGCAGGCGCAGGCGTCGGCCCGTAGCGTCCGTCAACTCGATGCCGGAAAATCCGAACGCCTGCCCCGACCGGCACTCCTTCACGTCAAAGGCCGCGCCGTCAACCTCCAGCGTCCCCGTCACCTTCGACGTACAGCCCGCGACTGCGAGCGCAGTTAAGCAGATAAGAACCGCAATTTTTTTCATATTCGACTCCTCGCCATGACGGCGCGTGATGCTTTGAAAGAGCGTGCCGGCTGTCGCCGCGCCGATTATACGCGATGGCAGCCCGAATTAACTCGCCGGCCGCACGAAGTAGAGCCGAGTTTTAATTGAGGCCCGCGGGGGCGACCGAAGCGGAGCTTATTTCAGTCGCCCCCCCCAGACGGGCACTGCTCAGGTTTCAACTTGTTCGCTCGTTCGCTCAGATGCCTTTCTGTTTGTCCGTGAGCGTGATGTTCATTTTTTCGAGCGTGACTTTGTTGAGCGTGCCCGTGACCTTGAGGGCTTCGGCCTCCTGGTATTTTTTGAGGCCGGCGCGCGTGTCGGGGTCGAGCTTGCCGGTCTGCTCGCCCGCGTAGAAGCCGCGCCCTTTGAGGATGGCCTGGGCCTGTTTGATCTGGTCCCTGGAGGCGCGGAAGACTGGGCCGCGCTTCTTTTTCGTCGTGGCGTTCTGGGTTGAAGTGTTGGAGCTGGTCTGGCCGGCGGCCTCGTTCTGTGCCACCGCGCCGACAGTGAAGGCGAGCAGCAGAATGGCTGCCATGAAGAATTTTCGCATTTTATCTCCTTCAGATTTATGAGGAGCGCCCAGGTGGGGGCGCACTCGTTTGTGGCGGGTGGAAACCAGTGTAAAGCCCAAACATCATACATCCGCTGTCAATCCCTCCCGAAAACGGAGGTTTCCGGCCGCCCCGGAAAAACCCATTGGCAAGAGTTCCGGCCGCGTGCTACTATTTTCAATGTGATTGAGGCTTGCCATAAGCGAGACTCAATCATATTCGTTTCTGCCCCTGGAATGCCGCGCTCGCCCGGCCTCAGAAGTCCTTACCGAGGCGATGCCATCAAAATTTAAAGTTCACTCGGAGAGCCATGAAAAAGTTCCCCCTGCTCTGCCTCCTTGCGCTCGCGTGCGCCGCCCCCGCCCTGGCACAAAATAATTACCGCTACGACAACTTCGACACGGCCGCGGGCGTGCGCATCGAGACCGTCAAGACGACGGCCGTCCTGCCGTCGTCAACGACGGTGCGCCCCACGGCGAAAATAATCGGCCCCCAGGCGGGCGCGACAGTCGCGCGACCGACGCCCGCGCTCTACAGCGCCGAGCCGCGCGGGATGAGCATGCGCACGAGCACGTCGCTCGGCCCCTACACGACGGGCGACGCGAAGGTGGACGGCTTCATAGTCGAGTCGGGCGCGCGCAACGGCGTGGACCCCGTGCTGCTCTACGCGCAGATGCACACGGAGTCGGCCTTCAAGCGCGGGGCGGTCTCGCCTAAGGGCGCGAGCGGGCTGATGCAGTTGATGCCTGGGACGGCCAGGCGCTTTGGCGTGATGAACATCTTCGACCCGCAGCAGAACATAGAGGGCGGCGCGCGCTACATGCGCTACCTGCTCGACTACTTCGGCGGCGACGTGTCGCTGGCACTGGCCGGCTACAACGCGGGCGAGGGCGCTGTGCTGAAGTTCGGCCGGCGCGTCCCGCCCTACCGCGAGACGCAGGAATACGTGCGGCGCATCTCGCTCCGCTACGCGCAGATCAGCGGCGGCCAGATGGCGCAAGCCGCCCACATCATCACGCCCGCGCAGAGAGCCTCAACGACGACCATGCAGACCGCGCCGCCCGCGCCCACATTCGAGCGCAACGTCTACGCCGTCCGCCTCCCCGACGGCCGCCTCCAACTCGTCAGCCAATAAAAGGAATTAAAAATTAAAAATTAAAAATGCAAAATGGAAGACCGGGAGCCGCGCTCTTAGTCTTCCATTTTGCATTTTTAATTTTGAACTTTTAATTCGTTCAGTGTCCGCCGTTGCTGTTCGTGTGGCCGCCGTTGCTGTTGTTGGTCGTGGAGACCCCGGCGGTGTTCTCGTTGCCGTTGTTGTTCTGCACCGTGGCGGTGTTGGACGGCGCGGTCTTGTTGTTCATGTTCGGCGGAACGTTGGCGTTGGTCTCGACCACGCCGTTCCGGGTGGCGTTACTGTTCGCGCCGCCCGCATTGTTCGTGGCGTTGTCGCCGCCACACGCAGCCGAAACCCCGGCCAGCGCCAGCGCCAAGAGAAGAGCTGAAGCTCGTCGCATTCTCGTTTTCCTCCCGTCTCTGCTCGTTCGACTACGGCCGATTAGCGATAAACGTGCTCGCCGCGGTTGGTCCGCCAGTCGTTCTCGAAGTACTCGGCGTCCGAGTCGTCGCGCGCGTTGACGCCCATCAGGATGCCGCCCTCGTTGATGCCGCGCTCATACTCTTTCGCGCGGTCCTCGGGGATGCCGGAGCCGATGAGCGCGCCGATCAACCCGCCGGTCAGTCCGCCCGCGCCCGCGCCGGCGATGCCAGCGGCGAGCGGCCCGGCGATCAACAACCCGATGCCGGGGAGCGCCACGCTTGTGCCGATGGCCGCGATGGCCGCGAGCGTTGCGCCGACGGTGCCACCGATGGCCGCGCCTTTGCCCGCGCCTTCCCAAGCCTTCGTGTCGATGTCCGTCTTGTTGTCGTCGTCAGAGAAATATTTTTTACGCGTGTCGTCGGACATCACCATGCTGACATCGTCGTCGTTGTAGCCGCGAGTC
Organism: Pyrinomonadaceae bacterium; assembly: GCA_036403435.1. Classification (GTDB taxonomy): domain Bacteria; phylum Acidobacteriota; class Blastocatellia; order Pyrinomonadales; family Pyrinomonadaceae; genus QHXM01. The sequence goes on from DASWQY010000203.1 coordinate 39,001, forward strand.
CGCATCGAATTGTAAGCGCGCTCGGCGCTCTCGCGGTCCCTGAAGAGTCCCGTCACAGTCCGCGTCCGTCCAGTCGTCGCACCAGTCGTGTCTGCCATTTAATTCATCCTCCTAAGCTGGTTCGTTCTTAACTTCGTATCTAAACCACCGCAGCCTTCCGCTGTACGGAAGCCGCCCGGCGCTTTTCCGCGTACACCGCGAAAGATGTACTGTTTCCGTGTCATAAGAGAAGCGCCTAATGCCTTAGAGCAACTGTCCTGCCAGAGTGGCCGGCGGGCTCCGGGCCGGCTTGATTCTTGTCCGAGGGGCGCGGCTTCTGTTCGGCGCGCGCCATTTTATGTATGATTGGGCGGCAAGTCGGTGTACGCCTGTCCGAGGAGGCTTCCCCTGTCGGTGTCGAATTACCCTGCGAACAATTCACCAGAGAGCGCGGCCGAAGTCTCTCGGACGCCCGTGCGCCCGAGGCGCGCACTTGTCGTTGCCGGCGCGGACGGCCTGGCCCTCGAACGGCAGTTGGCCTCGTCCGGCTACGCCACGCGCACCGCGCCTGCGGCCGACGCCTCGCGCGCCATCAGCGAGTTCAGCCCGGACGTGGTCGTGATGGTCGTCGCGCCCACGGTCTCGGACGGCGAGAATGAATCGGTCGCGCTCGCCCGACGCTTGCGCGCGGAGACGGCCACCTACTCGCTGCCCGTCGTCTTCGCCTGGAGCGAGGACGAGCGCGCGCTGCGTGCGTCGGCGCAGTACGTCGGGGCGGACGATTATTTCTGTCTCTCTGCGCCGCCCCTGGAGATTCTGGCGCGGCTCGATTCCCTCTTCTGGCGGGTCGAAGTTGACCGCCGCTCGACTTCGGTCGTCAGCGACCGGCGGCTTGAGATAGATAATTTCATGTTCATGCTCGACGCCGTGCGCGAGGACGTGCGCGCGGGCGTGAGCGGGACGCTTGCCCTCATCTACGCGGTCGCGGCCAGGGACAGAGAGAGCGAGACCTTTGACAAGGCGGCGCGCGACCGCACGCTGACGGAAGCCCACGCCTTCCTCAAATTGAATCTGCGCCGGATGGACGGCGTCGCCTTCTACGGGCCGACAACGCTGGTCGTCTATCTGCCGCACATGAAGGCGCGCTCGGCCGTCGCCGCGCTCACGCGGCTGCACAGGGAGTTCATCGAAGAGTACCCGGAGCACGATTTGGTCGCGGGCGTCGCCTCGTTCCCGGCGCACGGCGGCGACGTGGAGACTCTCATCGAGAAGGCGGAGCGCGCGGTCGGCGTAGCCAAGACGGAAGGCAGCACGACGCGCGTCGTCGCCTACGACGCGAACATGGACGTGAGGCTCCCGCCCGCGCCGCTCGCTTCCAGAGAAGCCCCCCGAAGGATGCAGGAAGTCGAGGAGACGACGACAACTTCTCAGGCGGCGGCAGCGCCCGACGTTCCCGCAGTCGAGTCGAGAGAGAAGGAAGAACCGGAGAAGCCCGCGGCCGCGGAAGAATTGGCCCAGGAGACGCGGCCGGCGGAAGAGGCTCGGGCGACTCAGGAGCCGGAGCCGAGCCGGGAGACTCAGCAGCCAATCAAAGCCACTCAGACGAGCGAAGAGGACGCGGCGCGCGCGGCCGAGGCGGCGGCGAGCGAGCGCGAGCGTCGGGCGAGCGGGGCCGTCATGCCGCGCCGGCTGCTCCTGACTATCTCTAACTCGGCGCGCATGGCGCAGGTCAACTCGCTCATCCGCTCCGCCGGCTACGAGGCGCGCGCCGCCTTCGACGGCCAGCAGGCGCTCCACCTCTTGCGCATAGAGCGGCCCGACCTGCTCTTGCTTGATTACGACCTACAGGGTATAGACGGCGTGGAAACCATCCGGCGGCTGCGCAAGCAGAACGGCGGGCGGCTGAGCCTCCCCGTCGTCATGCTCTTGCCGGCGGGCCAGGACCAGGCGCGGCGCGAGGCCCTCAAGCTCGGCGCGCACAGCGTTCACGTGACACCCTACGACCCGGCCGAATTGTTGAGGAGCGTGCGCCTGGCCGGGAGCACCGAGTGAGGTAGAAGATGCACTGCACCAACTGTGGAACGTACATGGCCGCCGGTACCCGCTTCTGCGCGGGCTGCGGCGCGCCCGCCGCCGACCCCGAAGCGACGCGCTACGCCGGCGCACCTCCGGCGCAGCCTTACCAGCCGCAGCCGTACGTCGCGCCGCCCGTCATGCAGCCGCCGCCCGCGGCCTACCCACCCGTGCAACGCTACGAGCGGACGAGCGACGCGGAGCGCGAGGTCTTCAAAGTCCGCCCGACGCTCTTCTTCATCAAGGTCGGCTACGGGCTCGCGGCCCTCGGCGCGATCATCCTGGTTATCCTGCTGGCCTACACCTCGCTGCCCACCTGGATTTCGGTCCTGCTCGCGCTGGCGCTGCTGCTCGTCCCGGCCTACTACCACGTCAAGCGGAACCTGGTCGAGTACAAGCTGACGAACCACAAGATAGAGATCGACGAGGGCTTCATCGCGCGCACGACGCGCAACCTGCCCTTGAGGAACATCCAGGACGTGACCGTCTCGTCGTCAATCTTCCAGCGGCTCCTCGGCTACGGCAACGTCGTGATTGACAACGCGAGCGAAGTAGGCGGCACGACCGTCATGCGCAACATACACGACCCGCGCAAGTACGCCGACCTGCTCCTGCGCGAGCTGCGCCGCTTCCACTGAAGTCGGCCGGAGGGTTTTCAAAAGAGCGGCCGCGCAACGGGGTTTATTACTTGAACATCCAACCTGGGCGTGGGTTCTAAACGTCTTGTCGTCACTTTGATATTTACGAGGGTCTTGTTTTGCGCCTTATTTCACTGAGATTTATTTCCGTCTGTTTACTCCTCCTGCTCTCGCTCGTGACCGCCGCCGGCCAGGTCTCGTCCTCGGAGGCCGTCAAGCTGCTGCCTAAAACCGTCGGCGATTTTCGCCTTCAGTCGTCGCGCCACCTCCCTTCGCCTTCGCCCGACGCCGCGCCGTCGGAAGACGAAGGGGTGCGCGCGCGCGCCGAAGGCTTGTACGTGTCTCCGAAAGGCGAGAGCCTGACGATCAGGGTCGCCGTCACTCAGTCGCAGGCGTTGGCTTACTCGTTCCTGTCTCGCGAGGCCGCGCGCATGAGGAGCGCGACGGCAGCGCAGGTGACGAGGCTGAGTGACGTAGGCGTGGCGGGCGTGGCCGATTCGGGGAACGTCGTCTTTTATAAAGGCCCTGTATTAGTCATCGTCACGGATCACAGGAAGCGGGCCGGCGCGGGCGCGGGCAGTCTGACTACGTTGGCGCGCGACTTCGCGGGCACGCTGCCCGAGGCCGAGAACGAGATTCCGGTACTCGTCAAGCACCTGCCGGATTGGGAGACGGCCCAGGACCGCGCCGTCTACGCCGTCACGTCGCCGGTGCTGAAGAGCGCGGCGGGCGAGCAGCCCATCTTCGAGGCCATCAACTTCGACGGCAGCGCGGAGGCCGTGACGGCACCTTACGACGCCTCGCGCCTCGTCATCGTCGAGTACGCCACGCCCCAGCTCGCGGCGGACGCCGACGCGCGCATTACCGCGCGGCTTCAAGAACTCAAGGCGCAGGGGCAGAGCACGCCCACGGCCTACCGCAAGGTCGGCAACTATTCCGTGTTTGTTTTCGGTGCGCCGGACGAGACTGCGGCGGCGCGGCTGATTGACGATGTTAAGTGGGAGCAGAAAATTCAGTGGCTCGGTGAGAACCCGCTCCTTTGGGCGCGCGCCAAAAAGCAGCACACGCGCCAGGCCGTCAGCCTCATCCTCGGCATCGCCAAAACCATAGGCTTCTTCGTGGGCATCTGCCTCAGCGCAGGGGCCATCTTCGGCGGAATCTTTTACCTGCGCCGCAGGGTGCAGCAGCGCGCCGTCGTCCAGACCTACTCGGACGCCGGCGGGATGCTGCGCCTCAACATTGACGAGATGACGGCAGAGACGGACCCCGCGAGACTGTTGCCGGCGGGCGACGAGAAGTCCGTCGTTCGTTAAGGGCGGAGACCGGGCACAAAAAAAATTTAGCCGTCGGAGTCCCCCAACTCCAACGGCTAAATTTTTTCCCCCTTGTCCTATTCGAGAAAGTTGCGGGCTGCTGGTCTTCCTGTGAGGCTCCCCCAAGCCTCTTGCAGGACGCCGACCAGCAGCCCAGCATTTGTGCCCTTCGACCGCTAAGCGTTGCGACAACCCCGTTCCCCCGAAAGAGCCGCCGCTGCTTTTAAAGTGAGAGAACGCCTCCCCCAAAGCCTTCACTCACTGCCGTCTCCGAGCCTGACCCGATTTACCCTTATGTACCCTTCCTATTTTATCGTTGACTATCTAGAGCAACGACCGTGCCATCGAGACGATTCTTCCCCCGCTTTTTCAAAATCGCCGTTTTCCCCTCGTAATCAGACATCGATGCACTTTACAGGCCGGCGATGTCCTCAAAAACCTGGCCCAATCGTTGCCGATTCTGTTCGCATCTCGTACAAACCGTGTGTACACTTGACCGATAAACGGTCGCACCTTCAGAGCCTTCGATTCCCTTATGGCAGGGCGCTCAACAAGGCTTCCACGTCCTCGGCCGTGTTGTAAAGGTGTGGCGCGACGCGCAGCCGGTCCCCGCGCGGCGCGGTGATGACGTTCTGTTTCTTGAGTCGGCCGTAAAGCGCGGCGGCGGTCCACTCGCCCCTGTGACGCAGGCAAACGATTTGGGATTTCTCGGCAGGCAGCCGCGAGCTGACGACCTCGTAGCCGCGCCCCTCCAGCCGCTCGCACAGGTAATCTGTCAGTTCAAGCAGGTGCGAGGCGATGCGCTCGATTCCCGTTTCGAGCAGGAGAGAGAGACTGGCTTCGAGGCCGTGAATCAGCGCGCTGGGGCCCGTGCCCGTCTCCCAGGCGAGCGCGCCCTGCGCCCACTCTTGCTCAAAATTGTCCCGCTCCTCGGGCCGCGGCACGCTCGTCCACCCGACGAGCGTCGGGCGTATGCGTTCGCGCGCGCGGTCTGACAGGTAGAGCAGGCCGACGCCCTCCGGCGTCAGCAGCCACTTGTGTCCGGCCCCGGCCGCGGCGTCTATCAACTCGGCCTCTACGTTGACGGGCATGGCCCCCATCGCCTGAATCACGTCCACGACCAGGAGCGCGTCTCGTGCTCGGGCCGCTCGCCCCAGCCGCTCAAGGTCCGCACGGTAGCCCGAGCCGTACTGCACCTGGCTGACGGCGACGACGCGCGTCTTGTCATCAATCAGCGCGAGCATCTCGTCGGCGTCAACGCGCCCGCCGCGCTCCTCGCAGAAGCGTACTTCCACGCCGAACGCTTCTCTTAGGCGCAGCCAGGGGTAAACGTTCGATGGGAACTCGCGCCTGAAGGTAACGACGTTCTCGCCCGCGCGCCAGTCAAGTCCGTTTGCAATCGTCGAGAGCCCGTCCGACGTGTTGCGCGTGAAGGCCACCTGCTCGGGCCTTGCCCCCAGCATCAACGCGGCCATCCGGCGGGCGCTCTCTTTCACACCCACCCACTTGCGGTAATCGAGCGAGCCGTGCTCGGCCACGTCGCGCACCTGCGCGGTGACGGCCTCGACGGTTTTCGCGGGCGGCGGCGAGACGGCGGCGTGATTCAGGTAGACCAGGCTGCCCGTGTGGGAGAAGAGCGAGCGTAGCTGTTCGTTCATGAAGTTTTCCCTAAGTATTCTCGCGCGCGCAGGACGAGCACGCAGGTCGCCGCGTGTACGAACTCGCCGCCGAGCGCCTTCTCGACGGCCTCCGCGAAGGGCATTTTGACGGTTTCGAGCACCTCGCCGCTGTCCTCGTCCTTCTCGGTAAAGGAAAGCCCGCGGGCCAGGAAGAGCGTCGAGAAAGAGTTCACCATCGAGGTCGAGTGTGTCGCGCGGCCCAGTTCCGTCCACAGCTTGGCTTCTATGCCCAACTCCTCGCGCAGCTCGCGCCGCGCCGCCTCAAGCGGCTCCTCGCCCTCGTCAATCGCGCCGCCGACTATCTCCACGTCCTCGCGCCCGAGCGCGTAACGAAATTCTTTGACCAAATAAACGAAGCCCTCGTCGTCGAGCGCGAGCACACCCGCGCCGTCCGCCAACCTGACGGTGGCATACCGGCCCTCCTCGCCGTTCGGCTTGACGACTTCGTCCTCCGAGACTTCCATCAACTTGTTCTTGTAGACGCGCCGCGTCCCCTTAATCTTCCACGGGCCGTGTTCCTTCAGCATAATCGTCCCCCTTGAAAATAACTCTGGTTCTGCTCGTGATTTTGAAAGGCGCTGTGAGTATAGCGTAACGCCGCGCGGGCGGAAATTTGATTGATGTTTCGACGCGCGGTGAATTACCTTGTCCTGGCGCGCGTGGCGAAAGAGACTCAGGAAAGGAACGTTAGAAAGCGCATGGCAATCATCGGCATCGTCGCCGTGGACCGCAACGGGGCCATCGGGCGCGGCGGCGCGATCCCGTGGCACTACTCGGCGGACCTGAAGTTTTTCAAGCGGCAGACCGTGGGGAACGTCTGCGTGATGGGCCGCCGGACCTGGCTCTCGCTCAAGCGGCCGCTGCCGGGCCGGCTCAACGTCGTGCTGACGACGCGGGCCGAGCTTGAGTCGCAGCCTTCTCTCCTCGCGCTCAGGGACAAGCTCTCCGTGCTCTCGCTCGCGCCCTACCTCAACGGCGACCTCTACGTCATCGGCGGCGAACAGGTCTACAGAACTTTTCTGGACGAGATAGACCGCTGGGTGGTGACGGAGATTCCGCTCGCCGTCGAAGACGCCGACACCTTCATGCCCGAGAATTTTTTAGCAGGCTTCAGACCTTACGACTCGCTCGAACTCGAAGAGGGCCTTAAAGTCACGTTCTACGAAAGAGGATGAAAAGCAATGCGGAATGCGGAATGATGAATGATGAATGAAAAGCAAATGGCTTTAATTCATCATTCATTATTCCGCATTCATCATTAACTGATTGACGCTCATTCGCCTATGATTTTGACGAGGACGCGCTTCTTCCTCTTCCCGTCGAACTCGCCGTAAAAAATCTGCTCCCAGTGGCCGAAGTCCAGCCGCCCTTCCGTGATGGCAACGACCACCTCACGCCCCATCACCTGCCTCTTCATGTGCGCGTCGGCGTTGTCCTCGCCGATCTCGTTGTGCTCGTACTGCCCGACGGGCGCGTGCGGGGCCAGCCTTTCGAGCCACTTGTCATAATCCTTGTGCAGCCCGCGCTCGTCGTCGTTGATGAAGACGGAGGCCGTGACGTGCATCGCGTTGACGAGCGCGAGCCCCTCGCGCACGCCGCTCTCTTTCAAGCACTCCTCGACCTGCCGCGTGATGTTGACGAAGGCACGCCGCGTCGGCACGTCGAACCAGAGTTCTTTCCTGTAGCTCTTCAACGAAGACCTCCGTTAGACGACGAGCAGCCACTGCTGGAAGACGATGCCGCGGTACTCCACCAGCCGCGCGCGTCCCGGATTCTCGCGCAGCCTGCGGCGGAATCTGGGCCAGTCAACGAAGTAATCGTAGGCCGGCCACGCGAGCGCGAAGAGGGCGACGTAGATAAGGTCCGCGGCCTCTGGCATGTGACACCTCTCGCCGGCCAGTATAACTGATGGCGTTTCGGCGCGCATGCGCTAAGCTGGCAGGCGTGTCCGGCTCAAAGTCGAGTCACTACCCGGCACCCGACGGCGGTCAAAGTTTGACAGTCCAGGGCGGCGCGTCGTTCGCGGCGATGACGGGCGCGGCCGCTCTCTTAATTAGGAATTGTGTCCCGAAATTTCCTTGAACCGCCACCGCGGCGGTGATATAAGCGCCTTTCAAACCCGAGCGCCGGGCGTCAACGTCCCATCGAAAGCAGGACCACCTTTGAGAGCACGCGCGCAGAAGCAGAAAAAGTATCAGCATGAGGCGGCGCTCCGTCCCGGCCCACTCGCGCAGCAGACCACTAAACATCTGGCCGGCACGGAGTCGTCGCGCGGAGTCGCCGAAGCTCGCCCAGCCGCGCCGGACGCTTCCGCGGCGACCCACTCCGGCCATCATTTCGGGCGGGTTTCGGTTTACGCAGCCGCGCCGGCCGCCGCCCTCGGCTCGCTTCAAAACACGGGCCGGCCGCTCGACCACTCGACGCGAAAGTTTATGGAGCCGCGCCTCGGCCAGGACTTGGGCCAGGTGCGCGTGCACACGGATGAGCGCGCGGCCGACGCGGCTTCGGCCCTCGGCGCACGCGCCTTCACCTCGGGCAGCGACATAGCCTTCGGCACGGGCGAATACGCGCCGCACACAGCCGCGGGCCGCCGGCTCCTCTCGCACGAATTGACGCACGTCATGCAACAGCGCGCCGGCGTCCCCGCCAGGGACGGGATGAGCGAGGCGGGTGATTCGTCCGAGCGACACGCCGATCAGGTAGCGCACGCGGTGGTCGAAGGGCGGGCGGCCGCCCCGATGCTCGACGCCTACAGGCCCGCTCACGGCCTGGGCCAAACGCGCGGCCCGGTGCTTCAGCGCCAGACCGCGCCCCCGGCCGCCGCGCCCGGCGGGGCCGCCGCCGCGACGACCACGGCGCTCCCGTCGGCCGACGACCTGACGACACGCCTCGCCCGGTGCATAGGCATCTGGGAGACTAACCGCGGGCAGAACGACCCCGCCCCGAAGGAGTCTGCCCTGGATACTGTGGCCGGCGTTCACGCCAGCATGGCGACGATAGAGCAGGCCACGACGCCCTACGCCATCACGGCGCTCAAAGCTCACAGTGAGCTGCGCGCCAGGGCGACCCCTCCGCTGACTGTGAAGGAACTCAACGACGCGGAGGCCAGGGCCGCGGCGGTCAACACGCTCCTCAAGTCTGTCGCCACCGCCTCGGCCGCTTCCCAGAAGCCGGACGACTTCATCAAGGACAACACGGACGCTATCACCGCCAGCGGCCTAAGCAACGCCGACGTTAAGACGATGTTCGGCGCGGTCACGCTCAAAAGCACGATTGACACGGCGCACACGACCGCGGAAGAGGCCGGGAAGACCGCGAAGCAGGAGGCCGCGAAAGAGAAGAAGTCGGAGAAAGAGCAGACGAAGGCGGGGCAGGCCGCGAAGCAGAAGTCTGTCACGGACTCAATCGCCGCCATCTCCGCGCCGGACAGATTGGGCCTGGGCGACGCGAGCCTTAAGGCTTACATCAACAAGCCCGCGAACTGGGGCGAGAATCGCGCCGGCTGGCAGCGCAAGGCCGTCTCCACGATGCCGAACAACGTGGGGACCAGGATCGCAGCGGTCGCCATCCTGGACAGCGGGACGGCGCTCGCCACCCCCGTCATCAAGTCCAGGGTGAGTACGGAACTCGCCAAGACGCCCGCGCCGACCGAAGAGGAGATCGTCAAGACCGTCGCACAGCAGAACAATCCAGGCGAGAAGGACTACGGCCTGCACGTCTGGCAGACCTACCAAAGGCTCTACCCCGCGCCGCAGCCGGCCGCGGCGACGCCGGCTAAAACAGAATAGAGCCACCGGGCGGGCGGCCTGGATGAGGCGCTGGGGCGCGGCTTTCTGCCTCACGCGCCTGCTCTCGCCGCGAGCACTCTCTCGACGAAAGAGCCCTTGCTGATGCAGTAGTCCAACTCGTCGGTTGTGCCCTGGGCCAAAATTCGCCGCTTCTCCGCAACGTACTCGGCGCGCAGGCGCGCGTCCGATCTCAGCCTCTCGCGGAACCAGAGCAGCCCCTCGGCCTCGGCCGAATCCCGGCGGACGACGTGCGCGTGGATCGCATACTCGTGGCCTTCGTAGGTGAAAGAGCCCACCCTCATCGGGCGCTCCTCGGGGAACGGGTCGCGCGAACTCTGCGGCTGAAAGCCCAGCCCCGCGAGTGCCGCCTTCGCGTCCTCCAACGCGCCGTCAGGGTAGAGCACGAGCAGGTCAACGTAGCCCTTGCCCTCGCATTCGGGGACGGACGTGCTGCCTATGTGCTCGACCTCGACCTCGGGCGCGCGCTCACGAATCAACTCGCCCAGGCGGCGCGCGACTGCGGGGAAGCGAGGGTCGTACGGGCGGCAGGCGACCGGCGCGGGATTGTACAGAGTGATAGGAAGCATTCCTGATTACCAACCGGGGCGCGGCGGATTATAACACGCACACTTGTCGCCTGCCGTCGCGTCGTGGCAAGATAGCGGCCGCTTTGCCCGAAGTTCAGTGCGCTTTGAGAAAGAGGCCGTCACCACCGCTTTATGAGCCGCCCACGGTTCGATCAACCTGCGTGCGACCAACTGGCCCAGGCCGTCCGTGAGATCGAGAATCAGACGGACGCCGAAATCGTGATCGTGGTGCGCGCGCGCTCCACGTCGTACCGCCACGCGGACTACCTGTGCGGCGCTATCCTGGCCTTCCTCTGCCTCCTCTTCCTGCTCTTCTCGCCCTTCGAGTTCCGGCACTACTGGGTGGCGATTGACGTTGCCATCTTCTTCGCGCTCGGCGCGTTCATTTCGTCGCGCAGCAGCGCGCTCCGCCGTCTCCTGACGACCAAAGAGTTCCGCGCCGAGGCGGTCAGGACCGGGGCGGGCTCCATGTTCTACGAAGCTGGAATCGCCAACACGAACGCCGAGATGGGCGTGCTCATCTATCTCTCTTTGCTTGAGCGGCGGCTGGAGTTAATCGCGGACCGCGGGATTCTGAAGGCCGTGCCCCCGCTGGAATGGAACGAGCGCGTTTACGAGTTGCACCGCGCGGGCCGCGTCCCCGCGCTCGACACTCTCAGGCAAAGAATTAAAGAGCTGGGCGTCCTCCTGGCCGAGCACCTTCCGCCGACGGGCGAGAACCCGAACGAGTTGCCGGATATGCCGCGCTTCGATCTCAAATGACCCCCAGACGCCGCACCAAACTTCTGACCCACGTCCTCGTCGCGGGCCTCGCGGTCGCCGCCGTGCTCGTCGCAGTCTCGTTCTTCGCGCCCGAAGCCCTCGCGCGCGTCGGCGGCGGACAGTCTTACGGCGGAGGCAGTAGCGGCGGCGGGGGCGGCGGCGGGGGCGCGGGCTTTCTCATCTGGCTGGTCCTCCGCCTGATTCTGCTGACGGTCGAGTACCCGGTCATAGGCATCCCGCTCGACATCATTATCATCGTCGGCATCATCTGGTTTTACCGCTCCGATAGGGGCAACAAGCCGCCGTCCATCTGCTCGGCGGACGCGCCCGCCGCGTCGAAGCAGAGGACTTTCGCGCAGGAGTTCACGCAGCTCAGGAAGTTCGACCCGAACTTCTCCGAAATCACTTTCACGGACTTCTGCTATGCGCTCTACGCCAGGGCGCACGAGGCGCGCGGCCGGGGGAAACTCGACGAGCTTTCACCTTACCTGAGCGCAGACGTGCGCGACGCCCTCGCGCAGCGCAACCCGCCGAACCTGCAAGCCGTCGCGGGCGTCATCATCGGCTCCATGCAGGTCGGCGGCGTGCAGGGGCTCTCCACGCCCGTCGTCAAAATCAGCGTCGTCTTCGAGGCGAACTATACGGAGGTAGTCGGAGGCAAAGACGGCCGGGCGTCCGAGATGGCTTACTACGTCCGTGAGCTTTGGATTCTGGAGCGCAACCGCGACGTGCTCTCACCGCAGCCCGCGCAGGCCACGGCCCTGCACTGCCCGCGCTGCGGCGCGGCCCTGATGAAAGACACGGCGGGCGCGTGCGCCTTCTGCGGCGCGCGCATAGAGAGCGGCGAGTTCCAGTGGTTCGCCACCTCCGTCACGCTCACGAGCCGCGAGGCGCGCGGGCCGCTGCTGACTTCGGACGTGCCCGAAGTCGGGACGGACTACCCTTCGGTCCTCCAGCCGAATTTCGAGAACGTCAGGAACTACTTCCAGCAAAGCAACCCCGAGTTCCGCTGGCAGGAGTTCGAGGCCCGCGTCGCGCTCATCTTCAACGAGCTGCAAACGGCCTGGTCCACTTTGCAGTGGGAGCGCGCGCGCCCGCACGAGACGGACAACATTTTCCAGATGCACCAGTACTGGATAGAGGCTTACAAGCGGCAGGGCCTGAGGAACGCGCTCGACCAGTTCCGCATCACCAGGATGCAGCCCGTCAAGATCAAAGAGGACGCCTTCTACAACGCCATCACGATGCGCATCTGGGCCGAGGGCCACGACTACACGGTGGACCGCCAGGGCAAGGTCGTCTCCGGGTCGAACAAGAAGCTCAGGCGCTGGAGCGAGTACTGGACCTTCATCCGTAACCGCAATGCCAGGGCCGCCCACTCCCGCGCGGACCTCAACTGCCCGAACTGCGGCGCTCCCCTGAAGGTCAACGTCACGGGCATCTGCGAGTACTGCCACGGCAAGGTGACCAGCGGCGAGTTCGACTGGGTGCTGTCGAAAATCGAGCAGGACGAGTCCTACGGCGGCTGAGGCCATTGCGGAATGCGGATTAAGAGAAAGAACACACAGTCGGAACTACTCAACACCTTTGCGGCTTTGCGCCCTGGCGTGAGGAAATTTCACGCCAGGGCGCAAAGCCGCAAAGAAGAGCTTGACGCTTGTCTTCCAATCCGCAATCCGCAATCCGCCTTCCGCAATTCCCATGACATCCCCGTGGCTTTCTGCAACATCAAACCGCCCTCAATCGTTCTATGACTCGTGGGGACAAGCCCTGCCGGGGATGTTTGTGGTAAATTTTCTCTAAGAAATCAACGAACGGAGCTTTATTCGTGAAACGTCATCTCTTGATTCTCGCCCTCGTGGCCTCGCTCCTGGCACCCACTTTGGCACAGCCCGTCCGGGCCGCCGCGCCGCAGCAGTCGCCGCGCGCCGTCGGCCCACGCGTTGCCGCCGCCGCAGCGCCCGCGCCGCAGGCGCAGCTCCTGAATCGCGTGCTCGCCAACGGCCTCGAAATCATCGTGCTCGAAGACCACTCGGTCCCGCTCGTCACTATCGAACTGGCCGTGCGTAACGGCTCCTACACGGAGCCGCCCGAGCTGAACGGCCTCTCCCACCTCTACGAGCACATGTTCTTCAAGGCCAACCGCGCCATCGCCAACGCCGAGGAGTACCTGCAACGAATCGGCCAACTCGGCATCGCCTACAACGGCCAGACGCGCGAGGAGGTCGTGGACTACTACTTCACGACGACGAGCCCGAACCTGCGCACCGCCATGAACTTCATGCGCGACGCCGTGCGCTACCCGCTCTTCGAGAAGGGCGAGTTCGAGCGCGAGCGCGAGGTCGTCATCGGCGAGATTGACCGCAACGAGGCAAACCCGTTCTACTACCTCAACCTGGAACTGACCAACCGTCTCTTCTACAAGTACCCGAGCCGCAAGAACCCCCTCGGGAGCCGCCAGACCGTCTCGGCCGCGACGACCGACATGATGCGCCTCATCCAGGGGCGCTACTACGTGCCGAACAACTCCGCGCTCGTCGTGACGGGCGACGTGACGCCGGAAGAGGTCTTCAAAATGGCCCAGGAGTTTTACGGCGACTGGCCGAAGCGCGAGAAGGACCCGTTCGTCGAGTTCCCGCTGGTCGAGCATCCGCCGCTCGCGCAGAGCGAGGGCGCGGTCGTCAAGCAGCCCGTCCAGAACGTCATCATCGACATCGGCTGGCACGGCCCCTCCATCGGCAAGGACAATCCGGGCTCCTACGCGGCCGACGTTTTCTCCTTCATCGTCACGCAGCCCAACTCGCGCTTCCAGCGCGCGCTCGTGGACACGGGGCTGGTCAACGGCGTGACCATCGGCTACCTGACGCAGCGCAACGTCGGGCCGATTCAGATCGTCGCGCAGATGCCGCCCGAGAAGGCGCGCGCCGCCTTGAAGGCCATCTACAACGAGATCGCGCACTTCAACGACAAGGACTACTTCACGGACGAGGAGCTTGAGAGCGCGAAGGCGCTGCTGGAAGCCGACGACCTCTACTCGCGCGAGAAGCTCTCGGAGTACGCGCACACGCTCTCATTCTGGTGGGCCTCGACGGGGCTCGAATACTTCCGCGGCTACTTGCAGAACCTGCGGCGCACGACGCGCGCCGACATCAGCCGCTACATCACGACCTACATACAGGGCAAGCCGCACGTCGGCCTCGCCTTGATTTCCGAAGAGGCGCAGCAGCAAGTTAAATTGACGCCGGAGGAGTTAATCGGGCAATGAGAAGAACAGTGGTCAGTGGTCAGTGGTCAGTGGTCAGCGAAGAGAAAGCTGGCTCCGGTTTTGACGTTGTGCGGTGGGTCTTCTCCATCGTCTTAGTCGCGTTGCTCGCGTTGGCTTCGGGCGGCGCGGGCGCAGCGTTGGCGCAGGACAGTCCGGCGAAGCCGACGCCGACGCCGACGCAGGCGGAGCAGCCGTCGAAGGCCGAGACGGGGGCTCAGGCGGACGCGGCCGAGAGGCGTGCCGCTTCGCTCGTCACCGAGTTCGACGTGAACGGCATGAAGGTTCTGGTCAAGCGGCGCGAGGGGAGCCAGACGGTCGCGGCCGGACTCTTCCTGCGCGGCGGCTCGCGCAACATCACGGCGGAGAACGCGGGCATTGAGTCGCTCATGTTGGACGTTGCGACCGAGGCGAGCGCCAGTTTCCCGCGCGAGCGCCTGCGCACGGAACTCTCGCGCATGGGCACCGTCTTAGGGTCGAGCGAAAACTACGACTACTCCGTGCTCTCGCTCACCACGACGCGCGCGAACTTCGACCGCTCGTGGGAAATCTTCACGGACGCGGCCCTGAGGCCCGCCTTCACGAAGGAAGATTTCGAGCTGATTAAGGGCCGAACGGTCTCGGCGCTGCGCGACGATTCGGACGACCCCGACACTTACCTGCAAAGATTGCAGGAGCGCGTGGCCTACGCCGGCCACCCTTACCTGAACCGCCCGCAGGGCACGGCCGAGACGGTCTCGCGCCTGACGCTTGAGGACATACGCAAGTATTACCAGCAGATAATGCAGACCTCACGGCTGCTCCTGGTCGTCGTCGGCGACCTCGACCCGGCGCAGTTGCGCGCGTCGCTGGCCGCCTCTTTCGGCAAGCTCCCGCGCGGCGACTACAAGGTGGAGCCCGTGCCGCAGTTGACCTTTAACACCCCGACCGTCGAGGTCACACAGCGGGGCTTGCCGACCAACTACATCAACGGCGTCTTCAGCGCGCCGCCCCTGACGGCCGACGATATCCACCCGATGCAGATCGCGTCGAGCATCCTGCGCGACCGCGTCTTCGAGGAGGTGCGCGTCAAGCGCAATCTCTCTTACGCGCCGAACGCCTTCCTCGGCAGCCAGGGCGCGAACGTCGGCGGCATCTACGTGACGGCCGTGGACGCCAACCAGGCCGTGCGCGTCATGCTCGACGAAATCCGCCGGCTACAGACGCAGCCCATCGGCCAGCAGGACATCACGGGCGTCGTCTCGCAGTACCTGACGACCTACTACATGGGCCAGGAGACGAACGCGGCGCAGGCGGCGAGCCTCGCCGAGTACGAGTTGATCGGCGGCGGCTGGCGACACTCCTTCGACATGCTCACGCACCTGCGCGCCGTCTCTCCGGCGGACGTGCAGCGCGTGGCCCAAAAATACATGCGCAACATACGCTTCGTCGTCCTCGGCGACCCGGCCCGGATAGACAAGAACGTGTTCACGGGGCAGACGGGCGAGTAGAATGCAAAATTAAAAATGTAAAATGCAAAAGTGAGGCGGAAGCCGGTTTTATTAAAATGGCTTCCGCCTCACTTTTGCATTTTTAATTTTGCATTTTGAATTATCTTTGGATTTCCCCGAGTAGCTTCTTGTAGAGCTTGTCGTCGATGGGCTGTAGGGCGCGGAGTTGGACGCCGGCCGCCTGGCGGTCGCCGAGTTCGAGGTAGGTGACGCCGAGGTTATAGTAGGCTTCGGCCGAGTCGGGCCGGAGGCGCGCGGCCTGCTTGTAAGACTCGATGGCTTCGGTGAAGCGGCTCGCGTAGTAGTAGGCGTCGCCGAGCTTGTTATAAGCCTCGAAGGAATTGGGCCGGAGTTGTATGGCACGCTGGAAGGCGCGGACGGCGTCGGCGTTCTTGCCCTGCTTGACTTTGCAGTAGCCGACCTGAATCCACGCCTCCGCCCGGTTCGGGTTCTTGTTGACGGCGTTCTCGAAGTAGCCGAGCGCACTGTCGTAGTTCCCGAGCCAGAGCGAGTTCAGCCCGTTGCGATACCACCACTCGGCCAGCATCTCCGAGGGCGGCCCGGTCTTGTTGCGCGCCGCGAGGTCCGCGAACGACGTGAGCGTGCCGGGCCTGAGCTGGCGCAGGCGCGAGGCACCCAACGCGAGGTTGATATTCTGCCCGTTAGTCACCTTCATCGTGATGACGCCGAGCACCTGACCCTTCATGTTGAAGAGCGGGCTGCCGGAATTCCCGTGCGAGATGGGGGCGGTGATTTGCACGATCTCGCCGAGGCTCGGGACTTCGCGCACGGCCGAGACGATGCCGTCGGAGACGGAGCCTTCGAGGCGGAGCGGGTTGCCGATGACGAAGATTCGCTCGCCCTCTTCGGGGAGCGAGTCGGCGATTTCGAGCGAGCGGGCGCGGTCGGCGGGCATCTGGACGCTCAGGACGGCGAGGTCCGCCTCGTCATCCAGGGTGATGATGCCCTCGGTCGCGTAGGTCCTGCCCTTGCCGTCGAGGGTTCGCACCTCGGCGCGCGCCGCGCCCTCTATGACGTGGAAGTTCGTCAAGACCTGGCCGGGGCGGATGAAGAACCCGCTGCCGGTCATCTGGATTTCGCCCTTGGCGTCGTAGGTGATGACGGCGACGACCGCGGGCTTGACGCGGCGGATGAGTTCGGGGAGTGTCTCCTGCGAGAAGGCCGAGACGACGAAAAGCAGAACGAGCGCCAAGCATGGGGGAAGCTTGCGGATCATAACTCTTGTCCTTCAGTTCGGTTCGGACAAAGCGGTCTTGCCCGGCGAGGGCTGGTTTGAAATGATCTGAAAAGGCCCCTGGATGTTTTGGGGAATACGGCGCGGACGGTGACGATAGTTTCTACTGTTTGCCGGGATTGTTCGGCCAGCTTGACCGCTGGGGTTCAGGTCTGCAAGGCCGGGCCGGGAATGCGCCCGCCCTCAGAGGCCAATATAGCACAGCGCCCGCTGGAACAAACATAAATAATTTTTTGGAGTGACGGGCGCAGGGCTAATGCCGCCGAGCCCTAACTCAGATAACATCGGGAAACAGAAGAGGCCGCCCCGACAATGAGGGCGGCCTCTCATCTTCAATTTACGAAACGCCCCCGCCTTATCTCAGGAACGTCCCGAGCATCGTGCCGTGCGGCGCTGTCGCGGCCGGGTCTTCGAGCGTGACGAAGAGGCCGAAGTCCGCGAGCGCGGTTTCGGATTTGATCTCCGCCTCGTTGCGGCCTCCGGTGTTGACGAACTGGCCCAGCTTGACGAACTGGTTATCGGGCGAGATGGCCCAGAGCACGTAAGTCTGGCCCGCGGGAGCCTCCTTCAACTCGTGGAAGCGCGCCGTGACCATCGTCGGGCCGTCCTTGCGCGGCTCGATCTTGATGTTGGCGCGCGCGCCCGTCAGAGCGCCCGTGAAGTTGACCTTAATCATGGAGTCTTCGCCCTGCTTCATCCCCGGCACGTTGAGCAGCGGTGCGCCGTAGGCCGACGACGTATTGCCCGGCGTCGAAGTGGCCGAGACCTTCTCGCCGACCGCCGCGCCGTCCTTGTCCGTGCTCGCGAGCGGCACGACGGCGAAGCCCTCCGGTATGGCGCTGCGGAAGAGTAAGTGCGACTGCGGCGTGATGGTCGTCAGGTCGGCGTCGGGCGAGAGGACGAGCATGAACTTGTCGAGCGGCGTCCTGGTGCTCAAGGTCGCCGCGCCGTTCGCGACCGTGACGGGGCCGAGCAGCGTGACGTGGTTGAGCGGGTCAACCGCGTAGAGGTTCAGGGCGCTGACTTCGTTGGGCAGCCCCGCCAGGTTCAGGTTAATCATCGTGCCGTCGGCCATGCGGTGTATGACGGCGCGGCCCGTGGCGTTGGCGACGTTGAGCGGCGTCAGGTTGACAGTCACTTCCTTGTCAACCGGGTACTCGACGACGGTCCAGCTCCCGTCGGCGTTCTGCACGACCGCGGTCTGCTTGGTCGTGACGGTGGTGGTTGTGGTCGGCTGGGTGTCCTGCGCGAGGACTGCGTTAACGGTGGCGAGCGAGAGGACGACTCCTCCCAGAACAGATAGCAAACGTCTGCTCATCAGTTTTCTCCCTCCTATAAAACTTCAGAAGTTTAGTTGTAGGGGTATCAGTGTCCCGTCAGAAACCGGCAATCACCATGCCAGCCGGCGCTCGGAATCAACTAGACAAATAGCAGGAGTTAAACGGAAGGCTGCCGGGGAGGCCGCGAAGCGATACGATACATTGATGCAATAAAGAACAGACGCGGGGACGCGGCGATAAAAAGCAGTTGAGTCTTTTCGCCGCGTCTCCGCGTCGCTTTTCAGTAGCTGTAAAGCTCCGTGATTGCCTTCGCCACGTCTTCGACCTGCGGCAGAATCGCGTCTTCGAGTTGCGGGGCGTAGCCGACGAAGGTGTCGAGCGCGGCGACGCGGCGCACGGGCGCGTCCAGGTACTCGAACAGCTCGTCCGCGATGCGCGCCGCGATCTCCGCGCCGTAGCCCCACGAGCGCGAGTCCTCGTGCGCGACGATGACGCGGTTGGTCTTCTTCACCGAAGCGATGATCGCCTCCCAGTCGTAGGGCGAGAGCGTGCGCAGGTCAATCACCTCGACGTTGATGCCCTGCTGCTGCTCGGCCTGCCTGGCCGCGACGAGCGACCGCTGGACCAACGCGCCGAACGTGATGATGGAGAGGTCCGTCCCTTCGCGCACCGTCTTCGCCTTGCCGAACGGAATCATAAAGTTGTCCGGCGGGTACTGCGACTTGTTGTACGCCTGCCGGTAAAGGTGCTTGTGTTCGAGGAAGAGCACGGGGTCGTCCGAGCGAATCGCCGTCCGCAAGAGCCCGTTGGCGTCCAGAGCCGTCGCCGGATAGACGACGCGGATGCCGGGCGTGTGCGTGAAGATGGAGGAGCCGCTCTGCGAGTGATAGACCGCGCCGCCTTTCAGATAGCCGCCGACGGGGCAGCGGATAACGACGGGGCACTTCCACTCGTTGCCCGAGCGCCAGCGCATCACCGCAAGCTCGTTCCTGATCTGATGAAACGCGGGCCAGATGTAGTCGAAGAACTGTATCTCGACGATAGGCTTTAAGCCGCGGGTCGCCATTCCCGTCGCGCGGCCGACGATGTTGGCCTCCGCGAGCGGCGAGTTGAAGACGCGCGCCGAGCCGAATTTTTTCTGCAAGTTCGCCGTCACCTTGAAGACGCCGCCCTTGCCTTTGACCTTGTCCAGGTTCTCCTCGCGCGAGCAATCGGCCACGTCTTCGCCGAAGACGACGACGCGCGCGTCGCGCGCCATCTCTTCGTGCAGGCAGCGGTTGATGAGGTCAACGACCGTGCCCGCGTTGCCGGACAATTCCGCCCCCCCTTCCGTGTCGAACTCCTCGGAAGTCGGGTCAACGTCGGGCGAGTAAACGTAGCGCAGCGCGGTCTCGGGCGCGGGCTGCGGGCTCGCGAGCGCGAGGTCGGCCGCCTCCGTGATTTCCCTGTCAACCTCGTCCTTGAGCTGCTGCAACTCGTCCTGCGTGACGATGCCCTCTTCGACCAGGAGCGCGCCGAATCGCTTGACGGGGTCGCGCTCGGCGTCCGAAGTGCGCTCCTCGTCCGAGCGGTAGAGCTTCTCGTCGTCCGAGAGCGAGTGCGAGTAAGGCCGGATGACTTTCGCGTGGACCAGCGCGGGGCCGCGCCGCTCGCGGCAATACTCGACGGCGCGCTGCATCGTTTCGAGAGACTCTATCGGGTCTGTGCCGTCGCACCGCTGGAGGTAGAGGTCTGGGAAGCCTTCAACGAGTTTCGACACGTCGCCGCCCGCGGTCTGCACTTCGACGGGGACGCTGATGGCGTAGCCGTTGTCTTCGATGAGGAAGACGACCGGCAGCTTCAAATTGGAGGAAGTGTTGAGCGCCTCCCAGAACTCGCCCTCGCTCGTCGTCCCGTCGCCGGCCGAGCAGTAGACGACCTCGTCGCCGCGGAAGCCCTCGACCTTGTCCTTGATTTCGTCAACCAGCGCGGCGCGTACGCTCGCCTCGGCGCAGCCGACGGCCTGGAGGAATTGTGTGCCAGTCGGGGAAGACTGCGAGACGATGTTGAGACGCTTGTGGCCCCAGTGCGAGGGCATCTGGCGGCCGTGCGAGTTCGGGTCTTCGGCAGCGCCCACCGCCGAGAGCAGTTGTTCGAGCGGCGTCATGCCGAGTTGCAGACACAGCGCGCGGTCGCGGTAGTAAGGGTAGAACCAGTCGTAGCCGGCCCTCATCGCGAGCCCGGCGGCGACGAGCACGGCCTCGTGGCCCGCCCCCGAAATCTGGAAGAAGATTTTGTTCTGGCCCTTGAGCTGAATCTCCTTGTCGTCGATGCGGCGCGACGCGTACATCGTGCGGTAAATCTCGATCATCTGGTCGCGGTCGAGCCCCTTGTGCTCGCGCTGCGCGGTCGCCTGTGCGCTTCCCATCGTCTCAGTTCTCCTGACGAGTTTTAATATTTTGGTGTCGGTCTTCATGCGTCTTAGCCCAACCCCTTTGCGTCTTCGGTTTTTCTTTACCTGTGCGCCTCCGGCGTGAACCGTTTTTCTCGCTGGAGGCGCGAAGAGAAAACGTCAGGCGCGAAGGGTTGAATTTTGGTTTTGAAGCATTCTTTTAGTCCTGGTAATCCGACTCAAGCGTCATCCGGTAGTCCTCGGCCATAGAGGGGTGTCCGTGCAGGTTCGCGGCCTCTATCCCGCGCTGATACGCCTCGCGCGCCTGCTCCTTCTGCCCCATGCGCTCGTACGCCCGCGCCAGCATCCCGAAGGCCGCGCCCTCGTCGTCCGCCCGCCGCAAGTAATCGTTGAGCGCCGCGATGGCCTCCTCGTACCGCTCCGCCTTCAGGTACTCGTTCGCCAGCCCGAAACGCACGAGCGTGTTTTCCGGGTCCGACTCCAACATCTGCTTGAAAGTGTCGATGCGCGATGCACTCATAATAATTAGGTGATAAGTAATGAGAGCGTGTTTGAAAACCCAGGCTCAAGCCTTTGCGGCTTTGGTTTTTCTTTTCCTGCGCCTTTGCGTGAAGCTTTGTTTCTCGCAAAGGCGCAAAGGTAAGACGTAAGACGCAAAGGGTTGAATCGATGCCTGGCTTGAGTTTTCAAACGGCCTCTGATCACTTTCCACTCATTTCCCCCCAATGATGAGTTTCGCAATCGTCTGCAACTGCATGTTGGACGTGCCCTCGTAGATGGCACCGATCTTGGAGTCGCGCCAGAACTTCTCGACGGGGTAGTCCTTGACGAAGCCGTAGCCGCCGTAGAGTTCGATGGCCTTTGAGCTGATGCGCTCGGCGGCGCGCGACGACGCGAGCTTAGCCATCGCGGCCTCCTTGACGAAAGGCTTTCCCGCGTCCTTCAGCCGGGCCGCGTTATAAACCATCAAGCGCGCCGCTTCAAGCTCGGTCGCCATCTCGGCCAACTGGAACTGCACGCCCTGGAATTCGTTCACCGCCTTGCCGAACTGCTCGCGCTCCGACGTGTAGCGGAGCGCCGCTTCGAGCGCACCGCGCGCGATGCCGATCATCTGCGCGCCGATGCCGATGCGCCCCTCGTTCAGCGTCTCGATGGAGACCTTGTAGCCCTTGCCCACCAGCCCGAGCACGTTCTCCTTCGGCACGCGGCAGTCTTCCAGGATCAGCTCCGTGGTCGAAGAGGCGCGGATGCCCAGCTTGTTCTCCTTCTTGCCGACGGAAAAACCCTCGAAACTTTTTTCGACGACGAAGGCCGTGATGCCCTTGTAGCCCGCTTCGGGGTT
Source organism: Pyrinomonadaceae bacterium (assembly GCA_036403435.1). GTDB lineage: Bacteria > Acidobacteriota > Blastocatellia > Pyrinomonadales > Pyrinomonadaceae > QHXM01. Next base: position 60,841 of record DASWQY010000203.1, read on the forward strand.
CGCGTTGGCGAAGACGACGAAGATTTCCGCCTCGTTGCCGTTCGTAATCCAGAGCTTGCGCCCGTTCAAGACGTAATGGTCGCCCGCTTCGACGGCGCGCGTCGCCAGCGCGAAGGCGTCCGAGCCGGAGCCGGCCTCGCTCAAGGCGTAAGCGCCGACGCGCTCGGACGCCAACTGTGCCAGATATTTTTTCTTCTGCCCGTCGTTGCCCCAGCGGAGGAGGGCGTTATTGACGAGCGTGTTCTGCACGTCAACGAAGACGCCGACCGAGGCGTCCACGCGCGAGAGTTCTTCGACGGCGATGATGGCCGTGAAGAACGAGGCTCCCGCGCCGCCGTACTCTTCGGGCGTCTCGATGCCCATCAGCCCGAGGTCGAAGCACTGGCGGACGAGCGCCGGGTCGAGTTTTCCCGCCTCGTCCATCTCCGCGACGCGCGGCCTCAGCTCGCCCTCGGCGAACTCGCGCACGCTTGCCCGAAACATCTCCTCGTCCTCGGCGAGCGTCGTCAGGGCGCGCGCCGCCTCGTCATCAATTGTCTTACTCATCGGTGTCCGGCTCGCAATGAAATTTCTGGATTGGATTGACCCTGTAGCATCGCTCAGACGCGCCGCTCCGGTCAACCTACGGAATGCAAAATTAAAAATGTAAAATGCAAAAGGGAAGAAGACCACGCCGCGCGCTCTCTCCCTTTTGCATTTTACATTTTTAATTTTGCATTATAATCCTGTCCCTTGCCGGGTTGAGCTTAACGGCCCGATACCGTATCTTGCTGACTTCTCGCACGCCGTGTGAGATTGAGAAGACTTGTCCCGAGATGCCCTGAATGAATCAAAGCAATAACACCCCAGGCCCGTCCAACAGATTAAAGCCCATCGGAATCATCTTTGCGCTTTTCGGCCTCCTGCTCTTCGCCTTCTTCCTCTGGAAGGCCGGCCCCGGCGAAGTCGCCACCGGCATCAGGAAACTGGGCGCGGGCTTCCTGTTCGTGCTACTGATTTCGAGCCTGCGCTACATCGTCCGCACGCTCGGCTGGACGCTCTGCTTCACGGGCAAGGACCGCCTGCGCTTCCGCGACGCCTTCCGCGCCTACGTCGTCGGCGACGCGATGGGCAACTTGACGCCGCTCGGCCTGGTGGCGAGCGAGCCGACGAAGGCCGCGCTCGTGCGCGACCGCGTGCCGCTCGTCACCGCCATCTCCGCGCTCGCGGTCCAGAACCTTTTCTACAGCCTCTCGGTCGCGTTCTTCATCCTCTCGGGCATCATCGTCCTGCTCTTGAGCTTCCCGCTGACGCCGGGCCTCCGCCTGATGACTCTGATCTCGCTCGCCGTGGTCTCCGTCATCATCGTGGTCGGCTTCGTCATCTACCACATGCGCTGGAAGTTTCTGACGGCGGCGTTCGAGCGGCTGCGGAAGAACCGCTTCGGGAAGAAGTTTCTCAAGGAGAAGCAGAAGGCGAACACGCGCGCGGTCGAGGAGACGGTCTATAGTTTCTACTCGCGCAACAAGGCGCGCTGCGCGCTCATCCTGACGCTGGAGGCGTGCTTCCACCTGGCGGGCGTGCTGGAGGTTTACGTCACGCTGCTCTTCATCTCGGACGTGCCGCCGACGTTCCTGGCGGCCTACGTGCTCGAATCCGTCAACCGAATCATCAACGTAGTTTTCAAGTTCGTGCCGCTGCGCGCGGGCGTGGACGAGGCCGGGTCGAGCTGGGTGACGAAGGTCTTGAACTTCGGCGTGACGACGGGGACGACGCTCGCCGTCATACGCAAGGCGCGCGTCATCTGCTGGACGGCGCTCGGCGTCGCCTTCCTCGTCCGCCGCGGGCTCTCGACGCAAACGGTCGTCGCAGAGACTCAGGAAGCATTAGCCGAAGAGCTGGGCGCGCCGGTCGCGGGCATCAGCGAACAGGGATAGAACGACTCTTACAGATTATGAGCAGGTCTTTACGCCTTACGTCTTACCTTTGCGCCTCCAGCGAGAAACATGAACGGTTCACGCTGGAGGCGCAAAGTAAAAACTTAAGGTGCAAAGAACGCAAGGTGATTGCTTGTCGCGTTCTGTCGAAGTAAATCCGGTCAGTGCGGAGACGGTGGCGTCTCCCAAGATTGTGTCACGCGGCGGGGCGCTCGCGGGCGAGCGCGGCGTGGTGCTGGCGCTCGCGGTGCTGGTCGTCCTCGGCCTGGGCCTGCGCCTGAACGGAATCAGCTCCATCGGGTTCGCCGAGGACGAGGTCAACAAGCTCAACGCCGTGCGCGCCTACGGCCAGGGCGACATCCGCCCGAACGCCGAGCACCCGATGCTGATGAAGGCGCTCATGTTCGTCTCGGTTCGGGCGCAGCAGTCGTGGAACGCGCGCTCCTCAAGACAGCTCAGCGACGAGGCGGCGCTCCGCTTCCCCAACGTCCTCTTCGGCGCGCTCACCGCCGTCCCGCTCTTCCTGCTGACGGCCGCCTTCTTCGACCGCTGGACGGGCCTGCTCGCCGCCGCCTTCTGGACGTTCGGCGTCAACGCCATCACCTACAACCGCATCGCTAAGGAAGACACCCTGCTCGTCTTCTTCATGCTCTTCGCGTTCTACTTCTACCTGCGCGCCAAGCAGGCCGGCCCGCGCGAGGCGCGGATAAAGCGTCGCAGCTATCTCCTCTCCGGCGCGTCCTTCGGCCTGATGCTGGCCTCGAAGTATTTCCCCCAATTCTTCGGGCTGAACATGCTCTACCACCACTACTTTCGCGTGCGCGAGAAGGAGCCCGGCGAGCCCTCGGGCCACACGCCCTGGCATTTCTACCTCGTCTTCGGCCTCGTCTTTCTGATTGCCAACCCGGCGATCCTGCTCCCGCAGACCTGGGCCTACCTGAGCGCCTACACGAGCGAGCAACTGCTCTCGCACACGGGCTACCTGATGGGCGACGTGCTCTACAAGAACACCATGTCCAGTTCGCCCTTCTGGGGGACGCCCGTTTACTTCTACGCGCTCTTCCTGCTCATCAAAGTGCCGCTGCCGGTGCTCGCCGCCTTCGTCGTCGGGCTCGTCGAGTGCGTCCGGCGCTGGCGACACCCCGGCCGCGGATTTCTGCTCTTGATGTTTGTGCTGTGGATCGTGCCCTACTCGCTGGCGGGCGCGAAGTGGCTGCGCTACGCGCTCTCGTTGATGCCCTTCGTTTACATGATCGCGGCGGTCGGGACGGTCGCGCTCGTCCGCTGGGCAGTGGGCCAATTTAAGGCCGCGGGCCGCGAGCGCGCGCTCCGCTTCGCGGGCGTCGCGACACTCCTCCTCTTCGTCGCGTGGCCCGCGTGGTCCGCCTACAGCAGTTCCCCGCACTACGCCGCATACACGAACGCGCTCGGCGGGGACCGCGCCGGCCACTTCTTCCCGCACGACGAGTTTTACGACGACGGGCTGCGCGAAGCCATCGAGTTCGTCGCCAAGACCGCGCCGCGGGGTGCGACCATTGTGCACGAGACGCCGGGCGTCGTCGGCTACTACCTGGAAAAACTCGGGCGCACGGACCTCCAATCGCGCGTGCTCTCCGACGCCGGTTTCAAACTGGGCGACGTTTCCTCCCCGACCTACTTCGTCTTGCAGCGCGGCCGCACCTACTTCGAGAATCGCGAGAAGATGCAAGAGGTGCGCGCGCGCTTCAGGAAAGTTTACGAAGGCTTCGTCGAAGACGTGACGGCCGTCGAAGTTTACACGCAGTGACCGGCGCTCTCTCTCAGCGCGGAAGAAAGCTATGAACAGAAGAATAAGATTGACCGCCGCGGCGCTCTCGCTCGCGCTGCTACTCTCGGCCGCACTCGTCCGGCCGCCGAAGTCTTTCGCCTGGGGCGAGCACGGGCATAAGCTTTCGGGGCGCGCGGCCGCGACGCGCCTGCCCAAAGAGATGCCGGACTTTTTCCGCAAGGCGACGGCGCAGCTCGAATACCTCAACCCGGAGCCTGACCGCTGGCGCTCGAAGACCTTGCTGGAGATGAACGAGGCGTTCTCCTATGACCACTTCCTCGATTTGGAGATGGTCCCGCCCGCCGCGCTCGAAGCCGAAGACCGCTACGCGTACCTGGCCGCGCTCTCGCAGGCGGGCTTGAAGGAGCCCGAGAAGGCTGGCCTCGCACTGTTCCGCATCCTGGAACTCTACGAGCGGCTGCGGACGGAATTTCACCTCTGGCGAAACGCCCACGACAAGCGGACGCGCAAGTGGATAGAGGAGCGCGTCGTTGGCGACGCGGGCATCCTCGGCCATTACGTGAGCGACGCGGCCAACCCGCATCACGCGACCGTGCACTATAACGGCTGGGCCAAAGATTACCCCAACCCGAACGGCTACACGACCGACAACACTTTCCACTGGCGCTTCGAGAGCGAGTTCGTCCAGTCCCACGTCGCAATCAACGACCTGCTGCCCTCCATCAACCCGCAGCCCCGCGTCGTCGAGAACCCGCGCGCTGAGATCATCGCCTTCTTCAAGAACAGCAACAGCCTCGTCGAGCGCCTTTATCAGTTGGACAAGCAAGCGAAGTTCGACGCGCAGACCAGCTCGCCCGAGCACAAGAGCTTCGCCGTCGAGCGCCTCGTCGCCGGCGCGGAGATGCTGCGCGCCCTCTGGTGGACGGCCTGGGTCAAGAGCGAGACGCTCGACTGACAGTCAAAAAGCCGAACCGGCAACCCAGGGAGACGTTCGGGTTGCCGGTTCGGCTCTGAGAGGCGCAAGGGGACGGCTTGCGCTTTCGGCTTCAGCTCGGGTTATTTCATCTCGGCCACAATCGTCACTGTCTCGGGGCCGCCGCCCTGGACCAGTTCGTTGCCCGACGCGTTCTTCGCCAGCTCGACTTCGGCCGTGCGCTCCGCCTTCGACTTCAGCATCTCGCGCCCTTCGCTTGAGCCCGCGGCCCAAACTTGAGCCAGGAAGTACGTGCTGCCGTAGCGGTGGAAGACGAGTCGCGCGCGCCTTGTCGCTGCGTTCTCGCTGACGGCGCTCGTCAGGCGAATCGCCTTCCGGCGGCCGTCGCTGCTGCGGACGCTGACGGCGTCGGCCGAATTCCTGGAAACGGTCGCGACCGTGTAGCTGCCGGCCGGGAGCGTCTTATCGCCGACGACGAAATCGAACGGGACGTTGGTCCTGACCTGACGGGTGCGCGTCTGCGCGTTGCTGACGAGGGCCGTGACGAACGCGAAGCCGACGATTAAGGCCAACATCGTGACGCCTTTTAGAACCTGCTTTCTCATCTCTTCTCCTTCTCGCCCGCTCGGGGCGAAGGGTCGCGGGGTTTCTCGCGACCGAAACATCTCAACCGGCTGTGCTCAAAGCGTCCGCATCTAGGGGGGACTGCTCGCTTCGCCTTTTCAAACTTTCCGACCCCTCGCGGCTGCCTTCCTTCTCGGCGGCAACTCGTCGGGCCGTGCCCCGGACCATTGCCATCCGCGTGCCACGGGCGGAACGGCCGCGCCGGGCGAGACGCTTGTCAGCCGGAACTATTTGATTGAGGCCGGGATGAATCTCGTTGAGGCGACGAAGCGAGGGTGACGGCTCCTACGGCGCTGGCGACCAAACTCTATCCGAACGGATAGGGCGCTATCCGCGAGTGTTAGATAAAGTGCTCACTCGGAGAGCGTCGGCGCTACCCTTACGGAATCCTTTTGTGCTAAACAGGATTCCGCAGGAGAGCATGAATCCCAGACTCGCAGCCATCGCCGGCCCCCTGAAGGGCACCGATTTCACGCTGACAGAAGACGAGACTTCCATCGGGCGCGAGTCGGCCAACCGCATCTGCCTGAGCGACCCCTCCGTCTCTCGACGCCACTGCATCATCAAGCGCGAGGGCGACCTCTACAAAGTCGCCGACCTCGAAAGTCTCAACGGGACGTTCGTCAACGACGTGCCGGTCAAGGAGCGATACCTTGAGCACGGCGACCGCCTGCGCCTCGGCGACTACACCTTCTCCTTCCTGCTCAACGAGGGCGACGCCCCGCCCGGCTCCAGCACGGTGCTTCTGGACGAGGGGCGGATTTCGACGGGCACGAACACGCTCCAGGTGAGAATCGCGGACGCCTTCCACCTGATGGCGCGCGACCTCTCGGCGCTGATGAAAATCGCGACGACCATCAACTCCGTGCGCGGCCTGGACGCCATCCAGCGGCAACTCCTCGAACTCATCTTCGAGGTCGTGCCCGCAGACAGCGGGGCCATCCTTTTGACGGAAGACGGGCGGACGGAAGAGTTCTCGTCGGTCTTCGGTTTGGACAGGCTTTCGGGTCCGAACAAGACCGTTCGCGTCAGCCGCACGATCACCGACCGCGTGCTCTCGGAAGGCGTCTCTATCTTGAGCAACGACGTGCAGGAGAGCGGCGACTTCGACGAGGCGGAGAGCCTGATAGCCACGCGCATTCAGGCTCTGCTCTGCGTGCCGCTGATGCTCTTCGACAAGCCACAGGGCGTCATCTACCTCTACGCGTCCGACCCCCTGACGCGCTTCGACAAAGACCACCTGCAACTGCTGACGGCCATCGCCGGCATCGCGGCCGTCGCGCTCGAAAACGCGGGCCACGTCGAATGGCTCGAAAGCGAGAACCAGAGGCTTCAGGAGGACGTGCAGATCGAGCGCAACATGATCGGCGAGGGCCAGCGCATGCGCGAGGTCTATCAGTTCATCGCCCGCGTCGCGCCCACCAACTCGACCGTGCTCATCCAGGGCGAAAGTGGCACAGGCAAGGAGTTGATCTCGCGCGCGATTCACCTGAACAGCACGCGCAAGAACAAGCCTTTCGTCGCCGTCAACTGCGCCGCGCTGACCGAGACTCTTTTAGAGTCGGAGTTGTTCGGCCACGAGAAGGGCGCGTTCACGGGCGCGGTGGCACAAAAAAAAGGCAGGCTCGAAATCGCGGACGGCGGCACGCTCTTCCTGGACGAAGTGGGCGAGATGCCGCTCGTCCTACAGGTCAAGATGCTGCGCGTCCTGCAAGAGCGCGAGTTCGAGCGCGTCGGCGGCACGCGCACGCTCAAGGTGGACATACGCCTCATCGCGGCGACGAACCGCGACCTCGAAGAAGCTATTCGTCAAGGCACCTTCCGCCAGGACCTTTACTACAGGCTCAACGTCGTCTCGCTCTCGATGCCGCCGTTGCGCGAGCGCCGCGAAGACATCCCACTGCTCGCGAGCTATTTCGTCCAGAAGTATGCGGACAGATGCAACCGGCGCGTCCGCGGGATTTCGAGCGAGGCGCGCGCGCGGCTGGTGAGCTACGACTGGCCGGGCAACGTGCGCGAGCTTGAGAACGCCATCGAGCGCGCCGTCGTCCTCGGCACGACCGAATTGATTCTGCCGGAAGACTTGCCCGAGGCCGTGCTCGAATCGGGCGCGCACGCGAGCGCCGCCGGCACTGGCGGCAGCGGCGGCGTGGCGAACTACCACGAGGCCGTCGCCGAAGCCAAGAAGCAACTGATCCTCAGAGCCATAGAGCAATCCGGCGGCAGCTACACCGAAGCCGCTAAGCTCATGGGCGTCCACCCCAACTACCTGCACCGCCTGATTCGGAACATGAATCTCAGGCCGGAAATTAAAAAATAGGCGAATTCTTTATCGTTTATCCTGATTATTAAGGAAGACGCCCGCGCGACCGACTCATTTGTCTTCACTTCTTGATATCAGGGTCGCCTTCTCTTCCCCGTGGAACGTCCTGCGCTCCTTCCAGCGGCGGTACATCGCGAGCGAGAAGGCGAGCCAGAGGCCGCTCCACAAATACGCGCCGATGGTGTCGGAGGGCCAGTGCGCGCCCAGGTAGATGCGCGACGGGCCGACGAGCAGGACGGGCAGGGCCGCGAGCGTGAGCGCCAGCCGCCGCAAGTTCGTGCCGCGCCGCAGGAGCGCGTAGGCGACGAAGAAGAGGAAGCCGAAGTAGCAGACGTAGAATGTGACGTGGCCCGAGGGGAAACTCTGCGTGGCGTTGTCGCGGTAGGCTGCGATGACCGGCGACGGGCGCGGGCGCGAGATGAGCAGCTTGATCAGGGTGTTGGTGAGGCCGCTGCCCGCGGCGCTCAAGCTGAGCGCCACGCCCTCGCTGCGCCGGCCCGTCACGAAAAAAATCACGGCCGTCGCGGCGGCCAGCGCGTAAGGCGTCCAACCGTAGCCGAAGAACGAGACGAACTCCATCAGGCCGATCAGGCCCGGCGGCTTGAACGTCGTCCAGCTGAAGGCGTGCGACACTTTCAAGTCCCAGGCGAAGTAAGGGTCTAGGTAGGCGAAGACGGCGAGGACGGCGAACGCTCCGAGCGCGACGAAGTAAACGGTCTGCGCGCGCCAGAGTCGCCTGACGGCTCGCCAGCGCGGGACGGTCACGACGGCGGGCGCTTCCGCCGCCGCCGCCACTTTTTGCTCCTCGCCCGAACTCATACGCGGTTCGTCACTGCCGCCCCCGTGTAATATAATTCTCAGTGAAACTTTCTCCCGAAGATAGCGAACCCGAACCGTTGGCGGCAAGCTCAAAGGGGACGCGGCCCGAAAGAGGGTCGCTTCCGTTTTGGGCCAAAAGCCGGAGGCTGAGCTTTTGTTAAGAGTCGAATACCGCGAGGGGCTCTACCTGCCCGACCTGGATTTGTGGCTCGACGCCGAGGGTCCGCGCGAGCACTGCGTCATCTCGCACGGCCACTCGGACCACATCGCGGAGCACCGCTCTATCATCGCAACACCCGAGACGGCGCGCATCTTCCAGCACCGCCGTGGGCTGGCCGAGATGGAGACGCTTCCTTACGGCGAGCGGCGCGACTACGGTCGCTTCGCCCTGACCTTTCACCCGGCGGGCCACTGCCTGGGCTCGGCGCAAGTTTTGGTCGAGGCGGACGGCGAGCGGCTCGTCTACACGGGCGACATCAAGCTCAGGCCCAACGTCGCGGCCGAGGACGCCGTCATCGTCCCGTGCGACACGCTCGTCATGGAGTCAACCTTCGGCGACCCGCTCTACCGCTTCCCGCCCGACGTGGTGACGAACGAGCGGCTCTACGCGGCCGTGGACCGCGCGCTCTCGGACGACCGCGTGCCCGTCGTCCTGGCCTACGCGCTCGGCAAGGGCCAGGAGGCGTTGGAGCTGCTGCTCAGGCGCGACTACCGCGTGACCCTGCACGGCTCCGTCTGGAACGTCGCTGAGATTTACCGCGAGCTGGGCGTGAAGTTTTCCGGGCCTTACGAGAAGTACGACCGCGAGCATGTGCGCGGGCGCGTGCTGATTACGCCGCCGGGCTGCCGCAAGCAGCCGATGATTACGAACATCGAGCGGCGCTACGTCATCATGCTGACGGGCTGGGCGCTGCACAAGAGCGCGCCCTACATGTACAAGGGAGTTGATTTGGTCTTGCCGCTCTCGGACCACGCGGACTACGACGAACTGGTCCACCTGGCCCGCGCTTCGGGTGCCGAGCGCATCATCACCATGCACGGCGAGCCGAAGTTTGCCGCGAGCCTCCGCGACCTGGGCCTCAACGCCGAACACCTCGCGCACCATCCCGGCTCGGCTAAGACTGAGACGGCAAAGCGGCGCAAGACGAAAAAGGATGCCGCGGCCATTGAGCCATCTCTCTTCGATTAAGCCTGTCGATTGCGGGCTGCTGATTAAAAGCTCAACCCTTTGCGCCTTAAGTTTTCTCTTTGCGCCTTTGCGTGAACCGTTCATGTTTCTCGCAAAGGCGCAAAGGTAAGACGTAAGGCGCAAAGGGTTGAGTTATTCAGTCGCTGGAGTTCTTTCAATCCGCAATCCGCATTCCGCAATTTTTCTTCAGGGGTTGCCGCCGTTCCAATCGCCCTCGACGGGCAAGTCGCCGGGCTGGCCGAAACTGAGACGAAACTTGACTTCGATTGAATCATTACTTTCGCGCCGCGCCTTTCGCCTGCTGCCGCTCCTCGACCAATTGCGTGATCGCGCGCTCCAGGTTCGAGTCAACCTCGTTGAGCTGCCGGACGACGCGCGACGGCAGGCGTAGCGTCACGAGCTCGGCCTCTTCCGGCGGGGTTTCGAGCGCGAGCTTGAGCGCGGCGAGCAGCGCCTCGTAGTTGACCGGCTTCGACAGGTAGGCTTGGACGCCGAGCCGCTCGCACTGCTCGCGCAGCTGCTCGCTCGCCTCCGCCGAAATCACTATCACGGGCACTTTTGTGTCGGCGCTGCGTATCTCGTGCAGGACCTGCGTGCCGTGCATTTCGGGCAGCGTCATGTCGAGCAGGACCGCGTCCGCGCCGTTGGCCCTGAACTCCGCGATCCCCTCCTCTCCCGTGAAGGCGGCCCGGACCTTGTAGCCGACCCCGGACAGCGCCGACTCGTAAAGCTCCGCCAAATCCTCTTGATCTTCGATCACAAGAATGCAATGCTCTGTCATCTCGAAAACCCTCTTAGTGAAGTGGTCAGTGGCCGGTGGTCGATGGTCAGTTAAAGACACCAGCTTTTAACTGACCACCGACTACTGACCACTGACCACTGAAATTGTATATGAGTCCCATCGCGATTGTCATCATCCTGCTCTTCGTCGCCGTCGTGCTCTTTGCGACGGAGCGCATCCCGATTGACATCGTGACCATTCTGCTCGTCATCGCGCTCGTCGTCACGGGCGTCCTGACGGCTGGCGAAGCGTTCGCGGGCTTCGGCAACGACATCGTCATCACCATCTCCGGCCTCTTCATCCTGACGGGCGGGCTCGTCAAGACGGGCGTCATAGATGTCATCGGACGCCGCCTGCACAGGATCGCGGGCGGGCGCGAGTTCAACCTGACGGTGCTCGTGATGGTCGTCGCCGCCGCCTGCGCCGCCGTCCTGAAGAACACGACGACGACCGCGATGTTTGTGCCGGTCGTGCTCGGGATGAGCGCGCGCGCGCGGGTGCCGCCGTCGAAGCTGATGATGCCGCTCGCCTTCGGCGCGATCCTCGGCGGCACGTGCACGCTCATAGGGACTTCGACGAACCTGGCCGTCAGCGGCGCGATTCAGCGTTATGGGCTCCCGCCCTTCTCCATGTTCGAGCTGACGCCGGCCGGCGTCGCCATCGTCGCCGTCGGCCTGCTCTACATGCTCCTCATCGGCCTGAGACTGCTGCCGCGGCGCGGCGGCGCGGAGGAGCTGACGGAGCAGTACCACATACGCGAGTACATGTCCGAGGTGCTGGTGCTGCCGGGCTCGCCGCTCGTCGGGAAGACCCTGGCCGAGGCGAACCTCTCGGACGAGCTTGACCTGACGGTCGTCGGCATCCTGCGCGGCAAGCAGGGTCGCATCGCGCCGAGTTCGAGGGAGAAGATCGAGGCCGAAGACCTGCTGCTCGTGCAGGGGCGCATCGAAGACATCCTGCGCGTTAAGAACGAGACGGGCATCGAGATCAGGGCGGACTTCAAGCTGAGCGACCGCGTGCTCGAAGCCGGCGACGTAGAGCTGTTCGAGGCGATGGTCCTGCGCGGCTCCGACTTCATACAGCGCACGCTCAAGGGGCTCAAGTTCCGTCAACGTTTTCAACTGACCGTGCTCGCCGTCAACCGCCACGGCGTCGCTCTGCTCTCGAAAATCAGCACGCTGCCTTTGCGCTTCGGCGACGTGCTGCTCGTGCAGGGCAAGCGCGAGCACATCGAACAGCTCGTCGCGGACGGCCACCTGCTGCTGCTCGAAGACGTGTCGGAGCGGCGCGGGCGCGCGAGCAAGCGGCGCTGGGCGCTCCTGGCCTTCGGCGTCTTTCTCTTTTTCTCCGTCACGCACCCGCCGCAGGTGCCCCTGGCCGTCGCCGTCCTGCTCGGCGTCCTCATCCTGCTGGCGACGCGCGCCGTCCGCATTCAGGAGATGTACGACCTGATAGAGTGGCGGCTGATAGTGCTCATCGCGGGCATGATTAGCTTCGGGACGGCGCTTGAGAAATCGGGCGCGGACAAGTACCTCGCGGATTTAATCGTCCAGTGGGTCGGCGGCTACGGCGGCCTGGCCGTGCTCGCGGGCTTCTTCGTCCTGACGGTTGCGCTGACGCAGCCGATGTCGAACCAGGCGGCCGCGCTCGTCGTCGTCCCCATCGCCGTCAAGACGGCCGTCAGCCTCGGCCTCAACCCGCGCACGTTCGCCGTGATGGTCACCTACGCCGCGTCGTGCTCGTTTCTGACGCCGCTCGAACCGGCGTGCGTCCTGATTTTCACGCCGGGGCGCTACCGCTTCTTCGACTTCGTCAAGGTCGGCTCGATTTTGACCGTCGCCGTCTTCGCCGTCGTCATGCTGCTTGTGCCAATCTTCTGGCCCATGACGCAGGCCGCGAACCTGTCCGTGCAGCAGGGCGCGTCGCCCGACCCCGTGACCGTCGGCCAGAACGTCACCTACACGATTACGCTCGTCAACAAGGGGCCGGACACCGCGCACAACGTGAAGCTTGTGGACGAGCTGCCGGCCCAACTGACCTTCGTCTCGTGCGAGGCGAGCGTGGGCGGCGTCTGCGCGGGCGCGGGCAACAACCGCGCGGTAACCTTCCCCTCACTTGCGAGCGGGGCCGCGGCCACCGTCACCGTCGTCGCCACCGTCAACGAAGACCTGGCCGAGGGGACGGTCGTCAACAACACCGCGGGCGTCGAATCGCCCACGCCCGACGCCGACCGCAACAACAACCGCGCGACGGCCGCGTCAACGGTGTACCACTGAGCTTAGGTTTATTACCGAGCCCCCGGTTTGTGACAGAGCTTGCGCCGCCGAGCCCGTCGTCACTATAATGCGCGGCTTTTGACGCTCCGCCGATAAAACTTTTGAGTTGCGCCCGTTTGATTCGCAATTTGAAATCTGAGAGTTGAAATGACGAAGCCAAAACTTCAGCCCGCCCCGGCCGAAGATCAAAAAGAGAAAGTCGCGAGCCCGCCCGTCTCGTCGCGCATCCTGACAGTGCCGAACCTGCTGACCATGTTCCGCATGGCGCTGATTCCGGTCTTCGTCTCGCTGCTCCTGGCGCGCAGGTTCGAGTGGGCGCTCCTGGTCTTCGTCCTCGCGGGCGTGACGGACGGCCTCGACGGCCTCATCGCGCGCCGCTTCAAACAGGGCTCACAGCTCGGCACCATCCTCGACCCCATCGCCGACAAGCTCCTGCTCGTGACCTCCTTCATAGTGCTCTCGATACCGGCCATCGCCCCGCAGCCCCTGCCGCGCCACTTCCCCGTGCCGTTCTGGGTGACCGTGGCCGTCATCAGCCGCGACGTTTTCATAGTCGTCGGGGCCGCGGCCATCAACATCGTGACGGGCTTCACAGGCTTTCGCCCCTCCTGGCTCGGCAAAATCAACACGACCGTCCAGATTGCCGCCATCGCCTTCATTCTCCTCGCCGCGGGCTTCCCTTCGCTGCGCGGCTACCTGCCGACCGTCTATACGACCGTCTTCGGCTTCGCAGTCCTTTCCGGCGTCCACTACATCTTTTTCGCCTCCCGACTGCTCAACGAAGAGCGCCGTCAGAACGGCGAGTGAGTTTCCGGCTCGGCGCGGGGCCGTTTTACTTGCCCGGCCCGCCGGCTAACCTCCAATATTTCAGCACTTGACCCTCTGCGAAAAGATGCGCCCCGGAGCCTGATTAAAACTTGACAGTGAGGGACTCACATATTATATTAAGGCTGCGTTCAACCCGTCATCCATCGAGCCGCGGCGGGATGTGCCTGGCGGCGAATCACAGCGAGCGGCGGGCGCATCTTGAGGCCGGTTTCCCCGGTTTGCAGGGGAGGGCGGTCAACTAATGTTGGGAGAAGAGAGCAATGAGCAAGATTATTGGAATTGACCTGGGCACGACCAACTCCGTTGTGGCCGTGATGGAAGGCGGCGAGCCGACCGTCATCACCAACTCGGAGGGCGGGCGCACCACGCCCTCTGTCGTCGCCTTCACCAAAGACGGTAACCGCCTCGTCGGGCAGGTCGCCAAAAGGCAGGCCGTCACCAACCCCGAGAACACCGTTTACTCGATCAAGCGATTCATGGGCCGGCGCTTCGACGAGGTCAGCGAAGAGATCAAACAGGTGCCTTACAAAGTTCAGGCTGCCGGCAACCGCGACGTGCGCGTCGATGCGGGCGGCAAGGACTACAGCCCGCCCGAGATTTCGGCCATGGTGCTGCAAAAGATGAAGCAGTCGGCCGAGGACTACCTGGGCCAGAAAGTTGACAAGGCCGTCATCACCGTCCCGGCCTACTTCAACGACGCGCAGCGCCAGGCCACTAAGGACGCAGGCAAGATCGCCGGCCTCGAAGTCATGCGCATCGTCAACGAGCCGACGGCGGCCGCGCTCGCCTACGGGCTCGACAAGAAGAAGGACGAGACCATTGCGGTCTTCGACTTCGGCGGCGGCACCTTCGACATCTCCATCCTCGAAGTCGGCGAGGGCGTCGTCGAGGTGAAGTCCACGAACGGCGACACGCACCTCGGGGGCGACGACATCGACGAGCGCCTGATGGAGTGGATCACCGAAGAGTTCAAGCGTGACCAGGGGATTGATTTGTCGAACGACAAGATGGCCTTGCAGCGTCTTAAGGAGGCCGCCGAGAAGGCCAAGATTGAGCTGTCTTCCGCGATGGAGACGGAGATCAATCTGCCCTTCATCACGGCGGACCAATCCGGGCCGAAGCACCTCGTGATGAAGCTGACGCGCGCCAAGTTCGAGCAGTTGATTGACCCGATTCTGCAAAGGCTCAAGAACCCGGTCGAGCAGGCCATCAAGGACGCAGGGATTGACGCGAAGAAGGTTGACGAGGTCGTGCTCGTCGGCGGCTCCACCCGCATTCCGAAGGTGCAGGAGATAGTCAAGGACATCTTCGGCAAGGAGCCGAACAAGTCCGTCAACCCGGACGAGGTCGTCGCCGTCGGCGCGGCCGTGCAGGCTGGCGTCCTCTCGGGCGAGAAGACGGACATCCTGCTCCTCGACGTGACGCCCCTGAGCCTCGGTATCGAGACCCTCGGCGGCGTCTTCACGAAGCTCATCGAGCGCAACACGACCATCCCGACCAGGAAGTCGGAAGTCTTCTCGACGGCCTCGGACAATCAAACGTCCGTCGAGGTCCACGTGCTCCAGGGCGAGCGCCAGATGGCGGGCGACAACCGCACGCTCGGCAAGTTTCACCTCGTCGGGATTCCGCCGGCACCGCGCGGCATGCCGCAGGTCGAAGTGACCTTCGACATAGACGCCAACGGCATCGTCAACGTCTCTGCGAAGGACATGGGCACCGGGCGTGAGCAGAAGATTACGATCACCGCCTCGTCTGGTCTCTCGAAGGACGAGATCGACCGCATGATGCGCGACGCCGAGTCGCACGCGGGCGAAGACCAGCGCAAGCGCGAGGAGATAGAGGCGCGCAACCGTCTGGACTCTCTGACCTATCAGGTCGAGAAGACCTTCAGCGAGAACCGCGACAAGCTGGAGGCTGGGGCCGCCTCCGACGTAGAGGCTGCTCTCGCGGACGCCAAGAAGGCGACCGAGGAGGGCGGCGTCGAGCGCATGAACGACGCCTTCAGCCGGCTGCAAACCGCCTCGCACAAGATCGCCGAGGCGCTCTACCAGCAACAGGGCAGCGGCGCGTCGGCCGGCACGGAAGGCGAAGAGCAGGCTTCGGCCGCGGGCGCGGCTGGCGGCCAGGCGTCGCAGGGCTCGGCCGGCGGCGGCGACGACAACGTGATTGACGCCGAATACGTTGACGTGGACGAGAACAAGTAAGAAACAGTGGTCAGGAGTCAGTGGTCAGTGGTCAGTTAAGAAAACTGATTTCACTGACCACTGACCACCGGCCACTGATTACTGTTAATGGCTAAGCAAGACTACTACCAGGTGCTCGGCGTCAAGCGCGACGCGAAGCCGGACGAGATCAAGAAGGCTTACCGCCGCATGGCGCGCAAGTACCACCCGGACGTGAACCCCGGCGACAAGTCGGCCGAGGAGCGATTCAAGCTCATCACGGAGGCGCATGACGTGCTCTCCGACGAGAAGAAGCGGAAGGTCTACGACCGCTTCGGCCAGTACTCGGACAATCTGGCCGAGGCCGCGGCGCGCGGCGCGACTCCCGGCGGGGGGAACGCCGGGCGCACCGGCGGCGGCTTCGACTTCACGGGCTTCGACTGGGGGACTTCGGGCGGCACCTCTTCGGGCAGCACGTCGGCGGGCGGCGGCTCAAGCTTCCGGGACATCTTCGCGGACCTCTTCGGTGGCTCTTCTGCGAAAGAGGAGCGCGAGGTGCCCAAGCCCCAGCCGAAGCGCGGCGCGGACATAGAGATGCCCCTGGCGCTCTCGTTCGAGGAGGCGATCACGGGCCTGATGACGAACATCACGGTCAACCGCTCGGAGCAGTGCACGCGCTGCAACGGCGCGGGCGACACGGGCGGCGCTCCCGTCACCTGCCCGACCTGCAAGGGCTCCGGCCAGGTCCAGCGCGCGGGGGGCCGTCTCAAGTTCGTGCAGGAGTGCCCGGACTGCGGCGGCGCGGGCAAGCGTCGCCCCCCGTGCTCGCTCTGCAAAGGGAGCGGCCTCCTGCCGAAGACGGAGACCGTGAAGGTTCGGATTCCGGCGGGCGTGGACACGGGCTCGCGCGTGCGCATCGCAGGCAGGGGCGAGGGCGGCCGGCTCGGCGCTCCGCCGGGCGACCTCTTCATCATCACGAACGTCGGCCGTCACAAGTATTTCACGCGCAAGGGCGACAACATCTACGTGACCGTGCCGCTCACGGTGCCGGAGGCCGCGCTCGGCGCGAAGATCGAAGTGCCGACGGTCGAGGGCAAGGCCCAGTTGCGTATCCCGCCCGGCACGCAGTCGGGCCAAAAATTTCGGCTGCGCGAGCGCGGCGTGCCGAGCTTGCGTAACCCGCAACTGCGCGGCGACCAGTTCGTCGAGGTCCAGGTCACGCTGCCCAACGTGATCTCCGAAGAGACGAAGGAACTCTTGAAGCGTTACGCGCAATTGAACTCCGAGAACCCGCGCGTGACGATGGGCTTGGAGTAGCGTTTAAGCGTCCGGCGGCCGCCGAGAGTTTTTGAATATGAACGGCAACGACCTCCTCTGGCTCTGCGCGGCCGCGCTGGTTCTGCTGTGCGGGCTCTACGGGCTGCACCGCATCAGCCGCCCCGCCGAGATGACGCAAGCGGAGTACGAGGAGCGCCTTCGCAAAGGCAGCGGGATAGCGCGCGGCGCGATGAACGCCGGCTTCTACGCCATCCAGCAGTGGCTTCACCCGAAGGCGGCCGAGGCGGTCGCCGTCCAGAAGGATTTGCGCGAGGGCTACTACGACAGCCAGCAGTCGCCGGGCGACGACCACGATAAAGAGAAGAGGGCGCGATAGCCTCTTTAGTTTGTATCGTATGAAACGCAAGGCTCGGACATACACGATCAGCGCGGTGGCGGACCAGTACGAGATTCACCCGCAGACGCTGCGCCTCTACGAGCGCGAAGGACTCTTGAAGCCGTCGCGCTCCGAGGGCAACACGCGGCTCTACACGGACACAGACCTTGAGCGTTTGGAAGTCATCCTCTCACTGACGCGCGACCTCGGCGTGAACCTGGCGGGCGTGGAAATCATTCTCAACATGCGCGAGAAGATGGACGCGATGCAGCACGAGTTCGAGCGATTCTTCGACTACCTGCAAACGCACGCCGCCGAGTTCGCGCACTTCACGGACGCGCCTCCGCCGCCCGAGGCCGGCGCGCTCATCCCCGCCTCGCACGCCGCGGCCCTGCGCCTGCGCCGCCGCACCACCACCACGCGCCGGTAGAATTTCCCCATCCCCGTCCGTCTTGTGCTCGCCGCGCGCGGGGTGATAAAGTTCGCCCGCTGTCTTTTGTCATGGCCGGCCATGAAAAGTTTCAGGTTTCAAGTTTCAGGTTTCAGGTTCTCTGTCTTTAACTTGAAACCTGGAACCTCAAACCTGAAACCTATTCGATGACGGCTTCCCGGTTTCCCGCTCGACGTTCAAGCTCTGAGTTAAACTTTTTATGAATCCTCAGCCCTCGCGCCTTTCTGTGAGGGGCGCACGTCTCTCGGCCGCGTTGCTGGCGTTGGTCGCGGCGCTCGTGCTCGCGCCCTCGGCCGCGCGCGCCCAGGACCTGGACGACGTGACCATCGCGGGCCGCGTCGCGGACCAGAACGGCGCGCTCATCCCCGCAGCCACCGTCACGGTCGTGCTCGTCAAAACCGGAGTCGAGCGCCGCGCCGTCACGAACGACGACGGGCGCTACCGCATCATCGAATTGGAGCCGGGCGAGTACACCGTGCGCGCCTCCTCCGAGGGCTTCGCGACCGAGGAGAAGACGAACCTTGTGACCATCGCGGGCCAGAACGTCCAACTCGATTTCACCATGCGGCCCGCGGACGTGACGGCGGGGACGGATGTCGTCGTCAGCGAGGCGGACGCGCCCGCCGTTGACACGACGCGCACGGTCGTCGGCGGCACGGTCACGACCGAAGAGGTCGAGGCGCTGCCGAACTTGACGCGCTCGCCGCTCGACCTGATCTTCACTTTGGGCGGCGTCACCGAAGAGCCGCTCTCGACGCGCGACCTCGCGGAAGACCGCAACACCAACCCGAACACGACGCCCGAGGAGGCCGGCACGTTCTCGCTCTCGGGCGGCCCCGCCTACTCGAACAACATCACGATTGACGGCCTCGACAACAACGACGACCGCGCCGCGCGCGAACGCTTCCAGCCCTCGCTCGAAGCCGTCGAAGAGGTGCAGATCATCACGAACCAGTTCTCGGCGGAGTACGGGCGCGCGAGCGGCGGACGCATCAACATCCGCACGCGCGGCGGCTCGAACCGCTACCGCGGCCGCTTCTTCTACTTCTACGAGAACGACATTCTCAACGCCAACACGTCGCGCAACCAGGCCCAGGGTCTGCCGCGCCTTCCCTTCGAGGAACACAACCCCGGCTTCACTTTGAGCGGACCCGTGCGGCTGCCGCTTTACAACGGGCGCAAGCGCACCTTCTTCTTTACGGCCTACGAGTACGACACCATTTTCGACACGGCGACGACCGACACGCTCGTCCCCCTGGAGCAGAACCCGCGCTTTCCCCTTCCCGCGCCGACCTTGAGAGACCCGCGCCGCGTCGCGGCCGGCATCTCGCCCTTCTTCGAGGGCATCAGCACGCCCTCGCGCGCGCACACGTTCACGGCGCGCGTGGACCACAAGTTTACCGACACGCACAACGGCTCGTTCCTTTATCAACTCGGCCGCCTGCAAAACCTGCGGCAGTTCGGCGGCGGCAACCGCCTCGCTGAAGCCTTGCAGGGCCGGACGCGCAACTCCGACGCCATCTCCTACTCGGACAACTTCGTCTTCTCGCCGAAAGTCGTCAACCAGACGCGCGCCCAGTTCTCGCGCCTGACGCCCGCCATCGAGGTCCAGCAGAGCGCCGACCGCCGCCCCGTCGTCCTCATCACCTTGAACGACCCGCTGCCCGACGACAACCCCGAATCACGCTCCGGCACGCTCATCGCGGGCTCTTCGACCTCCGGCTCGACCGACCGGCGAGAGACGCGCTTCCAGTTTCAGGATGCGCTCTCGTGGGTCGCGGGCCCACACTCGCTCAAATTCGGCGGCGACTTCCAGCACATCCGCTCGACCTTCATAGACCTCTCGGACGTGTCGGGCACGTTCAACTTTTCGAGCGTCGAAGACTTCCTGCTGAACGAGCCGAGCCGCTTCCGGCAGAATTTTCAGACCGAGTCCGAGCAGCGCAACACTTACTTCGGCGTCTTCGTGCAGGACGAGTGGCGGCTGCGCGCGAACCTGACGATGAGCTACGGGCTCAGGTACGAGCGCGAAACGATTGTGCGCGACACGAACAATTTTGGCCCACGCTTCGCGCTCGCTTACGACCCGCTCAAGTCCGGCAAGACCGTGATCCGCGCGGGCGCAGGGCTCTTCTACAACCGCGCGCTCCTGCGGACGATTGACGACTTCACGCTCGGCCGCCAGCAACTCATCTTCGACACCAACGACCTCGTTGACCCCTTGACGGGCCGCGCCCTGACCACGGCCGAGCGCCGCGCCTTCATCGCCGCGAACCTCAATTTCCCCGACGCGCTCACGCCGGACGACCCGCTCGTCGAAGAGTTCGGCTCGCTCAACACCAACTTTTCACGCCAGCTCGACCCGAGCCTGCGCATCCCCGAGAGCTACCAGGCCAACGTCGGCTTCGAGCGCGAGCTTGGGCGCTCGCTCGTCTTCGAGGCCAACTACACCTACAACCGCGGGATTCATCTCTGGCGTGAATTCAACGTTAACGCCCCTCGCCTGCCCGCGGGCTTCAGCAGCCTCTCGGCCTTCCTGCTCTCGCGCGACTTCCCCAACTTCCGCCCGTGCCCCGGCTGCCCGCGCCCGCTCTACAACGTGACGACCGCCGGCGAACTGGTCCGCTTTCAGACCTCGTCGTCCGACCCCGCTAACCCGAACGCCATCGAGCGCATCATAGAGGCCGGCGTCCCCGTCTCGGTCTTCAATCTCAACAGCATCAGCTCGACGACGACGCTCGACGTTGCGCTCGCCACGCTGAACCTGACGAGGCCGGACCCAGGCCGCACGCAGGTCGAACAACTCGCCTCCATCGGCAACAGCTTCTATCACGGACTGACGCTTGAGCTGCGCCGCCGCTTCCGCCGAAGCCGCTCGGGCTTCGGCTTCTCGCTGCGCGCTGCCTACACGCTCTCGCGCCTGACCGACGACGGCATCGTCAACACGTCGAGCGCGCTCACGCCGGGCGACTTCCGGTCGGAACGCTCGCGCAGCCTTCTGGACCGCCGCCACCGCTTCGTCTTCTCTGGCACGTTCGACACGCCGCGCTGGCTCGGGCGCTTGCGGCTCTCGCCGATTTTCCGCGTCGCGTCGGGCGCACCCTTCAACATCTCCATCGGCGGCAACGACCGCAACCTCGACGACGTGGGCACGGACCGGCCCATCTTCACGGGCGACCTCTCGCTCCTGCGCTTCCGCGAGCCGGGCGAGCCCCTCAACCCCGCGATCCTCTCGGCGTTCCGCCTGCCGGCCATCGGCGGGACCGGGAACCTGCCGCGCAACGCGGGGCTGGGGCCGGGGCTCTTCCTCCTGGACCTCAACGTCACGCGCGAGTTCAAGCCGACCGAGCGCCTGCGCATCCGCGGCTCGCTCGAAATGGACAACCTGCTCAACAAGACCGTCTTCAGCTTCGGCACCGAGTTCATCAACTTCAACGGCCTCAGCCCGGCGGCCACGCCCGAACAGCGGCAGGCATTCATCGACTCCTTCCTCGTCCCGACGCGCACACTCCGGCAGCGGCAGATTAGAGTCGGAATACGTTTCGACTTCTAAACGTGTCTGGAATTACGGAAGACAAAAGCCGCCCCGAAACGAGGGCGGCTTTCCTCTCTTTACTTGTCGCTGGCGGGGTGAGAAAGGTCGCGGGGAGTCGTCGCTTTCTGTTTGTTCCGTCCAGTCTGCTTTTTCTCGCGTCGCACCGTCTCTTTCTGCTCCGCCGTCTTCTGGCAGCGGGCGCGGGAACGGTCAATGCGCCGCTTCATCCACGAGTTCATGACTACACTTCTGACTCCTTCGTCGGGTACGTGTCTAAGAAAGCCCCTATGACGCGAGGGTCGAACTGCTTGCCTTCGCAGCGGCGAAGCTCGCGGGCCGCCTCCTCGTGACTGAGTGCCTTGCGGTAGGGCCGGTCCGAGACCATCGCGTCGTAGGTGTCCGCCACTTGGACGATGCGCGCCATCAAAGGGATGTCTTCGCCGCCGAGTTTGTGCGGGTAGCCCGCCCCGTCCCAACGCTCATGGTGGTGCTGCGTGCGCACGCGCAGCTCCGCCGGGAGGTTGAAATACGAGGCCAGGAGCGCGCCGAAACTGGGGTGCTGGTGGAGGATGAAAAACTCCGTCCGCGTGGGCTTGCGCGGGCGGTTCAGGACCATTTCGGGGACGAGGATTTTGCCCACGTCGTGCAGTACGGCCGTGTAGCAGAGCTGTTTGAGCCGCGCGTCGTCGAAGCCGTAGGCGCGACCGATTGCGCGCGAGAAGCGGGAGACGCGGACGCTGTGAAAGTAAGTGTCCGGGCGCGAGTGCTTGAAGCGTTTGATCAGGACTTCGGTCCCGTCGGCCCTGTGAAGACGGCCGATGGTCTTGAGGCGCTGTAGGAAGCGCGTCAGGTAGTTCGCCCAGCTCGTGTTGACGAGCCTGATGGTCGCGGCGTTGCCGGCTTCCAGCGTCATTTCATCGTACATGCGTTAAGGACTCCTCCTGCATGGTCGGACAAGACTTTGAAAAAGGGGGGCTCGGAATTGCTGACCTGACAGAGAAGCTCACGCGCTCGCGAGTCAAACCGAACTTTCGTGATCTCTCGCCCGTCCTTGTGCATCCTGCGTGCCATGTTTCACCCGCAAGACAGCCCGTAAACCTTGTACGGTAGCGAACAAGTCGTGCGTCGAGGGTGATTTTTTATCCGTGCGGGTAACGACAATTAAAATTCAGCTTGGGCCGAACGAGTTGAGAGATTGGATGAGGGCGCGAGATTGCGCGCGCATTTTCGCGTCGCACGCAAGAAACAGCGTGGCCCCGCAATGCTCCGCAGCCTATACGATATGGTGTCGGCCGCGGCGCAGAATGCCGCAGCGCGAAGGGGCCGCCATTCGTTTGTGCTAAACTGGCCTGGACAAAGGCGGGGCGCGGCCGCTCCCGCCGCGTCTTCAAGCCATCCGAAAAGAGACCTATGAACGACGCGCTCACGGGCAAGGAAAAGGATCAGGAGGGGGATGTCGAGACGGCGCTGCTCGACGCGGAGCTGTTCCTGAAGTACCACGCGCCGGAGCGCGCCGTGCGCCGTTTGCGGACCGCGCTTGAACGCAACCCGCGCTCGATTCCTCTGCGCGAGCGGCTGCGCGAGGTCACGCAGTCCAAGCACCCGGAAGAGGCCGCGCGGCAGTGCCTGGCGCTCGCCAGCCTCTACATAGAGCGCGAGGAGTTGCAGACGGCCCACGACCGCCTGCTCGAAGCCAAGAACCTTGACCCGCGCATCTCTATCGCCCCCGGCCTCGAAGCCATACGGAGAGCGCGCCGCCCGTCCACGCAGCCGGGCGAGGCGGCCGCAGCGCCGCCCGCGCTCGTCGTCCAGAGGTCTCGCGTCACGCTCGCCGGCGACCTCTCGGCCGTCAGCATCTTCGACGCCGTGCAGGTGATAGAGAACGCGCGCCTGACGGGCGCGCTCGCCGTCACGGGCGACACGCGCCAGGGCCGCGTCTTCTTCAACGAGGGGCGCATCGTCGGCGCGGAGTCCGGCGAGGCCGCGGGCGAGGACGCTTTCCGCAGGATCATCGAGCTGGTCACAGGCGCCTTCGATTTCGAGAAGGCGGCCGCGGAATTCCCCGTCACCATCAACGCCGCCAGCAACACCAACCTTATCCTCGACAGCCTGCGGCAACTCGACGAAGAAAAGGCGTGAGCGTGACTCACCCGAAGCGCCCTGAGATAATCAAATCACAAAACAAAAAGGAAGCAGGAGAAAATGGTATACAGGCTCGTTCTGGTGGTAGCACTCATTCCGGCATTCTGTCTGGTCGGGTCCGCCCAATCGAACACAACACAGGGGGCGAGGGTCGTCGGGCCGGCGCGCGCCCACGCGTCATCTCAAACCTGGACCGTCGAGCAGCTCGCCGACGCCGTAGGCAGTGCCTTCATGGCGGGTGACTTGGGGAGGCTCGACGCCGAGCGCCTTTACCTGCCCGCGCTGAGAATCCGCGTCGAGCATTCTATTACGGGCGACATCGAGAGCAGGAGCTTTAAGACGTTCAAAGCCGCCGAGCGTTGGCTCAAGGGCCGCGAGAGGACGGACGGCCCGGCGAGGAATGTCGGGGCGCTCCGGCGATGCCGCAGAGGCGTCTGCACCTTCGAACGGGAGGGCATGCTGCACAACAATCTGTACCTGCAAAGAGTCACCTACGGCGTGCGGAGGGGAAGCCCCTACGTCAAGGCAATCCACATCATTGATGGCGATTAAGGCCCGAACGTCCGTGACTGAACGGGAGAAAGGTTAACAATGAGAAAGCTACAGCTTCTCGCGATAGTCGTCGCCGTGTGCTTCCTGGGCGGCGCGGGACTGGCACAGTCGAAGCGCCGGGCCAGAAATATTTCGCAGGCGAACGGGCGCTATCCGGCTAAAAGAATTCCGTGGAAGGGTCCAACTATACTTAAGCCGCTGAACATGAGGCTGCTGACGACGCTCTACGGCGACGTGTCAAGCCCCGACAGAATCGCGGTGCCTGACGACGTGATACAGAACTTCGACCTCTCGCCGGACGGGAGCACGTTGGTGTGCGCGTACTTCCCGAGCACGTTGATAGTTTGGGACACACAAACCGGCCGCAGGAAGAAGGTCATCGAGCCCTGGAAGACAGGCTTCGGCGACGTGGCTTTTTCTCCCGACGGGACGATGTTCGTGACCGGACCCGGAAACATGACCGCGGAGACGGCCGCCCGCACGATCACGTTTTGGAACGCGAAGACGTACAGGACGACGGGTAAAATTGTGAGCGCCGGGAGCGTGCAGTCGGTCAAGTTTTCCCCGGACGGAAAGAGCCTGGCCGTCGTGAGCGACGTAGAGACAGGCGAGGGCAGTAGTAAGACCATCGTCGAGTTATGGGACGTTCAATCAAAGAAGCCGGCGGCGGTCCAGCCCGCGAAGGGGAGATCAATTGACGGCAGCGCGCTGTTCATCATGAGCCGGGTCGCTTTTTCGCCGGACGGGAGCAGGCTGGCGACGAGCACGAAGCAGACGGTGGAGGTCTGGGACGTTAAGACCGGCGAGTTGGCACAGACCCTGCGAGGCCACGAGGTAGATGTGACCAGCGTTTCGTTCTCGCCGGACGGCCGTTTTCTGGTCAGCACGGGCGAGCGGCAGGACTCGGCGGAGACAACGCCTCCGGGCGAGTTGGTGATCTGGGACGCCCGAACCGGCGAGCAGGTCAAGACCCTGCCGGGCTACACCTACGCCTTGTTCTCCCCGGACGGCAAGTTGATAGCGAGCCGTTCTGAGGATAAAGACTATTCGCTGATTGATGCCGCCACGGGGAACGTCATCTCCCATTTCCCGCAAACAGGCGCTCTGCGTTTTTCCCGCAACGGCAAACGCGCGGCCAGCTACGACGACCTCGTCGTGATAAGGACGTGGCAGGTTCTTAAGTAATCGTAAACTAATCTATCAGCACTCTCGCGCTGAGGGCTTCGGCGCGTTCGAGAGCGGCGAGCAGGCGCAGGAATTGTGCGTAGTTGCGGCTCCGCGCGTGCAGGCGCGTGCGCTCACTGTCCGAGAGGTCGTTGCGCAGGACGTAGTCGAGGAAGTCGTAGTAGTCGGGCGTGGCCGCGTGCGGCAGCTCGCGCGTGTAGGTCGTGCTCCCGGAGTCTTCTGAGCGGAAACCGGCGAGCAGGTCAAAGAGATTGTCGGTCGTCAGGTGCTCGGCCTCGCGCGTCAGCTTAATCGGCAGACGCAGCTCGAAGAAGCGCAGGCCCTGCGGCGTCGTCACGCGCCGCAGCTCCTTCGTGGCCTCGCCGTCGAAGGGCGACTCCTTGTCCACCAGGATGCGCAGCAGGCGCGGCTGGTCTTCCTTGTCGAGCGTGTCGAGCGCGAGCTGCACGCGGTCGGCGAGGAATTTCTCGAACTGCGCCTCGACCGGGTAGGTGACGCGGCCCAGGCAGCCGACCAGCTCGCCCTCGCCCGCCGTGTCCGAAGGCAGGCAGGCGGGGCACGCCGCGCAGACGATTGTTTCGAGCTGTGTGCGCTCAAGCTCTTCGCGCGCGTTCTCGACAAAGCGCACCTTGTCTTCCGAGGGCGCGGCCTCCTCGCCCGTCGTGACGCGCGTGTGGATGTTGCTCAGGCGGCCCCACGCGCGCAGGTGCTCCTCGGAGTAGCGTTCGCGCAGAATGCACGGATACTGGACGGCGAATTCTAAAGACAAACTTCCAAACCCCTTACTTCCGGGAGGCCAAAAATTTTCCGACTTTCAATCACTATCACACGCAGGTGCCGAGAGCAAGCGGGGGACACTCTCGACGGCCGATTCACAGAAAAGACTCGGCTGCGGGAACGACTCAACCTTTAGCGCCTTTAGTATTTCTTTTCCTGCGCCTCCAGCGTGAAAGGCTGTTTCTCGCAAAGGCGCAAAGAGAAAACTAAAGGCGCTAAAGGTTTGTCTCGTTCCCTCCATCTTGTTTGACCGCCTCGGCCGGGCGGTGGAACAATGAGCGCGGGCTTATTCGCCTTGAGAGAGGAGCGAGAGTTGGCGACAAGCAAACGTCCCCCAGGCCCGAAGGGCGAGCTGCTCGGCGGCAACTTCAGGGCTTTTCGCCGCGACTCCCTCGGCTACTTGCAGCGCGCCGCGGCCGAGCACGGCGACGTGGTCTACCTGCGCTTCGGCCCGCAGGACGTTTTCTTTCTGGCACACCCGGACCACGTCAGGGACGTGCTCGTCACGCGCCACCAGAGCTTCATAAAGGGGCGGGCGCTTCAAAGGGCGAAGCGGCTGCTCGGCGAAGGGCTCCTGACCAGCGAGCACGAGTTTCACCGCCGGCAGCGCCGCCTGGCCCAGCCCGCCTTTCACCGCGCGCGCGTCAACTCTTACGGGGCCGTCATGACGGACTACGCGGCGCGCGCCGCCTCGCGCTGGAGCGACGGCGAGCAGCTCGACGTTTCGCACGAGATGATGCGCCTGACGCTCGCCATCGTCGCGCGCACACTCTTCGACGCCGACGTTGAATCCGAGGCGGACGAAATCGGCGCGGCGCTGACCTCCGTGATGGAGCTTTTCAACTTCCTCCTGCTGCCCTTCTCCGAGCTACTGGAAAAGCTCCCGCTCCCGCACGCGCGCCGCTTCCAGAGGGCGAAGCGGCGACTGGACGCGACCATCTACCGCATCATCGAAGAGCGCAGGCGAAGCGGCGAGGACCGCGGCGACTTGCTCTCCATGCTGCTCACCGCGCGCGACGAGGAGGGCGACGGCGGGCAGATGACAGACCTACAGGTGCGCGACGAAGTGATGACCATTTTCCTGGCCGGGCACGAGACGACGGCCAACGCGCTGACGTGGACATGGTACCTGCTCTCCGAACACACGGAAGTCGAAGCGAGACTGCATGAGGAACTCGACGCGGCGCTCGCCGGCCGCGAGCCGACGGTCGAGGACGTGCCGCGCCTGCGCTATACGGAGATGGTCCTGGCCGAGTCCATGCGGCTCTACCCGCCCGCGTGGGCCATCGGCCGGCTCGCGCTCCACGATGTTGAGCTGGCGGGTTACACGATTCCCCCGAAGGCGCTCGTGCTCTTGAGCCCGTACGTGACGCAACGCGACGAGCGTTTCTTCCCCGAGCCCGCGCGCTTCGACCCCGAGCGGTGGACAGCCGAGGCGCGCGAGGCGCGGCCGCAGTTCGCTTACTTCCCCTTCGGCGGCGGCCCTCGCCGCTGCATCGGCGAGGGCTTCGCCTGGATGGAGGGCATCCTGCTTGTAGCCTCGCTCGCGCGCCGCTGGCGCATGCGCCTCGTCCCAGGCCACCCGGTCGAGCCGCGCCCCGTCATCACGCTCCGCCAGAAACACGGGATGATGATGACGGCGGAAAAGAGGTGACAAGTGATGAGTAATGAGTTGGGGCAGACAACAGAGGTGAATTGATGAAAGCAATCGTTGTCGAAAGCCACGGCGGGCCGGACGTGCTCGCCCTGCGTGAAGTGTCGAAGCCTGAGCCGAAGGCCGGCGAGGCGCTCGTCAAGATAGAGGCCGCGGGCGTCAACTTCATAGACGTTTACCACCGCACGGGCCTCTACCCGATGAAGCTCCCGTTCACGCCCGGCTCCGAGGCGGCCGGCACGGTCGAGGCGGTCGGCCCGGACGTGAGCGACCTCGGCGTCGGCGACCGCGTGGCTTACGCGATGGCTCCGGGCGCTTACGCGGAATATTCAACCGTTCCGGCCGCGCGGCTGGTGAAGCTGCCTGACGGGATTGACGCGCGAGACGCGGCCGCCGCGATGTTGCAGGGCATGACGGCCCACTACCTCGTCACGTCAACTTACAAGCTCAAGCCGGGCGACACGGCGCTGGTCCACGCGGCGGCTGGCGGCGTCGGGCTGCTGCTCATACAGCTGGCGAAGCGCGCGGGCGCGCGCGTCTTCGGCACGGTCTCGACTGAAGAGAAGGCCGCGCTCGCGCGCGAGGCCGGGGCGGACGAAGTCATCCTTTACACCGAGCAGGATTTCGAGGAGGAGGTCAGGCGCTTGACCGCGGGGCGCGGCGTCGAGGTCGTCTACGACTCCGTGGGCAAGACGACTTTTCTGAAGAGCCTGGGGTCGCTCGCGCCGCGCGGGATGCTCGCGCTCTTCGGCCAGTCGAGCGGTCCGGTCCCGCCCTTCGACGCCGCGCTTCTGGCACAGAAAGGCTCGCTCTTCATGACGCGCCCGAGCCTCGCACACTACACCGCGACGCGCGAGGAGCTGCTCTGGCGGGCGGGCGAGGTGCTGTCGTCGGTCGCCGCAAACGAGTTGAGATTGAGAGTCGGGCGGACGTTCCCGCTCGCGGAGGCGGCCGAAGCACACCGCCAGCTCGAAGGCAGGAAGACCACGGGCAAGGTCTTGCTGACCCCTTAAATCGGTCTGAAGTCCGAAGTCGAAAGTCGGAAGTCATGAAGACGGTTTTTCGACTTCGGACACCGGACGTTGGACTTTGGGCTGCCTTTGTTTTCTGTTAATCTTGCCTCCTTTTGTGTAAAGCGGCCGGCGGGGCCGAAGATTGAAGAGGGTTTGAGAGTATGGCGATCAGTCAAGACTTGTTGGAGATACTGGCGTGCCCGGCCTGCAAGGCCGAGGTCGAGTTGAAGCCGGACGGCAGCGGCCTCAAGTGCCGCGAGTGCAAACGCGTCTACCCTGTGCGCGACGACATCCCCGTGATGTTGATTGACGAGGCGACCGTCGAGAAGGATGAAGAGTCTGCTTGAAAAGCATGAGCGGGCCGCGCCGGACGTGCGCGCCATCGCGGGCGCGACGCTCGGGGCCGAGGGCGAGCCGCGCCCCCTCGCGCCCGCGCGCTGGGACTGGCGGGAGGTGCGCCGCGTGCTCGTCGTGCGGCTGCGCTCGATAGGCGACACGGTGCTTGCGACAGCCTCGCTCGACGCCCTGCGCCGCTTCCTGCCCGACGCGCGGATTGACGTGCTGCTCGAAAGCTGGGTCGCGCCCGTGCTCGAAGGCTTCGACTCGGTGGACAACGTCGTCACGGTCGAGCGCGGCAGCACCAGGGGTCGCGCGCGCGTGGCGCGACTTCTGCGCGCCGCACGCTACGACGTGGCCTACAACCTTCACGGCGGGACGACCGCGACGCTCCTGACGAGGGCGACGGGCGCGCGGCACCGCGTGGGCTACGCGAGCTACCAGTATAACCGCCTCTACAATCACGCCGCGCCGCCCTCGTCCGCGTTGTGGGGCACGGAGGAGACGCACTCGGCCGAGCAGCAGCTGGCGCTCCTGGGCTGGACCGGGGTGCCCGTGAGCGACCGGCCACGGACGCGCCTGGCCGTCACGGAGAGGGCCGCCGCGAGCGTGGGCCAAAAACTGCGCGCGGCCCGAGTGGAGGAAGCAAGACCGCTCGTGCTCATGCACCCGGCCGCCGCCTTTGAGACGAAGTGCTGGGCGGCCGCGAATTTCGCGCGCGTCGCCGAAGACCTCGCCGCGCGCGGCTTCCAGGCAGTCGCCATCGCCGCGCCGGACGAGGGCCGGGTCGTCTCAGAGCTTGCCGAGAACTCGTCGGCCCGCGTCGTGACTTTCACGGACTTGTCCCTTCCCGAAGTCACCGCGCTCGCCGCGCGCTCGCGCCTCTTCGTCGGCAACGACAGCGGCATCGCGCACATCGCCGCGGCCGTCCGCACGCCATCGGTCGTCGTCTTCGGCTCGTCCAACGTCGCGCACTGGCGGCCCTGGGCCAGCGCGCCCTCGGAAGTCGTCCGCGAGGAGCTGCCCTGCCAGCCCTGCCCCGGCTACACCTGCGCCGAGTTCGACGCGCCCGAGTGCATCCGCCGCGTCAAAGTCAAGAGCGTGTTGGCGGCCGTCCAGAAAGTTTTAGCGTGATGCCCCAGATGACTCAAGAGCGCGCGGGCGAAATCCTGCGCGGCGCGGGCGGGCGCAACGTCGTCGTCTACGGCGACGTGATGCTCGACGAGTTCGTGTGGGGCGACGTGACGCGCATCAGCCCGGAAGCGCCCGTGCCCGTCGTGGACATACGCCGCGAGTCTGTGCACCTGGGCGGCGCGGCCAACGTGCTGGCGAACCTGATGGCCCTCGGCGCGAGGGCGGCCGTGGTCGGCGTCGTCGGTGACGACCGCGCGGGCGAGCGGCTCCGCGCCGAGCTGAAAGAGGCCGGGGCGGCCGACGACACGCTCGTCGTTGACGCAGACCGCCCGACGACCGTCAAGACGCGCATCATCGCGCACAGCCAACTGGTCGTGCGCGCCGACCGTGAGCGGCGCGCGCACGCGGACGGCGCGGCCGAAAGGCGGCTCGTCGAAGTTTTGGGCCAGTTGATCGAGGGGGCTGACGCCTTCGTCGTTTCGGATTATGATAAGGGGGCGGTCACGCCGCGCGTCCTCGGCGAAGCCCTGCGGCTGGCCTACGGGCGCGGCATCCCCGTGCTCGTTGACCCGAAGATGCGTAACTTCGACGCCTACCGCCCGGCCACGCTCGTCACGCCGAACCACCACGAGGCGCTCAGGCTGACGGACACGGACGACCACACGGACGAGGGGCTGAGGCGCGCGGCGCACCTGATCCGCGCCCGGCTCGACTGCGAATCGGTCTTGATTACTCGCGGCGAGCGCGGCATGATGCTCCTTGAGGGCCATCACGACCCGGTCTACGTTGCGACGGCCGCGCGCGAGGTCTACGACGTGACGGGTGCCGGGGACACGGTCATCGCCATGCTCGCCGCCGCGCTCGCCGCCCGCGCGTCAATGGTCGAAGCGGCCGTCCTCGCGAACCACGCCGCCGGCATCGTCGTCGGCAAAGTCGGCACCGCCACGGCCGTGCCCGCAGAGGTGGTCAACTCGATTCAGCGGGAAACCTGAGCCCCGTTCCGGGCTCCGACAATCTTTAAGAGGTCTGAGAAATGAAGAGTCGCCCCCAACTCGTCTGCGCGTGCGCGCTCGCGATTCTCGCGCTCGTGCTTTTGCCCGCGTGCAACCGGAAACCGTCGAAGGACGTTTTGAGAATCGGGATTGCACGCAGCCTGACGCACATCGCCGTGGGCCAGAAATCGCGGCTCGTGGCCTACGAGGAGTACCGCGAACAGACGGACGACCTCGACTCCGCGCACGCGGCCTCGCTGCGCGACTTCCTGCGCGCGCCACTTGCGGCCGTGAAGTGGAGCGTGTCGGACGATCAGACGGCTTCGGTCGGCGAGGACGGAACCTTCACGGCCTTAAAGCCGGGGCGCGTGACTTTGAAGACCGCGTGGGAGGGGCGCGAGGCGGAGGCGACCGTCGAGGTCGTTAAGGCTCTGCCCGCCGGGCCGCTGCCGCGCATGAAGTCGCTCGCGTCGCGGTGCGCCCCGCAGGGCGTGGGGCTGAGTTTAGGCACCGACCGCGCGTTGCGTTTCAGCCTGAGCTTCGACGACGACTGCGCCGACGTGGACGTGAAGACGCAAGCGCCCGACAAGTCGCTGCCGTGGGAGTTCGCGTTCAACGGCGGCACGCTTGAGGTCGTGAGCGCGCAGGGCCCAATCGTCAGCGGGCGGGCGCGCATGAACGCGGGCGGTGAGATGGAGTTCACGGTCTGGGCCGAGGGCGAGGGCGCTTTCCCTCTCTCCCTGCGCAACAAGACGGTGCTGCTCGTCGGCGACTCGATGGCCGAGGGCGTCGGCCCGTGGCTCCAAAAGAAGGTCGAGGCCGTGGGCGGCCGCTTCATCGACGGGCACGAGCGCAGCTCGACCATCATCTTCTGGCAGGGCGGGGGCAAGCTGCGCGAGGAACTCACGCTCTACCGCCCGGACGTGGTCTTCGTCGCGCTCGGCTCGAACGAGATTTTCATGTCACACCCGGAGGCGCGCGCGCCGCTCGTCCGGCAGATGGTCGAAGAGATAGGCGCTCGGCCCGCCTACTGGATCGGCCCGCCGAGCTGGAAGCCGGACAAGGGATTGGTCCACGTCATCGAAGATAATTTCCAGCCCGGCCACTTCTACAACTCCAACTCGCTGATCGTGCCGCGTGCCCCGGACGGCAAGCACCCGACCGCGCAGGGCTACAGGGCCTGGACCGATCTGGTCTGGGACTGGTACGCCCGCGCCGTTTAAATTCAGGTGCCGTTTCCAGACTCAAGCCTTTGCGCCTTCTGTTTTTCTTTAACTTTGCGCCTTTGCGAGAAAAAGCTTTTTCTCGCAAAGGCGCAAAGAAAGACGGAAGCCGCAAAGGGTTGAGCTTATTTTTGGCGGGGCGTTTTTGACTTTGGACTCTCTCGGGTCTTACTCTGTTCCCCTCCCCGTAATCTGCGATTCGCGCGAGTTGACATGACGATTAAGAAGAACCGAACGCCCGCTTTCACCGCCCTCCTGCTGCTCTTTACGTTCATTCCGAACGCGGTCGCGCAGGAGACGCCGCGGCCCGCCCCGACCGTGCAGCGCGAGCGCAGGGTCAGCGCCTCCGAGCCGCGGCCCGCGCAGACGCCCACGCCGCAGCCCACTCCGACGCCCACTCCGACGCCGACGCCGCCCGCGCGGCCCGGCGAGGGTTTTGGCCCAGGTTCCGCCGCCAGGGCGTCCGCCGCGCGGGCGAACGCGCCGAAGACCGTCGAGGAGTTGCGCGCGCGCATCGAGGCGGTGCTCAATAACCCGGACCTCGCGCCATCGCAGATGGCCGTCAAGGTGGTCTCGCTCGACACGGGGCGCACGCTCTTCGAGGAGAACGCGGAGAAGCTCCTGCACCCCGCCTCGAACATGAAGATTTACACGGTGGCCGCCGCGCTCGACCGGCTCGGCCCCGACTACCGCTTCAAGACTTCGGCCTACGCGCCCTCCATGCCCGACGCCAACGGCACAATTCGCGGCGACCTCGTCATCTACGGACGCGGCGACCCGTCGTTTGCGGCGAGCTTCAACGGCGGCGACTACGACAAGGCAGTTGACGAATTCGCCGCGCGCATCGCCGCCTCGGGCGTCAAGCGCATAGAGGGCAACGTCGTCGGCGACGAGAGCTACTTCACGGGCGGCCGTCTCGGCTACGGCTGGGAGTGGGACGACCTACAGTGGTACTTCGGCGCGGAGGTCTCGGCGCTGACCGTCAACGACAACGCGCTCGACCTCTTCGTCCGCCCTGGGCAGAGCGTGGGCTCGCAGGCCGTCGTCGAAACTGGCCCAGTCTCGCCCGCCGTCCAGGTCGTCAACCGCGCGACTACGTCCCCGCGAGGCACCAGGCGCGACCTCACCGTCGTGCGTCCGCTCGGCTCGAACGTCATCGAAGTCAGCGGGACGGTGCCGCTCGGGCTGGACCTCACCGACAAGGGGTTAATCGGGAGCGTCGCCGTCCCGAACCCGCCGCTCGTCTTCCTCTACATGCTGCGCTCGGCGCTCGCCTCCAGGGGCGTGACCATCACGGGCCAATCGCTCGTCGCGGACGCGCGCGCGCGCCTGACTCAGCCGCTCAGAACCGAGTCGCTCGTGGAACTCGCAAGCCGCGAGTCGCCCCCGCTGAGCGTCGTCATCGCCCAGACGATGAAGCCGAGCCAGAACCTTTACACCGAGCTGCTGCTGCGCACGCTCGGCAAGGCGAGTGTGCCGGGCGGAGTCGTCTCGCCCCTTGAGCGCACAAGCGTGGACGACGGCGTCGAGGCGGTCAAGAGTTTCCTGCGCGGCGCAGGCATTGAGCCGCGCGGCCAGTTCGTCATGGCCGACGGCTCGGGGCTCTCGCGCCACAACTACATCACGGCCGGCGCGACCGTGCGGCTCCTGACGTACATGGCGTCGCACCGCTACGCGGGCGTCTTCCGCGACTCGCTGCCCGTAGCGGGCGTGGACGGGACTTTAAGGACCAGGCTGCGCGACACGCCCGCGCAGGGGAACATGCGCGCCAAGACTGGCACAATTAACGCCGTCGCCGCGCTCTCCGGCTACGTCACGAGCGCCGCGGGCGAGCGCCTCGTCTTCTCGATCATTCTCAACAACTACCCCGAAGAGTCCAGCTCGCGCCGCAGCCACCTGGACGCCATCGCCGTCCTGCTCGCGTCCTTCGCCGGGCGGTCGTAAGCATGGGGGAGCGTCGTGCCCCCGCGCCTCAAAGAGCGGCTGAAGTCGTCCGGCAAATTAAAAACCGCCTCCGCGACCGTGCTGGCCGTCGTGCTGGCGGTCCTGGTCGCCGCCGCGCTGTTCGTGTCGCTCCCCTTCGCCCAACCGCCCCCGACTTTGTCAACCACCGGGTGATGTGGCACAATCTATCGCCCGCTAGGAACTCCGGCCGGCGGTTGTCCACCCGGCAGGGAATAAACTCCACGAACGATTCTTGCGCTCGATGCAGTTCATCAAATTTCACGGCTTCGGTAACGATTATCTGGTCTTTGAAGCTGAACGCCTCGCGGGCGTGGGTTCGCTGAACGACTTTGCGCGAAGCGTCTGCGACAGGCATTACGGCGCGGGCGCGGACGGCATCACGGTGGTGCGCCCCGCGGCGGACGGCGAGGGCGCGGACTTCGCGGTCCGCATCTTCAACGCCGATGGGAGCGAGGCGGGGCTTTCGGGGAACGGCACGCGCTGCACGGTCGCGTACCTTTATTATTGCGACCTCTGGTCGAAGGACGAGCTGCGGCTGAAGACGCGCGCGGGGGTCAAACGTTACCTCTTGCGCGAGACCGTAGGGCGCGGGCACTATTGGTTCGAGTCAGAACTGGGCCAGCCGGGTTTTAGCAGCGAAGAGATTCCGATGTTGACGGACGGCCGGCGCGCGCGCGTCACCGACTACCCGCTCGCCGTCGAGGGGAAGACCATCAGCGTGACGGCGCTCTCGATGGGCAACCCGAACTGCTGCATCTTCGTTGACGACTTCGACGAGCTGGACTGGCGGCGCGCGGGTCGCCTCATCGAGCGCCACGAGCAATTCCCGGAGAGGACCAACGTCGTCTTCGTGCGCGTGCAGGACCGCGGCAACATCGAAGTCAGGCTCTGGGAGCGCGGCGTCGGCGAGACTTTCTCTTCGGGGACCTGCTCCTGCGCCGCGGCCGTCGCCGCCGCGATCAACGACCACACCGACCGCCGCGTCAACGTCCACACGCCCGGCGGGTTGATAGAAGTTCTCTGGCGGGACGACGGCGAAGTCGTCATGACCGGCCGCGCCGACGTGGTCTATAGCGGAGAATGGAAAGACAATGATGAATGCGGAATGCGGAATGATGAATTAAAGACGACTGGTTCTTAATTCATCATTCATCATTCCGCATTCATCATTTAGAAGGCTTGCCCCATGAAAAACTCAAGAGTTGACTTGTTGGTGTCGTGTCTTGTCGCCGTGCTGTTGCTCAACGGCTGCGGCGGGCAGGCGCAGGTGAAGACGGCGGAGTCGGACGTGCGGCCGGCGGAGACTGTGCGCGTGCGGCCCGTGGTGGCGACGTGGCTCGGCAACCCGTCGCGCACGTTCTACGGCTCGGGGCCGTGGGCTGAGGGTCCGCTCGAAGTAGCCTGGAAGTTCAAGACGAAGTCCATCAGCGGGCGGCTGCACAAGGACCCCTGGGGCGGGACGAGCTGGCCCGGCCAGCCTTCGGTCAACGGGGACCGCGTTTACTTCGGCTCGGCCGACGGCAACGTTTACTGCCTGAGCACGAAGGACGGCTCGCTCGTCTGGAAGTTTCAGGGGCTCGACAGCATGAAGGCGACGCCGACGATTGTCGGCGACCGCATCCTTGCGAGCGGCCTGGACCATTATCTTTACTGCCTCGACGCCGACGACGGCTCGCTCATCTGGAAGTTTCAGGCCGGCTTCGAGATCGACGGCTCGGTCGCCGCCGTTGACGGCCGGCTCTACTTCGGCTGCGAGGACGGCTACTTCTACTGCCTCAACCTCGAAGACGGCTCGCTCGTTTACAAGGTCGGCCGCCTGGGCTCGATGGAAGGCAGTTGCTCAGTGCACGACGGGCGCATCTACGTCGGCACGGAGCAGGGCGACCTCTTCTGCCTGAACCAGGCGGACGGCAAGACCATCTGGAAGGCGCGCATCGGCGCGGACTCTGACTCGACGCCGGCGGTCGCTGCGGGGCTCGTTTACACGGGGGCCGAGGACGGCAACGTCAGCGCGTACAAGCAGGAGACCGGCGAGCGCGTCTGGACGTTCAAGACGGGCGGCGGAATCTGGGCCAGTCCTGTCTTCGTTGACGGCAAGCTCTACATCGGTTCGAGCGACCGCAACCTTTACTGTCTGCGCGCGTCGGACGGTCGCGTCGTCTGGCGCTACCAGACACGCGGCCCCGTCTGGGGCACGTCGCCTGTGGTTGACGGCCGCGTCGTCTTTGGCGACAAGGCCGGCTGGGTCTACATGCTCTCGGCCGACGACGGGCGACTCGTCTCCGACATACGCATCGGCGAGAACATCAACTCCACGCCCGCCATCTCCGAAGGCCGCATCTACCTCGGAGCCTTCAACGGCGACCTGCACGGAATAGGGAACAGTGGTCAGTAGTCAGTGGTCAGTGGTCAGTTAAAAGAAAAGTGCTTCTGTTCTTAACTGACCACTGACCACTGACCACTTCTTTTATGATTTACCTGGTGGACAACACGATTGACGGGCGGGGGTTGAGCCCGCGGGAGATCGGGGCCGCGCTCGCCAGGTTGCGTCCAGAGACGCCGGTCGTGGTCGAGCGGTTTCATGACGTGTCGCTCGGGCGCGTGCGCGAGCTTGCGCCTTCGCACATCATCCTGAGCGGGCAGAGCCACCCGTGGACGCTCTACTCGACTGAGTCCCTGGCGGGCGTGTTTGAAGTCATACGCGAGGCGGAGCAGCCCGTCCTCGGCATCTGCGGGGGGCACCAGCAGGTCGCGCTCTGCTACGGCTCGACGGTCGGGCTGATGAAGCGCCTCGCGCCGGGCGAGGGCTACGAGGGCGCGCTGCGCGAGCGTGGCTTTCACGAGGTCGAAGCGGGCGGCGACGCCATTTTCCGAGACCTCCCGCCGCGCTTCACCGTCTGGCACTCGCACTGCGACGAGGTCAAGGAACTGCCAGAGGGTTTTGAGCTGACGGCCTCGAACGAGACCTGCCGCATTCAGGCCATGCGCCACACCTCGCGCTCCCTCTTCAGCGTGCAGTTCCACCCCGAACTCTTCGACGAAGAACACCCGCACGGCTCCCGCGTCCTCGAAAACTTCCTCAGCCTCTGACGAGTAAAGACGACGAGGGAACGAACCACGAAGTCACACGAAGTCACACCAGGCAGAGGTCCTTTCGTGTTGCCTGGTCTGACTTCGCGGTTCGTTCCCTCGTCGTCTTTTACCTTTCAGTCGCGCCGCGTGATAAGATGCGCGGACTGAAATCTATCGCGCTTCTGAGATGTTCGAGCCGGGCCTTTTCAAGTTGCTCGTGTGGGCGGCGTGGGCGAGCGCCCGCCGCGCTTAGGACAGACGCCGAACTTTACAGATGAGTAAATCGAACCAGGACATCCCCTTCGCAGAGCCGCTCGTAGAGGTCCGCCGCGGCTCCATCACGGAGTCGCGCCACCGCGGACACGTCGTCGCCGTGGACGGCGACGGGAAGGTAGTGGCACAACTCGGAGCGCCGCACACGGTCACGTACCTCCGCTCGTCGTCGAAGCCGCACCAGGCCGTCCCGCTCGTCGCCACGGGCGCGGCCGACCGCTTCGGCTTCACGGAGAAAGAGGTCGCCATCAGTTGCGCCTCTCACAACGGCGAAGCGATTCACACGGAGACCGTGGCGGGGATACTCAGCAAGCTCAACCTGGACGCGTCCGCGCTCAAGTGCGGCGCGCACGAGCCCTACAGCGCGGAGGCCGCGCGCGAGTTGAGGGAGCGCGGGGAGGAGCCGACCGCGCTTCACAACAACTGCTCGGGCAAGCACGCCGGGATGCTCGCGCTCGCGCTGCACCTCGGCGCGGACCCTTCGACTTACGACCGGCCGGACAACGCCGTGCAGCTCAACATCGTCCGTGCGGTGGCCCAATTTTCGGGCGTGCCTGTGGAAGACATAGCCGCCGGGATAGACGGCTGCGGGGTGCCGACCTTCGGCGTGACGGTGCGCGCGATGGCGCTGATGTACGCGCGGCTGGTGGCCCCGCCCGAGGGTTTCGACGAGGCGACGCGCGGCGCGGCGCGGCGAATAGTCGCCGCGATGACCGCTCACCCGGAGATGATAGGGGGCCGCGCCGAGAGGCTCGACACGGTCATCATGCAGGCCGCGCGCGGCCGCCTCGTCTCGAAGGTCGGGGCGGAAGGGGTTTACACGGCGGGCGTGCTGCCGTGCGCCGAGTGGCCGCGCGGCTTAGGGCTAGCGATCAAGATAGAGGACGGCGAGGACCGCCGCGCACGGCCCACCGTCGTCATCGAAAGCCTCAGACAGCTAGGCGTCCTCAAGGGCGACGCGCTCGAAGCCGTCAGCCCCTACGCGAGCTTCGCCATCACCAACCGCCGCGGCGACACGGTGGGCGAAGTCCGCCCGTCGTTCGAGCTGCAAAGGCAGTGATAAGAAAAAGGCAGTGATGAGTGATGAGTGATAAGTGATAAGCAAAAGCATCTGTCTTTACTTATCACTTATCACTCATCACTCATCACTTTTCAAATATGTCTAAGCCTAATTCCATGACCCCGCCGCCGCTCGCGCGTGAGGGGGGCGGGCGCGTCAGCGCGTCTGGGCTGGCGGACGTGATTCAGTGGTTCCTGGATCACGACCGGCGCGTCGGCGTCATCCGCCACCCGAAAGTCGAGGAGCTGTTTCACTGGAAGCAGGAGCAGTCGCGCGGCTCGGGCGAGGGCGTCTACCACTTCGAGCACGCCGAAGACCGCCTCGCCATAGGCATCATGCAGGCGCTCGCCGAGCACGACGGCGAGCCCGAGCTTCACGCCTGGATCAGCCAGCTTCTGAACGCGCTCGACGACGCGGTGAAGACCAACGAAGAAATGGCCCAGGCGTACAAGCTCGAAGCCGAAGCCCCCTCGACCGTCGAGGAGGCCGCGAAGGTTCCGACGGCGGTCGGGCGCAAGGTCTACCTCACATGCTGCTGGCTCGAAGTCCTCTGCACGGCCGAGCTGCGCATCATGGGCTGGGTCTACCAGGAGCTTTACGGCAAACCCTTCAACCCTTGAATTGCGGACTTAGAGGAAGAATTCAAAACACGGAATGGCTCAACCCTTTGCGCCTTACGTCTTAACTTTGCGCCTTTGCGTGAAACAGCCTTTCTCGCAAAGGCGCAGGAAAAGAAAAACCAAAGGCGCAAAGGGTTGAGTTTTTTCCTCAGTCTTATGAGGCGGGGAATGACGTGGCGATCCTGACCGCCGGGAGGCGACTCCTCTGGCGCAGGAGGGGGCAGTTCTCGTTGAGCGGCTTCTTGATCAGCTTGAATTGATAGACGACCTCTTTCTCGCTGAAGGCCGCGGCGGCGACGGGGGTCACGGCCGGGAGTTGCGCGAAGGTCAGAGTGTCAACCGGCATGGCGCGCGCGCGCGGCGCGGCCTTCGGCGCGGGAAGGTTCTCCGCGACCTCTAAGAATTCAAAGTCGGAATCCTTCTTCTCCTTGAAGACGCGCGGCGGCTCGACGCCCTCTTTTTCGGAGGGAGCCTGACGGCCCGCGTGTGCGATCAAGCTCCCAAACTCTGGACGCTGCCGCCGTGTGTAGGCTTTCGGCCTGGACGGCGCGGGGCTCGCGGCGCGGCGCACCTCCCTGTAACTCGCGGGCTCAAAATTTTCCAGCAACTCGTCGCGGCCAGGAGTGCAGGGCGAGACGCCGTGAGCCGAGAGGGCGTCCTGCCCGGCCGTTTCGGCGACCGCGACCAGCTCCACCTCGGCCGGCCCAGACGAAGGCCGCATGACCATGCTCCAAAACTTGAACTGTGCCTTCTGCTGCGCGGCCGACAGCAGGTCGCCCAGCCCCTGCCAGGCCCGCGGGGTGCCTACGAGTGCTATCGCCGCCACGCATACTAAGGTGAGCCGTCTGCTTTTCATGATTTCACCTCTGTCTTCCGGCCTCGGAATGGCCGCCCCGGCCCGTCTCTCGCCTGACTCTCACCGGGCCCGGCCGCCGAAAACTTTTTCTAACGTTCTAACCGGGATAACACCGCTGCCCGCGCCTTTGTGGCAAAATAAATCGCTTGTCATTTAATTACGACGCGGCCGCGACCGAGTTCCAATTCTTTCGCCGCGCGCGAGCCCTCGGCCGGAAACTGGCCCGAAAATTTGGTAGTGGTTCGGGTTGAAGTTGTGGGCCGTCTTTATCAGGGAGGAATTTCACGCAAAGGCGCAAAGACGCAAAGAAGAACGCGAAGAAGTTGAGTGCCTCATTACCTTGCGTGCTTTCTTGGCGCCTTTGCGCCTTTGCGTGAAACCGCCTTTCCCTTCGCCCCGTCTGAAACTGAACCACTACCGAAAATTTTCTTTCCTCGACGCGGACGCCCTGTCTGAGTATATTGTCCGTAATCGCGGGCCAATCCGAAAACGTCCGGGCGGTTGATCCCAGAATCAGACGAGGAGAACTATCATGCAAGAGTACGAAGGACAGGGCGAGCGCAGGGTTGATGAGCAGCAGCAGGAGGAGAGCCCTTCAGAAAAGCTGGAAGGGACGCCCCCGGAGGGCTCGCTGGTCCCCGGCCCGGAAAACCCGGAGAGCGTAGAGATCAAAGAAGAGAAGAGCCCGAACACGGAGTGAGCCCGCGGCCGCCCGGCCCGCCGAGGCACACTTTACGGCCCCGCCCGCGTCCGCGCGTCGGGCGGGCCTACGGATTCAGACTTTATGCGTTACCTTCTGCCGCTGCTCTTCGTCGCGCTGACGAGCAGTAGTTCCCCACAGAGCCCCCCGGCAGTGCAGTCGGACAACTCCGCGGACTCCGGCGGCGGCGTCGCCGTCACGGGCTCGCTCGCGGAGTTGAGGAACAGGCGGCGCGTGCTCCTGCTCGTGCACCGGAGCGCAGTCGTAGATAGCCGCGGCGGGGCCGAGTCACTTTTGAAAGAGGCTTACGCGGCCGGGGTTGCGGGCATGCCCCTGCGCTTCCCGCGAATCTACAATCTGCTGGCCCAGCACCTGAACAGGTACATGAACAAGTATCAGAGCATCAACGCCGCCAGGAGCGTCCCCGACGCCGAGTTCATCATCTTCTTCAACCTGCTCGAATACCGCCGCCCGCTCGGCCGCCCCTACCCCTACGGCGAGCTTTTCGTCATCCTCAACGACACGGCGAACGGCCACCGGCCGCACGTCGTCTGGAAGACACGCAAGAGCCCCATGTGGGTCGAGGACGCCGTCAAGGAGTTAATCAGAGATTTAAGGACCGTCCGCGGGGAAGGATGAAAAAGCAATGCGGAATGCGGAATGCGGAATGATGAATGAAAGACGGTTGCCTTTTCATTCCGCATTCCGCATTCCTCTAGCCCTCAACAGACTTGCTTCTCACCCCGAAGTTAGCAACGAGCCAATTAACTGCATGAGCTTTGAAGTTCCAGCCATTCATAATTCGCTTCCTGTGAATGCCTGATTGCCGGAGAGCCTTTTAATCCGCGGTCCTGCGCCCGTCTATGATGGCGGGGCGGATACGGTAGAGGGCGACTTCGTTGGCGCGGCCCCAGGCGTCGAGCTGGGTGCGGTTGATGGCGGGTGTCAGGGTCGGGTTGGTGCGTGTGATGAGCTGCATGGCGCTTTCCTTCTCCTCCTGCGAGGTGAGACGCTCGGCGCGGCCCGTGACCATCACGCTCTGCCAGCGCCGCGGGCTCTCGACCTCCTCGACCTGGAGGCACACTTCCGGGTTGGCCTCCATGAAACTGGTCTTCATCCCCTCGGTCGTGAAGACGTACAGCGCCTCCCCGTCGTAAGCGTAGTTCATGGGCACGACGTAGGGGCGGCCCTCGCGCGCGCAGCCCAGGTGCCCGTAGCCGATGCGCCCCAAAAGCGCCTTCATCTCCTCAAGCGGCATGTCCTCGACTCTCAGCATCGTTAATCTCCTTCGGGAACTACTCAGAGCGCGTTTCAAAACCTAAGCTACACAAGCACTCAACCCTTTGCGCCTTCTGTTTTTACTCTGCGCCTTTGCGAGAAACAGCGGTTCACGCAAAGGCGCAAAGACAAGACGTAAGGCGCAAAGGGTTGAGCTTTGGTTTTCAAACGGTCTCTTAACTTTCCTGCGCGCCGCGCAGGCTCGCGTAACTGCTCCGCAGAATCTCCGCGGACGCGCGCAGGCCCGCGCGCTCCTCGTCGCTGAGCGGCAACTCCACCACGCCCGAGACGCCGTCGCGCCCCACCACGCAGGGCAGGCTCAGGTAGGTGCCCTCGATTCCGTACTGGCCGCGCATCATCGTCGAGACGGGCAGCACCGTGCGCTCGTCGCCGAGCACGGCCTCGCAGATGCGGACGACGCACGAGGCGATGGCGTGCGACGTGTAGCCCTTGCGCTCGATGATGTCGGGCGCGGCGCGGCGCACGCGGGCCAGGAGCTGTTGGAAGTCCGGGCAGCCCTGCGATTCGCAGTAGTCCCCGAGCGGGACGCCCGCGACGTGTGCCGCGCTCCAGGCGGCAATCTCCGAGTCCCCGTGCTCGCCGACGATGTAGGCGTGAATCGAGCGCGCCTCGATGCGGAGCTTCGCGGCGAGCATCGCGCGCAGCCGCGCCGTGTCGAGCACAGTGCCCGAGCCTATGACGCGCCCCACGGGCAGGCCCGACTCTGCTTGCGCCACCTGCGCGAGGATGTCCACGGGGTTGGTCGTCATCAGGATGACGCCGTCGAAGCCTTCGGCCATGAGCGCACGGACGCAGTCGCGCACGACCGAGACGTTGCGGCTCAAAAGGTCCAGGCGCGTCTCGCCGGGGCGGCCGCCGACGCCGGCGGCGATGACGGCGATTGACGCGCGCGCCGCGTCCTTGTAGTCGCCCGCCCAGACGGCCACGGGGCGCGCGAGCGCGGCGGCGTGCTGCAAGTCCATCACCTCGCCCTCGGCGCGCTTGCCGTCCGCGTCGAGAAGAACTATCTCGCGCGCCGCCCCGCTCATCAGGAGCGCATAGGCGCTCGTCGCGCCGACGTGGCCCGCGCCGACGACGGCGACGCGCCGCGTCGTAGAAGTGTCCGCCGCGTTCGTCATCAACTTATTTTACTTGAACTCGATGTCAAAGCTCACTCCAAAACTCAACCCTCCAGCGGCTTTGGTTTTACTTTTCCTGCGCCTCCGGCGTGAACGGCTGTTTCACGCCGGAGGCGCAAAGAGGAAGACGTAAGGCGCTGGCGGGTTGAGTCAATGCGTTGCCTGAGTTTTGAATTCGCGGGAGCTACTTCCGCTCATAGAGGGCCGTGCGTAGGGCGTAGCCGTACTCGTACGATGTGCCGCTGATCTCCGCGCCGCCGAAAGCATCGCATGGTCTCGCCGCTGTCAGTCGCGGGCTGGTGATGATCACTTAAAACTTGCCGCCAGCCGGCAGGCTCACTCGACGCGCTTGATGTCGAAGATCAGTTTCTCGCCCGCAAGCGGGTGGTTCGCGTCGAGCGTGATGGAGTCCGGCGTGACTTCCGTGACGGCGACGGGAATCTGCTGCTCGTCCGGGAGCTGCATCACCAGATTCATCCCGACGCGCGGCTCCTCGCCGAGGTTCAGCCCCTCGCGCGAGACCGTTTGGACAAGCCCCTCGATGCGCTCGCCGTAGGCGTCTTCGCTCTCGATCTCGACCTGCTTCTCATCGCCGATTGTCATTCCCTCGACGCCGTCCTCGAAGCCTTTGATGACCTGGCCCGCGCCGATGGTGAACTCCAGCGGCTCGCCATCCTCCGAAGAGTCGAAGACCTGGCCGTCCTCCAGACGCCCTGTGTAGTGAACCCGTACCGTGTCGCCCTTTTGAGCTTGCTCTGGCATAATCTCTCCAACGATCTGCTGATAATTTGTGGCTTGTGCCGCAAAGCATCGCACATCAGGTTGCAGAATGCCAGCGCGCCAATCCGCCCCCTTGCCCCGACTTTTTGACGGAGATGCCGTGATGAAGAAACGACCCTCGCTCGCCCTCAGTCTCTGTCTCTCGCTCTTCCTGACGGTTTTGGCCCAGGACCAGAAGCAAGCCCCGAAGAACCCGCAGACGACGCCGCCGCAGCGCCAGGAGCAGCAGCAGCAAGGCGCGGACGACGACGTGGTGCGC
Source organism: Pyrinomonadaceae bacterium (assembly GCA_036403435.1). Taxonomy (GTDB): domain Bacteria; phylum Acidobacteriota; class Blastocatellia; order Pyrinomonadales; family Pyrinomonadaceae; genus QHXM01. Next base: position 105,111 of record DASWQY010000203.1, read on the forward strand.
ATCACCACGAACCTCGTGCAGGTGGACGCCGTCGTCACTGACAAGGACGGCCGGCAGGTGACGGACCTCAAGCCCGAGGAGGTCGAAATCTTCGAGGACGGGCGCGCGCAGAAGATCACAAACTTTTCGTTCGTCTCGACCTCGCCGGACGTTGCGCCCGCGACGCCGAAGCCTGCGCCCGCGGCCGCCGGGGGCGTGCCGCCCGCGCCGCCCGCCCGCCTGCGCCCCGAACAGGTCCGCCGCACCGTCGCGCTCGTGGTTGACGACCTCGGGCTCTCGTTCGAGAGCACTTACTACGTCAGGAAGGCGCTCAAGAAATTCGTTGACACACAGCTACAGCCCGGTGACCTCGTCGCCATCATCCGCACGGCGGGCGGCGTGGGCGCGTTGCAGCAGTTCACCTCCGACCGCCGCCAGCTCTACGCCGCCATCGAGCGCGTGCGCTGGAACCCGGCGGGCCGAGGCGGCGTCGGCGCGTTCGCCCCCATCGAGAGCGACCCCTCGCAGCGCATGCGCGACGAGGCCCGGCAGGCCGCGCGCAGCGGGATGGGCGAGGGCGAGCGCGGCGGGCAGCGCCGCGACGCGGCGGCCGACCACGACGAGAACGACCTCATTCCGGGCGAGGAGCTGGACCAGTTCCGCGAAGACCTCTTTGCCGTCGGCACATTGGGTGCGCTCAACTACGTCGTCCGCGGGATGCGTGAGCTGCCCGGCCGCAAGTCAGTCCTGCTCATGTCGGACGGGGTGAAGATTTTCAACCGCGACGACCCCTCGCGCAGCTCGCGCGTGCTCGACGCCCTGCGCCGCCTGACGGACCTGGCGAACCGCGCCTCGGTCGTCATCTACACGATGGACGCGCGCGGCCTGCAAACGCTCGGGCTCACGGCCGCCGACAACGTCTCGGACCTGAGCCCGAGCGATGTCGAGGACCGGCTCGAAAGCCGCCGCGACGACTTCTTCGAGTCGCAGGAGGGCTTGAACTACATCGCGCGCCAGACGGGCGGCTTCCCCATCCGCAACAACAACGACCTGAGCGCGGGCATCCAGCGCGTGCTCGACGACCAGCGCGGCTACTACCTCATCGGCTACCGCCCCGACGACTCGACTTTCGACGCGGCTGCCGGCCGCCGCAAGTTTCACAGGATCACGCTCAAGCTCAAGCGGCCCGGCCTCAGGCACCGCACGCGCACCGGCTTCTACGGCGTGACGGACGAGGAGGCGCGACCCGCGCACCTGACGCGCGAGCAGCAATTGGGCCAGGCGCTCACCTCGCCCTTCAGCACGGGCGGCGTCGAGGTGCGCCTGACCTCCCTCTACACGAACGACTCGAAGGGGGGCAGCGCCGTGCGCTCGCTCTTCCACGTCGAGGGGCGTGACCTGACGTTCACGGACGAGCCGGACGATTGGCACAAGGCGACGATAGACGTGGTGGCCGTCACCTTCGGCGACAACGGGAGGGTGATAGACGAGGTGAGCGCCACGCACAACCTGCGCGCGCGCGGCGAGACCTACAAGCGCCTGCTCGAACACGGCTTCATCTACAACCTCAGCGTCCCCGTCAAGAAGCCCGGCGCTTACCAGCTGCGCGCCGTCGTCCGCGACGCCTCCTCCGAGCGCATCGGCTCGGCCAGCCAGTTCATCGAAGTGCCCGACGTTAAGAAGAACCGCCTGGCGCTCTCGGGCATCATCGTGGACGGTGTGGACCCCGCGGCCAGGGCGGCGCAGCCGCCGGCCGAGGCGGCGGCAGGTGGGGCGGCCGCGGCGGCGGGCCAGGAGCCTGTCGAGTCGGACCCGCAGGCGAGCCCCGCCGTGCGCAGGTTCCGCCGCGGCCTCGTCATGCGCTACGCCTACACCATCTTCAACGCGCAGGCGGACAAGGCCACGGGCCGCCCCGCCGTGCAGACACAGATGCGCCTCTGGCGCGAGGGCCGGGAGATTTTCCTGGGGCGCGTGCAGCCTCTGGACGTGACCAATCAGGCGGACCTCAAGCGGCTTCAAACCGGCGGGGCCTTACAACTGGGGACGAACCTGCCGCCCGGAGAGTACGCCCTGCAAATCATCGTCACTGACCCCCTCGCCAAAGAGAAGTACCGCACGGCGACGCAGTGGATCGATTTTGAAATAGTGAAATAGAATGATGAGTGATGAGTTGAAACCGTCTTTCTTTTACTCGTCGCTTATCACTCATCACTGCTCTTCGGAGGTTTACATGAGACGAAGCTTGCTCGCCCTGATGCTGGCGCTCTCGCTGCTGGCGGCGGCGTTCGGGCAGGGGCAACAGCAGCAGGCGGACGACGCGGACGTAGTGCGTATCAGCACGAACCTCGTGCAGGTGGATGCCATCGTCACGGACAAGGACGGCCGGCAGGTGACGGACCTCCGGCCCGAGGAGGTCGAAGTCCTGGAGGACGACCGCCCGCAGCAGGTCAGCAACTTCTCTTACATCTCTACCGGGGCGAGCGCGCCACAGTCGGCCGCTTCGTCCTCGCCCGCGCGGCCCGCTGACGATTCGACGGCCGCAGCGCCGCCGCCCGTGCGCCTCAAGCGCGAGCAGGTGCGCCGCACCATCGCGCTCGTCGTGGACGACATAGGCATGTCCTTCGAGAGCACCGCGGCCGCGCGCCGCGCGCTCAAAAATTTCGTGGACAATCAAATGCTGCCCGACGATCTGGTCGCCATCATCCGCACCAGCGCGGGCATCGGCGCGTTACAGCAGTTCACCTCCGACCGCCGCCAGCTCTACGCCGCCATCGAGCGCGTCAGGTGGTATCCGGTGGGGCGCGGCGGGGCCTCGGCCTTCGCCCCCCTGGGACACGACGACACGGCCCTCTTCACGAACAGCTCGCAGCAAGCGGTCGCCGACCTCGCGCGCCAGTCGCAGGAGGAGCGGCGCGAGGCCGAGGAGGAGATTAGCCAGACGCGCGAGGCGTTCTTTGCCGTCGGCACGCTCGGCGCGGTCGGCTTCGTCGTCCGCAGCCTCGGCGACTTGCCCGGCCGCAAGTCAGTCCTCCTCTTTTCCGACGGCTTCCGGCTCTTCGTGAAAAACAAGACCAGCGTCCGCAACGACTCCGGGGGCGGCGGCCGTCCCGGAATCAAGGGCGAAGCGGCGAGCACCGTCGAGAACTCGCGCGTGCTGGAATCCTTGCGCCGCCTGACGGACGAGGCTAACCGCGCCTCCGTCGTCATCTACACGATGGACATGCGCGGCCTGCAAACACTCAACTTGCAAGCCGCCGACAGCACGACCGACTACTCGCCGGCCCAACTCGAAGAGCGCCTCTCAGACCGCCGCCAGGATTTCTTCGACACGCAGAGCGGCCTCGAATACATGGCGCGGCTGACCGGCGGCTTCGCCATCCGCAACGCCAACGACTTCGGCAAAGGCATCCGCAGCGTGCTCGACGATCAGAGCGGCTACTACCTCATCGGCTACCGCCCCGACGAGTCAACCTTCGACGCCGCGAAGGGCCGCGGCAAGTTTCACAAGGTCACGGTCAAAGTCCTCCGGCCGGGCCTGCGCGTGCGGTCGCGCAGCGGCTTCTACGGCGTGGCGGACGACGAGTCGCGCCGTCTCAAGCGCGCCTCCGGCGACAACTTCCTGGCCGCGCTCACCTCGCCTTTCAGCGCCAACGAAGTGAACGTCCGCCTGACCACGCTCTTCGGCCACGACCGCCAGACGGGCTCCGTCATGTACTCCATGCTCCACGTGGACGGGCGCGACCTGACCTTCAAGGAGGAAGCGGACGGCTGGAAAGTGGCGACTCTCGACGTGGCGGCCTACACCTTCGGCGACTACGGCGAGGTCATAGACTCTTTCACCAGGACGCACACGGTTCGCGCGCGCGACGACGCCTACAAGAGCATCCTGAAGGACGGACTGGTTTACACACTCAACGTGCCCATCAAGAAGCCCGGCGCTTACCAACTGCGCGTCGCCGTCCGCGACGCCGCGACGCGGCGCGTCGGCTCCGCCAGCCATTTCGTAGAGGTGCCCGACGTTGACAGCAACCGCCTGACGCTCTCGGGCCTCGTCGTCACCGGGCTGGACCCGAAGCAGGCGGACGCGCAGGCCGAAGGGTCGGAGCCCATCGAGCCGCAGGCCGGCCCGTCGGTTCGCCGCCTGCGCGGGGGGATGACGTTGCGCTACACCTACACGATCTACAACGCGCAACCGGACCGCACGACGCGCCAGCCGCAGCTCCAGACGCAGGTGCGCATGTTCCGCGACGGCAAGGAGCTTTACACGGGCAAGCCCATGACCTACGAGATGGGCGACCAGCCGGACCCCAAACATCTCAAGGCTGGCGGCCGCATCCAACTGGGCAAGGACGCGCAGCCCGGTGAGTACATCCTCCAAATCGTCGTCACGGACCTCCTCGCCAACAAGAAGCGCAACGTCGCGTCGCAGTGGATTGACTTCGAGATAGTCAAATAGTTTCAGGTTTCAGGTCCTCGTCTTTAACTTGAAACTTGAAACCTGTAACCTGAAACCATGCGTTCGATTATCGTCGGCACGGCCGGGCACATAGATCACGGGAAGACGGCGCTGGTGCGCGCCCTGACGGGCGTGGACGCGGACCGCCTGCCGGAGGAGAAGCGGCGCGGCATCACGATTGACCTCGGGTTCGCGGAGCTTGAGCTTGACGGCGTGCGCGTCGGCTTCATAGACGTGCCGGGCCACGAGCGTTTCGTCAAGAACATGCTCGCGGGCGCGCACGGCATTGACGTTGTCGCCCTCGTCATCGCGGCGGACGAGGGCGTCATGCCGCAGACGCGCGAGCACTTCGACATCTGCCGCCTCCTGGGCGTTCGGCACGGCCTCGTCGTCGTCACTAAATCCGACACGGTTGACGACGAACTGCTCGCGCTCGTCAGCGCCGAGGCCGAGGACCTGGTCAAGGGTTCTTTCCTCGAAGGCGCTCCCGTGCTGACGGTCAGCGCGCGCATGGGCTCCGGCCTCGAAGAGTTGAAGGCGGCGCTGCTCGAAGTGGCCCAACGCGTGCCCGCGCGCAGCGCCTCTTCCGTGGCGCGGCTGCCCGTTGACCGCTCCTTCACGATGCGCGGCTTCGGCGCGGTCGCGACCGGCACGCTCGTCGCGGGCGGGCTGTCGGAAGGCGACGAATTGGAGCTGCTGCCCGCGGGCGCGCGCGTCCGCGTGCGCGGCCTTCAGGTGCACAACGCGCGCGTCGAGCGCGCCGTCGCCGGGCAGAGGACGGCCGTCAACCTCGGCGGCGTCGAGGCGGGAGAGGTCGGGCGCGGGATGGTGCTCGCGCCCGTCGGCCGCCTGCGCCCGACGCAGATTCTGGACGCGGAAGTGAGCGTGTTAAAGAACGCGCCGCGCGCCCTCCGCTCGCGCATGCGCGTGCGCGTGCACCTCGGCGCGGCGGAAGTCCTGGCACGCCTCCGCGTCCTCGAAGAGTCGGGCGAGATTGAGCCCGGCGCAAGCGGCTTCGCGCAGTTGCGCCTGGAGTCGCCCGCAGTCGCCCTCCCCAAAGACCGCTTCATCATCCGCTCTTACTCGCCCTCCGTGACAGTCGCGGGCGGCCTGGTGCTCGACGCCCTCGCCGCGAAGCACCGCGGGCGTGAGGTGGTGGCGCGCGCCCGCGAGCGGCTGGGCGCTCTCAAGGACGCGGACGGTGCCACGGAATTTTCTCTCTTCGTCGAAGCGGCCGGCGAGCAGGGCTTGAGGCTAAGCGAGCTTGCGGCGCGCACGGGCTGGACCGACGGCGTACTGGCCGAGGCCGCGCGCGGGGTCGTCGCGGGCAAGAAGGTGATTGACGCCGAGGGCGTTTACGTCTCCGCGGACAGTTTCCAAACTATCGCGCGCGCGGCCGTCGAGGCGGTCGAGGAGCACCACAGGCGCGAGCCGCTGGCGCGCGGCCTGATGCGCGAGACCCTGCGCGAGCGCGTCTGCTCCCACGCCGCGCCCGAAGTCTTCCGCAGCGTCATGTCGCGTCTTGAAGACTCGGGCTCAATCGTCTCGGAGAAAGAGTTCGTCCGCGCGGCCTCTCACAAGCTCTCGCTCTCGGCCGCAGACCTCGCGCTCAAAGAGGGACTGGAAAAACTCTACGCCGGGGCCGCGCTCGAACCGCCCGCGCTCGACGAAGCACTCGACGAAGCACTGGAGCGCGCCGCGAATTCGCGTGACGCCAGGGCGCGCGAGCACGGGCGCAAGATTTTCCAACTCCTCCTCGACGACCGCACGCTCGTCCGCGTCGCCCCGGACCTCTACTTCCACCGCCGCGCGCTGGACGATTTGACGGCCCGCCTGCGCGAGCACGCCGCGCGCCACGAGCCCGACCGCCTGATTGACGTTGCCACCTTCAAAGACCTCGCCGGCGTCTCGCGCAAGTACGCCATCCCGCTCCTCGAACACTTCGACCGCGAGCGCGTCACGCGCCGCGCCGGCGACAAACGAATAATCTTGTAATGCAAAATGAAAAATTAAAAATGGAAAATTACAGGCGGAGAACCACTCTTAAATTAAACGTGGTTTCGGCCTCCACTTTTCATTTTTAATTTTTCATTTTTAATTTTGCATTCCTTGAGGGGCTTGCTTTCCGGCTTCCGGTAGAAGTAACATGCACGCGCATAAAACCTTTGGCCGTCTCACAATAGTCGGGGCGGCCGGCCGGCCAGTTCTCTTCTGAGCTTTTAAGCGGTTAAGTGAAAACGGCTTGTTCGGGGGCCATTCTCCCTGCGAGTTCTTTTGCAGGCGCTGGAGGTTCAAGATGAAGATATCGGACATTCTGACCTGGGTAATCGGCTTGATCGCGACTGCCCTGGCGGTCTACTTCTTTTTCTGGAGATACAAGGAGCCAGTGACGGGGCAGCCGCACGGCGACCCTAAATACTTGTGGTTCGCCATCGGCTGCACGGTGATCGCGTTCCTGTGCGCGCTCGTCTTCTTCGTGCGGCGCGTCAACAAGGAAGAGGAAATTCACATCACCCAGTAAGCGGGGCCGCCAGCCCCGATTGACTGGGAGTGAGAACTTGACGCCGTTTGCGTTATCGCAGTAGCCTGCCCTGCGCAAACGGCGCTTTTCTTTGTCACGCGGCCGGAGAGAAAATTTTGTGACGTGACGCTTGAGGAGTAAATCATAAATGCTTGCTTCGCCCTACATCATCGCGCAGAGCGAGTCCACGGTCTACAACCTGCCGCCATATTTCACCTGGGTCTTCGGCCTGCTCCTGATCGCGGGGGGCCTGGCGTGGCTGGTCGCCACCGTGCTCGGGTTCGCGCGCGCCCGCGCCTTCGGCGTCTCGACGCGCTGGTTCGCGGCCGCCTCGGCCTGCCTGATTCTTTACCACGCGCACTGGCTGGCACTGGTCTTCAGCGTCACCTCGCAGAACGGCAACATCATCTTCCCGATTCTCGCGTCGCTGAACCTCTTCGTCGTCCTCGGGGCCGTCTGCACCATCGTCGGCTTCGCGCGGCTCAACACGACCACGGATTCTTCGTCGCCGTCATCCTAAGCACTGTGCCAAAACGCGCCCCGTCAGTTCTCTTCGGTTCATGGGTAGGAAATCGCTTCTAAAGGCCGCGCTCGTCTGCGCGATGGCGGGCGCGGCCCTTCTATTTTTCGCGTGCGGTGCGGGCGGCGGCGCTCGCTCAGTCCGCGCGGGCTTCGTCGGGACAGACGGCGCGCGCTTCACGATTGACGGGCAACCTTTCCGCTTCGCGGGCGCGAACGTCTCCGTGATGTACAGGGACGAGGACCGCGCGCGCATGCCCGAGACGATGCGCGAGGCCGCGCGCGATGGGCTGCGGGTCGTGCGCGTCTGGGCCTTCGGCGAGGGCGGCGAGGACGGCATCGGGGCGGTCGGCGCGGACCGCGCAGACTGGCCGCGCAAGCACCGCATGCGGCCCGAGCCCGGCCGCTGGAACGAGGACGCGCTCGTCCATCTGGACCGCGTCATTGCCGAGGCCGGGCGCAACAATCTGCGCGTCCAGCTCTGCCTGACCAACTGGTGGCGCGACACGGGCGGCGTGACGCAGTACCTCTACTGGGCCGGGATCACGGACGCGGCCGACGAGCGCCGGCCCTTCGGCATCAACGTCGAGCGCGCGCTGCTCTTCTACACGAACGACGTGACGCGTAAGCTCTACCGCGAGCACGTCGAGAAGCTTGTCACGCGCCGCAACACCGTGACGGGCGTCCTCTACCGCGACGACCCCACGATCTTCGGCTGGGAGTTGATGAACGAGGCCCAAGCGCCGACGGGCCGCTGGGCCGAGCGCCGCGCGTGGGTCGCGGAGATGAGCGCCTACATCAAGTCGCTCGACCCGGACCACCTCATCGCGCCGGGCACGTGGGGCTACCGCTCCTCCTGGGAGCGGCGCGAGTGGCTGGAGGAGCACCGCCTCCCCGCCATAGACTACTGCGACGTGCACAACTACCCGCGCGACGACCTGGACAGCTACGTTGACTCGCCGCAGGCGCTGCGTGAGTTCATCGAGAACCGCGCGGCCGCGGCGCTCTCGGCCGGCAAGCCGCTCGTCGTCGGCGAATTCGGAATGGGGCCGGAGGGCTACAAGAATTTTTCCGAGGCCGAGTGGTATCGCGCGCTCTTCGACAGCTCGCTCGACGCGGGCGTCGCGGGCGCGATGTTCTGGATCATCACGCCCGACCCGCACCGCGGCTACGGGATAACTTACACGACGCCGCGCGACGAAGCGGTGCGCACCGAGATTCGCCGCGCCGCCGAACTCTTCGCCGCGCACTCCAATGATTCCCCGCCCGCGCACCTCACGGACCCCTCGCGCCACCTCGTCCCGCGCCAGTTCGTTTTCGCGCGGGACGCCGACGACCCAGCGACGCGGCCCGAGGTGGTCATGACGGAGAAGGCGGCCGACCCCGTCCTCTATCGCTTCGTGCCGGACATGGCCGTCGCCGGGCGCTTCGAGAAGTTGGGCGGCGGGCAGGGCTACGTCTGGGGCAGCGGCGCTGGCTACGTCGAGTTCGTCGTGCCTGCGCGCGAGCATGGGCGATACGTGAAGACGGTCACGGTGCGCGCGCACCTTCAGCCCGTGCTGCCGGCGGACGCGCACCCGCCCGTCACGGCTTCGCGCGTCACGCTGCTGATCAACGGCCTCGACTGCGGCTCGCGCCTCGTCCCCGTCGAAGATGCGCGGAATGCCGTCGTCGAGGAGTGGGTAGTTGATTCTTACCGTGTGAGGTTCATGGCCGGGCGCGGGCTCCCGCTCTCAATCCGCTTCGCCGTCCTCCCCGAGTCGGACGCCCCCTTCGGCCTCAACATCTCCAACTACGCCGAGAGCCACAACCGCCCCAACCAGAAGCCAATCGAAGTCGTCATTCATTGAGAGCAATGCGGAAGGCGGAATGATGAATTAAAAACCAACCGTCTTTCATTCATCATTCCGCATTCATCATTCATCATTCCGCATTCCGCATTGCTCTCGCTGCTTCCGTCGCGTAATAGGTAAGAATCAGGTCCGCGCCGGCGCGTTTGATGCAGGTGAGGGTTTCGAGCATGACGCGGCGCTCGTCTATCCAGCCGCGCTGAGCGGCGGCCTTGATCATCGCGTACTCGCCGGAGACGTGGTAGGCGGCCGCCGGCAAATCGAAGCGGTCGCGGACCTGTCTGAGGATGTCCAGGTAGGCGGTCGCGGGCTTGACCATCAGGATGTCCGCGCCCTCCGTGTAATCCAGTTCGGCCTCGCGCATCGCCTCGCGCGCGTTGCCGGCGTCCATCTGGTAGGCGCGGCGGTCGCCGAAGGCGGGCGCGCTGTCGGCGGCCTCACGAAATGGCCCATAAAAGGCCGAGGCGTACTTGACCGCGTAAGACATGATGGCGATGGTTTCGAGCCCCGCGCTGTCCAGCGCCTCGCGGATCGCGCCGACTTGGCCGTCCATCATCGCCGAGGGCGCGACGATGTCCGCGCCGGCCTCGGCCTGGCTGACGGCCGTGCGCGCTATCAACTCCAGCGACTCGTCGTTCAGGACTTCGCCCCGGCGTACGACGCCGCAGTGGCCGTGCGAGGTGTACTCGCACAGACAGGTGTCGGCGATGACGATCATGTCCGGGACGGCCTTGCGGACGGCGCGCGCGGCCTGCTGCACGATGCCCTTCTCACTGTAAGCGCCCGAGGCGGTCTCGTCCTTCGTCTCGGGCAGGCCGAAGAGAATCACGCCGCGCACGCCCGCCCCATAGGCCGCGGTCGCCTCGCGCGCGACCTCGTCCACGGAGAGGTTGAAGACGCCGGGCATCGAAGAGACTTCGCGCCGCACGTTCTCGCCTGGGCAGGCGAAGAGCGGAAGGATGAAGTCTTCCGGCGCAAGCCGCGTCTCGCGCACCAGCGCGCGCAGGTGCTCGCTCCGGCGCAGTCTCCGCGGGCGGTGAATAATGTCCGACATCTCTTTACCTCACGCTTCGATTTCCACTCGATAATCTTCGATGACGGGGTTCGACAAGACCTCGCGCGCCATCCGGGTCGCGGCCTCGTGCGCGCCGTCGCGGTCGAGCGAGTTGTCCAACGCAATCTCGAAATACTTGCCCTGCCGCACGTCCGCGATGCCGTCGAAGCCGAGCAACTCGACCGAGTGCTGGATGGCCTTGCCCTGCGGGTCGAGCACGCTCGGCTTGAGTGTGACGTAAACTTTAGCTTTCATGATGATAACTCCGGGGAGATAGTTTCGATTTATTCCTGCCCGAAGACCCGGTCAAAGACCTTGTCAACATTCCGCAGATAAGTGTCGAGCGAGAAGGCGCTCTCGATCTGCTCGCCGGAGAGGTGCTGCTTCACGTCCGGGTCCGAACTGATGAGCGCCTGGAACTCGCCGCCCTCGTCCCAGACTCGCATGGCGTTGCGCTGCACCCACTCGTAGGCCGTCTCGCGCGAGACGCCGCTCTGCGTCAAGGCGAGCAGCAGTTGGCCGCTGAAGACCAGCCCGCGCGTCGCGTTCAGGTTCTCCAGCATGCGCGCGGGGTAAACGACCAGGCCGTCCAGCAGAGACGCCGTCTTGGCGAGCATGTAGTCGAGCGCGGCCGAAGAGTCCGGCAACACTATGCGCTCGGCCGAGGAGTGCGAGATGTCGCGCTCGTGCCAGAGGGCCACGTTTTCGAGGCCGACGATGCTGTTGGCCCTGACGGTGCGCGCCATGCCGCAGATGCGCTCCGACAGAATCGGGTTGCGCTTGTGCGGCATCGCAGATGAGCCCTTCTGCCCGCGCTTGAACTGCTCCTGCGCTTCTCTCACTTCGGTGCGCTGCCAGTGGCGGACCTGGAGGGCGAACTTGTCCAGGGACGACGCGATGATGGCGAGCGTGCAGAGGTATTCGGCGTAGCGGTCGCGCTGTATGACCTGTGTCGAGACGGGCGCGGGCTTGAGGCCCAGACGCTGGCACACTTTCTCTTCGACCACGGGGTCGAGGTGCGCGAACGCGCCGACCGCGCCGCTGATTTTTCCGACCGCGATTCTCTCCCTCGCCGCCTGTAGGCGCGCGCGGTTGCGCCGCATCTCGTCGTACCAGAGGACGAAGGTCAGGCCGAACGAGGTCGGCTCGGCGTGTATCCCGTGCGTGCGCCCGATCTGCGGCGTGCGCCTGAACTCGAAGGCGCGGCGCTTCAAGACTTCGAGCAGCGTTTCGATTTTGCCGAGCAGGATGTCGCACGAGTCGCGCAAGAGCAGAGCGTTCGCCGTGTCCACCACGTCCGACGACGTAAGGCCGTAGTGCACGAACCGCGCCGGCTCGCCGATTGACTCGGCCAGATTCGTCGTGAACGCGATCACGTCGTGGTCCGTGGTCTTCTCGATCTCGTTGATGCGCTCGACCGTGAAGGCCGCGCGACTCTTGATCTCTTCGAGCGCCTCGCGCGGAATCACGCCCATCTCCGCGTGCACCTCGCAGACGGCGATCTCCACGTCGAGCCACTTCTGAAACTTATTCCGCTCAGACCAGAGCGCGCCCATCTCGGGCAGGGTGTAACGACTAATCATAATTCAGTGGTCAGCGGTCAGTGGTCAGTTGGAAATCAGTTTTAACTGACCACTGACCACTTTATTTGAGCGCGTCAGAATTAACGAAATATCTTGCCAACTGCCAGCGGCCGTCGCGTTCGACGAGCGTGAAGGTCTCCATGCCGTCGGCGCGCTCGAACTGGGTCGCGTAGGTGATGACGAACAGGTGGCCGCCGGTGCCGTCCTGCTCCGTGGCCGTGTGAAAGGAGCGCGTCCTCACCTCGCCGAGCCTGTCCTTCAACTTCCTGAAGGTCGCCTCGGACTCTTCGGGCGTCGTCGCCTGCCGCCACTCTGCGGCCGCCTCGTTGTAAATCTTCTCGTAGCGCCCGCCCGCCATGTCCTCGCCGACAGTCTCCACGGTCGCGCGCGCCTCTGCGGGGACGCCGCCGCGGTTCGCCTTCAACGTGCAGGCAAGAAATGCAAAATTAAAAATTAAAAATGCAAAAGGGAGGCGGAGAACCACGTTTAAATAGGAAAGTGGTTGCAGCCTGAATTTTTCATTTTTAATTTTGCATTCTCTCACAGCTCTGTCCACGGCGTCGGCTCTTTGGCGTGCGCGAGGCTGATTTCGGTCTCGGCCTGGAAGAGCGGGGCGCGCTCCTTGAGCGCCAGTTCGGCGGAGATTTTGGCAACGTAAGGGTTGTTGGCGCGCTGCGACAGGTGGGCCAGAATGATGTGGCGCGCAGTGCCGTCGAAGCCCTCGCGGAGCCAGTCGGCCACGTCCTCGTTCGAGAGGTGGCCCGTGCGCGAGAGTATCCGCTGCTTCAATTCCCAGGGGTAAACGTCGCACGCCTTGAGCATGTCGCGGCTGTGATTCGACTCGATGATGATGGCGGCGCAGCCGCGCAGCCGCTCCGTAATCAGCGTCGTGATGTGGCCGAAGTCCATCAGGGTTGCGACGCAGACGCCGGCGTGCGTGGCCGTGAAGCCGAAGTTGTCGGCCGCGTCGTGCGGGATGGTGAACGGGTGAAAGTCAATCGCGCCGACGCAGAAGTCACGGCTCGACTCTATCTCGACGGTGCGGTCGCGCAGGGCGTCCGCACGCTTGCGCGGCTCGTCCGAGGAGCGCGAGGCGTGCTCGCTGACGTAAGCCTCAAGCGTCTCGCCGGAGATGAAGACGGGGCAGTCCAGATTCTTGAGCAGGACGCGCAGGCCGCCCGCGTGGTCGCCGTGCTCGTGCGTGATGATGACGCCGTCGAGCTTCGCCGGGTCGCAGCCGACGAGCACGAGCCGCCGCACGATCTCCCTGGCGCTCATCCCGGCGTCAACGAGCACGTGCGTCCCGCCCGCCGCGATCAGAATCGCGTTGCCGGTCGAGCCGCTGCCGAGAACAGTGAACTTCATAAATGATGAACGATGAGTGATGAATGATGAATAAAAGAAGGCGCTCTTAATTCAATCATTCATCACTCATCATTCCGCATTAGTCTTTCTTCCAGACGGAGCCGTCGGCGTATTCGAGCTTGGTGATCTCGACGCTCTGCTTGCCGGTCGCGATGTGGCGCGTCTTGTCTTTCGGGTCGAGGCCGACGCCGGCCGTGATCGTCTGCGTCTCGCCGGGGAGAATCTGCTGCTTGGATTGAAGCCGATAACGCTTCAGCTCCTTGCGCTCCTTCTCGTCCGTGAAGACGTAGTCCCACGAGACGGCCTTGATGGCTTTCGTGCCGGCGTTCTTGACGGTCGCCCTGGCCGTGTACTTGAAAACGTAGAGCGTCCCGCGCGTCACCTTGTACGTGGTCGAGAGGTCGTCGCTCGCGCCGCCCTCGTTGTCCCTGACCGTCTCGGCGCGGTCGTAGCCTGCGTACTTCCACTCGAAGCCGAGGACAGACACGTCCGGCGGCGACGAGTTTTTGTCAAAGGCCCGCGCGGCGCAGACCGCGGCGAGGGCCGCCAGCAAGACTACTGTCAGTGCCGCCTTCATCGTCGCCTCCCTCCTGTCGGTGCGCTCAGATTTCCAGGCGCGAGCGGTCAACGCGGAAGCCGTTGAGGTCGCCGAGCGCGGCGAGCGCCAGCCCCTCGGAGGTGAAATACTCGCGCGCGATCCGCCGCAGGTCGTCAACCGTGACGGCTTCGAGACGGCTGATGACTTCGTCCGGCGAGATGCGGCGGCCGTGTATGATCTCCTGCCGGGCCAGAGCGCCGGCGCGCACGCTCGAAGCTTCGAGCCCGAGCAGGATGGACGAGACCGCTTGCTCTTTGACCAGTTGCAACTCTTCTTCCGGCACGGCCTCGCGCACGACGCGGCGTAGTTCCGCGAGCGAGAGGTCAACGACCTGGTCCAGTTGTCCGGGCGAAGTGCCGGCGTAGATGGCGAAGACGCCCACGTCGGAGAAGGCGCTCGCGCCCGCGCCGACCGAGTAGGCCAGGCCGCGCTCCTCGCGTATGGACTGCCAGAGGCGGCTGCTCGTCCCCCCGCCGATGACGTTGGCGAGCAGGCTCGCCGCAAATCGGTCCTCGCTCCGCGCGGAAGGCCAGGGGGCGGCGATGATGAGGTGCGCCTGCTCCAACTCTTTCTTGCGCTCGATGAGAATCGGCGCGGAAGGCCGCGGCTCCGGCAGGTGCGGCGTCCCGTTGGGAGACGCAGGCTCGGGCGGCTCCAACTCGGGAAATGAGCGCGCGGCCATCTCGACCAGTTGTCCGTGGCTGACGTTGCCGGCGGCGGCCACGACCAGATTGCGCGCGCGAAACTCGCTCGCGTGGAAGTCGGCCGTCTTGAGTTCGTCGAAGGTGGAAACGGTCTCGGCCGTGCCCTCTATGGGGCGGCCGAGCGGCTGGTCCGGGAAGTAGGCGGCGTTGAAAAGCTCGCCGAGGAACTCGTCCGGCGTGTCCTCGACCATCTTCATCTCTTCGAGGATGACTTTCTGCTCGCGCTGCAAGTCCTCGCGGTCGAAGCGCGGGTGGGCGAGCATGTCCGCCAGAATGTCGAAGCCGTGCGGGAGCCCCGCGTCGGTCACCTTCATCGTGAAGCCTGTGACCTCGTGCGTCGTGAAGGCGTCGAGGTGGCCGCCGAGGCGGTCTGACTCGACCGCGATGTCGAGCGCCGAGCGGCGCTCGGTCCCCTTGAAGACGGCGTGCTCTATGAAGTGGCAGATGCCGTTAAGCTCGGGCTGCTCGTGGCGCGAGCCGCGCCGCGCCCAGATGCCCACGCTCACCGAGCGCAGTCCCGGCATGTGCTCCGTCAAAACGGTGAGACCGTTCGGGAGCCTGGTTGACTGAATCTGGTCTGTCATACTGCTAAAGATTATTACTCCGGCTAGCGAAAAACGCGCGCGTTTATTTAAGGGAGCATCGTAACACGCCGTAAAACTGGGCGGCAAACGGAAGAGCAGTGGTCAGTGGCCGGTGGTCAGTGGTCAGTTGAAAACACGGTGCGGAGTCTCAAATCTTCGCTTTTAAGACTCAGGGCTGCCGGTCCTCAACGGGCTGACCACCGGCCACTGACCACCTGCCATTGATCACCGGCCACTGCCCCCTGACATCCTATTGCCGGTAGCCGGCATCCGAAGTCCAGCATCTACTGGCTAACAGTTTGCTTGACATGCCCCGTCGGTTGGCGGAAAATAACGGCTTCGCAAGCGGGGTCAGCTCATCTACGAAGGCAACAGTAAAAAAGGAAAAGTGATCAAGCGTCTCCCAAAGCCTTTTCCTTTCGTTTTGCCTTGTCTGCGCCCGGAGGGTTTACCGAGATGAGGAAAACTTTGCGCGTCGGATTGGCGCTCGCCGCTCTCGCCGTTGTCGTGTGCGGGGCGGGAGCGCCGCAAGTTTTTGCGGGCGGGAGAATCGCGACCGTCAGCGGCTCGGTCATAGACAGTCAGGGTAACCCGATTGCGGGTGCCGTCGTCTCGGTCATCAAGGACGGCGCGGACATAGTCATCAAAGAGGTCAAGAGCGCGGCCGACGGCAGCTTCGTCGCCAGAATCATGCCGGGGCGCTACAGCCTGCGCGCCGTCGCCGCCGGCTTCAGCGCCGTCCTCTTCAACGCCATCCAGGTCCAACCCGCGGATCAGGTCGTCTATCGCTTCAAACTCGAACCCGTCGGCTCGGGCCGGACAGCGCCCGAGCGGCGCAAGGACCGCGACGACCGCAAGTGGATGCTGCGTTCACGCGCCGGCAATCGGTCCATTTTCCAGGCGGGCGAGGGCGAGGACTCGACCGTCGCCGCCGTGCTCGCCGCGCAGGACGATTTAGAGGCGACCGCGGGCGAGCCTTACGAGGTCGTGACCACGCCGGGCGAGGAAGAGGGTGCGGCCGCGCGCACGCAGGGCGTCGTCGAGACCTACTTCGCCTCATCTTCCGGGACGCACTCTTACCACTTCGCCGGCCTGAATTTCGCGGTGGCGCGGCCCTTCGGCGACCGCGTGGATTTGATCTTTGCGGGGCAGACGGGCGTCGGCTTCGGAGCGCCGCAGCGGCTGGAGGTCACGGCCTCCGTCCGCGCCAACGATGCGCACCGCCTGAGACTGACCGCCGCCGCCGGCCTGCTCAACAGCTACAACCCTTCGCAGGAGCAACGCGCCGAAGGCTCGCTCGCGCAGCTTTCGCTGCGCGCCGTTGACGAGTGGGTGGTCCACGACGGCATCGTGGTCGTGCTCGGGCTCGACTACTCCCGCTTCCTCGGCGCGAGCGGCGCGCACTCCGTCAGCCCGCGCTTAGGCTTCCAGTTCGACGCCAACTCGAAGACGCGGGTGCGCGCGGCCTACGCGCCCGCGACCGACTGGGCGAGCGCCGCGCAGTCCATCGCGGAGTTCGAGGACAGCCGCGTGATTTTCCGCGAGCCCGTCTCTACGCCCGTGGCCTACGTTGACGGCCGCGCCGTGATGGAGCGCAGCCACCGCCTGGAGTTCGGCGTCGAGCGCGTTTTGGACAACGAGTCGAGCATCGAGGCGACGGCCTTTTTCGACGCGACTTCCAACAGGGGCGTCGGGTTATTCAGCGCGCCGCTCTCGGCCTTCGCCGGCGAGGCGGGCGCGCCGCTCTTGAGCGTGGCGAACCAGGAAGGGGCCGCGCGGGGCTTGCGCATCGTCTACGCGCGCCGCATCAGCAGCGTGCTCAACGCGTCGGCCGGCTACTCGTTCGGGCGCGGCCAGCAGCTCTCGGCCAGGGGGCTCGTCAACCCGTCCGAGTTCTTCGACGACGGCTTCTTCCAGACCGCGGCGCTGGAGATGACCGCGCACCTGGATACGGGGACGCGCGTCCGCACCGTCTTCCGCTTCAGCCCGCGCGCGACCGTCTTCGCCATTGACCCGTTCGCCGGCCGCCTCGCGGTCTACGACCCGAGCCTGAGCATTCTCGTCACGCAGGAGCTGCCCAACTTCGGGCTGCCCGTCCGCGCCGAGGCCGTGATCGACGCGCGCAACCTGCTCGACGCCCAGACCACCGCGGAGGAAGGCGAGACGTTCACGTCCGTTGATGCCGGGAGGCGCTCGCTCCGCGGCGGCATCTCTGTCAGATTCTAAGAGCAGTGGTCAGCGGTCAGTGGTCGGTGGTCAGTTAAGGAAAGCAGTTTTTAAACTGACCACCGGCCACTGACCGCTGACCACTGCTTTCCCTTTTCCAAATTCTCGGACAAGTCCAAAAACTTGGATATAGGGAGAGGTCTGAACGCCGGTCTTGCCCGCCATCGGGAATATCTTTGAAGTGGGAAACGTCGCGGGCTTCAAAGAAACGCTCCGCGGGAGGCGGGGTCTCAGGTGTGGCGCAGACTGGAACATTGATTGCTTGAATTGAACCGATGTGGAGGTGTGCTCTGCCGAACTCGGCGGGGCGAGACAAGGTAGGGGACGCGTGGCCGCTGGTGAAATAAGATGAAGGGCTCTGTGCTGACAACGCGTGCGTGGGTGCTGCTGATCGCGGCGGCATTGCTCACGATTGCCGGCGCGCTCAACTTTCAGCAGCGATGGAAGCACAAGTCACCCCCGACCGACGGCATCCGCTGGGTCCAGACCGGAAGCCGCATCGTCGCCCAGTCGGTTGACCCCAACTCCAACGCGGGCCGCGCCGGCGTCCTCAGCGTCCAACCCGGCGACGTGCTCAAGGGCGCGGGCCAGGACGAGGCGAATTTAGAGGAAGTCGCACGCGTCGAGGACATCAACATCTACCTGGAAGAGGCCGGCGCGGGCGGGCACGTCGTGTACCTGATAGAGCGCCCCTCCAATCCGGAGGAGGCGCGCTGCTGCTGGAAGGCGGACATCTACCCGGAAGAGGTCTCGACCTGGAGGACCCACGACCTTTACGTCAACTTCATCGGCGTCATCTACCTCTTCGTCGGGCTCTTCGTCCTCTTCAAGCAGGGCGCGCGCTCGCCCTTCGTCACGCACTTCGCCACGCTCTGCCTGGCGGCCTTCGTCTTCCACTTCTACAAGTCCACGACCCAGTACGAGGACCTGGACCTGGCGGTTGCGTTTCTGGACGACGCGGCCTACATCCTCTTCGCGCCGCTCCTGGTTCACTTCTGCCTGCGCTACCCCGTGCAGAGGCAGCTCGGCAACGAGAGCCGCTGGCCCGTCCTCCTCATTTATGCGCCGGCCGTCGTTCTAATCATCACGGCGGCGCTGCTCTACAACGTCACCACGCTGACGCCGCCGTCGCGGCTGCCCTTCTCCGACAAGTTCGTTGACGGCTACTACCTCGCGCTCTTCGTCCACCTCATGCTGGGGATTCTGACGAGCGCGGCGCTCCTGGTGTGGACGTTCGTCAGGAGCGAGTCGGCCGTCATCCGCCAGCAACTCAAGTGGGTGGTCTGGGGCTCGGCGCTCGCCATCACGCCGTTCACACTGCTCTACGCGACGCCCTACGTCTTCGGCATCCGCACGGAGACCTGGCTGACGGACGTGGCCGTGCTGCCGCTCGTCCTGATCCCGCTCACCTTCGGTAACTCCGTGGTGCGCTACCGCCTGATGGACGTGGACATCGTCGTGCGCCGCGCGGCCGTCTACGCGCTGACGACCGTCGCCATCGCCATCATGATCGGTGCGGTCGTTTACGTCGCCGGGCTCTACGCGCTCGTCGGCGAAGTCGCCATCAGCGAATTGACCTTGCGCGTCGCGGGCGCGGTCGCGGCCATGACGGCCATCGTCATGATCGCCGCGCCCATCAAGAAGCTCTTGCAGGAGCGCACCGACCGCCTCTTCTACGGCGAGCGTTACGACATGCGCAACGGGCTACTGGATTTCGGCCGCACGCTCTCGGCGACGACGGCGCTCGAACCGCTCCTGAACGCGCTCGTCAGCCGCTTGCAGCAGGTCCTGAACGTCAACCGCATCGTCATCTTCATCGAGGACGAGACCGAGCCGGCCGGCTACCGCGTGGCCCGCGCCGCCGGACTCTCGGCGGCGATGATCGTACCGCCAGACTTCCGCGAGATGATTCGCACGCGCTCGGCCGAGACGGGCGTCGTCCGCGCGGACGATCTCGACCTCGTGCCCGAGACCACCGGCTTCGTCCGCCGCGCGCTCCACTACTACGTCCCGTGCATCGTGCGCGGCCGGATGGTCGCCGTCATAGGCTTGGGCCGCTCGGCCGACGGCGCGCTGCTCTCGTCCGAGGACGTGGAAATCCTCCGCACCGTCTCGGGCTACGTCGCCGTCGCCATCGAGAACAGCCTGCTCTACCAGGAGCAGACGGCGCGCGCCGCCGAGCTTGAGCTGCTGAAGGAGTTCAACGAGTCCATCGTCGAATCCATCAACGTCGGGCTGCTCGCGGTTGATTTGGACGGGCGCGTCACGCGCTGCAACTCGGCGTTGGAGAAGATACTCGGCGTGCGCCGCGACGCGGCCATCGGCCACCGCGTCGAAGACCTCTTCGCCGAGGACTTCGGCGAGACGCTCCATCAGGTTTTGGGCAACGCCCGCTGGAACCTGAACGAGCTGCGCCACATCTACAAACTGCACACGGCCACGCACGCGGGCCGCTCGCTCGTCCTCAACGTCGCGTTCGCGCCGTTACAGGCCGACTCGCAGGGACGCACCGGCGCACTCGTCGTCCTCGAAGACGTGACCTCGCGCATGCGCCTCGAAGAGCAGTTGCAGCAGCGCGAGAAGCTCTCTTCCATTGGCCTGCTCGCGGCCGGCGTGGCCCACGAGGTCAACACGCCGCTGACGGGCGTCTCCTCATACACGCAGATGCTGATGGGGATGCTGCCCGAGACGGACCCGAAGCACGCGCTCTTGCAGAAGGTGCGCCGCCAGGCCGACCGCGCCTCCGACATCGTCAACAACCTGCTCAACTTCTCGCGCACGGGCGGCGCGACGGAGTTCACAGAGCTTTCCGTCAACCGCGTGATGGACGACACGCTCCAACTGCTTGAGCCGCAGCTGCGCCGCAGCCAGATAGAGATCGTGCGCGAGTACGACCCGGAACTGCCGCCGACTTACGGCAACGCGGTCAAGCTGCAACAGGTCTTCACCAACCTGATTCTGAACGCGCGCGACGCCATCCTCGACGGCGGGCGCATCACGCTCTTCACCGCCTCGACCGCCGAGGACGCCATCGTCATCGAAATCTCGGACACGGGGATGGGCATTGCGCCCGAGAACGTCGCCAAGATTTACGACCCGTTCTTCACGACCAAGGGCGTCGGGCGCGGGACGGGCCTCGGCCTCGCCGTCTCCTACGGCATCGTCCAGGAGCACGCCGGCCACATCAACGTCGAGAGCACGCCCGGCAAAGGCACCACGTTCCGCATCACGCTCCCGACCGTCGGCGCGCGCGCGCACCTTCAGGCGGCGGCGAGCGACTGAGTGAAGTCCGCTGGCCGCCTCCCTCGTTCTAAAAATAGATGAAGAGACTGCACCTGATCTTCGGCGTGCTCGTCGTCCTCGTCTTCCTGCTGACGGGGCAGTACATGGATTTTCAGAGCCCGAAGGTCCGGGAGCTGGCGGACGAGGGCACGCGAATGATGTTCCGCTCGCGTCACATCTACCTGCTGCTCGCGGGGCTCATCAATCTTGGCGTCGGCGTCTACTTCACATATCGCAAGGCGTCCTGGCGGAAGACGCTCCAGGTCGCGGGCTCGGTCCTCATCCTCCTCGCGCCGCTCCTCATGACGGCCGCCTTCTTCTACGAGCCGACGCTCAAAGGTCTGAAGAGGCCGCTCACTCTGCCGGGAATAGTCTCCCTCTTCGCCGGGGTCTTTCTTCACCTCTTCGGCGGAATAAGACAAGGAGGCGAACCACGAAACCACACTAAACAGCACGAAAGGAGTTGACCTTTCTTCATGTCGCTTCGTGTGTCTTCGTGGTTCGTGCCCTTTCCTTCTTTTCTATCGCGACCTTGTTCCGTCAGACCAACCTCCGGCCCCTATTTGCCGTCTTAACGCTTCATGAGTTAGGTTATTGACTATGGCGAAAAAGGGTTCGGTGCTCGTCGTGGACGACGAGGAGATCATGCGCGACGTGCTGGAGACGCTGCTCTCGGCCGAGGGCTACCGCGTTGATCTCGCCAAGACTGGTGAGGAGGGCCTGGAAGCCTACGGGCGGCGGGCCTACGACGTGGTGCTGCTCGACGTTTCGATGCCGGGCATGGGGGGGCTTCGCGCGCTCGAAGAGTTTTTGAAGATGGATGCCGACGCGTCCGTCCTGATGATCACGGCCTACGCGACTTTCGACACGGCCATCGCCGCCTGGGAGAAGGGCGCGATGGGCTGCGTCCGCAAGCCTTTTCAGAACGAGCAGATCGTCGCGCAGGTCGCGGCCGGCATCAAGCGCCGCCGCAAGGAAGAGGAGCGGCAGACATTGCGGCGGGCCATGAGCCGCGCCGTTGACCGCGGCGCGATGGTCGGCCACTCCGACGCCATGCAGGATGTCTTCCGCATGGTGGACCAGGTCGCCCCCGCGCGCTCGACCGTTTTGATTACCGGCGAGAGCGGGACGGGCAAGGAGCTAATCGCCAAGTCCATCCACGAGTCGAGCCCTCGCGCCACGCGCCAGTTCGTCACCGTCAACAGCTCGAACATCCCGTCGGAGCTTCTGGAGAGCGAACTCTTCGGCCACACGCGCGGCGCGTTCACCGGCGCGGTCGCGGCCAAGAAGGGGCTGTTCGAGGTCGCCGACGGCGGCTCCATCTTTCTTGACGAAATCGGTGACATCCCGCCCGAGACGCAGGCCCGCCTGCTGCGCGTCATACAGGAGCGCGAGTTCACGCCGCTCGGCGACACCTCCCCGCGACGCGTTGACGTGCGCATCATCGCCGCGACCAACATTGACTTGAAGGAGGCCGTCAGGCAGGGCACCTTCCGCGAAGACCTTTACTACCGCCTCTCGGTCGTGCCGATTGAGCTGCCGCCTCTGCGCGACCGCCGCGAGGACATACTGCCGCTGGCCCAACATTTCATCAGGAAATATAACGAGGAGAACGGCCGGCAGGTGTCCGAGCAGATTCGCCCCGAGGTGCTCGCGCTCTTGGAAGCCTACTCCTGGCCCGGCAACGTGCGCGAGCTTGAGAACGCCATCGAGCGCGCCGTCGTCATCGCGCCCGGCACCGAGATCACGCGCGAATGCCTGCGCTCCGAAGTCAGCGACCCGCAGGCTGCGCGGGCCGCCGCGCGCGAGGGATCAAGCGGCGCGGCATCCTTAGACATAGGCCGCGGCGTCAACTTCTACGACGAGGTGCGCCGCTTCGAGATCGACCTCATCCGCCGCGCCCTGGAGCAGACCGGCGGTCACCAGTCGCGCGCCGCGCGCCTCCTGGGGATGAACGCGACGACGCTCAACTCGAAAATCAAAACTTACAACATTGACCCGCGGCAATAGACCTTTGAGCGCCGGGGCCGCGGGGGCTCAAAGCAACGGCTGATGCCGCGTCCAGCTCACGTTACTCTAAATCCAGCTCCTTGAGGTCAATCGTCACGTCAACGTTGAGCGCCTGCGGGTTGAGCTTGACCTCGGGCTCGACCTTCGGCTGTTTGGCGCTGAACTTCAATCTCCCGGTCTGCATGGCCCTTTCGACGAAAGCGCCGATCTCTTTTTCGACGAACTCCTTCAGGTAGGTGCTGTCGTAGGCCGCGCCCTGCTTCAGCTTCCAACGCTCCTTCAAGTAGTCTGCGTCCGCCTCCGGCACGCCCTTGATGGTCAGCGTGCTCATCGTGTAGCGCGGCCCTTCGGCGACGGCGACGCGGTAGGTGACGCGGCGTCCCGCGTCGTCGAAGGCGGGCTCGGCCTTGACGCGCGCCTGAAGGTACCCCTTCCTGCCGTAAAACTTTTCGACCGCTTTCAGGCCCTCGTCGATCCTGAGCCCGTCGGCGACCATGCCCGGCTTCATCCCGAGCGGCGATTCCAGCTCGCGCGCCTCGTAGGCTTCGTTGCCGGACCACTCCGCCTTGTCCCACGTGTAAGAGACGCCCTCCGTGACGGGCAGCGTAACGACGACGCCCCCCTTGCACTCGCCCGAGCCGACCGCGGCCACGGGCTGGCCGAACGTCGCCTTGAGGTGGCCGTGGTGCTTGTAGACGGGAATCAGGTTGGCGTAGGCGAAGGCTCCGGCGAACTCCTGCGAGTATTCTGTGCCAAGAAGACCTTTGGAGTTTTTGACCAGCTCGCCCTCGCCGACGCCCGCCGAGCCTGGGAAGCGCACGCCGCAGACCTTGACGGCCGAGCCCGAGACGCTGAAGACGTGCTTGGGGTTCCTGCCCGTGGGGTCCGCCGACGGCGTGTAGTTGACCTGGCCCTCTATCTTTCGCTCTTGCAGCAGACTCTGCAAGGCCCTCGTGATGTTCTGTATGACGCCGCCGCGTTCGGGCGCGGTCCCGTTGAAGAGGGGCACTTCGCGGCGGACGGCGCTCACCAATTCCTCGTTCGTGAACCAGACGAAGTTGTCGAAGACGACCGGGACGCTGCCGCCCCTCTGCTCTTCGACCTGGAAGGTGACGGTCGCCTGATCATTGCTGGTCCGCAGGCGGTAACTCAGCTTCGTGAAGAGGCCGCTGTCCAGGAGCCGCTGCGCCGCCGCGTCCAAGTCCTCGACCGTGACCCGCTGGCCGACTTGCAACCCGCTCGCGCCGGCGGCCTGCTCTGTGGTGACCCGCGCGAGGCCCGCGAACTCCACGCTTGCGAGCCGCATGGACTTCCCCGAAGGTGGCTGCTGTGCCTGTGCCAATTCTGGCCGGACGATAAAGAACGCCAGCAAGGCGGCGAAGACTGCGGCGAAGCTGGCGGCGCGTTTTAAGAAGGCACGACGAGTCGGATTCAAGAGGCTTACTCAACTATCTCTGCGGAAATTGGGAGCATTTCTTTGCGCCTCCAGCGCCTTTGCGAGAGGAAACCAAAACCACATACGCAAGGACGCTGGAGGCGCTAAGAAGTGAGTCTCGGTTTTGAGACGCGCGAGTAAGCTAAAAGGCTGTCTGCCGGTTCGTCAAATCCATGGAAACGTTTCGACGCGGTTGCGCCCCCTCTTCTTGGCCCGGTAGAGCGCCATGTCGGCGCGGGCGACCATGTCGCTGCCGGACTCTTCGTCCGAGAGGCTGGCGACGCCCACGCTCAAGGTGAGGCCGAACGGGCGCGAGCTTCCGCCGAAGAACCGCCCCTCGGCCGCGGCGCGAATCTTCTCGCCGAGCGCGCCCGCACCATTGAGGTCCGTCTCCGGCAGCAGCACCAGGAACTCTTCGCCGCCGTAGCGGAAGACCGTGTCCGTGCCGCGCACGGCCTCGCGCAGGACGGCCGCGATTTGCCGGAGCACGAGGTCGCCGGTCGCGTGGCCGTAGGTGTCGTTAATCGTTTTGAAGCTGTCCAGGTCAACCATCAGGCAGGAGAGCGGACGATTGTAGCGACGCGCCTCCGCGCTCTCGCGCGCGAGCGTGTGCGTGAGCGCGTGGCGGTTGAGCAGGCCCGTCAGGGCGTCCTTCATGGCGCGCTCCTGGGCCTCCTCGGCCCGCACGCTCGCCTCCTCGGCGCTCGTCCGCAACTGGTCGCGCTCGCGCTTCAAGCGTATGCGGACGTGCACGCGCGCGACGAGTTCCGCGGCCTCGAACGGCTTGCTGATGTAGTCGTCCGCGCCGAGGCCGAGGCCGCTGACTTTCATCTCCGTCTCGTCGCGCGCCGAAAGGAAGATGACGGGGATGTCGCGCGTGCGCTCGTCCTCCTTAATCAAGCGGCAGGCGTCCATGCCGTCCATCTCGGGCATCATCACGTCGAGGATGACGAGGTCGGGCAGCTCCTCGCGGGTCAGCCGGACGGCCTCGCCGCCGTCGCGCGCCGTCAGCACGCGGTAGCCCTCGCGCTCCAGCCGGCGCTGTATGAGCTGGCGGTTGACCGGCTCGTCGTCGGCGACGACAATCGTGGGCCGCGCGATCTCTGTCACTTCCTTGAGCATAGCAACTGGCACAGTTCTTCACCTGTCGGTTTTAAGTCGGCGACCCACGCGGGGGTTTTTCTTCAGGTTTATTGACGCGCAGACGGGCGCGAAGGCGGCCTGGCCCTGTGAAGAGATTTTTAAGGGGTACAAGAGAACTGCCAGGAGCTTTCCCACTAAGACCGTGCAGTGAGACTATCTTAAAATATTTTCCTCGGGGGCCGCAATAGGCAGTCTTTGTGCTAAGCTCTGGGGCCGGTAAATAGTGAATAACCGAACTTGCCGGTCAACTTGGGTTATTTACCATTCACTAAAGGAGGCTTGAGGTTTGCGACGACGCGAAGGCGACGGGTGCCCCGTGGCGGGGGCTTTGCAGCTTGTCGGCGACAAGTGGACGATGCTCGTGGTGCGCGACCTCGTGGCGGGGCCGAAGCGCACGACGGAGCTGCTGGCGGCGCTGCACCCCATCAGCAGCCGCACGCTCGTCGGCCGCCTGCGCGACATGGAGCGCGACGAGTTGATCGAGCGCCGCGACTTCGGCGGGAGCCCGCCGCACGTCGAGTACGTCCTGACCGAGCGCGGCCGCCTCCTCCTGCCCTTCCTGGACGCACTCCGTCGCCTGGGCCAATCCCTGGACTGCAACGACTGCGAAGACCGCCGCGCCCGCCTCGGCGATTACTGCGACGCCTGCCCGCGCCGCGGCGAGGCCGGGCCGACTCACGCACCCTCACGCCGGCAGCGCGAGCGAGACGATTCGATTGTGCTCTTGTAAGAGCAGACGGCGGAATAAAAGAAACGGACCACGAAGCACGACGAAGCCGCACGAAAGAGTTGATATTTCGTGCGGCTTCGTGGCTCGTTGCCTTCCTCAGTTCTGCCGCAGGGCCGGCATGGGAATCGGAATGATGTAGGTCGTCGCGCCCACGCCGACGCCGCCCTCGCAGGAGTTGGGCGGCACGGTGCAGATGCGCCGGGTCGAAGGGCACTCCGACGCCCAGAACATGTAGCCGAGCAGGCCGTTGGTCGCGCCGGTCTTGGTCCCGACGGTCTGCACGTAATTCCCCGTGCTCTTCTGTAGCGAGCTTGAGAAGTTCACGCATTCCGGCGCGGGATTCTGGCCGGTGACGATGTAGAGCGAGCCCGTGAACTTGGCCGCCGCGAGCGGCAGAATCGGCGGGCTGAATTGCGCCTTGCCGTCAATGTGCTCCTGCCAGTCGGCCTGGGCCGCCGAGGCGTTCGTCGGCTGCTTGCTCGGGACCATCGCGTTCGCGTAATCAAGCACGGGCGTCGTGGTGTTGAGCCAGTCGGCCGTGGCCTTGCGCGTCAGGGCTATCAGCCAGCGGTCGCCGGCCGCCAGGTCAATCGTCAGACGCGCGGCGTGGTTGTTGCCGGTCGCGTCGTAGGGCAACTGCGAGCGGTAGGCGTTGATGAAGGCTTGCAGCCCCGCGAGGTTCGGGTTGGTGTTCTCCTCGTAATCTATCTCGATGCCGACGCCCAAGTTTCTCGCCACGTCGGCCGCGTTCAACCCGAGCTGCGTCGCGTTCTGTGCCAGCGCCTGGTTCCAGGCGTCCGTGTAGGTGATGCCGCCGATGGAGAGCATGACGCGGACGCCGCGGCTCTTGAAGTAGTTGACGACGTTCGCATCCATGCCGCGCGGGACGCCGTTCAAGGTCTGCGCGTCGGTCGTCTTGTTGAGTAGTTTGAGGGGCTGGACGAAACTGAGCACGACCAGGTTGACGGACGGGCGGCCGTCGCCGCGGTTTATCAGCCAGCGGTTCTTGAGGTCGAAGTCCGTCATATCGCGCGGGCTGGCCCAGGTGCAGGCGTCATTGCCGCAGTGCCAGGCACCGTAAATCGAGACCGGGGTGGGCGCGGCGTTTAATGTAGGAACAATGGCCGCGGCGGCGACTCCCAGGGCGAACAACACAACCAGCTTTCTTAGCATACGTGTCTCCTTTCGGCTTTGCAGGTTCAACTCTCAGCGGCTTGAGTGATTCAAAACGACTAAGCAGCGGCCCTCTATCTGGAAAGGAATTCCGGTCGCGCCTGGGTGCGCTTTAATGTCAGAAAGTGAGCTTTAATTCACGCCCGGCCTCAGTTCTCTTTGCTGCCCCGCGCCTTCTCAATGACCGGCTTCGGGTCCAGGGCAAAACTGTCCTGCCCCCAATCAAAGCCGGGAGACATCGCCCGAACGTCCGCGATCTCGTATTCCTTGACGGCGTACCTGAGTTTGACGCGCTCGTTCGGGACGTGCTCCGTCACCGTCAAGACAAACATCCCTCGTATCTCACGCTTGTTAAGGAAGACGGCATAGGTGTGTCCGGCAACGACCTCCACGTCCTGTCTGAGTGCGGTGGGGCTGTGCCTCGAATCTTTTGATGGCGGCAACGAGAGCCGGTAGTAGGTGTGGAAAACATCCTGTGCCGTGAGCTTCTCAAGTTCGAGGTCAGGCCCCAGGTCAACGATGAGGGACATATCGAACCCGCCGCCGAGCGCCTGAAGAGTATCGTTGCTGTGGCAGGCCCCGTTGAAAAGAACTTCAGGACTGTTTCTGCGCGTCGAGTAAGCGGAAAGAAAGAGCGCGGTGTTCTCGTAGCCCTTCTGAAATTCCTCCTCGGAGCGGCAGCTATAGGAGGGGGAGAGCGTCACGGTCTTGATGACGTGAAGTTCCGGCAGCCCGTAATCCTGAGCAGAGGCAGCGCCCTGGGCCAACGTGCTGCCGGTTGCGGCGAGAAGCAAAACCACCACGAGAGCGAGTTTCTTCATAATGCCTCCTCGATTAGTGAATGGTGAATGGTGAATCGTCAACCGTAAATAGACGGCGCACCTTTTCTATTCGCGGTTCACGAATTTTTCAGTCTCCGGCCGACGCCTCCACCTTGTTCGAGACGACTTCGCCATCCGGCATGATGATCCTTTTGTGGTCGGGCGTGACGACCTCGCCCTCCATGGTGACCTCCTCGCCCGAGGGCATCGGCACGGGCAGGCTATCCAGGAAACGCTCGGCGTCGATGGCGGCCATGCAGCCGGAGCCGGCGGCCGTCACAGCCTGGCGGTAGAAGGAGTCCTGCACGTCGCCCGCGGCGAAGATGCCTGGGACGTTCGTCGCCATCGAGTGGCCCGCGGTCTTGAGGTAGCCGGTCTCGTCCATCTCCAGTTGGCCCTTGAACAGCTCCGTGTTCGGCTTGTGGCCGATGGCTATGAAGACGCCCTCGCAGGGGAAGACGGTCTCCTCGTCCGTCTTGCGGTTGTAGAGCCTGACGCTCGTCACGCCGTCTTCCATTGTGCCAAGAATCTCTCTGACCTCTGTGTTCCAGATGAACTCGATCTTCGGATTGTTGAGCGCCTTGTCCTGCATAATCTTTGAGGCCCGCAGAGAGCCGCGGCGGTGGACGACGAAGACGCGGCTGGCGTAGCGCGTCAAAAACGTGGCCTCTTCCATCGCCGTGTCGCCGCCCCCGACGACGACCAGCCGCTTGTTGCGGAACGCGGGCAGCGGCCCGTCGCAGGTGGCGCAGGCCGAGACGCCGTTGCCGCCGAGACCCACAGGCACTTTCGCCTCGCCCGGAATCCCGAGCCACTTGGCCGACGCGCCCGAGGCGATGATTAAAGTTTCCGCCTCGACGTGGTGGCCCTCGCGCGTGTAGAGCTTGAAGGGGCGCTCGCTCAGGTCAACGCGCTCGATGTTGGCTTCGAGGATTTCTGTGCCAAAGCGGAGCGCCTGGCCGCGAAACTGCTCCATCAGCTCCGGCCCCTGGATGCCGCTCTCGAAGCCTGGGTAATTCTCCACCTCGGTCGTAATCATCAACTGGCCGCCGGGAATCAACTGCTTCTCTGGGTCGTTGGCGTCAATCACGAGGGGGCTCAGATTGGCCCGCGCCGTGTAAATGGCGGCCGTCAGCCCGGCCGGCCCCGTGCCGATGATGACGACCTCTCTGTGCATCTTTTCTGTGGTCATGTGCGTGTGCCTCGGTCTCCTTAGGGAAGCTGGGAACGAGGGCTTTTCGCGCCCGTTGCGCCAGAAGAGTGTAGCCTTTTCAGTTACGCGTGTAGTATAACAGACGCGCTGAAGTAGTTAGAACACCCGACCGGGAAGGCCGGACGGCGCGGTTCGGGCCGCCGCAAGTTTTCCGCCCTGGCCGCCGCGACCCGCCGCCGCAACAACTTGTAACCGGGAAGCCAGATTGAGCACACAGGAGAGTAACGCGGGGAGTTTCGCGGTCGAGACCGTCGCCGTGCTCGGCGCGGGCACGATGGGGCACGGCATCGCGCAGGTGGCGGCCGCCGCGGGCTACAAGGTCGTCCTGCGCGACGTGGACCGCGACGCGCTCGGGCGCGCGATTCGAGCCATCGAGCGCAACCTACAGAAGGGCATCGAGCGCGCCAAGCTGACCGAGGAGGACCGTGACCTGACGCTCCAGCGCATCCGCGGGGCCGTCCAGTTGACCGAGACTGCGGCGGCAGACCTCTTCATAGAGGCCGCGCCGGAAGTCCTCGAAATCAAGCGCGAAATCCTGCGCGAAGTCGAACAGGTCGCGCGCCGCCCGTTCATCTTCGCCTCGAACACCTCTTCGCTCTCGATCACAGACCTGGCGCGCGGCGCGCGCAGCCCGGAGCGCGTCGTCGGGATGCATTTTTTCAACCCGGTCCACATCATGCGGCTCGTGGAAGTGGTGCGCGGGCGGGACACGAGCGAGGAGACCGTGCGGGCGGCGCGCGCGGTCGGGCTGAGGATGAAGAAGGAGCCGATCACGGTCCGCGACGTGCCCGGCTTCGCCTCCTCGCGCCTCGGAGTGGCGCTCGGGCTGGAGGCGATGCGGATGGTGGAGCAGGGCGTGGCGAGCGCGCGCGACATAGATACGGCGATGGAATTAGGTTATAACCACCCTATGGGGCCGCTGCGGCTGACGGACCTCGTGGGTCTGGACGTGCGCCTGGCAATAGCCGAATACTTGTACATGGCGCTAGCCTCCGAAACTTTCCGCCCGCCCGAAATCCTCCGCCGCATGGTCGGCGAAGGTAAGCTCGGCAAGAAGACGGGCGAAGGCTTTTATGAATGGGAGGAGAAGTAGTGGTCAGTGGTCAGTGGTCGGTGGTCAGTTAAAAACTGATTCCGAATCTTGTGCCAAAATCTTGGGGACTCAAGACCGCCGACACGCCACTATTCGCCACCGACCACTGACCACTGACCACTGCTTATGAGTGCTCCCTACAACGAAGAAAAACGCCTGACGCTGCGGATGGCGCTCCGCCTGCCCATCGTTGTTTCGGGACGGAGCGAGGACGGGGCCGCGTGGAGCGAGCCGACCGAGACGGACGACATCTCGACGGGCGGCGCGCTCTTCCACCTCAACCAGAAGGTGAACCGCGGCGAGCGGCTCTACCTGCGCGCGCACCGCCCCGATGGCGCGCCCATCGAAGTCACCGTCACGGTCGTCCGCGTCGCGCCCGCCATCTACGGCACGGCGCGCGTCGGCGTCTCCATCGCCGAGCCGGTCGAGAACTGGCTGCGCCTCTTCGTCTCCTGGGTGGCGGACGAGCAGCCCTCGCAGACGGACTCCGAAGGTGAGACCTCGACGCCGGAGTGATTTAATCTCAAACCTGGAATCTCAAACTTCAAATCAGAAGGGTCAGTAGTTCATGTCGCAATCTCAAGAGTCTCTGTCGCCGTCTTACGAAACGCTCCTGGTCGAGCGGCGCGGCCGCGTCGCCCTCATCACCATCAACCGCCCCGAGAAGCGGAACGCGCTCAACATCAAGACACGCGAAGAGGGCGCGCGCCTGCTCGAAGAGTTGCGCGACGACGAGTCGGTGGGCGTCGTCGTCTTCACGGGCGCGGGCGACAAGGCGTTCATCGCGGGCGCGGATATAGCCGAATTCGCCGGGCGCACGGCGCTCACGCAGCGCGACGTGATGACGGCGCGCTCGCTCTTTACGGCGATTGACACGTTTCCGAAGCCCGTCATCGCAATGGTCAACGGCTACTGCCTGGGCGGCGGCTGCGAATTGGCCCTGGCCTGCGACATACGCATCTCCAGCGAGACGGCCTCGTTCGGCCAGCCCGAGATTAACCTGGGCATCATCCCCGGCGGCGGCGGGACCCAGCGCCTGACGCGCCTCGTCGGCGAGGGCAAGGCGATGGAGCTGATCCTGACGGGCGACATCATCAACGCGCAGGCCGCCTACGGCATCGGCCTGGTCAACATGGTCGTGCCGGCCGCCGACCTCGAAGCGAAGACGATGGAGCTGGCGAACCGCATCGCGGAGAAGAGCCCCGTCGCGCTCCGCATGGCGAAGGAGGCCGTCAAGCTCGCCTCGCGCTCGAACCTGGACGAAGGCTTGCGCCGCGAAGTTGACCTCTTCGCGCTCTGCTTCTCCAGCGAAGACAAGGACGAGGGCGTCAGCGCCTTCCTCGAAAAGCGTAAGCCCGCGTTCAAGGGGAAGTAAGTGAACGTGCGATTATTGATTTTTGATTTGCGGCTGGAATCAGCAAATCACAAATCAATAATCAAAAATTCCTATGCGCATTGTCGCGCTTATCCTCGGCCTGGTCGTCGCCGCGTGGGGCGGCACGATTGCCTATCGCGCGTTCTTTCTCGAACCTGATGCGGCCGTCGTCATCAACACGACGAGCGGCGCGGTCAGAGAGTACCCGAACCTGCTGCGCGCGTCTCTGGGCATCGTGATGCTCGTCGGCGGCGCGTGCGTGGCCTTCCTCGCGGCCCGTCGTAAGCCTCTGTGAGCGACCTCTCCGGTTCAGCCAAACAAAGAAACGCCCCGCCGTTCAGGTGACAGCGGGGCGCTTCTCTTTGCGCTTGAGTTTTCTTATTCCGAACTCAGTAACGCCGGGCCGAGCGGCGGCGCTTACGAAGCCCGTAGGTGTAGACGGCCGCGCCGCCGCCGCCGATGGCTGCGCCGATGGCCGCGCCGCGGCCTCCGCCGGCGATGCCGCCGATGATCGCGCCGCCGACGGCCCCGCCCGCGGTCGTCAACTTATCCCTGTGCTTCTGCCAGAAGCTGCGGCCGTGCTTGTGGCCGTCGCCGACGCAAGCGTAGTGCGTGTGCACCATGTTGCCGTGCCTGTGGCGGAGCCTGCCGCACTGCGCCTCGGCCGCCGCCGGCACCATCACTGAGAGCACCGCCGCCGCCACGAGAATCGTGAAGAATCTCCTCATCTCGCACACCCCCTTCAGAGTCCCGTTGATTTAAGGGAGAGAATTTTCGTCTTCGCGCCCAGTATAAAATTAAAAGGGGCGGAATGAAAGCCCCGCCTTCGCGCCCTCCAGCGCCTGCACCAAAACTCCCCTCCCCTGCTAAGTTGACTCTTCACGAGCGGGTCTTGTAAATTGAAAGCACTGACGGAATCTTCTGAGAATCCACAGCGATTCCAGGTTCCCGCGCTCGCCCGCCGAGCGCCCGTCCGAATGTGGGGCCGTAGCTCAGCTGGGAGAGCGCTTGAATGGCATTCAAGAGGTCAGGGGTTCGATCCCCCTCGGCTCCATAAACCCTCTGACGCGCAGAACGCTTGCGAGAAAATCTTTAGTCAGTCAGGCTGGAGGAAGGGTTTGCGCCGCCCGCGCGCTGTGTGGGCGGACGCAATTCGTCGCGGGCCGGCGAAACTTATTGACATTGGTAGAAAGACTGTTTACCTTTCGCCTCAGTTCAATGGGCCGAAGTGCGCTGCCTGATTTCTGTGCCAATTAAAACCTGCGGCTCCGGCTAGAGCGCCGACGACGCTTCCACATTCCCTTCGCGAGCCCGCTCGACGTAGATGAGTCATGAAAATTCTCTTACTCAGGCGGCCTTCGATTCCCTGTTAGCCTGGCTCGATCCCGACCGCGAGTGTGCCGGGAGGAAGTACGAGTACATCCGCCAGCGCCTGATCAAGATTTTCACCTGCCGCGGCCGCCACGACGCCGACGAACTCGCCGACGAGACCATCAACCGCGTCATCTTAAAGGCCGCGAAGCTCGCCGAGGAATACATCGGCGACCCGGCCCTCTACTTCTACGGGGTGGCACAAAAAGTCTACCTGGAGTCGCTGAGGAAGCGCCCGCCCGCCGTCCAGCAGCCGCCCGCCGACGCCGCGCCGCCCGAGGCCGAGCGGGAATACGCATGTCTCGACAAATGCATGGGAGAGCTTTCCGCCGCCAACCGCGAGTTGATTTTGGAGTATTACCGGAACGACAAGGGGCAGAAGGTCGAATACCGTAAGAAGCTGGCCGAGAGGCTCGGGCTAGGGCAGAACGCCGTCCGCATACGAGCGCACCGCATCAGGCAGACGCTCCAGCACTGCGTCGAGGAGTGCCTGGAGCAGAGCGCGTCGGCGTGAAATGTAGTTCGACTTTTTAGCATATCAAGTTGGGGGGCGGAATTTGCCAGAGTATTATTTATAATGGCGAGTTTAGAACACGAAGAGATAAAGCAATACCTGCTCGGGCTGGCCTCGCCGGAGGTCCAGCGGGCGATTGAGGAGCGCCTGCTGACCGAGGAGAGTTTTCTGGAAGAGCTGAGTTTTGCGGAAGAAGAATTGATAGACGACTACGACGGCGGCGCTCTGCCGGCCAACGAGCGCGCGGGCTTCGAGCAGAACTTTCTGTCCACAGACGAGCGGCGGCGCAAGCTGCGTTTCGCGCGGGCGCTCACCCGCTACTCGTCGGAAAAGGCGGGGACGAAATCGGCGGAGCTGTCGTCGGCGAAGCGGACACTGGCCGAGCGCCTGCGCGCTTTCTGGCGCGGCCAGCCCGCGTGGCTGCGCGTCGCCGCGACGCTCGCGCTCGTCGCCGTCCTGGCCGCCGCCTGGTGGTTCTCCTTCCCGCGCACGGCATCGCCCAGGACAGTCGTCGCGCTGAGCCTGCCCCTCACCGCCAGCAGCGACCGCGCTCAAGGGGCGCAAGCGAGCAAGGTCAAGCTCAACCCCGACGACGACGCGCTGAAAATTTCCTTGAGACTGCCCGGCGGGCTCGCTCCCGGCTCAGCCTACCGCGTCGAGCTGATGGACGAGGGCGGGAAGGCCAGCACCGTAAAGATAAGCGAGCAGGACGAAAAATCTGTCTCGGTCATTATCCCCACGAGCCAACTCGCGCGCGGGCCGTACGCCATCAGACTCTACGCGGCCCCGGCCGGCGGCGCGGAGCAGCGCGTCCCCGGCAGCTACCTCTTCACCGTCGAATAATCACCCGATTCCTGAGCGCGTCCGGCCCTGCGTCGAACCCACCAGGCGGCGGCGGCAAGCAGCCCGAACAAAACCACGACGCTAATCATCTTCGGCTGGGTCGAAGACTCGACCGCCACGCGCGGCGACCTGATGACTTGGCGGTACTCGCCCTGCAACGTGAACCCCGCCCAGTAGTACGGCGCACCCCACTGCGGCTCCCGCCGGATACTGTTCTGCGCCGCGCGCAGGGCCTCCGCCGGCGTCATCCCGCGCCTCAGCAGGTTGCCGTAGAAACGCTTCATCAATTCGGCGGTCGCCTCGTCGTCCACCTTCCACAAGCTCGCCAGCACGCTCGACGCGCCCGCGTACATGAACCCGCGCGTCAGTCCGATGAGCCCCTCGCCGCGCACCTCCTTGCCGAGCGCCGTGCTGCACGCGCTCAGGACCACCAACTCGACCGGCGCGCGCAGGCCGTAAACGTCTTGCAGCCCGACGAAGCCGTCCTGCGGCCGCCCGTCGCGGTCAACGGTCGAGAGCATGAGGCCGGAGTTCTCGGGCCGCGCGGGGTCCAGGAAGCCGTGCGTGGCGAAGTGCAGAATCGCGTACCCGCTCAGGTCCGTGCCGCGCAGCCGCTCGCGCGAGGCGTCGAAGCCCTCCGCGACGAAGGTTTCTTCATCGGAAGCCACGCCACGCAGGTAGGCCAGTTCCTGCTTGTTATAGAACAGGGGCTGGACGGCCGCCGGGTCGTAAGTGTCACCCTTCAGCTCTACGTCGCGCAGGGCGGCCTGCAAGCGCCCGTCTTCGAGCGAACTCGCGGAGGCCGACTGGTCGCCGTCGGTCGCCGCCTTGCGCTGCGCGTAGTTCGCGGGGAAGACGGGGTCGCCGAAGGCCGCCAGCGTCTTCGCCGCGGGCCGGCGGCGGGCGGCCTCCTCCCGCAGCTCGCCGAGGATGGAGGCCGAAGGCGCGTTGACTATCTCGTGGCCCGCGACGAGCGGCTCGCGCTCGCCCGTGGGCGAAGGCAGCGCCTGGAAAGGGATGTAATTGAGCGCGCCGTCGGCGACGACGATGATGCGCCGCTTCTTTAACTCCGAGGCGACGGGCGTGAGAATCAACTGTGCCAATTCCTGGGCCGCCGGGCCGGGCCCGTCCGGCGGGCCGCCGGAGGGCGGGCTGGCGAGCGCCTCGTAAACCCTCCGCGCCGACTCGTCAATCAGGGGCCGCGCCGCCAGCTCGTAGCTCTTGAAGCCGTCGCGCGTGACGGCCCAGACGTAGCTCTTGTCAGCGCCGAGGCTATACTCAAGCAGCACCGTCTCGTCGTCCGTGATGACTTCTTTCTGGATTTGGCCCAAGTCCCAGGCTACGGGCCGCGTCAGCCGTCCGTAAGACGGGTAACGCGCGCGGATGGTTTCGGTGACTTGCTGATACTCTGCCTCTAACCTTCC
This sequence comes from Pyrinomonadaceae bacterium, assembly GCA_036403435.1. Lineage (GTDB taxonomy): Bacteria > Acidobacteriota > Blastocatellia > Pyrinomonadales > Pyrinomonadaceae > QHXM01. The sequence goes on from DASWQY010000203.1 coordinate 140,977, forward strand.
CAGCTCCGCCTCCAGCGCGGCCAGCTCTTCCTTCCTGTACGTCTCCTTGCCGAGCAGCGCGACACGGTAGTCCTCCTTCACGCGCAGCGATTGGCGGAGCGACTTTTCGCGCCCGGCCAGTTGCGGGTCGAGGCCGGGCACGAGGTTGGTCTGCGTGTCGCGCAGCAACTCGGCCAGCGAGCGCGCCCGAGCCAGCTCGCTCGTCTCGAACGCGCGCGCGTCGAGCCCCCGCGACCGCTCAGCTTCGTGCCGCCGCATCAGGCACTCGACGTACTGCTCGTACCGCTCGTGGACGGTCGCGGAGAAGGCGGCGGTCAGGTCGCTGCTCGTGGAGACGCGGCGCACGTCCTCTGTGGCCTTGATGGACTGCCGCAAGTAGTCTTCCGCCGCGGCGTAGTTCCCGGACTTCAACTCCAACTGGCCCAGTCCGTAATAGACCGCGGCCTGGTTGATGCGGTCGGACAACTTGCCGAAGGCCGCGAGCGCCCGGCGGTAGTAGGCGCGCGCGCGGGCGAGGCGGCCTTGCCGCTGGCAGGCGCGCGCAATCAGTGCGCGCACGCGCGCGGCCTCCTTCGGGTTGACGGCCTCCGTGTACCTGACGAGCGCGAACTCCAGGTGCGGGAGCGCCACGTCATATTGGCCCATCGCGATGTGGACGCGGCCCAAGTATTCGTGGCCCTCGGCCGCGTCGAGGCTGCGCGGCGCGAAGCCCGCCACGGCCTGCCGCAAATGGCTTAACGCTTCGGGGTAGTTTCCTAAAAGGTAGTAAGTGTAGCCGACGCCCAGGAGGCTCCTCCTGTTGTCGCGCTCGTCGGGCGTTCGGAGGTAGTAGGCGAGCGCGCGCTGGTACTGGATGAGTCCCTTCTCGGGCAGCCCGCTCTCGTTGAAAATGTAGCCGAGCCCGCTGGCGATTTGGCCCAGGTAGTAAGGCTCGTCGCTGTCTTTAATCAGGCCCTGCGCCCGCAGGAAGAGGGAGAGCGACTGGGCCCACTCGCCCGCGCGGGCGTTGGTGATGCCCATCATGATTAAAGTCGCGGCCTGCTCGCGCGTGTCGCCGAGGTCGCGCCACAGTTGGAGCGCGCGCTCGTAGTTCTCGACAGCCTCGGGCAAGTCGCTCTGTGCCAAAAGACAGCGGGCGACCTGGAAGTAGGCGCGGGCGGTCCCGGCCTTGTCGGCGGTGGCCTGCCAGAGCGCGAGGGCACGCCGCGCGGTTTGCAGGGCGAGAGGGTGATTCTCTTTGTTCTGCTCCGCGCTCAGCGCCAGCAACTCCGTCGCCTGCCGCGTGACGCCCTCGTCCGTCGCCTCGCCCGCGGCCTTCGACAGCCCGCGCGGCTCGACGCGCGGGGCGAGGCAAAGCGACAAGACCAAAAAGATGGTGAGGCTGCGCGCCACTTTCATAGGGCTCATGGCGGTCATGGGGCCGAGCCGCCTGACGTTAAAGGAAGCGTGTGCTGTTGACGCGAACTAACCCTCGGGCGATTGACCTCGCGGGCTAGTCCTCCTGGAACAGTCTTGAGAATGCGCTGCTGAGCGGAATCGCTTTCTCGCTCCCGCTGGCGCTTCTTCCTCTGCGGGCGCGAGGGCGTGTGTCGCGAGGGTAGTTCTTGATCGAAAGGGCCGTGCATTCGTCACCCGTCGGGTCCGTCACGTCCGGCTTAGCCAGCGCGTAGAGTGCGCCGAGCTGGCCTTCCTCATTGTAAACGAGGCTAGCCACGTCTTCCAGCAACTCCTGTAGCCGCTCGTCTCTGCCCGGCCGCCTGGGCTGCTCGCCCGCGTCGCCGTCCGTGTAAAGCTTGCAGGGGTCACTCGAAGCACGACGCCGCGCTTCTTCGGCGTCCTCGTCCTTGCGAGTCTTGCGGAGCGTCGCGTCGAAATACTTGTCGAGGAACAGACGCCAGGAGGTCTCCTCGACTCTGTATCTTTCGTACTCGTCTAGAATCTGGCTGTCTTCCGACGGGCGCGACCACGGGAAGTAGAGGGACAGGCCGCGCGAGTATTGATGCGCCGGGCCGGCGAACTCGGCGCGCGTGATGATCTTCTCCTCCACCTTTTGGTCGTCGCCGCGCCTGGCCTCCCGCAGCTCCTCCTTCGTCAACTCGCCGATCACGCCGTTGCACGCGGCGATGATTTTTCTGAGCAGCTCGCTCATGGTCCGCGACGGCACGTGCAGGCAGAGGTGCTCCTCGCACAGCCTGTTCAGGCAGAAGCAGAAGTCCGCGAGGTCCGTGTAGTTCTCGTTCCAGTAACTCTGCGACCTCCAGTGGGCCAGCAGGATGAGGTTCCTGACCAAACAACTGTCCAGCCCGGCTCTGAGCACTTCGGACAAGCTCACGAGCGAAGGCTTGATCTCGGAGATTTTGCTCAGGTTGCAGAGGCAGAGGTCGTAGGAGTAGCCGGCGAGCAGGAAGTCTGCGCTGTTGTAGAGGCAGTAGTTGAAAATCTTCCCGAGCATCGCCTTCACGTCTATCTCCGCGCCGAAGCGGACGAGGTCGTTGAAGAGGCGGATTAGTATCTGGCGGTAAGGCCAGCTGCCGACGAAGGACGGCCCCTGCGACGCCAGCATATACCCGGCCGTGCCTTGCAATTCGTAGGCGACTTCGAGCGCGCTGACCGAGCAGCTGTGAAACCCGACCAACTCGAACCCGGAGTCCTGGCGCTTGACCTCGCGCGTGAAGTTGTTGAGGACCACGCCAAGCTCGACGAGCGAGAGCGAGTGCGCATCCGTGTGCTCGTCAACGTGTTCGTCGAAGAGGAAGATATCGTTGCCGACGACGACGCCGTGGCCGAGGATGAAGAGCATGTAGTGGCGCGCGGGGTACTGCTCGCGGCAGAACTTCAGGAAGTTCTCCAGCGACTGCCTGGGCGAAAGCTCCACGGAGCGGCCCCGACTCCCTTCCGCGCTCACGCTCCTGTCGTTGGGCGGGATGGGCGGGCCGTACTCTATGTCCTCGTTCCTGTCCTCCAGGACTTCTTTAATCTCGTCGCGCAGCGGCCTCTCGTCGCGGTTCTTCTGGTCCCTCCAGAGCTTGTCTTCGAGCAGGTTTCGGACGAAGGGGTCGTTGCCCGCGAACCCTATGTTTGGCGCTCCGTGGCTCTTGAGCTTGTTAATCAGGTTAACGTCGAAGATGTGGGTCGGCGTGCCCGGAGTCTGCGGGTCGAACTGCGCGATGACGTTGGCCTCCGGGTGAAACCCTGCCTGCTTGAGCGCCTTGAGCTGCGAGACGACGCCGGGGGCAAGCGGGTTGTCACTCGCCAGAAAAAACATCACCGTCCATTCCTTTTTTTCCGACATGGTGAGTATCCTCCTAACAGTTTGGGGCCGAAAGAGCTCTCTATGAAGTAATGACTCACGGGCCGGAAATGTTTCTCCGGCGGGCGATTCGCGCGGCGCGCGGGTTTGAGAGAACGGCGCGCGCTTGCGCGGGCGGGCGCGGAAGGTGGAAGATAGCGTCACCCCGTTCAACCGACTTGCAGTGAGCGACCAGAGGTGTAGTGGCATGACATCGGCAGGCAATGTCCATTCGGCAGACTTTCTCATCGGCAGGCCCGTCGTTTCGCGCGCGACGGCTAACATGCTGGGGCAGACGCACGACCTGCTGATTGACGTGGCGCGGGGCGCGCTCGCGGGCCTCTGCGTGCGGCTGCCCGACGCGACGTTGCGGCTGGTTGATTACGGTGAGATTTACAGCTTCGGCCCGGACGCCGTGATGATCAACGGCGACGCCTCGGCCGTGCCCGTCGAAGTTTCGCCGTTAAGAATTTTGCCGCTCGCGAAGAGTAATCTGGTGGGCGTGAGCGTGGTGACCGAAGGCGGGAGGCTCCTCGGGCAGATAGCGAATCTGTACGTGCACATGGCGGAGACCTTGCTCCTCGTCTACGAGGTGCGCGCGTCGCTGCTGGACAAGCTGCTGGGCCACGCGCTCTTCTTCCCTGCCACGCAGGCGCGCGCCATCTCGGCGGACTTCGCGCGCATCGTCGTTGCGGACGACACGCCCGAGAAGGCCGACCACAGCCTCGCCGCGCTCGCCGCGCGTCTCTTCGGCCCGCCCCCCAGAGAAGACCCCGTCGTCGTCGTCCGCACGCGCGGACACTGACGATTGCGGGATGAGGATTTCTCAGTGCTTCTCGTCCGTGAGCATGATGCCGGTCGAGTCGCCCTGCTTGGTGATGATAGCGGTGACATCATCCATCGTGAAGATGACGGATTCTTCCTGTTCGATGGTCTGCTGCGGCTTCAGTTTCTCCTTGTACCACCTGACGACCTTGTCGAACGAATCCGAAGTCTGTAACTGAAGCACGTTGCCGCTGCCGTCGGGGTTACCCGTCACCTTCATCACAGTCTTAGCGCCGGGGTAAATAAGCGCGGGGCTGATGCCGACGCCTTCCGTGGCGGTCGGCGGCGGCTGCGGAGCCTGTGGCGGCGGTATCGGGGGCTGAATGGTTCCCGGCCCCGTCCTCACGATTGGCGGGGTGGCCGGCGTCGCCGCCGCCGCCGCCGGGCGCTTGCGCAAGCCTATCACGAGGCCCGTCACGATCAGCGCCAGGGCCGCGACGACGATGGCCCCGATCAACACCCAGTTCGTCGGCTTACGATTCGGTTCGAGGGCGCGGGCGGTCGGGTTGGCCTCCGATGGGAGGCGGTTCGTCGGCTGTGCCAGTCCGCCCGGAGGATGTTCGTAAACGCCCTGCGCGGGCGGCGGGGCCGGCGGGCGCTCCGACGTTTCCAGCAGGCGCGTCGTCCCCTCCGTCACGCTCTCGCGGTTGGATTGCGCGGCGGGCTGGCCGCAGTTTCGGCAGAACCGCGCCTCGACAGGGATTTCCGCGCCGCAACTTGTACACGCTACAGTCGGCTGCATAGCTGACAACAATAGATGAGCTTCCGCCTGCGCGCAAGCGGCGGCTTTTACCGTCGCGGGCGCGAGTTAATTTATATTGCTTTCAGACGGATTCTGGAATATTTTAACGAGTGCGGCTTCTCGTCGTGAGGGGGCCGCAGGCAGGCTGTGAACAAGCGATGCAGGTAGTTCCCCGATCAGCAACCCACGCGGCGATGAAAGAATAGTCCCCGGCCCATCTCACACGCGCCCGCTCTCAATTTCTCAAGCCGCGACAGTCTCAGCCACGGAAGTGAGGCTCGGTCCCCCACGGTGACGCGCGAAAGCTATGAACGACGAACGCAGGAAAAATGATCGCGTGAAGGTGAGCCTACAAGCCACCTGGGAGGGCGTGCTGACCATCCTCAAGGGCGAGGTGGTTGACCTCAGCTCGACCGGGTGCTTCATCCTGACGAACGACCAGGTGACGCTGGGCGAGCTGATCAGATTGGAAATCCAGCAGCCCAGGGAAGGCGTCCTCTACCTCTGGGCCGAGGTCGTCTACCAGATGTCGGAGATAGGCTTCGGCGTGCGCTTCACGGGCGCGGACGAGAAGGAGATGAAGCGCCTCGAATGGCTGGTCAAGGCCGAGCTGATGCGCGCCAAAAGACACGACCGCGGCATCCGCGTGCGCTAGACGAAACACGAACCCACACGAAGAGACGCGGAGTAAGGAGTCGAGCCTACTTCGCGTCTCTTCGCGTTATTTCGTGGCCCATTTTTCCCAGGCTCTGCTATAGTCGCGGGCGGTCATTCAGAGTCGCTGTCACACGTCAAGCGGGAAACTTTCTCGGCCGCGTCCGCGGTTTTAAGAAGACACTTGCAGCCCGAGCCCGAAGTCTCATCGGCCGCCGTTGCGGCCCAGCGCGTGCGCCTGCTGCGCGTGCTCGGCGTCGGCTTCGGCCTCGCCGTCATCATCGGCAACACCATCGGCTCTGGAATCCTCGGCACGCCGGGCAAGGTGGCCGCGTGGCTGCCGAACCTCTGGCTGTTCTTCGGCGTCTGGGTGGTGGGCGGGCTCTACGCGCTGCTCGGCGCGATCTCGCTCGCGGAATTAGGCACGATGATTCCGCGCTCGGGCGGGCAATACGTCTTCGCGCGCCGCGCGCTTGGCCCTTTCGCCGGCTTCGTCGTCGGGTGGAGCGACTGGCTCTCGACGTGCGGCTCGACCGCGGCCGTCTCCATCCTGATAGGCGACTACGCGGGCGTGCTCTTTCCCGCGCTCGCGGGCCGCAGCGTCGCGGTCGCATTAGCCATCACGACGGCCACCGCCATCTTGCAGTGGCGCGGGATTCACTGGGGCAGCCGCTTCCAGAACCTGTCCAGCCTCTTCAAAGCCCTGGCCTTCGTCGCGCTCGTCGCGGCCTGCTTCATCCTCGGCGGCGGCGCGCGGGAAACTGGCACACAACCGGCCGCGCCCGCGGCCGCCGCGCTCTCGCTCCCGTTCGCGCTGGTGCTGGCGCTTCAGGCAGTCGTCTATACCTACGACGGCTGGTCGGGCGTGATCTACTTCTCGGAAGAGGTGCGCGAGCCGGGGCGCAACATCCCGCGCGCGCTCTTCGGCGGCGTCCTGCTGATCATAGCCATCTATCTGCTCGTCAACCTGGCGCTCGTTTACGTGCTGCCGCTCCGGCGACTCGCGGGCGACGACCTCGCGCTGGGCACGGCCGCCGAGGCGGTCTTCGGCCTCTACGGCGACACGCTTTTCAGGTCGTTGATGGCCGTCTCGATGCTGAGCGGCATTAACGCCTTCCACCTGATGGCGACGCGCGTGCTGTTCGCCATGAGCCGCGACCGGCTGGGCGCGGACGCGGCCGTGAAGGTCAACCGCGGCGGGACGCCGACCGTGGCGCTGTTTGCGAGCGCGGCCGTTGCGGTCCTCTTCATCGTCGGCGGGGAAAAATTCGAGACGGTCATCAACGCCCTGGCCTTCTTCTTCGTCGCCAACTACACGATGTCATTCATCTCCGTCTTCGTGCTCCGGCGGCGCGAGCCCGAACGCGAGCGGCCTTACCGCGCCTGGGGCTATCCGTGGACGACCGGGCTCGCGCTCCTGGGCTCCCTCGCCTTCCTCGCCGGCGCGGTCGCGGCCGACCTCGCCGGCGGCACGCGCAGCAGCCTTTACGCGCTGCTGATGTTGGCAATGAGCTACCCTGCTTACCTTTTGCTGCGCCGGTTTTCAAGCTGAGTTATCTCAGGCTCAAAACGACCAGGGCAGCCCTTGAACCGGGCTGCCCTCATCTTTACGCCGTCGAGTTTAAGAGTCGCTTCAGCTTCTGCCCCTGACGGCCTCGATGATGCTGACGGGCGATTTGGTCTGGATGATGCGCGTCAGGCGCAGGCCGGCGGCCGAGAGCAGGTCGCTGTACTCCCTGGCCGTGCGCTCGACGCCGCCCGGCGAGACGAGCATTTCCAGGTCCACGAGCTTGCTCAAGTGCGGCTCGTTGCCTTCGGGGACGACGACCTCGACGAGCAAGACCTTGCCGTCGCGCTTCATCGCCTCGTTGACGTTCCGCAGGATCATAACGGCGCGCTCGTCGTCCCAATCGTGGATGATGCTCTTCATCATGTAGAGGTCTGCGGCCGCGGGCACGCGCGCGAAGAAGTCGCCCGAGACTTTCTCGACCCTGTCGGAGACGCCCTCGCGTTCGAGCAGCTGACCCGCGCCCTCTATGACCGGCTGCACGTCGAAGAGGACGCCACGGGCCGCCGGGTTCGCCTTCAGGACTTGCGCGAGCAGGTAGCCGTGGCCGCCCGCTATGTCCGCGACTGTGCCAATCCCTGAGAAGTCGTAAGCCTCCACGACCGCCGGGGCCGTGGCGACCGACATGTCCGTCATGGCGCGGTTGAAAATCTCCGCCTGCGCGGGGTTGACGGCGAAGTAGTCGAAGACCTCGCCGCCGTGGACGTGGCCCCAGGCGGGCTTGCCCGCGCGCACGCTGTAAAGCATGTCGCCCCAGACTCTCCAGTGCCACTCCTCGCCCATGAAGATGATGCCGTTGCGCACCGAGTTCGGCGCGTCGGCGCGCAAGGGCTCCGCGAGCGGCGTCAGGGCGAAGACCTTCGGGTCGGTCTCCTCGAAGATGCCCGCGCTCGCCAGGCTGCGCAGCACGCGGTAGAGCGCGTGCCGGTTGGTCTCGGTCGCCGCGGCCAATTCCGCGATGGTCTTCGGTTTCTCCGCGAGCAAGTCCGCCACCCCGAGCTTGGCCGCGACGTAAACGGCCTGCGTCATCAACGCGCCGAAGGCCAACTGTGTCAGGACGGCTTCGGGCGGAAGAGGCTGTTCGGCGGCGCTCGCTTTTTCAGCGGCGGCTTGCGGTGTGCTCATTGTTCTGGTTTCTCCTGCTGAAGTGTTAAGAGGTGCGCTCATAGCTTAAGTTCCCGCCGAAGTCAGCCGCGCATCGCCAACGCCCTCGTGCGCGGCTGACTTCTTTCGCCCCCACCTACTAACGCGCAACCCGCGGCGGAAATGGATCAGGGAGAGGAAAGTTTTAAGGTGCCTACGCCGGCGCGTTCAGGGCTGCGATTACGAGGAGGATGGCGGCGACGGCCAGGGCCATCAGGCTGCGGCGCGTCCGCGCGGCTAAAGTGTTCGGGGTTGACATGACCTTTTTCCCCGTCCGCTCTTGCGAGAATTTAAGAGTTAGAATTGCCGTCGAGCGTGCATCTCGGCCGCGCCCGCGGCCATCAAACCCGCTCTCACTTTCTAACGCGCGCGGCGACGGCGAAAGGTATCAGGGCCGTCCGATTTTTGTTTTCAGGCGGGCCGAGGAGGTTCGGGCGCGCGGCCGCGGGATTGGGGCGACGCTTCGGGGTTTTCCGGCGCGGGCGGTTTTGTTTATACTTGTCGTCGCCTACACTGTGCTTCCGAGAGGTCAGAAACTTTGCAAATTGACCAGGGAATGGAGAGCATCACCCAGCTGCTGATAGAGGTGACGAACCGCAACAGCGCGGCCGTTGACGCGCTGCTGCCGCTCATCTACGATGAGCTGCGAAGCCTGGCGGCGAATTACCTGCGCCGCGAGCGCCCGGACCACACGCTCCAGCCGACCGCGCTCGTGCACGAGGCGTACCTGCGGATGGTTGACCAGACGCAGGTCAACTGGCAGAACCGCGCACACTTTTTCGGCGTGGCGGCGCAGATGATGCGCCGCATCCTGGTTGACCACGCGCGGGCGCACACGGCCGAGAAGCGCGGGTCGGATTTTCAGAAGCTCTCCCTGGACGAAAACATTGACAAGACGGTCGAGCGCAGCGCCGAGCTGATCGCGCTGGACGACGCGCTCCATGAGCTGGCCGAGATGGACGAGCAGAAGAGCCGCATCGTCGAGCTGCGCTTCTTCGGCGGACTCTCCATCGAGGAGACGGCCGAAGTCCTCGGCGTCAGCGCCCCCACCGTCAAGCGCCAGTGGCGCATGGCGAAAGCCTGGCTCTACGGACAAGTGCAAAGACAATGATGAAGGCGGAATGATGAATGCGGAATTAAAATGCCGCTGTCTTTCATTCATCATTCATCATTCCGCACTCATCATTCCGTTTTATGACCCCCGAACGCTGGAAACAGATTGAGGAAGTGTTCCAGACGGCGCTCGATTTGCCCCCGGTCGAGCGCCGCCGGTACATCGTCGAGGCGTGCACGGGCGACGACACCCTGCGCGAGCAGGTCGAGGCGCTCGTCGCGCAGCACGACCAGGCCGGCGACTTCATAGAGGAACCCGCCTTCGCCGTCACGGGCCTCCGGTCCAGCATCGAAAGGGACGCGCCGACCCTCATCTCGGACTCGATGGAAGACCCGGCCATCGGCCGGCGCGTCGGCCCCTACAAGATCGTGCGCGAGATCGGCCGCGGCGGCATGGGCGCGGTCTACATGGCCGAGCGCGAGGACGGCGAGTTCCGCCGCCGCGTCGCCATCAAGCTCATCAAGCGCGGGATGGACACCGACTTCATCCTCCGCCGCTTCCGCAACGAGCGCCAAATCCTCGCCTCGCTCGACCACCCCTACATCGCGCGCCTCCTGGACGGAGGCACGACCGAGGACGGATTACCCTACTTCGTCATGGAGTACATAGAGGGCTTGCCCATCTACCGCTTCTGCGACGAGCGCAACCTGGGCATCACCGAGCGGCTCCGCCTCTTCCGCCAGGTCTGCGACGCCGTCCACTACGCGCATCGCCACCTCGTCATCCACCGCGACATCAAGCCCGGCAACATCCTCGTCACGGCCGAGGGCGTGCCGAAACTTTTAGACTTCGGCATCGCCAAGCTCCTCAACCCGGAACTCGCGGACATCACGATTGACCCGACGGCGACCGCGATGCGCCTGATGACGCCCGAGTACGCCTCCCCCGAGCAGGTGCAGGGCATGGCCGTGACACCGACCACGGACGTTTACTCTCTCGGCGTGCTGCTGTATGAGTTGCTGACGGGCCACCGCCCTTACCGCTTTCTCAACCGCGCCCCGCACGAGATCGCGCGCGTCATCTGCGAAGAGAAGCCGATGCACCCGAGCGTGGTCATCTCGCGCCCTTACGATTTGCTGCCGATGCACATCGAGGGACAAGAGGGCGACACGCTCAAATTCCTCTACCGCAGCCGCGGCGGGGGCTCGGGCGACACCTTGCGCCGCGACCTTGAAGGCGACGTGGATAACATCGTGATGAAGGCGCTCAGGAAGGAGACGGAGCGGCGCTATCAATCCGTCGAGCAACTGCGCGACGACATCACGCGCCACCTCGACGGGCAGCCCGTCTCGGCCCCGCCCTTCTTTCCGGTCGCGGCCCACCCGGTCGTCGGCTTCGACGCGCCCACGGCCGAAAAGTCCATCGCCGTCCTCCCCTTCAAAATCCTCGACGAGCGCCGCGCGGAGGAGACGGGCGACCTCTACCTCGGCCTCGGCCTCGCCGACGTGATCATCACGCGCCTCAGCCAACTGCGCCGCTTCAACGTGCGCCCGACGAGTTCGGTGCTGCGCTACGGCGCGCTCGACACGGACCCGGTGATGGCCGGGCGCAAGCTCGAAGTCGGCTTCGTCCTCGACGGGAGGATTCAGCGCGCGGGCGAGAACATCCGCGTCACCGTGCAACTCCTGGACGTGTGGAGCGGCGGGTCCGTCTGGGCGGGCCAATTCGACGAGAAGTTTAAGGACGTGCTCACGCTCGAAGACGCCATCACCTCGCAGGTGGCCGAGGCCATCGTCCCGCACCTCTCCGGCGGCGAGCGCAGCCTCCTCGCCAAGCGCAGCACCGACAGCCCAGAGGCGCACGAAGCCTACATGCGCGGGCGCTACCACTGGAACACTCTCACGGAAGACGGCTTCGCCAAGGCGCTCATCTACTTCAACCAGGCCGTCGCGCTCGCGCCCGACTACGCGCTCGCCTACACGGGGATAGCCGACTACTACAACTTCCTCGGCGTCTACGCAGTCCTCCCCTTCAGCGAGACTTCGGCCGCGGCCAGGGAGGCCGCGCTCAAATCGGTCGCGCTCGACGACACGCTGGCCGAGGGCTTCGCCGCGCTGGGGTTCGCCACACTCATGAACGAGTTCGACTGGGAGGCGTCGGAGCGCCACCTGCGACGCGCCATCGAGCTTAATCCCAACTACGTCACGGGCCGCCTCTGGTACAGCTACTTTCTCGGGATGGAGGGGCGCTTCGACGAGGCGCTCGCGCAGGTCCGCCGCGCGCTTGAGCTGGACCCCTTGACGCCGCTCGTCCACCACAACCTGAGCTGGATTTACTACAACGCGCGCCGCTACGAAGAGAGCATGGCCGCCGCGCGCAACCTCGCCGCCAACGAGCCGAACTACGGCCTGGGCCAGGTCACGCTCTGCATGATCCTGTGGCACGCGGGCGAGTACGACAGGGCCATCGCCGCGGGCGAGCGCGCCGTCGAGCTTTTGGGCCGCAGCCCCTACACGCTCCTCTGGCTCGCGGCGGCGCACGCGTCCGCCGGGCACCGCGAAGAGGCGCACGACCTGCTGGACGAGGTCCAGGAGATGGAGGCGCGGCGGTACGTCTCGCCATACCTGCGCGCGATGGTCTACAGCAATTTGGGCGACGGCGAGGGCGCGCTCTCCAACCTCGAAGAGGCTTGGGAGATACGCGACGCGCGGCTTGCCTGGCTCGGCGTTGACCCGCAGTTCGATCAGCTTCGCGGCCAGCCGCGCTTCAACGAAATCCTGCGCCGAACCAACAACCCGCTCGCCGCGCGTATCACTCACCCGCCCGAGCCCGCGACGGGTCAGAAGTCCGTCGCCGTCCTGCCGATGAGACTGATAGGCCCTTCGGCGACCGGCGACGAGTACCTGGGGGTGGGCCTCGCCGACGCGCTCATCACGCGGCTGTCGAGCGTCCGCCGCTTCGTCGTGCGCCCGACGAGTTCGGTGCTGCGCTACCAGGGCGGGGCGGATGATCCCTTGAAGGCCGGGCGCGAGTTGAACGTGGACTTCATCGTCACTGGCACAATTCGCAGCGCGGGCAAAAGCATCCGAGTGAGCGCGCAGCTCCTGAGCGTCGCCGACGGCGCGACCCGCTGGGCCGGCCACTTCGACGCGAGCTTCACGGACGTGCTCCACCTCGAAGACTCCATCTCCGAGCAGGTCGCAACTGCTCTCGTCACGCACCTCTCGGGCGACGAGCGCCGGAGGCTGTCCAAGCGCGGGACGGACAACGCCGAGGCGTTCGAGGCTTACCTGCGCGGCCGCTACCACTGGACCTCCCTGACGGAAGACAGTTTCGCCAGGGCCATCTCGTGCTACTACCGCGCCATCGCGCTCGATCCCGATTACGCCGCGGCCTACGCGGCCATCAGTGAATATCACTCGTGGCTCGCCATCTTCGGCGTCATGCCCCCGGCCGAGTGTTTGGCGGCCGCGCGCGACGCGGCCCGGCGCGCGGTCGAGCTTGACGACACGCTCGCCGAGGCGCACACGGCTTTGGGCTTCGCGCTTTTGGCCCACCCGACGCAGTGGGAGGAGGCCAAGCTTCATCACCTCCGCGCCATCGAGCTGAACCCGAACTACCCCACGGCCTACGTCTGGTACGCCGGCCAGCTCGCGATGGAGGGGCGCTTCACGGAGTCCGACCGCGAGATTCAACGCGCCTGCGAACTAGACCCGCTCAACCCGCTCAACGCCTACAACCGCGTCTGGTATCTCTATCAGGGTCGCCGCTACGACGAGAGCATCAGGCGCGCGCGCGACCTGATCCGCTCGGACCCGCGCTACGGCCCGGCCTACTTCGCGCTCTCGTGGGCGCTCCGCAGAATCGGCGATTACGACGGGGCGATTGAGGCGTCCCGGAAGTCGCTCGAATTCGGCGGCCAGCCGCCGCTCAACCTGGCGGCGTTCGGCTCGGCCCTGGCCGAGGCCGGGCAGATCGAAGAAGCGCGCCGCGTGCTCGCCGAGCTGCACGAGCTGGCCGACAAGCGTTTCGTCACGCCTTACCACCGCGCTCTGGTCCACCTGAACCTGGGCGAGCGCGACGCGGCGCTGAGTCTGCTGGAGCAGAGCGTGGACGACGGCGAGCCGTGGATAGTGTGGCTCGGCGTCGAGCCGCAGTTCGACGTGCTGCGCGGGGAAGAGAGGTTCACGGAGTTGCTCAGGCGGACGCGCAACCCGGCCTACTTGCAGGACGTGAGCACCATCCGCACGAACGCCGCGCCGAGAAGCGCGCCGCCGAACCCGCGGCCTGCGCAGACCTCTGCGCCCGCTTCGGCCGAAGCCCCTTCGGCGCAGCCGCGCCCGACCGACGACGAGGAGGCCCACCAGCTCTACGTGGCGGGGCGCTACTTCGCCACGCGCCGCACGGCCGAGGGCTTGCGCCAGGCGATAGAGCGTCTGGAGAAGGCCGTCGAGCGGGACCCGTCTTTCGCGGTGGCCTACGCGGAGATGGCCGACTGCTACGCGCTCCTCAACTGGTACATCGAGCCGCCGCCGGCCGACGCCTGGGAGCGCGCCAAAGAGGCCGCGCTCGACGCCGTCCGCGCCAACGAGCGCGTGGCCGACGGGCACGCCTCGCTCGGCTTCGTCCTGATGCACTCTGACCGCGACTTCCGCGGTGCCGCGCGCGAGTTCCGCCGCGCCACCGAGCTGAAGCCCGACAACGCGGTCGCGCACCGCTGGCACGCCTTCAACCTCTCGGCGATGGGGCGGCACGACGAGGCCGTCGCCGAAATCCGCCGCGCACAGGAGATCAACCCGCGCTCACCCGTCGTCGCCACGGCCTTCGCCAACGTCCTCTTCTTCGCCCAGCGATACCGCGAGGCAATAGACCAGTGCAACCGCGCGCTCGAATTGGACCCCGGCTCGCTCTCGGCGCGCATCATCCTGCGCTGGGCTTACGAGGCCAGCGGGATGTGTACGGAGGCGTTCGCCACCTACGAGCAGGAGCGCGCGTTTGCGGGCGACACGCCGACGACGCGCGCCAAGCACGCGCACGTCCTGGCCGCGTGCGGGCGCTCCGCGGAGGCCAGAGAAACCCTGCGCCGGCTGGTCGCGGGCCGCGACAAGGAGTGGGTCACGGCCTACGAGATCGCCGTCATCTACTCGTTCCTGGGCGAGCGCGACGAGGCTTTCAACTGGCTCGACCGCGCCGCTCAGGAGCGCGCCGTCGGCCTCACCTACGTCCGCGTTGACCCCCGCGTCAACAACCTCCGCGCCGACCCACGCTTCAACGAGCTGCTCCGGCGACTCAACGGCACGACAGGCGGCAGCTAAAACGCCCGACACTACGAAGTCACAAAAGTTCCTGACGCATAACCGGGTAACTTGTAGGACTAGCGCACAACGCTAACCGCGACAACGGGTCTGGGAAGGTATAACAGGGCGGGCGTCAATGACTCTCTAAATCCAACCTCGTACACCTCGCGCGAAAAAACTGAACCCATTTGGGAACAATTCTTCAATTCGGTCAAGATCATTAATCAGTTCGTTGGCAACTCTTACTGCACACTCTGTCTCAAGAGCTATTGACGGGCGCTCAGTTCCATAAATCTTTTCCTTTAATGAATTCTTCGTGTAGGTTATCTGTTCTCCTCCCAGATGCCTTGCCCAAGTAGCTTCATTAACATGTGTGTCACGCAAGCAAACATACCAAGCTTCAATTGCAGGTACGGCCAATCCAATTGCAATTTTCAACATACCTTTGCCCGGAACCGGGGTGAGTCTTGAGAGCTGATATTCAGCACTATTACAGAGGTCACATAACCGACAGTTGCCCACCTCTGTTGCATCATTATGTGAAGGTTGATGGATCGTAGACGAGTCAGAATCCACGACGAGAGCCAAAGCCTCAGCATCAGAATTGTAATATAGCCGTGGAATGATTACAGGCAAAAGAGTCTTTACGCCCGGCCAGCCGCGTACACGTAAGGACGATTCGATAGAAATATGTCGTATTTCCCTGCCAAGTATGCCGCCGACAATCACTCGAACCGCCGCTTCATCTGCGGATGATTCACTGAGAACGGCCAATCTCATGTGCTAGTAGGGACTCCACCTAAAATTCCGCTGTACCAGACTTCCCCTAATGGCGCGTCCTGCAAGAAATCTTCAATATTAGGCTTTTCAGCCAGCCTCTCGAAGTGAACCCCGTCGCTATCTTTATTTGAAATCACAATCTCTTCCGGGTGCTCTTTGTAAAGATCAAGCAGGTAAGGAGAGTGTGTGGTCGCAATGACCTGGACGGGCTGACGTTTGTCGGCAAAGTCTTCCGGGTAGCACAAGCGGTACATCGCATCCCTTATCTCACGAAACAATCGAGGATGTATCCCGCGTTCCGGCTCTTCAAAACAGACTATGGATGGAGGGTTAGGAAGGTAGCTAAGAGTGAGAAAAGCGAGAGCGTATAAAGTCCCGTGAGAAAGATTAGTGGCTCGAATCCAGTGCTGACCCTGTCGGGTTCGCAACATCAAGGAGCGTTGACCCTGGGCAGGCGTTTCAAACAGGATGCGATCAAACTCTGGCAGCCACCTACCTAACTCTTTATTGAGTTCATCGAATCTTTCGGGCTCGCTATCCCTCAAATTATCTAAAACTCCAGCGAGATTTAAACCATTTGACTGTAGCTCAAGACCTGGTGAAAGGACTATGGGTGTAGATAGGGCGTCAGCCTCAAAGGCAAAAACCCTGAAGCTCATCAGCCGATTATGCAAGTTGTGCTCAATGTTATGGTCATCCAGAGTCCTATCAAATTTATCCTTGTATGTAGGGCCTTGTGGACTGGCTAGATTTAGGCGTAAAAGCCAGCCCGACATGCTAGTAAATTGTAGAGCACCTAACTCCCAAACAATTTCAATGTTAACTTGTACCTTCTCGAGCTGGTTTAAATCCGCGCTCAAGAACTGTTTTGCGTCCCTGTACTGATTTGGGCGACCAGCCATCAATAAGGCTTGCATGGCAGTGCTTTTGCCGCTCCCGTTTGGCCCAACGATGAGTGTGAAACGGCTTAAGGGGAGTGTCGCATCGCGTAGCGCCTTAAAGTTCTTAAAGTGTACGGATTTAATCATTGGGACATCACTCATTAGCTAATTACCTTCCTTCTTACCCGCCTCGAAGTTGCCCCTTTAGCCTTTCTGGGCGGTAACGTCAGAGGGCGCACATTATTCTGGCATAGTAAGGATGTTAATAGAAATTAAATCCGCAGTCGGGCCTGAAAAAAATTCCTTCCCCGTGATCCTTTTTCCCGGCTTGTTCCGCGTTAGCAGGTGGAGGAGAGAAATCCAATGCAGCAGAATCGGCCAGTTCGCATCGTCAAGCGCGACCAGAAGGCGCGCACGGAGCAGACCCCCCAGGCCACAACAGCCGAGGTCGGCGTCGCTAAATCTTCTGAACGCGAGTTGAAGGCGGTCGTCGCCGGCTGGGTGCGCGAGCACCGCCAGCAGGCCGAACAGTACCGCCGCGCCGTCGCCGGCATGCTGCGCGAACGCGGCCTCCGGCCGTCAATCGCCTAAAATTTCAGGTCTCCCCAGACCCTCCCCTGCATGTTTCCCCAAACGCATCCGGGGGGTGAAAGAATGGCCGGGGGCGAGCGCGAACCAGGCGCGGCCCCCGGCTATTCGCGTCTGCAAGGTTAAGGTGGGCTCACCCGCCGAGCGCCGCAGGTTTCCCTTTACAACCCGGCGAAAGCAACTACAATGGGGCGCACGAGAGTTCGTCTGAAGTAGCTCTGAAACCCGGCCGAGCAGCCCGGACGATTCCCATCCTCCGGCCTTGCCCGTCCGGCTCAGAGCCTACGCCCAGTGAAATTTCGAGAGCGCAAGACTCGTCTTGCGTACAGACGCGGCGCGAGGCCGGGTTTATGCTCATCGCCGGGAATGAACAAGATGAAAGCCCTGGTGGTTGACGACAACAGTTTGATTCGGAGCAACGTGGCCGAGGTGCTGCGCGAAGACGGCTGGGAAGTCTCCGAAGCCGAGTCGGCCGAAGAGGCATTCGAGATGCTCAACCGCGACGGCTGGGCGCTCGTCTTCTGCGACGTGAAGCTCTCGGACAAGAACAGCGGCGAGGGCTACGACGTGCTGCGCCGCTTCACAGATGAGCAGCCCGACGCGCAGATCATCATCATGACGGGCCACGGCTCGGCCGTCGGCGCGCTCGACGCCGTTTCGTCCGGCGCGTACGACTACCTGATGAAGCCGTTCGATGTCGAGGACGTGCTCAAAATCTCGCAGGCCGTGCGCCTCGGGATAGAGAAGCGCCTGCGACCCGGCACCACGGGCGAACTCCCGCCCGCCCCCGTCTACACCTCCGACATCGACCTGGTGGGCATCAGCTCGGCCTTCGTCGAGGTGATGAAGCTGGTGGGCCGCGTGGCCGCGACGAACCTTCCGGTGCTGATTACGGGCGAGTCTGGTACGGGCAAGGAGGTCGTCGCGCGCGCCATACACCGCCGCAGCCCGCGCGCCGTGATGCCCTTCGTCGCCGTCAACTGCGGGGCCATCCCGGCGGAGTTGATCGAGTCGGAACTCTTCGGCCACGCCAAAGGTTCTTTCACCGGCGCGCACGCCGACCGCCGCGGGCTCTGGCAGGAGGCGGACGGCGGCACGGTTTTCCTGGACGAGATTACGGAGACCTCGCCCGCCTTCCAGGTGAAACTCTTGCGCGCGCTGCAAGAGCGCGAGATTCGCCGCGTCGGCTCGAACCAGACCGTGAGGGTGGACGTGCGCGTCATCACCGCGTCGAACCGCGACGTTGACGGGGAGATGCGCGAGGGCCGCTTCCGGCAGGACCTGCTCTACCGCCTCAACGCCGTGACGCTGCACCTGCCGCCTTTGCGCGAGCGGCGCGAGGACATCCTGCCGCTCGCGCGCTACTTCGCCGAGCGCATGGTCCAATCTTCCGACACGGCCTGCATCAGCTTCTCCCGCGACGCCGTGCAGTTACTGGAAAACTACGACTGGCCCGGCAACATACGCGAGCTTGAGAACGCCATCGTCCGCGCCGCGGCGCTGTGCGACCAGGCCGTCCGCCCCGAAGACCTGCCCGAGCGCGTGCGCAACTACTCCGCGCCCCCGGCAATTCAATCACACGTCAAGCTCCCACACGACGGCGACGGCGACGGCGAAGACCTGCTCTCGCTCGCGGAGGTCGAGGGCCGCCACATCTTCCGCGTCCTGGCGCGCACCGGCGGCAACAAGCAGGCCGCCGCCCGTGTCCTCGGCATCGACCGCACCACCCTCCAACGCAAACTCGAACGCTATAACGTGGAACAGAACGGCGGCGGAACGAAATGATGAATGCGGAATGATGAATGATGAATTGAAGAGGTCTGTTTTTAATTCATCATTCCGCATTCCGCATTGCTTTTCACAGACAGGCGTGGACGTAGCGGACGAGGCGGACCCATTGTTCGTCGGCCATCTCGATGATTCGGAGGCCGAGGAGGTAGCGTCTCGTGGCTTCTGCCTCCTCCATGAACCAGCGGCACCACTTGGGCGTGGCGCGTATCTCGACGGGGCCGTCCGGGAGTTCGAGCGTGACCTGGAGCGTGCAGCCGACGACGTTGAAGTAGCGGTCGCCGATGTGGTTGGTGTGGAGGCTGACGGCAAGGCCCGTCTCGCTCAGGTCGCGCGTCACGCCGCCCAGCTCGGGCCGCTGCGCGCAGGTCCCGTTGGCGTCGAACTCCAGCAGCGAGAGGCCGAAGCGCACGGAGAGCTTCAGGCGGGCCTCGCAGCGCGGCGATTGGCGGCGGCCCCCCGCCGCGGAGTCGTCAACGAAGTGGCTACGCGGCCACGATTGAGGACGCGACTTCAAACTTCCCATCCCGCCTCCTCGAAACCTCCCGCGCGATCAACACGACCTGCGACGTGTCGAAAGGCTTCGCCACGACCCAGTCCACCTGCGCCGCCTTGCGCTCGTGAGAGCCGACGGCCTCGCCCCAGCCCGTAATCACCGCCAGCGGAATCTGGCGGTCGCGCTTGCGCACCTCGCGCGCGAACTCCCAGCCGCTCATCTCCGGCATCCCCACGTCCGTGAAGATGGCGTCGAACTTTTGCCTGCCGAAGAGCGAGAGCGCCTCGCGCCCGCCCTCGGCCAGGACCACCTCGCAGCACTCCTTCTCCAGGATGTCGCGCAAGAGCGAGCGCACGTGCTCCTCGTCGTCAACCACCAGGAATCGCATCCGGTGCGACGGGTCCGCCTCCGCCGAAACGTCCGGCAGCTCCGCGGTCGTGTGCGCCGCGCGCCTGACGCCCACGGCCACGGGCAGCTTGACGCGGAAGCTCGTGCCGCGCCCGACTTCGGACGTGACCTCGACCGTGCCCTCGTGCCGCCGGATGATGCCGTAGCCGACCGCCAGGCCCAACCCCATCCCGGCCTTGCCCTTCGTCGTGAAGAACGGGTCGAAGATGCGCGAGCGCACTTCCTCCGACATCCCCGTGCCGGTGTCGGAGACCGAGAGGACGACGGCGCTCGCCGTCTCCTGCGCCGAGAGCGTCAGGGTCCCGCCCTCCGGCATGGCGTCCACTGCGTTGAAGACCATGTTGACCAGGACCTCGCGCAGCTCCGACTCGTCGCCCAGGATGAGCGCCTTGCAGTGCAGTTGCAGGTCCAGGCTGATGTGCACGTTCGCGGCCTCGGCCCAGTCCTTCCAGCGCGGGCGCGTGATCTCGCTCACGTCGAGAAGGAGCTGGCAGGTGTCAACGGGCTGAAAGTCGTGGTCGCGGCGCTGGCGCGCGAAGTCCTGAATGCGCTTGATGGTCTTGGCCCCGTCCTTCGCGGTCTTGACGATGATCTTGAGCCCCGCCTCTATCTTCGCGGGGTCTTTGGTCGCAAGCAGGAGCTGGGCGCGGCCGAGGATTCCGGCGAGCGTGTTGTTGAAGTCGTGGGCCACGCCCGAGGCCAGTTCGCCCAGGGCCGACATCTTCTCGATCTGCGAGTACTGTTCGCGGATGCGCTCCTGCTCGGCGATGTAGTGATTCAACTCCGCGACGTGGCGCTCGGCCTGCTCGGCCTGAGCGGCCGCCGCCTCGGTGCGCGCCGCCGCCGCCGCCTCGGCTTTGGCCGCCGCCGCCATGACCTCTATGTTCTTGAGATAGGTGCGGTACGTGAAATAGACGAAGACGATGATGGGGACGGCGGCGAGCACGGCGTAGAAGCCGACCGCGCCGACGAGCTTCGCGATGATGCCCGCGGCCGACGCGCCCGCGAAATAGGTGACCGAAGTCCAGAGGTAATACTTGGTCCAGGTGTGCCAGACGGGCTGATCCGTCTTGCAGGCCGCGAGCACCGCGACGAGGCCCGAGTTGCTGATGTACTGGACGAGCGCCATCACGCAGAGCGCGCTGATGTAGTTGGCCGAGTAGTCGCCGTGCGGCAGGTCCGTCATCGGGCCGAACGTCAGACGCAACACCGAGACGGTCAGGAAAGTCGAGGCGGCCATGACCGCCGCGTTGAACATGATCGTCAGCGACCTCTTGCTGAAGCGCAAACTTGAGCAGAAGGCTTCGGCCGCCGCGAGTAGGACGGCGACCTCGCCGCCGTAGAGCAGCACGGTCAGGAAGATGAGCGTATCCGAGACCGAGATGTGTGAGCTGAGGCGCGGAATCTGAATCGAGAGGCGCGAGCCGAGGCCCAGCGTGACCGCGGCCAGCAGCAGGAAGCGCAAGTCGAGCGTCGCAAACCTCAGATTCAGGACGGCGTAGCCGGAAGCCATGACGCCGGCCGCGATGATTAGCCACATGTAGGGGATCGTGAAGCGTTGCCGGCTCAGCGGCGTGGCTCCCGCGCTCATCTCCATCGCACTCATCTTTATCTGTCCTCCTTACCCTCTCTCCCGGTTGCTGGTTTTCGCCCACGCCTACGACAAGGCTTGCGCGCCCGAGCGGCGCTCCAGGAAGACCGTGTCGTAGTAGTCGCGAAGTTTGTAGCCGGCGCGCTCGAAGAAGGCGCGCGCGCGCTGGCTCCGCTCGTTAACCAGAATGCAGAGCGAGCTGGTGCGCGCGAGCAGCGTTCGGCTCAGCTGCGAGACGCAACGCGCGCCGTAGCCGAGGCCGCGGACTCGCTCGTCCACGTGAACGCCTTCGATGTAAATCACCTCGGGCGTGTCGGAGATAACGTCGGCCTTGAAGATCAACTGGTCGCCCTCGGCCCAGACCCAGACGCGCCCCTGCTCCACGCGGCGCGAGCAGCGTATGCGGAAGCCCACGGGGTCCGCTTCGAGCGGGTTGATGCCGCTCTCGGCCTGTGCCATTTCAGCCTGGACGCGCATCACGGGTTCGAGTTCGGCGAGCGTGGCGGGCCTCAGGCCCTTGACCGGCTCAAGCGCCTCGACGGGCCAGTGCTGCTCCATCAACAGCTCGCGGCAGACGCGGCGCGGGAGCTGCCCGACGCTCGCGTAGTAGTGCCAGAAGCGTTCTATCTTCTCCTGCTCGCCCATCATCAGGTGCGCGCTCGGGCAAGACTGCGCGAGGCGCGCGAAGGCGGCGAGCGCGGCCTCCGAGCGCGTCTCGACGAGCGTGGCGTGGCCGATGAGCGCGACGCCTTCGAGGCGGCCGCGGCCGTCGCGCGCGGCGTGGAACGCGCCGCGGTTGAGCCGACTTTCGAGCCTGTTGTCGCGGATGTGCCCGGCCATGACGACCGTGTGCAGCGGGCGCGCGGCGAGGAAGGCGAGGACTTCTGTTTCGTCTTTGTCAGTCAGGGGGTGAACTGATAAAGAGCCCTGGGTGTCACCGGGCGTCCACGCCTCGGCCGCCCTCAACTCTTCTAACCTTGTCGGGTTGGTCATGGTCATCAAAGAGTCCTCAAGTGGTCTGAAAGATTAAAGGGCGCGAGGCAAGTGGTGCGCGACCTCTTTAATAGCCCAGGTAATCGACGCCCGTGTCTTCGATCACAGGCATCGAGAGGGTGCCGTCGCCGCTCGTCGTCGCGGACATGGCCTGCGTCATGGCGTCGCTTCGAAAGGCGCTGTCGCCGATGAGCACGCCGTCACCGATTAAAACTCCGTCGCCTATCAAGACCCCGTCGCCGATTAAGACACCGTCGCCGATGAGCACGCCCGAAGTGATGAAGGTCGTGCCGTCGCCGATGAGCACGCCGTTGCTGGTCGTGATCTGGTCGCCGATCAGGACTCCGCCCGACAGCCTCGTCGTGTCGCCGATGAGCACGCCGTTCGAGACGCGCCCGCCGTCACCGATGAGGACGCCGATTGAGTAGATGCCCTGATACTTGGTGATGAGGTCCGGGCCGGCGGCGTAGCCGTAGTTCAGGATGATTCCCTGCGACCAGTTGAAGGTGTGCCCGGAAATGGTCGTCTGCGGGGTGGGCGCGGCGAGCGTCGTCAGGAGCGGCGCGCCCAGAGGCGTCGCGGCCGTCAAATCCGTGCGGACCAGTTTGGCTAATCTGACTGCGCCCTCGATGTTAAGCTCGCCCGTGCCCTGCTCCAGCATGTTGTAGCCTGCCAAAGGCTGCGCCGTGTACATCAGGATGGCTTTGACCAGATTGGGCGTTAAGCTGGGGTTGGCTTGAAGGACGAGCGCGGCCGCGCCCGCCGCAACCGGCGTCGCCATCGAGGAGCCGTTCATGTACATCATCTTCCGGTTGTCAACGGGGCTCACGCCCGCGTCGAGCGATGGGTTCTGCTTAACGATGTAGTTGTCCTCGGCCTCGGCGTAAATCAGCTTGTTGCCCGGCGCGACGATGTCCGGCTTGACGAGATTGTCGTAATGCTTGAGGCCGAGGAGCGTCGTCGTGTAGCTACGCGTCGGCCCGCGCGAGCTGTAGGTCGTGACGACATCATCACCGCGCGCGTCCGTCCCGTAGGTGTTGCTGGCCCCGACCGTGATGGCCGAAGGCTCGTTGCCGGGCGAGTGAATCTGGCCGTAAATTTTCTGGCCCGCCGTGGTCCTTCCGTTGTTGCCCGCGGCCGCGACGACGACGACGCCCGCGTCCGCCAACCTTCGCACGGCCTTGCAGACGGGATCGTTTTTGTAAGACTCGATGGCCGGCGCGCCGAGGCTCATGTTGACGACGCGGATGTTGTAGGCCGCGCGGTTCAGCATCACCCAATCGAGCGCGGCCAGGACCGCCGAGACGGAACCCGCGCCCGTCGCGCCGAGCACGCGCAGGTTGATGATGTTGGCGTTCGGGGCCACGCCCGTATATTCGGCGTTCGAGATGCGCGCGTTGCCGGCTGCAATCGAGGCGACGTGTGTGCCGTGGCCGTAGGGGTCGTCCACGCGGTTCTCGCCTGTGAAATCCTTACTGAAGACGACGCGCAGGCCGTTGTTGCGGTCCAGAAAAGCTTTGTGGTTAGTGTCAATGCCGGAGTCGAGGACGGCGATGCCGATGCCCGTGCCGTCGAGTCCGGCGGTGTTGGTCCCGGCGGCCGTGCGCACGGCGTCGGCCCCCGTCGTCGCGGAGACGTGGCCGAAGGCGACGAGCGGCCGGTCGGGCGTGACGAACCTGACGTTGCCCCAGGCGGCCAGGGCTTCGACGGCGCGCGCGGGCAGCTCGACCGTCAGCGCGTTTAAGGTCTGGAAGCGGCGCGTGACGCGCCCGCCGCTGGCGAGTAGGAGGAGAGAGTCGAGCGGCCCTGCGGCCGAGTCGTTGAGTTGAATGACGACGCGCACGCGCGCGGTCGCCCGCCCCAGGCCGCGCAGCTCCTGCGAGACTTTGCCCGCGGCCGGCGAAAGGCCCTGCGCCCTGACGCCGCCTGCCGTCAGAGTGCCGAGGCACAAACAGACCAGCAGCGCAGGGGCGCTGATCCATTCCACGGCGAGGGAACCTCTGAACTTCTTCACCTGACTCCTCCTTTTTCAGTCGAACGACGAAGAGAGCCACGAAAACACCAGGCCGTAGCTTCGACGCCTCAAGAGGCCGGGGGCGGGATAAGCTTCGCCCCTTCCGGGCCTCGACGTTGCAACTTCCGTACGAAGTTTACAGGTAGAAAAGAACCCTGCGAGGTATCACCGAAAAAAAAGGGAGAGTTGAATGGGGCTTTTAAGTATGTCCAATTATCGGCCCCGCCGTCAACATCAACTCTCCCTCATCGCATGCAGGCAGTGTCGTCTCCCCTCACGAGGGTTGACTGCGCCTGCAAAAAGCTATCACCGATCATGATCCCGTCGCCGATCATAATGCCGTCGCCGATCATAATGCCGTCGCCAATCATGATGCCGTCGCCAATCATAATGCCGTCGCCGAGCAGCAGGCTCGCGTCCAGAAAAATCGCGCCGCCGCCGAGCGCGCCGCCGTCGCTCGTCATCACGGCGGGGCCGAGCGTGACGCCGCTCGTCATCAGCTCCACGTTGGCAGCTTGCGTGGACTGATCTTCGACGACGCCGTCGCCGAGCACGAACCCCGCCGCGTAAACCCTCTGATACTTCGTCACCAAATCTGTGCCGGTCGCATAGGCGTGGCTGAGAATGAGGCCGCGCGCCCAGCTGAAGGTCTGCCCGGAGAGTGTCGTCTCCGGCGACGGGGAAGCGCCCGTCAGGAGCGGCACGCCCACACTCGTAGACTGCGTCAGGTCGCTTCGGACGAGCTTCGCCAGGCGGACTGCGCCTTCGACGTTAAGCTCGCCCGCGCCCTGCTCCAGCATGTTGTAGCCCGAGAGCGGCTGCGCCGTGTACATCAGAATCATCTTGACCATGTTCGGCGTCAGGCTGGGGTTGGCCTGCAAGATGAGCGCGGCCGCGCCCGCCGCAACCGGCGTCGCCATCGAAGTCCCGCTCAAGTACATCATCCGGCGCGTGGTGTTCGTGCTGACGTTGGCGTTCAGTTCGGGGTGTGCGGCCAGGATGTAGTTGCCGACGCTGGCCGCGCCGACGACCTGGTTGCCGGGCGCGGTCAGGTCCGGCTTAATCAGATTGTCGTAGTGGCGGACGCCGCCCCAATCGGTCCAGAAGCTGCGCGTCGGCCCGCGCGAGCTGTAGGTCGTAACGACATCGTCGCCGCGCGCGTCCGTCCCGTAGGTGTTGCTGGCCCCGACCGTGATGGCCGAGGGCTCGTTGCCGGGCGAGTGAATCTGGCCGTAGATTTTGTAACCGTCGTCGTTCTTGCCGCTGTTGCCCGCGGCCGCGACGACGACGACGCCCGCGTCCGTCAACCTTCGCACGGCCTGGCACAAGGGGTCATCGCGGTAAGAGTCCACGGCCGGCGTGCCCAGACTCAGGTTGACGACGCGTATGTTGTGAAGCCCGCGGTAGGTCAGCACCCAGTCGAGCGCGGCCAGCAGGCCCGAGGTCGTGCCGACGCCCTGCGAGTTCAGGACGCGCAAATTGACGAGCTTCGCGTTCGAGGCCACGCCCGTGTAAGCGCCGCTGTAGATTTGGTCACTGCCGGCTGCAATCGAGGCGACGTGTGTGCCGTGGCCGTAGGGGTCGTCCGTGCGGTTCTCGCCGGTGAAATCCTGGCTGGCGACGACGCGCGTGAGGCCGAGGTCGTTTTTGAGCGAAGTGTGATAGGTGTCGATGCCAGAATCGAGGATGGCGATGCCGATGCCGCTGCCGTCATAGACGGTGGTCGTCTGGATGAGGCCGAGCAGCGAGTAGGTCGTCTGGGTGCGGATGGCGTCCGTGCCGGTCGTCGTGGAGATGTGACCGGCAGCGATTGCGGGCCGGTCGGCCGAGACGTAGCGCACGTCGCCGCGCGAGGCGAGAGCCTCCACGGCGGCGGGCGGGAGGCTCACGGCCTGTATGTTCAGGTTCCGCAGCCTGAGCGTCACCTTGCCGCCGAGCTTGAGCAGAAGGTTTTCGAGCACAGTGCCCGGAGCCTTGTTGAATTGAACGATGGTGTTCACGCGTTTTCCGCTCCCGTCCTTCCGCAGTCTCGCGGACAGGTCGGGCGATATTTTCGCCGAGCTTACCGACTGCGCCCGCGCCGCGCCCCCGACGAGCGAACAGGCCAGCATGGCGAAGGGAGCGAGCCGAATAGTGGCGCGATAGAGCTTGGAGAAAATCACGGAGCCGCTCCTTGCAGTAAAGCTATTCAGGTTGTGCTGGCTTAAACGGTCGGGGAACTCGCCTCTGAATTGGTGGCAAGGCCCGTACCACCTTGCGCCTCGCCGCGCATTCGGGCGGGCCGGCGAGTCTCAATCAGCGGCCGGGGAATGACCGGCATTCAGCCGATACATGAAGTGGCCCGAGGCACTCGACTGAGGGGTAAGGAGAAGCCCGCGCGCGGGCGAAGAATTTGGACCGGCGTGTAGATTTTGAGATGTCGGGGCCAGGCGACAGCGCCGTGGGGGACGCTCCTCGCGCCTGATGCAGAATGCGGCAGCCTCTTTTTAGCCGCCGCGGCAATTTGCGCCTTCTCGCCTCCGGCGCGAGGCAGATTTTCTCACGCCGGAGGCGAGAAGGCGCAAAGGGTTGAGCCGTTCGTTTCTTGAGTTTTGGGCCGCTTGCTTAGCTTGAAAGCTCAAAGTTCCGCCGGCCCCTTCCCGCACAGTTGGCACACGCGTTGCTCGACGCTCGGTCCCCGACACTCGTGCCCCGAACTAATCAATCACGCGCCGATGCGTGACGGCCACCTCATGCTCTAAGCGGGCGTGCGTCGAAGCGCCGCCACCGCTTCACCAACTTTGAGAAACGGAGCACGCGAGATGCTTGGGATGGACGAAAGGGCTAGGCTGTTAATCGTTGACGACGAGGCGGAGGTCAGGAACGTCCTGGGCGATTTTTTGGACGCGTCTTACTCCTGCGCGAGGACCGATTCGGCGGAAGCGGCCCTCGCGCTGCTCAAGACCGAACGCTTCGACCTCGTCATCACAGACATCTCGATGAGCGGGATGAGCGGGCTTGAGATGTTCCCGCGCGTGCTGGAGCGCGCGCCCGAGACCATCATCATCGTCGTCAGCGGCGGGCAGGCCGTCGAGAGCGCCGTCGAGGCGATGCGCGCCGGCGCGTTCGATTATTTGACGAAACCGTTCGACCTCAAGCACGTCGAGTTGGCCGTGTGCCGCGCGCTCGACCACCTCGCGCTCCTGAGGAACAAGCGCCGTCACGAGAGTTACATGGAAGAGCTGATCGGCGAGCGCACCGCCGCGCTCAACCTCGCGCTCTCGTCGCTCGAAGACTCTTACCGCGCGACGCTCAAGGCGCTCGCGGCCGCGCTTGAGATGCGCGACACGGACACGCGCGGCCATTCGGAGCGCGTCGTCCAGTTCAGCCTGCGCCTCGGGCGCGAGCTGGATTTAAGCACGGAGGAATTGCGCTCGCTCGAATTCGGCGCGCTCCTCCACGACATCGGGAAGATCGGCGTGCCGGACGCGATTCTGCGGAAGCCGGCGCGGCTGGACGAGGCGGAGTGGGAGACGATGCGGCTGCACCCGGAATTGGGCCAGCGCATCCTGTGCGGGATAAAATTTCTCGAAGGCGCGGCGCGCGTCGTCGCGCAGCACCACGAGAAGTGGGACGGCTCGGGCTACCCGCTCGGACTGAAAGAGTGTGAGATTGATTTGAACGCGCGCATCTTCGCCGTGGCGGACGCCTTCGACGCCATCGTCAGCGACCGCGTTTACAGGGCCGGCAGGTCTTACGAATCGGCGGCGGGCGAGCTGGACAAATTCTCGGGCAAGCAGTTCGACCCGCGCGTCGTCGAGGCTTTCCGCCGCGTCGCGCCCACCGACTGGGAAAGTCTGAGGGCCGCTTCCGTCAGGAGGGCCGACGACGACGAAGAGTCCGCCGCCTGCGGCGACTACCGGGAGCTGCTTCCCGAAGCTTTCACGCCGGAGCGGGCGGCGGTGAGGAAGGCCGTGCCGTTCAGCCGGCGCGGTCTGGCCGCCTAAACGAAATGATGAATGCGGAATGATGAATTAAAGACAATCGCTTTTTAATTCATCATTCCGCATTCATCATTTCTTACGCCTTCTCCAGGCAGATGTCGAAGACGACCGAAGAGAATGCGGTGTTGTTCCTCGTGATTTTGGCGACGGGGCGGATCAGTTCCCTGTGCCGGACCAGGCCGTCTCTGGTGTAGTTCTTGTCGGGGTCGCCCCCGAACTTGGGGTCCGTCTCGAAGTAGAGCTGCGTGACGAGCTGCTTGTGGCCGGGCGCGGTGATGACGTAGTGGACGTGCTGCGCGCGGCCGCCGTACTGCCCCGGCACGATGGACTCGAAGTGGTAGTCGCCTTGCGCGCGGACGGGAATCCGGCCGCGGTGGCGGAAGCCCTCCTGGTCGTAATTGCCGTCGTTGTCCGAGTGAAAGACCTCGATCACGGAGCCTGGGAGCGGCTCGCCTTCGGTGTCGAAGACTCGGCCGGTAACGAGGAGCGGGACGCCCGCCTCGTTCGGTTCGATCATGCGCTCACGGACGGGCGCGCCCTGCTTGTAGAACGGCCCGAGCGTGTTGCTCGGCGTGGGCTGAAACTTGCGGCCCGCCTGCGCGTCGCGCGGCCGCGAGAGCGAGCGCGCCAGCGGGTAGCCCGCGGCCACTACGCAGACGCCGCCCAGGTAGATGAAACCTCTTCTGGAGATTCGACTCGTCTTCATGTCCGCAATTCTCCTCTTAAACGAAAAATGAACGAGCCGCGCGCACCACACGAGGCAAGCTCGATTACTCAAGCTCAGTTAATTCAATGTCGTTTCGTGTGCTGCGCGTGGCTCCATTCTTTTCTTCCGGGTTTATCTGCAATACGCTCGCGCCGCGCCGGAAGTTTGGGGCAAGATTTGGCGGCCGGCCCTCCCCCTCGGGCGACGAATTTGACTTGCACCTGAACTGCTTATATTCTCATTTTTCCGGCACCGCAGTGCCATCTTTATTAACCGTGTCCGACTTGGTATAACGCCCGCTCTTCGCTCGTCACTCTTAACTCGTCACAAGTCATTGTTTTTATGACCCCGGAGAGGTGGAAGAAGGTCGAGAAGGTTTTCCATTCGGCGCTCCAGCAAGCGCCCGAGGAGCAGTCCGCCTACCTGGAGCGCGCCTGCGAGGGCGACGAATCCCTGCGCCATCAGGTCGAGACCCTCATCGCCTCCTACAAGAAGGCCGGCGACTTCATCGACCAGAACCGCTCCGGCGAGGAGACGCAGAGGCCCGCGGAAGACACCGGCTCGGCCTTCATCGGCCGGCGCATAGGCTCCTACAAGATCGTGCGCCAGATTGGGCGCGGCGGCATGGGCTCCGTGTTTTTGGCTGTGCGCGCCGACGACGAGTACCAGATGCGCGTCGCCATCAAGCTCATCAAGCGCGGGATGGATTCCGACTTCATCGTCCGCCGCTTCCGCAACGAGCGCCAAATCCTCGCCTCGCTCGACCACCCCTACATCGGCCGGCTGCTCGACGGAGGCACGACCGAGGACGGATTGCCCTACTTCGTCATGGAGTACGTCGAGGGCCAGATTCTGCACTACTACTGCGACACGCAGAAGCTCTCGATTCCAGAGCGGCTGAGGCTGTTCCTCAAGGTCTGCTCGGCGGTCCAGTACGCGCACCAGAACCTGATCATCCACCGCGACCTCAAGCCCTCGAACATCCTCGTCACGGCCGACGGGACGCCGAAGCTGCTCGACTTCGGCATCGCCAAAATCTTGAACCCCGAGATCGGCGGGCACACGCTCGACCCGACGACCGCCGCGCTCCGCATGATGACGCCCGAGTACGCCTCCCCCGAGCAGGTGAGGGGCGAGCCCGCGACGGTCGTCTCCGACGTGTACGCGCTCGGCGTCATGCTCTACGAGATTTTGACGGACCACCGGCCGTACCGGCTGAAAAGCCGCCTGCCATACGAGCTGGTGCGCGTCGTCTGCGAACAGGAGCCGGAGCGCCCGAGCGTCGCCGTCAGCCAGATAGAGGTTTTGAGTTCGAGCGGCGGAGCGCCCCCGCTCGAAATCACGCCCGAGACCGTCAGCCGCGCGCGCAACTCCACGCCCGAGCAACTGCGCCGCCAGCTCACCGGCAGCCTCGACAACATCGTCATGAAGGCGCTCAGGAAGGAGCCGCAGCGCCGCTACCAGTCGGTCGAAGAGTTCGCCGCCGACCTCTCGCACTACGTCGAGGGGCGGCCCGTCTCCGCGCCCCCCTACTTCCCGCCCTCGGCCGGGGCGGAGGTCGTGACGGAGGAGCCGACCACGGGCGGCGGCCGCTCAATCGCCGTGCTCCCCTTCAAGGTGCTCAGAATCGAGGAGAAGGGCGACGAGTTTCTGGGGATGGGCCTGGCCGACGCCATCATCACGAAGCTCAGCAACATTCACCGCATCATGGTCCGGCCGACCAGCTCGGTCTTGAAGTATTACGACGGCGAGCACAGCGCGCAGGTCGCGGGCTACGAGCTTAACGTCGGCTTCGTCCTCGACGGGAGGATTCAGCGCGCCGGCAGCCGCGTGCGCGTCACCGTCCAACTCGTGCGCGTCTCAGACGGCACGCCGTTCTGGGCCACCAAGTTCGACGAAGATTTCACGGACATCTTCACGGTCGAAGACTCGATTTCGAGCCAGGTCGCCGAGGCGCTCGTCCCGCGCCTGACGGGCGAGGAGCGCGAGGCGCTGACCAAGCGCGAGACGGAGAACGCCACGGCCTATCAGGCGTACCTCAAGGGGCGCTTCCACTGGAGCAAGTTTACGGACGAGTCTTTGGGGCTCGCCCTGGAGTTCTTCAACGAGGCCGCGCGCCTCGACCCGAACTACGCGATGGCCCACGTCGGCATCGCAGACTACTACGTCTGGGCCGGCGTCTTCCACCGGCTGGCCCCGCGCGACTGCTACCCGAAGGCGAAGGTCGCGGCCAGGAAGGCGTTGCAGATTGACGAGACGCTCGCGGAGGCGCATGCCGTGCTGGCGTTCGCGACCCTCTGCTATGACTACGACCTCAGCCGCGCCGAAGAGTTGTTCCGCCGCTCGATTCAGCTGAACGCCAACTACGCGAACGCGCACCAGTGGTACTCAAACCTGCTCACGGCCTCGGGCCGCTTCAGTGAGGGGGAGAAGGAGATCAGGCGCGCGCTGGAGATCAACCCGCTCTCGCCGATGGACATGGCGATGCTCTGCTGGACTCTCTACCAGTCCGGCGAGTTCGACCGCACCATCGCTGAGGCGCAGAAAGCCATCGAGACGGCCCCGGACTTCCCCATCACCTACATCCCGCTCTCGGCCGCCCTTGAGCGCGTGGGAAGGTACGACGAGGCGATTGCCGCCGGGCGCAGGGCGGCGGAACTCCTGCCCGGCACCATCGTCCCGCTGTGGGCGCTCGGGCACGCGCTGGCCGCCGCTGGCCGCCGCGACGAGGCGCGGGAGATTTTGGACCAGATGCACCGCTCGGCCGGGCAGGGCCGCTACGTCTCGGCCTACCACTCGGCCATCATCCGTGCCGGCCTGAACGAGCCGGACGAGGCTTTCAACTGCCTCGAAAAGGCTTACCGCGAGCGCGACCCGTGGATGACGTGGCTCGGCACGGAGCCGAAGTTCAGTCAGCTTCGTTCGGACCAGCGTTACCTGGACCTGCTCGAACGCGTCAGCCTCAGCAGCCTCGACCGGAGCACGGACCCGACGCGCACGCTTGAGCCTTCCTCGGGGCGCGTCTCCTGGGTGGAGACGAGCCAGCCGCCTTCGGGCCAGCACCCGTCCGTCACGGCCGACTCGCAGGCCGCGGCCATCGGCGTGTCGCAGACGGGCGCGATCTCTACGCCCGTTGACACGAGCGGCGTGAGCGTGGAGGGCAGGCCCGGCAAGAAGGTCTGGTTCTTCGGGGCCGGGGCGATGATTCTGGCCGCGGTCATTATCTTCGCGCTCTTCAGGCTCACGCGTGAGGACAAGCCCGCCGCCCCGCGCTTCCAGTCCGCGACGACCGCCCGGCTCACTTCGAGCGGTAACGTCAACGTCGCGGCCGTCTCGCCCGACGGCAAGCAGGCCGCTTACGCGCTCGACGAGGCGGGCAAGCAGGGCCTGTGGGTCAGGCAGATCGCCGTCTCCAACAACATACGCATCGTCCCGCCGGCCGAGGTCAACTACCGCGGGCTGACCTTCTCGCCCGACGGCAATTACATCTACTACGTCACCACGGAGCGCACGGGCGGCGGGGCTGGCCGCCTCTTTCAAGTGCCCGCGTTCGGCGGCTCCGTGCGCGAGATTAAGGCGGGCGCGGATAGCCCCGTCGGCTTCTCGCCGGACGGCAAGCAGATGGCCTTCGTGCGCGCCAACCCCGACCAGGGCGAAGAGGTCTTGATCGTGGCGAACGTGGACGGCGGCGGCCAGCAGCAGCTCGCCTCGCGCAAGTTCCCCGAGCACATCTCGCTTAACACCTCGCCCGCGTGGTCGCCCGACGGCGAGCGCATCGCCTTCGCCACGCAGACGAGCGACGCCGCAGGCTTCTACATGAAG
This sequence comes from Pyrinomonadaceae bacterium, assembly GCA_036403435.1. GTDB lineage: Bacteria > Acidobacteriota > Blastocatellia > Pyrinomonadales > Pyrinomonadaceae > QHXM01. The sequence continues at coordinate 173,598 of DASWQY010000203.1, forward strand.
GTCGAGGAGGTGCGAGTCTCCGACCGCGCCGAGAAAGTCATCACGAACACGCGCTGGGTCGAGGTGGGCCAACTCAACTGGCTGCGCGACACCAACACGCTGGTCATCACGGCGCAGAGCGAAGACTCGGCCTTCATGCAGATTTGGCACATAGACTACCCGGACGGCTACGCGCGCAGGGTGACGAACGATTTGAGCGACTACAGGGGCGTGAGCCTCTCGGGCGACTCGAAGACGCTGCTCAGCGTGCAGCGCCAGACGTTCACGAGCATCTGGGTCTCGCCCAGGGACCGGCCCGACTCGTCCACGCAGATCACTTCCGGCGCGGGCCGCTACTTCGACCTCTCGTGGACGCCCGACAACAAGATACTTTACGCCTCGGACGCCTCCGGCAGCGCCGACATCTGGGAGATTGACGCGGACGGGACGAACCAGAAGCAGTTGACCGCCGGGGCGGGGCGCAATTATGGTCCAGTCGCCTCGCCGGACGGCCGCTACGTCCTCTTCCACTCGTCGCGCAACGGGCAGTGGCAAATCTGGCGCATGGACTCGGACGGCAACAACCCGGTCGTCCTGACGAGCGGCACGGAGGAGAGCAACTGGGCGCAAGCCTCGCCGGACTCGCGCCGGGTCATCTACCAGCACGTCGGCGATGGCGGGTTTTTCACACTGTGGAAAATCTCGATTGACGGCGGCACGCCCGAACGTTTGACGACGGGGCTGATGGTGCGGCCCGCCGTCTCGCCTGACGGAAAGTGGATCGCCTGCTGGCAGAAGGACCAGACGCCGAACGCGCCGTGGCGGATTGCGATTGTGCCGATTGAGGGTGGCGAGCCCGTTAAGTTTTTAGACGTTCGGCAGGGCGCGGCCGTGGGCTACTCGGTCCTGCGCTGGTCGCGCGACGGCCGCTCGCTCATCTACATAGACGAGCAGGGCGGCGTCACCAACCTGATGAGCCAGCCCGCGGACGGCGGCCCGCCCACGCCCCTGACCAATTTTACGAAAGACCTCTTCTACGCGTTCGACTTCGCGCCCGACGGCAGGCTCATCCTCGCGCGCGGCCTCAGCACCAGCGACGCTGTCGTCATCAGCGACGGCAAGTGATTTTTCACTGCGGGCGAGTCGTAGTAGTAAGCGCCAACCATCTCCCAGCTCGTCGTGTCGAACGAGCGCCGCGCGCCGCAGTCGAGGCACGCGCGGTACGACTGCCCGCCGAGCGTGAACGGCCGGCTCATCTCCCTGTGCCAGCACCCGAAGACGCGCGCCGCGAATCTGGACAGCGTCGCGGCCAAACCCGCCGCCCCGCGCCCGTACTGCTTTAAGGTCATCTCTGCGCCTTGCATAATCTCAAACCCTCTCACTTCCGGCAGCAAAATTTCGCCGCCATACAGTAACGCGGGAAACGCGGACGAAAAGGGTCGGCGGGCGGTCCTGACCAGATTTTTCACACGCCCTGATACTTTTCTTCCCCGCATTGCGCGTTTGCAGATAGGAGGCTTTGAGAGTCAAATGAGCACACACAGAATCGTTGCCGAAAGTTTTCAGCGCCGCGCGCTGGACGCCGTGATGAGGGTTGACAGGATTTTTCTCCGCCGCGAGCTGTTCGTCTCGCTGGCGGCCTTGTTGATGGTCACGGGCGCGGTCTTCGCGCAGCGCGCGGCCAGGTCGGCCGCCGCCCCGAGGGAGAGGACCATCGTCGGCGAGACCAGATCGCTCGGCGCAGGTCAAGCGCGCTCATGGGTGCGCGTCGGCCGCGACGGCAAACCGACGGCCGTTGGCGTGACCTTTTCCGAGGCCGCGCTCGAAGGCTTGCCGAAGGAGCCGCCGCCTGGGGAGGAAGGCATCGGGGTCACGTTCGCTTTGCCGCCACAGGCTTCCGCGACGGCCTTCCAACACATCTGGCTGAACTACAACCCGCACGGGCACCCGCCCGAGAAAATCTACGACGTGCCGCACTTCGACATCCACTTCTATATGATTTCGGACGCGGAGCGCGAGGGGATTACGGCCGAGGGCGAGGGCCTGGTCAAAGGCAACAAGCAGCCGGCCGCGGAGTTCATCCCCGAAGGCTACGTTTACATCCCGAACTCGACCATCCCGCGCATGGGCGCGCACTGGGTCAACCCGCTGACGCGCGAGCTTCAGGGCCAAGCGTTCACGAATACCTTCCTCTTCGGCAGCTATGACGGCCGGCTGGTCTTCGCCGAGCCGATGATCGCGAAGAGTTTTCTGGAGACGAAGACGGACGTGACCGAGCTGATTAAGCTCCCGAAGAGCTACGAGCGGCGCGGTGCCTACTACCCGACCAAGTACAGCGTCCGCTACGACGCCGCCGCGAAGGAATACACCGTCGCGCTCGAAGGCATGACGCTCCGTTAAGATTTACGGAAAAGGATTACCGGGCAGGAGAGCGGGGGCTTCGATGGAAGTCCCCGCTCTCCTGTTTTTGTTTCTGCTCATAGTCAACGTCGAGCCTACGGCAATCAGAGCGTGTTTGAAAACCCAGGCTCAACCCTTTGCGTCTTACGTCTTAACTTTGCGCCTTTGCGTGAACCGTTTTAGTTTCTCGCAAAGGCGCAAAGTTAAGACGTAAGACGCAAAGGGTTGAATCGATGCCTGGCTTGAGTTTTCAAACGGCCTCTCAGTATTCACCACAGAGGGTACAGAGGATACAAAGGGAAGAAAGGGATTTGAAATCTCAAATCTGAAATCTGAGATTATTTTTATCTTCCTCTGTGCCCTCTGTGGTGAACCGCCTTCCTTAGTAGCTTCCTCCTTCCCTGTCATATAATCCGGGTCGCTGGAATCGTCATGCTGATTGCCCCCGGCACACGTCTGGGCCGTTACGAAATCAGCTCGCAGCTCGGCGCTGGGGGCATGGGCGAAGTCTATCTGGCCCAGGACACGCACCTGCGCCGCCCCGCCGCGCTCAAAATCCTCCCCGCCAGGTTCACCGAGAGCGAAGACCGCCTGCGCCGCTTCGAGCGCGAGGCGTCGGCCGCCTCCGCCCTCAACCACCCGAACATCATCACCATCCACGAAATCGGCCAGGAGGACGGGACGCACTTCATGGCGATGGAGTTCGTGGACGGCGAGACCCTGCGCGCGCGCCTGGACCGCGCCGAGCTGACTTTGCGCGAGGCGCTCGACATCTCCGTCCAGGTCGCAGATGCGCTCGCCGCCGCGCACGAGGCCGGCATTGTCCACCGCGACATCAAGCCCGAGAACGTCATGATCCGGCGCGACGGCTACGTCAAAGTCCTCGACTTCGGCCTCGCCAAGCTGACCGAGCGGCAGGCCCACGCGGTTGACTCGAAAGCGCCGACCATCGCTAAGGCCGACACGGACCCTGGAACCGTGATGGGCACGATGCAGTACATGGCCCCGGAGCAGGCGCGCGGCCTGGACGTTGACCGCCGCGCGGACATCTGGTCTCTCGGCGTGGTCCTCTACGAGATGCTCACGGGCCGCGCGCCCTTCGCGGGCGAGACGCCGAGCGACGTGATCGTCTCGCTGCTCTCGCAGGAGCCTGCGGCCCTCTCCGAGCACGACGAAGAGGTCCCTTACGAGTTGGAGCGCATCGTGCGCAAGGCGCTTCAGAAGAACAGGGACGAGCGTTACCAGACCATTAAGGACATGGCGCTCGACCTCAAGAGCCTGCGCCGCGAGTTGGAAGTAGGCTTAGAGCTTGAACGCTCGGTCGGGCCCTCGGCGGGCGGCGCGCGTCCCGCCCGCAGCGGCGCGCACGCCCGCCGCGCGACCAGCGCCAAAGGCCCCCGCGCGAGCACCGGCGGATGGGGGGCCGCGCCGGAGACGAGCGGCGGCGGCGGAAACCTCGTCACGCGCCTGGCCCAAAATAAACGCGCACTCTTGCTCGGCCTCGGACTGCTGGCGTTCGCCGCGGTCGCCGCCTTCGCCCTCTACAAATTCTTTGCCAATAAGAGCGCCGGCACCGGGGCGGGGCTCTTCAAGCGCGCGCAGGTCGTCAAGCTGACGAACAACGGCAACACGAAGGTTGCGGCCATCTCGCCCGACGGCAAGTACGTCGCCTACGCGATGGACGAGGCCGGGAAGCAGAGCCTCTGGCTCCGTCAGGTCGCCATCTCCAGCAACGTCCGGCTGCTCCCGCTGGCCGAAGTTCAGTACTACGCCTGCGCCTTCTCGGCCGACGGCGATTTCATACTCTACGTGATGGGGGACGGGAAGACGCCCCCGGCCATTTACAAGCTGCCGGTGCTCGGCGGCTCCCCGACGAAGGTCATAGGCGAGATCAACGCCCCGGTCATCCCCTCGCCCGACGGGAAGCGGCTCGCCGTCGTCAACATAGACCGAGCGAAGCAGGAGGTCACGCTCTCGATCTCGAACTTGGACCACACTGGGGAGCGCAATCTGGTGTCGCGCAGGACCCCGGAGTTCTTCGATTGGGTGGCGTGGTCGCCCGACGGCCAGTCAATCGCCATCCCCATCCGAGGCTTCAGCGACAATAACGCGCACGTCAAGATCGTCGAAGTCAACGTGTCGGACGGCGCGGAGAAGGTCATCACCACGCAGTATTGGATCAGCAGTGGGCAGATAGCGTGGCTCGCGGACAAGAGCGGACTGGTCATGCCGGCGCGCAGCCGGGACTCGTCCTTCGACCGCCTCTGGCACATCGCTTACCCCGACGGCGAAGTGCAGCCCATCACCGGCGACCAGAACGACTACGCGGGCATCAGCGTGAGCGCCGACTCGACCGCACTGGTCTCCGTCCAGACCCAGCGGCTCTCGAACATCTGGCTCTCGAAGGACGCGAAGGACTACACCGCCTCGCAGATCACGCCGGGCCTCGGCAACTACTACGACCTGGCGTGGACGCCGGACGGGCGCATCCTCTACTCGTCTGACGCCTCGGGCAGCGCCGACATCTGGGAGATGGCGGCGGAGGGGACGAACCAGAAGCAGTTGACCGCCGGGGCGGGGCGCAATTATGGTCCAGTCGCCTCGCCGGACGGCCGCCACATCGTCTTCCACTCGGACCGCTCCGGCACGTGGCAAATCTGGCGCATGGACCGCGACGGGAGCAACCCCAGGCAGATGACGCCGGACGGGGCCGAGAGCACCTGGGCGCAGGTGACGCCCGACAGCCGCTCCATCATCTACCAGCACGTGAACGCGAAGTTGAAGACGACCGTGTGGAAGATGGGGATTGACGGGGGCGAGGCGGTCGAGCTGACGGACAAGTTTTCGCTCCGGCCCGTCGTCTCGCCGGACGGGAAGTGGGTCGCCTGCTGGCGCTACGGCGAGCCGCCCAACCCGAACCTGCAAATCGTGGTCTTCCCTTCGACGGGCGGCGACCCCGTCAAGTCTTTCGACGTGACTTCAAACGCGATGGTCGGCTGGGACACGCCCGTCAAGTGGACGCCGGACGGCACGGCGCTGACCTACGAGGACCAGTCCGAGGGCATCGGCAACATCTGGCGACAGCCGCTCGCGGGCGGGCGGCCCGAGCGCCTGACGGATTTTAAGGAGCACCAAATCTTCTCCTTCGAGTGGCTGCGCGACGGGAGACTTGTCTGCTCGCGCGGCTTCAGGGCGAGCGACGCCGTGCTGATAAAAGAGGTGCGTTGACGGAAGGCGTGAGAGAGGGAAGCGAAGCGGCAGCCGCGTTAGCGGCGGAATATCAGTAGCCCAGGGCGTGAGCCCTGGGGACAGGCGACCAATAAACGGGAGAGCCCCGGAGGGGCGGAATCATATCCCGCCCTTCCGGGGCTGACGATGCGGTCACTCGCAAGCCCGCTTCACTTACTCCTTCAATAAACTCACGCCGAGTCGTTTAGCCAAACCTTCACCGCCCCAGCCCATCACCACGTCGTGGTTCCACTTGAAGAACGGGCGCGCGACGGGCGTCAGCAAATTCATCCAGCGCCTGGTGGTGCGCACACGCCAGTCGTAGCGGGCGGTCGTCACCCCACTCTCCTCCGAGAGCTGCCAGAGGCCGCGTCCTTCCAGTTCGCCGAGCGCCTTCCCCTCTATGATTGACATCGGCTCGACGCGCGTCAGCTCCATGTCGAAGACGAGGCGGTAAGGCAGCTTGCTCTTCCACGTGTAGCGCCGCACGCTGCCGACGTGATTCTCGTCCCCGTCCGAGACCTTCTCGACGCGCTCCACGCCCTTCCACCACGACGGCCACTGGTCCGACTGATAAATCATCTCCCACACCGCCGCGCGCGGCGACTTCACACGCCAGACGGTCACGAACTCATAATCAGCCATAAACAGATTCTCCAAGCCCGGCGGGTAGTCATTGTATTAGCCGCGGCGACCCTGTCAAGCACTACGAGATTTCTTATGACCCTGGATTTAGAAAGCAATGCGGAATGCGGAATGATGAATGAAAGACAAATTGCTTTTTAATTCATCATTCCGCATTCCGCATTCATCATTTCTTCTTGAGGTTCTTGTCGAAGAAGGCGTCCATCGTCGCGGCGAGTTCTTCGGGGAGCGGCATGACGGCGTCCACGCCGAAGTGGCCCGCGCCTTTGAGCACGTCGAGGGTCGAGTCCACACCGGCGCGCTTCAGCGCCTGGTGGAGCGACTCGCTCTGGCTGAGGAGGACGACCTCGTCCGCGTCGCCGTGCATGATGAGGAACGGCGGGTCGTCGGGCGTGGCGTAGGTCGCCGGGCTGGCCCGGACGGCCTTGTCACGGTTCGCTTCGGCCGGGCCGCCGATGAGCTTGAAGAAGGCGTCGTCCTTCCGCTCCGCCCACCACTTCGCCTGCACGGGCTCAAGAAAATCCGCCGGCCCGTTCCAGTCAACGACCGCCTGCACGCGGCTCGAAAACTTCCGCCAGCCGCCCGCGCCTTCCAGCGCCTTAACGTCGCCGCTCGTCCCGAGTAGTGCCGCGAGGTGTCCGCCCGCCGACTGGCCCCAGACGCCTATGCGCTCCGGGTCCAGGTGAAACTCTTTCGCCTTCGCGCGCAAGAATCTGACAGCCTCTTTGACATCTTCGATCTGCGCGGGGAACTTGGCCTCGCCGCTCAGGCGATACTCGACTGAAGCGCAGAGGTAGCCGCGCTCCGCGAAGTGCACGAGTGGGCCAATTCCGCGGTTGCGGTGGCCCTCGAACCACCCGCCGCCGTGCACGAAGAGGATGACGGGCATCGGCTCCTTCGGCAGAACCTTCGGCCTGAGGACGTGCATCCTGAGCGGGCGAGCGCCGCCCTCGCTGTAGATCACGTCGGGCACGAGTTCGACCGAGGGCGGCGTGCCGAGCAGTTTCCAGACGGCTTCGGCTGCGAGCGGCGTGCCGAGCTTTTCGAGCATCCGCACGGCGTTGGCGTTCTTCGGATTCAGGTCGAGAGATTTCTTGTAGTTCTCGACGGCCGGCTCGCGCTCGCCGTCCAGCATGTAGGCTTCGGCGAGGCTGTCCCAGACGTTGCCGGATTGCGGGTAGGCTTCCGTGTTGAGCTTGAAGACTTCTATCGCGTCCTTGACGCGCCCCTTCTGGATGAGCCTGTAGCCGAGGCTGTTGAGCGTCGCCTCATCGAAGAGCACGGCCTTCGGGTCGCGCCGCCTGGCCTCCTCGAAAGCGGCGCGCGCCTTCTGGACTCCCTCCTCCCAGACGACGCGGACGAATTTCCACCCCGCGCGGTCCTGCGCGACTTCCACGCCGTTGACGAACGTCGGCCCCTGCTCCAACTCTTCGATGGACTTGCTGAGCCAGCCCCTCTCCGTCTTGACCCAGACCTCCTTGTGCGTGACGCCCGTGCGGACTTCGACGGGCTGGCCGTCGCCACCGCGCACAGTCCTGACGAAGCGTTGGCTCGTGTGCACGGTCGCTTCGTTACCGTTCAACTCGATGGTGTCCACGACTGTGCCACTTTCCGGCGCGACGCTGAGGATGGTGCGGTCCTGCTGACGAAAGCTCTCCTCCAAATCCTTCAGCGTGATGACCTCGCCGTCCTTCAGCTTGCCCTTCCAGTCGGGCGCGAAGCCCGCCATGCGCCCCGGCGTGTCGTGCCTGCGCATGGCCTCGACCGACTCGGCGACGCGAGCCTCTATCGCGCGCTTCGCCTCCTCCTCTTCGGGGCTCAACTGCTGCGCGCGAATTTCACTCGCGCCGGCCAGGGCGTTCAGGCAGAGGAAGGTGGTTGCGAGGAAAAGCAGCAATCGTTTCATGTGTGAACTCCCGTGAGATTAAGGATGCGGTGTCGGCGGCGACTACTTCAGGTGCTTTCTGAAAAATGCGAGCATGCGGTCGTGCGCGAGCCGCGCGTCGTCCGCGCGGTAGGTCGGGCGATTGTAGGCGAAGAAGCCGTGCTCCGCCTCGTAGAAGAAGATTTCGACGGGCGTGCCCTGCGCGCGCAGCGCCTGCTCGAACTGCCTGACCGGCCCGAGTTCCACGGCCTTGTCCTTCGTCCCGTAATGCCCTTGCACGGGCGCGCGAATCCTCTTGACCACTTCGGCGTCAAGCGGCTGCGTCGGGCGCTCCTCGCGCGTCACGCCGGGGAGCGCGACCACCGGCCCGTAGAACGGCACGGCCGCGCCGATGTCCGGCGAGCGCGCCGCGAAGAGCAAGGCATTTCGCCCGCCGAAGCAGAAGCCCATGACGCCCTGCTTCCCCTTTTTGACGAACGGCTGCGTCTTGAGAAACTCGACGCCCGCCTGCGTGTCCCGGTAAATCAACTCGTCCGTGATCTGCTCCCGCAGGATGCGCTGCGTCTCCTCCCACGGAATCTGGCGCGACTCCTCGAAGGTCTTGCGCTTCGGGAAGAGGTAGAAGGTGTTGACGACCAGCCCGACCAGGCCGCCCTGTGCCAGCATCGCGGCCGTCTCGGGGATGTAAGGCTCCGTGATCCAGTTGCCGGGGAGAATCAGGACCGCCGGGAACCGCCCTTTCTTATTGGGCCGGGCGAGGTAGCCGTCAACCGTGTGGTCGCCGCTCCGCCACTCGACCGGCCCGTGCGCGACGGCGGGGTCGTCAAGAGCGCGCGCCTCATCCACCTGTTTCTGGCCCAGCACGGTCGGGCCGAGCGCGGACGCGCCCACGACCGCCGCCGCGACCGCGCCGCAGATGAAGCACCGCCGCGTCATCCCTTCGTCTTTCAAATCTTCTTCGTCCGCCATGTGTACACACTGTCGAAGATTACTTCCCTAGTAGTTCTTCAAAGAAGGCGAGTGCTCGCGCGTCGCCCGTGCGGCCGAGCCAGAAGATGGCCTGCTTGCGGACCTCCGGCTTGGCGTGCGTGCGCGCGATCTTGATGAGCAGCGGGACGGCTTCGTCCGCGGACCTGCGGCTGATGACGAAGACGGCGTGCTTCTGCACTTCGGTGTCCGGGTCGCTTTCGACCGCGTCCGTCAAGACGCCGAGCGCCTTCTCGCCCGCCTTGTGACCCAGCCAGAAGAGCGCCTGGTTTCTCGACTCGCCGTCTCGCTCCGTCTTCGCGAGCTTGATCAGAAAATCTATCGCCGGCTCCTGGTTCGAGTTGATCGAGACGGAGTGAATCAGCGCGCGCCTCACCTCCTGGTCCCCGACCGTGCCGTAGAGGCTGACGAGCGCGTTGACCGAAGCGGGGTCGCTGCTGACGCCGAGGGCGTGTCCGGCCGCGCGGCGCACCTCCCCGTCCTCGCGCTCGTCGCGCACGAGGTCCGCGAGGAAGGCGGTCTCCACTCCGGTGACGCCGAGCCAGTGGACGGCCGTGCGGCGCACCTCCTGATTTTTGGAGCCGCGCACGAGCGACTTTAAGACCTCGCTCACGCGCGGGTCGTCGTGCAGGGCGATGGCGACCGTCGCATTCTCGACGACGCGCTCGGGCTGATTCGATTCGGCCACCCCGCGCAGAAAATTCAAGCTCTCCTCGTTGCCGCCGCGCCCGAGCCAGTAAACGGGGTAGCCGCTGTACTCGCGCTTGCGGTCCAGGTTGAAGACCTCGACGCGGGCGAGCGCGCGGCCGTCCGGCTCGTAGAGCACGAAGACGCCGAGGTTGCGCGTCTCGATGTCGCGGCCGTTCGACTTGCCGAAGAAGACGGTCATGTCGCCGTAGTTGGTCATGCTGCCGTGGAACTCGCCGACCTCCGGGTCAACGGCGACGCCGGGCCGCACGTCGAACGAATACGCCGCCCAGAACCGCGTCTGCGGCGAGGCGGCACGCCCCCTCTGCGCCGCCGTCTCTAACTTAGAACGCAGGTCCGCGCCCTCCACGTTGATGAAACTCCCGCCCTGCTGAACGGTCTCATTCGGCTGGACGGTCTCCGCCGCCTCGAAATAGGTGCAGACCGAGAGCGCCAGCGCGAGGACGATGTTTACGAATAGCATGGCTTTCACCTTTCAAAAGCAATGATGAATGAGGAATGCGGAATGATGAATTAAGAAAGCGTTTTTAATTCATCATTCATCATTCCGCATTCCGCATTAGTTCAAAATGTCTTCCAGGAACTTCTGCGCTTCGGGGTCGCTGCTGCGGCCGAGCCAGAAGAGGGCCTGCTTTCTCATCTCGACCGACGAGTCGTGGCGGGCGATGTCCATCAGCTTGCGGAGCGCGCGCTTGTCCTCCGTGCGGCTCAGGGCGAAGATGACCTGCTGCTTGACCTCGTCGCTCTTCTCCGTGTCGTAGAACTGGACCAGGAACTCGACCGCCTGCGCGTCGCCGCTCTGGCCGATCCAGTGCAGGGCGTCCTTGCGCACCTCCACGTCGTCCGAGCCGCGCGCGATCTCCTGCAACCTGGCGACGGCGCGCGGAGTCCCCATGCGCTTCAGGGCGAAGACGATTTGCTTGCGGATCTCCGTGTTGCGGTCGGCCTCGTAGAGGCGCATCAACTCGTCCATCGCCGCGTCCCCATTCTGGCTGAGCCAGAAGATGGCGTCCTTGCGCACCTCGACGGTCTTCCCCGACCGGGCCAATTCGAGGAGCAGCGCGCGCGCGCTCTCGCCCTCGAAGCGCGAGATGGCGAAGACGGCGGCCTTGCCGACCTCGTCGTCCGTCGCAGTGTTCGCCAAATCCTTGAGGAGCGGGAGCACCGTCTCGTCGCCCGTCCGCCCGAGCGTCTGAATCGCGACGACGCGCAGGTGCTGGTCCGTCTGGTTGCGTATGATGTCGAGAAGCAGCGCGCCGGCCTGCTTGCCGCCGTGGCGACGGAGCAGCTCGATGCCCGCCTCTTTGAGGCGCGCGCTCGCCTTCGAGCCGGGCTTCATCATCTCCGTGACGTAGGCCAGCCCGCGCTCCGGGTTCGACTGGAAAAGGCTTTCGAGCGCGACGATCTTGACCTCCACGTCGTCCTCGTTGAGCGAGTCCTCTATGACCCGGCTGTTGCCGGAGTGCTCCGCGACCTGCGCGCGCAAGGCCCGCGCGTCGTCGGCCCAGTTCGAGCGCGGGAATTCCGAAAGGAGCCGCTTCAGATTCTTCTCGGCCTCGTCGTACTTCTCCTGCTTAGTTAAGGCGAAGGCGAGCCAGTAGAGCGCGGCGTCGAGGTTGGCGTCCTTCGGGTAGAGCGAGACGAAGCGGCGGAACTTGCCCTCGGCGTTGGCCCAATCCTCGTCGCCGACGAGGTCGCGCCCCTCGCGGAAGAGTTTGGCGGCCGGGAGATTCTGCGTCTGGACGAAGCGGTTGAGCTTGTCCTGGTCCTGTTGCTGCGCGAAGCCGGTCGAGAGAATTGTGCCGCCGAGCACGACGCCCGCCAGGAGGCCGGCGACCAGTGGCAGGCCCGGCCGGCCGCGCAGAGTTAGAGTTGTGTTTCTGTTCATTTTCATTTCTCGTTAATCAAGTCAGTTTGAAGCCAGGAGCGTGCGGACTTGCAGGGCCGCGACGATCTCTTTCTTTTCCATGCGCCGCTCGATTGACTCCACGTCGCGGGCGCGGGCGCGGCCCGGCAGGTTGGCGATGTCGAGCAGGATGGGTTCGAGCGTGTTCAGGAGCTTGACGGCCGAAGGATCGCCGCGCTCCTGGGCCGAGCGCCGCAACGCTATGTTTCGGTAAAGGAGCTTACGCGACTGCTCCTTCTCGAAAGACACGTCGAGCGCGCGGGCGGCCGCTGTGACGGGCCGCACGTTCCTGAAAGAGCGCAGGAGCAACTCGGACCTTTCCGCGTGCCGCGCCATCTCGAAATCGAACTCGCCCCCCGCGGCCGGGGCGTTCATCAGCGTGCCGGTCACCGCGCTCCCGGCGACGGCTTGCTCGAATCGCGCCGAGTCGTCGGGCGTCGCCCGTTCGACAGTTTGGTTTTCGGGGCGGCGGGCGCGCGCCAGGGCGAGGGTCTTTCTCGCTGTGCCAGTTCCGGCTTGGTCCTTCACCGTCACTCGCGGGCGTTCTCCGCCGCCGCCTTGATCATGGCCCTCGTCTTGAGCGACAGACTCAACGCCGCCGTTTATTTTGTCGGGCGTCGTCTCTTTGTGCTCCGGCGCGGGCTGCTGCTTTTGCCCGCGCGCCGGCTGTCGCTGGGCGAGGCCGCCCTGACTTTCGCGCGAGCGCAGGTAGATGACGGCGGCCGTGACGGCGAGGGCTGCGAGCACGAGCGCGGCGACGAAAGCGGGCCGCAGGCCCTTGCCGAAGAGAGCGCCGAGGCGCTCGCGCAAACTCGGGCGCGACCCCGACTGCGGCGCGGCGTCCTTCTCCTGCTCGATGCGCGCGCGCACGACGTTCCAGTGCGCGGGCGTGACCTCAAGGTCTCGCCGGTAGCTGGCGTAAACCTCTTGTTCGCGCCGGAGCGCCGTCATCTCTTCGGCGCACGCAGCGCAGGCCGAGAGGTGCGCGTCCAGGCGCTCGACCAGTCGCCCTTCGAGTTCCCCGTCAACGTACTCCTCTATGAGGGGCAAGCATTCTTCGCACTTCATTGGCTCACCTCCAGGTAAGGGCGAATCAGGCGGCGCATCTCGTGGCGCGCGCGGTGTAAGTCTGTCTTCAACTTGGCGATTGAGAACCCCGTGATGGCCGCGATCTCTTCGTAGCTCTGCTGCTGGAAAATCTTCAGCGTGAAGACGAGCCGCTTGTCTTCGTCGAGCCTTGAGAGCGCGTCGCGGATCACATTGTTCAGCTCCTTGTTAATCAACGAATCGTCCGGCGGCAGCCCGGCGTCCGCCAGCTCCGTGACCGTCGAATCGTCCAGCTCGACTTTGCGCGAGGCGCGGAGGCGTGCGCGCCCGTGTTCGCGCGCGACGTTCTTGGCGATGCCGAAGAGCCAGGTCGAGAGGCGTGCGTCGGCGCGCAGTGTGCCAAGATTTCTGTAGGCGCGGACGAAAGTCTCCTGCATCAACTCTTCCGCGGCCTCGCGCTCGCCCGTCAGGTCGTAGATGAAGCTGATGATGGGGCGGCTGTAGCGGTCAAAGATCAGGCGAAAGGCTTCCGTGTCGCCGGAGCGCGTACGCGCTATCAGGTCCTCAGCACTGTTCATCAGTGTCGCCCCTAGCTCTCCGGCCCGTCCGAAATTCTCGATTGCCAGCCGCTTCATCATCTCGGTTCAGTTAGTGTCGCCCGCGCCGGAAAGGTTTCAAAACCTCGCCGGAAAACCGCCGGCCGAAAGAATACCTGTCCAGTAAGTGAGGCGCACGGGGGAAAGGTTGCAGAAAAACAGTGGTCAGTGGTCGGTGGTCAGTGGTCAGTTAAAAACAGAAGAAGGCAGCCGAGTTTGATGAGCCCGGCTGCCTTCTTGTTTTTGGTCTTTAACTGACCACTGACCACCGACCACTGACCACTGCTCTTTTACGGGCAGTCGGTCGCGCCGAGCGGGACGATCCAGAGTTCAGTCGTCGTCTCGTCGCGCGGGCCGCCGTCCTTCGTGACGAGGCGGTCGGGGCTGATGCCGCGGAAGTTGACGAGGTAGTCGTAGGCGCGCTTGATGCGCTTCTGCTTATCGGCGGTGTTCGACTTCGGCCCGCCGAAGACGATGATATGGCCCTTCGCGTTCGGGTCGTTCTGCAACTGGACGGCGAAGTTGTCCAGGCGTGCCTTCTCGTCGTTGTAACGGATGGGCGGGTAGTAGTCCACCTGCTGGCACTTAATCTTCCGCGGGATGTTCACCGTGCAGGTCGCCGTGCAGCTCTGGTTGTAGCCCTCGACCGAGAGGTTCGCCGTGATGGTCTGGCCTTCGAGCCCGGTCGTGTCAACCTGAATGGAGGCCGTGCCCTGCCCGCTGATGACCGTGCCGTTGCTGACGGTCCAGTTGTAGACGGGCGAGACGTTGGCGGGATAGCCGCCCGAGAGGCTGGCCGAGAAGGTCACGGGTGCGCCGAGCGAGACCGTGTCCGGGCAGTAGATCGAAACGTTCGGGCAGACGGGCGGCCGGATGCACTCGCGCACGATGACCTTCGTGGTCGTGAAGGCCGTGCAGCCGTTGTTCTGGTTGTTGTCAACTTCGATGGTCGCCTGGTATGTGCCGGGGGCCGCGCCGGACAGGTCCCAGGTCGCGCTCGGCCCGTCGCCGACGATGCGGCCGCCGCTCGCGCGCCAGTTGTAGCGCAGGATGGAAGGGTCGCTGAAGTTCTGGACGGTGACCGAGAGCGGAACCTGCGAGTCGGCCGCGGAGTCCGGGCAGGGCGTGACGACGCGCGCGTGGTCCGCGATCTGGACGACCGGGGCCGGCCCCGTCTGCGTCGGAATCTCTTTGTCCTTGCGCTTCTTCTGTTGCTGCTGGTCCTGCTGATCCTGCTGGGACAAGGTGACGGCCGTCAGGGCGATCAATAAGCCCAGGGCGGCGATGAGCGTCTGTTTTCGCGAGAGCATGGCTTCTCCTTCGTCTGCGCGATCATGGGGCGTCTTGGTGGCCCGCAAAGGGTATTTCAAATCCCTCCGCGGCGTCAATGAATTCTTTGAAAAATCTGCGGCCCGAATGGCACCTGCCAGGTTTAGTTATTAAAAACGACTAATGCCCTCCCGTTTCCAAGCCGCGAGCTAGAATCCAGCTTGACTGAAAGTGACGTATGTTTCATGGTTCGCGGACGGGAACTGAAGAACAAGGGATTGAGTAGAACTTGAAAAGCCCGGATGAATTAAGAACTAAGATGACTAAAAGAACCGTTTTCATCACCGGCGGGACGGGCTTCATGGGACGGAGCCTGATTCCCGAACTGCTGAAGCGCGGCCACGAGGTGCGCGCTCTGGTGCGCCGCGGCTCGGAATCGAAACTCCCGGCGGGCTGTCAGCTTCTGACGGGCGACCCGCTCGACGGCGCGTCCTTCGCGCGCGAAATTGGCCCGGCAGACACTTTCGTCCAACTGGTCGGCGTCGCGCACCCCTCGCCGGCTAAGGCCAAAGAGTTTCGCTCCGTTGACCTCAAGTCCGCGTCCGAATCAATCCGCGCCGCCGCGGCCGCAGGGGTCAAGCACTTCGTCTACGTCAGCGTGGCCCAGCCCGCGCCCATCATGCGGGCCTACGTCGAGGCGCGCGCAGAGGGCGAGGCGCTCTTGCGCGCGAGCGGAATGAACGCCACCATCCTGCGCCCCTGGTACGTCCTGGGCCACGGCCGCCAGTGGCCGCGCCTGCTCGTCCCCTTTTACTGGCTGCTGGAGCGCATCCCTTCCAAGCGGGAGACGGCGCGGCGGCTGGGCCTGATGACGGACGCGGACATGAGGGGCGCGCTCGCTTACGCCGTCGAGAACCCGGCCGAAGGGGTCAGGGTCCTCTCCGTCCCCGAAATCAAAGAGGCCGCGCGCGGGCTCGGCCGGACCTCGTCACGATAACCTGATTTCACAAAGAGACCTTCCGCGGAGAGAGGCTTGCTCTCCGCGGAAGGTCTGTCGCTTCGGTGCGGAAGATTTCTCTTCCGTTTACTCTTCCGGCCCCGTGCAGCTCGGGCCGTGCAGCGCCGGGATTTTCTGGCTGATGACCGGATAATTCGGGGCCTCGTCAATGTTGATCTGCGTCCAGTGCTCGTACTGCTCGGGCACGGACGAGTCCGGGAAGATGGCCTCGACCGGGCACTCGGGCACACACGCGTCGCAGTCAATGCAGGTGTCCGCGTTGATGTAGAGGCGGTCGGGCAACTCGTGAAAAGCCTCCACGGGGCAAACGGCCGCGCAGTCCGTGTACTTACAGTCCACACACAACTCTGTCACCACGTATGTCATCTTCTGCTTCCCTCTTTCGATTTCAGATTGCGGGTTGGAAGGCAGACTCAACCCTTTGCGCCTTCGGCCTTTCTTTTTCTGCGCCTGTGCGTGAAAGGCTGTTTCGCGCGAAGGCGCAAAGACAAGACGTAAGGCGCGAAGGCTTGAGTTCTTCTTTCCATCTTATCTCTTCTTCAATTCGCGATAATTACAAGCTTGCTTCTAAGCTAAATCGGGCGGCGAGTCAATAGGCAATGTTCCCGGTTCACTGCTCGCAGTATTGTTCCGTGATCTTGCGGAAGTGATAGCCCATGACGGCGAGCACGACGGCGTCGCCGATGAGGTCGCGCCGCTCCGAGTAGACGCGGCGCAGGAAGCGCCAGAACTCCTTGCGCGACGGGTCCGCCATGCCGAGGCGGAAGAGGACGCGGAAGAAGCCCAGGACGTACTCCTTCTTGAAGGCTTTGGCCGGAGAGTAGCCCGTCGAGGTGGTGAACTTCAAGGAGTTCCGCACGCGCTCGTAGTACTCCGTCGGGCTGTAGATGGTGCGCATGATCTTCTTGTAGCCGTCAATCAGGAGCTGGCGGTCCATCTTGGGCACGAAGTTCAAAGACGCCTCGGTGTTCGTGCCCGCGCCCTCGCTCAAGAGTCTCCCTTCACGCTCCAACCTGCGCCAGAGCTGCGTGTCGGGGAGCGCGGAGAGGATGCCGACCATCGCCATCGGGATGGCGCTCTCACGGATGAAATCTATCTGGCGCTGGAAGATGTCGGCCGGGTCGTGGTCGAAGCCGACGATGAAGCCGGCCATCACCTCCATGCCGTAACTCTGAATCCGGCGCACGCTCTCGATGAGGCTGCGCCGCATGTTCTGGCTCTTCTGCGTCTCCTTCAGACTCTCCTCGACCGGAGTCTCGATGCCGAGGAAGACGCGGCGGAAGTTGGCGCGCTTCATCAGGGCGAGCAGATCGTCGTCGTCCGCGAGGTTGACGGAGGCTTCCGTGAAGAGGCGGAACGGGTGCTTGTGCCGCTCCATCCACTCGCAGAGGTCGGGCATCATGCGCCGGACGTTCTTCTTGTTGCCGATGAAATTGTCGTCCACGACGAAGAGCGGCCCGCGCCAGCCCGTGCGGTAAAGGGCGTCGAACTCGGCGAGCATCTGCTCGTTGGTCTTCGTGCGCGGCACGCGCCCGTAGATTTCGATGATGTCGCAGAACTCGCAGTTGAAGGGGCAGCCGCGTGAGTACTGAATTGCCATCGAGGAGTAGCGGCTCATCTCGACGAGCGAGAAGTCTGGAATCGGCGAGCGCGTCAGGTCGGGCTTCTCGTCGGTCTGGTAGACGTGCTGCGGGACTCCCATCTCCAGGTCGCGCAGGAATTCCGGCACAGTCGTCTCGGCCTCGCCGGGGAAAAGGAAGTCGGCGTCCGCGACATGCTCCATCCCGGTCGAGACGAAGGGGCCGCCGACGGCGACGCGCACGCCCAAAGCCTTGCAGCGGTCAATCACGCCGCGCAGCGAGTCCTGCTGGACGATCATGGCGCTCGCAAAGACTATGTCGGCCCACTGTAGGTCCGCGTCCTTGAGGCGGCGGACGTTCATGTCAACGAGGCGCTTCTCCCAGGTCGCGGGCAGCATCGCGGAGAGCGTCAGGAGGCCGAGCGGCGGGTAGGCCGAACGCTTGCCGGCGAAGGGCAGCGCGTGCTTGAAGCTCCAGTACGTGTTCGGGAATTCCGGGTAAACCAGTAGTGCCTTCAACTTTTTATTCCGCTCGGCCATGCCTGCTCCGTGATTGTTTGAGGCACGCTGACGCGCGGTGCCTACAGCTTGAAATGGGAAATCCAGGGGGCTTGATTAACGCCCCACACTCTAGCAGAAGCAGGCCGGATGACAAAGAAGAAAGCAGCCCGAGCCCAGGGTCTCTTCATTTTCGGAGAAAGGCCGGGAACCACGAAGACACACGAAGCGACACGAATCAGGCGCAACCCTTTTTCGTGTCGCTTCGTGTGTCTTCGTGGTTCCTGTTTTTTGAGGGCTCTAAATCTTCCGCCCCCTACGGGGCTGGCCTACTTTCGGCGCGGCCTACCCTGCGCCCACGAACATCGCCAGCGTCGCGGCGATTGCCAGTAACCGGCGTCCCGTCTTCATGCTTCTTTCGCTCCTTTTTTCTTAAACCGGCCCGGCGTCTGACACTCTCGACAAGCGTCTCGCGCCGGGCCGGCGGGGCAAGTGGCGACGCCTCCGAACGGCGTCACCTCTTGGGGCGAGGGACCGATATCTTTCTCGTCACGACCTTAGAGCCCCGCGCTCACTCCTCGACCTTGAAGTTCGCGCCGTTGGCGATGTCGGCGGCGAAGACGAGGCCGACGCCGACCTGCGCGCGCGCCTCGGTGCCCGTGGAAGTCTCGCCGACGATGTCGCGCCCGAGCGCGCCCGCGTCCTTCAGCTTATCCACGGACACCCGGACGATGATCTGGTTGCCGCGAATCTCGCCCGAGTCCGCGTCGCCGATGTCTTCCTGCGACGGCACGGCGAGGCTGTTGTCAATCTTCCCGTACGTGTAAGACATCGTCCCCGTGTCGGAGGCCGTCGCCGTCACGTAGATGGTGATGTCGCCGAAGTTCGAGCTGACGAGCCACGCCATGCCTTCGGCGCGCGTCGAGAGGTTCTTGAGCGTCAGCGTGTAAACGAGCTGGCGCGTGGCCGCGTCGTAGGCGAAGTCGGCCGAGGTGATGTCCTGGCCGTCGGCCGCGCCGCCTGGGTTGATTCCCGTCTCGAAGAACTGGTCGCCCTCGGGGTCCTGGATTTCTGGCCCAGGCTGCGGGAAGAGGTTGAAGGGGTGGGCCACCGGCCCGAGACCCATCGCGCGCCGCACGGCGTTGCGCGCGTCAACGTAGCCCGCGCCGACTTCCCTCTCCGTGTACGGCATCGGGTTCGCCGTCTCGCGCAGGAGGAGGACGACCTCGTCGGGCGTCAATCTGGGGTTGGCTTCGAGCATCAGGGCGACGACGCCCGAGACGTGCGGGCAGGAGAAGCTCGTGCCCTGAGACGTGGTGTAGAAGGGCAGGTAAGCCGGCGGAATCGTCCAGAGGTCGTTCGCGCCGACGAAGAGCGGGACCGCCCCGATGGTGTTGGTGAGCCCTGCGCCCTTCATGCGCGCGCTCTTGATGTCCACGCCGGGGGCCGTGATGTCCGGCCTCAGATTCGGGCGCGCGTTGGGGTCCGCGGGCTGGCCCGCGATGTCCACGCCGTCGCCGTCGTTCTCGCCGCGCGAGCTGAAAGAGGCGGGCTGGCCCAGCCCGCGCTTGAGGCCGGCGGCGACGGAAATGGTCCACGGCATCGTCGAGTAAGGATTTATTGCGCCCTGCGTGTCGCCGACGCTGTCAATGCCGTTGCCGGCGGCGAAGACGACCGTGATGTTGCGGTCGTGCGCCGCGCGCGTCGCGACGTTGATGGGATTGTCCGGGCTGATGCCTTCGGGCCCGCTACGCAGCACGTCGCCCCACGAGTTGTTGATGACTCGTATGTTGTAACGATACTGGTTGACGAGCAGGTAGTCGTAAGCGCCCAAAAGCCCGACGAGCGGGAGGCCGACTTCGTTGCCGGAGTTGACGACGACGAGGTGCGCGCCGGGTGCGACGCCGCCGTAGAAGCCGCCAGACTGCGCGCCCGAGCCGGCGGCGACCGCGGCCCCGAACGTCCCGTGGCCCGACTCTATGTCGGAATGGAGCTGGTCTTCGAGGTAGGTCGGCGCGTAGAAGCCCGCGAGGTCGTAAAGGTTGTCGAAGGGGTTGACGCCGATGCCGAGGACGAGGCCGGCGTCGCCGACGTTGGCGTTCGCCATCGGCTGGATGACGTTCTGGACCAACTTCGTGCCGTACTTGATGTCGTTGTGCGTCCCGTCCGCGCCCGTGTCGATGTAGCCGATGCCGATGCCTTTACCCGAGACGGGGAGGCCGGGGTGCTGCTCGTTGGCGCGCGTCACTTCCGAGTCGGCCCAGAGCTGCGGGACGCCTATGAACTTGCGGCTCTCGTTCGTGAAAGTCTTCATGATGCGGTTGGCGTAAACCGAGCGCACGGCCGGCTGCATCTGGAGCGCGACGAGCTGCGCGGCGTTCAGGCGCGCGATGACCATCGGCAGTTCCTTGAGCGCGAAGCCGCCCTTGATGCCGATTGATTGCAGGCGCGCGAAGTCTGCGGCCGAGGGGCGCGAGCGGTAGGTGATGACGGCCGGGGCGGTCGCGCCCGCCGCGCTCGTGCCGAAATATTTGACGAGCAGCGGGTCAACGCGCACGCCTCCCGAGACAGCGGCCGCGGTCGCCGTCGTCTTCAACTGCGCCTTACTCGGCGACAGGTAAGGGGTGGAAGCTAGCGCGAGGGCGCAGGCCGCGAGGATGACGAGGACTCGCGTGAAAGAGATTCTGGTTGCTGCTCCGGTCGGCATGGTCTTTATCCTTTCCGCACACGCCGGACGCCGCGCGCGCCCGGTGAAGAAGGTTGATAAAATCCTTGCGAGGATTACGGCGCGAGCGCCTTCGGCCAGTACCGCCCGCTTGCGCCGGGCGGTACTGACCTGTGCTCCCCCCTTAGAGCAGCTTCGCCGTGACCGACTTGGTCAGCGGGTTGACAGTGAAGCGCAGCGTCCTGGTCAGCGATTGCAGCGACGTGCCGGACTGCGCGGAGCCGCCACCCGCGCTGGTCCCGGCGCTCTGCCCGCCTGCGGCCACGGCGTCGCCGCCCGCGGCCGCGCGCTGGTAAGCCGTCACCGCCACGTCGAAGCTGAACATCTGCGCTGACGGGTCGTTGAACTCAATCGAACGCGCGCCGCTCACCTCCCGCGGCGTGAACGCCTCGTCCGCGCCGAGCAGCCGCGAGTAGGTGAAGAGCGCGCCCGTCGCGGCGCTCTTGCCGTCCTTGCCGTTCTCGGCGTTCCTCACGCTGATGTTGTTGGTGGAGCCTGTGCCGGTCGTGATGCCGACGACGTTGAGTTCCACGCCGGGGTAGTAGGTCAAGGGCATCGCCTGGCCTTGCAGGTTCTCGCCCTTGATGCTGAAGTCGAGTTTGAAGACGCCGCCCACGAAGGAGACGTTGGAGACGAGCCCGGACACCTGGTCGCTGATGTTGACCAGCGTCCGGCGGTCAACCACGACGCTCTCGACGTTGCTCGGGATCGTCACGAAGAACCCTAGCCGGCCCGGCGTGATCGAGCGCACGCGGTAGCTGCGCGTCCCGTCCCGCACGTCCGCGAACGCGAGACTCGTCACGTTGCCTTCGACCTGGCGGACGACCGCGTAGTTCGTCCCGTCGGTTGACTCCTCAATCTCGTACTTGAGCGCGTCGCCCTGCGGCTGCCAGCTCAGCGTGTAGTTGCCGTCGTAATCAATGTGGCGCGATTGCGCGTCCGTGAAGTCTGCACTGAACGGCTGCACGACGGGCGGCGCTCCGCCCAGGCTCTGCGTGCTCGTGAGCGTGTAGGCGGTCGCCGCGTTGGACCAGCCGACGACGCGATAGACGTAAGTCCCGCCGCCCGCGACGTTGGCGCTCAGGCTTTCGGGCCCGCCCGCGTTCGCGGAGCTGGCGACCTCGTTGCCGTTGGCGTCGTAGAGATACAAGTCCAGGTCGGAGACGCCGTCGTCGGTCGGGAAGTCGAGCGTCGCGTCAATCTTGAGTGTTGCCGCAGTGACGTTGAACGGCTGGTCTACGTAGGTGACGCCCTCGGCAGTCTGCACGCCCGTGTCGCCAGCGAGCACGGTGCCCGTGAAGGTCTCCGTCTGCGCGGCGGCCGCGCCGGCGGGGACGGTCGGGAGCGTGCGCAGGTAGAGGGGCATGCGCAGGGTCTCCGTGCTTCCCGCGCGCTTCGCCACGACGTACCACTGGAACTGCTTCGGCTCGGAAGTGTCGCGCACCTTGTCGCCGTCAATCGTGACGGCCGCGGTGAAAGTCACGCTGCCTCCGGCCGGCACGTCCACGCTCGACGGGCTGACGCTGGCGCTCGCGCCGTCCAGCTCGAAGAAGCGGTTGTTCGCCGTGCTCAAGTTGTAAGTCCCGCCCTGGCCCGACGTGTCCTTGATGGTGACGGTAACGCTGCGCGTGTTCACGATGCGGTTGTTCAGAATCGGCGTCTCGCCGAACGAGTAGCTGGCGAGAATCGAGGGCTCCAGGATTCCGTCGCCCGCGACGCCCATCAAGGCTTTCGCGCGGACGGCCGCCGCCACGTCAATCAACCCCGCGCCCTGCTCGATAACAGAGTCCGCGCTCGCCCCGTCCGGTTTGGGCGCGCGCGCCGCGCTGCGCAGGTTGGTCGCGGTGTTCATCAGGGCCGCGCGAATCTGGTCCGGCGTGTAATCGAGGTGGGCCTGCTTGACGAGCGCGACCGCGCCCGCGACGTGCGGGCCGGAGAAGCTCGTGCCGCTGGCGTGGATGTAGCCGGTCGGGTCGAACATCGTGGCCGTGTTGGCGTCGGCGCTGCCGACGCGCACGGTCGCGGAGAGAATCGCCATGCCGGGGGCGGTCACGTCCGGCTTCACCTGGCCCAATCCCTGCACGGGGCCGCGCGAAGAGAAGTCGGCCATCTGCGGGTTAAAGAGCAGCGCCTTGTTGAGGCGAATCTGCCTGGCCGAGACCGCGCCGAACGCGTCCGAGCCGATGAGTGACTTGAGATAAAGTCCGTTGTCTTGCGACATCCCGACGACCGGGAGTGTCGAGGCGCGCACGGTGGCGGAAGAAAGCTCGCCCTCCACGTTGTTGTAGATGATGACGGCGACCGCGCCCTTAGCGAAGGCGAAGGCGGCCTTGTTGGAGAAGAGGCCGGTGCCGGCGCTGGTCGGCAGGCCGTCGGGAGTGTTGAAGGTCCCGCCGCGCGCGATGAGCGCGATCTTGCCGCTGACGGAATCGGGCACTTGGTCCGGCGTCTCGGCCAGCCCGCAGTAGACGTAGCTCTGCGTGATGTCCGCAGCCGGAGGCGTCGCGCCGTCGAGGAGGTTGGCGATCATCTGCGTGCGCCCGCCGTTCACCACGTCAACAGTGTTCGAGCCGCCCGCCGGCTCGTTGTTCGCGCCGACGGCGATGACGTGGCGGCCGGCAGCCGGGGAGCCGACGGTACCTTCGCCTGGGCCTTCGTTGCCCGCGGAGGCGACGACCGTCGTGCCGAGCAGGGCGGCGTTACTCGCGGCGACGGCCGAGCTGTCGTCGGGGCCGCCCGAGCCGCCCAGGCTCATGTTGATGACGTGCGCGACCGGCTTCGGCTGCAAGTTCAGCGTGCGCGGGCTGACCGCGTCCTCGATGGCTAGATTGGTCGCGGCCGTCAGGCAACTGCCGACCGCCGCGCAGACCTTGTAGCCCATCAGGCGGGCCTGCGGCGCGACGCCGTGCAGGCGTATGTCGTCGGCCGTGCCGGGCAGCTTGTCCGCGCCGGGCGCGAAGCCGAGGTAGCCGGCGATGTTCGACGCGGCCGCGGTCCCGTGTCCGAAGTCGTCAACGGTCCCGGTCAGCGGCAGGTAGTAGATAACTTTTTTATTCGAGTTGAGCGCGGCCACTGAAGGGGCCAGGCCGTGGCGCGGGGGCGTCGGGTCGCCGCCGAACATCTCGTGAGTCCAGTCAATGCCTGTATCGAGGACGGCGACGTTGATGCCCTGCCCCTCGTAGCCCTCGCGGTTGTCGTCCGTGGCGGAGAGTTCCTGGACCTGGCCGTAAACGGCCGGCGCGTTGATGTAGTCAACGCTCTTTTCGAGCAGCAGCCTCTGCTCGCGGTTCGGCTCGACGCGCTTGACCTGCGGCATGCCCTTGATGACCGAGATGGCGCTGGCGGGGACGCTCAGGGTGACTGCGTTGAGGACGAGCGTGTTGCGGAATTCGACGTGGCCCATTGCCGCGCCGTCGAAGCCCTTCACGTCCACGCCATCCACACGGAAGGAGACGCCGCGGTTCTTGAGTTCGCTCAGGAATTGGTCCTGCGCGGCGCGCAGCCCGTCGCGATAAGCTTGTAATTGTTCGTCGGAGACACGGCCTCCGGCCTTTTCGGTCCTGGCCTTGTAAACGGCTCCGGGGTCGCCGCTGAGCGTCACGATGAGCGAGGTCGTCCCGGCGTCGGCGCTGACGGGAACGGTCGCCGTCCGGTTGAGCAGGACGGCCGCAGCTACGATGAACGCGAGGAGCACCAGGATAGAACGAAGCTTGAAAGATTGGACGGGCATTTAAGTTCCTCCAGTAAATTTTTTCGGATGGGCAGCGACCTTTTCAATCACTGACACGGGCAAAATAGCCGAGGGGACTTGAGAAAAGGTTGAGACCCGGCGCGGGGGTCGAACCCACGGATTTTCTGAGGAAAACTGACGATTTTTCGGATGGGCGGGGACTTGAGGAAAACTTGAGCCCGTGGATTTGAGGGGAGAAAAGAGAGGGTCGAGGTTGAATAAGGTTGGATTCGGTTTTATCCACGCAAGGGGATGAACATGACAGCCGGGGCGGCGCATCGCTCGTGCGCGCTTGCTCCCGGCTCTCATGTTCATCCCCTTGCGTGGATGGAAGAGACGCGCTGAAGAGCGCGAGGGTTAATTTCCGGCGAAGAATCGCTGGGCGAAGAGGTTCAGTTTCGTCGCGAGCGCGGCGCGCGTCACGAGCGCATTGGGCTCGACGCGCGGGCCGGGGCGGGCGACGAAGCCCGTCGGCGTCTGCTCGACCGACGCCTGGTAGACCTCCAAAAATCCCTTGTCAATCGCGAGCTGCACGTAGCCGCGAAGCTCCGCGGGGATTTGCGCGTTCTCGATGACGGGCTGCCCGCTCGTCGGGTCAACGACGGCTGTGCCAGTTTTCGCCCGCGCTTCCGCGTCGAGGCCGAGCGCGCGGACGAAGGCGACGGCCAAATCAAGTCTGCTGACCGTGCCGGCCGGGTTGAAGCCGGAGCCCGAGGCCGTCATCAGGCCGGCCGGGGCGGAGGCGCTCTCGCCCGTGTAGAAGTCGCGCAAGGTCGAGCCCCTGGCCGTGACGGCCTCGGCGACGGCCGCGAAGTCTGCCGTCACGTCCGCGTACCGTTGCGTCCGGCCGAGCGTCTGGCGCAAGGGGACGTTGAGCGCGAGCGTGCGCGCGAAGTCTTCGCGCGTGACGAGCGCGTCGGGCCGGAACGAGTTGTCTGAGAAGGCGTCGATGCGGCGGTTGAAGATGGCGAGTTCTATCTGCGCCCGCGCCGGATGATTCTGGATGTCGGGGATGGCCGGCGAGATGGTGACGTGCTTCTTCGTAATCGTCCCGGTCACGGCCGCCGGGGCCGCCGCGCCCGAGGTCGGGACGCACGGCGTCGTGACGCCCTGCGTGGTCGCGCAGCGCGCGGCGCGGACCTCCATCACCCACTGCCCCGGCGTCGGCTTCTTGACGACCACCTGCCGCGTCGGCGCGTTCAGGAGCGGCAGGCCGACGCCGCTCGAATAGCTCTTGCCGTCGGGGTCGGTCAGCACTATGCCGACGGGGTTGGTCATGCCCTGGAATTTGACGGTGGCGAAAACGTCCAGCACGTCTGTGCCATTTTCGACCGTGAGCGGCACGGCGTTCGGCGAGTCGGGGCCGGGCGTGGCGACCGGGTTGAAAGTGATGCTGAACGGCGCGTTCGTGGCGACCGTGTCGAACTGGACGCTGAACGAGGGGTTGTTGATTGTGCCGTAAGGCTTCGAGCGGTTGAGCACCGCGTCCACGGCCGCGTAAGAATTGATGTAGCCCGCGCCGACCTCGTAGTCCTCGCGGCCGGGCATGCGCGTGGCCGTGCGGGTTAGGATGCGCTTGAAGTCGTCCACGCGGTTGAGCGGGTCCGTCATCAGGTCCGGGTCGGTCGAGAGTGTCGGGTCGGCGTCAATCATCAGCGCGACCGTGCCGGCGACGAACGGCGTCGCCATCGAGGTGCCCTCAAGCTGGGTGTAGAACGGGACGAAGGCGGCGGGAATCTCCGTGTCGTTCGCGCCGCCGTTGGCCGTCAGGTTCGTGGTCGAGCGTACGGAGACGAGGTTCGTCGTGAACCTGGTGTTGGTCGGGAATTCGCGGCCGTGGCCGGGCGCGGTGATGGTCGGCGCGTCGAAGTCGTCCAGGGGGTCCGTGTTGCCGAGGCGCTCGTCGCGGGGCAGCCCGCGCGACGAGCCGTTGGCGAGCCCACCCTCCTTGTGGCCGTTGGCGACGCCTATCACCCAGGGCGCTTTCGCGTAGCGGTTCCAGGTGCCCTTGCCTGGGCCAGAATTCGCCCCGGCGAAGAGGATGACGACGTTGCGGTCGTAGAGCGTCTTGCTCGCGATGTTGATGGGGTCGTCGGGGCTGTAGGGCGCGAAGTTGCCGTAAGAATTCGAGATGACGCGGATGTTGTAGCGGAACTGGTTCGCCACGGCCCACTCCCACGCGCCGATGGCGTTGAGGACCACGAGGCCCGCGCCCAAGCCTGCGCCGATGAGTTTCGCGCCGGGGGCGACGCCGGCGTAGCGGCCGCCGGAGCGGGCCCCGCTGCCCGCGATGATGCCGGCACAGTGCGTGCCGTGGCCGACGGACTGGTCCGTGTTCGGCACGTCCTCGACGTAGGTGAGCGGGACGAACTCGTGCAGGCCCGTGCCGGCGGTGGTCGTGTCGTGCGTCAGCACCTGGACGTTCTGGACGACGGTCTGGCCCAGTTTGAGGTCGTTGTGTGTGGCGTCAATGCCGGAGTCTATGACCATCACGGAGAAGTCGCCCTGGCCCGAGACGGGGACGCCGCCGTTGGCCGCCGTCATCGCGGCGTCGCGGCGGACGCGGTCCACGCCGGCCAGGACGCGCGCCTGGTCTATGTAGTATTCGAGCGGGTCGTTAGACCAGACGGAGCGCACCGCGTCGGCGGCGGCGAGCGCCTTGACCTGCGCGACGGTCGCGGGCGCGGCGACCATCCCGAGGTTCTTGAACGTGTAGCCGCCGTTGATGCCGAGGCCGCGCAGCAAATCGAGGTGCGCGTCCTTCAGGCCGTCGCTCGTTTTGAAAGAGATGATGACGAAGCCGAGGCCGAAGCCGTCGGCCTGCGAGGCCACCTGCTCCTGGAGCGTGGGGCTCAAGGTGGCGGCGCGCGCCGCGAGCGCGGAGCAAAAGACTAAGACGGCGACTGCAATGGTCATCATTCTCTTCATCATGATCTCTCTTCTCCGGTGTCGAATGAGCGGTCTTCCGAGCCAACCAACGTGGACGAGTTTACTGATCGGCATTGAGAAAAACTTGAGAGGCCGGGCGGGCACAGAAGGGCCTGTTTTCCTTAGCAAATCGGCGGACTTTGAAGGGTTTTAGAGACTTGAGGAAAACTTGAGGTGGGCAGACGATTGCGGATTACGATGACAGATTCAACCCTTAGCGCCTTTGCGCCTCCAGCGTGAAACCGTTTTTCTCGCAAAGGCGCAAAGGCGCAAAGAAACGGCTTGACGCTTTTCTTCTAACCCACAATCAGGCAGATTGCCAGCGGCCCTGCGCGACCTCGAACTGGTAGGTCTCGCCGTGGCTCAGGTAACGGACGCGGTCCTGGAAGCCGGCCTCCGCGACGGCCTTCTTAAACTCTTCGAGCGGCGACTTGAAGACTTCGCGGCAAGTCCTCAAGCTCGATGGCCGGGTTGGTCAGGCGCTCGGCCGTCAGCCCGTAGCCGAGGTGCACGTGGTCGCCCGCGTGCAGGAAGTTGGGGTCCGTCAGGATGGTGAAGCCCGCGTAGCGCAGGATGACCGTCGCCGTCCCGACGAAGAAGATGGAGCCGGCGGAAAAGTCCGCGCCCGCGCCCGCGCCCAAAGTAAGCTCAGTGCTCTGTGCCATAAAACCCCCCGTCGTGGTCGAATTAGGGCTTGAGCACGACCTTGAGGCAATCGTCCCCCTTAGTCGTGCTGTCGTTGCAGCCGAGTTGTCGAGTCATAAACAGAGTTCGGGGCAGGGTGGGGTGGACCCCGCCCTGCCCCGTCGAACCCCGCCCGCGGCCGCCACCGAATCTCCGAACTCTTCAGCTTATTTTGGAAAGCCCACCGTAGCGCGGCGGCCCGCCCGCGGTCTGTACGGTCGAAGACGAATTTGTGTCTAATTTCCGAAGGCTATGTTGCGATAAAGTCACGCGTAAGAAAGTCAAAAGTCCGAAGTCGAAGGTCAAAGGCGTGACGCTTCCTGACTTTAGACTTTGGGCTTTGGACTTTGGACTCGTTTTTACGGGAACTCGGTTTTGAGCGCGCCGAAGCGGAAGGGGTCGTTGATGTGCACTTTGGCTTTGCGGCGCATCTCCTTGAGGGCTTCGGTCAGCTTCGTGGCTTCGAGGTCGGCGAGCAGCCGGCGTCTGATCTCGGGCGTCGCCTCGTCCAGGGTCAGAGCGCGCGCGGGCTCTTTCGCCGAGACCTTGATGACGTGAAAGCCGTACTCGGTCTGCACCACATTGCTCAGAGCGCCCGGCTTGAGCGCGAAGGCGGCATCGTCAAAAGCGCGCGTATGCGTGCCCCGCGCAAACGTTCCCAAGTCTCCGCCCTGCTCGCGCGAAGACGGGTCTTCCGAGTGCTCGCGCGCCAGCGCCGCGAAGTCCGCGCCCGCGGCCGCCTTGCTTCTCAACTCTTCGGCCGACTTGCGGCGGCGCGTCAGCTCCTCGCGCGCGGCCGCGGCCAGCGCCTCGCCAGAGAGATGCTTGTCGCGCTCGAACTGCTGCGCGATCAGGTTGGGCCGCGCCGCGACGAGGATGTGCGCGGCCGTGACGCGCTCGGGCTGTTGGAAGTCGGGTTCCGTCTTGTGCGCCTCGTAATACTTCTTGACCTCGTCGCCCGTGACCGAAAGGTTCTTGTTCAACTCGGCGCGCAGCAGCTCGCCGTAAAGCTCCATCTTGACGACCTCCAGATAGTCTTCGCGCGTCAAACGATGCCCGGCCAGGTAGGCGTCGTACTTCTCGTCGCCGCCGAATTGCTCGACGGTTCGCGCGCCGGCCTCAGACATCTTCTCCGGCGGAATCTTGAGGCCGCGGCGCTCGGCCTCGTCCATGATGAGCGCGCGGTCAATCAACTCGGAGACGATGCCCTCCTTGAGCTGCTCGATCTTGCGCCGCCCCTCTTCCGTCGCGGGGTCGAGTCCCAACTCCTCGCGCCCGTTCCTCAAGTACATCTCGTAAAGCCTGGTCGGAATCTCGCGCCCGTTGACGGTGGCGACGACCGCGGGAAGCGAGTTCACGTTCGACTGCGACGAGGTGCCGGCGGCGCAGCCCGCGAAGAATAGGCAGAGGGCGAGCGCGGCTGCAACGCGGCGTTTCGGGCAGAGAAGGCGTGACGTAAGAAGCATCACGAAGTCAGGGCGGCTAAAGCCAAGCGGAAAGTTTATCGCAAAGGCGCAGACATAAGAGGGAAGGCGCAAAGGGTTGACCCGACTCTTTGCGCCTTCGATGTTCTCTTTGTGCTTTGGGCGAGATGGGCCTCGTAAAAGAGTCGCGCCTCGCGGCAGAACTCAGGTAATCCTCTCGCCGTTGGATTTCGCCTTGCATCTCGTCAGGAATATACCAAATATTCTCATCTTTTCGCCGCGTCTAGCCCTGGCCCCTGGCCCCCGTAAGAAAGAGCCTGGGGTCCACGGGCTTGTCGTGGATGCGCACTTCGAAGTGGACGTGCGTGGTGTCCGAGCGTCCAGTTGAGCCGACGAGGCCGAGGCGCTCGCCGCGTAAGACCTGCTGGCCGGCTGTCACGTCTATGCTGGAGAGGTGGGCGTAGCGGGTCGAGAACCCGTTGCCGTGGTCTATGTAGACGACGTAGCCGTAGTGGTCCTGGGCCTTGGCGAGCGTAACGGTGCCGCTGCCCGAGGCCACAATGGACGCCCCCGACGCGGCCTGGATATCGCGGCCCGCGTGCGCCCCGTAGGAGGGATCGCCGAAGCGGTTGCGGCGCACGCCGAAGCCTCTCTCTAGCGTTCCCGCGACGGGCCAGACTGACGGAACCGCCGTGCGTTCCCGCAAGGCGATTTTGTAAACACGCAACTCTAGTTCGAGTTGATTACTCTTGTTTTCGACCACTTTCGGGTCTTCAACGGAGGGGGGCCGGGCGCCCGCACCGTTCGTGGCGGCCGGCTGCTTCTCACTCACGCCGGACATCTCGGCCAGTTTGCGCGAGGCGTCCTCGACGCGCTCGATGCGGTTGTTCAGGTTGCTGAGGAACTGCCGCTGCTTCTCGTTCTCGGCGCGGAGGCGCGCGTTCTCCTGCTCCACGCGCTGTTGGCGCATGTGCTGGGTCAGCCCGTAGACGCCGTAGGCGGCCGCGAAAAAGAGCACGACGGCTGCGCAAGCCGAGAGCCTGAGCCAGCGTTTGTGGACGCAGATGCGGCGGATTTGGGAACGGGAACGCGAAGTGTTAGCAATAATGAATGCGTAGAGACGGTCGTCTCCAGCCCAGCCGGCAATTTGTCTGCCCCGGAAGAGAAATCTCAACGATTCTTTTACCGAATCAAGAATCGTGTTTGCTTTGACAGGACGCTCCTCGGGCGTCTCGGCAGCTAGTAACTGCCTCAGTTGTTGGGGCAATGATGTCGTCGGCTGAATGCCTAGCCGCCGTAAATTTGATAACACTTCGTCCCGCGTTTTCTCCGCGATAGAATTTATTTCAAACTCCTCGTCACGACCTGGTGCATCGTCACGATACGTCGCGTCGTGCAGTTCACTAACCCCGTTTTCCAAATCGCGTGTATCTTTCATAACACATCACCGCCTTCTGATATGCCCAATAGCTTTCGCAATTTTCTTCGGATGCGTCTGCGGGCATTGTAAACCTCTGGCTCGCTGACCTTGAGTTCGTCCGCAATTTCTTTTGGCTTCCACCTATCCTTCTTGAGCGCCAGGCTGATTATGCGGCTAAACAAGTTGTTCCCGCCCGCAGCCTGTTGCAGAAGGTCGCTAATTCTGCGGTGAGTTTCGCTGGCCTCGAAATCTTCGGCGGGAGAAGGATAGGCGGGCGCAGGATTGGAAGTCGGAGTCGAATCAGCGCCTCTGGCGTGTGGATAAAGCGGGACTATCCGTCTCTCTTTCTCCAACTGGTTCGCGGCGATACTCCTGATAATCCAACACAGATTCTGAAAAGGTGGGAAGTCGGGATTCCAGGTTCTCCTGTTCTCCAGCACTTCTGTTATCGCCTCCATAGGCAAATCGTCCCTATCCAAGGGTCCGTAATAGTGACCGGCCACAAATAACTTGAGTCTGTTCAGCAAGTCAATCCATTCATCTTCCGAGAGGCTTTTCAAAATAGTGGCGCCCGAGGCTCGGTCAGGAGACTCGCCGCCAGAGAGTTTTTTGAGCGCCTTATTCACAATTTGCACCTATCAAGGGTAATACTAACGAAACCCCACTTTTGACCGCCGAAAAGAAAAATATTTATTCACAGTAAAAGTGACTCTGCCGGCAGTATATGACGGTGAAAGGAGAGCGCGTCATGCTAAAGGGAACTGCTAAATCTGAGATAACAATTTTGCTACTACTTATCGGCGGGCATTCGGTCGCGGCAACGTTAATGGAAAAGCAGATCAAAACTGCCATCTACATATCGCTCGGCGTCGCAACGTGCGTGCTGATCTTTGTCTTAATACAAGCGCTGATTTCCTTCCTGCAAAAAGGGGACGAGGATGACTGAAGCGGAACGCACCGCTCACCGCCCGCGCTGTAATTTTACGTCTCCCTTCCCTCCTTTAACACACAGAACTCCGACCCGAGCGCATCACAAGGCTTGGGGTTAAGCCATAGAGAACTCACCCGGCGAGGTAAAAGTAGAACGCTTGGGCGACGCCGATGATGAAGCCTATGACCGCGCCGAAGAGTTCTATCGTCTTCAGGTGGTGCTTGGCGACGGAGAGCACGAGGTCTTCGAGTTTTTCGACGGGGTAGCCGGCGACCTTCTCGCGGACGATGCGGCCGATGTCGAACTCGCCGATGGCCGTCGGCAGGCGCTCGCGCGCGGCCGTCGTGATGCGCTCGGTCAAGGCGGCCGAGGCGCGGCGGACGGCCGCTTCGGGGACCTGTTCGGAGAGCCGCCCGATGGGCGTCACCAGCATGCGCTCGACCTGCGAACTCAAAACGTTGTTGATGGTGCGCGCCGTCTCCTCGCGCGCGAGCACCTGGAGCAGCCCCTTCGAGAGAAAATTTTTCAGGCGCTGCGCCGAATCCGGGTTGAGGTATTGCAGGAGCGCGCGCAGCGTGTGCGGCCGGAGCCTGGCGAGCGCGTCCGTCAGGTACGCGGAGACGGTCGCCGCCAGCTCGGCCCCGCGCACGAGCGCGAGCACGCGCCCCGTGATCTGGTCTTTAATCAACTCCAGCTTCTCGGGCGCGATCTGGCCCACAATCTCGTTAATCGGCCGCGCCAGCACGTCGTCAATCGTCGTGTCTAAGAACCTCTCCGCCTCGTCCTCGAACGCCTCGCCGCGCAGGTACTCCTCGACGCGCCGTGGCAGGGTGTTGTTGACCAACTCGTCCACCTCCCTGTGAATCTTGTCGCGCGAGACGAAGATTTTCTTGAAGAAGGAGAGCTGCTCGTAGTAGTCGTCAACCTCGCGCTTAATCAGCGCGCCGATGCGGGCGCGCGTCGCCTGGCTCGTGGCAATCTCCGCGAGGTGGTGGACGACCGGCGGCACCTGCTGGTCTATGCGCTCCTTGATGACATCCACCGTCTCGGGCGTGAACATCTCGCTGAGCGTGGCGCGGCTCTGGAGCAGGTCGTCGAGGCGGGCCGAGACGAAGTCGCGGACCTTCTGCTCGAAGCCCGGCTCGCTGACGAGCCCGCGGAAGCGGTCCTCGACGAAGCCCAGAATTTTTTCCAGGCTCTCTTCGGAGATGGTCTCGCCGAGGCGGCGCGCGAGCAGCTCGTCAACTCTCCGGTCAATGAAATTGTTGAGCTGGCGCGCGGTCTCTTCGGACCTGAGGATGCCGGCGATGTAATCCGCGATGCGGTACTGGAGCGCGGAGATGGCGTCGAGCACGGGGGCGCGCGCCGGGGCGGGCAGCGCCTCTATGAATGAGGGGTAGTTGGTCGCGAGCAGCTCCCGCGTGTAAGAGTCAACGAAGCCCTCGACCTTGCGGCGGAAGAAGTCGGTCTCGAAGAGCGCGTGGACGACCGTCTCCTGCGACATCAACTCGCCGCCGACGGCGTTGCCGATACTTTCGGCGAGGCGTTCGCGGTGGCGCGGGATCATACCCTGCGGCCAGACGGTGATGCCCCAGAGCTTGACGGGCTTGCGCGGGCGGAACAGCATCCGAATCGCCAGCCACGCCGCCCCGTAGCCGTGAAAGGTGGCGATGACGAGCCAGATGACAGCGATCAAAATCTTATACGTCTGCGGGTCTATGGCGAGAAAGCTCCCTTCCATTCAGCGCCCAGAGAATTTATTGGAGGGGAAGAATGTAATCAAAATGGCGGGAGGTGACAAGGCGCTGGCGGCGGACTTCTGATCATACGCCGCAGCTTTGCTTCACCACAGAAAGAGCCCTGACAGAAAACGCAGAACTCCCGCGCCCATAATCACCCAGAACGCGCCGGGGCGGAAACGGATGAGCACGACTAAGGCGCTGACGGCGATTAAAATTCCGATCCAGGTCAAGTGATGAGTAAACGTGACGCTTCAGCGTCGCGTTTACTCATCACTCATCACTTTTTCGTGTTCATGATGCGCCCGGCGCGTTCACTGGCGAGCGTGTAGTTGGGCAGGACGCGGAAGGCCGTGAGGCCGACGGCGACGCGGTCGTTGACTTCGAGGCGGTGGGCTACGGCCTCGGGCTTCGGGCGCGTGACGATGACGGGGATGCCGATTCTCTTCTCGGGGGTCGTGATGGCGACGTGGTAGAGCGGCGGCTCGCCTTCGGCCGTGGGGCGCGCGACCAGGTCGAGACGGAGCGTGAGGCGCTGGTAAGCGCCGACGAAGTTGACCTCTTCGATGACGCCGTTGGTCAGCCGGCGGCAGTCTTCCGGGAGCTGGCCCGTCTTGCTCAGGCAGGCGTCCTCGGGGCGGAAGACGAGCTTGACGGACTGGCCCTCGCGGAAGCGGTCGGTCTCGCCGCGCGCGTGGATGGCGGCCGTCCCGATCTCGACGTGGCCGCGGCTGACGACGCCCAGCAGGAGGTTGGCCGCGCCGAGGAAGGTCGCGACGTACTCCGTCTCGGGCCGGTTGTAAACGTCGTCGGGTGTGCCAATTTGTTCGAGCCGCCCGGCGTTCAGGACCGCGATGCGGTCGCCCATCTCCAGGGCTTCCTCCTGGTCGTGCGTGATGAAGATGGCGGGGAGGTTGACCTGCTTGAGCAGCTGGTGAATCTCGCGGCGGAGCCGGAGGCGCATCTGCGCGTCGAGCGCCCCGAAGGGCTCGTCGAAGAGGAGCACCTGCGGCTTGTAGGCGAGCGTCCGCGCGATAGCCACGCGCTGCTGCTGCCCGCCGGAGAGCTGCGAGGGGTACTTCTTGCGGTGCTCTTCGAGGCGGACGAGGTGAATCAGCTCGTCAACGGCCTCGCGAATCTCGCGGCGCGCGCGGCGGCGTATGCGCAGGCCGTAGCCTATGTTCTGCTCGACGGTCATGCGCGGGAAGAGCGCGTAAGATTGGAAGATGACGCCGACGTTGCGCTCGCGCGCGGGCAAGTCCGTCACGTCGCGCCCGTGCAGGAGCACGCGCCCCGTGTCCGGGTCTTCGAGGCCGGCGATGATTCTCAGGATGGTGGTCTTGCCGCTCCCGGAAGCGCCGAGCAGGACCAGGGATTCGCCCTCGGCCACGTCGAAGTCAATGTCTTCGAGCACGCGCGTCCGCTTGAAGCTCTTGCTCACGGCGCGCACGCTCGCCGCCGGCGCGGGCGCTGCCTGCGCGCGCGGCGCAGCTTCGCCCCCCGGCCCCTCTTCGGGGTTCCTGATTTCGACTTCGCTCGAAGGCTTCACGCTCGCCATCATTTCACATTTTGCGCCGGCGCGCACTACTCGTTGCGTGCCGGAATCACTCCGTGTCGAGCCAGTCGCGCGCCAGGAAGAGGAGGCTGAAGATGGCGAACGAGAGGAGCGCGAGGACGATGGCGACGGCGTTGGCCGCCTCGACCTGCCCCTCGTTGAACTTGGCGAAAATGTAGAGCGGCGCGGTCTGCGTCTTCATCGCCAGATTGCCCGAGACCAGAATGGTCGAGCCGAATTCGCCGACGGCGCGCGCGAACGTCAGCAGCGCGCCCGTGACGATAGCACCGCGCAGGGAAGGGAGCGTGACGTGCCAGAAAGTCTGCCAGCGCGTCGCGCCGATGGTCGCCGAGGCTTCTTCGAGCGAGCGGCTCATCGTGTCGAAGACCGGCTTGATGACGCCGAAGGCGAGCGGGAAGGTGACGAAGACGTTGGCGAGGATAATGGCCCACGCCGTGAACATGATCTCGACGCCGTGCGGCGCGAGCAGGCGACCCAGCGTCCCGTACGGCCCCCACAGCAGCAGCAGCGCGAAGCCCGCCACGGCCGTCGGAATCGCCGTCGGCAAAGAGATGGTGACGATGAGCGCGTTGCGGCCGCGGAAGCTGTAGCGAGAGAGCACGTAGGCGGCGAACAATCCGAACAGTACGTTGAAGACAGTCGCGTAAAAGCTCGTCACCATCGAGAGCTTGAGCGCGAAGATGGCCTCGGGCGCGGTCAGGGCGGCCCAGAAATTCCCGAGCCCCTTGTTCGTCCCGAAAATAAAGATCGACAGGAGCGGCAGGAGCACCAGCGGCAGCATCATCAAGATCATCGCCGCGATACTCATCGGCCGCACCACGTCGAACCCGCGCACGTGCCGCATCGTTGGGAGAGTCGTACTCATAAGAACCTCGGTGATGAGTGATGAGTGATGGGTAAAAGAAAGACGCTTTCACTCATCACTCATCACTGTTTTTTCTGTACCTGATCGCGCCAGACGTGTTCGATGATGTCGGGGTAGGCTTTGCCCCAGCCGCCGAAGTATTCGACGGTGAAGGGATTTTTAATCTGGCCGAACTCTTTGTTCCCTTCGTTGAGCGACTCGTTGGTGACGGAGCGGAAGTGGTACTGGACGAAGGCACGCTGCGCCTCTTCGGTCCAGAGGTACTGGATGAAGGCATCGACGACCGCGCGCCTCTCGGCCGGCACGTTGCGGTCAACGATGACGGCCGGGTGCTCGCTGAAGATGGTGGAGTCCGGGATGACGACTTCGATGGGAGCCCCGGCCTGCTTCATCAGGAGACCTTCCAGCTCGTAGGTGATGAGCGCGTCTCCGTGGCCCGTCTCGAACTGCGTGCGCGCGGCCCGCGCCGAGTCGGGCGAGGCGATGACGTTCTTCCAGACGGCCTGCAAGGTCTTCAAGGCGCGGGCCTCGTCGCGCGCGCCCTCGGCCTCGGACTTCTTCAGCTCCGACCCGTAGATTGCGAGGATGGACCACTGCGCGCCGCCCGAGCTGACGGGCTCGGGGTGGATTAACTGCACGCCGGGCTTCCCGAGGTCCGGGAAGTCGCGAATGCCTTTCGGGTTCCCCTGGCGCACGAGGATGACGAAGGGCGTCTTGTTGACGATGCCTTTCTGCGGCCACTGGTGCCAGTCGGTCGTGACGAAGCCGGCCTGCTTCAGGCGCTCGGCGTCGCGCTCGATGGAGAGGACGGCGATGTCCGCCTTGACGCCCTGCAAAATCTGGTTCGTCACGGTCTCGGAGCCCGCGAACGACGAGACGAACTGCACGTCCTGCCCGTGCTCGCTCTTCCACTTGGCCGCGAAGGCCGGGAAGATGGCCTTCTCCAGAACCTCTTTCAGAATGGAGAAGCCGTAAAGCGTGATGGTCTGGCTCCCGCCTCCGCTTGATTGCTGGCCCTGCGGCAAACAACTGCTCAGGACGAGCGTCGCCAAGAGCGCGAAGGCCAGGCACGCGCGCGCCGTGCTGCTTTTTGTCAGCGTCTTCCTAGTCGTCGTTCGAGTTTTCATCGCAACCTCCCAGGTTGAAAGCTTGTTTCTCGTCACGGGCCGCCCTTTAATTTACAGCGGGCGGGCTACAGACGGACCCTGTAAGTCAGGCCGATGACGTGCAGGTCGCCGGGGCGGCTGCGCCCGTCGTTCTGCCGCATGTAGTAGAGGTCGCCCGTGAAGTGCTTGTTGAAGCGGCGGCTCACGCCGGCCGCGAAGCGGTTGCGCACCCAATCGTCCACGCTCCAGTCGTAGAAGACTTCGTCGGAGGCGAAGACGCCGAACTGACCGTCCTTCAACCTGGCCGGGTAATCAATCTGAAAGCGGTTGCGGTAGCGCGTGGAGTCTAACGGGAAGCGCACGCGCCGCTCGAAGAGGTTGCGGTCGCTGAGGCCCACTTTCCCGACGGGGAAGCGCAGCGTGGCCGCGAGGTTGAGACGGTTCTCGTGCTGCCTGCGTCTTTCGCCCGGACGGGTGATGATGTTCAGATACCAGGCCGAGAGCGAGAGGAAATCGTCGGGCCGTTTGAGAAGTCTGCCGAGCCTGTAGGCGAAGCCGGCACCGACGCGCCGGTCCACTAAGATCGACGCGTCGCGCCCGAAGCGGAAAGTCCCGTAGAGATTAAAGTCCACGCGCTTGGTGACGGGGACGGCGACTTGCAGATCGTTCCAGAACTGCGTGTCTTCCTCCGGCACGGGCGGGAGTGCCTGCGCCGGAGTCTCGCTCAAACTGCTTGCTAGGAGCAGTGTGCAGAGCGCCGGGAACAGAAGAAACTTCCTATTTTTGGGTAGACCTATCCGCATAAAGGATTCGTTGACCTCCCTCTTGGTCTTCGGCCTGGGCCGCCTGTTGTCTGTGCGATTGCTTAGATGAGGGGCATCTATAGCATAGAACGCGCGATTTTAGGAAGGATTTTTTCCCGGCGTTCACCAATCGTGCGCCGGATTTTGTGGGACTAAAAAATCAACCACTGAGGGCAGCGAGGAAGATGAAAACAATAATGTCAGGTTTCAAATTTGAGATTTCAAATCTGTCATCCCGAATCCCTTCCCTCTGCGTTCCGCGTGTTGAAAACTTCACTCCACGGCATAGCCGGCTTCGATCCACGCGGCTGTCCCGCCCGTGACGTTGAGCAAGTTTCGGAAGCCTTCGCGCGCGAGCAGGCTCGTGGCCGCGCTGTCAACGACGGCCGCCTCGCCCTCAGAGCCTACGAGGTAGGAGGCGTGTGCGAGGCACCCCAGGTAGAATTGTTTGAAGAACACCGCTCCCTCCCTCAGCCGAAAAGACTCCGGCACCTGAAGACCCTCGCGCGAGGCTGTTAGCTTATATCACTTTCGACGCTTCTTGTTTAAGGTCTCCGAGGAGCCTGCCAGCGTCTTTCGCCTTCGCCGCCCACGCGTCCGCGACCGCGCCCAGGGTTTGCTCGAAAGAGCGATGACGCTTCTCCCAGGCCGCGGCCTCTTCCGTCAGCCAGTCGAACGTCCCCCGCGCGTTCTGCGCGGCGAGCGACTTGAGGACGAACTTGCGCTCGCCCATCCTCACGCCGCAGCCGAGCGCGCGCCCGGCCCTCCTCAAATCCGCCCGCGTCAGAATCATCCCGCTCCGCGCGGGCGTCAACAGGGCTTGCCAGAAATCTCCTTCGCCCGCGCGCGGGTCAACGAGCCCGCCCGCCTCGCGCAGGTGAAGCGGCAACGACTCCTGCCTCCCGGCCACCTCAATCTCCGCGAGCAACGCCTTCAACAACACCTCGCCCCACCTCCGATAAAACGGCGGCGCGACCTCCGCGAGCTTCACCAGATAAACCGGCAGCCAACTCAACAGGTGCTCCCACAGAAAAGCCCTCCGCGCCCCGCGCCAGCCCGCGCGCAACGCCTCGTTACCCCCTTCTTCTTCCAACTCGCAGAGCCTCGCGTACAGCGCCAGCATCACCGACAGATGGTCTGCCTCCACAGGCGGCACCTGCCCCAGCGCACGCCAGAACCCGCCCACACGGTCCCCGGCCTCCCCGCCCAACATCCCCTCGCGCCCGACGTAAACCGACGCGTAAGGGTAAAGCTCAAACACGAACAGCTCCGCGTACTCCTCCGCACACGGCCGTGCGCCCAACCCCAAAGCCTCCGCCACCCGCCCGGTTTCTTCTGTCGGGGGTTCGGCCAAAACGGCGAGCGCGCGAAAGAGTTCCATGTATGAATAAACAGGAGACGATTTTCTTAGGCTAGTCCGCGCTCACCAACTCCTCTTCTTCAGGCAAGCGGAAATATTCTCTGGCAGGTTTCAACGGACGTAACAACCAATAGGGGCGGCGCGTGCGGTCGGGCGAGTGGGTGTCGGCGGGGCGGGCCAGTTGGAGCCACCGGCGATAGACCTCGTGCGCGAGGTTCACGTCAACGTCGATGTCGCCGTAGCGGTCGCCCGTGTCGGCACGCCTGACGCGGACGGCCTGGTGCCAGCAGTGCTGGCCTGAGACGGGGTCCGGGTGGACGGGGAAGGTCAGGTTCTGGTGGACGCCCACGTCCGTCCACCAGATGCGCGTCGTGTCCGGGTCAGTCGATTCGTAAGGCGCGACGCCTTTGCGCCGCTTCAGGCCCCAGCGGTCGCCCTGCTGGTCCAGCGAGACGGTCGCCATCAGTTGCCGCTGGCCCTCTTCGGTCAGCTTCCAGCGCCCCATGTGGTGGCTGCACGCGACGACGCCGGGGCGAATGCCTTCCGTGACCCACGCGCGGACGACGAAGTAACCGATCTCGGTCTCGACGCGGACCAGCTCGCCCGTCTTCACGCCCAACTCGGCGGCGTGGCGCGGGTGAATCCACAAGGGGTTCGTGTGCGCGATTTCGTCGAGCCACTTGGCGTTGGCCGAGCGGGTGTGAATCTGCACGGGGAGCCGGAAGGTGGAGATTAAAACGGTCTGCCCTTCGGAGAGGTTGTCCGGGTGGACGTGGCTCTTGATGTAGGTCGGTGTGCTCTCTTTGTGCCAGCCCCAGTCGGCGAGCGTGCGCGAGTAGAATTCGAGCCGCCCGCTCGGCGTCGGGAAGCCGCGCGCAATGTGGTCATCGAATTTGACACCCACCAGCCGCCGCCCCTCCGCGTCCGGGTCCGGGCTGCTGATGGGGACGATGTTGGGTGACGCAGGCTTCGGCGCTCTCGTGTAGACGCGGCCGAAGCCATCCACGCGCGTGTCCACTAACTCGTCCTCCGGCACCGCCTCCTCGTAAACGGCCCCGACCTTCTTCTTCACCTCGAACGCGCCGTAGCGCCGCATGAACGCGAGCGGCGTCAAGCCTTCTTCCGCCGCGCGCTCCTTCAATCCTGGCACAGAATTCTCGAAGATGTACTCGTAGTACTCGTCCACCGAGAGCCGCTCGCCCGCGTGCTTCAGGGATTCGGCGAACTGCCGGATGCCCAGGTCGCCCATCGGGTCAATCCGCCAGGTCAGCTCAAGCCAGAACTCGTTCTCCTCCCAGACCTCGCCGGGGTTGACGAGCCGCGTGTCGCTCACGCGCACGCCCGTGCGCTCGCGCGCCGCGCGCAGGACCGGCTGGCGAAAGCCTATCCACTGCGCGTCGTGCGTCTCGTAGGAGTGCAGGTCGTGGCGCTCGGAGCCGTGGCCCATCGGCAGGATGTAGTCGGCGAAGTAACTGGTCTCGTTCCACGTCGGCGTCAGCGCGACGAAGCAGCCGATCAGACTCTCGTCGCGCAAGACCTCGACCCAGGAGAAGCCGTCCGGGTTGGTCCAGACCGGGTTGTAAACGCGCGTAAAGTAGACCGCGAGCTTGCCACGCCCCTCCTTCAGAAAGTGCGGCAGCAGGAAGGAGAGTTCGTTCATCGCAAGCGGGTACTCGCGCGGCCACGTCAACTCGTTCCAGCGCGGCGGGTGCGGCGGCGTGTAA
Source organism: Pyrinomonadaceae bacterium (assembly GCA_036403435.1). GTDB lineage: Bacteria > Acidobacteriota > Blastocatellia > Pyrinomonadales > Pyrinomonadaceae > QHXM01. Next base: position 214,358 of record DASWQY010000203.1, read on the forward strand.
ATCGGTTTTGGCACAAACTTGTTCCACGCGTTCGGGAAGACCCCGCCGGGGGTTGCGACCGCGCCGAGGAGCGCGTTCAACATGAAGAGCGTGCGCGCCACCATCCAGCCGCCGCTGTTGCCCGCGGCGGCCGAGCGCCAGTTGTGGCTCGAAAACCGAGTGCCCGCGGTCGAGACGGCGCGCGCGATCTCTTCGATGGCGCGCGCATCCACGCCGGACTCCGAAGCGGCGTATTCGAAGGTATAGCTTTGATAAAGCTCCTTCAGCGCGCGCTCGAAGTTTTCAAAGCTGGTCTCAAGCTCGGGCCGCTCGACCGTCATGTACTCTTCCCAGTTCCACCAGCGGCGCACGAACTCGCGGTTGTAGAGGCCGTTTTGGATAAGGTGGTTGGCGACCGAGAGCAGGATGGCGGCCTCGGAGCCTGGATAAGGTGAGACGAAGATGTCGGCGTGCGTCGCCGTGTTCGAGAGGCGCGTGTCGAAGACGATGAGCTTCGCGCCCTGCGCCTTGCCCTCTATGACGCGCTGCGCGTGCGGGTTGAAGTAGTGGCCCGTCTCCAGGTGCGAGCTGATGAGCAGGATGACGCGCGCGTTCGCGTGGTCGGGGCTCGGGCGGTCCAGGCCCATCCAGTACTGGTAGCCCGCGCGCGCGCTCGATGAGCAGACGTTCGTGTGCGAGTTGTGACCGTCCACGCCCCACGCCGCCAGGATTCTTTCCGTAAACCCGTCCTCGCCTGGGCGGCCGACGTGATACATCACCTCGTTGTGCCGGTCTTCCTCTATCGCCGTGCGGATGCGCGCCGCGATGTCGTTCAAGGCTTCGTCCCAACTGACACGCACCCACTTGCCCTCGCCCCGCTTCCCGGCGCGCTTCAGCGGGTAAAGAATCCTGTCCGGGTCCGTCACCTGGTTGAGCGTCGCGGGGCCTTTGGCACAGTTTCGGCCGCGCGAGCCTGGGTGCTCGGGGTTGCCCTCGAACTTCTGGACCTGCAAGCTCTCGCGGTCCACGTAGGCCAGGAGCCCGCAAGCCGACTCGCAGTTGAAGCAGGTCGTCGGCACCAGCATGTAGCGCCGCTCGCGCCGCTCGGGCCAGGCGCGCGAATCCAACTCGACCCAATCGTCCCAACGCTCCTTCGGCGGGAACGCCGCCAGATGAATACGACTCGGGCCGGGATAGAAAGTCTCGCCCCGCGCTTCGGTCTCGGCGCGCGCCGCGCTGACGCGCTGGTTCAGCTCATTCAGATTCATAAATCGGGGAGGGGCGCTCTCCCTTTCGCCCGGAGCGGGCACTCCGCGGCGGGCGAAAGAGAGAGCGCGCCGCTTAGTTAGAGTCCCGCTAGTTTGCGCAGGTCGTCCATTGTGCCATTGAACCTATCGAGGTCAAGGCCCTGCCCGTTAATCCCGCCGACCGCGCCGATGCCCTTCGAGCTGAATTGCCAGATGGTGAAGTTCGCGAAGCCCTTCGGCATATTCGGCTTCGGCTTGAAGGTGTAGTGCGCGACCCAGAGCGGGTTCTCCGCGAACTCGCCCGTCCCCGCAACCTTGGTGTTCCAGAAGGAGCCGCCCGTGTAAATAATCGGCGTGCGCCCGAGCGCCTTCTCCACTTCGTCAATCCACGTTCGGACGCCCTTGATGATGACGCTCGCCGGCTTGCCGCCGTCCACCTCCACGTCCAGGGCCGGCGGCAAATCGCCGGGCTTGAGCTGCTTCACGACATGCAGGAAGCTGTCGGCCTGGGCCTTCGCGTCGAGTTTCGGGCGGAAGAAATGATAAGCGCCGCGGAGGATGCCGTTGCTCTGCATGCCGGCGTAGTTGTCCGCGAAGTGCGTGTCTATTAACCCCAGGCCGTCCGTGGCCTTGGCGAAGGCATACACGACGTTAGAGGCCGCGACCTTCTGCCAGTTGATGGTGCCCTGAAAGTGGGAAACGTCTACCCCGCGGATGTCTCCGGGGTTAAAGTTTTTCGGTTCGGCTGCCATGTCGTCGATCTCCTTTTTCGGGTAGGAAGTGTTTTAGGTAAGACTGCCATCACGAGCGGCTCCGGTTAAGTTCTCGGACGTTCTACGCGGCCACTCCGTTCGGACTTCGCCAGGACCACTCGCATAGTTTGAACCGCCCGCCACATTATCATGACTCTGTGGCCCAATCCATTTCAGCTCGCGCCGGCTCGGCGGGCACACAGCCCCGCGGCGCGAACAGTCGCTTCAACTCCGAAATCCGCGCCAGGTGGTGATCGTCGTGCTCGGCGATGAAGAAGGCCAGGTCAATCGGGCGGAGGTGCATCATCAGCCGCGGGTGCAGCGCCGTCCGCTCGACGAAGGCTTCGTCGTAGGCGTCCAGCCGGGCGACGAACTCCATCCGCTCGCGCCGGAAGGCGGCGAGGACGTTCTCGACGGCGTCCGCGTTGTGATTCGCCTCGTGCGTCAGGCGGTTCGACATGTCTGCGGCGCGCAAGGTGTCGCGCCCCGCCTCGTAGTCGTCCAGGCGGTTCATCCCCAGCGGCTCAAGGTCCAGCAGGTGGCCCGCCTGCTCCTGTATGGACCACTTATCATTGTCGCGCCGCGTCAGGACTTCCGTCGGCAGTTCGCGCAAGAGGTCTTCGAGGCGCGCGGGCGTGCCGCGCACGCGCTCTACCACGTTCGGGTACATGCCCGCCGGAAGCTCGAACGTGAACTGGCGCTTGATCCACTCCATGCGCTCAACCATCTTTTGAATCCTCCGAAGGAGTCTCACGCAAAGGCGCAAAGACGCAAAGGCGTTGAATGCCTCTTAGTCTCCGCGGTCTTCTTTGCGTCTTTGCGCCTTTGCGTGAGACTTCATTTCCCTCTCTACGCCAGCGGCACGGACTGGCCCGCCTGCACGTAAGCGTGCTCGTGAAGCAGGAGGCCCGCGAGCGCACAGAGCGAGGCGGCGAGGCCCGCGAGGAGATCGAAATCTCCCAGGAGACTCAGCCAGGGCGCGATGGCCGCGAGCAGAGTCAGGACGACGCCGGTCCAGAAAAACGCGCGATACCTTCCCCTGGTCATCTCCCAGACGGCGAGGCGCGCGTGCGCCGTCGGGTGCGTCAGCGTGACTTCGCCCCAGACCATCAGCAGGTGCACGAGGCTCGCGAGGCCGAGCGTCCAGAGCAAGGCGAAGAAGACGCCGGGCGCGAGCCAGGCCGCGAACGGCAGGAGCAAGGCCGCGCCCAAAAGCAGAGCCTGAAGGCCCAGGTGCGGCGGGAGCAGAGGGTTCTGCCAGAGGTCTCGCCCTTTGGCCTGCGCGAAGAGATACGCCGTATAGACGGCCGTCAGAAGCGCGAGCGGAAGCCCTGGCAAAATGAGCCACCGCTGGACCGACCTCGCGCCCAGCAGGCTCGCGAGAAAATGGGCCAGGAGGACGAGCGAGTAGGCGGCGATGATGAACGCGCCCTTGACGAGCCAACTGCGCCACTGTGGGCGCGTGAAGATGAGGAGGCACCGCTCCGGGTGCTCCAGGTCCCAGACGAGCAGTCCTCCCGTCACGGCCAGGAAAGCCCCGGAGAGCACGGGCGCGGCCCAGAGCCAGAGCGGGCTGTCCGCGCCGATGAGGCCGAAGAGGACGAGGAGCAGCGGGATTAAATAAGCCCCGGCGGCCAGGCCCTTCGTCCAGGTGTAGAGGCTCACGCGCCAGTCCCAGGGAATCGCGTGCGCCACGTCGTAAGAGAGGAGCGCCGCGGCAGACGTGTTGTTCTGCTGCGGATTGCCGGAGACGACCGTGTCACGGCTTTCGTACTGCTCGCTCCACATGAAGAGGCCGCCGTCGGGGCGGCGGGCCGCGAGCGGGTCGAGCGTGGCCTGGTGCGCGCCCTTGTAAAAGAGCTTGGGCAGAGTCTCCTTCTCGGGCCGGCGCACGTTGACCGGCTCGCGGTTGATTATCTGTGCCACTTTCGAGTCGGGGTCGCGCATGTCTCCTATCAAAATTGCCTCGGTCGGGCAGACGACGACGCAGGCGGGCTCAAGACCCACGTCGATCCTGTGCGCGCAGAAGTTGCACTTCTCGGCCGAGTGGTCTTCCGGGTTGATGAAGATGGCGTCGTAAGGGCAGGCGGCCATGCACGCCTTGCAGCCGATGCAGATCGACTTGTCGAAGTCAACGATGCCGTCCGCGCGCTTGAACATCGCGCTCGTCGGGCAGGCCGCCACGCACGGCGCGTGCGCGCACTGGTTGCAGCGCGTCACCTGGTGCGCGCGGCGTACTTGCGGGAACTCGCCCACGTCAACGTGCTTGACGTAAGTGCGCGTCACCGCCAGCGGCACCTCGTTCTCGGACTTGCACGCGGTCGTGCACGCGTGACACCCGATGCACCGCGTGTGGTCTATGACCTTCGCCCACTGAGTTTGATGATTCTGTGATTGATGGACTGGCAGCTCTCTCATTTGTGTGCGCGCATCTTAACTTAACCCGCACCCGGCTCCAAGCTATTCGTAGAATCAAGAGCCGGCCTTTGCGCCTTTGGTTTTTCTTTTGTTGCGCCTTTGCGAGAAAAAGCATTTCACGCTGGAGGCGCAGAAACAGAAAAACCAAAGGCGCTGGAGGGTTGAGTTTGGGTTCCGAGTTGAGATTATGCCGCCGTAAAAATTCAGCTCAGATTTAGCCGGCGGGGCGCAGGACGCGCTTGAGGGTGAGCGCGCCCATCTTGAGGAGGAGGGTGGAGCGCAGGAGGTCGCGGGCGATGCGGCGGTAGGAGTATTGGCCCGAAATGGTGTCGTAGAGAATCGTGTACAGCTCCTGGTTGGTCTTGGCGAGTTCGATGACGCCGTCCATCACGCCCGTGCTCATGCCGATGCGGCAGAGGCGGCGCAGCGCCCGCCCGTGGTAGTGGTCTTCGGTCAGGTAGCGCAGGCGCAGGCTGTAGGCCGCGAGTGCCGCGCCGTCAATCCCGCGCTCCATCATCACGTCGGCCGCGGTCGCGCCCGTCTCAATCGCCGTCGTGATGCCCATGCCCTTGAAGGGCCTGAGCCAGCCGGTCGCGTCCCCGACCGCGACGAAGCGGTCCCAGTGAACGTGGCGCGCGTGGCGGACGGGCGCGCGCCCCTCGTAGTAGCTCAACTGCTGCAAGTTGTAACGCGGCAGGAGCGAGCGCACCTGCTTGTGTAAGAGAAAATCCTCCATGTCGGTCGAGCGTACGTGGCGGCCCGCGACGTTGACGATGACGTGGTCCAGTTTCGGCGTGATCGCGCCGAACTCTATCCGCGGCAGGTCCGAGAGCAGGAAGGCGTGTATCTCGCCGTGCAGCCGCTTCTCGATAAGACGCTCGTCGCACGCGAGCTTGATGATGATCGAGTGCATGTACTCCTGCGGCCGTCGGTAGCTGAACTGGCGCGGGCTGACCTGTTCGAGCACGGAGAGCATCCCGTCGTCGAGGCCGCACGCGGCCACCACCATGTCGGCCGAGCGCGACGCGCCCTCGGAGTAGACGCGCACCGGGTGTTCCAGATTGTCCGGGTGAAATTCGAGCCCCGTCACGCGGTCGCTCAACACAGTCGCGCCCTCTGCGGCCGCGCGCTCAAGCAGGAGGTGGTCGAACTCCGAACGCGAGACCATCAGCGCGGGGTCTTCCGTGACGGGCGCGCGCAGCTCTATCTCGCCGCGGTCGCCGTGCAGGCGGTAGCCCTTGATGGTCCGCTTAATCATCCCCGGCGGCAGATCAACCTTCAGCCGCTCGCGCAGGAGCGTCGCGGTCGGCGGCGCGAGCACGCCGATGCAGGGGTTGTGGTGGCGCGGGAACTGCTTCGGCTCGTAAACGGTGACGCGTAAATCGAGTCCCCGCGCGCGGGCCGTTTGCAGCAGGCGAATGGCGCAGGCCGCGCCGCCTGGGCCGCCGCCGATGACAGCGACGCGCGAGCCGTCGCGCAGGCGCAAGCCGCGCGTTGACTGTGGCTCGGCGCGCGAGACTTTCGTCTTGACACGGTTGACTGAAAGAGCCACGGCGCGGCCCGCCATGCGCGCGGCGAGGCGCGGGTTGAGCGCGCGCAGGAGGATGCGCTTGTAAGACTGGTCGCCCGTGAAGGCCGCCAGGAGCGCGTTCGAAAGGAGCGCGCCCGGCCGCTCAAGGTTCCTTTCGGAGCGCAGCACCGCGAAGTAAACCGGCGCGAGCATCGGGTGCGGGAAGATGCGGTCGTAAATCTCGAACAACATTCTTCCGTAGATGTTGTCGCGCCCGAAGACGCGGCTGCACCGCCGCCAGAAATGTTTCTCGAAATCTTTCGCCGTCAGCCCGTGGTTGACGACGCAGTCCACGGCGAGCCGCGCCGTCACGAGCGCGGACTCGACGCCGTTCTTCAGGTAACGCGAGTCGGACGCGTCGCCGACGATGACGAAGCGTTCGCTGTAAGGCAAACGCGCGGCACCCAGGGCCACGCGCGGGTGGCAGTGGCAGTCGGGCTTCCAGTCCGGCGGCAGGTAGTCGCGCATGTAAGAGTCGCGCACGAGCCGTTCGGTCGCGACCACGTCCACGTCCTCGCCTATCGCGGTAATCGTCACGTGCTCGCCCTTCGGGATGAAGGCGACGTAGCGTATGTCCGGCTGCTTGAGGACGAAGAAGTGAATCATGTTGTGCAGCCGCTCGCGCTGGAACTCCTGGGAGACGCGCGCCTCTATCACGCACGTCTTCCACGTCGGCGGCGGCACGTAGCCGTAGAGCAGCCGGTTCGCCAGTTGCGAGTTGACGCCGAAGGCCCCGACCGCCAGGTCGTATTCGGCGCGCGAGCCGTCGGCGAAGCGCAGGACGGGGCGGCTCTCAAGAGTCGTCGGCACGTCAATGTCCTGTACGTTCTGGCTGATGTGGCGCGCGCCGAGACGCACGGCCTGCGTGAGTAGGAACTGGTCGAAGCTGCGCGCGCCGTCGGGGTTCTCGGTGCTCACTGGCCCAGCGCCCCGGTAGACGCCGTAAATCTTCTTGGACGTTTCGTTCTCCAGCCGCGCGTAGGAGTCCTGGTAGTGAACGGCGTAGCCCTCTATCTCGTAGTGTATGACCTCGCGCGGGATGGGGGTGGCGGTCGTGCGCTCTATCTCTTGAATGAGGCGCGTGCCGACCGCGCCCGCGCACATGTTGCAGCCGGGTGCGCCCTTCCTGGCGAAGTTCTTCCCGTCGTAGATGTCCACCTTGATGTCGAGGCCGAGGGCGCGCGCGCGCCTCAGGAGTTCGATGGCGAAGAACGAGCCGGCCGGCCCCGCGCCGACGACGCCGACGGTGTTGCCTGATTGGAGATAGGTCGGCTGCGGCATCCGTGAAACCTCGCTGAAGCCTCTGTGACCAGGTCGGGGATGGTTTAATCGAGACGGTTCGAGTGATGATGAGTTTAGAACTAAACGGCTACAGTCTCAAATACAGATGCCTATGTTTGAAAAGCAAAGCAATCGCTCTGGGCTTCGCCCCAAACGTTAAACGGTCGTCTTGAGATGCGGGCGCGAACATGGTAGAACTGTTGGGGCCGAACGCCTGTGGAGTCGGCAGTAAGGAGTGTAGTCCGATGCGTAGAATTATTGCGGTCGCCGCCGTCGCGCTGTCCGCGCTCCTGGTCGTCGCGGCCGGGCGCGCACAGGAGAACGGCGACGGGGTGCGGCGCGTCACGCCGGAAGAGGCGCGGGTGGCCGTCGAGAAGGGCCAGGCCGTCATCGTTGACGTGCGCGGCGAGGAATCTTTCAAGGCGGGCCACGTCAAGGGCGCGCTCTGGATTCCCGTGGGCGATATCAGTTCGCGCACGGATGAGCTGCCGCGCGGCAAGATGATCATCACCTACTGCTCTTGACCGGCCGAACACAGCAGCGCCCGTGCGGTGCAGCTCCTCAAAGAGAAAGGCCGAGACAACGCGGCCGCACTCCTCGGCGGCTACAACGCCTGGGTTAATGCAGGATACGCGACGGAAAAGCAATGATGAATGCGGAATGCGGAATGATGAATTAAAAAGCAATTTGTCTTTCATTCATCATTCATCATTCCGCATTCATCATTATTTTTTACGGAGGTTTATTTAATGCGTCTTTCATACAGGCTGGCGGGGGTCGCGCTCGTGCTCGCGGCGCTCATGCTGGCGGCGTGCAATTCGAATGACCCGAAGGGGAACAGGGCGGTCGTCCCTGCGGCCCCGTCCGACTCGTCGGCGCACATCGCGCCGGCCGACGGCGTGAAGCGCGTGACGACCGTGGAGGTGCGCGACGCGCTCGCCAACGGTACGGCCGTCGTCTATGACGTGCGGCCGGCCGAAGCCTATCAGCAGAACCACATCAAGGGTTCCATCAGCCTCCCGCTCCAAGACATCGAGAAGCGCCTGGGCGAGTTCCCCCGCGACAAGATGATTATCACCTACTGTTCTTGACCGAGCGAGCACACTAGCGCCCGTGCGGTGCAGATACTGAAGGAAAAGGGAATCGAAAACGCGGCGGCCTTGCTCGGCGGCACCCACGCCTGGGAGAGCGCCGGCCTCCCGATGGAAAACGGGGGAGTGCAGTAAAGAGAAAAGCAGTGATCAGTAATAAGTGATCGGTGATGAGTTAAAGACAAGCGGTTTTTACTTATCACTTATCACTCATCACTGATCACCTTTTTTTACGTCTGCGGCACCGGCTCCGTGACGCGCGCCGGGTGGGGCGTGACGACCTGGCCGGAGGGGACTGAGAGGACCGGACAGGGCGCGTTGCGGACGACGCGTTCGATGTCAGGGCCGAGGGCGGGAGCGCCGCCGAAGAGCGCGGAGTGGACGCTCGCGCCCATGACGATCAGGTCAACGTCCTTGTCGGTCGCCAGCCGAACAATCTCCGCGTAAGGTCTCCCCTCGCTGATGTGCGTGATGGAGCGCCCGCCCGCCTCGCGCTCGAAGGTCGCCATTCTCTCCGAGACGTAATCGCGCAGCTGCGACAATTTAGTCCCCGCACTCTCCGGGAACAACTCCGCCATCTGGTCCATGTAGTCGCCTATCACGTAAACGACGTGCAGCTCCGCGCCCGTGCGGCCCGCGAACTCCGCTGCCGCCTGCGCCGCCATGAGCGAGGACGGGCGGAAGTTGGTGGCGAGCAGGATGCGGTTCAGGCGAATCTCCGTGCTGCTCCCGCGGTACTCGACGAAGTCGCGCTGCGGCGGGCGAATCGTCAGGACGGGGCACGGCGCTTCGGCGATGATCTCCTCCGCGGTCGAGCCCCAGAGGGCGCGCGCGAGCCCCTTGCGCCCGTGCGTGACGATAGTCACGAGGTCAATGTTGAAGTCGCGCACGGCGCGCGCTATCTCGGTCGCGGGATCGCCCTCTATGATGACCGGGTCCACCTCCAGCCCGTCGAGCAGCGGGTCGTTCAGGAGTTCTTTCACGTCCGAGCGCAACTGCTGGAGCCAGCCCTTCTCCGTCTCCTCGAAGACGCGCTCAGGCAAGGTGAGCAGGTTGGCAGGCACGCTGCCCTCCTGCACGCTGAAGAGCACGACGCGCCCCTGCCCCTCGCGCGCGAACGCGGCCGCGTACTTGAGCGCCGCCCGCGCGTGCGGCGTGAAATCCGTCGGGAAGAGAATATTTTTGAATGGAAACATAGGTTAAAGCAGCATCCAGAAGTCAGAATCCAGCATCCAGAATGAACGGCTGAAGATGCCTTTCTTTTATTCTGGATTCTGACTCCTGAATTCTGAATTCTATCCTTTCACATTTTTCCCCAGAGCATCAGCACGCCGATGATGATGAAGGCCGAGGCGGCCAGCTTCTTAATCAAATCTTCGGGAATGTATTTGCCGAGCGCCGAGCCGACCATCACGCCTATCAGCGAGACGAGCGCCAGCGCCGCCGCCGCGCCGAGAAAGACCGAGAGTGGCGAGCGCGTCTGCGCCGTCAGCGTCAGCACGGCCAGTTGCGTCTTATCGCCCATCTCCGCCAGAAACAACGTCCCGAAGGTAGTCCAGAATGCAGTCCATTTCAACATAAGCAGTGGTCAGTGGTCAGTGGTCAGTGGTCAGTTATTAGCGGCTTACCGCTTCGACCTGTTTATTGTTTAGAGCGTTGGATAGACCGTTGATTACGCGACCAACCTCGGCGGTTTGTTCTGCGATTCGGTCCGCTTCTTCGGTGTTCAAATACCCGAGCCTTGCGGCTATCAGTATCTGAGTTTCCACCTCCATGAGCGACGCGTAAGCTATGGACAAGTGGTGTAAAAATTCGCGGGTAGATTTGCGCCCCTGCCCTTCGGCAATGTTTGACGGCACAGAAACGACGGCCCTCTTCAATTGGCTCGTCAGCCCATAGACTTCCTCTTTCGGGAAAGCCCTCACCGACTCGTAAACGGTTTGCACCAGGTCCATTGCCTTCTGCCAGGCGATCAAATCTCTATAACTTTTGAGCGGCATCGGATGGCACTCCTGCTTTTAACTGACCACCGACCACTGACCACTGACCACTATTACAGCACTCTTGTCCCCGCGATGCGGTCGAGTTGGGGGGAGAATTTGAAGCGCGCGAGGTGCGCCTGCCGGCGGCGGGCCAGCACCGCCAGTTCCAACGCGACGCGCTCGCGCACGCTCTTGGCGCGCGGGCCGGTGGAAATTCTACTGACGACGCGGCGCAGCGCGTCGCTCACGCCCGAGACGTAGGCGCGCGCGGCGGGCTTGGTGCGCAGCCAGACCTCGCCGTTGCCGTACTCGAAGCGCCCCGTGCCTGGGTCCAGGAACGGGTAGTCGTCCGCCATCTCCCTGCGCACCTCGCGGAAGAGGCCCGCGAAGTCTGCGCCCGTGGAGAGCGCCGCGCGCTCGACTGTGCCAATCAACTCGCCGCTCAGGCGCAGCAGGTCGGACCAGTCAACGTCTTCGGGGCTCAACTCCTCCGGCTCCCTCTCGGGCCGCGCGGGGGCGACCCAGACGGGCGGTGCCGGGCCGAGACTCTTCTGCTCAACAAGACCGCTGTGGTCGTAAACGTTGATGAGGCCGCCGGGCTCGCGCGAGCGCACGAGCAGGCGCTTGAACGCCTCCTCGCCCTCGGCCTGAAGGCCGGTCGCGTGATTGGTCTCGCGCACGCGCGGCGGCTCCGTCCCGCCGAGCAGCACGTCGGCCTCGTACTCGTCCAGGACGATGTGGACCCGCCCGGCGAAGTAGCGCCCCTGCAAGTAGTGCAGCAGCGCCGCCAGGTTGACGTAGGCCGTGTCCAAGTTCTCGTGGACCGGGCGCGGCGTGACGCTTTGCTCTGACATGAGACTCGACCCTCTTGGGGGATTTCGGCGGAGTCTAACAAAGCGCCCACGGAGCGTCAACGCGCTTTCTCCGCGGGCGCGCTCTCCTCCGGCTTTGGCCGGAGCAGCGAGAGGGCGACGGAAGCCATGATGACGGCGCAGATGATTCCGAGCGACCAACTAATCGAGAACTTGCCGTCGAAGAGATTGTTGAGCCAGACCATCTTCAACCCGACGAAGACGAGCACGTCGGAGGAGCAGGTTCTTCTCCGGGTCAACACTTCCATCATCATTTTCAGAGTTCTCCTGGAGTCGCGCGGCGGGCAAAAAGAAAAGACCTTTCGCGCGCTTGTGTGTGCCGCAAAAGGTCTCGATCCTTGTCCCGGTAAACCGAACCGCCTGGCGAGCGATTGTCCTGACGACTTACCGAACCCTGTGGGTGATCTACTCCCCCGTTTAGTTTGAGCTTTAATTATACGGGGAGGACGCCGGCCGTCAACACGCGCGGGCGGGATTTGACAGAAACGTGAAAACTGTTGCGTTGCCGTCCACTCCTGTGACACACTCCGCCGCACGAAAAGTTAAACCCTCACGTAAGTTTTCTGACCGCTCTAAAATTTTGCAGTCTAACTTTCCCGAGGGAGTTTGAGGACGTGATCGAAGTCACAGACATCGTCAAGCGGTACGGCCAGAACACCGTGCTCAATCACGCCACGTTCGAGATTAAGGAAGGACAGTTGACGACCATCCTCGGCCCTTCGGGCTGCGGCAAGACGACCATGCTGCGCTGCATGAACCGGCTCGAAAAGTTCGACCGCGGCCGGCTCGAAATCGGAGGCGTCGAAGTCCTCGGCACGGAGGACAAGAAGCTGAGCCCGGCGGAAGAGAAGGAGTTGACTCGCCGCTTGCGCGAGCGCGTCGGCATCATCTTCCAGAATTTCAACCTCTTCCCGCACCTGACCGCGCTCGGCAACTGCATGGAGTCGCCGTTGACGGTCAAGGGGATGCCGCGCAAGGACGCCGAAGAGGTCGCGCGCCAATACCTGCACAAGGTGGGGCTGGCGGAGAAAGAGGACCACTACCCGGCGCAACTCTCCGGCGGGCAGCAGCAGCGCGTGGCGATTGCGCGCGCGCTCGCGATGGAGCCGCAGGTCATCCTGTTTGACGAGCCGACCTCCGCGCTCGACCCGCAGCTCATACAGAGTGTGGCGCGCACCCTGCGCGCGCTCGACGACCTCGGCAAGACGCTCGTCGTCGTCTCGCACGACATGAACTTCGCGCGCCGCATCTCGGACCAGGTGATCTACTTCGAGGGCGGCCACGCCGTCGAGGCCGGCACGCCCCAGGAAGTCTTCGGCAACCCGCAAAAGCCCGAGACGCGCGCCTTCATGCAGAGCTTCAACGACGAGGACGACGGGGGCGCGGGCGGGCGGGCGGGCGGGGACGCGGAGACACAAATACCCGGAGACGTGGGCACGCACGGACACTGAGACCCCAAGACATGAACATCCATCGAACCCAACCAGTCGCCGCGCCGTCGCGTCGCCGCGTCCCCGCGTCACGAACGTCGCGCATCGCCGCCACGCTCCTCCTGCTGTTCCTTGCCCCCCTCTCGTTATTGGCCCAGTCGGCGCTTGAGCGCGTCCGCCAGACGGGCGAACTGCGCGTCGGCACGGACGCCACCTACCCGCCGTTCGAGACCGTCGAGGGCGACGTTTACTCCGGCTTCGACATTGACCTGGTGAACGCCATCGCGAAAGAGATGAACGTCCGCGCGCGCTTCATCAACGCGAGCTTCGACGGCATCTTCCCCGCGCTCCAGAACGGAACTTTCGACGCGGTCATTTCGTCCGTCACCATCACCGACGAGCGCAAAGCCTCAATGCTCTTCACGGACCCGTACTACGACTCGGGCCAGTTGATCGCCGTGCGCGAGGAGACGCAAGGCATTGCCACGCCCGACGACCTCAAGGGCAGGACGGTCGGCGTGCAGATCAACACGACGGCGCAGTACGACCTGGAAAAGCGCCCAGACGTGACCGTCAACAAGTACAACACGATTGACCTCGCGCTCCTGGACTTGCAGAACAAGCGGATTGACGCGGTCGTGTGCGACGCGCCCGTCTTGAAGTTCATGATCTTCAAAAGTTTTCGCGGGCTCAAGACGGTCGGCCGCCGCTTCACGGACGAGAAGTTCGGCATCGCGGTCGCGAGCGGCAACGAGGATTTGGTCCGGGAAATTAACGCGGCCCTGAAGCGCGTCAGGGAGTCGGGCGAGTACGACAAGATTCACGAGAAGTGGTTCGGCGAAGCGGCCGAGCGTGCGCAGGAGGCTGAAGCCGGCAGGACCCCGCCGAAGCTTTTCGACACGGAACTGGCGAAGCGCGTCCTGCCGCAGTTTCTCAAAGGCGTCTGGTGGACGGCGAAGCTCGCTTTCCTGAGCCTGCTCTTCGGCCTGCCCATCGGCTTGCTGCTCGCGCTGGCGCGCGTCCAGTCGTCGAAGCTGCTCAAAGCCCCGGCGGCCGTCTACGTCGAGGTCATGCGCGGGACGCCTCTGCTCGTCCAGATTCTTTTCATCTACTTCGTGCTGCCCACGTTCGGCATCAGCATCCCGGCGTTCTGGAGCGGCATCATCGCGCTGACCTTGAACAGCGCCGCCTACATCGCGGAGATTTTCCGCGCGGGGATTCTCTCGATTGACGCCGGGCAGACGGAGGCCGCGCGCGCGCTCGGCATGTCGCACGCGCAGGCGATGCGCCGCATCATCCTGCCGCAGACTTTCCGCCGCGTCGTCCCGCCCTTGACGAATGAGGCCATCGCGCTTTTGAAAGACTCGTCGCTCGTCTCGGTCATAGGGCTGACGGAGCTGGCGCGCACGGGCCAGGAACTCGCCAGCCGCAACGCAGCGCCCTTGACCATCTGGCCCATCGTCGCAATCTTCTACCTGCTCCTGACCTTCCCGCTGACGCGCATCGCGGAATATTTGGAGAGGCGCTGGCGGCCCGTCACAAGGTCGTAGGCGGTGAGCGGTAAATAGAAAATGGTGGGCGGAAGAACGAGCTGTCTCTTCCGCTCACCATTTTTCTATTTACGATCTACCAATTACGCCTTGATGATGCTGCGCCTGCGCGGCTGGGCCGGTTTCTTGGCGGGGAGGAGGTCTTTGTGACGGCCCTGGAGCATAGAGCAGAGCCGCTGGTGGCTGACGCCCAAGAGGCGCGCGGCGCGCGTGACGCTGCCGCGCGCGTTCTCGAAGGCCAGCTTGATGAGGCTCGCCTCGTAGCGCAGCACCTCATCTTCGAGCGCGCAGCCGGCCCAGGCGTCGCCGAGAGACGCCTGCCCGCTCTGCCTCGCCGCGAGCACTTCGACCGCCTCGCGCGTGATCTCCCGCCTGTCGGCCGTCGTCAGAATTGACCGCTCGATGAGCGAGTGCAGCTCGCGCACGTTGCCCTTCAGCTCAAGCCCGCGCATGGCCTCCACCGCATCGGGCCTCAAGCGGACGCGGCGGTTGTGCTGCTCCGCGAGTTCCTTGGCGAAGTGCTCGGCCAGCGCCGCGATGTCTTCGGGGCGATTCCTGAGCGGCGGGATGTCGAGGTGGAAAGCGTTCAGGCGGTAAAGCAGATCGTCTCGGAAACGCTTCTTCGCGACCAGCTCTTTGAGGTCGCGGTTGGTGGAGGCGATGATGCGTACGTTCACCTGCTCGGGCTCGGGTGCGCCGATTGGGTGCGCCTCGCCGTTCTCGATCAGGCGCAGGAGCTTGCCCTGGTCCGCCAGACTCAGCTCGGCTATCTCGTCCAGGAAGAGCGTGCCGCCCGCGGCGTGCCGGACCACGCCGACGCTGTCCTGCACGGCGTTCGTGAAGCTGCCTTTGCGGTGGCCGAAGAGCAGTGATTCTATGAGCGCGCCGCCGAGCGCCGCGCAGTTGATGGCGACAAACTGCCCCGCGCGCCCGCTCCATTCGTGAATCATGCGGGCGATCAATTCCTTGCCCGTCCCCGTCTCGCCCGTAATCAGCACCGGTGACCCCGTGCTGGCGACGCAGTGCGCCGCGCGCAGAAGCTCAGCCGTCTGCTTGTCCGCGTAAACGAACTTCGGCGGCGCAGACTCCTTGACGCGCGCGCGCCCCGCGTCCAACACCTTGCGCGCGGACCTGCGCAGCCGCGTCAGCAGCTCGAAGTTCTGCGAGCCGCCGAGCGACTGGTCGCAGTGCTCGTAGAGCGAGATCAACTCCTCGATTGCCAGCCGGTCGCCCAACTCTTCGATGAGTGCTAACCCCGCGACGCCCGCGCTCTCGTTGTCGCCGGCGCGCGTGGCCGCCTGCGCCGCGCGTTCGAGCGTGAGACGCGCCTCCTCGTAGCGGCCCAACCGGGCCAGCGACACGCCGTGCGTCGTCAGCGCCTCGGCCAGCACGGACTGCTCGTCGCCCTTCTCCAGGGTGCGCACGGCAGAGCGCGCGACCTTTTCGGCCTCGGCGTTGCGATTCTGGCCCAGCAGGACGCGCGCTCGCGTGTCGTCAACCTGCCCCGTGTGGACGCTGTCCTTGAGGCTGGCGAAGAGCAGGTGCGCGCGGTCCAGGTGCTCGTAGGCTTCGCCATACCGCCCGGCCGTGAAGAGTAGGAACCCTATGTTGTTTTCGGCCGCGGCGCGGTAAGGCGTGTGCCCGGCCTGCTCGAAGTGGTAGCTCGCGGCCGTGTATTCCATGAGCGCGCGGTCTATATAGTCCTTGCGCCCCTCGGCCGCGGCCAGTTTCTTCAGCACGACGGCGTAGACGTTGTGGAACCTCCCCTTGGCCGGGTGGCTCTCGCTCGCGTCGAAGAGCGGCGCGGCCTCCGCCAAAAGGCGCAACGCGTCGTTGAAGCGGGTCGCGGAGATTTCAATGATCGCGCTGTTGAGCAGGGCGCGCGGCCGCTGCTCGCTCTCTTCACCGGCGAGCCGGCCCAGGACTTCCCCCAGGGTGACGCGCGCCTCGTCCAGGGCACCTTCGCGCCAGTAGCAGATTGCCAGGTCAACGTACGCCTCGGCGAGCTTCTCGGTCTCGCCCAGCGACTCGAAGATGCTGGCGCTCTGGCTGATTAAATCTTTGGCCGTCTCCTGCGCGCCGTCAACCTGACTGGCGCTGCCGATCCAGCCCGTCAGAGAGCCCGCGCGCAGCAAGACATCGGCGGCCGTCTGACGGTCTAGCCCGTCCACATCGGGGCGCTCGCCTATGCGCTGCCACAGCTCCCCCATCACCTCGCGGGCCGCCTCGTAGCTCCCAGAATCCTCCAGCCCTTTAGCCGCGCGGCAGCGCAGCCGCGCCCTCTCCGCATGGTCAAGGGCAGGGTCGTCTATCTGCCGAAGAAGCTTAATCGTTAAGTCCATGTGAGGCTTGCACCTTTCTGCGTCCTGCAAAATGATTTGCGGAATGATGTTTGAGCTTGATACAGTATTGCCATACATCGTTTGCGGGCTTGGTCAGTGTCAACGCTCGGCAACTTTTCTGCTTACAAAACCCCCTTTAGGAGTAAAAGAGGATGAAACATCTTAGACGACTTTGCGCAGTTGTGGTTCTGGCGATGGCACTCAGCTTTTCTGCCTTTGCCGGCGACATACTGACGCCCGGAGCCACAGAACCCCAGCCGAAACACTCGTCGATGACGACCGCGAGCGTTACGACTGAGACGAGCGATTCGGAGCCGGGCGACATTCTAACACCTGGCGCGGTAATCGACCCCGTGACGGAGGCCGCGTTGAGTCTGCTTGAAAGCCTGCTGTCACTCTTTTAGGGCATTTACTAACCAACTAAAGATTTTGAAGCTGACGTGATAGCCCCGCGCGCAGCCCCGTCCAGGTGTGTGCGAAAATTGACCGCCGTTTCTTATGGACACACGACTAAGGAAGCTCCCACGGCCAATCAGCTTAACCGTTCCGGGCCGTGAAAAGCAATAAAAATCTATACTGCCACGGGGCGGCGTCCACGCCAGGGCGGGGATTTACTTTGGGGGCGGGGTGGGTTTATTGTGTCTTCCTCGCGGCCGGGTGTTCGTGTGAGCCCGCCGCCGCGGGGACAGCCACGACACCTGACACGCACTCTCTCGCGGAGGAAGATTACACGGATGAGCGCCTTGCCAATCATCATCGGCGCGTTGTGCCTGATGGCTATTGCGTACCGCTACTACTCTGCTTTCCTCGCGGCGAAAGTTTTGGCGTTGGACGACTCGCGCCCCGTCCCGTCGAAGACGATGTACGACGGGCACAACTACTACCCGACGAACAAGTGGGTCTTGTTCGGCCACCACTTCGCGGCTATTTCGGGGGCGGGGCCGCTGGTCGGGCCTGTGCTGGCGGCGCAGTTCGGCTTTCTGCCCGGCCTGCTATGGCTGGTCATAGGCGTCTGTCTGGGCGGGGCGGTCCACGACTTCATGATTCTGGCGGGGAGCGTCCGCAGGCGCGGGAAATCTCTGGCCGAAATCGCGCGCACGGAGATCAGCCCGCTCTCGGGCCTGGTGGCCGGCGTGGCGATTCTGTTCATCGTCGTCATCGCGCTCGCGGGCCTGGGGCTCGTCGTCGTCAACGCGCTCGCCGAGTCGCCCTGGGGCACTTTCACGGTCGCCTTCACGATTCCGCTCGCGCTCCTGATGGGTCTTTACATGTACCGCATCAGGCCCGGCAAGATAGGCGAGGCGAGCGCCGTCGGCGTCGCGGGGCTGCTCTTCGCGGTCTGGCTCGGCGGGCGCATCGCGGAATCTTCCTGGGCGGCGAGCTTCACCTTCTCGCGCACGACGATCATCATTCTGATGGCGGCCTACGGTTTCATCGCCAGCGTGCTGCCGGTCTGGATGCTGCTGTGCCCGCGCGATTATCTTTCGTCTTACCTCAAAATCGGGACCATCGCCTTCCTCATCGTCGGCGTGATTCTGGTCGCGCCCGCGCTGAACATGCCCGCATTCACGCCCTTCATCGCGGGCGGCGGCCCGGTCATTCCGGGCAAGCTCTACCCATTCGTCTTCATCACCATCGCGTGCGGCGCGATCAGCGGCTTCCACGCGCTCATCTCTTCGGGCACGACGCCGAAGATGATCGCGAAGGAGACGGACGCGCGCGTGATCGGTTACGGCGGGATGCTGATGGAGGGCGTGGTCGGCGTCGTCGCCCTCGTCGCCGCCTCCTCGCTTTTCCCCGGCGACTACTTCGCCATCAACACGCAGCAGCGCACCGAAGCGCAAAGGTCTGCTTACGTGCAGATGGTGGACACGCACACGGCCGAGGGGTTCGACCTTCAGCCGAAAGAGATTGACCGGCTGGAGCAGGAGTCGGGCGAGAAGAACCTGCGCGGCCGCACCGGGGGCGCTGTCACGCTGGCGCTCGGCATCGCCAAGATTTTCGACCGCGTGCCGGGCCTCTCGGGGCTGATGAAGTACTGGTACCACTTCGCCATCATGTTCGAGGCGCTCTTCATCCTGACGACGATTGACACGGGCACGCGCGTCGCGCGTTTCCTCGTCGGCGAGTTCGGCGGGAGGTTTTATCAAAAGTTCGAGGAGCCGAACTGGCTTCCGGGCTCGCTCGTCACGACGGCGCTCGTCGTCCTGGGCTGGGCCGCGTTCATCTGGTCCGGCTCGATCTCGACCATCTGGCCCATGTTCGGCATCGCCAACCAACTGCTGGCGGCGGTCGCGCTCTGCGTGGCGACGACGATTCTCTTCAACACGGGCAAGGGGCGCTACAGTTGGACGACCATCCTGCCGCTCTCGTTCGTCGCCACGACCACGCTCGTCGCCGGCTGGAAGTCCATCACGGACAACTTCTGGCCCCTCTCGCAGAAGCCAGAGACAGCCACGCAGGGCTACATCAACGTCGCGCTGACCGCCATCCTGATGCTCGCGGCGGTGATCGTGCTGATTGACTCCGTCCGGCGCTGGACGAACGGCAGGAAACGTCCAGAGCCGGCCGCCGGCTCAAGCCTCGCCGAGGCGGGCACCGCGTAATGAAAAATTAAAAATTAAAAATGCAAAAAGTGAGGTGGAGAACGACCTTTGATTTAAGCTGGTTTCCGCCTTCCTTTTTGCATTTTTAATTTTTAATTTTTCATTTTTCCTTTCGCCTTCCTCGGTGGACAGTTCAAGCATAAATCGGCAATAATAGCCGCTTTCAGCGCGACGTGGATTTAAGCGGTTAAGACACAGGACGCGCTTCCTGTGTGTCATGGTCTGTCTCTGACCCGCTCGGGTGAAGCGCTGCGCTTTGGGCTGAACTTATCTCGCCATCTATTCGAACAGGGAAAGGAATCTCACTCGTGGAGAATTTAACGTCTTATTTTATCTCCGTCCTCAAGTGCGCGCGCGCGGCCTGCTCCTCGGCCGCCCGCCCGGCGCTCGCGGCGGCCTCCGGCCTCGCCATGCTCCTCGTTTCGGCCACTTCCGTTCTGGCCCAAACTGCGGGCGCGGCACCGCACAGGGCGGGCGGCGGCGAAGCCAACCTGGTGCTGCCGGACCTCGCGCGCGTCCGCTTCTTTGGCGACAGCGTGGACGGGCACACCTTGCTTTTGGTCGGTATAGGCGTCTGCGTGCTCGGGCTGCTCTTCGGGCTCTGGATTTACACGCAGCTCAAGAACCTGCCCGTGCACCGCTCCATGCGCGAGATTTCCGAACTGATTTACGCGACCTGCAAGACCTACCTGACCACGCAGGGCAAGTTCATCATGATCCTCTGGGTCTTCATAGGGCTCATCGTCGCCGTCTACTTCGGCTGGCTCGCCCCCGCGGACGACCCGGCCACGGCCGGGGTCGTCGAGCACGGGTTCCCCGCGCTCAAGGTCGCCATCATCCTGCTCTTCAGCCTCGTCGGCATCGCCGGCTCTTACTGCGTCGCCTGGTTCGGCATCCGCGTCAACACGTTCGCCAACTCGCGCACGGCGTTTGCCAGCCTCGAAGGCCGCCCGTACCCGATTTATGCCATCCCGCTCAAGGCCGGCATGTCCATCGGCATGATGCTCATCTCGGTCGAGCTGCTCATCATGCTCTGCATCCTGCTCTTCATCCCGGCCGACTACGCCGGCCCCTGCTTCATCGGCTTCGCCATCGGCGAAAGTTTGGGCGCGGCCGCGCTTCGCATCGCGGGCGGCATCTTCACGAAGATTGCAGACATCGGCTCGGACCTGATGAAGATCGTCTTCAAGATTAAGGAGGACGACGCGCGCAACCCCGGCGTCATCGCCGACTGCACGGGCGACAACGCGGGCGACTCCGTCGGGCCGTCGGCCGACGGCTTCGAGACTTACGGCGTGACGGGCGTCGCGCTCATCACCTTCATCCTGCTCGCCGTGCCTTCCGAGGTGGTCAGGGTGCAACTGCTCGTCTGGATTTTCGTCATGCGCGTCATGATGGTCGTGGCGAGCGCCGTCTCTTACTTCATCAACGAGGCCGTCGCCAAGGCGCGCTACAGCAAGGCGCAGACGATGAACTTCGAGAAACCGCTCACCTCGCTCGTCTGGATAACTTCGCTCCTCTCGGTCGCGCTCACTTACCTCGTCTCGTACCTGATGATCCCGAACCTCAGCGGCGACACGACGCTCTGGTGGAAGCTGGCGTCGATTATCACCTGCGGCACGCTCGCGGGCGCGATCATCCCGGAGCTGGTCAAGGTCTTCACCTCGACCGAGTCGTCCCACGTCAAGGAGGTCGTCACCTCGTCGCGCGAGGGCGGAGCCAGCTTGAACATTTTGTCGGGTCTGGTCGCGGGCAATTTCTCGGCCTACTGGCTCGGCATCGCCATCACCGCGCTGATGGGCGTCGCCTTCGTCGTCAGCACTCAGGGGCTCGGCACGATCATGGCTGCGCCCGCCGTCTTCGCCTTCGGCCTCGTCGCCTTCGGCTTCCTCGGCATGGGGCCGGTCACCATCGCCGTTGACTCCTACGGGCCGGTGACGGACAACGCGCAGTCGGTTTACGAGCTGTCGCTCATCGAGCAGGTGCCGAACGTCGAGGAAGAGGTCAAGCGAGAGCATAACATCACGGTCAACTTCGAGCGCGCCAAGCACCTGCTGGAAGAGAACGACGGCGCGGGCAACACCTTCAAGGCGACGGCCAAGCCCGTGCTCATCGGCACGGCCGTCGTGGGCGCGACGACGATGATCTTCTCGATTATCCAGGTCCTGCGCGGCGAGGCCGCGTCGGAGGCGGCGTTCTTCGAGAGCCTGTCGCTCATGAACCCGCTGTTCCTGCTCGGCCTCATCACGGGCGGCGCGATCATCTACTGGTTCACCGGCGCGAGCACGCAGGCCGTGACGACCGGAGCCTACCGCGCCGTCCAGTTCATCAAGGCCAACATCCGTCTGGACGAGACGGTCGAGAAGGCCAGCGTCGAGGACTCGAAGAAGGTCGTCGCCATCTGCACGCAGTACGCGCAGAAGGGGATGTTCAACATCTTCCTGACCGTCTTCTTTTCTTCCCTGGCCTTCGCCTTCGTCAATCCCTACTTCTTCATCGGCTACCTGATCTCCATCGCCATCTTCGGCCTTTACCAGGCCATCTTCATGGCGAACGCGGGCGGCGCGTGGGACAACGCCAAGAAGATTGTCGAGGTCGAGCTGAAGATGAAGGGGACGCCGCTGCACGACGCGACGGTCGTCGGCGACACGGTGGGCGACCCGTTCAAGGACACGTCGTCGGTGGCCCTCAATCCCGTCATCAAGTTCACGACGCTCTTCGGCCTGCTGGCCGTCGAGCTGGCCGTCAGCCTGACGGCGAGCAACCAGGGCGACACGACGGTGACGCACGTCCTGGCCGGCGTCTTCTTCCTCATCTCGATGGTCTTCGTCTGGCGCTCGTTCTACGGCATGCGGATCGGCAAGATGGGCGGCGGCGGGGCCGAGCAGCTCGACAGCGTCGGCGAGATGGGCACGGACCGCGAGGGCGTGGCGAAGGGCGCGGCGACGCGCTAAGCTTTGAAAGTTTCAGGTTCGAGGTTTCAAGTTAGAATCCTCGAACCTGAAACTTGAAACCTTGAGCATGAAACTGTGAGGAACGAACTGGTGAACACTTCATACGCCAAAGCAGAGACGTTGACGAGTGCGGTGCTCGCGCCGCTTGATTGGGCGCGCTCGTCGGCGCTCGTCGTCGGCTTCAGTCTACTGACCGCGCTCGCCGCACAGGTCGTCGTGCCGCTCCCGTGGACTCCTGTGCCAATAACGGGCCAGACCTTCGCGGTCCTGCTGACGGGCGCGCTGCTGGGCTCGCGCCTGGGCGCGCTGGCTATGCTCGCCTACCTGATTGAGGGCGCGGCGGGGCTCCCGTTCTTCGCGGCGGGCGGCGCAGGCGTGGCGCGTCTGCTGTTCAGCCCGACGAGCGGCTACCTGCTCGCGTACCCCGCGGCGGCCTTCCTCGTCGGACTGCTCGCGGAGCGCGGGTGGGACCGTCGCTGGGTGACGGCCGCGGCGGCCATGGGCCTCGGCTCAGTCGTGATTCTGCTCGGCGGCTGGGCGTGGCTGACTCGCTTCGTCGGGCCGGCGGCGGCGTGGTCCGCGGGCGTCGAGCCCTTCCTCGTCGGCGATGTCGTCAAGATCGCGCTCGCGGCCGCCGTGCTCCCGACGGGCTGGGCGCTCCTGCGCCGCAAAGATTCGCGTTAGACTTTTAAGGCAGCGCACTTTGATTTAACCTTTCAACCCTTTGCGGGTTCCGTCTTTCTTTAACTTTGCGCCTTTGCGAGAAACAGCCGTTCACGCAAAGGCGCAAAGTTAAAGAAAGACGGAAGCCGCAAAGGGTTGAGTCAGTTTAGAGGGGGAGACGATGATGAAAAGAGGAATCGCGCTCGGCGTCTGTCTGACGGCCCTGCTTCTGTTCGGCGGCGCGCAGAAGGCGGCGGAAAATCTCTCCCCACCCGCGCAGGGCCAGGGCGCGTGGGCCGTCTCCATGAGCAGGAGCGGTGGGATGCGCCCCGCCAAACAGACCGTCGGCGTCAACTCCGGCGGGCAGATCAGTGTTTACGCCGAGCACTACAAGGCGGGCGGCGCGGCGGTCGTTGACTGCTCCGTCAAAGTGAAGCTCGCGGACGCAGATTTTCTCAAGCTCAAGGAGGCCGTCCGCGCGTCGAGGCCCGCGTCGTGGCGCGAAGACTACAGCGACGAGAAACACCCGGCCTGCTGCGACCAGCCGACGATCCGCCTGACGTTCAGCCGCCGCGAGTCGCGCGACTCGACGCGCGTCATCAACACCTCGTGGTATCCTGGCAGCTCTGAATTGCGCCCGGCGGATTTGGCCGCGCTGGCGGACATGGTCCAGGAACTCTGGAACAAGGCGAGCGAGCACTGCGAGGCGAGCGCGGCCAGCCGATGAGGATTTAGGAGATGTACGTGCTCAGTGTGCGCTCGCGCGAGCGCGAGCAGTTGGTCGAATTCACGGACGAGGTCCGGCGGGCGCTCGCGGAGTCAGGCGCGCGCGAGGGCGTCTGCTTCCTCTACGTGCAGCACACCACGGCCGGGCTGACCGTCAACGAGAACGCCGACCCGGACGTGCAGCGCGACATGCTCCACGCCCTGCGCACGCTGATCCCGCAGCACGGGATGGATTTCCGCCACGGCGAGGAGAACTCCGACGCGCACATCAAGGCCAGCATCGTCGGCGCGAGCGTCTCCATCCCCTTCCACGACGGCCGCCTCCTCCTCGGCCGCTGGCAGGGCATCTTCCTCTGTGAGTTCGACGGCCCCCGCGAGCGCAAAGTGATCATGAAAGTGATGGAAGATAAATGATGAATGCGGAATGCGGAATGCGGAATGAAAAGGCAATCGTCTTTAATTCCGCATTCATCATTCCGCATTCCGCATTGCTTTCAGAGCGTTGCTTCGACCACCTGGGCCAGAAGTTGTGTGCGGCCGGGCGGCGGTGAACGAGCATGAAAGAGGGTGCGCGAGAGGGTGAGCGCCGGCCGCCCGTTTACGACCGCTTCGCGAAGCACTACGAGCGGCTGATGGCCCCGCTCGAACGAAGATTCTTAGCGGGCCTGCGCGCGAAAGTCCTGGCCGCGCTCCCGTCGGAAGGCCGCGTGCTGGAAGTCGGCGCGGGCACGGGGCTCAACTTCCGCTTCTACCCGCGCGGCGCGCGAGGCGCGGCGAGCGAGTTGAGCCGCGAGATGCTCAACGTCGCGCGCGGCAAAGAGGAAAGGCCCGCGGGCGTGTATCTGGTTCAGACCTGCGCCGAGCGCCTCCCCTTCGCGGACGCCTCGTTCGACGCGGCCTTCGCCACCCTCGTCTTCTGCTCGGTCGCAAGCCCGCGCGACGCTTTCGCGGAACTCGGCCGCGTCGTCCGCCCCGGTGGGACTGTCGTACTCCTCGAACACGTCCGCCCAGACGGTTTGCTCGGCTACCTCTTCGATGCGCTCAACGTCCTGACCGTCGCACTGATTGAAGACCACTTCAACCGCCGCACCGCGCACGCAGCCGCGGCGGCCGGGTTGCGCCTCGAACGCGTCGAGCGCCGCGCACTCGGGATAATCAACCTCATCGTCTGCCGCAACGAAGGGGTCAGGGAATGA
This sequence comes from Pyrinomonadaceae bacterium, assembly GCA_036403435.1. Lineage (GTDB taxonomy): Bacteria > Acidobacteriota > Blastocatellia > Pyrinomonadales > Pyrinomonadaceae > QHXM01. Next base: position 239,017 of record DASWQY010000203.1, read on the forward strand.
CGGAAGAAACGACGCGGGGACGCGGGGACGCGGAGACGCAGGGAGAAAATCAGAATCGCCGTGTTGCTGCGTCGCCGCGTCCCCGCGTCTCGGCCTTCGTCGGTTGCCAGGGTTGGAACTACGACGACTGGGTGACGGGGCCGGGCGGGCGCGTCTTTTACCCGCGTGGGACGCGCGCGGCCGGGATGCTGGAGGTTTACGCCCGCGCGTTCGAGACCGTCGAAGTTGACTCGACCTTTTACGCCATCCCGCCGCTCTCGACTTTTGAAAGCTGGGCCAAACGCACGCCGCCCCGTTTCACTTTCTCCCTGAAGCTGCCGCAGGAGATCACGCACGAGCGCGGCCTCGGGAGCGGGAGCGCAGAACTGCTCGCGGAGTTCGCCGACCGCGCCCGCTCGCTTGGGCCGAAGCTCGCCTGCGTGCTCATACAGCTGCCGCCGCAGTTCGAGCTGACGCCCGAGACGGGCCGGAGCTTACGCAAGTTTCTCCCGCGCCTGCCGCGCGACCTGCGGTTCAGCATAGAATTCCGTAGCGCCTCCTGGCTCAGGCAGAGCGTCCTGGACTTTCTCGCGGAACATTCGGTCTCGCCCGCGCTCGTCGAGGGCCAGTGGCTCGCGCCCGAAGACAACTGGCAACTGGCCGAGCAGCTGGCCGGCGACTTCGTTTACGTCCGCTGGATGGGCGCGCGCAACCTCACGCGCTTCGACGCCGTGCAGCGCCCGCAGGACGACAACCTCTCCGCCTGGGCCAAAACCATCTCGCGCCTGAATGAGCGCGCCCCCTCCGTCTACGCCTACTTCAGCAACTTCTACGAGGGCCACGCGCCGGAGAGCGCCAACAAGCTCAAGCGCCTGCTCGGCCAGACCGTAGTCGAAGCGGCAGACCTCGAAGACCAGCCGTCTCTTTTTTAGCAGGCGTTAACGCTCCCGCCGCCGCCCGCGTCCTAATCACGCGTCAAGTTTCCCACTCGACTCATCAATGGAGCGAATGCCGTATGAACCGACTCGTCACGTCCTGGCTGTTGCTGCCCCTGATTGCGGCCGGCTCTTTCTCGCGTCAGCAGCCGGACACTCCCGCGCCGCGGGAGAACGGCGCGGTCGTCGGGCGCAAGACCTACGCCTTCCCGTCTTACGAAAAGGCCGTCGAGGCCACGAACGTTGAGAACTACGCTGACCGCGCGGCCTACGAAAGGGCGGCCGGCGACACTAACTTCGAGCTTCAGAAGTTGACCTACCTGAGTGACGGCTTGAAAGTGACGGCCTATCTCTATAAGCCGCGGCGAAGCGACGGACAAAAATTTCCGGCCGTCATCTTTAACCGAGGAAGCACCGTGCGCGGCGACATCGCGCCCGAGCTGGTCTCTTTCTTCCACCGGCTGGCGTCCGAGGGCTTCGTCGTCCTGGCCCCGCTGCTGCGGCAGAGCGACGGCGGCGAAGGAAAGGACGAGGTGGGCGGTGCGGACGTTGACGACTTGATGAACATCGTCCCGGTGGCGAAGTCGCTCGGCTTCGTGGACGTGGACAATCTGTTCATGTACGGGGAGTCGCGCGGCGGGATGATGACCTACCAGGCCGTCAGGAGAAAATTCCCGATGAGGGCGGCCGCCGTCTTCGGGGCCTTCACGAGCTTGCAGGAACTCGCGGACGAGCACCCTCAGCAGTACTCGCCCGCCCTCTTCAAACAATTCTGGCCCGATTTCGAGACGCGGAAGACGGAGCTGTTCGAGGCGAGGTCGGCCGTCCTCTGGGCCGACGAGTTGAACGTCCCGCTGCTCATCATGCACGGCGGCGCAGACCCCGGCGTGAACCCGTCGCAGTCGCTGAACCTGGCCCAGCGTCTACAGAAGGCGGGCAAGGTTTACGAGCTGCTCGTTTACGCGGACGACAATCACATCCTGGCCCGGAATCAGGAGGACAGGGACCAGCGCGCCGTCAGGTGGTTCAAAAAATATCTGAGACGATGAGCGGTCAGAAAGTGGGACTCACCGCGGCGGCGCTCACCCGGCTGCACACCGAACCGCTAACCCTTCTCCGCCAGGCTCTTCATCACTTCGGCGAATCTCCCCACGTCGTCGCGCGTCTTCTCCATCGCGCGGCGGCTGTCCAGGTAGGCTTTCCACTGCGGCGTGTTCGTCAGCGCGCGGGTCGTGTCTTCGTCGAGCACCTGGGCCATCAGGGCTATGAGGTCGCTGACGACATGCGTGTGCTCAAGCAGCGATTCGATGATGGCGTAGGCGAGCCGCGCCTGCGCGAAGCCCAGGTCGTGCGCGGGAGCGTGGGCCGCCTCGGGAGTCTCTTCGCTCATGCGCCGGCCTCCGCCCCGTTGTGCCAACTTCCGCGCACCAACGGGAGCGACGCGACGCGCGCCGCCGCCGTCTGCGCGCCGTCGGCACAGACGACGCGTACTTCCGTGCCGGGCGCGAGGTAATCGTATTTGACGTAGCCGAGCGCGACGGTGCTATTGAGCGCCGGGCTGAAGGCGACGGAAGTGAGGCGGCCGATTACTTGGCCGTCGGCCGTCAAGACTTTGTCGTCGCGTTTGACTTCCGCGCGCCCGTCGAACGCGAGGCCCGCGAGCCGCTTGGCGACGTGCCCGCGCCAGTGTATGCGCGCGATGATCTCCTGGCCCACGTAACAGCCCTTAGTAAAACTGACGGCGTCCTCCGGCGCGGCTTCGAGCACGACGTTCGTCTCGTCCGCGTCCACGCCGTAACGCGGCACGCCCGCCTCGATGCGTAAGACTTCCAGCGCGTCTGCGCCCACGGGCCGCGCGCCCGCCGACGAGAGCGCCGCCCAGAGCGAGGGAGCGCCGGCCGCCCCGACCACAAGATCGAAGCCGTCCTCGGCCGTGTGCGTCGCGCGCATGACGTAAAGCGGCCGGCCTTCCCACTGGCTTCCGGCATGAACGCGGCGGCGCGCAATCCTGGCCGCGTCTTCACCGATCACCGTTCTGATAACGTCGGCGGAGCGTGCGCCCTGCACGGTGACGAGCGCGGTCTCAAGGGTCGCGTCGGAGACGCGGAAATCGCCCGCGAGCGTGAAGCGATCCAACGTCTTCAGCACGCGCTCGCGCGTGGCCGCCTCCGTGTCGAAGAGAAAACGGTCCTGGCCCAATCGCAGGACGCGCGCCGACGCCACGAGCCGCCCCTGCACGTTCGGGAAGGCGGCGTTCAGCCAGTGGTTCTCTTCCAGCGCCTTGATGTCGTTGGTGACGAGGCCATTTAAGAACTGCACGGCCTCCGAGCCGCCGACCTCTATCCGCCCGCGCGCGGACAAATCGCTCAGCCCGGCCCCGCCCTCGCGCACCGTCGCGTACTCGGCGGCCGCGTCGCCGTAAGACGCGGGCACGCCCTCCCTCATCGCAGTCTGTTCCGTCGTTTCAGGCATGAAAACTCAGAATCCAGAATCCAGAATCCGGGAGCCAGAATGAAAGACCGAAACCCGTTTTTCTTCTGGCTCCTGGATTCTGGATTCTGGATTCTGCCTTTACTTGAGCTTCGCCAACTCTTCGCGCAGGCGGCTGTAGTCGTTCGCGTCGCCGGCCTTGAAGTCGAGGTTGACGTAGCGGACGACGCCTTCCTTGTCTATCAGGTAAACGGTGCGCTTGTTGTACCCGGCGTCTTCCATGTAGCTGTCGTAGAGGCGCGCGACCTTGTGGTCGTGGTCCGAGAGGAGCGGGAACTGTAGCTTATGAAACTTGGCCCACTCCTGGTGCGAGAAGACGTAGTCGCCGCTGATGCCCAGGACCGTCGCGTTGAGCTTCGACATTTCCGCGAAGGTGTCGCGCAGCGTGCAGACCTCCTTCGTGCAGCCGCCCGACCAGTCGGCCGGGTAGAAGGCCAGGATAACGTTCTTGCCGCGCTGCCCCGAGAGCGACAGATAGTCCTCGGGCTTGAGATAAATCTGCTCCTGCGTGGCGTAAGGCAGGCGGAAGTCCGGCGCGGCCTGCCCGACCTTCGGCACGCCCGAGACGGCTGCGTTGCCGTCGCCCTTCGCCTCCGCGCCGTTCGCCGCCGAGCGCGCGGCGTTCTGCGATTGAGCCTGCGCGCCCCCCGCGAGGAGCACGCCGCAGGCCACTACAAAGATTATGGCCCAGGCCGTCCGACGCCCCTTGAGCTTCGTCGTCTTCATCTTTCGTACCTCATTTCATGCGGGCCGCGAGAGCCCGCGTTGCGTGTTCGAGCGCGCGGGCGATTGCCCGGTAGTCGCGCAGTTGCGCGTCCTCGCGGCGGTGCGAGGCGAGCACCTGCGGGCTGGGGTGGTAGACGGGGACGAGTAAGCGCCCGTTCCACTCGTGCACGCTGCCGGCGTTTTCTTTCAGAGTCAACTCATGATACTCAACCGCCTTGAGCGCGGCAAGCGAGACCGCGCCGAGCGTAACGACGACCGGCGGGTCTAAGATTTCGAGCTGGCGTCGCAAAAACGGCGAGCAGTTGGAGATTTCAGACGGGGCGGGCTTGCGGTTCGCGCCGCTCTCTTTGCGCGGGTTGCAGAGCGCCGCGTTGGTGATGAAGATTTCCTCGCGCGTGAGGTCGATTGACGACAGGTAGCGTCCGAAGTTGCGGCCCGACTGGTCGCCCGAGAAGGGGACGCGCGTGCGGTCGCCGCCCTGTCGGCCGGGCGCTTCGCCTATGAAGAGGACGCGCGGGCTCAGGCTCCCGTTGCGCTCGCTGAGGACGGCGCGGCGGCCGCACATCGCCGGGCACAGGCGGCACGCGGCGGCCTCTGCCGCGAGGACGGCGAACAGTTTCTCTCTCGTCCCCGCCGGCGTCACTTCTTAGAGATGGACGCCCCGCCGCTCACGTGCTGGCTGACGTTCTTCGGGTCGCCGTAGTAGTTGACCGTGCCCGCGCCGGACGCGCTGACGGAGAGGTCTTCCGTCGCGTAAACGGTAGCCTCGGCCGCGCCGCTGGAGTGAACAGACACATTCTCCGAGCGCAGGTCTTTGGCGTCCACCCCGCCCGCGCCGGAAAGCTCAAGCTCGAACGCCCTCGCCTCGCCGGAGACTTTGATATTGCTCGCGCCGGAGGTCGAGAGGTTGAAGTCGTCGCTTTTCACATTGGAGACGACGATGTCGCTCGCGCCCGAGGTCGAGACGGCATCGAGCTGCGGCGCGGAGACGCGCACGCGTATCGCATCCCTCGACGAGTAGGGCTTCTCGTTGAAGATTTCCAGAACGCCGTTGTTGACCTCGGTGCGGACGAGCGGGAGCAGATTGTCGTCGCCCTCCACCTCGACGCCCGCCTCCTTCTGCGCGACGATCTCCACCGCGTAAGCGCCCGAGATGTCCACGGCCTTGAAGCCCGAGATACTTCTTTTCTCGACCTTCGTCTTCCCCGACCCACTCGTCCCCTCGCGGAACCCGCCCCAATGACACCCGCCCAACAAAACAAGCACGGCGAGCAAACCGACCATCCTCTTCATAAAAACCTCCATAAAAAAATGATGAATGCGGAATGATGAATGATGAATTAAAAGCAATTGTCTTCCATTCCGCATTCCGCATTCCGCATTGCTTTTCACTTTCCTTTGACCAGCACCGAATTGATGTTGCCCTGCCCGTCGTTTTCGTTCTCCGGGTTGGCCGGGTCGGTGATCCAGTTGCCGTCCACGACGAACTTGTAAGCGTACTTGCCGGGCTTGAGGTCCAGGCGGCAAATCCACTCGCCCGCTTCCCTGGCGCACAGGGTCTGCGACTGGTTCCAGCTGTTGAACGTCCCGGCCAGGGCCACGATTGTAGCATTCGAGTAGCCCTTCAGCTCGAAAGTCGTGTTGCCCGCCACGCTCGGGGCCGGCAGACTCAGCTTGCGCGCCGTCCCGTCCGTCGGCCTGACGCCGCGAATCGTGATGCCCGTCACCTCATTCTTCTCGTTCTTCTGGAAGATGAAGCGCACGTCGCCGCCGTCGTCAAAGTCGTAGAACTCCGTCTCCGAAACTGGCACAAACTTGTGGCGGTCGCTGTGCGAAGGCTTGATCAGCAGCCCGCCCTCCCCGGCCGTCACGTCGAAGACGATGTTGCCGAGCTTGGGGTCAAGCTCGTACCTGCCGGCATAACTCGCGAGCGCCGCGGCGTCAACTTTCGCGGCGGGCGGCATGACGATTTTATCCGCGAGCGCGAGCCGCGCGAGCCGCGTCTCGATCTGCGTGGCCGGCGTGCCGTTCTCGATGTTGCTGAGGACGATGAAGGTCGCGCGCTCGTCGGGGAACCACGCCATGTAGGTGTTGAAGCCGTTGATGCCGCCGCTGTGCCCGATGCGCGCCAGCTTGAACTGCGTGTCCACGCCGATGCCGTAGCCGTAGTAGTCCTTGACGACCGTCAGCATCGCGTCGAGCGACTTCTTCGCGAGCAGCTTCCCGCCGAAGAGTCCCTGCTCCCAGAGGTACAAATCTTCGACCGTGGAGTAGAGCGCGCCCGCGCCGTGCGGGATGCTCATGTCGAGGTAGGGCGCGTTCGAGAGGCCGTCCGCTCCGACCCTGTAGCCCGAGGCGCGGCCCTTCAGAATCTGGCCCGCCACGTCCGCGCCGGTGTTCGTCATCCCGAGCGGCACGAAGACGTTCTCGCGGAGGAAGTCTGCGTAAGACTTGCCGGAGACTTTCTCGACGAGGTGGCCCAGGAGGACGTAGCCCGAGTTGCTGTAGCTGAACTGCTCGCCCGGCTTGAACTCCAGCGGCTTGTCCCTGAAGCGCGCGAGCGTCTCGGGGATCGTGGTCGGGAGCGCCATCGTCTTCAGGTAGTCCGGGAAGCCCGTGAAGCTGGGGATGCCGGACGTGTGCGTCAGCAGGTGGTGAATCGTGACGGGCTGCCAGGCGGCGGGGCAGTTCTCGACGTACTTGCAGACGGAATCCTGAACGTCGAGCTTGCCGCGCTCCTGCAAGAGCAGGATGCTTGCGGCGGTGAACTGCTTTGTGATCGAGCCCAGGCGGAACTTGGTCTGCGGCATGTTGGGGACTTCCAGCTCCGCGTTCGCGAACCCGTAGCCTTTGCTCAGGAGCACGCGGCCGTCGCGCGCCACGAGCACCGCGCCGCTGAAGCGGTTCTGCTTGGCGAGGCCGCTCAGGTAGTCGTCAACCTGCGCCGCCCACTCGGGCGCGGGAGCGGCAGTCTGCGCCGCGCAACTGACGGCGACGAGCAGCGAGAGTGCGGCGACGGCGGCCGCCCTCCTGATTCCGGCTGTAATCGTATTCATACCTCTTTCATCCTCGGCTTTCGTAAGACGGCTAGTTGCTCTACGCCATACGAGACAACACGGCCGTGTGTTCTAATCCTTACAATATAACGACGCGCCGGGCAGTTTATTACAACCGGGAATGAAAGACAGACTCAAGCCTCCAGCGGCTTTAGTTTTTCTTTACCTTGCGCCTCCAGCGTGAACCGTTTGTTTCTCGCAAAGGCGCAAAGAGAAAACGTAAGGCGCAAGGGGTTGAGTTGTTTCACCCGGTCTTCTCTTTAAGGCCGTCGCCCAAGAGTCTCACGCCGAGGACGAAGAAGAAGATGGCGAAGGCGGGCGCGAGGAGCACGAGCGGCTGGCGGGCCAGGAGGTTGCTGTCGCTCGCCTCGGCCAGCATGTTGCCCCAGCTGGCCTCCGGCACCTGCGGCCCCGCGCCGAAGTAGGAGAGCGCCGTCTCCGTCAGGAGGAAGAACGGCAGCATCAGCGTCGCCTGCACGACGAGCGGGCGTGCCGCGTTCGGCAGGACGTGCCGGAACAGTATGCGCGTCTTCGAGAGGCCGAGGCTCTCCGCCGCCAGCACGAACTCGCGCTGACGCAGGGCGAGGACGAGCCCGCGCGTGAGGCGGGCCATCTCGGCCCAGCCGATGAGCGCGAAGATCGTGACCATCAGGAGCGCCGCCTGCCAGACGGGCAGGCTCAGCGGGAACGCGGCGCGCGCCGCTAAGATTAGGACCAGCACCGGCAGCGCCATCATCGCGTCGGCCACGCGCATCAGGACCGCGTCGAGCGCGCGCCCGCCGAAGCCTGCGACGCAGCCCAGGAGGACGCCGAGCGCGCTCGCAAGCAGTGTCCCCAGCGGGCCGACGACGAGCGAGAAGCGCGAGGCCATGAGCAGCCGCGAGAAGCGGTCGCGGCCCTGCCGGTCGGTCCCGAGCAGGCGCACGCGCGTCCCGTCCTCCGTGGCGTCGCCGTCGCGCAAGCCGAAGAGATGTTTGCGTGACGGGAAGATGCCGAGCAGTTTGTAGGAGTAGCCCGCCGTGAAGAGCGCGAGCGGGTAGGCGCGCGCCGCGTCTTCGCCGTAAACGCGCTGCAACGCATCAACCAGCCGCCGCTCGTAGATGAAGGGCCGCGCGTGCCAATTCCCTTCGGCGTCGCGCAAGCGCAGGGCGCTCGGCGGCGAGAGCTTCTCCCAGCGAGACTGCGCGCGGTAATCGTAAGGCGCGAGGAAGTCCGCGAAGATCGCGACCGCGTAGAAGAAGACAATGATACTGATCCCGGCGGCGAACCGCTTGCGGCGGCGCACGAACTTGAGGCCGCGTTTCAATCGCGAGCGCGGCCGTCCTTCTCCCTGACTCTCAACGGCCGGGAGGCTCGCGTCGTCCGCTTGCACTGCTGTCGCCGCTTTCGTCATCCCTTTTCAGACGGCCGCGCGCGCGACCCGGCCCTCCTCTTCGCGCAGCCGCGGGTCGTTGAGTCTGAGCAGTATGTCCGCGATGAGATTGCCCACGAGCACGGCCGTCGAGGTGACGAGCACGACGCCCATCAGGAGCGGCACGTCGCGGGCAGCGAGCGCGTCCACGCTCAGCCGCCCGAGCCCCTCGCGGTTGAAGACGCTCTCGACGATGACGGACCCGCTGATGAGTCCGCCCAGGCTATAACCGAAAATGGTGATGAGCGGGTTGAGCGCGGCGCGCAATGCGTGGCGCAGAGTGACGACTCTTTCCGAGAGCCCCTTGGCGCGCGCCACCTGCACGAACTCTTCGTGCAGCGCCGCGCCGAGCCCGTCGCGCACTTGTGCCAAAAAAATCGCCATCAGCGGGACCGCGAGGACGAACGCGGGCACGAGCAGGCCGAGCGCCGAGGAGCCCGCGCCCGCAGACTCGCCCCCGATGGCGAAGACGCCCGTGCGCGCAGCGAACGCCAGTGCGATTAACGCCAGCACGATTCGCGGCGCGGAAGACGCGAGCAGGATGAGCGCGCCGCAAAGTTTATCTAACAGCCCGCGCGGTCGCCGCGCCGCCGCCGAGCCGAGCGCGATGCTGACGGCCCACGCCATCAGCATCGCGGCGACGGCGAGCGAGAGCGTCGCCGGCAGGTGTCGCCACAGGACCTGACTGACCGCCTGTCGCTTCGAGATGGACTCGCCCAGCTCGCCCCGCGCCGCACCCGCGAGCCACCGCGCGTAGCGCACCGCGAGCGGCTGATCTAATCCGTAGATGCGCCGCTGCGCCTCGATAGTCTCCGGCCTCACCCGCGCGTCGTTCTGCAAAGCCGACAGCGCGTCGCCCCCGGCGGCCGCCAACATCACGAACGTCAGCACGGAGACGACCAGCAGGACGACGATCCCCTGCAACAGTCTTGAGACTACCAGTTTCAGCACGAGCGAAGTCGAAAGCCTTGATGTCCGCCCTGTGACGGCCAAGAAAAGTCAGACGTTATCTACCACCTATCCGCGAGCCGCGACAAGAGGCCGCGCGCCGGCATTTAATGTGCAAAGCGCCTGTGAGCAGGCTGGTGTATGAAGTATAATCTCTCCAAGCATTCCATGCGTCACTTCTGACGCTAAATATTACTTAGCCGCCAGAAGCTAAGCCTAAGCAAAGTATTCAGTCTTGGAGACGCCAGAGTAGGCGATGGCCCTGGAACGTTGAAACAAGAATCTTAACGCCGACTTATGGAGCACAATGGTCGAGATATTCATTAAAGACACTTGCCTTCTGAGGAATATAATGGTCTATATCCACAAGACGAGGTGAATCTTGGGGCATTAAAGTTTGGGGCCGACAAGCTTCGGATTTCAGAAGGCTTCGGCAGGTTCCTTATTCAAGAAATAATGCGGCTTGAGTAGTGCTGTCGGCTAATACTTCGGTGCTCTTGACCGCCCGGATAAATCGGCCATAATTCCTGCCTATGGACTACAGAGATTACATCACCATCGAGCCTGACAAGCGTAGCGGCAAGCCCTGCATCCGGGGCATGCGAATCACTGTCCAGGATGTGCTTGAGTATCTCGCCTCCGGGATGACGGAAGATGAAATCCTGGACGACTTCCCGGACTTGACCCGCGAAGATATCAAAGCGTGCTTAGCGTTCGCCGCCGACCGCGAGCGTAAGCTCATCACTGTGCCCGCCGCGTGAAGCTGCTATTTGACCAGAACCTGTCCCATAAGTTGGTGCGGCGACTGGCCGACCTCTTCCCCGACTCCGTCCACGTGCGGGAGGTCGGCTTGAAAGAAGCTGGCGACCCTGTGGTCTGGGCATACGCCAGGGACCATGGCTTGATGGTCGTCTCGAAGGACTCGGACTTTCATCAGCGAAGCTTCCTCTATGGTTACCCTCCGAAAGTCGTTTGGCTCAGGCTGGGCAATTGTTCGACGGCAGACGTTGAGCGAGTGCTGAGGACGAACTACGAGGTCATCAAAGATTTTCACCAAGATGAAACGGCAGCATTTCTTAGCTTGTCCTGATGATAGAATCTAACAACGGCCTGCGGCGGACGCACGAAAACACGCCCTCTTTCATCTTCAACGACCCTGCGCGCCGTTGATGCCGGGCGCTACGTTGCTTCTCGGTGCTGGTGACACGTCTGAAAGGAGAATGCATGCGTAAACAACTCGCAGCGTTGTTCGGCTTGGTTTTAGTAAGCGCGGTCGTCGCCTGTGGGCAGGAACGCGCCGTAGTTCCCGTGTCGCAGCTATCGCCCGCGCGCGCCGAGGTGCTGGTGCTGGGCGTGTATCACATGGCGAATCCGGGGCACGATATTTTCAACACGAAGGCTGACGACGTGCTCGCGGCGAAGCGGCAGGCGGAGATCGCGCAGGTCATTGAAGTCCTGAAGAGATTCCGGCCGACGAAGGTGGCGGTGGAGCGCAACGCGGGGGACAAGCGGAGTGAGAGTGACTACGCGGACTACCTGATGGGCAAGCACGAGTTGACGCGGAACGAGATCGAGCAATTGGGATTCCGGCTCGCAAAGGAAATGGGCCACAAGGCCGTGTACGCGGTGGACGCCGACGGGGATTTCCCGTACCCGCGGCTGGTCAACTACGCCAAGGGGAGCGGGCGCTCGAAAGAACTGGACGCGATCAACGGCGAGTTCGCCGCGCTGGTCAAGGCGCAGAACGAGTATCTGGCCTCGCACACCATCCTTGAAACGCTGCTCTACATGAACTCGGACGACAAGGTCACAGAGAACATCGGCCTGCACTACCGCATGGCGCACCTCGGAGAGCCTTACGATTGGGCCGGCGCGGACCTCATCGCCGACTGGTTCCGGCGCAACATGCGCATCTACAGCAACGTCGTGCAGCTCACGGACTCTCCCGGCGAGCGCGTGCTGGTCATCTTCGGCTCCGGCCACCTCGGCTGGCTGCAACAACAATTCGGCAGCGACCCCACCGTCCGCCTGCGCAAGCTCGCCGAGTTTGCCAAGTAAGGTTTGGACCAAATTTGTGCGGCCTTTGACATCCGGGCCGCGAGGCTATAAGTTCTCATTAACTCACCGGAAAAATTTAATCGCAAGGAGAGAAGCTCAGAAGGCTTATGACGAAGAGTGGGCATAAGGGCGTCAGCCGGATTGACTGCCCGGAGCGGAAGACCGTCGGATGGTATGTGCGCGTCAGGCTGAAGAACGTCACCAGGTCGAAGTTCATCAGCGACAAGGCGCACGGGGGCAAAGAGGCCGCGCTCGAAAAAGCTGTCGAGTGCCGCAACCAGTTGGAGAAGGAGTTGGGCAAGCCGCGCACGGACTGGGTCGTCGTCGGCGAGAACCCGCGCAACAAGAGCGGGGTGGTCGGCGTGCGCCGCGCCGTCAAGAAGTACACGGGCAAGGACGGCCATGTTTATCTGAACGAGGTTTACGAAGTCTCCTGGAACGCCGGGCGCGAGAAGCGCGGGCGCACCTCCGTGTCCATCACGAAGTACGGCGAGGCCGGCGCGTTCCGCCGCGCATGCGCCATCCGCCGGCAGAAGGAGCAGTTGATGTACGGCAACGAGGTCGTCAGCAAGTGGGCGCAGGCGCTCGGCAAAGTGTGCGCCGCATAACACCTCAAGCGAGCCGGTTGGGTATTTACATTCTCAAAAAATCAGTCACCACGAAGCAACACGAAGCGACACGAATCAAGAACGGCCCTTTTTCGTGTCGCTTCGTGTGACTTCGTGGTTCCCTGCTTTCCGCCGAAGGTGAAGGGCCCCTGTTTTCTGACGCGCGGCTGGACAAGGCGTCGGCATCCGTGATTGAATCCGCCTGCTCGAAGGGTTTTGTGCCAGGCAGTTCGTTCGACTCTGAAGCGGGCCAGTAACCGAAGATGAAAATTTCAACGCCGGGACGTTCATCCCTTTTCGCCCTCCTCGCGCTTGCGCTGCTCCTGGCCGTCTCCTGCCAGCAGCAGCCGCAGCCAGCCTCGAACGCGACGCAGAACACGCAGCAGCAGTCGCGCGAGCGCGTCGTCGGCACGCGCGGCGGCTCCATCACCTATCGCCTGACCTCGCCGCCGCAGACCTTGAACTACCTGATGGCGAAAGAGGAGTCTTCCATCGTCACGGCCTTCTTCCTGCTGGGCGGCCGCTTGGTGGAGTTCGATCAGGACCAGCAGAAGCACGTCCCCGCCCTGGCCGAATCCTGGAAGTGGGCCGACGATAAGCGGACGCTCGAAGTCACTTTGCGCGACGGGCTGAAGTTCTCCGACGGTCACGCGTTGACGGCCGATGACGTGGCCTTCACGATGCGCGCCCTCTACGACGAGCGCACGCAGTCGCCCATCTTCCGCGACACGATGCTGGTCGGCGGCAAGCAAATCGAGACGAGCGCCACGGACCCGCGGCACCTGCGGATGGTCTTCCCCGAAACGGTAGCCGCCCCCGAAGGGTACTTGTCGAACGTCGCCGTGCTCCCGCGCCACGCGCTCGAAGAGGAGTTCAACAAGGGGGCGCTGAAAGACGCCTGGAGCATTACGTCCGACCCGCAGCGCGTCGTTACCGCCGGCCCGTTCGCGGTCGAGTCGGTCACGCCGGGCGAGCGCGTGCGCCTCAAACGCAACCCGAACTACTGGAAGAAGGACGCGGCCGGCAACCAGCTTCCGTATCTGGACTCGCTCGTCATCGAAGTCGTGGCCGACATGAACAACGCCGTCACGCAGCTTCAGCAGAACTCGATAGACATCATTGACCGCGTGCGCCCGTCAGACTACGCCGCGCTCGTCAACCAGCAGGGCAGCGTGCGCGCCTACGACCTCGGACCCGGCCTCGGCACGGATTACATCTGGTTCAACTTGAACGAGGGCGCGCAGAACGGCAAGCCCATCGTTGACCCTGTCAAGCGCGCCTGGTTCGCGGACGCACGCTTCCGCCGCGCGGTCGCGCACGCCATCGACCGCAATTCGATTGCCGACTCGAACCTGCAAAAGCTGGCGACGCCGCTCTATGGCTTCGTCTCGCCGGGCAACCGCGCGTGGGCCGCCGCCGACATCCCGCGCGCGGAATACGACCTCGCTAAGGCGCGCGCTCTCTTGCAGGAAGCGGGCTTCACCGCGCGCGGGACAGAGGAAGCGCCGGAGCTTTTCGACCCGAAGGGCAACCGCGTCGAGTTCACACTGATCGTGCCCATCGAGAACCAGCAGCGCGTTGACATGGCGACGGTGATTCAGGAAGACCTCGCGAAGCTGGGCATCAAGATGCAGCCCGCCCCGATTGAGTTTCAGGCGCTGACGGCGCGCTGGTCGCAGTCTTACGACTACGAAGCGGTGCTGCTCGGCGCGGGGGTGTCGGACCCGGACCCGTCCTCGTACACTAACTTCCTGCAAAGCGGCGGCGGGAATCACCAGTGGTATCCGAAGCAGCCGAGGCCCGCGACCGAATGGGAGGCGCGGCTGGACCAGCTGGACACGGAGCAGGCGCATGAGCTGGACCCCGCGCGCCGCAAAGCCGTCTTCCGCGAAATCCAGGCGATCATCGCCGAGCAGCTGCCCGTCGTCCCCATCGTCGCGCGCCACATCATCGCCGCAGCCAACACGCGCATCGGCAACTACCGCCCCGGCACGATTCTTCCCTACTCGCTCTGGAACGTCGAAGAACTATTCGTAATTAAAAATTAAAAATTAAAAATGCAAAAGGAAGGCGGAGAACCACAGTAAATTAAAAGTGGTCTCCGCCTCAATTTTTCATTTTTAATTTTTAATTTTTAATTCACCTGTCTCCACAGCACCAGCATGGAGTGGGCCAGTTGCGCGCGGGTGATGGCGCTCTGCGCGCGGAACTGGCCGTCCTCGGCCGTCATCAGTCCTTTGTCCAGCGCGACCGCCGCGTAGCCGCGCAGGGCGGTCGGGATGGTGTTGGCGTCCTTCACCCAAGACGGCAGCGAGGAGGTGGCCTCCGCCTCGGCCTGTAGGCCCGCGGCGCGGACCAGTGCGACGGCCGCCGCGAGACGCGTAGCGAAATCGTCTGGCCGGAAGCGGCTTCCGGGTGCGGCGTCCGGGAAGAGCGCACCATTCGGCGCGTTCTGCGCGCTCTCGACGCCGAGCATCGTCTCCCGGTCGGTCACGTCCGTGAAGCGCGGCCTGGCCGGCAAGTACTGCGGGACCTTCGCGCCGCGGACGAGCGTCGCCGCCAGATCGGCGCGCGTGACGCCGAAGCCGGGGCGGAAGTGCCGGCCGTAAGGCTTCATCACGTAGGAGCGCAGCACGGCTTGAATGTCGGCGCGCGCCTCGGGGCTCAGCCCGTCCAGGTCGCTCAAGGGGGCGTACTCGGCGCGCGTCACCTCGAAGACGCCGAGCACGGGCTGGGTCGCGCCGACGGCCTGCGAGACCTGCAAGCGCAGCAGCGCGCCGGCCGCCTGACGTGTCGTGTAGCCCTCGCGCCTGCCCGTCAATCCTGGGCCATTTTTCGTGTCCACGTCGGCGAGGCTCTTGCCCCCGGCGTCGTAGATCGACAGGGCCAGATCGTTCGCGCTGCCCAGCGGCCCCCAGGCGGTCCCGACGGAGGCGAGCACCGCGTCGGCCGGGACGTTGACGTTGAGGCTGTAGCTGCCGAGCGGCGAAACGAAGCCGTTAATCTGCTGGGCCGCTTCGTTGACGAAACTGACCTGCCCCTGGTCCAGCGTCGCGCGGAACATCCCCATCCGACGCTCCGGGAACGCGGCTTCGAGCACGGCCGCGTGCGCGTTGAGGAGCCCCGCGCCGACCTCGTGCTGGAAGTAGCCGGGCAGGGGCGTCGCCGTGCGTTGCAGGATGTCGCGTATCTGCGCGGGCGTGAGATCGGGGTTGGCTTCGAGCATCAGGGCGATGGTGCCGGCCACCTGCGGGGCCGAGAAACTGGTCCCGCTCGCCGTCGTGTAGAAGGGCAGCTCGGCCGGCGCGAGGCGCTCCTTGTCGTCCGCCGCGACGCCGAGCGTCCCCGTCGCACTCGCGCCCGTCGAGCGCAAGCTCACCACGTTCACGCCCGGCGCGACGATGGTCGGCTTGAAGAGCGCGCTCCCCATGTCGCCGCGCGAAGAGAAGCTTGCCAGCTTCCCGCTCTGGTCCGTCGCGCCGACGCTGATGACCCACGGGGCGACGGCGTAAGGGTTCAAGGTGTGCTGGCCCGAGCCCGTGTTGCCGGCGGAGAAGACCACGTTGACGCCGCGCTCGGCCAGCATCCTGGTGGCGACGTTGACGGGGTCGTTCGTGTCGTAGACGGTGTTTGCGGAGAAGCTGCAATTGACGACGCGGACCTTGAGCGACGCGCCGCGGCTCAGAAGGTAGTCGAAGCCGGCGAGCACGTAGCTGAGATTGAGGTCGCCCGCGCTCAGGCCCACGAGGTTCACGCCGGGCGCAATGCCGCCGTACTTGCCGCCGGAGTGGACGCCGTTGCCGGCGATCAGGCCAGCGACGAACGTCCCGTGCCCGTAAGCCTGGTCCGTGCTCTGCAAGCCCTCGACGTTGACCGGCTCGACGAAGCCGACCGCGACGCTCTGCGAGTCCGCGAGCTTGACATTCTGCACGACGCGCCCCGAGAGGTCGGAGTGTGTCCCGTCTAACCCTGTGTCGAGCACGGCGACCGTCACGCCGCGGCCCGTCACAGGGACGCCGAGGTTGCGCCTGGTCAGGTCCGTGTCGCGCCGCACGCGCTCGCCGCCGGCTATCGCCAGATACGGGTCAATCGTCGGTTGCAGCGTCCGGTTGCCGTAGATGGAGCGCACCGCAGGCAGGTGCGAGATGGTGATGATCTGACTGCGGCGCGCGGTCAAAGCGATGACGGGCAGCTCGCGGTAGCGCGTCCCGCCGAGCACGCCTATGTTCCTCAAGTCGGCGAGGTCCGTCTCCGTGGGCTTCTGGTGATAGACGACGATGGCGTTGACGTTGCTGTCGTCCGTCATCTCGTTTAGGAGGACGGCGAACTCCGGGTCAATGCTTTGCAGGCCGCGCAGGCCGAACTCCTTGACGCCGTCGGCGGAATTTTCCGTGAAGGTGTCTGCGCCCGTGATGGTGATGCCGTCCGCGCCCGAAATAGTGATGCCGTCAGCGCCGGTAATCGTGATGCCGCCGGGCGTGACGCGGCGGACCTGGCCGTCGGCTCCCGTGATGGTGATGCCGTCCGCGCCCGAAATAGTGATGCCGTCCGCGCCGGTCGCCGTGATGCCGTCGGCGCGGCGCACCTGATGATTGTCGGCACCCGTCGCGGTGATGCCGTCCGCGCCCGTGGCCGTGATGCCGTCCGCGCCCGTCGCGGTGATGCCGCTCGGCTTGCGTATGACGACCGAGTCGGCCTGGTAGCCCGTGCCGTCGGCTCCCGTGATGGTGATGCCGTCGGCGCCGGTCGCCGTGATGCCGTCCGCGCCCGTGATCGTGATGCCGTCCGCGCCGGTCGCCGTGATGCCGTTGGTCCCCGTGTAGGTGAAGCCGTCGGCCCCGGTCGCGGTGATGCCGTCCGCGCCCGTGGCCGTGATGCCGTCGGCTCCCGTCGCGGTGATTCCGTTCGGGGCGAAGTAGAGGAAGTTGTCGGCCCCGGTGATGGTGATGCCGCTGGTGCCAACGTAGTTGATGCCGTCCGCGCCGGTCGCCGTGATGCCGTCCGCGCCCGTGATCGTGATGCCCGCACGCACCGATCCGAGGCAGAGCAAGAACACCAACGCGAGAGCGGTGGCTTGTCGGGTTCTCTGGGCGATGCTCATACTTTTTACAAAATCCGCCCCTGACGGGTGGCGGTCTAAGTCTGCACTAAGTGGCTGCGGGCTTACTGCCTTTAGCGAGGTAGGGAGTCAGGCTGCGTGCTCAGAACTCAAGCCACGCGAAAGCCCCCAATTCTAAACTGAAGCGGGGCCGCCGCTGGTTGCGTTTTTTCGAGTCGGGTCTTGCATTTTCGTTACAATTTCGGCCGTCGTCAAGCAACTAGCTCGCGGTAAATCTTCTGCGTCTCGGCCGCGGGCTCCACGCCCAATTCTTTCTTGAGCAGCCGGCGCAAAGTCTCGTACTGCTCGCGGACCGCGTGGCGGTTCCCCTGGCCCGCGTGCGCGCGCATGATCATGCAGTGCACGTCCTCGCGGTAGGGGTCGTCGCGCAGGATTTCCTGTGCCAGTTGTAAAGAGCGCGACCAGTCCTCGGTCTTCTGCGCGACGGCCGCCAGGGCTTCGAGCAAGCGCAGGTGCTGCTCGCGGTAGTAAGAGCGCGGCTCCTCGACCCAGTCCTCGTAAGAGCCCTGCATGAAGTCGCCGCGGTAGACCGAGATTGCGGCCTCGTAAGAGGCGATGCAGCGGTCGAAGTCGCGCGCGCGCCGCGCCGTCTCGCCCTCGCTGACCAGGCGGTCGAACTCTTCCGTATCGATGGAGTAGGAGAAGTTCGAGTTCAACTGGTAGTCGCCGTCGCGGTAGAGCAAAAAATTCTGCTTCAAAGGCTGGTTGCTGTTGAGCGCCTTTCTGATGTGCGAGACGGTCGGGTGGAAATTCTTCTCGACGGCCTCGAAGTCGGCCTCGCCCCAGAAGGTGTCGATGATGGCGTCCTTGGAGGCGCGGCGGTGGCGGCGCGAGGCTATGAAGCAGAGGATGTCGCGCGCGCGCTTCGTGGTCCAGGCGTCGGCGGCGAGCGGCCTCAAGGGGTCGCGGAAAATCTCGACCGGGCCGAGCATGTTGATCGTCAGGTCCGTGACCGCCTGCGGCGCGACGAACTCGACGGCGCGTTGCGGCCCCGCCGCCTCCTGCTGCACGACGCGGCCGGCGGCGGCCGCCAACTGCTCGCGCACATCGACGGGCAGAAGCTCGGCGGCCTCCGGCTGGCTGAAGAGCGGCGTGTTGTTCATAACCTCGCGCTGGAGCCAGTACTCGTAGTCGTAGCGCGCGGCCAGGTCGAGCGTGCGGCGCAGGTGTTCCAGCATCTCGCCCTCGCGCCCCTCGGCGAAGTCGCAGGCGGCGAGGGCGACCGAAGCCTGCGCCTCGTAGTAGTAGAACCCGTGCTCGTGGAAATACTGTAGCGCGGGCTCAAGGTCGCGGCGCGCTGACGTGTGGTCGTTCTGTGCCAGAAGCACGCGTCCGCGCGAGAGCATCGCGGTGCGGCTCCCCATCTCGTTGCCCGCCGCGACGCGCGCTTCGACCAGCCGGTCGAGGAGGCCGCGCGCCGCGCCGAGGTTTCCGAGTTGGAGGTTGAGCACGGCCTGCTCGTCGAGGAGTTCGCAACGGACCAGATCAATCCCGGCCTCGTCGTAGGCGCGCGCGGCGCGCTCGTAAAATTCGGAGGCGCGCGCGGCATCCCCACGCTCGCGGTAGAGGTTGCCGTAGGTCTCGAAGGCTTCGGCGAGCGAGAGGACGAGGTTGAACTGCTGGCAGCATTCGAGCGCGTCTTCGAGATGCTTCTCGCACGACTCTATCTCGCCGCGATAGAGGTAGCAGCGGGCCATGTTGAGGTGCGCGGTCGCCTCTTGCGGCATCGGCGGGAGGTTGCGCCCGTCGCGCAGCATGCGCCTGAGCCACCGGAGCGCCTCGCCGAAGTCGCCGCGAATCATCGCCGGCAGCCCGAGGTTGTGCGCGATGAGCCGCGCGTAGTGCTCGTCGCTTCTCTCTTCGGCCAGTTGCAGCGCCTCACGAAACTCGCGCTCGGCGGCCGTCCACTCGCCGGTCGCCGTCAGGCAGAGGCCGCGCGTGTTGCCGCACTTGATGCGCACGGCCGAGTGCTCGTCCGTCAACGCTATGGCGCGGTCCAGATAGGTGAAAGCCCTGGCACAGTCGCCGCGGCGGCGCGCGATGGTGGCGAGCGAGTGCAGGGCTTCGGCCTCGCCCCCGGTGTCGCCGCGCTCGTGGAGGAGCGCGGCGGCGCGGCGGAAGTGTGCCTGGGCCGTGTCGTACTCGCCGCGCAGGCGCGCGACTTCGGCGCGGTGCGCGAGCGCGCGCGGGTGCGCTTCGAGAATCGCTTGCGGGATGGCCTCGGCCGAGGAGACGAGCGAGGAGAGCGCGCCCGACGCGATCCACTCGCCGCCGTGCGCGGCGACCACTTCGGCCGCGCGCCCGAAGTCTTCCGCTTCGAGCAGGTGACGCATGGCCTGCTCCCACGCGCCGAGGCCCAGAAAATAGTCAGCGTAAAGTTTGTGCTCGGCGGCGAGCCCCGCGCGCCCGAGTTCGGTTCGCAAACGACGACGCAGGAAGTCGCGGAAGAGCGGGTGCAGGCGATACTCTTCGCCGCGCTCGTCGGAAGCGACCGTGATGAAGACGTTGCGGCGCACGAGCGCGGGCAGGAGCGCGCGGCAGTTCGCCTCCGGGTAAACCTTCGTGCAGATGCCCGTCTCGACGCGGTCGAGGAGCGAGATGCGGAGCAGCATGCTCTGCACGTCCTCGGGCTCGTCGGCGAAGACCTCTTCGGCGAAGTAGTCGAAGATGTCGCGCTCGGACTGGCGCAGGATTTCGACGAGGTCGGGCGCTTCGCCATCTCGGCGGCCCTCGTCGAAGGCGCGGCGCTGCGCCACCTGCCGGACCAGTTGCAGCGCGGTGATCCAGCCGTGCGTCCGCTCGCGGTACTCCGACAACTGCGCGGGCGTCAGCTCCAGATCGAAGACCTTGCGGAAAAGCTCCTGCGTCTCCTCGTCCGTGAAGAGCAGCTCGTTGCGGTCGATGACGGTGAGCGAAGCCTGCGAGCGCAGGCGCGCGAGCGAGAGCCGCGGCACGTCGCGCGAGATGATGATGACGTGCAAAACGTCCGGCAGATAGGCGAGCAGGCGATCAACGACCGCGTGCACGGCCGTCTCCGCGCCGAGGTGATGATAGTCGTCGAGCACGACGATGAGCTGCTGCTCGACCCTTTCCAAGACTTCGTTGAGGAGCACGTCCACGGCGCGCTCGGGCTGGCGGGCCAATTCGTCCGCCGACTGCCGCAAGTAGGAGAACATCACCTCGCCGAAGTTGGGGACGGACTGCTTGATGCCGTGCGTCAGGTAGCCGAGGAAGACGAAGGGGTCGGCGTCGGTGTGGTCGAGCTGATACCAGACGAAGTGGCGCGCGTGCGTGCGGACGAAGTCCGCGACGAGCGTCGTCTTGCCGGAGCCGGCGTTGGCCGTGACGAGCGTGACCGGGTGGGCCAGATTCGCGAGCAGTCTTTCAGTCAGGCGCGGGCGCGAGAGCAAGGCCGGAGCGGGCCGCGGCGGGAGCAGCTTCGTGCGCAGGAAGAAAGGAGTCTGGGCCAGCGGCCCCTGGGCGGGCGGCGGCGCTCCTCCTGCGGGTTGTGATGTATTAGGAAGCGGCCTCTGTTCCATCAACCTGTGCCTCGCAGGTCTCGCGGGAGACGCCAGCTTATCACAGCGAAACCCCTGCAAGCCACGAGTCGGGTCGGGTGCACTGATCGTGCCTTCCGCCGCCTGGGGCGGAGGTGGCGAGGGCCACGAGTTGTCCGTTTGCATCGGGGTCATGCGAACGTCAAGAGTCTTCTCTCTCGTCAGAGCGTGTAGCCGCGTCTCTGCCGCACTGCCCGTTTCCTGCCGCGCAGCTTCTGGCCGACGGCGACCAGTTGTTCATAAGCCCCGGCGTTCCCGGCCTCCGCGAGCACGCGCGCCATCGCGTCGAGCGTCGCCGCGCGCCCGCGCGTCTGCTTCAGTGCGGCCGACGCCTGGGCCTCTGTCAATCCGTAGCTCGCGCACAGGCGTTTCGTTTCCAGTTCCGTGAACGAGAGCGTGGGCTCTTCGATGACGCAGAGCGTCTGCTTCGAGCGCATGCGCCACAGCGGCGCGGGCGGGAGGCTGCGGCCCGTGATGAGCACGTGCGCTTCGGCCGGCAGGAGCGGGAGAAGGCGGCGGAAGAACGGCACGACCCACTCGGCGTCGTAAACCAAATGCAAATCGTCAACGACGATGAGGAGCGGCTCGCTCTTCTGTTCGAGCAACTCGTAGACGAAAGCCTCCGCGAGCATCGGGATGTCTTCGATGGTCGCGACCTCGACCATCGTCAGCAGGGCGTGGCGTCCGAAACCGGGCCGCCACTGGCGCACGCTCTCGACCAGGTATTTGAAGAAGACGGAGAGCTCGCCGTCGGCCGCGTCCACCTTGTACCAACTGACGCGGCGACCGCAGCGGCGCGCGAAGTCTGCGGCGAGCATGGTCTTTCCGGTCCCGGCGCGGCCGTTGACGATGGTCGAGGTGCAGTTACTCAGGCTCCCGTGAAGCATGTTCAGGAGGCGCGCGCGCGACAGGCGCGGCTCGACCGGGGGGGCCGTGATTTTGTCGAGGATGATCTGCATGGTCTTTCGAGTCTCCCTGAGACCGTCAAATGTCAGACAAGCCGATGAGGATTCGCTAGTGTTGCCGGTTGCTGTGTACATCGCCGTGCCGTCAATCGGGTGGTTGTTGCCAGGACCGGCGCGCGCGCGGCCGTCTTGTTGTGGCCGCCCTGCCGGTCAGTGTCTGCGTGGCTCGCTCCGCCCCACTTCCTTCAGGTCTTCGACGCGCCAGGGGGTCGGCCTGCCGAGAGAGGTCAGGAAGCCCCGCGCGTCCGTCTCGTAAAGCGGCGTGCCCTTGAACTCCCAGGCCAGCGGGTCGTAGAGCTTGAAGAAGCCGTACTTGCCGCCCCGCTCGGCGACGAGTTCCCGCCCGTCGGGCAGCGCGTACAAGCCACACTCTTTAATCTCGCCGGACCGCATCGCCTCCTCCATCGCCTCCGAGCCAGTCCAGGGGCGCTCTCGCCCCCTGAACTGTTAAGGATTTTAAGAAAGCACCCTTGAGGAATTCTTGAGTTGTTGAACGGATTCGGAGGGGATGAGGGAGCTAAGCAGAGCTTAACCTGCACATTTCAACACTTACGCCCTAAACGACGCCCGGCCAAAAAAATTTACAGGGCGAGATAAACTCAAATTTTTGATTGATTTTCACCTCACAGAACGGTTAAGCTGCGTGACTCGTGAAGCCTCTTTCCTCGCCGGTGTCCGCCCTGCTCTCCCCGGCGATACTTTCGCGCACACCACCACCCAGCCGCGCGAGGGGTGCTCACAGCAGCTTGGAACATTTGTGTCTGGGAATCGTGTCTAGAACAGCGACAGCAAGCCCTGAAGCAGGCTCAACGCAGCTTCCGTCGCCGGATCGAGGGCATCAACTCCTGGGAATTGTATATCGCCCGTAGCAGATGAGCCCGGAGTTCCGATATCACCCGCAATTGATGTTTGCTGCGAAGACGGCGAACTAGTTATTCCAGGGCATGATATTTCGCCCGCGAAAGCGGACAGGGCTAAGGCGAACGTCAAAACAACAACAGCGAAGAATTGTTGAATTTTTCTCATTGTTTCTCCTAAAAACTTCCTGTTAAGTAGAAAAAGTGATTGAGCGTTAGGACTAACTCAGGCCACGAACGGGCGCATGATAACACTGTACTAAGCTCAAACAGCACTAGCAATGCATCTTGCAAAATGAAGAAAGGTGTAACCCTCACATGACTTTGGTTTCCCAACTTCTCCGCCAAATAGATAACCCTGCGCTTAACTATGCAGAGCGTGCGCGGCTGCGCTGCCAGTTGGCAAAGGAACTGGAAGATGTAGGTAACTATGAAGCTGCCCGCGTGGCGATGGGTGAGCTGTGGCAGAGCGTCAGAGGTCGTCCGAAAATTGACAACCTTGACCAATACACTGCTGCGGAAGTGTTGTTGCGTGCCGGGTCTCTGTCAGGATGGCTTGGCAGTTCTAATCAGATTGAGGGCGCACAGGAGATAGCCAAAGACCTAATCAGTGAGAGCGCGGCCGTCTTTGAGACGTTAAATGAAACAGAGAAAGTAGCTGAGGCATATATCGATCTTGCAATCTGCTACTGGCGTGAAGGTGCTTTTGACGAAGCGCTCGTAACTTTGCGGGAGGTATTGAACCAACCCATTAATAAAGGCAGTGACCAAAGGGCGCGAGCCTTACTAAATAGCGGTATAGTTGAAATGCATTTGGGTAGGTTCAATGATGCCCTTCATAGTTTGACTGAAGCTGTACCTTTATATGAAAAAAGCCAAAGCCAGGCAGCTAAAGGTAGATTTCACGTTCAGCTTGCCTTAGTGCTGAGAAAGTTGAGTGCATTAGAGCACCGTGAGGATTACACGGACCGAGCTATAGTCGAATACACTGCCGCAAGCTATCACTTCGAACAAGCAGGACATACACGCTATCGCGCAGCAGTTGAAAATAATTTAGGTTATTTGTTCTTCATCGCGGGGAAATTTGACAAGGCGCACGAGCATCTTGACCGCGCGCATCTGCTTTTCGCCAGCCTCAAAGATAATATTCACATTGCACAGGTGGATGACACGCGCGCGCGCGTGCTGCTCGCGCAGAAGCGAAATTCGGATGCTGAGAAAATAGCTCGATCAGCCGTTCGCAGATTGGAGAAAGGCGATGAGCAGTCACCACTTGCCGAAACATTGACGACGTATGGGGTGGCGTTGGCGAGGTTGGGGCGGTTTGAAGAGTCGCGGTTGACGTTGGATAGGGCGATGGAGGTGGCGGCGCAGGCGGGTGACGGTGAGGGCGCGGGGGTGGCGGCGCTGACGATTGTGGAGGAGTTGGGTGGGCGGTTGAACGTGGAGGAGATGACGAATCTCTATTCGCGGGCGGACGGGTTGCTGGCTAAGACGCAGAACTCGGAGACGCTGGCGCGGCTGCGTGCGTGTGCGCGTCGTATTTTGGAGGCGGGGCGCGGGCGCATTAGGGGGAATGCTTCCCCGAAATTTATTTATGCGGACGAGCGGACGGGTGAGTTGTTACGCGAGGCAAATGAAATCGCCGCGACGCAAGCGCCCGTGCTGGTGACGGGCGAGACGGGGACGGGCAAGGAGTTGGTCGCGCACATGCTTCACGAGTGGAGCGGGCGCGCGGGGCGCTTCGTGGCAGTCAACTGTGCGGCGCTGACGGAGACGCTGTTTGAATCCATCCTGTTCGGCCACAGGAAGGGCAGCTTCACCGACGCAGTCCGCGACAACGTGGGCGTCGTGCGCCAGGCGGCGGGCGGGACGCTCTTCCTGGATGAGATTGCGGAACTCAGCCCCGGCAACCAGGGCAAGCTTTTGCGCCTGATAGAGTACGGCGAGGCGCACGCCGTGGGCGCGGCCGAGCCGGAGCGCGTGGACGTGCGAATCGTCGCCGCGACGAACCGCAACCTTAAAGAGCGCGTCGCGCAGAAGCTGTTCCGCGGCGATCTGTTTTACCGCCTCAACACTTTCCCGCTCGAAATCCCGCCGCTCAGAAAGCGCCCCGAGGACATTTCGGCGCTGGCCGCGCACTTCGTCAAAGAGTTTTCAGAGCTGCACAACAAGCGCGTGAGGTTCACGCCCGAAGCCCTAGAAGCACTGCGCCGCCTGCCGCTCAAAGGCAACGTGCGCGAGTTGCGCTCGCTGGTCGAGCGCACGGTGTTGACCTCGACGGACGGGAGAGAGGTGAGGCTGGAAGACGTAGAAGTCCTCGCGGCCAGGCAGACGAACAAGGCCGCGCTCAGTAACGCCTGGGCCGGCTGCTCGTTCGAGGAAGAGGTGTTGACTTACGAGGCGAAGCTCATCAGGCTCGCGCTGGAGAACGCGAGAGGCAGCGTGACGAGCGCCGCGCGGCTGCTGGGCGTGACGCACCAGCGCCTCTCGGCGATGCTTCAGGGGCGGCATAAAAATTTGCTCCCCGCAAAAAAACCCGCGCAACTGCGCAAGCGCAGTCTTATTACCAAATACTGAAGCGGGCGGCGAGGGCCGTCGTATAAATTCTTCTCTACACGTTTTCCTCACTCCTCGAAAAGCCAATCAAACGCGCCGTCTGGTCCTGTGGCCCGCTTCGTGCAATACGCGTGCGTGCGTTGCGCGGCGTGTTGACCTAGTGCGCTCGCGGACAGACACCGCGGGCCGTCGCTGTTCTCCATCTCAGTTCGACCCGCCGCAGACTGTCTCTACGTCTTCGCCGGGGGTTGACGGCTTTCTGTGCTTTCTCACAACCCTTCGGCGTCGAAGATCACAAGCTTTACCGAGTTACATGAAAATAGATGCGCTCAGAGCAGTGCTGGCGCGTGTAGACCTTCGCGAAGCCGACGGCCCCAGCCGCCTCCGCGCGGTCGCTCGCCGTGTCAGCAAAAACCAAAGGACGCTCGCCGATGAAAAGAAGAGAAGAGTACCGAGCCAGGGTCACAGACGATAACGGCCTCACGCGCGGCCGTGTCCCCTGCCCGCTGTTGAGCGAGATGGGCGCGCGGCCCGGCGACAACCTGACTTTCCGCCTGGACGAGTCGAACAATGTGACGATGAGTCTCTCCCGCCCGAGGAAGAAGTCGGGCAAGAAGTCTGGCAGCGGGCGCAAAGCCCACAAAGATCGTTGAGTGAGAAATTCAGTTGAGGCGCTGCGGACTGGGTGGGCCGCGCGCCTCTTGCCGGTGCGGTTCCGCTTTGCGTTCATCGGGCGTCGAACTGTGCCGCGCTGGTGGGGCCGCCGCGCCATAAAAGGGTGGAGCGCGGCGGCCCCGCCTCTTAAGGCAAAGGTAAAAAGGTAAAGGGCAAAAGGGGAGACGAAAAGTCTGCCCTGTGTATTCCCTTTCGCCTTTTTACTTTTGCTTTACTTCTCCGCGCCGAGGCCCGTGTTGGCGCGCACGGTCAGTTCCGCGAACTTCTCTTCGGCGTGACGCTCGCGCCCGAGCAGTGTCCCTATGACGGCCCCCAGAAAGCCGAGCGGGATGCTGACGATGCCGGGGTTCTCCAGCGGGAAGAATGCCTCGTGCTGTATCAGGTGGCGGTTGACCAGAACGCTCGGCGGGTCAACCGCCATGATACTTGGGCTCAGAATAATCAGGACAAGCGACGAGACCAGCCCGGCCGCCAAGCCCGCCACGGCCCCCTTCGTGTTGAAGCGTTTCCAGAAGAGAGACAGGATGATGACCGGCAGGTTGGCCGAGGCCGCGACGGCGAAGGCCAGCCCCACCAGGAACGCGACGTTGATGCTCTGGCCGAGCAGGATGGCTATCAGGATGCTGATCACCCCGACGACGAAGGCCGTCACGCGCGCGACCCGCACCTCCTCGCCCGGCTTGCGCTCCGTGCCCCTGTGAATGACGTTCGTCCAGAAGTCGTGCGCGAATGAAGTCGAGGCGGAGATGGTCAGCCCGGCGACGACCGCCAGGATGGTCGCGAACGCGATGGACGAAATGAAGGCAAAGAAGACCTCGCCGCCGAGCGACTGCGCGAGAAGCGGCGCGCTCATGTTGGTCCCGCCGTGCTTGGCGATGAAGTCGCGCCCGATGATGGTCGCCGCGCCGAAGCCCAGGAACGTCGTCATGATGTAGAACGCGCCGATGAGGAACATCGCCCAGACCACACTCGTCCGCGCCGTCTTCGCGTCCGGCACCGTGTAGAAGCGGACCAGGATGTGCGGCAGCCCGGCCGTGCCGAAGACCAGCGCCATGCAGAGCGAGATGAGGTCAATGACGCCCCAGGGCTTGCCGGCGAAGTAGTAGTGGCCCGGTTCGAGAAAGTTCTTCGCCACGGCCGCGCCCGTCTTCGGGTCCGTGTAAGTGACGTTGCTGATGGCGTCGAAGAAGCGGCCGAAGCTGAAGCCGAAGTGGCCCAGGACGAGGATGCTCAGGAGCAGCGTCCCGGACATCAGCAGTATCGCCTTGATGATCTGCACCCAGGTCGTCGCCAGCATCCCGCCGAAGACGACGTAAACGATCATCAGGATGCCGACGATGACGACCGCGGCGTTGAAGCTGACGCCGGGGACCAAGAGGCTCACGAGCGCGCCCGCCCCGACCATCTGCGCGATCATGTAGAAGGTCGAGACCGTGAGCGTGCTCAGGCTTGCCATCGAACGCACGGGCCGCGGGCTCAGGCGGTAAGCCAGCACGTCCGCCATCGTGTACTTGCCCGCGTTCCTCAAGGGCTCGGCGACGATTAAGAGGACCGTCAGGTAGGCGACGAGAAAGCCCACAGAGTACATGAAGCCGTCGTAGCCGTTGAAGGCTATCAGGCCCGCGATGCCGAGGAACGACGCGGCGCTCATGTAGTCGCCCGCGACGGCGAGCCCGTTCTGCCAGCCGGTGATCTTGCGGCCCGCCGCGAAAAAGGCTTCCGCGCCCTGCGAGCGGCGCGCGGCCCAGTAAGTGATGACGAGCGTGACGGCGACGAAGCCCAGGAACATCAGGAGCGCGGTTGACATGTTACTCGTCCCCTCCCCGCCCCTGGCCCAAATCGCCGACTATCTTGCGGGCCATGCGGTCGTGCTTGCTCGCCGCGCGCACGTAAAGCAGGGCGACGACCCACGCCATGAAGAACTGCGAGAGCGCGAACAGGTACGCCAGGTTGAGCGAGCCTATGACGCGCCGCTTCATGAAGTCCGGCGCGTAGCCCACGAGCACCGGCAGCGCGAAGAAATAGACGATGAAGAAGACGCTCGCCGGGACGATGAATCTCAGCTTCTCTTTGACGAGTCTCCTGAAGCCCTCGCCCGCCGCCACCTCGCCCCAGTTGACCACGTCGCGGTCCTCGTCCGCCGTCAACTCGTGCGCGGGCTTGCCGCCCTCACGCCCCAGGGGCGCAACGTCCGTCGCCGCGCCGACGACCGGAGTCGCGTCGTGGAGCCGTTCGTCAGGTTGATCATAATCTTGTGCCATTCGCGTTCATTCCTCCCGAACACTGACGCAGGATTCAAATAGAGAGTTAACCACAGAGGACACAGAGGGACACGGAGGATGCAAATAAATCAGATTAGCGGAGCGATTATCAATGCGGCGATGAACGTGCATGCTGCGCTGGGGCCGGGCCTGTTGGAAAGCGCGTATGAAGCGTGCCTGATTTTTGAGCTGCGTAAACACGGGTTCGATGTTGTGGTTAACCCCCCAAGACACAGTTAACTACTTCCCCGCATGACGGTCCAGATAATCCAGTAGGACGTTCGACATTACTTTGACGCCGACGACCAGGCTCTCTTCGTCAATGTCAAAGTCCGCTGTATGCCAGGGGGCGGTGATGCCGCGCGCGCGGTTGCCGACGCCGAGGAAGTAGTAGAAGCCTGGGACGACGCGCTGGTAGTAGGCGAAGTCTTCGGCGGGCATGAGCGGCTTGATGGAAACGAGGTTCTTGTCGCCGACGACGCCGCGAATCGTCGGCAGCGTCTCGTCAACCAGGGCGGGCTCGTTGTAGGTGACGGACGCGTTCTCCTCGAACTCCAGATCGAAGGTCGCGCCGTAGGCCGCCGTGATGTTCTGTAGCGTCTCGCGCATCAAGGCTTGGGCGCGCTTGCGGACCTCCTCGCTGAGCGTGCGCATGGTGCCTTCCATCTTCACTTCGCCCGCGATGATGTTGAAGCGGTTGCCGCCGTGTATGCTCCCGACGGAGATGACGAGCGGTTCGAGCGGGTCAATGCGACGGCTGCGAATCGTCTGCAAGGCCGTCACGCATTCGGCCGCGACGACGACCGCGTCCACGCCCGCCTGCGGCTGCGCGCCGTGGCTGCTCTTGCCGAGCACCGTGATGGTGAAGCGGTCGGACGAAGCCATCGCCGGGCCGGACTGGTAGCCGACCTGGCCCGCTTCCAGTTGCGGATACGTGTGCAGGCCGAAGATGGCCGCGGGCCGCGGGTTCTCCAGCGCGCCCTCTTTAATCATCAATTTCGCGCCGCCCTCCTCGCCCGGCGGCGGCCCCTCCTCCGCCGGCTGGAAGATGAACTTGATCGTGCCGGAAATCTCCCCGCGCATCTTGCTCAAGACTTCCGCCACGCCGAGTTCCACGGTCGTGTGCGCGTCGTGCCCGCAGGCGTGCTTGACGTTCGGGACTTTCGACTTGTACGGCACGTCGTTGACTTCCTGAATCGGCAGCGCGTCCATGTCCGCGCGCACGGCGACAACCGGCCCAGGCTTCGCACCCTTCAAGAGCGCCGTCACGCCGTACTTCCCCACGCCCGTTTTCACGTCTTCGAGGCCGAGCGCGCGCAGGCGCTCCGCGACGACGCGCGAGGTCCGCTCCTCGCGGTTCGACAGCTCCGGGTTCATGTGAAAGTCGCGTCGGGTCGCGACCAACTGCGCGCGCAAACTCTCCGCGGCCTGCGCTACTCTTTGCGCGCGGGCCGCGTCCGCACGCGCGCCGCCGTTAGCCGACGACTGCCGCACCGCCGGCGATGCCAGCAACACCAGCGACGTTAGCAAAGACAGGATTGAAGCGAGCTTTCGTCTCATAAACAAAGCACCCCCTAGCTACGGCCGTAGAAAACTCATGCACCCGGTTCTTTTTAAGGGCTACCAAAATCGGTCGGACAGGCTCGCGCGAGGTTATGCGTTTGTCCACTTCAAGTCAACATGATTGCGTGAACGAATCACTCCGCGCGCGCACGCTTCGCCGGAACCGAATCAACTTCAGACAATCATTCTGAAACGCCTCCATGAGAAAAAACTTTCGTACACCTTCGATACGCGGGCGCACCTTTACACTCTCAAAACTTCGCTCAGGATGAACGAATGACGCTTGAAACACGACTATGATTGAGCTTACGGCCGGTCGGATTAAATACATATCAAATCAATGCTTTAGCGGACTTTTTTCGTTCGCCCGAGCAACCGAAAGGTGAGTCCTCCCATCTTATTCCCGGTTTCGATTTACTGTTCTTTGTCAATCGAATCCGCCATGCGTAGCCCCCAAAACTGCGCGAACCCTTGCGCGGCTCGGATGGTCGAAAGCCATCGCTCACATGGAGACGGATTAAATGAATCTGACCCGATTTGTTCCCCATTTTCGCTCTTTAAAATTTGCGCCCGTTGCTCTCATAGCACTTTTCCTTTTCACCAACGTTACTGGTCTCGTCTTCAACAATGTCTACGCGCCCGACGTTCAGGCGTCGGAGGCTTCCGCGAAACCCGTGGTCGCCGAAGCCGACTACATTCCGGCGGACATCCCCAGCTCGGGCGACCGCGAGCTTGACCTGATTATCCTGCGCGCCGGTGAGCGCAACGGCGTTGACCCCAGGTTCATTCACGCCGTCATCTGGCAAGAGTCCAAGTACAAGGTCCGCGCGCGCTCCTACGTCGGCGCGCAGGGGCTGATGCAGTTGATGCCGCCGACGGCCCGCCGCTTCGGCTGCACGGACCCGCACGACGCCGCGGCCAACATCGAGGCCGGGACGAAGTACCTGCGCTTCCTGCTCAAGCGTTTCAACGGCAACGTCTCGCTGGCGCTCGCCGGCTACAACGCAGGCGAAGGCGCGGTTGACAAGTACAACGGCGTGCCGCCCTACAAAGAGACCCAGAACTACGTGCGCATCATCACCGGCCGCTACGGCAAATTCTACCACCCGCTGCTCAGCCCCGAGGACGCGCGCGTCGAGTTCCGCCTCAGCCCAGAGGTCGCCGCAGTGCAGTAGTCTGGGAAGCGCCCGTCCCTGGATTCCGTCAACCCGAAGCTTTTGAGTGAACCGCGCGTCTGAAGTTGCTTTGCAACTCGGCGCGCGGTTCGCTATTATCCGCGAAAAGCAGTGGTCAGTGGTCGGTGGTCGGTGGTCAGTAAAGAGCAACTGATTTCCAACTGACCACCGACCACTGACCACCGACCACTTTTATGTCACTTACTGCCGAATCGCTCTCGCTCGAACGAAAGATCAAGATGCACGAGGCGCGCGAGGCGATCATTGACCGCCTCGCGCTGGAACTCCCGGCGAGCATTGACCTCGACAGGTTCCTGCGCGCCGTCGTCAAAGAGATCGGGCGGATGATGAACGCGGACCGCTGCGACGTGATTCAACTCGCGTCCGCGACCGAATTACGCATCAGCCACGAGTGGCGAGCCTCCGACGACGTGCCTTCGAGCGAAGGCACGTCCATCCCGCTCGACCTCGGGCAGCTTTCGGAGAAGGTTGACCTGACGAGGCCGATTCGCCTGGACGACACGTCCGCGCCGGGGCTCGACGAGAAGGTGCGCTTTCTGGCGGCGTCATTAGGCACGCGTTCGCTCCTGGTCGTCCCCGTCATGTTGGGCGGCGACATCCTCGGACTGCTCGGCCTGCACAACACGCGCGCGCCGCGCACATGGCTCGACGACGAGGTCTCCTTCCTGCGCTCGATTGCGCGCCACATCGCGGTCGGCTATCAGTACACGCGCATCTTCACGGACCAGCAGCGCGAGGCTGAGACGACGGAGGCGCTGCTCGAAATCGCAAACGCGCTCAACGCTCACTCCGACTTCGGCCAGGTCACGCAGCTCGTCCTCGAACGCGCGCTCGCCCTCGTCGGCGCGGACTACGGCGCGCTCGGCGTGCTCGACCCGGCGGGCGGGCGCATCAGTCTCGCCGCCTTCAAGGCCGCGCCGCACGCCTCGATTGAGTCCGTGCAGGGCTTGATTGACGCGCACGGCCAGTCAATGGACGTGACGGCCTACCCCGCGATGATGGAAGTTTTGGCACAGGGCAAGACGCTGCGCCTGCTAGACTCCGACCTACCCTTCCCGATTCGCCTGATTTTCAACGCCACGCTCGGCGGGCGCGCGGCCCTCGTCGCCCCCGTGCGCGTCGGCGGGCAGACGTTCGGCCTGCTCGGTCTGGTTTGGAGCGTCGCGCGCGAAGGGTTCGCGGACCACGAAGTCTCGCTCGTCGAAGGCATCGCCGACCAGATTGGCACGGCCCTGGAGCGCGACCAGCTTTCGGCCGAAGTGATGCGCCTCAGAAGCGCCTTGCATGAGCGCCACGCCGAGGACCGCATCATCGGCCAGGCCCGCACGATTCGCCGCGCCATCGAGTTGGCCCTGAACGTCGCCGACACGCAGACCTCCGTCCTGATTCAGGGCGAGAGTGGCACGGGCAAAGAGTTGCTCGCCAATTTGATTCACTACAACTCGGGCCGCGAAGACCAGCCTTATGTGAAGCTCAACTGCGGCGCGATTCCAGAGTCTTTAATCGAATCCGAACTCTTCGGCCACGAGAAGGGCGCGTTCACGGACGCGCGCGCGCGACGCCAGGGACGCTTCGAGGAAGCAGACGGCGGCACGCTCTTTCTGGACGAGATCGGCGAGATGAGTTTGTCGGCGCAGGTGCGCCTGCTGCGCGTCCTACAGGACGGCGAGTTCACGCGCGTCGGCGGGAGCGAGATGCTGAAGGCGGACGTGCGCGTCATCGCCGCCTCGAACGTGGACCTTGAGCGCGCCGTCGAAACTGGCACATTCCGGCGTGACCTCTTCTACCGCCTCTCCGTCTTCCCCATTCGCCTGCCCTCCTTGCGCGAGCGGCCCGAGGACATTCACCCGCTCGTCATACACTTTCTCGAACACTACAAGCAGAAGACGGGCCGCTTCATCTCCGGCATCTCGAAGGACGCGCTCTCGGCGCTCGTGGAGTACGACTGGCCCGGTAACGTGCGTGAGCTTGAGAACGCCGTTGAGCGCGCCGTCATCATCGCCTCGGGCCGCCAGATTGAGCTGGACGATCTGCCCGAGGCCATCAGCCGCCGCGTCACGGACGAGCGTTTGCAGCTCAGGCGCGAGCGCATGGAGGCGGCGAGCGCGGGCCGCGCCGTCCGCCTCGAAATCAACGTCCCCGCCACGATTGACGAGATTGAGCGCCGCGCCATAGAGGCCACCCTGGACTACACCGGCGGCGACAAGACGCGCGCCGCCAAGACCCTCGGCATCGGCCGCAAGACCCTCTACCGCAAGCTCCAACAGTACGGGAAAGACAATGCGGAATGATGAATGCGGAATGATGAATTAAAAGGCAATCGGTTTCTAATTCATCATTCATCACTCCGCATTCATCATTGCTTTATCACTTGTCACTTACCATTGTTCTTGATATTCTCCGGGCAGTATTTCTCGCTATCAAAAACGTTCGCCGGGGCGAGTTGTTGGCCCCGGCCAGGAGAAAGGAATCTCTCATGGAAAACGACGACAGGCGTGGAGGGTCTGACGTTTCGACCCGTCTGACTTACCTTCTGATTGGCGGCGGCATCGGCGCGATCATCGCGCTGCTCTTCGCCCCCAAATCCGGTACGGAGCTGCGCGGCGACATCGCCGACGTGACGCGCAAAGGGATTGACAGGTCGCGCGAGGGCGCGCGCTACATCGGCGACAAGGCGGGCGAGTATTACGGCACGGCGCGCGACAAGGCCGGCGACTGGTACGGCACGGCGCGCGAGGGTGTGGCGCGCAAGGGCGGTCAGTTCTCGGCCGCCGTCGAGGCGGGCAAGCAGGCTTACAACGAGGAGAAGCGGAAGACGGAGCTTTCGGGCGCGTCCGAGGCCCAGCCGACTTACCCACCGCAGGGCGACTTGAGCTAAGGGTGATTTTTCAATTTTGATTTTCGGTCGGGCAAGGGATTAAGAATCTTGAGCCCCTGGCCGACCGAAAATCAAAAATCTAAAGTCAAGAATTCTTATGAACGTTAACGACCCGCTGTTCTGGGTGATGGTCATCATCGCCGTCGCGTTCGTCGTGATCGCGCTGGCGATGGTCTTCATCGCGAGGCTCGTCGCCAGGGCCGTCAAGACGGTCGGGCGTCTCGAAGAGCGCGTCGAGCCGCTGCTGCAAAAGGTCACGGCCCTGAGCGACCAGGGCCGCCAGATAGCCGCCCAGGGGCGCGAGGTTGCCGAGCAGATCAACATCATGTCGGGCCACCTCTCGACCGCCACGCAGCACTTCTCCGAGTCGGCCAGCCTCATCAAAGAAGAGGTGCGCGAGCTGAAGCTGCTCGTCGGAGAGACGGCCGTGACGGCGCGCGACAAGGTGGCGCTCGTCAGCAATACGATAGACAAGACGCACCAGCAGGTGACGACGACCACGACCTTCATCCGCAACAAGGTGATTCAGCCGGCGCGCGAGCTGGCCGCGATTATGGCGGGCTTCCGCCGCGGCCTCGAAGTCCTCGTCGCGCCGACGCCGAAGCCCGTTAATCAAACCTACGGAGAAGATGAGATGTTCATCGGCTGAGAACCTTTAGACATCCAAACGCGCCGCGAGGCCCGAGCCATAGTCTTCGTAGGGAGCATGGTTCGGGCCAAATTTTTGGAAAGGGGAATGACTTGAAGGAACCACGAAAACACACGAAGCATCACGAAGAGGGCGATTCATTTCGCGTCTCTTCGTGTGTTTTCGTGGTTCCTAAAACTGTTGTTCCCTTTTCGCCATTTAACCTTTTCACCGGACGCTGATATTGTTATCAGCCTGAGATTAGGAAACCAGATTATGTCTACCGAAGCACCGCTTGAGTTGAAGAAGACGGTCAACCTGCCGAAGACCGCGTTCGGCCAGAAGGCCAACCTGGCGCAGAGTGAGCCCGCCCGCCTGAAGAAGTGGACGGAGATGGGGCTCTACGAAATGGTCCAGCGCGCGCGGTCGGGCCGCGAAAAGTTCGTCCTGCACGACGGCCCGCCCTACGCCAACGCGGACATCCACCTCGGCACGGCGCTCAACAAGATTCTCAAAGACCTGGTCGTCAAGTCGCGCTCGATGATGGGGTTCGATGCGCCTTACGTGCCGGGCTACGACTGCCACGGCCTGCCGATTGAGCAGCACGTCGAGAGAGACCTCAACAAGAAGGGCAAGAATAAGGCGGACCTCTCGCCCGTCAGCTTCCGGCGCGTCTGCCGCGAGCACGCGGCGAAGTCCCTGAAGTCGCAGACGCGCGACTTCCAGCGCCTGGGCATTCTCGGCGAGTGGGCCAATCCGTATTTGACGATGTCGAACCACTACGAGGCCGAGACCGCGCGCCTCTTCGGCCGCTTCATCGAGCGCGGCTACGTTTACAAGGGCGCGCGGCCCGTCTATTGGTGCATACACGACCAGACGGCGCTCGCCGAAGCGGAGGTCGAGTACAAGCAGCACAGGAGCCCGTCGGTCTATGTGAAATTTCCGCTCGCGAGCGACCCCGCGTTGATCGACCCGGCGCTCGCCGGGCGCAAGGTCTTCTTCCTCATCTGGACGACGACGCCCTGGACGCTGCCGTCGAATTTGGGCATCGCCGTGCACCCGGACTTCGAGTACGCGGCCTTCGAGAATGGCGACGAGGTTTACGTCGTCGCCTCCGAGCTGCTCGGCGCTGTGGCGGCCAAGTGCGGCATCGGCGAGCGCGACGCGAACGGCGACCCCGTAGCGCCGACCGTGCTCGCGCGCTTTCCCGGCGCGAAGCTGGACCGCCTCGAATGCCGCCACGCGTGGCTCGACCGCCCGTCGCTCGTCATGGTCGGCCTCCACGTCACGCTCGGCGGCGAGGCCGACGCGGAGACCGAGCTGGACGTGAAGGAGGCGCGTGATGTCAAAGCGACCGGCAAATCCGGCACAGGTCTCGTGCACACCGCGCCGGGCCACGGCCACGACGACTTCGTCATCGGCAAGAGTTACGGCCTGGAGATTTACTGTCCCGTGGACAACGCCGGGCGCTTCACTGCTGAGGTCGAACACTTCGCGGGCCAGAGCGTCTTCGAGGCGAACCCGCGTATCGTGGAGTTCATGCGTGACCGCGGCGTGCTGCTCTTCGACGAAGAGTATGAGCACCGCTACCCGCACTGCTGGCGCTGCAAGAACCCCGTCATCTTCCGCGCCACGCCGCAGTGGTTCATCTCGATGGACGCGAGCGGCTCTCACGCGGTCGTCGAGAAGGACGAGGACGGGCGCGACCGCTCCAACTACACGGAGAATTTTACAGACGACGAGTCGTCAACTTCAGAGTCTTTGCGCGCGGGCGCGTTGCGCGAGATCGAGCGGGTCGAGTGGATTCCGGCGTGGGGCGCGGAGCGGATGCGCAACATGCAGAAGGGCAGGCCCGACTGGTGCGTCTCGCGCCAGAGAATCTGGGGTGTGCCAATTCCGGTCTTCTACTGCGCCGGCTGTAACGAGGCCGTCGCCGACCCCGCAATCATCAACCACGTCGCCGACATCTTCGAGAAGGAGTCGGCCGACGCCTGGTACGCGCGCGAGGCCGCGGCGCTCCTGCCCGAAGGTTTCAAATGCGCCGGCTGCGGTGGGACCGAATGGACGAAGGAGACCGACATCCTCGACGTGTGGTTCGACAGCGGCTCGTCCTCGGTCGCGGTGCTTGAGCGTTACGAGAGTTTGCGCTGGCCGGCGGACGTGTACCTCGAAGGCGGCGACCAGTACCGCGGCTGGTTCAACTCATCGCTGATGGTCGGCCTCGCCGCGCACGACCGCGCGCCTTACAACGCGGTCATCACGCACGGCTGGGTCATCAACGTCCAGGGCCAGAAGATGTCCAAGTCCGAGGGCACCGGCATCTCGCCGAACGAGGTCGTCAAGGACTCCGGCGCGGAAGTCCTGCGCCTCTGGGTCGCGTCTTCAAACTATCAGGAGGACGTGCGCTGCTCCGACGAAATCTTGCAGCGCGCGCAGGACGCCTACCGCAAGCTGCGCAATACGGCGCGCTTCGCCCTCGGCAACCTCGACGGCTTCGACCCCGCGCGCCGCAGCGTCCCCGAAGAAGAGATGGAGGAGATGGACCGCTGGGCCCTGGCGAAGTTGGACGAAGTCATCTCGCAGGTCGCGGAGGCTTACCGCGCCTACGAGTTTCACACGGTCTATCACACGCTCTACAACTTCGCGACCGTCACGCTCTCGGCGCGCTACTTCGACATCATCAAGGACCGTCTCTACACGGCCGCGCCCCGGAGCCTCGCGCGCCGCTCGGCGCAGACGGCGCTCTACAAGATCGCGGACGCGCTGGCGCGGCTCCTCGCGCCGCTCCTGGTCTTCACGGCCGACGAAATCTGGGAGAACTTGCCGCAGCCGGGTGAAAGTGAGCAGCGGCCCGCGTCTGTCCACATCAGTGAATTTCCGGCGGCTCGTGCCGAAGACAGGACGGCGCTCCTCGTCTCGTGGGCGCACGTCTTTATGTACAGAGACGTGGTGCTGGCCGAACTCGAAAAGGCGCGCGCGGCGAAACTCATCGGCAGCTCACTCGAAGCGCGCGTCGAGATTTCGGCCAGCGAGTACGCATACAGAGTGCTTGCTCCTTACCGGGACCAATTGCGCTACATCTTCATCGTTTCGGACGTGCAACTCTCCCGCGCGGGAAATGAGGTGGAAGACGAGCAGATAAGTGTCAACGTCACCCGCGCGGCGGGCGAGAAGTGCGAGCGGTGCTGGAACTACTCCACCCGCGTCGGCGAGTCGGGGCGCTACCCGACGGCGTGCGAGCGTTGCGTGACGGCGCTGGCCGAGATCGAGCGGGAGGAGGCCAGGACGTGAGAGAGCGGCGCACAGGCTGGCGCGTGGCCTACTTCTTCGCGGCCTTCGGCGTCTTCCTGGTGGACCAGATGTCGAAGGCTTGGGCCGTGCGCGCCCTCCGCGGCGGCGAGACCGTGACGCTCATCGGCGGCATCCTGGACCTGACTTACGCGGAGAACCCTGGGATTGCGTTCGGGCAGTTGCAGAAGGGCGGCTCCTTCGGGCGCTGGGCGCTCGTCGGGCTGGCGGTCGCGGCCGGCGTCTGCGTGCTCGTCTATCTGTTTCGCACTGCGCGCACGGACGACCGCATGTTAGGTGCGTGCGCGCTCCTTCTGGCGGGCATCGCCGGCAACCTGACCGACCGCGCGCGCTTCGGCTTCGTGATAGACTTCATCCTGCTACACTACAAATCTTTCAGCTGGCCCGTCTTCAACGTCGCGGACCTGAGCATCTGCGCCGGAGCCTTCCTGCTCATCTTCGACATCTTCAAGAGCAGGAGTCAGAAGAAGCAGAATCCAGGAGTCAGCATTCAGGAGTCAGAATGAATAAAGCGGCGGACCACTTTTACAGATTTTCTTTCCCCCTGACTCCTGACTCCTGTATTCTGACTCCTGGATTCTGACTTCCGACTCCTGTTTTATGTTCCCTGAGCTGTTTCGCATCGGCAACTTCCCCATTAACACCTACGGCGTGCTGCTGGCGCTGGCGTTTCTCTCCGCGCTCTTAATCGCCGCCAGGCTCGCCGCGCGCGACGGATTGCCGCGCGAGCGCGTTTACGACCTGGGCCTCTGGATGCTCCTGGCGGCGATTGTCGGGTCGAAGGCGCTGATGCTCTTCACGGAGCCGGGCTACCGCGAGAACCCGTGGCGGCTCTTCTCGCTCGACTTCCTGCGCTCGGGCGGCGTCTTCTACGGCGGCTTCATCGGCGCGACGGCGGTCGGCTACTTCCTGATTCGCCGCTACAAGCTCCCCTGGTGGAAGACGGCCGACGCCTTCGCGCCCGGCATCGCCCTCGGCAACGCCATCGGCCGCCAGGGCTGCTTCGCCGCCGGCTGCTGCTGGGGCAAGCCGACGCTCCTGCCCTGGGGAGTGCACTTCACGGAATTGGGCCACGAAGTCACGGGCGTGCCGACGGTCGCCGCACATTTGGACGACCCCGCGCAGCAGACTTACTGGGCCGACAAGCTCGGCGGACTCTTCCAGCCCGTCCACCTGCACCCGACGCAGCTCTACGAGTCTTTGGGCGCGCTGCTCATCTTCTTCTTCCTGCTCTGGCTCCACCGGCGCAAAGTTTTCAGCGGCCAGGTCATACTCTTTTACGCCGTGCTCTACGCCGTCATGCGCTTCACGATAGAGATTTTCCGCGACGACCCGCGCGGCGACATCCTGGGGCTGACGACCTTGACCGGCCTCTCGACCTCGCAGATGCTGAGCATCATCGTCGGCGTCGCATCGGTCGTCCTGCTCGTCCTCCGCTGGCGCAGGAAGGTCGCGGACGCGCCCGGCGCGGCGCGCGCTTGATCCGGCTTGGTTTGAGATGAATACTCGGGGTCAGACTGACGAGTCGCAGGAAGAAGTTTCGACTCTCGCGTTCAACGTCGCCGCGGCGGACGCGGGCGCGCGCCTCGACGCTTACCTCGCCGCGCGCGTGGAGGGCTGGAGCCGCGCCCGCATCCAGCGCCTCGTCGAAGACGGCGACGTGCTCGTGCGAGGGCGCACCACGAAACCCGCTTACAAGCTGCGCGCGGGCGACGACATCGAAGTCGAGCTGACGCCGACGGACGCGACCGCCTTCGCGCCCGAAGACATCCCCCTCCAGGTCGTCTTTGAAGACGAAGACCTCGTGGTCGTCAACAAGCCCGCCGGGCTCGTCGTGCATCCCGCGGCCGGTAGCTCTTCGGGCACGCTCGCCAACGCGCTCGCGTTTCACTTCCGTCAGCTCTCGGCGCGCGCGGGCGCGGCCCGCCCCGGCATCGTCCACCGCCTCGACCGCGACACCTCCGGCCTCATCGTCGTCGCCAAGAACGAGGCGGCGCACGAGAACCTTGCGGACCAATTTCGCGCGCGCGAAGTCTTCAAGTCTTACGTCGCGCTCGTCCACGGGCGCGTCAAGGAAGAGAGCGGGAGGGTAGAGCAACCCCTCGCGCGCGACCCGCGCAACCGGACGCGCATGGCCGTGGTCGCGGGCGGCCGCCCGGCGCTCTCGCTCTACCGCGTGCGCCGCCGCTTCGACCGCTTCACACTGCTCGACGTGGAAATCAAGACGGGCCGCACGCACCAGATCAGGGTCCACCTGCAATGGCTCAAGCACCCGGTCGTCGGC
This sequence comes from Pyrinomonadaceae bacterium, assembly GCA_036403435.1. Classification (GTDB taxonomy): domain Bacteria; phylum Acidobacteriota; class Blastocatellia; order Pyrinomonadales; family Pyrinomonadaceae; genus QHXM01. The sequence continues at coordinate 279,079 of DASWQY010000203.1, forward strand.
GACGCGGTCTACGGAGACGGGCGTGACAACACCGTCACGGACCCGCGCCTGCGCGCGCGCCTCAACGCCCTCAAACGCCAGTTCCTGCACGCCGAACAACTCGGCTTCCGCCACCCGCGCACGAATGAACCCCGACGCTTCGCCGCGCCGCTGCCGGACGAGCTGGCACAGTTTCTCGAAGAGCTGTAGGGGCGGGGCTCCCGGATTTTTATTGAGGTATCGGCTCGAAGCGGCGCAGCAGTTCCCGGAAGCGCGGGTCGTCGCGCAGGGAGTCGAAGTGCGGCCAGACGCGGATGAGGACGAGGCCGGGGTGACGATTGTCGTAAGCCTGGTAGAGCAGCTTGATGGCCTGCTCTTTATCGCCGAGCCCCGTATAGACGGTGGCGAGGTAAAGCGGCGAGACGTAGCGGCGGCCCGCGAGCGAAGTCATCTGACGGAGCAGCTTCTCGGCCTCCGCCCTCCGACCCGCGGCCGCGTAGGCGTAGGCGAGCGCGGCGGCCGTCTCGATGTCGTCCGCGTTCAACTCGTCGCCCACCGCCTCCGCGCCCTCGCCCCCGGAACTCATCACGGTCTTAAACTCCGCGACGGCCCTTTCGTACTCCTTCTTCTCGACGTAGGCCAGCCCCAGGTAGTAGTGCGCGACGGCGAAGCGCGGGTCAATCTCAAGCGTCTTCTGATACTGCCCAATCGCCTCGTCGAACTTGCGCGCGAAGAAGAGGTAGAGGCCGGAGTTCGCGCTGATGATGGGCGAGAGCGGGTCCAGGGTTTGCGCCTGCTCTATCTCGCGCCGGGCCAAATCGTACTTGCCCATCTGCGTCAAGTAGGAGGCGTACCACTGGTGCGCGGTCGCGTATCTCGGATTCAATTCGAGCGCGCGCCTGAAGTCGGCCTCGGCCCCGCGCCAGTCCCAGTCGTAGGCGAGCTTGACGAAGGCGCGCGAGGTGTAGCCCTCGGCCAGGTCCGGGTCAATGTCGAGCGCGCGCTGCGCGGCCTCCCTGGCGTTCGGCATGTGGTCGTTGGGCGCGGCCGCGCCGATGTCGCAGAGCAGCGCGTATGAGTCGGCCAGCCCCGCGTAGGCCAGCGCGTACGACGGGTCTTTCTCCTCCGCCTCGCGGAAATACTTGATGCCGGCGCGCAGGCCGGCCTCGTCGCGCTTGTTCCAGAAGTAGCGGCCCTTCAGATAAAGCTGGTAAGCCTCCGTGTCGTTCGTGTAACGCTTCGACAGGCGCTCCTCGTCCGCGCCCGTCAGCTTCACTTTCAGCCGCTCGGAAATCTTGCGCGAAATCTCCTCCTGGACGGCGAAGATGTCCGAGAAGTCTTTGTCGTACTCCGCGCCCCAGAGCTGCGCGCCGTCCGAGACGTTGACCAGCTCAGCCTTGATGATCATCTTCTCGCCGACCTTCAGCACGCGGCCCGTCAGGACCGCGCCGACGCCGAGGCTCCTGCCGACCTCCTGCGGGTCAACGCGCCGCCCCTTGTAGCGGAAGACGGCGTTGCGCGACATGACCTTCAGCTTCGGGAGTTGCGAGAGCTTGTTGATGATGCTCTCCGTGATGCCGTCGGAAATGTACTCGGCGTCCGGGTCGCTGCTGTCGTTGACGAACGGGAGCACGGCGACGGAGTCCACGCCCGGCGTGCCGCCGCGCAGGTAGAAGAAGCCCGCGACGACGAGGGCGACGGCCGCGAGCGCGGCGAGCGCGACCCACTTGTGCCGGCCGACGTTCGTGACGATGTATTCGACGCTCGAAACTGTGCGCGCCTCGCGCGGCTCGGCCGTGCTCGGCGTCGCGTGGGCTTCGGTGCGGGTCGAGTGTGCGGCGATGGCGCGCGCGAGCCCGACCCCCGTCTCCGGCGTCAGCGAAAGGTCGCGGGCGTTCCTGTCCAGCTCGTCCCGCAAATTCTCAAGGTCCGTCTTCAGGTCCGTGACGGTCTGGTAGCGTTTCGCCCTGTCCTTCTGGAGCGCCTTCCTGACGATGCGCTCCAACTGGTGCGGGACCGTCTGCGACGGGCTCGTGAGCGGCGGCGGCTCATGGTCCAGGATGGAGACTTTGACGTGGCTGTCGGTCGGCCCCTGGAAGGGCGGGTGGCCCGCGATCATCTCGTAGAGCACGACGCCGAAAGAGAAGACATCGGTGCGCGCGTCCACGTCGAGGCCGCGCGTCTGCTCGGGCGACATGTAGCCCGTGGTCCCCATCACGGTCCCCGGCTCCGTGTTGTGAATCGGCATGGTGACGGCGTCGGGGTCGTGGACCGCGGAGCCCTTCTCGGTGAGCTTGGCAAGGCCGAAGTCAAGGACTTTGACGAGGCGGTCGCGGCCCAGGCGGTCGCGCCTGAGCATGACGTTCTCGGGCTTGATGTCGCGGTGGACGACCCCTTCGTCGTGGGCGGCTTCGAGGGCGCGGGCGACCTGGATGCTGACGCCGAGCGCCTCGTCAATCGTCATCTCGCCCTGGGCCAGGCGGTCGCGGAGCGTGTCGCCCTTGATGTACTCGGTGACGATGAAGAAGGCGGCCCCCTCCTCGCCGAGTTCGTAAACGGTGAGGATGTTCGGGTGGTTGAGCTTGAGGATGGCGCTCGCCTCCTTCTTGAAACGCAGGAGGCTCTTTTCGTCGCGCGTGAATTTTTCGGAGAGCGTCTTGAGCGCGACCTTGCGCCCGTGCTTCACGTCCTCGGCCAGGTAGACCTCGCCCATCCCGCCCTTGCCGAGCTTCTCCGTCAGGCGATAGTGAGAGATCATCCGTGGGGACACGAGGCAGCACCCCTTGACTGAATCGCCGGCGGCGCGCGCGCCGGGAACATTTGAAGAGGACGGCTCGCGGCAAGCCGTCAGCCGGAAAGACGAGCGACCGGGCGCGCATTGTACCACCAAGTCGGAGAGAACTCACCACGGGGCGTGCTGACCTTCCGGGCCTGCGCTTTTGCGCTCGCTTGCTGTACTATTAACCCTTCGCCGCGCCCTGAGGGCAACGGCCTTTCGGCCGCCGGGCATCCAAACCGCGAACGTGCGGTCGAGAAGAACTGCCCATAAGTTTCAGTTTCAATTTTTCACGTTCGATAATTCATGAGATTCACGACTAATCGTTTTCCCTATCTGGCCGCGCTCGCCCTCGCGCTCTGCTTCTGCGCGCCGCCCGCCGCGCTGGCACAGGACCCGCAGCCGGCGCAGACGCCCAAGCCACAGCAGCAGAAGGACGGGCAGGACGACCAGGGCAGGGAGGTCGTCAACATCCGTGAGGTGCGCCTGCCGGTCACCGTCGTTGACGAGAAGACTAAAGGCAAGCCGCCCGTCTCCGGCCTGAGTAAGGAAGACTTCCTGGTTTACGAAGACAAGAAGTTGCAGCAGATTCTGGGCTTCAGCGACGAGACCGCGGGCGGCCAGCCCGTCTACGTGGCCGTGCTGATGGACACCTCCGGCTCGGTCGCGGGCAAGCTCAAGTTCGAGCAGGAGGCAGCCAAGAATTTTATCTACACGGTGACGAAGCTCCGCAAGGACCGCGTCGCCTTCGCCACCTTCGACCACGAGATCAAGCTCAGGCAGGACTTCACGGACAGGCTGGAATATCTGGACAAGGCCGTGGACGGCGTCGGCAAGCCCGGCAACCGGACGCTCTTCTACGATGCCGTCTGGCAGTTCTGCGACGAGAAGATGCGCAGCGTCCCAGGCCGCCGCGTGCTGGTCGTCATCACGGACGGCGACGACAACAACTACAGCCGCGCCACGCTCAAGGACGCCATTGACATCGCGCAGCGCACTGAGACGACCATCTTCGCCATCTCGACTAAGGCCGGGCTCCTCAGCTCCGTCCCCGGCGTTGATGCCGGGACCGTTTCGACCGGTGCCGACCACGACCTACAGAAACTCTGCGAGGAGACGGGCGGCACGGCCTTTTTCACCGGCGACATTTTGGAGCTGGAGAAATCGTTCAGCAGAATCTCTAAGGAGCTGCGCTCGACCTATATCATCACCTACAAGCCGACGAACGATAAGTACGACGGCAGCCGCCGTAAGATCGAGGTCAAGCTCGCTGGCGGGCGCGGCAGCCTCAAGGTGAAGACCAGGAAAGAATACAGGGCCGTCTCCGACAGCGTTAAAAATTAAGGCGCGTCGGTCGTGCATCGTAAATAGAAAAAAAACGGTTCGACGATTCATGACTGGCGACTCTGACGATTCACGAAGAAGATGCTTTACAGAGGTCACAAAACGCGCATTCTGGCACTGATGATCATCGTGTCGCTCTCTCCGGGCGGGGTGTTGTCGGCGTCGCACGTGAGCGCGCAAGAGTCTCCCACGAATCGCCCGCGGCGCACGGACCAGCAGCCGCAGGAGACGCCGAAGCCGAGCCCCAGCACGAAAGAGGGTGAGGAGATTCAGGAAGACGAGGTCGTGCGCGTCGAGACGGACCTGACCAACATCCTCTTCACGGCCGTGGACAAGCAGAAACGCTTCGTCACGACGCTCCGCCAGGAGGACGTGACCGTCACGGAGGACGGCCGCCCGCAGGAGATTTTCACCTTCGCGCGCCAGACCGACCTCCCGCTCTCGCTCGCCATCCTGGTTGACACGAGCATCTCCGAGGAGCGCACGCTGCCGATTGAGAAGGCGGCGGCCGCCAGCTTCATTGACGCCGTGCTCAGGCCCGACAAGGACGAGATGGCTGTCGTCTCTTTCACGGGCGAGGCCACGCTCGAACAGGGGCTGACGGGCAGCGCCACGCGCGTGCGCCGCGCGCTCGACCGCGTCGAGTTCGTCCCGCCCTCCGGCTACGTCAGCGGCGTGGGCCAGGTCGGGACGCCGCCGATTTCGGGCCAGAACCAGATGATACAGGGCTCGACCGCCATCTGGGACGCCGTCCTCGTCACGTCCGACGAAGTTCTTTCCGAGGCATCCGACAAGACGCGCCGCGCCATCATCCTCCTGACCGACGGCAACGACACGAGCAGCCGGAAGAACATTGACCACGCCATCGAGAGCGCCACGCGCGCCGACGCCGTCGTCTACGCCATAGGCATCGGCGACGAGTACTACGGCGGGATCAACAAGGGCACGCTGCGCAAGATTTCCGAGCGCACGGGCGGCCGCGCCTTCTTCCCAGAGAGCGAAGAGGAGCTGCGCGACGCCTTCGCCCAGATTCAACTTGAGCTGCGCTCGCAATACCTCGTCGCCTACTCCCCAACCAACAAGAACCGCGACGGCACGTTCCGCCGCGTCCAGATTGAGCTGACCAATCCCGAGCTGCGCAAGCAGAACTTCAAGCTGACTTATCGTCAGGGCTATTTCCCGAGAAGCGGGAAATAGAGGTTAGAGGTCAGTGGTCAGTGGTCGGTGGTCAGTTAAAAGCAAGAAGGCAGTCGGTTGCGATTAACTCGGCTGCCTTCTTCTTTTGTTTGGGTCTATGGTAGTTAAGCACATTTCTATCGGTGCTAAACTACTGAAGTGCAAAGCCGGAACCGCTATTACAGGCGTTCGAGAATTTCGGAGTACAAATTCCGGCTCCTCGTTCGCTACTTTGCGCTCGATCTTTCCGCTTCTGACGTGGCTGAGTTGACCGGCCTGACG
>DASWQY010000204.1:0-57068 GCA_036403435.1 Pyrinomonadaceae bacterium
AGTGGTCAGTTAAAAACGAAAGCGTTTTGCTTTTCACTGACCACTGACCACCGACCACTGACCACTATTTCAGTCCCGCGACCCATTCGGCGATCTCGCGCTTCTGTTCCTCGGTCAGCTTCTCCTTGTAAGACCTCATCGGCGGCTCCAGGCCGTAGGCGGTGGGGTCGTTGAGTAGGCTGACGATGTCTTCGACCGTGCGGCGCGGCTTCGAGCCGACGCCCGTGAGCTTCGGGGACGACTGCACGCCCTGCCCGCGCGTGCCGTGGCAGGCCGAGCAGAAGGTCACGTAAGATTCGGGCGGCGAGCCGGAGCCCTGACTGAGTGTGCCGGGCGAGCCAGTGGCCTGCGGGCTCGGCGACCCTTGCGGCCGCTGCTCCAGTATCAAGGACTCACTCGTGCGCGCGCGCAGCGGCACGAACGGCGCTTCGCGGAAAGCCTTCTCCTCGGCCTCCTGGAGCTTGAGTTGTTTGGCGACGAGCGGGTTACTCCTGTCGTCCAGGTAGGAGGCGATGGTCAGTCCCGTGAAGAGCAGAAAGCCGAGCGCGAAGAGGACCGCGCCAACGTTACGCCGCGGGTGGACCATCACGCGGCCGAGCGGCCGCTTGAGGAGCGGCAGCATCGCCAGCCCGAAAAGTATCAGGCCCGGCAGCGTGACCGCTATCACGGAGGCCGTGCGCCCCGGCACGTACTTGAGCATCTGGAAGAGCCAGAGGAACTGCGCGCCGGGGCGCGGCAGGTAGCCGGGCGCGGCCGTGTCGGCGGGCGGCCCGAGCGGCGCGGCAAACTTCCAGGCGTAAACGGCGAGCGCGACGAAGACCGCGCCGGCCGCAATCGCGTTGCGGACGACCTGGCGGTGCATCCACTTTTCAAGCCGCCGCTCCTCGGCCGCTGTGACGAGTGCCCTCTCGCGGAAGACGAAGAGGCGCGCGGCGAGCACCGTCAGCATGACCGCCGGGATGATGAGCGCGTGCAGCGCGAAGAAGCGCGCGAGCGTAATCGGCGTAATCTCCGAGCCGCCGATCAGCCACTCGCGCGCCGCGTGGCCCACGAAGGGGAGCCCGCCCGCGATGCCTTCGGTGACGCGTGTGCCGAAAAAGGCGCGCGCGTCCCAGGGCAAAGAATACCCTGTCGCCCCCGCGCCGAGAATCAACCCGAGCAGGATGACGCTCGCCATCCAGCCGACGGGGCGGCGGCGGTAAGTCCCGCGCCAGAACATCTGGGCCAAGTGGAGCACGAGCGCCAGCGTCAGCCACATCGAGCCGTAATGGTGGAGCGAGCGAATCCACGCGCCGCCGGGGACGACCTTCTCTATGTAGGCGACGGTCGTGTGCGCGTTCTCGGTCGAGGGGACGTAGTAGAAGCCGAGCAGGAGGCCCGTGATGACTTGCAGCGCGAGGAGCATGACGACCGCGCCGGCGGTCGTGCGCGCCCAAGCCTCGAAGCCGCTCGAAGGCTTGTCAATCAGCGTGCGCTCTATGTCGCCGAGCGTCGTCCAGCGCGTGACCCAGCTCTGGCGCTGCCCCTCGGCGTCGAATGTCTCGGCCCGCTCCTCGCTCATCCCCGCACAATCCGCTCCTCTGTGTTGTTCAGATAGCTCTGGTACTTGACCTGTAGGACGCCGTCCTTCTCGCGCGTCGGGAGCGGGTCCAGGCCGCGCTGCGCCGGGCCGCTGACGCGCTCGCCGTCCACCGCGAAGTAGCTGTCGTGGCAGGGGCAGAAGAACTGGCTCTCTTCCGCGCGCCAGGCGACGTTGCAGCCCTCGTGCGGGCAGATGCTGGAGACGACCCGATTGCTCTTGAATGGGAGGACATAGACGAAGTGCTCTTCGAGCGTGCTGGCCCATCCGGCCTTGTGCTCGGCGACGATGCTCTTCATGATGGGCTTGTCGCCCGTGAGCGAGCTGACCGGGCCTATGTCGTTCCAGGTCTCGTCCTGCGTGATTTTCGCGGGGCGCAGGTAGCGGTAGGCGGCCGTAGCGACCGTCGCCGCCAGCCCGGCGAAGATGCCGACGGGGACCCAGATCAGAAAGTCCCTCCGCCCTCTGTCCACTTTCCGTTCCTTCGGCTCTTTGGAGTCCGGCATGATTTTTTTGGTGTCGGCGAGTTCGATAAGTCGTCGCGGGGCTCGCTAGACTTTTAAACGCGTTCGCAGCAGAATAGCTTTTGACTGTACGGCGCGCATTCTATCTTACCGGATGAAATTGTGCGACCCTTTTTTTCGCGGCAATCTTCAAGAGAGGTGAAACCAAGCGTCATGAGCACCGAAGATGAGCAGGGCAAAAACTCGACTTACGGCTCGCTGCGGTTGGCCCCTGCGGCCGAAGAGGAGGCCCGACTGCGGCAGAAGCTCCCGCGCCAGTTCGTCAGTTTCACCTTTTACCGCGCGCGCCCGGAGTGGCGCATGCTCGATGAGGAGCAGAAGGAGCGCGCCCGGCGTGAGTTCACGGACGCGGTCGAGGAGTTCCGCCGCGAGCTGTTGATTCACACCTACTCGCTCGTCGGCCTGCGGACCAACGCCGAGTTCATGACCTGGCGGATAGGCTATCACCTCGACCCGATACAGGAGATGACGGCGCGGCTCAACCACACGGGCTTGGGCCGCTACCTGGAGACCACACAGTCGTTCCTCTCGATGACCAAACGCTCGATGTACATCGACAAGGACAACCCCGAGCACGTCGAGGACCGCCTGCACATCATCCCCGGAAAGTCGAAGTACCTCTTCGTCTATCCGTTCGTCAAGACGCGCGAGTGGTACAGTAAGCCCGGCGACGCGCGCCAGGAGATGATGGACGAGCACATCCGCATCGGCTCCAAGTATCGCTCGGTCAAGCTCCACACGACTTACTCGTTCGGCCTCGACGACCAGGAGTTCGTCGTCGCCTTCGAGACGGACGAGCCCTCAGACTTTCTCGACCTCGTCCAGGAATTGCGCGAGACGAAGGCGAGTTCCTACACCCTGCGTGACACGCCGATGTTCACCTGCCGGCAGCGCACGCTCGCCGAGTGCCTCGAAGCGATAGGCTAAGAGAATAGCAGTCGCGGCGCGGAGAACAACTATGAAGGGACGTAAACTTTGTCGTTGTGTCTCCGCGTTCCTCTGTCTTCTACTGTCTCTTTCCGCCGGCTCGCTCGCCCAAACTCCCGCGCCTCCGCGCGCGACCTCTTACGAATATCTCTGGTACGAGGCCGAGAACATGCGCGGCTTCTCTGTGAACGAGCGCAACGAGCCGGTCCAGAATCCTTCGTGGTCGAGCCCGCCGCGCGCCGCGGCTCCCGGCTGGGGAATCAACGGGCCGGGCGTCTCGGCGGAGTGGACACAAGGGGGCGAGAGCGAGTGGAACTCGGCCGCCGCGAGCGCCGACGAGACGCGCGCGACGATTCACCAGGACGTGGAGGTGCCGCGCGCCGGGCAGTACAGGGTCTGGGTGCGCTACGCGGACTGGGCCAGAAGAACAGAAAACTTCGCCGTCCGCATCACGCAGGACGGCCGCGAGGTCTTCAGCCGCGAGTTCGGCGCGCGGGACATTATTGACCCGCACGACGAAGTGAGCATGTACTGGGGCTGGGCCTTCACCTGGGACGCCGCCCCGGCGACGCTCGCGAAAGGCGCGGCGCGCGTCTCAATAGAAATCGAAAAGCGGGCGGAAGCGCGCCGCCACGTTGACTGCCTGCTCCTGACGAACGACCCCGCTTTTGTGCCGGAAGGCAGAAGGAAGCCGGACTTCGCCGCGATGCGCTACCTGCGCGACTGGTCTGAGGAGCGCCCGGCGCTCGCGCCGCTCCTCGAACCCGAGACGAAAACGGCTGTGCCAATTCTCTGGCGTCGTCCCACGCTCGCGGGGCGCGACTTCCTGATGCCCTGGAACATCGCCCAGGAATTCTGGCGGCTCTACGACACGACGCCGCCGGAGGACCGCCCCCTCTACCCCTTCAACGCGGAGCCCGTCGCCGGGTTCGTCGAGACGTACAAAGGGGCGAAGGACGTTCCCATCTTCGGCTCCAGGCTCGTCGTGCCCGTCGTCTATATCGCGGACCTGCCGCAGTATTTGAAAGAGGGCAGCCCGTTCCTGCGCTACCTGCGCGAGACGCGCGCGCCCTTCGCCGTGCTGATTAACTACGGGACGGCGGGCTGGCCCACGCCGGCCGAGGCGCAAGCCGCCTGGCGTCTGCTGTCGGGTGAGCTGCGCGAACAGTTTTTGGGGTGGATTTCGGGCGAGAGCGTCGGGCACGTCTGGGCCGACGCGTCAAAGGATTTGAAACTGCGGCCCGAGATGTCGCGCCGCGAGCTGCTCGAAGCCCTGCGCGTCGCCTACACGGGCGCGCTCGAACGCAAGTGGGCCAGAATCTTTCAGACCGCGGGGCCGGGCGCGATGTGGCAGGAGTTGATTCCGGCCCAGGCGACTTCGAGCACCTCTTTCGCGCACGCGCTCGCAGAGTGGGGCGTCCGCACCATCGGCATCGAGACGGCCGCCGTGCAGCCCGCGACCGCGATGCGTGTGGCGTTCACGCGCGGCGCGGCGCGACAGTACGGCGGCACGTTCCTCTACTACCACGCGCCGAACTTCGGCGATACGGCGACGACCTTCACCAGGCAGCAGAACTTCGCCGGCCCGGACAACTTCTTCCACTCGCGCTACGGCGCGACGATGGGGCCGTCGCTCTCCTGGTATCGCAAGAGCTATTACCTTTACTACATGGCCGGCGCGAGCGCCGTCTATCTCGAACAGGGCTTCGACCAATTCTTCAAGCCCGGCCCCGGCCCACACCCGTTTCAACTGAACCCGCTCGGGCGCATCACGGACGAGTTCGTGAGCTTCGCGGAGAAACATCCTGACCGCGGCACGCCCTACACGCCAATAGCCTTTCTGCTCGACCTCGCGCACGGCTGGGACATGACTGACTACCCGCACTGGCCCTTCGGCGTCTCGCAGATTGACAGGTCAGATCGCGCGCTGCGCGAGCTGTTCGGCGCGGCCTACTACCCCATGACCGTGACGGAGGGCGAGCCCGCGAGCGGCGACCGGCAGGCTTACGTCGCCTCCGTCTTCGGCGACATCTTCGACGTGCTCGTGGCGAGCGAGACCCGCAAAGAGGCGCTTGACGCTTATCGCGCGGTGGTCGTCGGCGGGAGGGTCGAGTGGAGCCCGGCCTGGGCCGAGCGCCTCGAAGACTACGTCCGCAAGGGCGGCACTCTCGTCCTCAACGCGGCGCAGGTTAAGGGGCTCCCGGAGGAACTGACGGGCGCGCGCCTGACTGGCACAAAAGCGGAAGCGGACGACGCGCAGTGTCTCGCGCGGAATGAGCCGGGCGCGAACCTTCATGGGCAAGTGTTCCGCTACGAGCGAGTCAGGCCGCGCGGCGGCGCGCAGGTCCTGATGAGAACGCAGGCGGGAGACCCGCTCGTCACAATCAACAGGCTCGGGCGCGGACGGGTCGTCTTCGTTACGCTCGCGGACCTGCTCGGCGAGGACGAGCGGCTGACGCCTTTCAGTGCGCACCTCCTGGCGCACCTTGCGGCCGACGCCACGCCCGTCCGCGTCCGCGGCGAAGTCGAATACCTCGTCAACCGCAACGACCGCGGCTGGGTCGTCACGCTCATCAACAACAAAGGCGTCTGGAAGCCCCAGCAGGGAATGGCACAGGTTGACCGCGCCGCTAGCGTGGACGTGACGTTGAGCCTGAAAGGTAAGGCCATCGGGCAGGCCAGCGAATGGACCGAGGACAAGCGCCTCGACATCTCGCGCGAAGGCGGGCAGCCGAGCGTTAAGCTCACGCTCGCGCCCGGCGGCATCGCTATCGTAGAATTGCAGTAATTAAAGGGGGAGAGGAGTGAAAATCGCGCGGAAATTCTTTATCGGGGGCGAGGTCCAGGGCGTGGGCTTCCGCTTCTTCGCGCAGCGAGCGGCGGCGCGGCACCAAGTCACGGGCTACGTGCGTAACCTGGCGGACGGGCGCGTCGAGGCGCTGGCCGAAGGCACGGCCGAGGCGGTCGAAGCCTTCAAGCACGACCTCGCGACCGGCCCGGCCTTCTCACAGGTCGAGCACGTCGAAGAGATCAACCTCGACCCGACCGGCCACTACTCCTCTTTCAGGATCGAGCGATAGCCGCGACGCCTCACCGCCCCGCCACCGCTTAATTCTCAAGCAGGGCGATGTTCTGTCTTTGTGACGAACGCTCCCTGTGTGATAACTTCCCACACGTTTGTTCCAACACATCTGCCTCGAAGGAAAAAGTAGAAGCCAGAGGTCAGGAAGAACAACTGACTTCCTGACCTCTGACCTCTGAATTCTGACTTATGGATGACCTTAAAGCTTTAATTCGCGAGGTGCCGGACTTCCCGAAGCCGGGCATCAACTTCTACGACATCACGACGCTGCTCAAGCACCCGGAGGGCCTGCGCAAGACCGTGGACGCGCTGGCCGCGCAGTTCGAGGGCGAGCGCGTTGACACCGTCATCGGCGTGGAGGCGCGCGGCTTCATCTTCGCCCCGGCGCTCGCTTACCATCTGGGCGCGGGCTTCGTGCCCGTGCGCAAGCCGCGCAAACTCCCGGCCGAGTGCGCCTCCATCTCCTACGACCTGGAGTACGGCCAGGACACGCTGGAGATTCACCGCGACGCCGTCGGCCAGGGCCACCGCGTCCTCATCGCCGACGACTTACTGGCGACCGGCGGCACGGCCCGCGCCGTCGTTGATTTGGTTGAGCAACTCGGCGGCACGGTCGCCGGCCTCGTCTTCGTCGTCGAATTGGAATTCCTCCCCGGCCGCAAAAAACTCGAAGGCTACGACGTGCGCTCGTTGATTAAGTATCAGTCGTAGGAAAGAGCCAACGGCAGGCAACGTGAGGTTTACCGTGTCCCTGACACTCAACTGTGTGCCTATAGTGTGCCGCGCCATACCGCAGCAGATTTTCCGGCTTGTCGGATGCGCCTTGCTTCATTGTGGAAAGCACATGGGCGTAATTGTCCAGGGTAAACGCGGCGCTTGCGTGTCCGATTCAGGGTATTACTGACTATTGACATTCGCCTCCCTGCGGGAATATCGTGCGCTCGCGTCTCATCCTCGCGCGTACAGCTAACAAATGCCCTTTCTCGTTAGCCTCATGCCCGCTGCGGTAAAAGTCGCCCCTGGGACGTGTTATGCCGAACGGCTCGGTACTTTATGCCTGACGGCGTGATTAGGCCGCAGTCGGACTAAATGAGAAATACCGCAGCGGCATAATCCGACGAAGGCGACTGCGGCCCAATTAGCGTTAGCCCACTCTTACCTAGGAGGAATCCATGACCGACTACCTGCTCACACTCGTCAGGACTCTCGCAGCACCCGCTATCGTTATAGCTGTCTTGGGCGCTCTCGGAAAGTGGTATCTAGACAAAGTTCTGGGACGACAGACTGAAAACCTTAAGGCAAGCCTTGTTCAGGAAACAGAGCGGCTCAAGGTCTCTCTTGCTAAGAAGCTGGCGGTGTCGCAAGCCAAGCTCCAAGCTCTCCAGCAAGTCTCGAAGGCCGTCTACGCCGCGCGTAGGGCCAGTCGAGATCTCCACGACCTCCTCTTCCCACAAAACGAAGACGAGAATGCTCGCCTCGCGAGAATAGCTGAAAGTGACGTAGAACAACTATTCAATTCCGTACATGAAGAAAATGCTGCACTATCCGAATCGTCGAGGGGACTTGAGGAGCAACTCTTCTCGACAAAGGAATACCTCTCGCCAGATCTCATTGACGACCTTGAGCAGATTCTTACGGCTCATCATGATGTGAGGTCGAAGGTGGGCGCATTCTTTGCTCCCACCAAAAAGCCACCCACGTTCATTGCGGATCTTATTGCCTTATTTGAAAACGCCGAACGGCAAGGCATCAAAACAGATAAGGCACTGGTATTGGAAAAGCAACGTCTTCTAGATTCCACAGTGGGCTAACAAATCGTTGGACGCGAGCGTCGGGAGCATGTTTTGTAACTTGATTCGTCCGGCGATGCTTGATTGAATTCGCGCCGCCGCGTCAACTCTGACGTTAGACTCATGTAGGGCGCAAGCAAAAAGTATATCTTCTCTGACTGAGAAGTAGCTCCGACTACGAGGAGGACGATTACAATGGCGATAACCGTAAAAGAGCTTTACGATTATCTGAAAAATGACCGTCGGGTGAACGACTATGACGAGCGATTGTTTGGATATACCGAGAAAAATACAATTCTCGGGCATGCGGAGGGATACCTCCGCGATTCACCTCACGGTTATTGGACTTCGGGCTATAGAAGAATGGATTTTGATCACTCCGGCATGTACCTGCCAGTAGACATCGAAACCTTGATCGGCGGTGCGGAGCATTGGGTTGACATCGTAAACATGTATCACGCGGATGAAAAAGAATTCAAAGGCGTCTTCTATGAAAGGATGATGAACGGCCTGCTTAAGGCGGCCAGGAGGCAAGATGTGACGGTCCGAATCTTATACGGACGCCCAATCCTAAGACCTCTGTTCGAGGACATTGCGTGGCCGGTTATCGAAGACCTTGCCAGAAGACTGAAGGCAGCGGGGCTGAAGCTGAAGGTGTTTGTCGGAGCACTCTCCAATCCGTACGGTGAATTTAACAAGGACTACGCATGGAATCACTCGAAATTTGTCGCCGTAGATGGAAAGGTAATCATCACGGGAGGTCACAACTTTTGGTCCCAGACGTATCTCGGCGAATTTCCCATATTCGATCTTTCCGTCCGCTACGAAGGCCCGATTGCGCGAGGGGGGCACCTTTTCGCCAATGGCCTATGGGAGCATGTCAGGATTAGAAACTCTCATGGCAATCCATTCAATGGGACTTATTCACACAATCTCAACGATGAATTGGAGATAGAGAACAACGCACCCACCGTCGGCTATAATCAGCCAGCCATGCAGGGCATGGGCAACATTCCCGCGCTCTGGGTAACCAATCCTGGGATGAATGTATTCAAGCGGTCTAATGACCAGCCTGTCCTGGACAGCACGATGTATATCGCCCTCGTTGAAGCGTTGAAGACTGCGAAAACTTGCAAAATTTCGCAGCAAGACATCGGCTCTAGAATTCCATTGGGAGCAGACCGCCAGCAGTACGAACGTGTATATTTCCCGGAATATGCCCACCACCTTTACTTTTGCGAGGGGCGCTATTTTATTGGGCCTCTAATCGACGGCTTTGCCGCATTTCTACTTCGTGACGATACCGAAGAACTGCAAATGGTCACTTCGCCCCCCTTCGGCGCAGCAGACTATTCGCGTGGTGTGTATGCAGGAATGATTTACCACCTGATAGGGTATCGGATGAGGGCCAAAAATCCAAACCTGACCAAGGAGACCATTGTCAAAATTTTAAACGATAAACTGAAAATCAAGTATGTTTCTTTCCGAAACAACAACAATCCCGCAGACCCGTTTGACGACACTTGGGCAAACGGTGTCAAAAAAGCCAACCACGCGAAATTCTGGATGTTGGACGATGAGCTTTTTTATGTAGGCTCGGAAAATTTGTATCCCAATACAGGATTCCGTCTTGGCGTTGGTGTTGGCCCCGACATTAACTCGTCGCAGCAAGATTTTGGCGTGATTGCTGGTGCCGATGCGAGAACTCGAGACACGATGCTCAATGGATATTACACTCTGGCCTTCACCTATAGTCGTCCCGCTCCACCGGCGACCGTCACCCATCTCAGGTGGCGACAAGCTTGAACCAGGCAGGCATCGCTGACCTTCAGGGTTATCGGTACAGACTTGATGATCGCCTCCCAATCCGGCGGCCGGCACGCCGCGCCTGACAACGCATTCGACCGGAGCGCGGATCGAATGCGTTTCATCATCAATTTGCCGGCGCGGGTGGAATACCGTTAGCCGCGCCCGGCTGATTAGGCCGCTGGGTTGTAACAGAAAGTGAGGTGAGCATGGCGTCATCACAAAACTGGCTTCTCTGGGCTCTGCTCTCCGCCGTCTTCGCGGCCCTCACCGCCATTTTCGCCAAGCTTGGCCTGGAAGGCATCGACTCCGACTATGCGACCCTGCTTCGCACCGCTGTCATCATCCTGGTGCTCGGTGTCTTCGTCGCCGCCACGGGGAAGTGGCGCAATCCCGCCACCCTCCCATCTCGGAGCGTCCTGTTTCTGCTCCTGTCGGGCCTTGCCACCGGGGCGTCCTGGGTCTGTTACTTTCGTGCCTTAAAGGTCGGGGAAGCCTACCGAGTTGCGCCAATCGATAAGTTGAGTGTGGTGCTGGTAGCGGTGTTCGCCGTGCTCATTCTAGGCGAGCGGCCCTCGGCGCGCGGGTGGGTTGGGCTTGCTTGCGTGGGCACGGGGGCGGTGCTTCTGAGTTTGAATCGGTAGCTCTTGAGTTTTCAGGCGCGACCTGACAGGAGGACGAAGATGAGAAGGGTGGCAGCCCGCGGTCTGTTATACGTCGGCTTGGTGATGCTGTTGTCGGCGCACGGCACGCCGGCGCAGCAGTCTGCCGAGAAGCCGGCGTTCACGTTCCAGGAAGTGATGGTCCCGATGCGCGACGGCGTGCGCCTCCAGACCGTAATGCTCGCGCCGAGCAACCAGCAGGGGCCGCTGCCGATCCTGTTTTGGCGCACACCCTACGGCGTGCCGAGCAGGGCGGTCCAGCAGGTGCCGGCGAGCTTCAAGGAGCTGGCTGAGGACGGATACATCTTCGTGATCCAGAACCTCCGGGGGCGCTTCAAGTCGGAGGGCGTCTTCAAGCTGACCTCGCAAGTGAACCTGGCCGACCCGACTTCGATCAACGAAACGACCGACGCCTACGACAGCATCGACTGGCTCGTCAAAAACGTGCCGAACAACAACGGCAAGGTCGGGATGTACGGCGTCTCCTACGACGGCCTGACGGCTGCGCTGGCGCTCCTGCACCCACACCCCGCGCTCAAAGCCGTGAGCGAGCAGGCGTCGCCGGCCGACGTGTGGATGAACGACGACACACACCACTACGGCGCGCTGCGCGCGAGCTACGCCTTCGAGTACGCCGTGTTGGAGCAGGCCGACAAGAATAAGAACACCAACTTCGTCTTCGACATCTACGACACTTACTCCTGGCACATGGCTCTGGGGCCGCTCACGAACATCAACGCCAAGTATCTGCACGGCTCGATCCCTAACTGGAACGACATTGTTGCCCACCCTGATTACGACGACTTCTGGAAGAAGGAAGCCTGGGTGAGGCAGTTGCACTCGACCCCCGTGCCGCTCTTGAACGTCGCGGGATTCTGGGACCAGGAAGACCCGTGGGGGCCGTGGCAAATCTTTCGTCACGCCGACGAGCACGACCCGAACCACGAGAACTTCATGGTGGCTGGCCCCTGGTTCCACGGGCAGTGGCAGTCGCCGAAAGGGGAGAGCATCGGGCTGGTCACTTTCGGCGGGCACGAGACGGCGCGCGAGTTTCGTGAGACCATCGAGGCACCGTTCTTCCGTTACTACCTACACGGGCAGGGCGAAAAGCCGAGCTGGAAAGTCTCCACCTTTCAGTCGGGCGCAAACCGCTGGCGCACTTACAACGCCTGGCCGCCCAGGGAGGCGAAGTCAACGAGCCTCTATTTACACGCCGACGGGACGCTCTCCTTCGACGCCCCCCGCGCCGGCGCGAGGGCGGCGCAATATCGTGAGTACGTCTCCGACCCCGCCAGCCCCGTCCCTTACAGACAGCGGCCCATCTCGCCGACCTACCCCGGCGGCGATTGGCAGACCTGGGAGATGGCGGACCAGCGGTTCGTCGAAGGCCGGCCGGACGTGCTGACGTTCACGAGCGCGCCGCTGGAGCACGACCTGACCATCACGGGTGAGGTGGCCGCCGTCCTCTTCGCCTCGACTTCGGGGACTGACTCCGACTTCATTATCAAGCTGATTGACGTGTACCCCGAAAACTTCCAGCCGAACGCCTGGGAGGCGAATGCCGGGCCGAAGGCCGGCGAGTACGCGCGCTCTTTGAACGGCTATGAACTGCCCGTCGCGATGGAGGTCCGCCGCGGCCGGTATCTCAAAAGCTACGAGCGCCCGCAGCCGCTCACACCGCACACGCCCCTCGAATGGGGGATTCCTTTGCGAGACCACGACCACGTTTTCCTGAAAGGTCACAGGCTGATGGTCCAGGTGCAATCGACCTGGTTCCCACTCTATGACCGGAACCCGCAGAAGTTCGTCCCGAGCATCTACCAGGCGAGAGCCTCCGATTTCGTCAAGGCGACTCAGCGCGTTTACTGCTCCCCGACGTTCCCGTCGCGCGTCGTCCTGCCCGTTATGCTCCGGCTTTCTTCAGGAGGTCGATGACATCCGACCTGCTATTGATCTCGGCCCACATCAGGGCGTCACGCCCGTCCCTGTCTTTGATGTCTATCCTGGCCCCCTTGTTGATCAGCATGCGGACGATCTCCGAATGCCCGCGCGCCGCCGCGCGGAGCAGCGCCGTCCGGCCCTCGTTGTCAATCAGGTTCACGTCCGCGCCGTTTTCCAGCAGGACTTTAGTCGTGTCCTTGTGATTACCCTCGGCAGACCCCATGAGGGCGGTCGAGCCGGCCGCGTCTCTGGCGTTCACGTCCGCCCCCTTGCCAAGCAACTTCTGACTAATGTTATTACTGCCTCTGGAGGCCGCGTTGATGAGCACCGTCCTGCCGGCCGCGTCCCTGACTTCGGGGCTCATCCCCGAAGCTAGAAAGAGGTCCACCGCGCCGGTGTCACCTTCTTCCACGGCCTTCGCGAAAGCCGCTTCGGTGTAAGGAATCTTCTTTTGCTCAAGCCTGGCGCGCGCGTCCAACTCTTCAGGCGCGGGCTCGGTCGTGTCATTGGCGTTGGGTTCTTGATTGACGTTCTCCGCCGCTGTCGGGCTCGGGGTAGGCCGCGGGCTGTTCTTGACGACCGGCCTGTCGGCCCGTGCCGGCGGCCTGCTTGTGTTCCCGCGGAGAAACAATAGATAGAGCGCGGCCGACAGGGCTGCCAGTCCCGCGAGCAAGGCGGCGGCAACTACCCACCTTCGTCCGCCCCCGCCTCCCTCGTGTGTGACGCGTGTTTCTTCCGGGAGGGCGATGACCACCCTGCCTCCCGCTTCGCGCTGGCGAACAACATCTGGAGTAGCCCTGTCGGCAGCGCCCGTGCGCGAACTTACCCTGGTGGTCTCGTCCACACTGGTCATCGGGACCGTGGAAGCCGCGCGCCGCGACAGGTCGTGTAGGTCGTCGCGCATCTCCGAAGCGGCGCGCGGCCGGTTGTCTATGCTGAGCGCCATCGCGCGCATCAGGGCCGCCGACACGGAAGCCGCCACCTCCCCGTTGAGTTCATGCGCGGGCCGCAGGGGGTCGGGTTGATTGTTGACCAAAGCGTTAGCCCTTGAGAGCGCGTCCACCGGCCTCTCGCCCGTGAGCAGATGGTAAAGAGTCGCCCCCAGCGAGTAGAGGTCGCTGCGCGCGTCGGTGCCGGTGCCCTGCATCTGCTCCAGCGGGGAATAGTTCGGCGAGTAGCCGAGCAGGCTCTCGGTGCCGGCGCGCGTCATCTGCCCGGCGCTGCCCTTAGCGAGGCCGAAATCAAGCAGGACGATGTGATTCCGGGAAATGAGCTTGAGGTTCGCCGGCTTGATGTCCCTGTGAAGCACCGGCGGGTCGAGTCCATGCAGGTATTCCAGGGCGTCGAGCAATTGGTCTGCCCAGCGCAGCACCTCGGCGGGAGGGAAAGCGCGCCCCTCGCGTTCGAGCCTCCGCCCCAGGTCGTCGCCTGGAATGTACTCCATCACCAGGAACAGCCCCGCCCCTTCGTCGAAGTGGTCCAGCACTTTAGGTAGCGCCGGGTGGCGCAGGTTCGCCAGCAGCCTCGCTTCGCGCTCGAACGCCCGGCGGAGTTCGTCAGTCTGGACGAGCGTCTCCTTCAAAGCCACGTTCCGGCTCAGCCTCATGTCCGCGGCCTCATAGACGGCCCCCATGCCGCCCCGGCCTAAAGGTCGGACGATGCGGTAGCGGCCCTGGAGAATGGCGTCTGTCTTGAGCATGTGCGCCCTCGGATGAAATTGGGGGATTTTAATCGCGGGGAATTTTATACCGTCCCGCCCCGGTAGCATACCTGAGGGTGAACAACTATCGCTCCTCGGGGCGACGAACCTGCTCGTCTGCGTTAATATGAAACGCGAGCCGGCGGGGCAAGGTCATCGCCTCGCGGCGTGGAATCCGATCAAGTGTGGGAGGGACAGTGAAGCTCATTATTCTCGCGGCGGGTTACGCGACCCGCCTCTATCCGCTGACTCTGGACAAGCCGAAGCCGCTCCTCGAAGTGGCCGGCAGGCCCATGATCGAGCACGTGCTCGCCAGCCTCGGCGGCGTGCCGCAGCTCGACCGCGTTTACGTCGTCACGAATGCCAAGTTCGCCGGCCACTTCGAGCGGTGGGCCAAAAATTACGCCGCCGGGCACGACTCGCCGCCCATCTCCGTTATCAACGACGGCACCACGGACGACTCGAACAAGCTCGGAGCAATCGGCGACCTGGACCTGGTCCTGACGCGTGAGGGCGTGGATGACGACGTGATCGTCGTCGCCGGCGACAACCTCTTCGACCGCGGGCTCGAAGGCTTCTTGGAGTTCTGCCTGCGGCGCGGCGTGCCGGTCGTCGGCGTCTACGACGTGGGCGACCTGGAGCAGATCAGGAAGTACAACAACATCGGCACGGACGCGGAGGGGCGCATCACTTCCTTCGAGGAGAAGCCCGAGCACCCGGTCAGCACCGTCACGGCCATCGCCCTCTACTACTATCCGAAGGCGGCGCTGCCGCTGATCCGGCAGTACGTCGCCGAGGGGAACAACCCGGACCAGCCCGGCCGCCTCGTCCAGTGGATGCACACGCGCACCCCTTTCTACACCTGGAAGGTTCCCGGCACGTGGTACGACATAGGCTCGAAGGAGACGCTCGCCGAGGCGGACAGCGTGTTCTCAAAAGGCAAGAGCGAGGGGGCCGGCCATGACTGACGTGTGCCGGTCAAGGCGTCCTTCAAATTCAAGGGGGGAAATTAAGTGAGCGCCAGTGGGAGAGTCATACGTGTGCGGCCGGGGGATGAAGTCGTCACACACTGCGGGCGGTGCCGCCAGGAGCGCACCCACCAGATCGTGGCACTGAATTCGGTAGGGCTGCCCGACCGCGTGGTCTGCCGCTTCTGCCAGAGCAATCACCTGTATCGCGGGAACAGGGGCGGGGGCCGCGCGGGCTCGAAAAAAGAGTCGCCTGCTAAAGAGTCGGCTGAGTCGTCTCGCGCCGCGGCGTCACCGCCCAGACCGTACTCGGCGAAAGAGGTGTATGCCGCGGGTGAAATGATTCAGCACCCGAAGTTCGGGCAGGGGCTCGTGCTCGAAGCCAGGCGCGGCAAGATCGACGTTAAGTTCGGCAAAGAGATACGCACGTTCCTGCACGCGGGTTAGCCGCTCGCGGATACTTCGTGGAACGTAAAGAGGTGAGGCAGGGGCCGGCACATGCGGGCGCGTGCCGGCCGCGCCTCACCGCTCAGCGATAATCCGGCGACAACTCTTTTTCGATTTCCCACGCTTCATAGCAGCGGCCGAATATCAAACGAGAATGATCAAGAGGCTGACAGTTTGCAAACGTGTTCTCCTCATCTTTGTGGCTCTCGGCCCTTGCCTCGCCGTCAGGGCCAACCCACGCTTGCCGGGTCTCTTCTCGGATCACGCGGTGCTCCAGCGGGGGCGCGAGATTCCTGTCTGGGGATGGGCCGATGCGGGTGAAAAGATCGTCGTCACGCTCGGGGCCGACACGCGCGAAGCGGTCGCCGGCCCGGACGGCCGCTGGAGATTAAGACTTCCGGCGCGCGATTCGGGCGGCCCCTTCACTATGCTGGTCGCGGGCAAGATGACCGTCGTGGTCAGGGACGTAATGATCGGAGAGGTCTGGGTAGCTTCGGGCCAGTCGAACATGGATTTCACCCTGGACCGGGCGCAGAACGCCGCCGAAGAGTTGCCGAAGGCTAATTCTCCTCAGCTACGTTTCATCAAGGTTCCGCTAAAGTCCGCACTCGAAGCCCAGGAGGACATCTCTGCCGGCTGGCAGGTCGCCGCGCCCGACGCCGCCAGGAGTTGGTCGGCCGTCGCTTATTTTTTCGCGAGACGCCTGCACAGTAAATTGAACGTCCCCGTCGGAATCATTCAATCGACGTGGAGCGGCACCGCCGCCGAACTCTGGACCGCCCCGGACGCACTCGGCCTCGAACCGGATTTCCGATCCATCCTCCAACGCTGGGACGATGCGCCTGAGCGGGATAAGGAATTGGCTCGGGGGCCGACCCGGTTCCAGTTGCAATTCGACGACTTCGAACTACTCGGCGGTGACGCCGATGGCGCGCAGAGTGCCCGGCCGCTGAGCGACTTTGAAAATGGCCCGGCGCGGACTTTAACCGGAGGATACTGGATGCCGGTTGAAGACCCGGCGGGCGAGTTCAGCCTCGTCGCGCCGGGGCGCGGGGGCTCAGGCCGGGCGGCGCTGTACTCCGGCGAATTGGTCGCGGGAACCCGGCGGGCGCTCACGGCCGGCTTCGCGGCGGACGGCTCCCCCTTAGACCTGAGCCGGTACGCGGGCCTCCGCTTCTACGTCAGGGGCAGAGGATTTTTCAAGCTGCACTTCTCTCAGCCGGACATCATCGACTGGGACGACTACTCTACAATTGGTTTTGAAGCCACGGACGACTGGCGGCCCGTCACAGTCCCGTTCAAGGAGCTGAAGCAGGCGGGCTGGGGCGTCCGTCGCGCGTTCGCCCCGCAATCGCTGACCGGCTTTTCCATAGACGTGATGAGGACGCGCGACGGAGACCCGTTGCTTCCGCCGTCGAGTCTTTACCAGGGCATGATTGCGCCGCTCATCCCTTTCGCGATTCGAGGCGCGATCTGGTATCAGGGCGAAGGAAACGCGGGAAGGGCTTACCAGTACAGAAAGCTGTTGCCTGCTCTGATAAACGGTTGGCGCAAAGCCTGGGGGCAGGGGGACTTCCCATTCCTGATTGTGCAGTTGCCGAATTACGGCGAGGGGCCGACTCCTTCCGCCCGTTCCGCGTGGGCGGAATTGCGTGAGGCGCAACTACTCACTTTCAAGAAGACCCCGAAGACAGGGCTCGCGGTGACGCTCGGCCTCGGCGAGCCGGGCAACGTGCACCCGCCCCGTAAGGCGGAGGTGGGCGAGCGCCTGGCCCTCTGGGCGCTCGGGACGACCTACGGCGAGCAACTCGTCTACTCGGGCCCGCTCTTTGAATCCGGTCGAGCGGAGCCGGGCAGAATAAGAGTCAGTTTTACCAACGTCGGGAGCGGCCTCGCAATCGAAGGCGGCGGCCCCTTGAAAGGCTTCGTTATCGCCGGGGCTGACATGAAGTTTCATCCGGCGCAAGCTGTGATCGAGGGCGAGACGGTCCTGGTTTCGAGCCCGGAAGTGCCGCGCCCGGTCGCTGTCCGCTACGCGTGGGCGGACGACCCCGCAGGCAATCTCGTCAACAAGGAAGGACTGCCGGCCTCCCCGTTTCGCACGGACGATTGGCCCGGCGTCACGGCAAACTCCAGGTAACGCGCGCCACATTCCAGAATGAAGAACATGAAAAGAAGCGTCCTCGTCCTGATTCTCATTATTCAAATCGCGACCGCTGCCTTCGCCTCGCGGCAAACGCCCCAGCCCGACCGCTACAACAAGTTCCTCTTCGGCGTGGACTACTACCCGGAGCAGTGGGACGAGAAGATGTGGGAGCAGGACGCGCGACGGATGAAGGAGGCCGGCGTCAACGTCGTCCGCATCGGCGAATTTGCCTGGGCCTTGATGGAGCCCGAGGAGGGGAAGTTCGACTTCTCCCTCTTCGACCGGGCGATGGCGACTCTCGCCCGCTACGACATCCATGTCATCCTCGGCACGCCGACGGCCACGCCGCCGAAGTGGCTGACGCACAAGTACCCGGAAGTCCTGCACGTTTACGCCAACGGGCAGCCGGCCGACGACCAATCGCGCCGCCATTATTGCTACAACAGCCCCGTCTATCGCCGCCTCTCCAGGCGCATCGTCGAGCGCATGTCGGAGCACTACAAGGACAGCCCGCAGGTCATCGGCTGGCAGATCGACAACGAGTTCAACAACGAGAACCCCGAGTGCTACAGCGAGAGCTGCCGCGTCGCGTTCCGCGGCTGGCTGAGGGAGAAGTACAAGACACTCGATGAGCTGAACCGTCGGTGGGGGACTGTTTTCTGGAGCCAGCTCTACACGGACTGGGAGCAGCTCAACCTGCCCTCGCCGACGCCCGCCTTCCATAATCCGGGGCTGACCCTGGATTACAAGAGGTTCATCTCCGACTCCGTGACCTCATACATGGAGGACCAGCTCTCAATCATCAGGAAGAACCGCCCCAATGATTTCGTCACGCAGAACGGCGTCTTCAAGAACGTAGATTACTACCGGCTCGACCGTAACCTGGACCTACAGTCCACGGCCAACTACCCGCTCTTCGCGGACGAGCCGCAGTACCCCATCGCGACCGCACTGACCCTCAGCCGGAGCTTTACGGGGCGCTTCATGATCATGGAGCAGCAGACGGGCCCGGCCGGGCAGACCTATCTGTTGCGCGTGCCCGCGCCCGGCCAGATGAACCTCTGGGCCTTCCAGAGCATCGCCCACGGCGCAGACGGGATCGTCCATTTCCGCTGGCGCTCCGCACGCCGCGGCGCGGAAGAATACTGGTACGGGGTTCTGGACCACGACGACATCCCGCGCGACCGCTTCGAGGAGTTCAAGAAAGAGGGCGCGGAGATTAACCGCATCGGGGCGGAGATACTGGGCTCAAAGGTCGTCTCGGACATCGCCGTTATCTACGACTTCGAGACCGAGTGGGCTTACGACCACCAGTACTTCACCAGGGAGGTGAGCGTCCGCTCCGGCCTCGGCCACCTCCTGCGCGCCGCCTCCGAGCTGAAGTACAACATGGATTTCATCAGCGCGAGCGCGGACTTCAGCCGGTACAAAATCATCTTCGCCCCGTACCTGCTGATGGTGGACGCGGAGCTTGCGGGCAGGATCAAGCAGTTCGTCGCGCGCGGCGGCATCTTCGTCATGGGAGCCCACGGCGCGGTCAAGGACCGTGACAACGCGATGACCGGCCAGACCATACCCATCGAAGGCTTGACGGAGTTGTTCGGCGTGGAGGCCGCCTCGTTCCAGTCATACCAACCGCCGTCGGCCGGGAAGAACGCCCTGAGCTTCGCGGCGGGCGGTGGAGCACCTGCGGCGAGCGTGCCGGTCAACGTCTTCGCGGACGTGCTGAAGCCCCGCGGGGCCACCGTGATCGCCGTCTGGGACAGGGATTTCATGCGGGGCTCGCCGGCCGCGACCGAAAACCGCGGCGGGATGGGGAAGGCCGTTTACTACGGGTCTTTCTTCAACCTGGAAGCCGCGCGCTACTTGCTCGGCCGGTACGCGGCGGAGCAAAAGCTCAAGCCGCTGTTCGCGAATTTCCCGAAGGAGGTCGAGGTCACGCGCAGGACCAAAGGCCGCGACAACTACTACTTCATCCTCAACCATTCCGGGGGCGGCGTGACGGTCAGCCCAGGCGCGGGCTACTTCGACCTGCTCGCAGGCAGGGCTTCCACGCCGATCCTGACGCTCAAGCCTTTCGAGTACAGAGTGCTGAAGAAGTAGGCCGGATTAAAGACTGCCGGGGCGCACAAGTCGCCGGAGCAGGCATCGGAGAGACTGTGCCAGTTCAGGTCGAGAGAGACAACGAGCAAGGGCCCGGCCGGGAGCGATCACGCCACTCGTGCGTGGGTCCGTCGTTTCGCCTGACCTCTAATGTGTGCCTGCGCCCCCGCGGCGGGCGGCGATGAGGCGGAAGACGGATTCCAGGGCCGGGTCCTGCCCCTTGAAGTACGCTTCGGCCGTCAACTGTACGGGCACCTGCGGGCTCATCTCGCGCCGCCGGTCTCCGGGGGTGCTCAGTTGCCACTTGTACGCGGTCAGCTCGCCCTGGATGCCGCTGTACGGCAGCCTGATTGAAGTCGGGTCGCCGTAGAGGTTGCAGCACTCGCTGCTGGCCTCCCCGACAAAGATGGGGGCCGCGAGTCGTTCGAGGTCGGTGACGAAGTTGCCGGTCGCCGAATAGCTGCGCCGCCCGATGAGCGCGTAGAGTTGATTGCCCGGCACTCTGCCGAAGGCGACGAGCGTGCGCAAAAGCTCCGGGTACTTCTGGGTGGTCCCGCCGTTGTTGTGTCTGAGGTCCAGGATAACATTCTTCGGCCGGGCCTTTTCGAGCACACTCCACAGGCGCTCGCCGAACTGGGCCAGCGTTTCGTCCTTGTCGTCAACGAGGTTGTTGACCTGCACATACAGGGCGTCGTGTTCCGGCAAGGCCACTTCCCAATGAAGCTCCTGAACCTGCCGCTGCATCTTGCTCAGGAACATTGGCGGTCCCACGTTCGGCGGCGCTACCAGCTTGTCCATGCGCGGGGCGAGCGGGCTCGCTAGTGTGGTCAGGGTGACTGTCCTGCGCGTGCCGTCCGGCTGTTGAATCGTGAGCGGGACACTCTCAAGCGAGTTGATCGCCCTGATTCCTTTCAGGTGATATGCGCTCCCCAGCCACGCCGGTCCCACCCAGAGATAACCCATGTCCCCGTCAACGCTGCGCCCCAACGCCATCTGCCTCAGCGCCTCTTCCGCCGCGATGCTCCCGAAGGCCAGCACGCGCGAGCCGAGAAGATTTCTGTGCTCGTCCGCCGCGTCGATGATGAAGACCCCCTCGGGGAACGCGTACAGGTGAACGGGGAGGTAACGGTCTTTCGGAATGTTGAAGAGCGACACGTGGCCCTGGTGCAGGACCGCGAGCATCCTGTCAATCCCGATGAAAATTTCTTCGTCCGAGAACTGCGGAATCCTCCGCCTCAACTCCCGGTAGCGGCGCGTGAGTTCCGCCGGAAAAGGCTTGTCGCGGTAGTCCGGGTTCACACGCTTCACTTCTGCGTAGAGGAGGTCGAGGTCGTACCTCCAGCCCTTTGCCCTGCCCCAGCCGGAAGTGTTCGGGCGGGCCACCAGCTCCAGGAACTCCGGGTCGTTACGCAAGGAAGCGAGCTCGTCCCAGTCGTAGAGGCCCGTGCGGACGAAGCCGTGACGCTCGAAGACCATGTGCCGCAGGGCGTCGAGGGCCGCGCGCTTGTTCCCGGCCGCGAGGTAGTCAATGGCGATGTTGTAGCCGGACCAGAATTCAAGGTCCCAGCCGATGAGCTTCCCCGCCTGCTCGTGTGCGGGGATAGCTTCGAGCGGCTTGTGCAGGCTCTCCTTCGTGGACGCGAGCAGTCGCCAGTTCTCAGGGTCGCGCGGGTACTCGCGCGCGAGGCGTTCCAGCAGCGGTTCCGCCTCGGCGTATTTCCCGTCGCGGTAAAGCCGCCCCGCACGCATCTTCATTTCGTAGTAAGCCACCCCGTCCTTCGGCGCGGCCAACAGGACCAGCGGGGATGCGCCGGATTCGGGATCATAGTCGGTCCGGGGGGGAGATTGTTGTGTGCGGCCGGTGTTGTTCGGGCCGGGAGTTTGGGCCAAAGAATTCAGCGCGCCGAGAAAGAGAATAAGGCAAAGGACTGCAAGGTTCTTCATAAGGCTATCGTCCTCGACGTGCTTGTGAGTCGCGCCGTAAAACTCGCCCAACTGTAATCTCGAACTCAAGAGCAATTCTCCTCGAATGTCCTGTGAAGTTTCCCCGCGCTACTCGGCCATCATAACAAAGTAAGGCGCGAATCCGGTCAAGTATCGGTCTGAGGGCGCTCGGGTTCCCGCTTCAAATCATTGACTTAAAATTCCTGGGCCACTAATATTCGCCGGCACGAAAGAAGATTGAACGATCGGAAGCACACTATTGATATTCACCTTTCAACGGGAATATCGTGCCCCGCGCTTTCAGTAGTCCGGCTGACGTAATTACCCGTTAGCCTCACGCAAGTCGCACGACAATTCAACAGTCCATCTCGGCCATCAAATTCGGCGCAAGACCTCCCAGGGCCGGAATGGATTCAACCTCAACCGCAGTGCAAGACGGACTGAAAATTTAAGGAGAAAATATGCCGCCCAAAGTTGACATGATAGACGTAAGCCATTGGAACGGCGTGGTTGACTATGCGAAGGTCGTCTCGGCCGGGGTCAAGGCCGTGTACGCAAAGGCGACCAACGGAGCGCATAACTCGGACAACACGTTCGCCACGAACGTCAGCAGCGCGCGCCAACACGGCTTACTCGTCGGCGCTTACCACTTCCTGCTTTCGCAGCAGAACCCCAACGACCAGGCCGCACACTTCATCACGTTCATCAAGAGCTTCAACCTCGACCTGCTCCCCGTCGTTGACGTGGAGTGGGACCTGAAGGGCAAAAAAGACCGCTGGCAGAATGTGCCGCTCGCCTCACGCATCGCGATGGTGGGGCGCTTCTGCGAGGAAGTCCGCTCGCGCACGGGCAAGCTGCCGGTCATCTACACGGCGAGAACGTGGTGGAACCCGATGATCGGCACTGCGAAAGGCCACAAGGCGGTCAAGTTCGCCGAGTGTCCGCTGTGGGTCGCGCGCTACGCCCAGACGGTCGGCGCTCTGCCGGCGGCCTGGAGCAGCTACGCCATCTGGCAGTTCGCCGGGGAGGGCCGCATCTCGGGCGTCAAAGGTGACGCGGACCTCGACTCCTTAAACGTGCCGCTCGAAACACTCAAGGCGTCCGCGTAGAGACACGGGCCCGACGACAACCAGAGCGAAGGGCACGCCCTCGCTTCGCAGGCTCAAGCGTCTCGGCCTCCGAAGCGAGGGCATGTTTTTTCAACCTCCCATCTTCGTCCGGGTTATTGACGGCCGCCTGACAACTCACTCAGGCGTCTTCACTCCACGTCCTCAGAGTCCCGACCGCGGAGCGGCGAATATTGCGCGGACAATTAAATCCGAGCCGCCGCACCTCGCCGTACTTACAGTGAAAACAGCGTAGAGGGCAGCCGAGGTTGCTTACCTGGCGTGGGGACGGACTCTATGCCTAGCTCACTCCGAGTTGTTTCGCGTGGGGTGAGTTTCCTTAAAGGTTGAATGCTTACGAATCGTCGGGCCCTGTGTTGGCTGAAGACAGCGGCCCGAGGGCGTAGCGGTGTGCCTCAAGAGATGTGAGACGCGCCGCGTGACAATGTTACCCCGGCCAGCTATGAAGACCCTCGCGGGCCGCCGTCTGAGGAGAGTGTGAAACGCTCTCCGCTGAAAAGGAGATATAGATGAGAAAGACATTGACCCTCGCTTTACTCTTAGTCTCGGGATGCGCCCTGCTCTGGAGCGGCGTCACGAGACCCTCGCAGGCGTCGAGCCACCGCGAAGCGCCGCTGATCGTCGGCGACCCGCTGGCCGACAACACGGACGTTTACGCCTTCCGCAGCACGGAGGCGGGGCGTGACGGGTTCGTTACCCTGATCGCCAACTACAT
Organism: Pyrinomonadaceae bacterium; assembly: GCA_036403435.1. Taxonomy (GTDB): domain Bacteria; phylum Acidobacteriota; class Blastocatellia; order Pyrinomonadales; family Pyrinomonadaceae; genus QHXM01. Next base: position 23,461 of record DASWQY010000204.1, read on the forward strand.
CCCGTTCGAGGCCCCCTACGGCGGGCCACACTTCTACAAGTTCGACGACACGGTGCTCTACGAGATCAAGGTTGACAACACGGGCGACGGCGTCGAAGACATCGCCTACCAGTTCCAGTTCACCAACAACGTCAAGAACGGCGACATCATCCTCGGCATGGCCTCGCCCAACGAGGCGCTCGCCGGCAAGGGCGGCATCGACCCGCTCATCACCAGCGGCAACGACCCGGACTTCAACGAGACCCAGTATTTCACGGTCACGCGCGTGGACAAGCACACGGGGCCGAAGGGCAAGGTGCTGGCGACGGGGCTGCACACGCCGCCCTGCAACATCGGCAACCGCACGACGCCCGACTACGAGATGCTGGCACAGCACACGGTCCACCCCTTGCCGGGCGGCGGGCGCGTCTTCGCCGGGCAGCGCGACGAGGGCTTCTACGTTGATGTCTCGACCATCTTCGACACGCTCAACCTGCGCTCGATTACGTCCACGGGCAGCCGAGACTCGACCGCCGGCTTCAACGTCCACGCCATCGCCATCGAAGTCCCGATTAAGGACTTGACCCGCACGGGCAAGATGCCATCGGGGCCGACCGCCGACGACTCGGTGATCGGAATGTGGGCCACGGCCAGCCGCCGCTCGACCAACGTCTTCCGCGGCGAGCAGTCGCACGGCGCGCGCGCGGGCGAGTGGATTCAAATCTCACGCCTGGGCAATCCGCTCGTTAACGAAGTCGTGATCCCGCTCAAGCTCAAGGACACCTTCAACGGCCTCTCGCCGAAGGACGACGCCGCGGCCGCGCCCTTCGTCCTCGACCCGCAACTGGCCCAACTGCTCAAGGCCGTTTACAAAATAGACATCCCGGCCGCGCCGCGTAACGACCTCGTGGCGATCTTCGCCACGGGCATCAAGGCCGGCTCCGTGCCGGGTGCGCCGGAGTTCAACACCTTCCTCTCGGACGGCAAGCCGCACGAGATGCTGCGGCTGAACGTAGCCATTGCGCCGAGCGCGAATCCGAACCGGCTGGGGCTGCTCGGCGGCGACCCGGCGGGCTTCCCGAACGGGCGGCGCGTCGGCGACGACGTGACGGACATAGCCCTGCGCGCGGTGGCGGGCGGCACGCCGTTCACGCCTGAGACGAACAAAGCGCCGAACAACCAGCTTGGGGACGGGGTGGACAGAAACGACGTTCCTTACCTGGACCGCTTCCCCTACCTCGGCACGCCGCATTCGGGCAACCCGAAGTAAGCCTTGACTGTTGACTCTCAGCAGGCAGTCAGGAACCACGAAGTAACGCGCAGCGGCACGAAGCGGGAACCGTCCTTTTCGTGCCGCTGCGCGTTACTTCGTGGCTCGTTTTTTTGAGAACGTCGAGACCCTGTTCTCGGTCGTGCTCCCGATTAAGCATCAGTACCGAGTTGTGCTAAACTGCTTTCCAGAGTCTTTACTTCATATTTATTCCAGTGCTCCCGTAGCTCAGTGGATAGAGCACCTGCCTCCTAAGCAGGGGGCCGCAAGTTCGAGTCTTGCCGGGGGCACCACACACCTCAAAAGATGAAGATACGTTCGCGGCGCACCACCAGACGGCGTGCCGCGCGAATGCGTGAGCGTGGGGGACGGTTGGGAGTCTCTGGTCCTGATGTCTGCGCCGGGCGGGGGGGCTTTGCCCGACAATCCCCGGTTGCCCGCTAATTCTGTAGCTTGCCCGGTAATTATCACGCTGGTATGCTGCACCGATGAAACCAAAAAAGCGCGAAAGTCCATACTGGAATAGGCCGCGTAGGGCTGATATGAAAGTCTCTACATCGTCGCGTTAAGGAGCGCATAAACTATGCCTCAAGGTATCAAAGCCATCGGCTTCGCTTGGTACAAACCGGAGCATTACGACGAAATGAGACGCCTTTCCGCCGACGGAAAGACGCAGATGCCGTCAACTTACAAGCAATGGCTCAAGAAAGCTCAAGACCTCTTTGACAGGCTCAAAAGAGAAGGACACACCGTCGAGAAAGTTTATATCGAGCCTGATACTTTCCCGGCTTGGTGTGCCGAGCGGGGCTTGCAAATCAATGCCCAGGCACGTATCCGTTTCGCCGATGAGTTTGTCGCTCGGAAATACACTAACCGAAACCGTTAGATTCATGCTTGCTCCTTTACTTGATGGCGTTAACTCGCGGAAGCGCACACGGCGATGTAGCATCAAGCTCGCGCGTGGTCGTCAAGCCTGTGGCCGGTCGCTCGCCCTTCTCGCCTTGCTCGCCCTGCTCGTTGGGGTCGGTGTAGCGCAGGTCTCCGTCAAGACCATCGAATCCGTCCAAAAGGCTGTTATTCCGGTCGGTTGCGTGAGGTTGGACGCAAATCAGAATATAGAATTTACTAAAATTGCCGGGTCTGGCTTCTTCATCAACCGTGAAGGACAATTCCTGACAGCCGCACATGTCATGCTGAGTTTGGACAAATTCAGCAAAGAGAATAAATGCAGTTGGGCGATCTTTGTACCCAAAACATCGTGGAAAAGTAGGCTCAATGATACACAGCTTCGGTGGTTTATGTTTACGAATTGTAGATATAGGGCCGGCACAGACGTTGCCGCATGTAAAGCCATTGTCAATCCCTTCCTTGAGGCCGATGTAAAGAACAATGTCAGCACACTCTCCTTTAGCAGTTTCAAAACATATGGTGACGGAAGCGCAGTAGCATTCACTGGATTCCCTCTGGGGATTGTCTTTCCCGTAACATCGAAAGGCTACATCGCTTCTTATCTTCCCATCGAACAAAAACTGATAATTGATAAAACTGCATGGCCCGGTGCAAGCGGGAGTCCTGTTTATGACGAGAAGGGCAAGGTTATCGGATTGCTTATTGAACGCGGCCTTAATGACGCCGCCGGACTCTCCTTTGCCCGGCCCGCCGACTTTATCTTGAACTTCCTGCGCGAAAACAACATTCCCACCGAACAGTAGAATAGCAACTACCAGCAAAAGGGATGGCTTATTCATTTAGCCCCTCCCTTCTACTTGCCCGACAATTCCGCAGTCTGCCTGACAATTCGACTTGGTAAATGGATTGTCGGGCAAAGCCGGGCGGGGATATCGGAAGGACTGGCCGCGGCGCTTTAGACCCGCAAGCGCGCTCTCTGGTGGGCCTCGTGGCTGAAGCCGTGTACGTCGTAGGCGGGCGCGGGCGGCGGCTGCGCCGACAGGTAGGCGGGGCGCGAGAGGGAGTAGCAGACGACCTCCATGCCGTAGATGCTGGTGGCCCTTTCGAAACAGAGCCCGGCCTTCTCCATGACGCGGTGCGAGGCGACGTTGGCCGTCTTCGCCATCGCGATGATGCGCTCGAACCCTAATTCCTCGAAGCCGAACTTGAGGCAGGCCCGCGCCATCTCGGTCGCCAGCCCCCGCCGCCAGTGAGATTTCTTCAGCAGGTAGACCAGCTCCGGCTCGCCGTGAAAACTCCGCAGGCCGCCGTAGCCCACGAGTTCGCGCGACCGCTTGTGAACGGCCGCCCACCTGCCGAAGCCGTGACGGCCCCAGTGCGCGATGATGCTCTGAAGCGCGGTCTCCGTCTCCGCTGTAGACGCGGGCTGGCCCGAGCCCAGGTGTTTGACGACCTCCGGGTCCGCGAAAATGTGGGCCAGCGCCCCCAGGTCAGCGAGCGTGAACTGGCGAAGCAGCAGGCGGTTCGTCTCAATTTCAGGCATCTGAGTCCGACCTAATTACTCACACGAACAAATACAAAAGAGCGCGCCCGCCGGGGACGCGCGCCCACGTTTCATGCGGCCAGTATGCTCTCCTCCTGGAGGATGCTGTCGAGTGTGGAGAGCGGAATCGGGTAAGTCTGCCGCTCGGCGAGCAGCCGCGCTGCGCCCTTCGCGTCAAGCGGCCTGGAGAAGTAGTAACCCTGCCCGTACTCGCACTCCAGGAGCGCCAGTTGCGCGAGTTGGTCGCGGGTCTCGACGCCCTCGGCCACGACGTTCATCTTCAGGCTGCGGGCCAGCATGATGATGGTGCGGACGATCTCCGCGTTCTCGTTGTTCTCGATCATGCGGCTGACGAACGAGCGGTCGATCTTCAGAGTCGAAATGGGGAAGCGGTGCAGGTAGCTTAAAGAGGAATAGCCCGTGCCGAAGTCGTCGATGCTGAACTCAAGGCCGAGCGTGCGCAACTGTTCGAGCATCTCGACGGCCGTCTCGAAGTTCTCCATCACCATGCTCTCGGTGATTTCGAGCTTGAGGCTCTGCGGCTGGACATTCGTCTCACGCAGGATGCGGCGAATCTGCTCGGTCAGGTTCGAGTTGATGAACTGCTTGCTCGACAGGTTGACGCTGACCTGGAGCGGCGGGAACTGCGGGAACTCGTCCTGCCAGAGGCGAATCTGGCGGCAAGCCTCTTCCAGGACCCACTGCCCGATGGGCGTAATCAGCCCGGTCTCCTCCGCAATCGTGATGAACTCGTCGGGCGAGACGAAGCCGCGCTCCGGGTGCTGCCAGCGGATCAAAGCCTCGAAGCCGCGGATTGTGCCAGTTTCGAGTTCGACAATCGGCTGGTAGTGAAGGATGAACTCGCGGCGCTCGATGGCGCGGCGGAGGTCGGATTCCATTTGCAGCAGGTTCATCGCGCGGGCGTGCATCGTCTTGTCGAAGACCTCGTGGCGGGCCTTGCCGAGCATCTTCGCGCGATACATCGCGGTGTCGGCGTCGCGTAAGACTTCCTCGGGGCGGTCGTAGCCCGTGCTGGAGAGCGCGATGCCGATGCTGACGGTCGCGAAGACCTCGTGGCCGTTGAGATTGAAGGGCAGGGCCAGGGCTTTTTGCAGCCGCTCGGCCACGTCAATCGCCTCGGTCACGCTCGCCAAATCTTCGAGCAGGACAGTGAACTCGTCGCCGCCGAGACGCGCCACGGTGTCGCCGGGGCGCAGGCAGATTTCCAGGCGGCGCGCGATGCCGACGAGCAGCTGGTCGCCGACCATGTGGCCCAGCGAGTCGTTGATGATTTTGAAGCGGTCGAGGTCGAGGAAGAGGACGGCGAAGAGCCTGTCCTCGCGCCGCTTGCCGCGCTCGACCGAGAGCTTCAGGTGGTCCATGAAGAGCGCGCGGTTCGGCAGGCCCGTCAGCATGTCGTGGAAGGCTTCGTGCAGGAGGCGCTCCTCGGCGCGCTTGCGGTCCGTGATGTCCTGAATCTGGAAGATGAGGTTGACGGAGTCGGTCAACGAGTCGCGAATTGCCGTCACGCTCAACAAGACCCAGACGACGTGGCCGCGCTTGTGGTTGTAGCGCAGCTCCATCTGGTAGGTCGAGAACCTGCTTTCGAGCAGCTTGCCGACCTGCGCCGTCATGTCCGCCAGATCGTCCTCGTGCGTGATGGCCTGGAAGTTCGACGCGAGCAGCTCCTCTTCCGAATAGCCGACCATCTCGCAGAGCGAGCGGTTGACCTTGACCCAGCTCCCGTCGGTCGCAACCAGCGCCATGCCGGCCGCGTGGTCGAACGCGCTGCGGAATCGCTCCTCGCTCTCCCTGAGGGCCGCGACGTGGCGCTCGGCCTGCTCGGCCTGCGCGACGGAAGCCTCGACGTTCTTCAGGTAGGTGCAGTAGGTGAAATAGACGATGGCGATGATCGGGGTCGTCGCGAGGAAGGCGTAGAAGCCTACGGTGTCAATCAGCTTGGCGATGATGCCGGCGGCGGACGCGCCCGCGAAGTAAGTGATCGAAGTCCAGAGGAAGCTCTTGCGCCAGGTCATCCAGAGCGGCTGGTTGATTTTGAGCGCGGCCGCGGTGGCGACCATCCCGGAGTTGCCGATGTACTGCACGAGCGCCATCAGGCAGATGCCGACGATGAAGGGGGCCGAGTAGCCGCCGCGCAGGTCCAGGAGGGGGCCGAAGCTGAAGCGCAGGACCCAGACCGTCAGGAAGGTGGAGAGCGCCGCGGTCATCGCGTTGAAGGCGATGGTCAGCCGCTTCTTGCTGAAGCGCAGGGACGAGCAGAGCGACTCGATGGCCGACAGCAGGATCGCCACGTCGCCGCCGAAGAGCAGCATCGAGAGGAAGATGAAGGTGTCGGAGACGGAGATGTGAGAGCTGAGGCGCGGAATCTGGATGGTGATGCGCGAGCCGATGCAGATGGTGATGAGGGCCAGGAAGAGGAAGCGTATGTCAATCTGCGCGGCAGTGACGCTGAACACTGAGAAGAGAAAGGACGCCGCGCCGAGGACGATGATCGTCCACATGTACGGTGCCGCATTCTTTCTTCTGCTCATAGCGCGTGACCTCTACGAGTAAGGTGGCCCTGGCTTGTTCGTTTGGAAACTCGGGAATTGCTCGGCGGGAGTCAAGACTGCCTCCCGGCGCTGCAAAAACATTGGCAAGCACCATGCCGCACCGGCAGCCCAGGATAACTCGCAATATTTCTTCAGTTAGGTTTTTGGGGCCGTCTTTGAAGAGTGGTCAGACGGAGAGAATTCGGTCAGATTGAAGGCGGGGGCTTTCAATTTGAGAGAAGGCGGAAGAGTCTCAACACGCCCGGCCGGGCGGAGCGGCGCGGGCGTGCGAGCCAATGATGAGTGCTCTTTCAAGTGGAGAGGCGCGGAACGGCGAGACCTCTGTGCGACTCGCCGATTCCGAAGACTCGTTCGAGCGTAATGCTAAGCCAAGCCCTTAAATCCTTGTTCGTGCCTCCTTATCTCATGCAGGCGGTGTCGTCGCCGTTAATCATCGCCGACTGGGCCTCCACGACGGAGTCGCCGAGCATGATCCCGTCGCCGAGCATAATCCCGTCGCCAAGCATAATCCCGTCACCGAGCATGATGCCGTCGCCGAGCATGATGCCGTCGCCTAACATGATGCCGGTGGGGCAGAAAATTGTGCCGTCGCCGAGCATGATGCCGTTGCTCGTCAGAATGTTATCGCCGAGCATGATGCCGCTCGTCATCACCGTCGAATCGCCGAGCATGATGCCGTCGCCGAAGAGGACGCCGTCGCCCAGCATGATGCCCCTGGCGTAAATCTTCTGGTACTGCGTGACGAGGTTGGTCCCTGCGGCGTAGGTGTGCGGCAGGATGATGCCCTGCGCCCAGGTGAAAGTCTGCCCGGCGATGGTGGTGCGCGCCGCCGGGGGCGTGGCCTGGGTCAGAAGGGGCGCACCCAGGGGCGTCATGGCCGTCAGGTCCGTCCGCACGGCCCTCGCCAGGCGGACTGCGCCTTCGATGTTAAGCTCGCCCGCGCCCTGCTCCAGCATGTTGAAGCCCGAGAGCGGCTGCGCCGTGTACATCAGAATCATCTTGACCATGTTCGGCGTGAGCGACGGGTTGGCCTGCAAGATGACGGAGGCCGCGCCGGACACGAGCGGCGTCGCCATCGAAGTCCCGCTCAGGTACATCTCGCCGTGGCCGTCGCCGCCGTCCAGCTCGACCGAAAGGTCGGAGTTGGACGTGACGATCTCGTTCAATTTCGCCCGCGCCGCGACCAGCTTATTCCCCGGCGCGACGATCTCCGGCTTGATGATGTTGTCGTAGTGGCGGACGCCGGCCACGTCTGTCCAGTAGCTGCGCGTCGGCCCGCGCGAGCTGTAGGTCGTAACGGTGTCGTCACCGCGCTGGTCCGTCCCGTAGGTGTTGGCAGCGCCGACCGTAATCACCGAAGGCTCGTTGCCGGGCGAGTGAATCGCGCCGTACCTTTTGTTGCCGTCGGAGTCCTTGCCGTTATTGCCGGCCGCGACGACCACGACGAGGCCCGCGTCAACCAGGCGGCGCGCGGCCTTGCAGAGCGGGTCGTTCTGGTAAGAGTCAACGGCGGGCGCTCCCAAACTCATGTTGACGACCTTGATCTTCTGTTTCTGGTAGTTCTTTTCGCCGAGCGGGTTCTTCGGGTCGGCCGGCTCCAGCAGCCAGTTCATCGCCCGCAGAACGCTCGTCACCGTGCCGCGCCCGTGCGAATCCAAGACTCTCAGGTTGATGATTTTGGCTTCGGGGGCGGGGCCTGTATAAGTGCCGTTCTCGACGTGGTCGCTGGCGGCGGCCAGCGCGGCGACGTGCGTGCCGTGGCCGTAGGGGTCGTCCGTGCGGTTCTCGCCCGTGAAGTCGAGTTGCACGGCCACACGGCTGCCGAAAGAGTGGTGGTCCTTGTAAATGCCGGAGTCGAGCACGGCGATATTCACGTCTTTGCCTTTAAAGCCGCTGTTGCCGGACTGCGCGCGCATGTCGGCAGCGCCCGTCGTCGTCTCGACGTGGCCCAGCGTCCTGACCTCTCGCTCCAGGCTGATGCCTTCGGTCTCGCCGAGCACTTCGAGCTTTTTAACGAGGCCCGCCGGCAACTCGACCGACTTCGAGTCGAGGTTGGAGAAGTGGCCCTTGACGCGGACGCCGGCTCCTTTAAGCAGGGCGTTTAGTTGCGCGCTCGCGGGGCTTCTTAATTGAAGAATGACGGTGACGGGAGACTTGGGGTCTTTCGCCCTCTTCAACTTTTCGCGCAGGTCGGACGACAGCTTGTCGAGCCTCGGGGTATTTTTAGGAGAGTTGCCGCGGCCGCCGGCCGCGCCGTAAGCGTAATTCACTACGCCGAGGTTGCCGATCACGAGGCCCAGAAATAGCGAGGCCGTCAGCACCGAGGAGAGAATCCGCCGGGTAGCGAGAGAAAATTTCCGAGGGACCATTGTTCTACCTTTCGAACACGTAAAGCTAAAAGGAAAGCCTGAGTCGAGGGCTTTGCTTAAAGCTGTCGAGGAGACTTGAGCATGAAGTCCGCCCAAGACTTGCGCGCTCTCCATTTCAATTGCCGTACCACGCGGGGCCGGCGCGTCAACTCGCCCGGCGGGGCGCGAAAGAAAGTCGCCCGTCTGGATTACGAAAGGGGCGCGCTCGCCCTGATAAATTAAGGGTCCGAGTGCGGGGGCGAGCTATCGTCCGTCTCGATTAAGGTGACTCGGATTGCTTAGAAGTGAAGGTCAAATTCTTCCGGGGCGGGATTGTGCCAAGTCAAAGTGCTCGGTCAGACGCGGTCAAATTCAACGATTGGTGAGAGAGCCTGAGACCGAAGCGCGGAGTAAAAGGGAAGGGAAAGTCAGGCGGGGGCAAGCCCTTCTTCCCGACCTGCGAGGCATGGGTGCCTGAATGATTCAAGCAACGCAGTCTCGCAGGTCAGGAAGGGCGGCATGGCCCCCGCTGCCTTCCTCATCTTTAATCAGTAAGCTCCCTGTGCCGGCGGGTTCTTCTTGTTGATTATGATGTAGAGCCGGGCCGCAAGGTTGGGGTTCATCTTCTCCAGGATTTTGTACTGCTCCATGGCCTGCTTCTTGTCGTCGCTCTGGTAGTAGGCGACGCCCAGGTTGAAGATGGCCCCGGCGTAATCCGGCTTAAGCTCTATCGCGCGCCGGTGCGCCTCGATGGCCTCTCGCCAGTGCTGCTGGCCGCCGTAGGCGTAGCCCAGGTTGTTGTGCGCCTCGGCCCACTCGGGCTTGGCGCGCACGGCCTGCTTGAAGGCTTCGGCGCTCTCACCGAATTTGCCGAGGTGGCTGTAGGCCAGGCCGAGGTTGAAATTGGCCGCGGGGTAGTCGGGCTGCAAGCGCACGGCCTGGCCGAGCGGGCCGACGGCCTCGCTGAATTTCCCCGTGTTGTTGTAAACCCAGCCGAGGTTGGTGTAAGCCTCCGCGTCGTCGGGCTTGAGGCGGACTGCCTTGTTCAGGGCGTCAATCGCTTCGTTCCAGCGGCGCGACTTGCCGAGCGCGTAGCCGAGGTTGTCGTAAGCCTCGTCGAGGTTCGGGTCGAGCCTGAGCGCGTTGTTGTAGGCTTCGATGGCATCGCTGTAGCGCGTCAGCTTGGTGCTGACGAAGCCCAGGTTGTTGTAGGTGTCGGCGTCGGCCTGCTTGAGCAGGATGGCCTGCTTGTAGGCGTCGGCCGCCTCGGAGAATTTATTCAGCCGGCGGTAGGCGTCGCCGATGTTGTTGTAAACGTCCGGGTGTAAGCCTGGGCTCAGCCTCGTGGCCTGCCTGTAGGCGGCGATGGCCTCTTCGTAGCGGCCCGCGTTGTAGAGCGCCGCGCCGAGGCTGTATTGAACTTCCGTGTACTGCGAGTTGAGACGCACGACCTGTTTGTAAGCGTCGGCGGCCGCCTCATACTGCTCAAGGCGGTCGTAAGCCTGGCCCAGATAGTTGTACGCCTCCCAGTCGCTCGGGTTGTAGCGGGCGGCCTCCTTGAGCGAGGCTATTGCCTCCTGGTTCCTGTTAGCCTCGAAGTAGAGTTTCCCGAGGTTGAAGTGGACCGCGGCGTCATCCTGCTTGAGGCGGAGCGTGTCGCGATAGGCGGCAATCGCCTCGTCGTCGCGGTGCAGGTTCAGGAGCGCGTCGCCAAGCCCGTTGTGCGGCTCGGACCAGTCGGGCCTGTAGCGTATCGCCTGTTTGTAAGCCGCGGCCGCCTCCTCGTACCTGTTCAGGTTGAAGTAGGCATCGCCGAGGTTGTTGTGTGCCTCGGCCCAGTTCGGTCTCTTCTGAATCGCCTTCTGATAAGCGTCGGCGGCCCTCTCGAACTGGCGCTGGTCGAAGAAGTCGTCGCCCTGGTCGTTCAAGTCTTCGGCGGTCACTTCGGGTTGCGGCCTGGGCTGCGGCCTGGGCTGCGGCGCGCGCCGCTTCGGGCCGCCGCCTCCGCGCGGCGAGCCCTTCACGGGGCGCGCGCTCGCCTGCTGCTGGAGCCTGGATGGTCCGGGGTCGCGCGTCGTCGGCGTCGGCGTCGGCTCGGGCTTCGGCGGGCGCTTGTTGTGTTGCCGGTTGACCTTCGGAATCTTGAGGACGCCGACCGCGCCGCCCGTGATGTCTTTAGCCAGGTCGGCCCCGCCGGAGATGTCCTGCGCGGGGGCGGGCACGGCGGCGCGCAGCAGGGCCAGGACCAGAAGCAGGACTGTGCGCGGCGCGGGCCTCCTGCGGGGGCGTAAGCGGGTGGAATTCATCTTCGGCTCCAGGACTGTTGAATCTCAGCTCAAAACGTGTGGCTGAGTGAAGTGACGTAGGGGATGAAAGTTTGTTGCCGCTCTCCTTACGGGCGTGCCGACGAGTATAGCCCCGGCGCGTTTGAGAAGAAAGAGGATTGATGCTGTTGGCCCTGCACAAATATCGAATGGGCTGAACAGCCGCTCGGGTCGTCCGTCTCGGCGGCTCGCGCGCGGCAGAGTTGCTGCTGCGACGGCGGAGCGCCGCGAGGTTTCAGGTCCGGGGCGGGCCGCGGCGCTGCGCCGTTGGGATGACCACGCTGCGGAGCGCGTCAACTTTCTGGTCCCCTTAATCCTGACCGCACTCTTCGCCGCGCTCCAGGCCGCGCTCATCCGGGACTTCTGACGGCCGCTCCCGAAATTCGCAGAATGAATATTGACTCGCCGCCGAATTTGGCATAGAAGAGGTGCAGCTTTCTAGTAGCAAACGCGAAAGGGTTCGGGCGGGCCCCGCGCGCCGCCCAGAGGAGAGACAGATGAAACGTTGCCCTAACTGCCAGCGAACTTACCCGGACGACGCGCCCGGCTTCTGCGTCAACGACGGGACGCAACTCGTCACGGAAGAAGCACAGCCCTACGACCCGCAGAAGACCATGCTGGCTTCGGCACCGCCGCCGCCCGCCGCGCCCCCGCCTCAGTACAACGCCCCGCCGCCTCCTCCTCAGTACAATCCCGCGCCGCCGCAAGCGCCGCCGCAGCAGTACCAATCGCCGAACGACCCGGCGGGCATCAAGCCCCCGACCGCGTGGCAGCCTCAGCCGCCGCAGGCGCAGCCGCCGGCCGCGGCCCCCTGGCCGCCGCCGCCACCGCAGCAGCAGGGCCAGTGGGGCGGGGGCTATTACCCGCAGCCAGGGCAACAACCCTACGGCGCACCGTACGCCCCGCCAGCGGGCCGCAGCAAGAGCCTCAGCCTGGTGACCATCATCCTCGGCGGCATCAGCGGCCTGCTCGGCCTACTCCTGCTGGCGGACTACCTCGGCTGGTCACACATCTTCGACAGGGACACGGGCTACGCGACTGTCCTCGGCGCGGTCATCACGGGCGCGGGCGCGCTGGTGACGGGAGCCCTCGCGCTCATCTCGAAGCGGCAGACGGGCAAGGCGCTCGCCATCGTCGGGATGCTGCTGGCCGCCTTCAGCATAGGCTTCTGGATTTACCTGGAAGCCGAGTACGGCATACTTTTCCGCTAGCCCGGACAGAGAGAGAGTGTGGAGAGCCAGAGGTCAATGAAACGTTGTCCAACGTGCCGGCGGACTTACGCGGAAGACGCGCCGGATTATTGCCCGAGCGATGGGATGCGCCTGATGAAGGAGACGGCCGCGGGGTTCGACCCCGAGAGTACCGTCCTCTCTTCGGGCTTGCGCGTGCCGACGCCCGTGCTGCCAGAGCGGCCGCGGCCCCAGCCGCCTCCTGAGCCGGAACCCGAGCCTTCAGCTCCCGAGCCGCCACCGGCTCAATCGCCCTATTACGCCGCGGGGGATGCAGCCGGCCAACAGCCGCAGCCTCCGCCTGTCATGCAGCCCCCGCCCGCCGCGCCGCAGTTCGCGCCGCAGGGTTGGTCGCCGCAGCCGCCGCCACAGCCCGCGCAGCCCTGGCCCAATCAATACCCAGGCCCAATGCCTACGACGCCCATCATGCCGCCGCCGAACGCCGGGAGGATCGAAGCGTTAGCCATCGCCGCGCTGGTGACGGGTTGTTGCGCGGTCACGATCATGGCGATGTTCGTCGCCCGCAGCCTCGGCGCGGCCCTCAAGCTGATGCTCGTCCTTTCCATCCTCGGCCTCGGACTCGGCGTCGCCGCCCTGATTCTCTCGCTGCAAAAGCCCTCGCGGTTCGGAGGCATTCCGCTGGCGATTGCGGGGCTCGCGACCGGCACGGCCGCGCTCGTTTATTACTTCACTTTTTAGAATACGGACCCGCAACCTAAGAAGGAGAAACCATGAAACGTTGTCCCAACTGTCAGCAGATGTTCCCCGACAATGCGCCGGCCCAATGCCCTTACGACGGAACGTACCTCGTCGCCGACGCGCCCGCGCAGCAGCCGTATTACGGGAGCGACCAGCCGCCTTACGGCCAGCCCGCGGACCCCGCGCAGCAGTGGCAGCCGCCCGGCGGCGGCGGCTACTACCAGCAGCCGGGCGGATATCCGCCGCCGCCGCCGGCCTACGGCGGCCAGTACGCGCCGACGGGCGGGAGCAAGGCGCTCTCGACGGCCGCGTTCGCCTGCGGCCTGGGCTCCTTCCTCATCCTGATGTTCATCATCATCGTCTTCGTCATGGCGCGCAACGGGGCGATGGGCATCCAGACGCTCCTCTTCCTGGCCCAGATCATACAGCCGCTCTCCTGGTTGATGCTCCTCGCCGGGGTGGCGAGCATCGTGCTCGGCGTCGTGTCCCTGGTCACGTCCAAGTCGAACCCCGCCATCAGCAAGCCCAAGGCGATTGTCGGGATGTGCCTGGGTGCCATCCCGCTGCTGCTCTTTCTCATTGGGCTGGCGAACATGCCCAGCCGCTACTGAGCGCGGGCGATTCAGTCCGCGCTTGAGAAGAAGATGACGGTCGCGCCCCAGCCGCCGGCTTCGGCGGGCGCGTCCGTCCAGCGGGCGACGAACGGCGTGCGCGCGAGGATGGAGCGGACCATCTCGCGCTGCACGCCGACGCCTTTGCCGTGAATAATCCTCACGCTCGCAAATCCCTTGCGTCGGGCCTCGCCCAGGTACTCTTCCACCACGCGCTTCACGTCGCGCGGCGGAACGGTGTGCAGGTCGAAAACGTCGCCAATCTCCAGGCGGACGGGCTCCGGGAAAGGGTCGAAAGGGTCAACGTCGCCCTCGTCCTCGGTCTCTTCGCGCGCCTCGGCCTCTCGCTCACGCCTCTCGGCCCCGCGCTTTCTTAGCCACTCGCGAAAACCCATCGCAGACGAATGCTCGATAGTAGTTCGGTTTGAAGTTGTGGGCCGTCCTTATCAGGAAGGAATTTCACGCTGGAGGCGCAAAGACGCCAAGAAAGCACGCAAGGTAATGAGGCACTCAACTTCTTCGCGTTCTCCTTTGCGTCTTTGCGCCTTTGCGTGAAACCGCCTTTCCCTTCGCCCGTCTGAAACTGAACCACTACCTGCTCCTCATTCTTGACACTCGCGCTCGCGCGCTTGTACACTCGCGCTCTTTCAAGAGAACAATCTTACACCGAATACGACGGAGGCCGCGCGCCGACTGCGAACGGTCATGCGCCTGGGTGCGAAAGCGCGGGGCCGCGGTTTTCAGACTACTTCATCGAAAGGAATCATCTGATGGGCAACCGAAACAAGATTACGGTGGTCGGCGCGGGCAACGTCGGCGCGACCGCCGCACACTGGCTGGCGAGCAAGGAACTGGGGGACGTGGTGCTTGTTGACATCGTCGAAGGCGTGCCGCAGGGCAAGGCGCTCGACCTCGCCGAGACGGCCCCCATCGAAGGCTTTGACGTGCGCCTGACCGGCGCGAACAACTACGACGGAACGGAGAACTCCGACGTGGTCATCATCACCGCCGGGCTGCCGCGCAAGCCCGGCATGAGCCGCGACGACCTGCTGAAGACCAACGCCGGCATCGTCTCGAAGGTCGTGGACGAAATCGCGCGGCGCTCGCCCGACTCCATCTTGATTATCGTCTCGAACCCGCTCGACGCGATGTGCCAGGTGGCCTTCAAACGCTCGGGCTTTCCCAAGCACCGCGTCATCGGCATGGCGGGCGTCCTGGATGCGGCGCGCATGCGCTCCTTCCTGGCCGAAGCCCTGGACGTGTCGGTCGAGAACGTGACGGCCTTCGTCCTCGGCGGGCACGGCGACACGATGGTGCCGCTGCCGCGCTACTCGACCTGCGCGGGCATCCCCGTCACGGAGCTGCTGCCGAAAGACCAGCTCGACGCGATTGTGAAGCGCACGGCCAACGGCGGCGCGGAGATCGTCGCGCTGCTCAAGACGGGCTCGGCCTACTACGCGCCGTCGGCCGCGGCCGTCGAGATGACCGAGAGCATCCTCAAAGACAAGAAGAAGATTCTGCCCTGCGCCGCCTACCTCGAAGGCGAGTACGGCGTCAACGGCCTCTACGTCGGCGTGCCCTGCAAGCTCGGCGCGCGCGGCCTTGAACAGATTATCGAAATCAACCTCCTCGCCGAAGAGCGCATCGCGCTCCAGAAGAGCGCGGCGGCCGTGCAGGAACTGGTTGACGTGCTGGGAATCTGAGTAAGGCAAAAGGAAAAGGGTAAAAGTAAAAAGGCAAGAGGGAGGACGAGAGCCGCGCTCTTCATCCTCCCTCTTGCCTTTTTACCTTTGGCCTTACTTCAGCGTGCCGGTCGTGAGCTTCATGCCCGCGTCCGAATAGCTCGCGCTCGTCCCCTTGCCGCCATAAACGGTGTGGGTCGCGGAGGCCACGGCCGCGGACTCGCGCATCACGACCGAGAGGCGGCTCCCGGCGGGAAGCGTGACGCCCGGAATGTTGAGCGTGTAGACGCCGCGCGTCGGCGTTGGGCCAGTCTTGCACGCGCCCGCTGCGTCGCAGATGTCGAACTCGCCGGAGGCCACGGCCTTAATCAACTCGCCGTTGGCGTCAACCGCGTTGACTTCGACCGAGAGTTGCGGGGCGAAGCCGGCCTGCCAGACAGTCTCCGCCGGGTCGGCCAGGTAAACCGTGAAGGTCATCGGCCCGCCGACAGTCACGGGCGCTGCGAGCGGCGCGGACGTGTAGGCGGCCGGGTCGTCAGCGCCGTAGTTCACCGCGTAGCCCATCGCGCCCGCCTGGCACGCGCCCGCCGCACGGGTCTTGGACAGCCCGCCCTTGGGCGCGCCCTCCTGTTGGTTGCAGCCTTCGGGACTGGACGAGAGTCCGGCCGCGCCGGGCTGGAAGTAGAAGGTGGTCGAGCCGGAGGCCGTGAAGACGGGCAGCTTCGGGCTGACGCGTGTCTGCGGCGTGAGCTGCGCGAGCGTCATGGAGACGCGCGTGCCCATCACGACGCCCTGGTCCTGCGCGCCGAGGTCGCCGCGCAGATTCACCTTCCAGGTGCCGTACTTGTACGCGCCCTTCGTCAAGTCAACGAAGAGGTCGGATGTGCCGGAAGTACCCGAGGCCGTGCTCTCGGCCACGACCTTGCCCGCCGCGTCCGTGATGGTGATGTGGTAGTCGAAGACGTTGACGCCGACGTAGCCGAGCGACGGGTAAGAGACGAGCGCCTTGATGGCCTTCGTCGTGGAGGCCACGCCGACGAAGTAGCTCTTCTCGTCGGGGACGCCCCCGGCCGTCACGGGCGCGGCCGTGAACGTCCAGAAGTCCGTCCGCAGCACCTTGTAGTCGCGGTCGCCCTGCACGCGCGCGTTCGCCTGAGCTTGCAAGTTCGTCAGCAGCGTCTGGCTGAAGTCGCTGCGCGAGACGAGATTGACGGCCGCCTTCGCGTCCACGAAGCCGTAGCCCGCCGTGTAGAAGGGCTGCACGCGCGAGGAGTTCGCCACGTCCGGCATCAGGCTCGCCGTCACTTGCAGCACCTGCTTGACCTGGAGCGGCGAGAGCGTCGGCCGCTTCTGCAAGAGGAGCGCGACGAGGCCCGCGACGTGCGGGCTCGCCATGCTCGTGCCGGAGGCTGTGGCTGTCCCGCCGGGCTCGGAGGTCACGGCCGCGCCCGTCGTCCCCGTCGAGACGATGTTAACGCCCGGCGCGCTGACCGCCGGGTGGTAGATGCCGAAGCGGTCGCCCATGTAAGCGACGTGCTGCTCGTCGCCGGCCGGCGGGGCCGCGTAGGTCGAGTTATCGTACTCGATGCCGCCCGACGAGAAGTCCGCGAGCTGGCGGTTGAGCGAGCCGGCCCCGACCGAGACGACCCACGACGGAATCGAGTGCGGGTTGATGGACATCTCCGTGCTCTCGTTGCCGGCCGAGAAGACGACGACGATGCCCTTCGAGTAGGCGGCTTTGGTCGCCTGGTTAATCGGGTCGTTCGGGTCGAACAGGCGGAACGACCCGCCCCACGAGTTGTTGGCGACGCGTATATTCCAATCCGTCCTGTGCGCGATCATCTCGTCGTAGGCGGCGAGCACGCTGAAGACGAAGACCACGTCGCCCGTGCCGAAGCCGATGAGGTCCGCTTTGGGCGCGACGCCCAGGACTTTCCCGTCCGTGTTGTCGCCGGCGACGATGCCCGCGACGTGCGTGCCGTGGCCGGACGAGGTGTCGCTGTTGCTGTAGGGTGTTTGGTCCACAGGGATGACGAGGCGCGGGTCCGACTGCGTCCCGACGACTTCCGGGTCAACGATCTTGACGTTGTGCTTGACGCGCTTCGCAAGGTCCGGGTGCGTGGCGTCAATGCCGCTGTCAACGATGGCGACGCCGATGCCGCGCCCGTCTATCCCCAGCGCATGGACCTGGTCGGCGTTGATGGCGATGTCCGAAGCGCGCGAGTGAAATTGCAGCCGCTCGTTCGGGTACACGTCCGAGGCGAGGCCGCGGCTGACCGCGTCGAACATGGCCTGGCGCTGACCGCGCAGCAGCGCAAGCGGCAGGTTCTTGAAGCCCTGCACGCGCAGGCCCAGAGACTTCAGCGCGTCCAACTGCGCCGCCGACGGCATCGTGCCGCCGAAGGTCGCGACGCCGTCATAAAGGCCGTCGGCCCGCGCGGGTGCGACGGCGAGGCGCGTTAGACCGGGCGTCGTGCCGGCGGTCTGCGCCGCCGCGTCGGCGAACGTGCAGCCCAGCATCAGGCAGACTGCCAGAGCGATTCGTTTGAATCTGAAACCAACTGCCAGCGGCAAATTCCTTTTGAACATCTTCGCACTCCTCCACGCTTTTATTCCCGTCAATGGTTGGAAGAATAGAGAAGGGCGTTGAGAAATTCTTGAGGAATACTTGAGGAGCGGCAAGTAAACGCCGCCGGCTTAAAATCAAACCGAGTTGCAATGAAAAAATAAGGCGGGCGCAACCTGCCGGCGAGAAAGGAAAGAGGGCGTCCGGTCAAACGAGAGTTGACCGGACGCCCTCACGTCGGACAGGGCCGTGACGATTCTTATTGGACCGAGAGGGTTGGCAGGAGCCCGCCGATGACGCGTTGCAGCTCGTCGCACATGATGGGCTTGACGAGGAAGCGGTCGCAGCCGACCGCGGCCGCCGTCTCGCGCTCGCTGTCCGTGTCGTGGCCTGTCAGGACGATGACCGGAATCTCCCGGTGGCGCTCGTCCTCCTTCATCGCCGCGACCAGCTCGCCGCCGTCCATCCCCGGCATGGACCAGTCCGTCAGCAGCAAGTCAACCGGCTTCGACTTGAGTATCTCAAGCGCCTCGACTGCGCCCGAGGCGATCTCGACCTGGTAGCCCATGCGCTCGACGAGCTTGCGCAGCAGGAGCAGAAGCTCCGGCGCGTCGTCAACGATCAGGACGCGGCGCATCTCCTTGAGAGAGACCTGCCGGCTCGCCGGGAGCACCAGCGAGTAGACGGTGCCGCGCCCGCGCTGGCTGCGCACAGAGACGTTGCCGCCGTGCGCGGCCGCGATGCGCTTGGCGATGGCGAGCCCTATGCCCTTGAAGCCCGCGCTCCGGCTGTCGGAAGCCTGCCAGAAGGCGTCGAAGACGTACGGCACCTCCTCGGGCGCAATGCCCTGGCTCGAATCTGAAATGCTGATGATGACGAATCGCTTCCCCTCGTCGCCGATGCGCGTGCCCGTGACGGTCTGCGCCTCGATCTGGACCGCGCCGCCGTCGGGCGTGGCCGCCAGCGCCGTCGTCAATAAATGGCACAGCGCGCGCCGCGTCTGCCGCGCGTCCACGCGCATCGAGAGGTCGCGCACAGTGACCTGTACGTTCAGCTCCACGCCGCGCAGCGCGGCCTCGCCGCGCAACGGCTCCGTCACCTCTTCGAGCAGACCTTCCGCCCGCACGTCTTCCGGCGAGAGCGTGAGCGGCTGCTCGTGCTGGCGCGCAATCTCAAGGTGGTCGTCGAGCAGGTGGCGCATGCGGTCGCCGTTCTCAATCGCGTTGCTCAGCAGTTGCCGGTCTTCCAAATCGAAAGGCTCGCGCGCCTGGAGCTTGCTCTCGAAGAGTTCCAGCAGACCGAGCACGCTCGTTAAAGGCAAGCGTATGTCGCGCACCAGCGTGTTGACAAAGCCGCTCTTCAGGCGGTCCATCTCGCGCAGGCTCTCGTTGGCGACTTCGAGGCGCGCGCGCATGAGCAGCACCTGGGCGGCCGACGCGACCACGTCGGCCAGCCACGCCAGCCTGTCCGCGTCCTCTTTGGCGTAAGCGCCTGCCTCCGTGCTCGCGAAGCAGAGCACGCCGAAGCAGACGCCGCCCGTCGAGAGCGGCAGCGCGAGCGCCGACCTCACGTCGCGCCCGAGCAACGGCAAGTCGCCCTCGCTCATCAGCCCCGAAGAGCCGTCGTGCAGCACGCGCGCGAACACCGCGTCCGAATGGTCGAAGGCGGCCGTGAGCCCGCCGACCCCGCGCCTGGAGGCACGCCAGACGCGAATCCCGCGCCCGTCCGCTTCGGGCAGTACCAGGGCGCAGTCGTCAAAAACAAGCAGGCGCGCACACTCCTCCGTCAACGACTCGACCAGCGACTGCGGGTGCCTGGCACGGTTGATGACAGAGGTGACAGGGGCGCGCGACACGTCAACCCGCACACTTGACTCGTCTGCACACATATTCGTCTGCTCTTTTCTCCTGTGGTGTGTTTTGGAAAACGGGAAGAGTCGGGTAAAGCGATGATGGCAGTACGGGCTGCCCAACGAAGTTTATACAAGTTGGCCTATGATGGCAAGAGAAAATCCAGGAGCAACGATAAATTACTCCAAAGTCGGGAAGATGGCTCTGGACTTTGGACTTTGGGCGGGTTTTACGAGGTCAGACGGCGTAAATCGGGATTGCGAGCGCGAGACTGAAGATGGCGAGGGCTGTCTTGTAGAGATAGCGGAAGGCTCTCTGCCTGCGCTCCGCCAGCTCTGACATCGCCTCGTAGAGCGAGAGCGTGGCCTGCTCCTTTCGATAAAGGATCGTCTTGCGCTCGACCAGCTCATTAACGGAAGCCCACACGGCCGCGCTCAAAGGCCCCACGTCAGGCGCGCGGCCCACCAGGCGACGACGAGCGCGAGCATCGCGCGGGTCGCGAAGGCGTTCGGGCGCGGCAGGCGGTCGAGAATTGAGCGCAGGCGCTCGGCGCGGAAGACCGCGGCCGCGGCCCCGGCCCACGCAATGAGCGCGGCGAGAAAGAGGGGCGGGCTGAAGGGATTCAATTTTATGGCTCGCCAGAGTTCGCCGTGCATGAGCGCGCAGAAGGCGCGCGTCATCCCGCACCCCGGACACGGGTGACCTGTCAGCGCGCGGAACGGGCACAGAGTTACACGCAGCTCGTCCCCAGGGTTCCAAAGGGCCGCGACGACGAACACCGCCGTCAGCCCGAGCAGCACGCAACGCGCCCCCAGGCCGCTGCCCGTAAACTGTGCCAGCGGGGCGCGGCTCATTTTACGAAACCCGTACGTGTCGAGCGGCGCGCTCATCTCCCGCCACCCGCCGCGCTCCAGATTCTATTCAGCTCGGTCTGAATCATGTAGATCGAGACGGGCGCGAAAAGGATTCCGAGCAAGACGGTCGTCCCCGAAATGTCGTTGGGCGGGAGCCCGACGCGCTGCTGCATCTCGACGAACAGTTTCGGGTAGTTGTAGTAGAAGGCGATGATGCCCCAGATGCCGCAGGTCACGAACATGAGCAGCAAGTCACGGCCTGGGCTGAGGTCTTGCCGGTTGAGCGAGTTCTTAACCTCGGTGGCGTACGTGTGATACCACCAGAGGCCATAGATGCCGCAGGTCAGGAAGGTGAACAGGATGACCAGCGCCGGCTCGCGCTTTTCGCCGACGGAGAAGAGTCCGCCGGCTGGGCCGGGAAGTGAGCCGGGGTAACCGCCCGGCTGCATCCCGCCGTAAGGCGGCTGGTTGCCGTAGCCCGGTGCACCGTAACCTGGAGCGCCGTAGCCCTGCTCGCCTTGCTGCCCGCCGTAGCTCTGAAAGCGGTAAGGGGGCGGCTGCGGCGGTGGCGGCGGGTACGACTGCGGCATCTCTTCGACGAGCGGCGACCCGTCACGCGGGCAGAAGTTGGGCGCGTTCTCGTCGTAGGCTTGACTACACGTCGGACAGCGTTTCATCTCGTGTGTGTTTCTCCAGTTCGGCAGCGATAGAAGCAATGGGTGCCGGGGTCAGATTCGGGCGGGACGGGCACGAAGGCCCGAGTCTCTCGCGGCGCGGCCTCAGAAATTATGGGCGGGAAGAAAGTAAATCCGTTCCGCCGGCCTGTCAAGAAGTTTGCCGCCGGAACCAGGAGTGCGTTGGGCCGCGGTCCTACCGTTTGAGCCAGCCGAAGAGGGCGTGAACGACCGTCTCACGGTTCTCCTCGTAGATGGCTTTCGTCAAGGGGATGGACATGGGGCAGACGCGGACGCAGTTCTGCGCGTTGCCACAGTTGGTGATGCCGTCCTCACCGACGATGGCTTCCAACCTCTCGTCGCGCGTCATCTTCCCCGTGGGGTGCATGTTCATGAGGCGCACCTGCGCGATGGCCTGCGGGCCGATGTAGTTGTCGCCCTCGTACTGCGGGCAGGCTTCCAGACAGCAGCCGCACGTCATGCAGCGCGAGTAACTGTAGCGTTCTTCGACCTCCTCCTGCGACATCTTCGGCCCCGGCCCCAAATCATAAGAGCCGTCGATTTCTATCCAGGCGTGGACGCGCCGCAGGTGCGCGAACATCTGCGAGCGGTCAACGACGAGGTCGCGCACGTTCGGGAACTTCGACATGGGCTCCAGCGTGATAGGCTGCTCCAACTGGTCCACGAGCGCCGAGCAGCTTTGCCTGACCTTGCCGTTAATCACCATCGTGCAGATGCCGCAGACCTGCTCTAAACAGTTCATGTCCCAGACGGGCGGCGTCGTGGGCCTGCCGTCTTTGGTGACGGGGTTCTTCCTGATCTCCATCAGGCACGAGATGATGTTGAGGTTCGGCCGGTACGGGATGCGGAACTCCTCCCAACGCTGCGCCGCGTCCGGGTTCTCCCGCCGCCTGATGCGGATGTCCACGTACTCGTCCGACCGAAGCGGCGGCACTCCAGTCGTAGTTTTCACGTCAGTTTGTGCGCTCATAACTTGTCTGACTTACCTCCCGCATCTTCAATTGACTTGCCACGCTCGCGCCGCGTCTCCGCCCCGCCCTCGACGGTGCCGGTCACTTCCTCTTTGTTCTGAGACCACACCTTCGGGCCGCTCAAATCTTTCGGCTTCTGCTCCTCGCCGCCGGTCGGCTGCGGAGCGCCGTCTTTGGGCGGGAGGCCCGACGCGCTCGCGGCCGCCGTGACAGTCTTCGCCGGCTCCTGCTTGCCCTTGCTGTAGTCGCGCGTGCGCGGCTTGAGGAGCGAGATGTCAACGGCCTCGTAGGAGATGACGGGGCCTTCGCCGGAGTACTCGGCAATCGTCGTCTTCAAAAAATTCTCGTCGTCGCGGTTGGGGAAGTCCGGCTTGTAGTGCGCGCCGCGCGACTCGTTGCGGTTCAGAGCGCCGAGCGTGATGACGCGCGCCAGCTCCAGCATGTTCTTCAGGTGGCGCGCGTGCGGCAGCGCCATCGTCGCCCAGAGGTTCGAGTCGTTAATCGAGATGTGGCGGTAGCGGTCCAGCAACTCCAGCAGCTTCCGGTCAGTCGCCTGCAACTTGTCGTTGTAGCGCACGACCGTCACGTTGTCCGTCATCCACTTGCCCATCTCCTCGTGGATGACGTACTGGTTCTCCGTGCCCGACTGCTTGACGAGCGCCTCGTTGATCTCCTCCTGCCTTTTTAGCTCCTGGTCGTAAAGGCGCGAGTCTTCGTGGCCGTTGCGCTCGATTCCTTTCGCATACTCGATGGCGGCGGGCGCGGCGACGAAGCCGCCGTAGACGCAGGAGACGAGCGAATTCGCGCCCAGGCGGTTCGCGCCGTGAATCGAGTAGTCGCACTCGCCGGCCGCGAGCAGGCCGGGGATGTTCGTCCGCTGGTCGAAGTCAACCCAGAGCCCGCCCATGGAGTAGTGGACGCCGGGGAAAATTCTCATCGGCACGTGGCGCGGGTCGTCGCCGACGAACATCTCGTAGATTTCAAGAATCGCGCCGAGCTTGCGGTCGAGCGTGGCGGCGTCAATGTGCGAGAGGTCCAGGTAAACTTGATTCTCGCCGCCGATGCCCATGCCCTCCAGGCAGACCTGGAAAATCTCGCGCGTCGCGATGTCGCGCGGGACCAGGTTGCCGTAGGCCGGGTACTTCTCTTCGAGAAAATACCATCGCTCGCCTTCGGGGATGGAAGAGGGATCGCGCGTGTCGTTCTGCTGGCGCGGGACCCAGACGCGCCCGCCCTCGCCGCGCGCGGATTCCGACATCAGGCGCAGCTTGTCCTCGCCCGGAATCGAGGTCGGGTGAACCTGTATGAACTCGCCGTTGGCGTAACGAGCGCCCTGCTGGTAGCAGGCCGAGACGGCCGAGCCAGTGCAGACCATCGAGTTCGTGGACTTGCCGAAAATCAATCCGGGGCCACCCGTCGCCATGATCACCGCGTCGGCCTTGAAGGCTTTCAATTCCAGCGTCTGCAAGTTCATCGCCACGAGCCCGCGGCAGACCTGGTGGTCGTCCAGCACGAGCGACATCATCTCCCAGCCCTCGTACTTCTGGACCTTGCCCTCGACCTCGCGGCGGCGGACCTGCTCGTCCAAAGCGTAGAGGAGTTGCTGCCCCGTCGAAGCCCCGGCGAAAGCAGTGCGGTGGTGCTTCGTCCCGCCAAAGCGGCGGAAGTCCAGGAGCCCCTCCTTCGTGCGCGAGAAGGGGACGCCCATGCGGTCGAAGAGGTAGATGATCGAGGGGGCCATCTCGCACATGATCTTGGCGGGCGGCTGGTTCGCCAGGAAGTCGCCGCCGTAAACCGTGTCGTCGAAGTGCTCCCAGGTCGAGTCGCCCTCGCCCTTGGTGTTGACCGCGCCGTTGATGCCGCCCTGCGCGCAGACAGAGTGCGAGCGTTTGACGGGGACGACCGAGAAGAGGTCAACCGCGTGGCCGCTCTCGGCGATCTTCATGGCCGCGGCGAGGCCCGCGAGGCCGCCGCCGACAATCGCTATCTTGATTCCGTTCGCTGCCATGTCAGTAAAAGAAACCTCCCAATATTCCTCCGTCCGACCGGAAGGCTGTCAGCGCGTTGATGGCGACGACCAGCAGGACGAGGCCGAAGGCGATGCAGGCGTAGCCCGTCAGCCTTTGCGCCTTCGCGCCGATGGCGATGCCCCAGTCAACCATGAAGAGCCAGATGCCGTTGGCGAAGTGCCAGATGGTCGCCATGATGCCGACGACGTAGATGGCGAAAATCCAGGTCTTGGCGAACTCGTTCGCCACGATGTCGAAAGCGCGGCCGGGGTTGCGGGCGACCGAGTTGCCGTAAGTGTCGAGGCCCGGAATGACGCCGAAGCGCATGTTCAGGACGTGAAAGGCGATGAAGAAGAAGAGAATGATGCCCGTCAGCCGCTGGATTGTGTAGAACCAGTTACGCGGGTACGGGTAGGCCAGATTGTTCGGCCGCGCCTCCCACGTAATCACCAGCCCGTAGATAGCGTGGAAGAGCAGGGGGATGAAGATGAACGTGATTTCGACGAGCAGGATGTATGGGATGCCTTGCAACTCCTCGACCGCCTTGTTGAAGGCGGCCGAGCCGTTCGTCGGGTGGACGGCCTTCGAGTTGGTGTAAAAATGCTCCAGGAGAAAAGCGCCGAGCGGCACGATTCCCGAGAGCTGGTGCAACTTCCGTAGGACGAAAGTCCTGCTCATGCGGATAGCCACGGTGAAACACTCCTTCGCCCGAAAGCTCCCTCGCCGGAGAGCTGACCTGAGTTCAACGAGGCGGGATGATTTAAGATTGCGCCGAACGCCGGAAATTATATGACGCAGGCGGACGGCCCCGCAACCACACGCCGCCTCCTTATACGGACATGCACCACCCCGCCCCTACTTGGCATGGGAATCATAGCGCCCAGTCCAGATAAGGTAAAATGAAAAATCTTGCGCATCCAAGTGAGGAATACTTATAAGAAGAAGGCGGAAACGCGAGTGTCAACGAGCGCGCCCGTCGCCGCCGCGCCGCGCGCTCATTGACCTGCGCGTTTCCGCCTGCAAACCCGTCTGCGCCGCTAAGGACAGCCGCTCAAGACCGTGTACTGCGCTCCGTCGTCCACGGCGGCCGAGCCGTTTTGTGACTGAGGCACGACGACTTGAGCCGTCGCGGTACTGACGTTGCCCGCGGCGTCTGTCACCCTCAACGTGATGGTGTAAACCCGCCCGTTGCCGTCGCCCGTCCGTTCGGAGCGCAACTGCACAGACTTGCAGTCGGCCGCGATCAAGATGTCATTCATCGTGTTGCCGTCTCCCGCGCTGTTCTCGGGCTCATCACTCGTCACGCTGGCAATCCGCACGCTGCCGACGCCGACGCCCGCGTCACAATTATCGCTGGCGCTCGCCACCAGGGCGGTGACGTTGACGGTCTTATACTTGTGGTTCGGAGGCCACAGCGTAATGGTCTGACCGTTGGTCGTGATGTCCGGCCCCTGCGTGTCGTTGACGGTGATTGTGAAGCTGCAAGCCGGCCCAGCCGTGCTGGTGCAGGTGACGGTCGTGTCACCCACGTCGAAGAAAGAGCCCGAGGGATGGTCACAGGTGACTGTGCCACAACCTGCCCCGGAAGGCTCTGTGTAATTGACGACCGCGCCGCACTGGTCCGCGTCGTTCGACACGGTAACGTCGGCCGGGCAGGAGAGGATGCAGGGAACTTCGCGTTCAAAGGCCCCGATATCTGTGCCGTCGCTGGTCGGGGCGTTGACGACGCCGGGGTCGTCCACCGTGCGCGGCAGACCACGCTGGTCAAACGTAGCGCCGGCCGCGACGCCCGCGTCGAGTGCGGGACTGCCGGGCGAAAGCGCCATCGTCCAGGTCGGGCCGCCGTTGTCTGCCAGCGGGGCCAGCATCGGGTTCGCCCCTGTCTGGTCGCCGGTCCCGGTGAAGCCCGTTGCTTCCGTGGCGACGCCGAGAAGGTTGTGGCCGCTGCTGGCGACCGCGCCGTCAACGTTGGGTCCGGGCGTCGGAGCGCCGGTCGTGTCGCCGGTGCCGTTGGCGGCGGTGTTGTCGGCGATGATAGTGTTTTCCAAAGTCACGCTGCCGGGGCCGACGCGGATACCGCCGCCTGTACCTTCGGCCACGAGGCGCGGCGGCTTGTTAGCCCCACCCTGATTAACTCCGGTGTTGCCGGCCTGGGCGTTGTTAAGACTCAAGGTCCCGTGCTTCAAGTTAATCGTCGCCGCATTGTTGTTGGCAATCGCGCCGCCGTATGCGAGGCCGCCGGCACCGTGGTTGCCGCAGTTAAGGCCGCCGTCCGTTTGTCCGCCGTCGCCGCCCTGACCGCCGTTGGCAGAGTTGTTGGCAAAGGTCGCGGTATTGATGGTCAGGCTTCCGCCGTCGGCGAAAATCGCGCCGCCTCGCGCGCCGCCGCCGTCGCCGCCCATGTGACCTCCCAGGCAGGTCGAGCCGAAGGCATCGCCGCCGTCGCCGCCGCTGGCTGCTGCCAGATGGAAAGTGGAGTTCGTCACCGTAGTGTTACCGAGGCTATACAGGCCGCCGCCGTCAGCGCCGCCTGCCGGTTCGGCTCCGTTGCCGCCCGTGCCCGAGTTGCCGCCATTGGCGACCGCGCTCTCAACCGTGGTGTTGTTGATGATTACTGTGCCGCCGCCCACCCAGACGCCGCCGCCTTGAGCGAACCCGCCGAAGCCGCCGTTGGTCTGACCGTTCTGATTCTGGTTTCCGCCGTTGCCGCCATTCGCGGCACTGTTGTCAATTCGCGAGCCTTCGACGTTGAGCGTCCCACCTTCAAAATAGATTGAGCCGCCCTGTGCGTTCGAGCCGGAACCGTTGTTGAAGTTGCCGCCATCCCCGCCCAGGGCGGAGTTGCCGGTCAACGTACTACCCGTGACGCTCACGTTCCCGGTCGTCGTGAGACTGGCGACGCCGCCGCCGCGTGCGTCGAGAGTGGTGTGCTCGTTGATGAGGCTGTCGCCCTTGCCCAGCGCCTGGCACGACTGGACCAGGACGTTGATCAGCGTCAGGCTGCCGCCGTTGTTCAGGATGCCGCCGCCGGCGCGGTTGGTGTTTTGTGCCGCCGGGTCAGTGCTCGCGCCGCCGGTCCCGTCGTCTGCGGCCCTGCCGTTCTGAATGGCTAAGCCCTGGAAGATGACTGTGACGTTCGATGCGGTCAGATGAAACGCGCGGTCGCGTGAGCTGCCCGAAGTGAGTCCGGCGGCATCGATGATGCTCGCGTTCGGCCCAGACGCCCCGCCGCCCACGATGGTCACAGGGTGGAGGCCCGTGGTGATGTCCAGGTCACCCGTCGCCGCCGCGTTCTCCTGCGTTGCATTCGCCAGCGTCAGGTTGTAAGTGGTGGCCGGTTGCAGGTTGATAATCACAGGGTCCGCGCTCAAGTCGGCGTTCGCGGCGATGATCGCGCCGCGCAAGCTGCAATCGTTGGGCGCGGCCGTGCATGCCGTCGCGGCGGCCGTGTCGTCCGAACGGTCAACCGTCAACGTCGTTGCCGGCGGCAGCAGCAGGTTTGAACTCGCGGGAATCGCCCGCGCGACTGTCCTGCGTCGGTTAGTCGAATTCGAAGACGCGCTCGGGGTGTAAATTAGAAATGCGCAGACCAAAACGCTGAGCGCAAATAGCGACCAGGCGGCTTTTCTTTTCATTGTTGTGCTCCGACCTAATTAGTTTTAGCGAAGTGTCCTTGACGACCCGATAGAGATGGGCGGTCTGCTGTCTTGCTGGCGAGAACAGCGCCGGTAGTGAGGTGTGCGCCCTGCTGGATGGACGGAAAGATATGCCGGGGCGCGGTGGATGTCAATGGTCAGGAGCGGCGAATAATGGGCCAGTTTGAAGTTGAGTGTCCGGCACGACGGTCGAACCGATATTCAATCTTCCGCGCGTCGCTGCCCCGGTCAACTATTCGTCAGGATGGCACAGAGCTTCGCGGCGTCAATGTTGCCGCCGGAGACTATGCACACCACTTTGCCGGCCCCGCCCAGACCCGCGAGGGCGCAAGCCACGGGGCAGGCACCAGCGCCTTCGGCAATGACGCGGTTCCGGTCGGCTAGAAGCCGCAAGGCGTCTGCCACCTGAGCGAGGCTGACGACGAGTGAGCCGTCGAGGAGCTGACGCGCACGCTCGAACATGGAAGGGAAGACGCCGCGGCCGCCGATGCCGTCCACGAAGGAGGGCTGGTAGGCGATCTCGCGCGGCACGCCCGCTTCGAGCGAAGCGGAGAGCGGCGCGGCCGTGCTCACCTCGGCCGCGTACACCTTGCACACAGGTTTCAACTCGCGCACCGCCGCGGCGATCCCGCAGGCGAGCCCGCCGCCGCCCCAGGGGACGATGATCGCGTCCACTGCGGGGAGGTCTTCCAGGATTTCCAGCGTGATTGTCCCGTTGCCGGCCATCACGTCCAGGTCATCGAAGGCGTGTATGAAATGTGCGTTCACGCCAGCATAGGCGCGGCTCTCGAAGACGGCCCACCACTCCTCGAACGGGACCTTAATGACGCGCCCGCCGAGCCGCTCAACGGCACGGACTTTAGTCTCGGGCGCGGTCTCGGGCGCGACGACGGTGCAGGGGACGCCGAGTTCGCGCGCGCGCCACGCGACGCCCTGCGCCATGTTGCCAGCCGACGCGGTGAGCACGCCCTGGGCCAATTCCTCGCGCTTGAGACGCCCCATCGCGTTCGCCGCGCCGCGTATCTTGAACGAGCCGATGGGCTGAAGGTTTTCCAGCTTGAGGTAAATCTCGGCGGGCGCGTCCGGGAGATTGAGCCGGACGAGCGGCGTGCGTATCGCGGCAGTGCTGACGCGGTGCCGCGCTTCCTCTATGGCCGCGAGCGTTGGCAGCATAAGTAGTCCCCTTTCGTTCTTCGACCTGGCCGGGCCAGTTTCAGAAACGGACCCAGGTGCCTGCGCCCGTCTCTTTACATTTTCTGTAGAGGTACTCGGCGGCTGCCAGGTCTTCGGCGGCCAGGCCCAGGGACTTGAACACCGTGACTTCGTCCGCGGAAGTCCGGCCCGGCTTAGCGCCGACGAGAATCTGGCCCAGCTCGGCCCGTATGTGACCCGGCGCGACCGCGCCTTCGTGTAGGGCCAGCAAATAATCGCCCGCTTCGTTGGTGGTTGACTCGACGCTGTCCACGAAGAGGCTCGACGCGGCCACGGTCGCCGAGTCAAGCTCGCGCGCGTTCGGCGTGCAGGCCCCGACCGCATTTAAGTGCGCCCCGGCCGCGACCCACTCGCGCCGCACGCACGGTTCGGCCGAGGATGTCGCCGTCACTATCAAATCCGCCCCGCGCAGCGCGTCCTCAATTGTCTCGACCGCTTCGATTGGAAACGCATACTTCCCCCGCAACTCTGCGGCGAGGCGGCGCGCGCTCTCGCCGCCACGGCTCGCCACGCGGCACCGTCTAATGGGGCGGACATGCGACACGGCTTCGATGTGCGAGCGCGCCTGCACGCCCGCGCCGATGACTGCCAAATCGCCCGCGTCCTCGCGTGCGAGCGCGCGCGTCGCCACACCCGAAACGGCCGCCGTGCGCACGGCCGTCACCGCCGACGCGTTGACGACCGCCAGCAGCTCGCCCGACTCCGCGCTGAAGAGCAGGACGGCCCCCTGGTGCGAGTCCTTCCCGCGCGCCGCGTTGCCGGGGAAGACGCAGATGGCCTTCAGGCCGAAAGCCGGGTGCGCGCCCGAAGAGTAAGAGGGCATGAGCCCCATGATTCCGGCGGCACCGGGCGGGCGCACGATGGTTCGCAGCGGCTGATGCGTGAGCCCTTCGGCGAGCGAGACGAGTGCGTCATGCATGAGCTGGATGCATTCCTCCATCGGGAGGAGCGCGGCGACTTCGTCGTGGCTGAGAAACAGGACGCTCATTAGCGAAGGGCGATTTTACGGTTGAAAGATATAAGCTAGAATCATCCTATGTTCGAACTGACGGAAGCCGAGAATAATAACTCTCTATGCTACCTCTGTGTGCCTCTGTGGTTAATTATTGATTCACCACGGAGGTCACAGAGGCACACAGAGGAAAACTGAAAGCAGGACGTTAACTACTTCTGAAGAATCTTGACTCTTTATCTTTAGATGTCAAGGCCCGGACACTCGATGACTAGCGGCTGCTCGCCGCCGACTGACTGATGCAAATCGAGACCTTAAAAATCTTCTGCGACCTGGTGGAGACGCAGAGCTTTTCGCTGGCGGCCGAAAGAAATTTCGTGACGCAGTCGGCCGTGAGCCAGCAGGTGCGCGGGCTCGAAGAGAAGTTCAGGCGGAGACTGTTGGAGCGCGTGCGGGGCCGCCGCGAGGTGCGCCTGACGGAGCCGGGCCGGAGTTTCTACGAGGAGAGCCGCAACGTGCTCGCGGCCTATCAAGGCTTGCAGGAGCGCATGCGCGGGCTGGACGGGAAGGTGAGCGGCACGGCACACGTCGCCACCGTTTACAGCATAGGCTTGCACGAATTGCCGCCGGTCGTGCGGCGCTTCATGGCGCTCTACCCGGAGGCGCGGATTGACCTCGAATACAGTCGCACGACGCGCATCGTCCGCGACGTGCTGAGCGGCGCGATTGAGTTGGGCCTCGTCGCTTACCCGGAGAAGCGGCGCGGGCTGACGGTCGTCCCACTGCCGGGCGACCGCCTGGTCCTGATTTGCCCGCCCGCGCACCCGCTCGCCTCGCGCAAGAAGGTCAAGGCGGCGGACCTCAACGGGCAGGACTTCGTGCTCTTCGAGCGCGACATCCCTACGCGGCGCGCGACCGACAAGATTTTCCGCGCGCACAACGTCGCGATCCGCCGCGTCGCCGAGTTCGACAACATAGAGACCATCAAGCGCGCCGTCGAGGTCGGCTTCGGCCTCGGCATCGTCCCGCGCCCGAGCATCGTGGACGAGCAGAAGAGCGGCCAACTCGCCGTGGTCCAACTGGCCGAGCCCGAATGGGCGCGCACCGTCGGCGTCATCTACCGCTCCGACCGCACGCTCGGCATCGCCGCGCGCAAGTTTATCGAATTGCTAAAAGAAAGTGATAAGTGATAAGTGATAAGTTAAAGCAGGTGGTTTTTACTGAGAGCGTGTTTGAAAACCCAGGCTCAAGC
Organism: Pyrinomonadaceae bacterium; assembly: GCA_036403435.1. Classification (GTDB taxonomy): domain Bacteria; phylum Acidobacteriota; class Blastocatellia; order Pyrinomonadales; family Pyrinomonadaceae; genus QHXM01. Next base: position 54,645 of record DASWQY010000204.1, read on the forward strand.
CTTTGCGGCTTTGGTTTTTCTTTTCCTGCGCCTTTGCGTGAACGGCTGTTTCTCGCAAAGGCGCAAAGTAAAAACGTAAGACGCAAAGGATTGAATCAATGCCTGGCTTGAGTTTTCAAACGGCCTCTGATCACTTATCACTCATCAGTGTTTTATTTCATGGACGAACTGACCTGCCTGTCAGCCGCACGGCTCGCCGCGTTGATACGCGGGCGCGAGGTTTCGCCCGTGGAGGTCGTGGGGGCTTTCCTGCGGCGTGTCGAGCGCGTGAACCCGTCGCTTAACGCCGTCGTGACGCTCAACCATGAGGCGCTCGATTGTGCGCGCGAGGCTGAGGCGGTCGTCATGCGCGGGGGCGAGGTGGGGCCGCTGCACGGCGTCCCCTTGACTGTCAAAGACACGATTGAGACGAAGGGTTTGAGGACGACGAGCGGCTCCATGCTCCGCGCTGAATTTGTGCCGGAAGAGGACGCGGCGGCGGTCGCGCGACTGAGGGCCGCGGGGGCAATCATCCTGGGCAAGACGAACGTGCCTGAGATGGCGATCCCTTACGAGTGTGACAACGCGGTCTTCGGGCGGACGAATAACCCGCACGACCTCGGGAGAACTTCGGGCGGGTCGAGCGGCGGCGAGGCGGCGGCCCTGAGCGCCTGCCTTTCGCCCGCAGGGCTGGGCAGTGATTTGTCGGGCTCAATCCGCGTGCCCGCGCACTTCTGCGGCATCATCGGTCTGAAGCCGACGACCGGGCGCGTGCCGTGCGACCGCCATTTCCCGCCCGCGACGGGCGCGTTTGCGCTCGGGGCGGTCGTCGGGCCGATGGCTAGATACGTCGAAGACCTCTCCTTACTCTTGAGCGTTCTGACGGGGCCGGACGCGCGGAGCACCGCGACGCCGGACGTGCGCGGCCGGCGCGTCGCGCGCTTCGTTGACGAGGACACGCCCGTCAGCGCCCAGACGCAGGAGGCCATCGAAGCGGCGGCGCGCGCGCTCGCGGGCGCGGGACTAACCGTCGTGGAGGAGACGCCGCCGGGCCTCGGGCGCGCGATTGATTTATGGCCCAAATTGTTTTCGCGGGCGTCAACGAATCAGCTCCGCGACGTTTACGGCGGGCGTGAAGGGGCGGCCGGGGCTGTCGTGCGCGCCGTCCTCGCCGCGTCGGAAAAGAAGCGAGCGCCCGCGCCGGACGAGTTCACGGGCGCAGTCGCCGAGCGCGACGCGTTGCGCGACGCGCTCCTGCGCTGGATGAAGGCTACGCCTTTCATCCTCGCGCCCGTCGGGTCCGTGCCGGCGTTCGAGCACGGCGCGCGGCGCGTGGAGGTCTCCGGCGGCCGGCAGCTCGGCGTCTTCCGCGCCTTCGGCTATTCACGCGCCGCGAACGTCCTGGGCCTGCCCGCCGTCTCCGTCCCCGCGGGCCGCACGCGCGAAGGCTTGCCCCTCGGCGTCCAACTCATCGGCCGCCCCTTCGAGGAAGAGGCGCTGCTCGCCGCCGCCTCGGTAATCGAAGCCGCGCTCGGCGGCTGGGTCCGGCCGGACGCGAAGACGTAAGGTTGCCCTTCCGTCCGTGCGGTTAATCCGTGTATATTTGGCGCGCTACAGCTACCGGAAACGCGCCGCGCGCGCGCCGCCATTCAACCCAGCGGAGGCATCATGGAATATTTCGTCCCCCTCTTCTTCGTCGTCCTCGGCATCGTCCTGCTGACCATCGCCGCCAAGACCATCAAGATCGTGCCGCAGGCGACCGTCATGCTCATCGAGCGCCTGGGGCGCTTCAGCCGCGTCGCCGACAGCGGCCTCAACGTCATCGTCCCCTTCCTGGACCGGCCGCGCGCCATCTACTGGTCGAGCCTGCGCTCCGGGATGACTTCGATTGACCTACGCGAGCAGTTCATAGACCTCCCGCCGCAGCCCGTCATCACACGCGACAACGTGACGATTCACGTTGATTCCGTCGTCTACTGGCAGATCACGGACCCGATCAAGGCCGTCTATGAAGTCGCGGACCTCGTCGGAGCCATCGTCCAGTTGACCATCACCGGCATGCGCGCCGTCATCGGCGAAATGGACCTCGACCACACGCTCTCCTCCCGCGACCAGATCAACTCGAAACTCCGCATCATCCTCGACGAGGCGACAGACAAGTGGGGCGTCAAGGTGACGCGCGTGGACGTGAAGAACATCAACCCGCCCGACGACGTGCGCATCACGATGGAGAAGCAGATGACGGCCGAGCGCACGCGCCGCGCGCTGGTCCTGCAGGCCGAAGGCGACAGGCAGGCCGCCATTACGCGGGCCGAGGGCGAAAAGCAAGCCGCCATCACGCGCGCCGAAGGTGAAAAGGAGTCTGCAATCCTGCAAGCGGACGGCGCGGCGCAGGCTCGTCTTCGTCAGGCGGCAGCCGAGTCAGAGGCCATCGCGCGCATCTCG